>NZ_PNQZ01000060.1 GCF_003994335.1 Asaia sp. W19
GATGGCCGAAATCTACGGCAAGAAAACCGGCGTCTGCGAGGGCAAGGGCGGCTCGATGCATATCGCTGATCTGTCCCTGGGCATGCTGGGTGCCAATGGGATTGTCGGCGGCGGCCCGCCACTGATCTGTGGCGCTGCCCTGTCACACAAGCTGCTGAAGGATGGAGGAGTTGCAGTCGCCTTTTATGGTGATGGTGCTTCCAATGAAGGCACGACGCTGGAAAGCCTGAACCTCGCCACAGTCTGGTCACTACCAGCGGTGTTTGTGCTGGAAGATAACTGCTATGGCGAGGCGACAGCGTCTTCCTATGCCTGCGCAGGGTCCCAACGCGCACGCGCTGAAGGCTTCGGCATGCCCTATATCGAATGCGACGGCTCTGATTTCTTCGCTGTACACCAGGCTGCGGAAGAGGCGATCGCGCATGCCCGCTCCGGTAAGGGGCCTGTGATGATGCATGTCCATCTCGCCCGCTGGTACGGGCATTTCGAGGGGGACGCCGCGAGTTATCGGCGCAGCGAAGACGTAACGCGCCTGCGCGCCGAAAAAGACTGCCTCAGAAATTTTCGCGAGCAGGTGAGCACCGTCAGCACGATCGAGGCCTCGGCTTTCGATGCGATCGATAGCGCCGTACGCGAGGAGATCGATCGGGCAGTCAGCAAGGCCAAGTCCGATCCCGTGCCGCAGGCAGCCGACCTGCATGAGAATGTCTACGTCACCTACTGAGCCACATCACGCCAGGGAGGGAGAATTATCATGTCCAGAAAAAGCTTCAGACAGGCCATCAATGAGGCACTGCGTCAGGAGATGCGGCGCGATGAGCGCGTGATCCTGATGGGGGAGGATGTTGCGGGCGGCAAGGGCGGCAGTTCAGGGGTCGATGACGCCTGGGGCGGCGTACTTGGCGTCACCAAGGGGCTCTACACCGAATTCGGTCCGGATCGTGTGCTCGACACTCCAATCACCGAAGCCTCCTATATCGGCGCTGCGGCGGGGGCTGCCGCCACAGGCTTGCGGCCCGTTGCCGAGCTGATGTTTGTCGATTTCGTAGGCTGCTGTCTCGATCAGATTATGAATCAGGCAGCGAAATTCCGCTACATGTTCGGCGGCAAGGCACGCACACCGCTGGTGATACGCGCCATGTACGGCGCGGGACTCTCGGCAGCGGCCCAGCACAGCCAGGCGCTCTATCCGCTCTTCACGCATATCCCCGGTCTCAAGGTCGTCATTCCCTCATCGCCCTATGAGGCCAAGGGGCTTCTGATCGAGGCGATCCGGGACGATGACCCGGTGATCTTCCTCGAGAACAAGCTGATGTATGACGAGGAGGAAGAGGTGCCGGACGAGCCCTATACGATCCCCTTTGGCGAGGCGAATCTGACACGTGAGGGCGATGACGTGACCATTGTGGCTTTCGGCAGGATGGTCGGCTTTGCCAATCAGGCCGCCGACAAGCTCGAGAAACAGGGCATCTCCTGCACCGTACTCGACCCGCGCACCACCTCACCTCTCGATACAGGCACCATCCTCGACTGCGTGGCCGAAACGGGGCGCCTCGTAATCGTGGATGAGTCGAGCCCGCGCTGCAACATGGCCACGGATATCGCCGCACTGGTGGCGGAGGAAGGGTTCGATACGCTCAAGGCGCCGATACGCCGTGTCACCCCGCCCCATACGCCCGTGCCGTTTTCCTCGGCGCTTGAGAAGCTCTACATGCCCGATGCCGAGAAGATCGCCGCTGCAGTGCGCTCGGTCATGGATTACCGCGCCGTGCAGGAGGCCTGAGCCATGAGCGGGTCTATCATCCCCATCACCATGCCGAAATTCGGTCTCGCCATGACAGAAGGCAGCGTCGTTGGTTGGCTCGCCGCGCCAGGCGACACCATCACGGCCGGGCAGGATCTGGCGGAAATCGAGACCACCAAGATCACCAATGTCTATGAGAGTCCCGCCTCGGGCGTTCTGCGTCGGCAGCTCTCACCGGAAGGAGAGATGCGTGCAGTGGGCGCGCTCATTGGCATCCTTGCCGACCCGACAGTCTCTGATTCCGAGATTGACCAATTCATTGCCGGTTTCGAGGCCGAAGAAGGCAATGACGAAGAGAAAGCGCAGAGCATTCCTGCTTCCGGCGATCGCATGTTAACGCTTGGTGCGCTCACCCTGCGGATACAGGAAAGCGGCCTTACCGCAGGAGATCACCTGCCGATCCTTCTTATTCATGGTTTCGCCGGGTCTCTGGAAAACTGGATGCTCATTCAACCCGCTCTGGCGGAGCACACGCGGGTGATTGCCGTTGATCTGCCGGGTCATGGCGGCTCCAGCAAGCGCGTGGACGATGGCGCGACTGACACACTGGCCCTCCCCCTGGTGGAGTTGATGAACGCCCTCTCCCTCGAAAAGGCCCATCTCGTCGGGCATTCGCTCGGTGGCGCGATTGCCCTTCAACTTTCCGCCCTGGCTCCGGACCGCGTGGCCAGCCTCACACTGGTCGCCCCGGCCGGGCTGGGAGAGACTCTCAACGGGTCCTTCATCGAGGGCATCCTGACAGCTGACAGGCGCAAGACACTCGAGCCGATCCTCTCACTTCTGGTGCATGACAAGGGCCTGATCTCGCGCCAGATGGTCGAGGAGATGATCCGTTTCAAGCGCCTCGACCACGCACTCGACTGCCTGAGAACCATCGCTGCGGCGAGCTTCGACGGCGACCGGCAGAAAATCTCTCTTCTGCCGATTATGGCCGCATTCCCAGGGCCTGTGTCGGTATTCTGGGGGGAAGAGGACGAAATCCTGCCCATGCTCAGAGCAGAATCGCTCCCAGATCGGGCGGCGCTTACGCTCTTTTCCGGATGCGGCCATATGCCGCAACTGGAGAAGCCCCGTGAACTCGCCGAGCATATCGTCAGAACCGTTCTCTTCTGAAAGGCTCCCGGGGGGAGGCGCGTTTGCCCTGCCCCCGTACCGGCCCGAGACGATCCGCCAGACGCGCCTTGAATTGATTGATATATCTGTTATTCTCGATATATGGATAGTTCAGACGCGCTTAGCGCCTTTTCAGCCCTTTCTCAGCCCTCGCGTCTCGCGATCTTTCGCCTTCTGATACAGTATGAGCCGGACGGGCTCCGGGCTGGAGAAATTGCGCAGGCGCTGGATCAGCCCCAGAACACCATCTCGACCCATCTGTCGATTCTTCAGCGCGCGGGTCTTCTGACATCGCTTCGACAAGGCCGGGCGATTACCTATCGGGCAGCCCTGAGCCAACTCGAAGCCCTCATGCAATTCATGCTTGCCGAATGCTGTGCAGGGCGCCCCGACCTCTCAACCCCCCTTCTCTCAGGGCTGCGACCCTGCTGCATGGGCGCGAAGCCGGAAGGGTGAGGCAACGAGCAAACACCTCGTATCTTCTCCAAGGAAAGCGTCTCCATGCAGAACACGCCCCTTTTCGACACGAATTATCTGCCGCCCGTCGATCTGCACAGACTTGAGCCGACAGAGCGCGCGGATCACAAGCCCCGCATCCTGTTGCTCTATGGCTCGCTCCGTCCGCGCTCCTTCAGCCGGTTGCTGGTTCAGGAGGCAGAGCGCGTGTTGACCGCTCTGGGAGCAGAAACACGTGTGTTCGATCCGACCGGCCTGCCCCTGCTCGATACGGTAACCGAGGATCACCCCAAGGTTCAGGAGCTGCGTGCCCTGTCACTCTGGTCTGAGGGACAGGTCTGGTGCAGTCCTGAACGTCACGGCACGATCACTGCGATTTTCAAGAATCAGATCGACTGGCTTCCTCTCGAACTCGGCTCCATCCGTCCGACACAGGGGCGTACGCTTGCCGTCATGCAGGTTTGTGGTGGCTCACAGAGCTTCAACAGTGTGAATGCCCTGCGCATCCTGGGGCGCTGGATGAGGATGATCACCATCCCCAACCAGTCCAGCGTGCCCATGGCCTATAAGCAATTCGACGAGGATGACCGCATGATCCCCTCACCGCTCTATGATCGCGTGGTGGATGTCATGGAGGAGCTTTTGAAATTCACCCTCCTGACCCGCGACCGCGCTGGCTATCTGGTTGATCGTTACAGCGAGCGACGCGCCAGTTTCACGCTGCCCGCTGGACTTTAGACGCGTGATCCTTCCACGCGCGCTCGAGCCCTTGGCAGGAATGGCGAATGACGTTTTCCAGATCCTGCTCGTACAGACTGTCGGGCACGTCTGAGGAGAAGATCTCGAGAGTGCAGACGCCCCGATAGCCAGCCTCCCATGTTGCATGCAGCAAAGAGCCAAGGGGGATGGCCCCCGAGCCAGGCACGAGGCGGTCCATAGCGGAGAGCGGCGTGCGCCAGTCGCTCGCCTGAACGACGAAGATGCGGTGGCCAGCGCGACGAATGGCCCCGTCACAATCAGGTTGTTGCCAAATATTCCAGTAATCGAGGCACAGCCCACAGGAATCATGTCCAACGGCATCCAGCAGGTCGAGCGCCTGATCGACGGTCCAGATCGCCGTTTCGACATTGATCGAGGTGGGATTCAATGGCTCGATGGCGATCTTCACCCCAAGATCGGCGGCAAGGGGGACGAGGCGGCGCAGGTGATGCACCGTTTCATCCAGGCAGCGCTGCATGTTACCATTGCTGGGGGCACCGGTATTCATGACAAAAGAGGCGCCCTCAGCGTGGGGGGCAAGCCTCTTGAGACTCTCCGCAAACGCCGCGACGCGTTGTTCCACAGCTTCCGGCTGGGGGGCCATCTTGCTGCCGAAGAAGGTACGTATACGGGGCTGGACCGCGCTAACGGCAAGACCCGACGCGCGCGCGGCCTCCATTTGCTCGACAGCGCGTTCAGGGTCGAGTTTGGCCTCGCATATCTCGATCGCCTCCACCCCAAGTGCCGCATAATGAGCGACATCTTCCTCGAAGGACCAAGGCTGGGTGGTAAACTCGTTTACGCCAAAGCGAAAAGGAAAGCCCTCGATCATGCGATGAACTCCAGAACCGCGCGGTTGAATTTCTCCGTCTCGTCGATGAACAGCATGTGCGAACTCTCGGAAAAGCGCAGTTCACCGCATCCGGGCATGTTCTGTGCCACCCAGCTCGGGCCTTCCGGCACGAGAACGGCATCTTTCTCGGCAATCATCATCAGGGCGGGCAGGTTCAGATGAGGCAGAAGATCGCGCCAGTCGTGAACCGTATGATCCGCCATCATGGCGGCGCGCGCGTGAGCCGGGCTCTTGGCCATCTCACCGAGGAGCATGGACTGCTCCTCGTCCGATAATTCTGAGGCACAGCAATCGGCCAGATTCTGCCGGTCGAAATCCTTGGGAGCCAGGGTCAGTTTCTGGATGGTCTCCGCAAGCCCAGCCTGATCATAACAGGCGGCATGACCATGCTTCCATTCCGAGGAATAATATTGTCGCGGTGTCTGTTGCACGAAAATCGCATCGCGCAGCCGAGCCGTGCCGAACAACTCCAGATAGGACCAGATGATCGGACAGCCGATGGACCAACCGAGCACCGTGACATCATCAAGATCAAGAGCCTGGAGAAGATCGCGCAGATCGGCTGCGAGACGCGCGATACGATAGGAATGATCGGGCTTGTCTGACTCGCCATGCCCACGCAGATCAAGCGCGATTACCCGGGCCTTTTCCGACAATACGGGAATATTGCGATGGAAGAAGCGTCCGGAAAATGTCCAGCCATGGATCATGACCAGAGGTCTTCCCCGCCCCTCCTCCCGGTAATGCAGCTTCGTGCCATCGCTGGCGGTAATGAAGGGCATGGACGCTTCCTCGCATTTGCGTGATCAGAATGGGCGTGATCTGGCAAGCGCGTGAGCCGTGGTGAGGTTCCTTACGGAGACAAACCCGCGGGCGGCGAGGATGAAACATCCGGCGCTCCGGGCGTTGGAAACGCCAAGTTCGGATACGTATGACGCGCGGTACGGACGGCACTGTTCTTTGACGGAGCGCTGGAAAGGGCAGGACATCATGGGTCGAGGCAAGGGGCGTGTGGCCCCCAGACCAAGCAAGGCCAATCTGCCTGAGAAAATCTGCCCCGTCTGCCATAGGCCCTTTTCATGGCGCCGCAAATGGGCACGGGACTGGGATCAGGTTCGTTATTGCTCCGATGCCTGTCGAACCGCAGCACGCAAGACGGGGCTCAGTGCTTGAGGGATGGATCGGCGAGTATGAGTTCGGCGTCTTCCGGCATCTCCTCGGTGAACATGCGGATTGCCTCCTCGATATGCGGCGAACGCGGGCGATTTTTCATCCAGGCCAGGCCACTCTCGAGCCGCATCTCGTCCAGAAGCTCGTAGCTTGCGCGTATATGCTGATGTTTTCTGGCGATCGGCACGGCGTAGAACGGCAGAATGCCCCACCCATCGGTGCATAGAAAAAGCTCCTCGAGACCGATCGAGGAATTATATTCGACGATGTTTTGTGGAGGTTGCAGGTCGCGCGCTGAAAGAATGGCGTCAAAACGTTCCCTCAGGGCAACGCCCTTGACCGGCATGATCCATAAATTCTGCCGGTTCACCTCCCAGCCGCTCAGAAGTTCCGGCACAGAAAGAGACGCATTGCGCGATGCCGCGAAGCAGTTATCGCGATGCATGATTTCCAGGTTGAGATTCTCGTTCTGGTTGAGCTGAAAAAAATCGACGAACGCGAAATCCAGTTCGCCATTCTCGAGCATCTCGAGCAGGTATGGGCGCTCGCGATAAACGATCCTGATCTTGAGAGACCCGTCTCTCTGCTTGAGTTTCGAGACGCCCTGCATGATGCGTTTCTCGAGCGCAGGCGCCTGAAATCCGATATTGATCGCGCCTGTGCGAATCTCCTTGAACTGGTTCACCCTATGCGTCAGCTTTTCGAGCTCGGAACGAATGACACGACTGGTTTCGACAATTGAATGACAGATCTCGGTCGGCATCATTCCTGAATTCGACCGGGTGAACAGTTTGACGCCAAGAAGATTTTCCACTTCCAGACAGGCTTTTGACACCGCTGTCGGTGTGAGGTTGAGTTTTGACGATGCACCGACCAGAGACTGCGCGTTGAATATTTCTTCAATAACCCTGAAGTATCGAAGTTTCATATTTTTCATTGCTCGATGCGATTCAATATCGAAATCGCCATTATATGCTACGACCTTCCGTAAGGCTTCTGACGCCATTTGCATCCGGTGGCGATCATGCTTCATATGAGGATCGATCCAAGGAAAAATTTGTTAATGTTCTGTACCGATATTTTGACGGTACATTCCATGCAGTTGCCCAGATACGGTTAAGTCCCTGCAATATCCCAGTTTAAGCACCGGGTATTGCAGGGACTGACCAGATTGGAACGAGGTTTGGGAGTGTCCTGAGGTGCTCAGGAACCGGGGAGAACAGGACTGAGTCCCTGCGACCTGAATTCGGCACGCAGCGCGGCGCTCGTCTCATTCGAAGCGCCCGGACCCGTCGCGAGCACCTGTATCGCCAGCACACGGCGCCCCGCCGCTGAGAGGCGGCCAAGCGGCAGGACCGCGCAGCCATTCGTCCATCGCTGGGCGCGACCTTCTGCCGCGTGCCAGCCACGGGCGTGGTACAGGAAGTCACGCACGTCGATTTCAGTCGCACCGTCGGGGGCATACAGCGTCATGGCGCCTATCAGCACACCGAGCATGCGCCGATCATCGACAAAAGGCCCGATGACCTCGCTCGGACGCGCGGCAGGCGAGCAGATATGTACCGTGGAGCAGCCTTCGGGAAGGTGGAAGACATGGCAGCCATCATTCTCTCTCACCGCCTGCAGGATCTCCCCCGCTTCCGTGCGCAGATGAAGGCGAGGCGTCGTCTTCCCGGTCAACCGGCCGATGCGCTCCACTCCGGCGCGGCGCGCCAGTCTGTTCCAGATCGGCTCGACGAATGCTCGCGAGACATCAAGAGGCGCCGCCATCACCGGCTGGCTCTGCGACACTTCTGCGGTCGCGCCGGGCGCAATCCCACCCCGCCCCGAACCGAGGCCGTCGCGGTTGCCCGTGTCCAGATAGGTTTCGCTGAGCATGCCATCGGCCATGACGGTGGCATGGGTCTGTGTCTCTATATGGTAATAGCTGTAGCGGGTGAGGCTGGTGTCATGGGTGATCGAGCGGCCATTGACCAGCATTCTGGCGGGTATGAGAGCCCCATCGAGATACAGGCAGTGTTCGGGCGTGATCAGCAGATCCTTGTAGGGTACCCCGTCTCCCAACGCGCCTGCCGAGACCCGGACCGGATAATCGGTCGGCTCGAAGCGGGCACTCTCGGTGCACTCGACCGATCGCTGACCGACCCAGGTGACACGCTGCACTTCCTGACACCCGTTGTGATAGACATAGACAAGGTCGCCTGGCGCGATCGTTTCGACGGCGCGCTCTCCCTCGGGGGTTCTGACCAGGGTGCCGGCAAGGAAACAAACAGCGAAAATGGTCGAATTGCCGGGGCCATCCGACAGGTCGTACCGTGCAGGCTTCTTTCCCGCGCCCGGGACAGTCATTCTCAGGCGACGATCACCCGAAAGCACAAACTCGACATGATCGTCATCGGGAAAATCCACACCGATGATCTGGGATCTCGGGATATCCCGCAGAATGATCTGATCCGACGCCGACGGAGATTCGCCGTTGAACCCGGAGATGATCGATGTCGGGCTCGTCGTTCCGGTGAGTGTCAGCCGTGTATAGCCGTTACCCCCCAGATTGACCGTGCCTCCGGCATTGCCATCCAGTGTTGCCGAGGCACCCGGCGCAAGCGATGCCAGACCGATGAGCGACCCCCCGGCATCTATTTGCAACGAGCCCCCCGAGGCGACTGTCAGCGCTGTCGTTGTTCCCCCGGAAACGACCTCGAGCATGCCTGTGGACTGAACCGTGCCGCCGGAAACGATACCCGCGGCGGAGATATGCCCACCATAGACGCCGCCAGCCGCAGCACTCAGGAGCCCGCCCTGCCCGATCGTCCCACCCGACAGGATACCTCCGGAAGTCACCAGAGTACGCCCCCCGGAGAGAACGATCGCATTCGAGGCAATACCCGTCGCCAGGATCGTTTGTGTTCCTGCAGCCGAAACCACGGTCTGCACCGCCGTTCCACCACTGATGAACTGCTTGCCGCCACTGACCAGCGTGGAGCCAGAGGTCACACCGCCGCCATAAGTATTGTCGCGGGAGTTCCAGCCTACATCCTGCCAGCCATTGCCAGTAACGAGAGCATTTTCGGAATAGGCCCCCTGCCCCTGAACAGACTGATAGCCCCCGGAGAGTGTCGCGTTGAGCGATGTCCCGCCGGAACCCACCAGGATGGCCGCCTCTTCCGTCCCCCACCATCCGTTACCGGAGGCGGTGAGATGCGACGCGGTACCCCCCGACTGGATGCGAGCGACGGCACCGCGTGAAAGGACGGAACTCGCCATGACACCTGAAGATGAGACGAAACCGCGCGCGCCACTCAGGAGAGTGAAATTGGTGACCGTTCCGCCACTCAGGGCCAGAGCGGAGCCTCCATTCTGAACTGTCATGCCCGAGGTCTGACCATTCAGGGCCACTGCGGTGCCGCCCTGATTGACCTGGCCGACGCCACCGGAAGCGACCTGGGCGTTGAAGCTCGTGCCGCCGGCCTGAACGACGATCGATCCGCCCGACACAATGAGAGAGCCTGATGCGATTCCAGTGCCCATCACGGTCTGCGTACCAGCACTCGAGATCAGCGTATTTATGGCGGTGCCGCCGCTGAGGAACTGCTTCCCACCCCCGACCAGCGTCGACCCGGAGGCCACACCACCACCATAGGTATTGTCTCGCGAATTCCAGCCTACATCCTGCCAGCCACTGGCCGTGATGAGCGTGTTCTCGGAATAGGCACCCTGACCCTGAACAGACTGATAGCCCCCGGACAGTGTCGCATTCAGCGATGTTCCGCCCGCACCGATAAGGATGGCCGCCTCTTCCGTGCCCCACCAGCCATTCCCCAACGCCGTGATGCCGGTGGCCGTACCACCGGACTGGATACGGGCAACACCACCCCGTGAGAGAACGGAGTCAGCCATCACCCCCGCCGAGGATACGATAGCGCGCCCGCCACTCATCAGGGTGGCCGCGCTGAGACGCCCCCCAGACAACGCGACCGCGGAACCACCATTCTGCACGGTCAGACCCGATGCGACCCCGTTTGATGCCTGAGCGATACCCCAGACATTTCCCTGACCGCCGGAGAGGATCGCATTGTTGATACCGGTGCCACCGGCGTCGATCTGGAACTGCCCCCCGGCAAAAACAGTGCCGCCCTGCGCCGTACCGCCTGCTGCAACCTCCTGACGCCCGCCCGAAGAGACCTGCGTATCAACAGCAAGCCCGTTCTTGATGAACTGCGCCCCTCCGTTGATCAGCGTCGTGGAGGACGCGACACCGCCGCCAGTTGCCCCGTTATTGTTCGAACCGACATCCTGCCAGCCATTGGAAGTGACGTAAGCATCGCGCGAGACAGCACCATTGCCCTGGACGGACATATAGCCGCCCTCAATACGCGCATCGACGCTTGTGCCCCCTGCACTGAGGATGAGCGAGCCCTGTATGCCGGTACCGGGACCATTGAGACCCGTTCCAAGTGTTCTGACATTCTGGGCCGTGCTTCCTGAGAGGATCGCCACCTGTCCACCGCGCGAGACGAGCGCATCCTGTACCAGACTACCCGCAACCGCGCTGACGATACCCCCAGACTGCACTGTGCCACCCGACCAGACCACGCCGGAGAGAACGCTGAGACTCTGGCCGATCGTCAGATTATTCACGCGTGCCGAGCGATCGGCGTAGAAATCTCCGCCATTGAACTTGGTGTTGTTGATGGCGGTGCCGCCGCTATGGATCTTGTCGCCCGTATGATCGAGCATATTATTGGCCAGGACGCCGCCAGAGCTGACAACCGCCACAATGCTCTGCAGGGTCGAATTCTCGATCGTACCGCCGCTCTGGATGAAGGCGCTGGCCCATTTGGCTGTCCAAGCCGACATGGGAGATGTCAGACCCGTCACCACGGCTCCGCTGAACACATGCAGTTCCGGCGCCTGCCCAACCAGATTGACGGGGCCGTCTATGACCTGGCCATTACTCTGATAGACAGTTTTGCCATTTGCCAACACTGCGCTCCAGACGCCACTGATCGATGTAGTCATAGCTCGGCTTTCCGTCCGTTGATCCGGGATAAAGTCGGGAGACCTGGGGTTTCCCGAATACTTCTCACTTTCTGACTATCAACCGGCCATCAACGATCACACCTCGACTCCACCGAGAGAAGAAGGAATTATATATTTGGCAAATAGTTCACAATCTTCACTAATGAATAAAAATTAGTGGCGGTTAACGCAGATTTATGATGTGTCCTATAATCTGCCGAAAAAGATGAACAATCGAAATTAGGTTCACAGCCCTGAACTTATTTTCGATACATGACCCGGATAGTCCGGATCTGCGCGATCACGGCGGTTATCCGTTCATTCCCCGGCCTAATGCGAGGAAATACTCACGATTTTGTGACGTTGTGTATTCCCATGTAACTTTATGAAACAGGCGCAGAAAGAAGCAGAAGGAATCGTCTGCGAAATGCAAAAAACCCCGCCCTCTTGCGAGAGCGGGGTTTTTCGTAACCCTGAGGCCAGCGGGGCCAAAGCCCCGCCAGAAATCAGCGCTTGGAGAACTGGAAGGAACGACGTGCCTTGGCGCGACCGTACTTCTTACGCTCGACAACGCGGCTGTCGCGGGTCAGGAAGCCTGCAACCTTCAAAATGCCACGCAGAGCGGGGTCATAATGGGTCAGGGCGCGCGAGATGCCGTGACGCACTGCACCAGCCTGGCCAGACAGACCGCCGCCCTTGACCGTGCAATACACGTCGAACTGGTTGTAGCGATCGGTCAGCAGGAAGGGCTGCGTGATCAGCATACGCAGAACCGGACGAGCGAAATAGGTCGTGACCGGACGGCCATTAACGATGATATCGCCCTTGCCCGGCTTGACCCATACGCGTGCCGTGGCGTCCTTACGACGACCCGTTGCATAGGAACGGCCCTGTGCATCGCGCTTGACTTCGTGAACCGGAGCAGCCTGCGTGGCAGGAGCGATGCCGGCGAGGTCCTGAAGCGTACCTGTGCGCTCTTGAGTTTCAGACATATCTCTCAGGCCTCGATCACATTGAGGGTGTTCTTGCGGTTCATGGACGCAACATCCAGCTTCACCGGCTGCTGGCCTTCATGCGGGTGCTTGTCACCGGCATAGACATACAGATGCTTCATCTGGGCGCGCTGCAGCGGGCCGCGCGTGATCATACGCTCGACTGCCTTCTCGATCACGCTGCCGGGGTTCTTGCCCTCGAGACGCTGCGTGATGGTGCGCTCCTTGATGCCACCGGGATGGCCCGTGTGGTAATGGAACAGCTTCTGGCCCACCTTGTTGCCGGTCAGAACGATCTTCTCGGCGTTGATCACGACGATGTTGTCGCCGCAATCGACATGCGGGGTGTACTGGGGCTTGTGCTTGCCGCGCAGGCGGGTCGCGATGATGGTGGCGAGGCGGCCAAGAACGAGCCCTTCGGCGTCGATCAGGGTCCAGCCTTTCGTCACCTCTGCGGGCTTCAACGAAAGTGTGGTCTTCATGGTTCGGACTGATCCAGCAACATGTGTTGGTATTGGGGGCGCCTTATGGGACGCCCCCGGCATTAGGTCAAGCTTTTTCGACTCATGCCGCCCTCCTGAAAACGGCTGATTTCCGCCATTTTTCGTCTATCGGTATCATGATACCGCATAAATAAATCCCGAGATTGTCCCTGTTGCAAAGCCGGACTAACATGGCGACCGTCGATTGAGGCCGTTTCAAGAGGATGATCAGACGTGAAAAGACCCTGGCTCGCCGCAGGACTCTGCCTTGTTGTTATCGGTCTGGGCGGAATTGGCGTACGCCACGAGTCCAAGGCCGAGCTGCAGCGCGCTCTGGCCAGTTTCAGGGCCAATCTGCCCCCAGATGCCAGATTCGAGTACGACCGGGCCTATCCACGCTTTCTGGCGCGCGGTGCCGGTTTCGATAATGCCCGCTTCATACGCGGCGACGTCACCCTGAGCGCCCAGCACCTGACCATCAACAACCCAACGGGCTATCTGACCACCGGGCTGAGCTTTTCTCGCATTCACGCCGATCGCGTAAATATTGTCGGTCCGGTGAGCGGCACGATTGGCGAGTTGACGCTCAAGAACCTGCTCCTCCCCCCCTTCAGCCGCGAGAAGCGTGAGGTGGCCGAGCTTCCACCCGCCTCCCAAATCCATTTTCGGCATGGCCAGATCCATGACATCGCTCTGGTCTCCGAGCAGGGATGCACACTGAACATCGGCTATGCCTCACTCGACAATTACGGCCATGACGACGGTAATGCAGGGAGCCTCCATGAAGGCCATGCTTCCTGCTCGAACAAAAGCAAGCTGGCACTGGCCCTTTCCCGCGCGATCCATCAACCCGCCACAGCTCTAGCGCTCGATATCAGGGACATGCACGAGACCGGCACACGCTATGCGCGTTATGTCGGCTGGTGGGAGCAATTCGCGAGCAATCCCTCGCCGGACCATCTCGCCACACTGCAGGATGTGCAGGAAACACCCGCACGCGCCGAAACCAAAGGCGTTGCCCTGACGCTGCTTGGTGCCCGGATCAGCAGCGAGTCCAGTGAAGCGCGGCGCTGGAAGGAGGGGGCCGTCATCCAGACTCGAGGCGAGGCGCGTACAACCCTGCTCAGCCTCAGCCCGGCATCGCCTCTGGCACTGTTCCTTCCGCCGGTCACCCATATCGACATGATGACCCAGAACATCACGACAGACACCACGACCAGGCTGAGCACAATCGTCTTTGCGGCGCTGACCCCGAAATCCTTCGCATTCGAGGGCCGGATTGCCATGGATAATCTGGAGAGCAGCGATGCCACTCATCAGCCCGCCCTGATCTCGACCGATCTGACCTATCGCGATGATGGCGGCAATCTGGACACGCTCATGACGCGTATCGCCGCGCAACGAAACCAGTCTCTCTCGGATCTCAAGCAGATGATGGCGCTTCCCGCCGCATTGCTGGTGCAGAAAGTGCCGGGCCTCAGCGCCCTGCCCGAATTCCTGCAAGCCCCGACCGGGCGGAGCTTTACCCTCTCCTTCCATCCGCCAATCAAACTCAACGGCGAGAACCTCAAGAACTTGAGCACACCGCTGGCGAAAGACCCGGCCATGCGCGAAGCCTGGTCTTCCCCGCCCATCCTCTCCTCCACGTTGAACTGATCATGACGTCACCGGTCCATCTCATCGGGGCAAACGGTCGATCGGGTTTGGCGATCGCCCGCGCTCTGAGCGCAGAGGGCGAGACGATCATCCCTGTCATTCGCGCGCCAGCGAAGCTGCCGGACGACCTTCGCGCATCCGCGCGCGTCGCCGATCTCGAGGATTCGCGCACGCTTGCGGCGGCTCTGACCGATGCCACACGCATCGTCTCGACGGCCCATGCGCGTTTCATACCCGCCATTCTCGATGCGGCGCCTCAGACCGCCTGTCTGATTGCGCTTGGCAGCACACGCAAATTCACCCGCTGGCCAGATGCCCATGGCAATGGCGTGCTGAGAGGGGAGACAGCCCTGCTCGAATCGGGGCGCAAGGGCATGATCCTGCACCCCACCATGATCTATGGCGCGCAAGGCGAGGATAATGTGCAGCGCCTGGCCGCCCTGCTGAGGCGGCTGCCAGTCCTTCCCCTGCCCAATGGGGGGCGCTCTTTGGTTCAGCCCATCTATCAGGACGATGTGACGCGTGCGGTCGTGGCGGCGCTGGCTCTTGCCACCTCCGGACAGATCACCGGGCCTGAATCCCTCGTGATCGCCGGCCCCCGAGCCGTAAGCTATCGCGACTTCATCAAGGCCATTCTCACGGCGGCCGGGCTGGGCAAACGTGTTTTCCTGCCCGTATCGGGGAAGGTGCTGGAAATCCTCGCGCCTCTTTCGGCCCGTCTGCCCGGTCTGCCTTCGATCGGACGCGCCGAGATCAGGCGGCTCCTCGAGGACAAGGCCTTCCCAGTTACGCCCATGACAACGAGGCTGGGCATTACCCCTATCGCGCTGGAAGACGGGCTAGCCCGTCTTTTTGTCGCATCTGCCGATACGACGCCCCTTGCCAACGGACCACGCCCATGACCCGCCCGTCCAGAATCCTGACCCGTCTCGCAGGCTCCCTGCTGGCGCTGACCCTGATCTCCCCCCTTGCCGGGTGCACCGATCCGACGGGACCGGTCTTTGGCGACTGGTATGGTTTCAATCCCCTGCCGACACCCCAGGGCAATATCTCGATCGAACTGGTTCTGGATGGTGCGCCTACCGCAACGTCGGGCCGCTATCGCCTGCATCGCCAGTCCTTCTGGGCAGAAGACATGATGTTCAACCGCGCCGATACGCTGGATGGGACATGGACGCTCAAGGAATACACGGTTGACGGCAAGATCTGGCGCAACGTGTTTCTGAAGGGGCCAGAATTGCACATCGCCCATTACGTCCTTCTGCCCAATGGCTACCTGACCCCGGCTGCCGACGACAATACTCCCGATATGGGAGAGGGCGGCTGGAAATGCTGTCGCCTTGCGCCCAGAGCGCGTGACAGCTTTGGTTACGGGCGCGTGTGAGCGGCTCCCACCGCTCAGCCGCCCTGGATATACCCCATAGAGAGGTCGCGCTCTGGCCGCGAAACGGGAAGCCGTGGTGCAGGCCTCGCCGGATAGAAGGAATGTCTCTTGCTGATCGCTGAGTGGATGTCCCGTTCCGGGGTCGGTTTTGGCACGAGCGGCGCGCGCGGTCTGGTCACCGCCATGACCGACGCGGTTTGTTTCGCCTATACGCTCGGTTATCTTCAGCATCTCCAAAGTCTCGGTGCATTCCACCCCGGTGATGAGGTTGCCCTGGCGGGAGATCTGCGCCCCAGCACGCCACGCATCCTGCGTGCCTGTGCGGCGGCCATCCATCATGCGGGCGGGGTGCCACTTGATTGCGGCACTGTACCCACGCCGGCGCTTTGCCTTTTTGCCTATGGGCGCAGCATCCCCTCTCTCATGGTCACCGGCAGCCATATCCCGGCCGATCGCAATGGCATCAAGTTCAACCGGCCTGAGGGAGAATTCCTCAAGGAGGACGAAACAGGGATGCGGCGGCAATCCGTCACGCTTCCCGAAGGCTGGTTTGATGCCCAAGGGACGCTCCAGCATGAGTTTGCCCCACCGGGAACCGTCGATGTCCTGCCGGATTATATCGCGCGCTATCGCGACTTCTTCGGCGTGCATGCGCTGAGGGGGCTCCGGCTTGGCGTGTACCAGCATTCTGCGGTGGGCCGCGATTGCCTCGTCACACTGCTTCAGGCCCTTGGCGCCGAGGTCACCGCGCTTGGACGATCGGCCGTTTTCATACCCGTCGATACCGAAGCGGTTCGTGCCGAGGACTGTGCGCTCGCCCGCGACTGGGCCGCCACCGGGCTCTATGATGCGATCCTGACAACCGATGGAGATTCCGATCGACCGCTCCTGGCTGATAGGAAGGGCGCGTGGCTGCGTGGAGACGTTCTGGGTATCGTAGCCGCCCGTTTCCTGGGTGCCCAAGCCGTTTCCACGCCAGTCAACAGCAATACGGCGCTGGAAAAAGCAGGCTTTGCTTCCGTGATCCGACGGACGCGTATCGGCTCGCCCTATGTCGTGGCCGCCATGACCGAAGCCGCCGGCCAGGGCCATAGCCCCTCGGTTGGATACGAGGCCAATGGCGGTTTTCTGCTGGCGACGCCGGTTTCTCGTGAGGCCCGCATATTGCGGCCCTTGCCGACACGGGATGCCGTATTGCCCATGCTCTGCGCCCTGATCGCGGCTCGTGACCATGAGAACGATCTGGTCGCTCTAGGGGCCAGCCTGCCCGCACGCTACACGATGAGTGACCGATTGGCCCCGCTTCCCACCGCACGAAGCACGCAAGAGATTGCTACGCTGCAGAAGAAATTATCGGAAACGGGCCAGTTCGCGCCATTCACTGCGCTTTGCGGCGCGGTGGCAGGATGCGACGAAACCGATGGTTTGCGGGTGTTCTTCACGCAGGGGGATATCGTGCATTTGCGCCCCTCGGGAAATGCGCCGGAACTACGCGTCTATGCCGAGTCTGATACGCCGCACCGCACGGCGCAGCTTGTGGCTCTGGGCGTGGCCTATGCGCGCCCCTGGATGGACTGAGCGCACGGCTTTGTGTCACGTGATCTCCTCTGGGTGAAGCGGGTCCCGAGCGGATGTTCCGTGGATTTTTGGGCTGATCGCTTTATGATCGCCCAACCTTCCTGATCGACGGGAAGGATTTGCCTGCTCCCGGGACATCATACTGGATCGCGCCTTGTCTTCAGCTGCCCTGCCCGCTTCACCCCGGATCATCCCGGTCATTCTCTCCGGCGGTTCGGGCAGTCGACTTTGGCCCGTGTCGCGCGGCAGTTTTCCCAAGCAGTTCTGGCCTCTTCTGACTGAGCGAACCCTGCTTCAGGAAACCGCATTACGCGGCAAGGCCGCAGGACTTGGACAGCCAATCGTGGTGTGCAACGAGGCGCATCGCTTCATCATTGCCGAGCAATTGCGTGAAGCGGGTATTGAGGAGGCGCGTATCCTGCTCGAACCCTCCGCGCGCAATTCTGCCCCGGCCATCGCGGCGGCCGCCTTTCTGGTCGCTGAACAGACGCCCGATGCCATTCTCTGGGTCATGGCAGCCGATGCCGCGATTACCGACCTGGCGGGACTTTTCGCCACGCTCGATACGGCCGTCGAAGCAGCGACGCAGGGCTATATCGCGACCTTCGGCATCCAGCCGAACAAGCCGGAAACGGGGTATGGCTATATAGAGCGGGGCGCCGCCCTTCCTGACGTCCCCGGTGCTTTTCATGTGGCGCGATTCATGGAAAAGCCGGATCTCGAGAGGGCTACGACCCTCGTGCAGGATGCGCGCTATTCCTGGAACTCAGGCATGTTCGTTGCCCGCGCCGATATTTTGCTGCGCGAGATTGCCGCTTTCGAGCCGGACATCCATACGCATGTTGGCCAGGCCGTGGCGCATCGACAATCAGACCTCGATTTCGAACGGCTCGATCCGGAAATGTTCAATCTCTCTCCCGATATCTCGATCGACTATGCCGTAGCCGAGCGCACGCGCCACGCGGCTGTCGTTCCTGCCAGCTTTGGCTGGTCGGATATCGGCAGCTGGGATGCGCTCTGGGAGATCAGCCCCAAGGATGAAGAGGGCAACGTCATTTCAGGTGATGTTTTTCTGGATGCCACGCGCAATTGCTATGTGCGCTCGGACGCTGCCGTCACAGCGGTCATGGGCGTCGAGAATCTGGTCGTTGTGGTCACCGAAGACGCCGTGATGGTATCGCATCGCGATCGGGCGCAGGACGTCAAGAAAATGGTCACCCGCCTGACACAGGCCGGGCGCGCCGAAGCCAGCAGCCATAATCGCATGTATCGCCCCTGGGGTTTTTATGAGAGCCTGATCCGTGGAGACCGTTTCCAGGTCAAGCGTATTCATGTCGATCCGGGCCATGTCCTGTCCCTCCAGAAGCATTTCCATCGCGCCGAGCACTGGGTGGTCGTGGCGGGGACCGCCGTCGTCACGCGTGATGAGGCGGAAATCATCGTGCGGGAGAATGAGAGCGTCTATCTGCCCCTGGGCTGCACGCATCGTCTGGCCAATCCGGGCAAGATCGCCCTGACCCTGATCGAGGTACAGTCCGGCCCTTATCTGGGCGAAGACGATATCATCCGCCTCGATGATGTTTATGCGCGCCAATAGATCCCTGCGTAGACGCTTTTAGCCTGCAAGAAAGATGGCGCTCTGCGCCGTCTCATGCAGCGCCCGACGCATTCCCGAGATCCTGTCCGAATGGCAGGGTCGTCGTTCAACTCTGATTTTAGGGGAAATGCTGGGGCGAATGACGGGACTCGAACCCGCGACCACCGGTACCACAAACCGGCGCTCTACCAACTGAGCTACATCCGCCACACAGCGATGCCCGATGTAAAGAAATGCAGGGCAGGCGTCTAGCCCCCTTTGTCGAAATTCTTTTGCAAGCCCCGACCGGTTTCGCACGCCACGCCTGTCACGCCCTTTCTGGACGGGGATAACCCGGGTGATCCTTGCAAATGGTACCGTATTAAGCACTCTCCGCCAGCTTCCCCCTTGCGAACCGTTACGGCTCTTTCTACCTTTACGACGCCATTGCCACGTCGGGCCAGAATACGACGAAGAAATCTGATCGTTTTTTACCCGAAGGAGTCGTCTCTTGAATCTCTCGACCTATCGCGCACAGTGGGCTTTCAGCCCGCTGCGTGAGGTGCTGGCTGGCATGGTGGGCACGTTCGCGCTCATTCCTGAAGTCATTGCCTTTTCCTATATCGCAGGCGTTTCTCCGGCCGTTTCGCTCTACGCCTCTTTCGTCATCAGTGTGGCGATCGCCATCACAGGCGGCAGACCGGGCATGATCTCCGGAGCCGCCGGATCGGTCGCTCTCGTTGTGGCCGCTCTCGTGCATAATCACGGCATTCAATACATGTTTCTGGCAACGCTTATCGCGGGGGCGATGCAGATCGTCTTCGGATTGCTGCGTCTGCATGTGCTGATGCGGTTCGTGTCGAAAGAGGTGCAGACGGGCTTCGTCAACGCCCTGGCCATCATGATCTTTTCGGCACAGGTGCCGCAAATGCTGCATGTCACCTGGCATACCTATGCGCTGATTGCCCTGGGTCTCGCCATCATCTATCTGCTGCCGCGCCTGACCACGGCCATTCCTTCACCGCTGATCTGTATCGTCGTGCTGACCCTGATCACGATCTGGCATCCCATGCCCGTTCACACGGTGGCCGATCTCGGTGCGCTCCCCAATGGCCTGCCCTCGCTCGTTTTCCCGCATGTACCATTCACACTCGAAACCCTCGAAATCGTCATGCCCTATGCGCTGGCGATGGCCGCTGTCGGATTGCTTGAATCTCTCATGACCGCCGGTGTGGTGGACGACCATACCGACACGCATAGCGAACCACGCATGGAATGCACGGGTCTGGGCATTTCAAACATTGCCGTGGGCCTGTTCGGCGGCATTGCGGGCTGCGGCATGATCGGCCAGACCGTTGGCAATCTGCGTTATGGCGGACGCGGGCGCCTCTCCACCTTCACGGCGGGTGCGTTCCTCCTGGCCCTGATGGTGCTTTTGCATAACTACGTCGCCAAGGTGCCTATGGCGGCCCTCGTCGCCATCATGATCATGGTATCGGTTAGCACCTTTGCCTGGGGATCGCTGCGAGACGTCATGCGTCACCCCAAATTGTCGAGCCTCGTCATGATCGTGACCGTGATCGTGACGGTTACAACACATGATCTGGCAGCTGGCGTGGCCGTCGGCGTTCTTCTGAGTGGTGTGTTCTTTGCCTGGCGGGCAATGGGCATGCTCCGCGTCGAAACGCACAAGGCCGAAGAGAAGGATGTCTATACCGTGCATGGCCAGGTGTTCTTCGCCTCAGCTGACATGCTTTATGACGCCGTCGATTTTCAGACCAAGGCGAAGTCTGTCGAAATCAATGTGGCCGATGCGACATTCTGGGACATCACTTCGGTCGATATTCTCGAAAAGATCGTCGGGAAATTGCAGGGGCGATCCATCGACGTCCGTGTAGAAGGGCTGCATAGCCGCCGCCACGGTCTGATTGCCGAACAATCCGACGAGCCTCTGCTCTCGATGTAGGACCTTTTGCAGTCCCGCCTAAGACACACCCGGGCGGGACAAACGCTTCTATTTGGACAAAGCCTGCCGATACTATGGCGATCGCCAACCCGCCTCAAGACAACAGAATCGTCGCATTCCCTTTTGTCTGATCAGAAAGAAATAAAATATTGTCTAAATCACGCAACACAAAGTAGCAATTTTATTGTTCTTTACCGAAAATAATACCATTATTAGTGCCCAAAAATCGGAATGGGGTGCTGAGAATGATCGTATACGAAGGGAATGAGATTGTACTCCATCATCACAGAGGAAATTCCGCCTACACGATCATTACTTTCACCGGCTTAAACTTCGAGACTGTTGCCAGAGACTTCTTCTTGCTGAAGAATGTCGCCCGCATCAAAGATCTCGATGTCATCGGCTTCGCAACGAAAAAGCCAAACTGGTTTCTCAGCGACGAGATGGACGAGGCGATCAGGGTCATCGATCAGTTACTCGGTCCCGACAGGGTCCGTCTGGTATTCGGACAGTCCATGGGGGGATACGCTGCCCTCAAGTTTTCCAGAAAGCTCTCCGCCGATTGCGTCATGGCACTCTCGCCAAAATTCTCCATTCACCCCGATGAATGCGACATTGCGGAAGATTACGGAAAATACCTGACGGACAAGATGGTCAATATGTCCATCAAGCCGGGAGATATCGGAGGACGCCCCTTTCTTCTTTCAGATCCTAAAGACAGGGTCGACGCCTATCATACGCATCTGCTGAGTAACGTCAGCCCGGATATCATCCATGTGCCCACTTTCTATAGCGGGCATGTCGTCTATGAGAGCCTCTCTGGCTCCAAGTCCATCTCATCTATCATCAAAGCCCTCGCAAGCGGTCAGCCCACCCTTGTCAGGCGCGAGGTCAGTATTCAGCGTCGGCGCAACCCAGCCAATCTGAGAAATCGGCTTTTCCTGGCCTCACCGCGCCATGCGAGGCTCGTCGCCCTGACCCTGATTTCCGACCAGATCGACGCGATGAAGAACAGGATGTTTATCTTCGCCCATACCGGATTCGTCACCGGGATCATCTATCAGGTTGCATTGCGCGGAGATCACGCTCTTGCTGTGCGGCTCAAACGCAAGCTCATGATCAATCTCGCAACCCAAGGACAAGGCGAAGCCTTCGATCAGGTGCTCGCTACCAACAACATCGCAGGACCAATCTGCCTCGATTGTCATGAGCGTATCCTGTGCTACGATCCGGATGAAAAACGCCTTGTGGTGGAGCCGTTGACCCAACGCTCTTCACACCTGCTGCCAGTCTATCCGGGGGAGAATTCTCTAGCTTGCGTGACAATACTCGGAGAGCGCTTCATGCTGGTTGCAGCGGAAGACGCGATCAACTTCGTGCCCGCAGGAAAAACGAGATCTGGTAGCGTGATATTCCAGCCAAAAGGCAGTTTTTATACAATCGGTTTCGGTCAGAAGATTGCCACCTCTGTCCATGGCGGGTCTATCGCAATCCTGACCGATATTGAAAACGAATGGGAGCGTTTCGTTGTTGTATGACGTGACCCGGACTTCGTCATAATCCCAAGAGGCCGGTAATCCTCGAGCCGGGAATCGTGCCCCAAGGGCTGCTCACGCGAAACAGATGCCCGGGGTCGAGCTGCCATCGAAAATCTACCCACCGCGCCCAGGCCTGGAGAATGCGCCTGCTCTCTTGAAGGAGAGTGGCGCACCGTCCAGAGACTGTTCTCAGGGTTTTGGCCATCCCGTTGCCGGGCGGTCGAAATGGGACAGGAGATCCTGATCAGGGATATTCGTCAGATCCTTGCTCTCGCTCTTGATCAGCTTTTTGCTGGTTGCCTTGGAGAGGTGATCGCGAATGTCATGCAGCACGTGCGGGGCGGCGGCGAGGACGACACCCTCGAGCGCTGCATTTGCCGAGAGCGCGGCATCGATTTCCTCGGCGATCTGCCGAGCAAAGCGTTCACGCACCTGGACCTTGGGATCGGAGCGCGGTTCCTTGATCGAGGCCACCTCTCCCGCTGCGTCTGTCGCCTTGTCATGGGCTCCGAAGCGCTGGACGGTACGCATCTGTTGTCCGTCATAGCGCAGGAAGCGGGCCTTCTCGGCATCACAAACTGCGTAAAGAACTGGATCCTGATTAGCCATGAGAACTCTCCTTTTTCATGTAATCAGAACGCCGCAACAAGAATTCGGTTTTCGAATACACGCCAACTTGAAAGCCAGCTCAACCCGCCAGTGCCAGTGCGCGATGGACCATGTCCCAGCCCTGTCGGTCGGGTGCGTAGAGCAGCCCCCGGCCCGGGATCGCCGCATGATACGCACGGCCATTAAGACGCGCACCATACCCCCCGGCCTCGTGCAGGAGAAGCCAGCCCGGACAGTGATCCCAGAGACAGGTGCGGCTATAGGCAAGCACATGACCATGCCCGGCTGCGATCATCCGGTATTCATGGGCGGCGCAACGCAGATCCCAGAGCCCTGTCATGGAGCGCAGATTGTGATCGGCCAGCGCCGTATCGCCCAGCGGCAGGGTGCGCCAGGCGATTTTCCCCGTGATATCCTCGATCCGCGTGAAGGGTGTCGCGACATGGAGCGGCTGGACCTGTCCTGTTTCATCTTCAGTCCAGGCGCCCTCCCCCTTCAGCGCAAGCGCCGCGGATCGGGTGATCGGGTCGAGAATGACGCTTGCAACCGGGATACCGTAGTCGAGCACGGCCATCATGACGCCAAACACCGGCAGACCTGCCGCATAATTCGCCGTACCGTCTATGGGATCAATGGTGATCGAAAGCGGTACGTGCGCCGCTTCGTCGACAAGCGTCGGGTGCGCGCTGCATCGCTCCTCACCAATCATCAAGGCTTCGGGAAGAAGGCGCCTGATCGCGTTGGCTATGAATTCCTCCGCCATCACGTCGGCGACTGTCACGAGGTCGGAAGGCGATGTCTTGGTCCGGATATCGCTCTCGCTCAGGCGGCAAAAGCGCGGCATGATGATGCGCTCGGCCGCCTCACGGGCGATGGCGCTGAGATCTTCCAGAACGCGGCGCGTCACGACCGAAGGACGCGACGACGTCATGATACCCTCATCCTTCACCGCGGCTTTCCTCCCCAGAGATGCTCGCGCTCTCTATGACCCCCGTATCGTGAAATCCAGTATCAAAGTGATTTCAGGCAGAGACAAGGCATTCCGGATAGAGCTGCCCGAAGCGTGACCGATCCTGCTCGAACAGGCGCACATCGAGCGTGATCTCGGTCTCCTGATCGAGCCTCTCGAGCACCTCACCATGTTCGTACAGCCAGGCGAGCGCCGCACCATTGGTGATCTCGAGGCGAATGCGGGTCAACACCATCGACGCGGTCATATGCTGATCGAGCATCGAGTAGAGATTGGGCAGCCCCTCGCCCGTGATGGCTGAAATAGCCACACAGCCCGGATGGCGAGGCACCGCCTCGATTCCCCCCATGAGGTCGGCCTTGTTCAGGACCTCGATCGTGCGCTGGGGCCAATGCGCGTCCAGCATGCCATCACGTACCATGCCATCGAGCACGTTGATTACATCCGCACGCTGAGCAGCGCTGTCGGGATGCGCCACGTCGCGGACATGCAGAATGATATCGGCCTCAGCCACTTCCTCAAGGGTCGCACGGAAGGCCGCCACGAGTTCGGTCGGCAATTCACTGATGAACCCCACCGTGTCGGACAGGATGACGCGTCGGCCCGAGGGCAGGCGCAACCCGCGCATGGTAGGATCGAGCGTGGCGAAAAGCTGATCCTGCGCGTGCACGGCCGAGCCGGTAAGGGCATTGAACAAAGTCGATTTGCCAGCATTGGTGTAGCCGACAAGGGCCACTACGGGAAACGGCACCTTCTTGCGCGCGGAACGATGCAGGCCGCGTGTTCGGCGCACCTGATCGAGGTCCTTGCGCAGACGCACGAGACGCTCGTCGATCATGCGGCGATCGGCTTCAATCTGGGTTTCACCGGGACCGCCCAGAAAGCCGAAGCCGCCGCGCTGACGCTCAAGATGGGTCCAGAGACGCACAAGACGGGAGCGCTGATATTCCAGATGGGCAAGCTCGACCTGAAGCACGCCCTCTCGGGTGGCCGCGCGCGCACCAAAGATGTCCAGAATCAGCCCGGTGCGATCCAGCACCTTACTGTTCAGGGCCTTTTCAAGATTGCGCTGCTGGCCCGGAGAGAGCTTGGCATCGACAATCACGACTTTGACGTCGTTTTCCTCGACGAGTTCGGCAAGCTGCTCGACCTGCCCCTTGCCGAAAAGCGTGGCGGGCCGGACAGACCTTATGGCCAGAACGGCCTGTCTGACCACCACGAGGCCAATCGAGGAGGCAAGTCCGACCGCCTCTTCAAGACGGGCTTCCGCAGCGCGGAACTCGTCATTCGGCGTCGGACGCTCCCAGGGAAGAATAACCGCAGCGCGTGTCGCGGGAGGCGTAGTACTGGTCGTCACTGACACGTTCCGGGAGAACTCCTCGCCTTACAGGCCGATATCGCCTTCTGGCGCGAAAAGCGACAGCGGTGCGACGGGCATGATCGTGCTGACGGCGTGCTTGTACACGAGCTGCGTATGACCATCACGACGCAGGATGATCGTCTCTTGGTCGAAGCGCGGGATCACGCCCTGAAGCTTGACGCCATTGACCAGAAACACGGTTACCGGAAGACCGTGCTGCTGGAGATGCTGCAGGAACAGCTCCTGGACCGTCTCGCCAGCGGCGAATTCGGAGTAGGGCACTGCGGGCGGCGCGGGGGTGGGGTTTGCTCTGGCCAAGATTGCTCTTCTTCTTTTCCGGTGTGTGTGAGGTCCCCTGATCGGGGGCCAGAGGGGTAACGTGACAGATACGTCTCTGGCTTCCTACCCCTATCTTATCTTCATTGATATCCGGTTTCCAGACTCACAAGGTCCGATCTTCCGGCGTGACCCCAAGCTGCTTGAGCTTGCGGTGCAGGGCACTGCGCTCCATCCCGACGAAATTGGCCGTACGGCTGATATTGCCGCCAAAACGCAGAAGCTGCACCTGCAGATACTGCGTCTCGAACAGATCACGCGCCTCGCGCAACGGAAGCGCCATGACGTCAGCGCCGGCATCGAGCCGCGTCATTGAGGGCGCACCCTGGCTCACTGTACTCGGCAGCATGTCCGCCCGGATCAGATCCTGCCCGTTAGGCATCATGATCAGCAGGCGCTCCATCAGATTGCGCAGCTCGCGGATATTGCCGGGCCACTCATAGGATTGCAGCGCCGCCAGCGCATCCACGGACAGCTCTCTGGGGGCGAGACCGGCATTTTCCGCATAGCGAAGCAGGAAATGCTGGGCCAAAGCCGGAATATCCTCACGTCGCTCGCGCAAGGAAGGCAGACGCAAGGGCACCACGGCCAGACGATAATACAGATCCTCCCGGAACCGACCGAGAGAGATCTCGCCCTGCAGATCGCGATTGGTCGTGGCGATCACGCGCACATCGACCTTCACCCGCGTGGAACCGCCCAGACGCTCGAAAGTCTGGTCCTGCAAGGCGCGCACGATCTTGCCCTGTGTCTCGAGTGGCATGTCCGCCACCTCGTCCAGAAGCAGCGTTCCCTTGTGGGCGCGCTCCAGAACACCCGTGCGGCGCATGGTCCCGTCGGACTGCCCCTCGATGCCGAAAAGCTCCTCCTCGAAGCGGTTCGGTGCGAGCGTTGCACAATTGAGGGCGATGAAGGGACCTGTGCCGCGTCTTGATCGAGCATGCACCATACGGGCCGCAATTTCCTTGCCCGATCCCGCTGGCCCCGTGATCAGCACCCGCGAGTTGGTAGGCGCCACGCGTTCGATCTGGCCACGCACGGCCGCAATACCCGGCCCCTCGCCAAAGAGCATGGTCTCATTGCCCGAACGCAGGCGCAGCTCGGCATTCTCGCGCTCCAGACGGGCTGCCTGGAGGGCACGCTGCACCACGAGGATCAGTCGATCGGTCTGGAAGGGCTTTTCAATGAAATCATACGCGCCATGCTGCAGGCTCGATACGGCAGTTTCGATCGTGCCATGACCCGAGATCATCACCACAGGAAGCCCCGGCTCCTCCGCCTTGATGGTCCTGAGCAGATCGATCCCGTCCAGGCGCGAGCCCTGAAGCCAAATATCAAGGATCACAAGCGACGGGCGACGGGCCCTGAACGCTGCCAGAGCCTGGTCAGAATTGGCCGCCACGCGCGTCTCATAGCCTTCATCGCGAAGGAGTCCCTCGATGAGCAGCCGTATATCCGGCTCGTCATCGACGATCAGGATTTCATGCTCCATGCGCATCCCTCATCAGCCGTTCATTGCTCCTTGCCCGCTTCATCCAGTTCGGGGCTGCGATCACGCACAGGAAGGGTGAGCGTCGAGACGGTACCCCGTCCGTCCGGTCGGTCCTCCAGCCTGATGCCACCTGCATGATCCTCCATGATCTTCTTGACGATCGCGAGCCCGAGCCCCGTCCCTTTCGGTTTGTGCGTGATATAAGGTTCCGTCAAGCGGTGCCGGTCAACTGATGGCAAACCAATGCCATCATCCACCACCTGAACGGCAGCCTCCCCCGCGTGAATAGTCAGTGAAACCTGTATCCGTCCCAGTGTCTCACGCGGCTCTCCCGACAGCAGGGTCGGGTCTTCCTCTCGTTCCGAGGCGGCGACCATTGCAATCGCATCGGCCGCATTCTGGAGCAGGTTGGTCAGGGCCTGGCCGATCAGGCGCCGGTCACACCGCACTATAGGCCCCTGGGGCGGAAGATACGTCGTGTCGAAAACGATCTCCGGATGGGCGTTGCGCTGCAGGACGAGGGCTTCGCGCACCAGACGCGACAGATCCTCGTCACGCAGCACGGGCTGAGGCATGCGAGCGAAGGACGAGAACTCATCGACCATGCGGCCGATATCGCCCACATGGCGCACGATCGTATCGACGCACTGGCCGAATGTCTCGGGATCGGAACTGATCTCGCGCAGAAAGCGCCGTTTGAGACGTTCGGCCGAGAGCTGGATAGGCGTAAGGGGGTTCTTGATCTCGTGAGCGATACGGCGTGCCACATCGGCCCAGGCTGCCTTTCTCTGGGCGGCCAGCAGGGCGGTAATATCATCGAAGGTCACGACATAGCCGGCTGAGTCATCGCTGCGCTGCTCGCCCACCACGCGCACGAGAAGCGTCCGCCCCGCACTCCCGACGCTCGGCCCTTCACCCAGAACCGCGCTTTTCTCCGGCGCATCGATCTGGATTTCATCTGTATGCGCCTCACCGGGCTCTGCCCGCGCGAGATCGAGCATCGTCGCGAATTCAGGCACCATGTCCCTTAACGGCTTGCCAATGACGGCATCCAGATCGCGCTGCAAAAGGCGGGCCGCTGCACGGTTGGGCAGTTCGATCACCTGATTTGCATCGAGTCCGATCACACCGGCAGACACGCCGGACAGAACCGTCTCGGTAAACCGACGACGCTCGTCGATCTGCTCATAGGCAACCATCAGCTCCGTACGCTGGGTCGAAAGCTGATCCGTCATGCGGTTGAAGGCGCGGGACAATGTCCCCACTTCGTCATCGCGGCGCACATCACGGGTCCTGGCTTCGGGAACCCGTACGCTCAGATCACCCTCGCTCACCCTCCTGGCAGCGAGAATCAGCAGGCCCAGTGGCTGGGTAATCTGCTTGGCCAGCACCAGACCCGTCAGCATGCCAATGCTCAGCACGAGCAGGGCAAGAAGCGCGAAGATCAGAACGAAGCTGATCTGGATGGCCGAGCGATGGGCGTTGAGACGCTGATATTCGGACACGACGGCATCAGTGTGACGCATATGGTCAAGAATCTTGGCGTCGACTGGTCGTGTGATGACCAGCATGAGCCCCGAGCTTGGCCCCAGACTCACCACGGCGCGCACGGTGCGCTCATCGGGGCTGTCAAGAATGGCCACATCATTGGTGCGTGCCAGCGTCGTCGCATCCTTGGGAGGAAGCGCCAGCTGCTTGCCCTGCAGAGCGGCCAGACCGCCCGAAGCCACCACCTTGTTGGTATAGGAATCGAAAACGACCGCCTCGTTCAGTCCCCGCTCGGTCGCCTCCACATCGAGCATCATACCGAGTTGGCCCGGATCGCGCATGAGATCCACGCCGTGACGATACATCTCGTCGTTATTGGCGGTGATGATGATATTGGCCAGAGCGAAGGCCTCGGTGCGTATGTTGTCGTTATGCTCCTGCAGATAGCCTGCGGCCACATCCCGTGCCTCGGTCAGAGCTGTGTTCACCCGGTTCGAGAACCAGATCTGGATGCCAAAATGGAAAAACAGGGCGGCCAGACCGCCGACCACCACCGTGGGGGCCACGGCCACCACACCGAAAAGCGTGATCAACCGCACATGGAGCCGTGCCCCGGCCAGACCGGTCCGGCGCTCGGCGAGCATCCTTCCGACCCGGATGATGACAGCGGCCCCCAGAAGCAGCAGCACGACAAAGTCGAGCAGGAAGACCAGCGACTCGATTTGAGGCCGGTAGGCGAAGGTCAGCCCGCGCGCGAGCACAACAAAGGTCGTCACAAGCAGGACGAGCGCCGCGCAGGCCAAGACCATGGCCGTTTTCAATCGCGTGATGCGGCGTATCACGCGCCGAAACGCCGTTTCGTCACCCGCCGGGCCAACATGGCCATTGCCAGAGCCTGCGAGCACCCTGTCGTCGTCTTCATCAAGAGGGTCGGTCTCAGCGTGGGAAGGGCGGGTATGGGAAGGCGCGGCATGTGAGGCATCTGATGTCGGGGCTTCCGGCGATAAGTCACCCGAGGACAGATGACCCTCGCCGTGATCGGTCTGAGAATTCCGGGACATCGTCCGCTCGTCAACTGCAGCGCCGGAACGCTGATCGTCATCGGCGCTCTGATGGCCCCGGGTTCGCGCGAAAATCTCCCGGTTTCCTGTCATGAGCGCGACCGTCCTGCCTCTATTCCGAGGCTTTGCAAACGCTTGCGCAGCGTATTGCGGTTAATACCAAGCAGGGCCGCGGCCCGGATCTGGTTGCCATCCGTCGCCTTGAGCACCAGCCTGAACAGGGGGCGCTCCACTTCGGCCATAACACGCGCATGGAGTGAGCCCTGGATATCGGTCTCCAGATCCAGCATGGAAGGCAGATAGCGCGCCATCAATCCCTGAAATGACGCCGCATCGGGGGTCGCATCGATGCGATGCAGTTCTGCGAGCCGCGCAGCCGTAACGATATTGCCCCGCCTGTCTTCAGAGGCATGATGCAACAACTGCCTGATTTGCCGGAAATTGCCAGGCCAATCCTGCCGGGCGAGCCAGGGCACCGTATCATCGTGCAGAGCCAGACCCGTATCGACCTGCCCCACCCAGACGGCGCACAACGCGCTCAGATCCTCACGTCTTTCGCGTGCCGGGGGAACAGAAACACAATGCGGCGCCAGCATCGCCCCCAAAAGCGTACTGAGACGGCGGTCCTGCACCAGACGCGCGGGAGTCCATGAGCTCGTACAGATCAACGCAGGCCGCTCTGCAGCAGGCTTGCACTCGATGAGGTTGTGCAGCGCCGACTGGAGAGCGGGCTCGCTCATCCCGATTTCGTTGATAAACAGGCAGGAAACGCCCTCATCCTGCAACGCCTCTTCAAGCGAGAGCCGATCAATGACCGGGACAAACCTCCCGGGACGGGACGAATGCGTCCAGAGATACCGGGCAGCACGGGTTCTGCCACTGCCCTGCTCACCCACCAGCACATGCAGACCAAATTCAGAAAGGCTGGAATCGAGCCCGTCGCGTAATTGCCTCACGGCGTCCGACTGGCCATCGAAACCAAGACTGGCTGGCGCTCTCATCTGGGGAGCGACCGATCCGCTCTGTTCGGCGCCGGGCAGGGTCGGGGCCGCTCTCACAGGAGTGCGGCTGAGTCTGGACCAGCCTTGCCATCGGGCAGGACCGTGAAGCGAAGCGCGGATCGGATCATTCAGGCGGCTTCTTCGACCGTTTCGGGACGCTGATGCGTCGACTCCCTGTCGCGTATGACACCCTGAGCGATCTGCTGATCGTAAAACGCCGTGAGATGGGCAATCACGTCCTGCGCCTGATCCATCTTGTTGATGCTGGCGCGAAACGCAGCCGATCCGGGCAGGCCGTGCGAGTACCAGGACACATGCTTGCGTGCGAGACGCAGACCTGGGCGCTCACCGAAATGGTCGAGCATCATGCCGTAATGACGCAGCACGATCGCTTTTTCAGTTGTCAGATCGGGGTCGGGCATATTTTCGCCGGTACGCAACGACTGCGCGACCTGGGCCAGGAACCAGGGACGGCCGTAGCAGCCGCGCCCGATCATTACGCCATCGGCACCGGAAGCCGCGAGGGCATCGCGCGCATTCTGGATCGAGACGATATCGCCATTGACGATCACAGGCAGCTTCACGCTTTCCTTGACCGTGCGCACGAAATGCCAGTCAGCCGTCCCGTTATAGAACATCTGTCGCGTGCGCCCATGCACGGTCACCAAGCGAATTCCCACCTCTTCCGCGATACGCGCGAGGCGGGGAGCGTTCAACGACTGATGATCCCAGCCCATGCGCATCTTGAGCGTGACGGGCACTGAAACCGCCTTGACGGTCGCCTCGAGCAGCGCTGCCGCCTTGACCTCATCCCGCATCAGGGCCGAACCAGCCGACTGGCCGACCGCTACCTTCTTCACGGGGCAGCCGAAATTGATGTCGATGAGATCAGCGCCCTGATCGACGGCGATCCTGGCCGCCTGGGCCATGGCCTCAGGGTCGCACCCGGCGAGCTGAACGGAGTTGGGGCCGTTCTCAGCACTGCGGGCCATACGCAGCGTGTTCTCGTTCTCACGCACCATGGCCCAGGAGGCGATCATCTCGGAAACGACCAGTCCCGCCCCGAGCTCACGGGCCAGCTGACGGAAGGGCAGATCCGTCACACCCGACATCGGCGCCAGAATGACCGGCGTCTCGATCACCACCCCGTTGCCGAGGTCGATAGGGCGTAGGTGGAGGCCGCGGCTCGAGACAGCCTCGTCGGGAAGAGATGAATGGGTCATGATCGGCCAAGGATACCGAGGCGTCCCGGGCGAAGCAATCAGAGATCGTTGAGACCACACGCATCCCGATCGATGCGCTCATCAGGGACATGGATGGGGCCGGAATGCCCCCGATACCCAAGCGTTCAGGACCGTGAACCAGGTCCTGGTCCGGCGAGGGCCCTTGCGAGTCGCGACAGGGTGGATGCTTCTCCGGGCAAACCGAAACGCAGCAAATCCCTGTCCCACTCGAAGCGACGTACGAGCAGGCCAGCCCGGGCCAGATCATCCCAGATCTGTTGCGCCTGCGGCGAGCGGAAAAGGCTGAAGAGCGTGGTGCCGCCTACGTAATCGAGCCCGGCCCGAGTGACGATACGGCGCAGCGCCGCCATCTCGGTGGCGAGGCGGCTTCCCATCTGGGTACGCCAGCGATGATCGGACAGCGCCTCGCGCCCGATATGACAGCCCGGCGTACTCACGGGCCACGGTCCGATGGCAGCGCGCATCGCATGAAGCACTGGATGCGACCCAAGCAGGAAGCCGATCCGGATGCCCGCCAACCCGTAGGTTTTGCCAAATGACCGGCAGATCACCAATCCGGGATGGGGCAGAAGACTGGCTGCGCTCTGAGGTGCAAAATCAGCAAAAGCCTCGTCCAGCACCACGAGGCCGCCCTGTCGCTCATGGGTTGCGGCGAGCGCCGCAATCTCGTCCATCGTCAAACTGTGGCCTGTCGGATTATTGGGGGAACAGATGACGGTGACCATGTGCCTTTGCGGCAGCGCCGAGGCCACGGTGCAGGACGCGGTGAAACTAGGGACATGCTCGACCCCGAAACCGGCTTTTGCCCATGCCGTCTCGTGGCCGCTATAGGTCGGCCCCACGATCCTGACCAAAGACGGCAGGAAGAAGCGTGGCAGGAACACCGGCAGGAGGCCGATCAGCATCTGAGACCCGGCGGCCGCCAGCACATGATCGGCCGACACGCCATAGGCATCTGCGGCGGCCAGACGCAGCGCCTCCTCCTCCAGCGGGTCCGGAAGACGGTTCAGCAAGGCATGATCCATCGGGGAGATGGGGTAGGCATGAGGATTGATACCGGTAGAAAGATCGATCCAGGGCGTCGGCGCTTCGGGATAGAGCCTCGCGAGATCGCTCAGCCGCCCGCCATGCGCCGGCCAGGGCGTCATGCTATGCTCAACCCCATCATGCGACCCACTCATACTATGCCATGTTCCTTTCCCTGACCCTTTGCGCCCTTCTGATCGAGGCTGCTTGCGGGTATCCGGACGCCGTGTTCCGCCGGATTGGCCATCCGGTAACATGGATCGGCGCGTTGATCACGGCGCTCGAAAAACGGCTGAACCGGTCAGGCTCGGTCGCGACCTTGCGCGCGTGCGGTCTGGCGGCCCTGATCATGATCGTTGGTGTACCGGTTCTCCTGGCCCTCCTCGTCCAGAGCGCCCTTCGCACCCTGCTGCCTGCACCGCTTGCTTTCATGATCGAAGCTCTCCTCGCCAGCACCCTCCTCGCCCAGCGCGCGCTGTACACCCATGTCCATGCCGTTTTGCTCGGGTGGCAGCAAGAAGGGCTGGCAGGGGCACGCCAGGCCGTCTCACAGATCGTGGGTCGTGATCCGGAGACACTCGACAGGGCGGGTGTCATACGGGCTGCGATCGAAAGCCTGGCCGAAAATTTTTCGGATGGGGTCGTGGCGCCGGTTTTCTGGATGCTCGCTTTCGGCCTGCCCGGTGCTGTGGCCTACAAGGCGATCAACACCGCTGACAGCATGATCGGTCATCTATCACCGCGCTATCGTGATTTTGGTCGGGCGGCTGCGCTTTGCGACGACTGCCTGAACATTCCTGCCTCGCGCCTCGCCGCCCTGTGGCTATGCAGCGCGGCGCTCCTTGGCCACTGCTCCGTCACCGGTGCCCTGGCTGCCATCCGGCGCGACGCGGCCATGCATCGTTCGCCCAATGCTGGCTGGCCGGAAGCAGCCATGGCAGGAGCCCTCGCTTTGCGTCTCGCCGGTCCCCGGCATTATGCTGGAACCCTTGTCGCCGATTCCTGGATGGGCAACGGAACTGAAGACGCCCAGCCCGACGACCTCGCGAAAGCGTTGGCGCTATACCGCTTGGCCTGCCTGATCCAGGCAGGTTGCGTCACGGCCCTCCTCGCTGGAGTATGGATATGACCGCCCCCGTTTTTGATCAGAGCTTTCGCGATCATCTCGACACGCTTTTCCAATGGCGGCGCGACGTCCGTCATTTCAGGCGTGACCCGGTTCCGGAACCGGTGCTCGACCATATGCTGGCCCTCACCTGCACCACGCCCTCGGTTGGTCTCAGCCAACCCTGGCGATTCATGCGCGTGGATGATCCCGTGAGGCGACAAGCCGTGAAGGAGGATTTCACGCGCTGCAACGCGCGCGCCCTTGCCGCACGTGACGAAACCGATAGTGGTGATTATGCCCGGCTCAAGCTGGCCGGGCTCGATGATGCGCCCCATCATGTGGCGGTGTTCTGCGAACCCGACCCTCTCCAGGGGCGCGGACTCGGGCGCATGACCATGCCCGAAACCGTCCAGTGGTCGGCCGTGATGGCCATTCATGGCTTCTGGCTCGCGGCACAGGCCCATAACGTCGGGCTGGGCTGGGTGTCGATCCTCGACCCGGACAGGATGAAGACGCTGCTCGACGCCGCGCCGTCATGGCGATTCATGGCGTATCTCTGCGTCGGATATCCGGAGGAGGAACATGATACGCCCGAGCTCGAAAGACGCGGCTGGGAGACACGCGCCCAGGCACGTAGGCACTGGATTCAGCGCTGATCGTCCCCCGACAGGAAGGACTGGGCTGAGCTCAGAGAGACGCGGTAAGAGAGGGATCTGAAGAAACTGTCAGAGATCCAGAGGGTCGGGAAACACGACATTCGGGCCGGATCCAGGATCGGGGAACGGGACTCCCTGAGCCGCACAGGCCATCCATTCGACAAAAAGGCGCACTGCTGCCGAGCGCTGTCGGGTCGGATAGGTATAAGCCAGAATGCTGCCTGATTCCGCGGCCCACTCGGGCATCAAGCGCTTCAGCCGCGGCGCAAGTGCGGGATCTTCATAGAAGAAACTTGGCAGAACTGAAAAGCCGCGCCCCTGCATCACACTTTCCAGCACGAGATTCATCGGCCCCAGCAGCAAGCATGGTTCGAAGGAGACATGGCGACGCTCCAGCCCACGCGTAAATTCCCATCCGGGCTGGTCCAGGTGGTTGACGTACCCGATGAAGGGGATTTTCGAGAGTTTCTCGAAACTGTCCAGCACACCACTGCGGGAAGCAAGGTCGTGACCGATCACCAGATGGCGCTGAAAACTCCCGATGCGCCGGACATGCAGGGAGGGATCTGACAGGGGGCGGGTCCTGATGGCCACATCGAACCACGTCATCTTGAGGTCGGAAACATCATCGGCCAGCGTGAAGCTGATCTTGCACTCGGGATAACGCTCCGCAAAAGCGTGAATGACTGGCAGAACACGATAGCGGCCATAAGCGGCATTGGCGAGCACACGCAGTTCACCGCGTGGCAGGGATCCATGGTGCTCGGCGTCGAGAAAAGCTGTTTCAATCGCCTCCATCCCCGCCAGACAACGATGATAAAACGCCTCCCCGGCTCGGGTCGGCAGGAGTCCCTTGGAGGTGCGCAACAGGAGATCTGTCTGCAACGACGCCTCAAGGTCGCTGATCGCCTTGCTTATAACGCTCTTTGACACCCCTGTGATGCGTGCGGCCCCGGTCACGGAACCAGCCTCAATGACCGCTATAAAATAGGTCATCCCATTGAAATTTATTCTTTTTCTCATGTTTTTACCTCAATGGTCGTTCCAAAAAAGCGAACATCTCGTTGCCAAAACAGCGCTTGTCTTTACGGTATGTTTCTAGAAAACTTCACTTCGTAAAAGTGGATCAATAGCCGAGGCCTCCAGAGTTCAAATTCGTTACCTATCGTTAAACAGTTTCAGCGACGTTCACAGCTAACACTGCATTTACGAATGTCTCATTAGAAAACGCGGCACGTGATTTACATCAAGACCGGAGATCGAAATGCACCATTTCAACACAATGCCAGGCGAACAGAATTCGGCCGTAAATTTGTGGAATATGCCGGTTGAGAACTCAGAATTCGTCAGGAATATACCATCCTCCCATCACGATTACTATGAATCGAAGCTGGTATTCGACGGCGTTGCGTCTGATAAAGAAGTGACAATGTTCGGGGTTGACGGCGGGTTCGCGCTGGACGGCGTACATCAAGACCATGACGACCTCGCCCCTGCCGGAGATCTTCTTGGCGATGCCGTCGCCTTCCTGGGTGCCGATACCGATCTTCTGGGCGAGTCCGAGCGCGAGCCGGTTTCAGTCCGTGTCGTATGGAACTTGCTGGAAAATGTGAGCCGGGTTTATCTGCCGAAGCTCACCCCCTCGAGCGAACGCGATACGGTCTGCCTGTCGGTGAAGGGCGATCCCTACGCTGTACGCGAGAACGGAGTCATGCTCGACGCCCTGAATTATGTGCGCATGCTGTTCTCGGAGCAGGGTCAGGCTTTCGCTGCCATCTGAGGCTGGGGCAGACAAGCATCCCGCTACAGACGCTGCTCTCTTTCAGGCGCCCCTCACGCCTTCGCGAACCTCTCTGGCAAATCTGCTCAGGCCAGAGAGAGCATTCCTTCAATATCGAGATACTGTTCCAGATGGTCTGCGAGGCCATCGAGAACGGTGATGATACGGTCCCGGTTCTCGAAGCCCTGTGACGCTTTTCCAAACTGCGCGAGAAAACTCTTCCTTGATTCTGGATGGTCAAACAGACCGTGCAGATATGTGCCGCTCACACGCCCATCGCCAGAGCGCGCACCATCGTGACGCCCCCCGGCAAACCGTATCAAAGGGCGCGCCAGCCCGGCACCCGTGGTTTCCCCGGCATGGATCTCATAGCCGGATACGCAGGATAACGCCGGCAGAATCAGGCCGGTATTTTCCCGTACTGTTTTCGACGCCGCGATAACCGTCTCAATGTCGAGATAGCCCAGCCCCGCACAGGCGCCCGGTTTTCCCTCCACGCCCTCCGGATCGGCAATACGTCTCCCCAACATCTGATAGCCACCGCAAAGCCCCAGAACATGGCCTCCACGACGGTGATGGGCCTTGAGATCGATATCCCATCCCTGGGCGCGGAAGAACGCGAGATCGCTGATCGTTGCCTTCGATCCCGGCAGGATGACGAGATCGCAGGGAGGCAGAGCCTGACCCGGCGGGGTGAAGAGCAATGTAATCTCCGGCTCGGCGCGCAGAGCGTCCAGATCGTCAAAATTCGCGATCATGGGCATCAGGGGCACGACCACGCGCAGACTCCCCTCGCCCTGCCAACCAGTAGGAAGATCGCCTGTATCCTCTGGTGGCAACGCGCGCATGGCTGGAAAGAACGGCACGAGCCCGCAATCCTTCCAACCAGTTCTTTCAGCGATGAAGTCTCTCCCGGGGCCGAAGAGAGAGGGGTCGCCGCGCATACGGTTGACGATGAATCCCCTGATCCGATCCCGGTCATTTTCGGACAATACACAGGAGGTTCCAACCAGGCTGGCGATCACCCCACCCCGATCGATATCGCCAATGAGGATCACGGGCAGATCAGCCGCTTCGGCAAAGCCCATATTGGCGATGTCACCCTGCCTGAGATTGACCTCCGAGGCCGATCCCGCCCCCTCGACGAGCACGATATCGGCCTCAGCCTGCAGGTGTCGAAAGCTCTCGAGAACGAAAGGCATCAGCAGGGGTTTGACCTCCTGATACCCTCGCGCCTGCCTCTGGCCCCAGAGCCTGCCCTGGAGAATGATCTGCGAGCCGCATTCGGACTGGGGCTTGAGCAGTACCGGGTTCATATGAACGCTGGGAGCTACGCCGCAGGCGAGCGCCTGGAGCGCCTGGGCTCTGCCGATCTCCCCGCCATCGGCCGTGACGGCAGCATTATTCGACATGTTCTGCGGCTTGAAGGGCCGCACGACCAGACCCCTCCGGGACAAGGCGCGGGCGAGCCCGGCGACGAGGACCGATTTCCCGACATTCGATCCCGTCCCCTGAAACATCAGGGCGCGGGATTTCAAAATTCCACTCCCTGCTGGGCCTTCACGCCCTGACGGAAATGGTGCTTTACCAATGTCATCTCGGTCACCAGATCGGCCTCGTTGAGGAGCCACTCCGGGGCGTTGCGTCCGGTAATGACCACATGCTGCCATGCAGGACGGTTGCGCAACCCTGCCAGAACAGTTGCCTCGTCGAGATAACCATAGCGCAGGGCGATATTGAGCTCGTCGAGCACAACGAGCGCCACGTCCTGCTGCGCCAGGGCCTCCAGCGCCTGGTCCCAGGCACGGGCGCAGGCAGCCACATCGCGCGCGCGGTCCTGCGTCTCCCAGGTAAAGCCCTCCCCAAGGGCATGAAACTGCGCGAGTGTGCCGAACCGCTCGAGGGCCCGACGCTCGCCCGTATCCCAGGCCCCCTTGATGAACTGAACGATCACGACCCGGCGCTCATAGCCGAGCATCCGCAGAGCGAGGCCGAAAGCGGCAGTGGATTTTCCTTTTCCCGGCCCGGTATGGACGGCGATCAGCCCTTTTTCGATCGTCTTCTCCGCAACCTCGCGATCCTGCACTTCCTTGCGGCGCTGCATTTTGACGCGATGGCGATCATTTTCCTCATCCGGGGTCATTTCATCTCCAATGCATGTCCGGCCACCACAAACAGGACGCGACGCGCCTCACATGCCAGCCTTTGATGCAACAGCCCTGCCTCATCCCGAAAGCGCCTGGCAAGTGCGTTCTCAGGCACGATACCGAGCCCGACCTCATTCCCAACGAGAACACTCAACGCTTTGCGTGGGCGCAGCGCTGCGAGCAGCCGCTCCGTCGCCTTGCGGATATCCTGCTCTTCGAGAATAAGATTGGTCAGCCACAAGGTCAGGCAGTCGATCAGCACAGGCCCGTCATGAGCCAGAGCTGGGGCAAGATCGAGCGGCTCCTCAACCGTTTCCCACCCTGGATCACGCTGCGCTCGGTGCAGATCGATCCGGGCGCGCATTTCCTCATCCCAGGCGCGGCCGGTAGCGATATAACGCCAAGGCCCAGGCTCGGCCGTCACCAGTTTTTCGGCATGGCGGCTCTTGCCCGATCTCACGCCACCCAGCACCAGAATGGTGTTCATCGCCCGCTTCCCCTTGCAGAACCCTGCTTATCCCAACAGAAAGGGGCCATGTCACCCTTCCCCTCCCTCAGTGCCCTGCATTCAGCCTGCCTCGCCCTGCCCGCGCCCGATGACGCAGCGCTCGCAGCCATACGGGCACGTGAGGCGGTCCTCACCAAGCCAGCGGGCAGTCTCGGCCAACTGGAAGAGATCGTGGCCTGGTACGGTGCCTGGCGTCCACTTGTGTTGACCCAGGTCGATATCTGTATCTTTGCAGGCAATCATGGGGTTCTCGCCCAGAATGTGTCCTCCTGGCCGGCAAGCGTGACAGCGGCCATGGTCGAAAATTTCGAACAGGGTGGCGCCGCCATCAATCATCTGGCGCAGGTCGCAGGGGCCGGACTACATGTCGTCCCTGTGGGAGCGCTCGCACCCAGCGCGGACCTGACGGAGGCCCCGGCTCTCACCGTCACACAATTCCTGGAAGCGGTCTCGACAGGCTATGACGCCGTACCCCAGGGCTGCTCCCTGCTGGCCCTTGGCGAGATGGGGGTGGGCAACACCACCGCAGCCGCGGCCATGGCTGCGGCGTTTTTCGGTGAGGATGGACGCTACTGGGCCGGGCGCGGAGCGGGCCTCGATGGTCAGGGCGTGGCGCGCAAGGCGCGTGCCATCGACAAGGCTCTGGCGCTCCACGGACGCAACCATGCCCCCCTCGATCTGGCGCGTCTCTATGGCGGCTGGGAGCTGGCCGCACTCATGGGCGCCACCCTCGCAGCGCGGCATCGGCGCATTCCCGTCCTGCTCGACGGTTTTGTGGTCACGGCGGCTGTGGCTCCCCTGGCCGCCGTGACCGCGACGGGGCTTGCCCATACGCGACTTGCCCACAGATCGCACGAACAGGGCCATCATCAACTGGCGTCGAGGCTCGGTCTGAACCCCCTCCTCGATCTGCAGTTGCGTCTTGGCGAGGGGTCGGGCGCTGCACTGGCCGTCCCGCTTGTGCGTGCGGCCCTCGCCTGTCACAATGGCATGGCAAGTTTCGCAGATGTCGCGATCGACGATAAGAACGAACGAATAAATAATAGCTGAATGATGACTCTACGCGCAGATTTCGCTGCGGGGCTCAGCCTGCTGACACGGCTGCCGACCGGCTGGATTTTTCCCGGGTCGAAAACCATCGATCTGGCCCGATCGAGCTGGTGCTGGCCCCTCATAGGAGGCGCGATCGGTGCCGCAACCGGTACAATCCTGACCGTTGGTGTCATGCTTGGCATGCCCGCGATCGTTGCTACGGGATGGGCTGTGATTTTCCAGCTCTTCCTGACAGGCGCTCTGCATGAGGATGGTTTTGCCGACAGCATGGATGGTCTGTTCGGCGGCCGGACCTCGGAACGGCGTCTGGAAATCATGCGCGACAGCCGCATTGGCAGCTATGGCGCTCTCGCCCTGTGCCTCGCCATACTGCTGCGCGCCGGCACGATGAATGCCCTGGCGGGACAGCCCCTGCATATCATCGCCATTCTGATGACCGCCGGGGCCTTCTCGCGACTGGCGCTGATGCTGCCCATTCTCTGGCTGCGCCCTGCGCGCGCTGATGGTCTGGCGCATGAATTGCGGCATCTGCCCGCACGCTGCCTTCTCGTCGCGATGCTGTTCACGGCCCTGATTGCCAGCTCGCTTTCGATTCTGGGCGCGCTTTCCCTGTTTCTCTTCGCCTGTCTGGCCACATTGGCCCTGTGCAGCGTCGCCTATCGTCTGATCGGCGGGTACACGGGCGATATATTGGGTGCCACGGCCATTATTGTGGAGCTGACCGTATTGAGCGGTGCCAGCCTGAATGGCTTCGACAAGCTTCCTTTCTGAGAGTGTCTCGTCCGAAAGGGGGAGGAGAATTCCCGCCCCCGCCCTCTCAGATCGGCTCGATCCGCCTCAGCGTCGCATTTCTCTCCCGGGCGCCTCAGCTGGCCGAGGAGAGATCGATGGCAGCAATCACGCCATCATCCGTACCGAACACCATGACACCACCCAGCGGGGAGAAGGCCAGACCGGTTACCTTGCCGCGCTTGCCGAGGCAGATGGGCAAAACGCGTTCTGAGCCGAGCTCGGCGAGAAGGACCGATCCGTCTTCGAAGCCTGCAGCGATGATATCGTTCTTGGGATGTGCCGCGACGGCGGAACAGAACACGCCGGGCAGCCGGGCGAGCTCGGTAGGCGGTTTGCCCATCGGGCCGCCGCCAAAGAAGGGCCAGAGCACGATGGCATCAGCGCCCGATGTGGCGAGCCAGCGCCCATTACGGGTGAAGGAAAGCGAGGTCACGCGCTTGGGATAGCCGCTCATGCGCATGTTGTGACTGTCGGACAGGCGCCAGCCATGCAGGTCATTCTCCTGCATGGCGGTAACAAGCGCCTCGCCGGCGGGATGAATGGCGAGCGTGGTGTGGCTGCCCTTCCATTCGAGCGGGCGCACCGTATCCACCTTCGCGCCTACAAACCACATCGACACGCCATTATAATGCGAGGCCGCGACGCGCTTGCCCTTGGCATCGAAAACGATGCCGGTAACGGTCGAGGGGTGTTCGAGCGTCTTGAGCGTCGTATCACCGGACGCATTGCGGATTTCGAGCTGCTTGCCGACGGAAAAAGCGATGTGCTCGGTGGTGGTCGCCACGCACTCGACCCAGCGACGGCCCTTGTGCAATGCGGTTACCGTGCCATCGGGCAGGGTACGGCACAGACGGTTATCCTCGCCGCCACTCACGAACCCCGCCTTGCCGGTATCGGGAGCAAGACAGAGCACAGCGCCGTCATGGGCTTCGATACGTAGCCAGGTCTCGGGAAGCTTGAGCCCGGCCACAGGGATGAGAAAGATCTCACCCTCGACCGTACCCAGCGCGAAGGTCTGTCCGTCGCGCGCGCAGGCGACGGCTGTGACAGGGGAGCCAATGGTCTTTTCCGCGCCACGTGTGGCGAGGAGTTCAGTCATCTCGCTCATGCGCGGCAGCTCTCGAAGCCACGGCGCAGCTGCGGACGGTTCAGATTGCGGCCGATGAAGACGATGCGCGATTCCGTGCTGTCACCCTCCTTGCCCTTCCCGATGAAATCGCCATCGGCCATCATGTGGACGGCCTGGAACGCAAAGCGCTCCTCCTTGCCTGCAAAATGCATGATGCCCTTCGAGCGCAGGATATCCGCACCCTGCTCCTGCAGGATCGCACCGATCCAGGCCTGGAAGCGCTGCTCGTCGAGCGGTTCCGCAACAGAGAAGGACATGCTGGTCACGCCTTCCTCATGCGAATGCTCATTATTCTCGAGGAAGTCGGGCATGGTTTCGAGGGCACGTTCGAGATCGAACCCGCCCTGGTCGAGCACCGTGCTGAGCGCCACGGCACTGTGCCGGGCACGATGGATCTGCACGCTGGCATTGATCCCGCGCAGACGGGCTTCGATGGCCTCGAGCCCGGCCTCATCCACCAGATCGGTCTTGTTGAGAATGATCACATCAGCAAACGCGACCTGACGAATGGCCTCGGGACTCTCATCAAGGGTCTGGATCACGTTATAGGCGTCCACGACGGTCACGACGGCGTCGAGACGGGACTTCTCGCGCAGGTTTTCGTCCACAAAAAAAGTCTGGGCCACCGGAGCTGGGTCAGCAAGCCCGGTGGTCTCAACAATGATACCGTCGAACTTGCCGCGCCGACGCAGCAAACTACCCAGGATACGGATCAGATCGCCGCGCACGGTGCAGCAGATGCAGCCGTTATTGGTCTCGAACACCTCTTCATCTGCGTCGACCACCAGATCGCCATCGACCCCAAGCTCGCCGAACTCGTTCACGAGCACCGCATATTTGCGTCCATGTTCGCTTGAGAGGATGTGATTGAGCAGGGTGGTTTTCCCGGCACCGAGAAAGCCGGTGAGAACAGTGACAGGGATCTTGGTTTCGGACATCGGCACTCCGGATCTTCGCGAAGAGTTATGGTCGGCTCAGCATATAGGGTGGCGGAGAGGCGAGGAACAGAGGCAGACTTCAGCGCGCGCGTTGCTCAGCCCTGACGCAGCACGATCGGGCTCCCCGCATGCGTTCCGGCCTCGGGTTCCGGAGCGTCGTCGATGCGGTGCCAGGCTTCGGCAAGCCCCACGCCCAGCAACATGAAAGCCCATCCCCCCAGAGGAAGGTTCAGGAAATCACTGGCTGAGGCGAGCGGCCATTCCTGCACGAAAAACGCGGCGAAAAGGCCGATACGCCAGGCCTGGTGGGCCCCGCGCCACGGCCAGAGGGCACGCAGACAGGCGAACACGAATCCACTGAAGAGAAACAGCCCGGGTACGCCCGCATTGGTCAGCGCCTGCAGATAGTGATTATGGGCGTGCTGCACGCAGATGGTCCGCCCGCCGCCATCCACCTCCGTGTTGAACCATGGCAATCCGTGATGGTAGATCGGGTGGGAGCAGGCATGGCGGAAGGCGTCATAACCCAGGCCCGTCACCGGATGATACTGGGCCATGATAATGGCGCGGGTGAAGACCTGGCCGTATTGCGACTGCCAGAAATGCGTCATCTGATCGGCCGCGAGAATGACCAGATGATGAAATGCCTGCGGCGCAAGAAAGCGGACCATCAGGACCAGAACCGGCAAGCTGCAGGCCGCCACGATGGCTGCGGGGCGCATCGGTCGATAAAAGGCCGCGCAAACGGCAATTCCCAGCACAGTAAGGACCGTCGGTATGCGTTGCCCGGCGAGCACCATCAGCGCCATGACAGCAATGGCCAGAAGACTCATTGCGACAAAACCCTGCAGACGGATCGCGCGCGCAGGCGGGATACCCTGGCTTCGGCTGCGGGCGACGAGCCCGGCGCAACCCAGCATCATGACGGGCAGGACGAGTCGCGAGAAAGGCGCCGCAGCGCGCGGATGGGCATAAGGCCCGGTCAATGTTCCATCGATATAGCGGGGATAACCAAAGAGATTATGGCCGAACACCGCCTGGATCACGAATTGCAGGACGAAGTAGAGGCAGCAGATCACGAGCACCCAGCGCATCGCCCCCCGCACGGAAGGGAGACGCAATGTCCAGACCTGCATGGCCGCCGCCATCAAAGGGAAGCGAATTGCCAGACAGGCCTGGGTCAGGGCCTGAGAGGACCCTAGTCCGATATGCGGCAGGGAGCAGACGATTTGCCAGACCCACCAGAGAAGGGCCACGCGTACCCAGAATTGTCGTCCCCAGCCCCAGCCGATCCGCGCCTCTGTCGAATGACCCGAGCCCAGACCGGAGCGTATGAGCAGACCGATTGCCAGCACGTCCATCGCAATTTCGGAAAAGACCCTGCCATGGGTGAGAAACACCGGCATAAGCAGCGTCATCCCGATACCGAGGCGGTCGAGTGCCGAGATGAGACGATCTGTTCTTGTCATGGTTTCGGTGATGCCTCGTCCCAGCATATGGCGCAAGAGAGCCGCTGATTACCTGTTAGGGCTCCAGAAAAAGGACACCACAACTCCTATTAGAGGCTTTTTCATGAAGCGAGGACCGGGCCCGATAGTCGCGCGTGTCTATTCCGGATCCTTCACCGTCAGATCCCGGCCCAACCCAGGATCTCTGCAACCCACGCCATACTCTCTTCTGCACCGGATCGATCCCCTCCTCCGGGAAGTGAAGAGAGCAAGCCGAGCTGCCTCCTTTGCATTCCTACGATCAGAAAAACGTGCCGCCAGAACGCTCGCAGGGCGCAGAATTGCGCGTGTATGGCCAGGCAGGGCGATGCCCTGTGGCATTCTCGAGCGAGGAGTCGCCTGATGCAGATATTCGAGTACCGATTGGGGATCCATCGCTTCCCCGCAGGCCAGTAAGCTTTTTCGTGCACCCAGCAAACGGTGCGGGGGGACGATCCGAACCCCAGTGAAACAGGGCTTCCCGCCTTTGCCAGAGAAGCCCCGCATCGATCCCGCCCTCGCGATGGTATCGGCCTGTCCGCCTCAGTCCCCTCCTCGTGACGCAGCCATAATAACACAAACGTGATGGCCAGTGCCGAAGGCGCGAAATGAAAATCCGGCCCTCACGCGCCTGCATCCGAATGCGGGACGCCGAGGAGGGGCTGGGAAAACGCGCCCGCACGACGAGGCATTTCTACCTCGATGGAAGGCGGCACCCTCTCACCGTCTCGCGAGCGCATCCCCCGCACGGGAACGAAAACCGGATCGGTGTGTTAACGCATCACAGTGTTAACGCTGCACAAGCCTTCCCATTCTGAGAGGATCAACAACAATGCGCGCATACACCCGCCGGGCCCTCGCCGCCTCGACATTCGCCGCTGCGGCTCTGGCCATCATGCCGGTTGCGCATGCAGCACCCAAGGCACCCGATGCACTGGGCACGCCGGTCGGCCAGATTACCCTGACCGCCAAATCGGCTGATGTCGGTATCGGTTATACCTGGGGCCAGGGCACACTGACCTTTGGTCACAAGACCTATCGTTTCAAGATCTCTGGCGGCAACATCGCCGCTGTGGGCTTCTCGAAGATCGAGGCCACGGGCGTCGTCTACAACCTCAAGAACCTGCATGATTTCGATGGTGGCTATGGCGCCCTGAACGGCGATGCCACACTCGACCGCGGGATCGGCGGCGCCATTCTGAGCAACAGCAATGGCGTGAAGATCAAGATCACGACGGCCACGCGCGGTGCGCATCTGGCCGCTGGCGGTCAAGGTCTGTCGTTCCAGATCGAAGACTGAGCGTCCGTCGGTCGTTCAGCGAGAAAGGCGGCCTTCGGGTCGCCTTTTTTTATGGCGTTCTCCAGGCCTGTGCTGCGCGCGCGCGCTGATCAGGCGCTCTTCCCTGAAAACGCACCCGATCACGCTGTGGCAGAACACGCGTATGAACTCTGAAAAGGCCTCAAAAGCACTTTTTCCGTAGGGGCGTGGACGGTGCCAAGCGTCGCTTCTGCGCATAGAGAGCAATATTCCAGGCGTCGTGAAGAGACGCATGTCGTGTGCTGTGCAGGGCATCAGCGTCGCACCAGGAGAAGATGAGCCTGTCTTGCCGCCGGTGATGCGGGGCAGGCTGAAGCGACAAGCCGTCCTTTCCAGGCGCCCCTGCTGCACGGAGGCAGAATTGCGACGGAAAGAGCCATTCCCCCCGCGTAGCGCGCCAGATCCCTTGGGGTCAGTCCGTCGGTTGGCTGGAAGAGACTGAAGGGGCCTTCCTTTGGCCCATCATGCTCCGCAGAACAGTGTCGCGCCGGATCAGCCCATGAAAGAGCGCCGCACCGCTATGCGCGAGGATCAGACCGAAGAGCCCGAAAGCCAATATGGTATGCGCCAGTCGCAGCCAACCCCACAGTGCCGCATTTCTGGGCAGGATGGGCGGTAGCAGCACATCGCTACCAAAAAGAGGAACAGGATAGCCCCCCGCAGAGAGCATGGCCCAGCCGATGAGAGGCAGCGCGATCATCAGCCCGTAAAGGGCCCAGTGCGACGCATGCGCAGCCAGAACGAGAACCGGGGAAAGATCTCCAGGCAAGGCGGGCGGCGGATTGAGCATGCGATTGAGCAACCGCAGAAGGGCCAGAATCAATATGGCCAGCCCCAGAGGCCGGTGAAAGGCAACGAGGGCATGATAGGCGGGCCCGACACTGGATGCCATGAAGACACCCACGAAAAGCATGATCAGAACAAGCACGGCCATGAGCCAATGCAGGAACCGTGCGCTCCGTGCGAAAACGAGAGGGGGAGTCATGAGGCCTTCTCCGGGACCGGAACTGTCGCAGGGCTATCTGGCCGGGTCGGGGCCGAGGGCGAGAAGGACGGCACAGGACGGCCCTCGCGTGAGCGCTCGGCAAATGAGCGCATATAGGCAGCCGAGCGCGCCTGAAGCACAGGATCATCCGAAGGCGCAATGCCGGGCGGCAGGATCAGAGGATCAAAGGTGATTCCTGTGCATGCTCCGGTGGTCTCACTCTCGATCCTGTCGAGCGTCAGCGTGCCAGCCTCGATCTGCTGGTCGTTCTGGGACCATTGGCGGCTCGGATCACGCACATTTTCTCCCTTTCCCGCAAGGGTCAAAACCAAATTCCAGCGCAGCGGGTGCGAGGAAAGGGCCTCATCTAGTTGCTGGAACAGGGAGTCCTTCCCCTGCTCCGGAGCTTCGGTAAAATGCTGCTCCTCAGGCACCATGGCAAAACGAACGGGATGGGTCTGCCCTTTCGCGTCTTGCAGGATAAAACTGTTCAGACTGCGATAGGTGTCACTCTCGAACCCCGAGGTCACCTGACGGCGCGCCAGGGCCATCCCGGCCGCTGCCAGCCAGGGATGGGCCTGGCGGAATGCGGCCACAGCGCCGGGGTCGGGCTTGCCCGTGACCGGATCAGGACGTACCGCCTTCTGAAGCGCCTGGAATTCCTGCGGCGTGCTCACCGGAAATACCGGAATGTCATTCAGCCCCATGCGCCATTCCTGTCCGTCAGGGGCCATCAGGCTCAGCGCCATGCTGCGCACTTTTCCTGGAGCATCGCCCTGATACGGCATACCGCCTGCCAGCGCGAACCGTCCGATCACGGGCACTCTCTCCGCCCGAAACGCAAAGGCGGTCGAGAGCGCCGCGGCAGCGCCTGACCCCTCATACCAACCTGCAACGCGGACGCCCTTGGCATGATTACGCCTGAAACCCGGATGCTTGCCATCCACCCCCTGAAGCGCGGAAAGGAGGGTGTTCTGCGTGACCCGATGCGGGCTGAACCATCCGCCTGCAGCCGCGAACCCGGCCAGAAGCAGGCACGGCAGGGAAACAACCCCAAGCCAGCGTACCAACCCGGAAGACGTCCCGGGTGCGTTCTTGGCCATGACGATCCATTCTCCGCAGCGATCATGCTGGCAATCGGAAGCGTCTGGCGCTTCCCTGCCCTCTCTCGACCGAACGCTATCAAAGAGCTGGGAGCGCCGTTAGAAAATTCCGTTTTAGGAACGAGGGTCGGAACACGCCCCTAGCACCCGCTGACCCGAAGCTGGATTTTGCGCAAGATGAATGGCAGGTCTGATCGGGCGTCGTACAAGCTCGCCTTGGCAATTCGGACAATGCCCCCCGAGACGGGTTTCTGCGCAGCGAATGCAGAATGTGCACTCGAAGGAGCAGATCAGCGCATCCAGCGCCTCCGGCGGCAAGTCGCGATCACAGCATTCGCAGTTCGGTCTCAGAGCCAACATGAAGAGTTTTCCTACGAGGTTTCGAGGGACCATGCCCTGTTTGGCTGAATCATGCGACCGAGAAGAACCGGTCGCGTTGCACAGTGCGCACATTCCAGGCCTTGCGGCAGGATTGCGAAGCCTTCTCAACTCAGGCAGTCTCGTGACGTTTTCGCACAGATTTTCCCCGGTGGCGGCTTGTCGCCCCCCAGCTCGAGGTCTCCCACCATGCGTTCAGCCCTGCTCAAGGCCGTCTCTCTTTTCGCCCTTTCCGGCGCACTCGTAACGATTGCGCTTACTCAGGCCTCGTCCGCCCAAGCTGCCGATACGGCGTCTGGTGCGCTGCTCGGCAATGACGGCAAAGCCCATGGCACCGTGACCGTGACCGACGCACCGAAAGGCGTGATCCTTCGCGTGGTTGCAGAAGGTCTGGCTCCCGGGTGGCATGGCATGCATTTTCACGAGAAGGGTAGCTGTGTCCCACCGAAATTCACAAGCGCGGGCGGTCACGTCCACGCGGTTACACCGGTTGTGCACGGTCTGCTGACCCCGAATGCGACCGATGCCGGCGATCTGCCCAATCTCTATGTCGCGAAGGATGGCACAGCGACGGTGGAGTTCTATTCCACCCTCGTCTCCCTTCATGGCGTCGAGGGGCGCCCGGCCCTGAAAGATGCCGATGGCTCGGCGCTGATCATCCATACCAGCCCGGACGACTATACCACCCAGCCGATCGGTGGCGCTGGCGCCCGCGTGGCCTGCGCAGTTCTGAACTAGGCATCGAGGCCCAACAGCCAACCGCCCCCGATGTCCTCATAAGATTCCCCTTCCCCGCAGGGAGGGGAAACCCGGCGTGATAGCGTCTTTCACCCCGACCGAAATCCGGAGATATCAGAGACCCAGATCGCTCAGGCCGGGATGGTCATCCGGTCGGGCACCTTGCGGCCAGTGAAAAAGACGATCCGCCTTTTCTATCGCCAGGTCATTGATCGACGCCATGCGACAGCACATCAGCCCCTGGCCATCGAAGATCCAGTTCTCGTTTCCGTAGGACCGGAACCACTGCCCCGTCTGATCGTGCCATTCATAGGCAAATCGTACGGCGATACGCGCGCCCTGAAAGGCAAAAAGCTCCTTGATCAGCCTGTAGTCGCGCTCCTCCTCCCATTTCCGGGTCAGGAACGCGATAATGGCCTCTCGGCCTTGCAGGAATTGACTCCGGTTGCGCCAGACGCTGTCGGGACTATAGGCCAGGGCCACCTGCCCGGGGTTGCGACTGTTCCAGCCATCTTCGGCGCGACGCACCTTGAGACGGGCGGAGTCCAGGGTAAACGGCGGTTTGAGTGTCTGGGGCATGGGGATATTTCCCTGATCGCCGTCACGCGATTTTCCGAAAAGCACCGTCTCTAATCACCTGGATGACCGCTCCGGTAAGAAGAGACAGATCCTCGGGCGTGATCGTGAAGGCCGGTGTCAGATAAAGAATGGTGCGATAGGGCCGTACCCAGACTCCAAGAGCGACGAGGGCAGCCTTGAGTCGCGTCATATCCTCGATCTGATCCAGCTCGACTACGCCAATGGCACCAAGCACGCGCACATCGCGCACGCCGGGCAGGGCGCGACAGGGCTCGAGTCCGGATTTCAGACCAGCGGAAAGAGCTGCGATCTGAGCCAGTCTTGGCTCGCGAGCGAACAGATCGAGCGAGGCACAAGCCGCCGTACAGGCAAGGGCATTGGCCATGAAGGTCGGGCCATGCATGAGCGCCGCGCCAGGAGCATCGGACAGGAACGCCTCGAACACATGGCGCCGCGCCACTGTGGCGGCAAGAGCGATCGTTCCGCCGGTCAGAGCCTTGGAGAGGGTAATGATATCAGGCACGATCCCGGCCTGCTCACAGGCAAACATCGTGCCGGTGCGACCGAACCCGGTGAAGATCTCGTCGAGAATCAACAGGACATCGTGCCTGTCGGCCAGCTCTCTCAGGCGGACGAGCACCTCAGGGGCATGGAAGATCATGCCTCCCGCCCCCTGGACCAGCGGCTCGACGATAATGGCGGCAATCTGATCGCCTCTCCGGCTCAGCAGGTCGTCCAGTGAGTCGAGACCGGCCTCGTCGCGCGGCAAATCGGCAATGACCTGCTCAGGAAAAACCCCGGCAAACAGGCTGTGCATGCCTTCTTCCGGGTCACAGACCGACATCGTGGCCAAAGTGTCACCATGATAGCCATCGCGGAAAGACAAAAGCTTCGTGCGGCCTGTTACCCCGCGATTGATCCAATACTGGATGGCCATTTTCATGGCGACTTCGACCGCAACCGACCCGCTATCAGTGTAGAAACAGTGATCCAGATCTCCCGGTAGAAGGCTCGCCAGACGGGTGGAGAGCTCGCGCACGGGTTCGTGTACCAGCCCCCCCAGCATCACATGGGGCATGAGATCGAGCTGCGTCGTCAAGCGTGCGCGAATATGCGGGTGGTTGTAGCCGTGACAGGCTGTCCACCATGAGGCGATACCATCGACCAGAACCCGCCCGTCCTCGAGATGGATTCGCGTACCCTCGGTACGCTGCGCCACCAATGGCGCGGGCGCCTCTTTCATCTGGGTATAGGGAAGCCAGATCAGGGGCAGATCTGGCGTCGTCTCATCGGTCATGACATCTCGTACAGGCCGGGATCGCCGGGTTACTGGGTTACGGGTTATTGGCCGCTATCGGGCTCGCGATCTGCATCGTACAGCACCTGAAGCACGGCACACCACGGATACCGCGTATCATAGAACTGGCCTTCTGCCGTCGCGAGCGCTCCGTTCGAATCGGTCGGTACATGGGTGAGCGCCACTGTGTCATCCACATTGCCGCCGATGATGCTCAACTCATTGCCAAAGGGCGGAGCATTCTGATGCGTGGCAACGACGATGCCACAATGCGAGGGAAAGCCGTATGACGTGGGCAGCATGGCAAAGGTCACGCTGCGACTCTTGCCTCGTCCCACACAAAGCAGATCACCCAGCTGCGGCGCATAGGTCTTGGGGTCCTGGGCGCGCAGCCCGGTGGACTGACCCGATGCGGCCGCATTGATATAGGTCGAATGGTTGGGCGAATACGGGAAGCGATCATTGGCCCCAGCCACACGCATCACATAGGAGATGAAGGCGGCCGACCAGGCATAATGTCCGTCGTTCTCAGGGCGGAAAAGCTGGCCGTCGGCGTTGTATTTACCACTCCACGCCACTTCCGTTTCGTACGGGTCCTGACCGATCCACCAATACTCCCCGACGCGCTGCCACAACCCCGGGATACGTTCCGGCTTCAGCGAGGGCGCGCTGGGCTCGGGCCGGTCCTCGGGATCATCATCACTGACGGGGCTGCCAAACATGCGCCATTCGCGCATGGCGATGGCTACGACATCCTGACGATTGAACGGCACAAAATTGCGCGAGGCAAAATCGGGCACATGCCCGTCATACCCATAGGCTCCGACACGTCCATTGGCGTATTGGGCCATGGGCGTCTGGGCCGGATTCTGAGCCACGGGTTGAGCGGTATTGGCCGCACAGCCCGAGAGCAGAACAGCAACACCGAGCGCGAGAATTATTCGCGCCGGTGCGCCTGCGTGACTTTGTGCAATCGGCAAGAAAGAAGACAGTCCGGCGCCCATGATGATTCTCTACTCCCTGTATGCGCAACGAGCGCCGAACAGCGCCGGTTCATTACAGGGAGATAGGAACGAGTGCGGCGCTGCGGTCAAGTGCCGCCCCTGACCTCCAGGGGCAAGGCCTCGACCATATCCCCTCAGGATCGAGGCGCCGGTGCAAGCGCAGAAAACTCAGCCGGCCTGGTCGGGGAACAGAGCGGCTAGGGCGGAAGCGCTGGCGTCGCAACGTCCGCGTTCGGTAATGAGCCCTGAGACGAGGCGCGCCGGCGTAACGTCAAAGGCCGGATTGGCAGCGCTCGTGCTCATCGGTGTGACGCGGATGCGGGCGGCCTGACCCTGCTCGTCCAGACCATGCACATAGGTCACTTCCTCGCCCGAGCGTTCCTCGATGGGAATTTCCTTCACACCATCGGTCACGCGCCAGTCGAGTGTGGAGGAGGGCAGCGCCACCCAGAAAGGCACGTTATTGTCATGAGCGGCCAGCGCCTTGAGATAGGTGCCGATCTTGTTGGCCACATCACCCTGACGAGTCACGCGATCCGTGCCGACGATCACCAGATCCACCTCACCATGCTGCATGAGATGGCCACCCGCATTATCGGCGACGAGGGTATGCGGTACGCCATGCGCGCCCAGCTCCCATGCGGTGAGCAAGGCGCCCTGGTTGCGCGGACGGGTTTCATCCACCCAGACATGCACGGGCAGACCCGCATCATGCGCCATATAGATCGGCGCGAGTGCCGTTCCCCAATCGACGGTCGCAATCCATCCTGCATTGCAGTGGGTTAGAATATTCAGGCGTTCCTGCCCGGGGCGACGCTTTTCCCAAAGGGTGCGGAACAATTCGAGACCGTGACGGCCAATGGATTCATTGACTTGCACATCCTCGTCGCAAATCGCATCGGCTTCGGCATAGGCCGCCGCCACACGCGCTTCCGGGGTAACGGGTTTCAGATGGGCCACCATACGCTCGATGGCCCAGCGCAGATTAATGGCGGTCGGGCGCGTCTCGACCAGACGCGCTGCAGCGTCTTCGAGCCCCTTATCCGTCGCATCCTTCTGAAGCGCGAAGGCAAGCCCATAGGCGGCGACAGCCCCAATCAGCGGCGCGCCGCGTACCTGCATGGTGCGGATGGCGTGCGCCACCTGCTCTTCCTCCCGCAGCGCCAGAATATCCAGTGTCCAGGGGAGCCTGGTCTGATCGAAGATATGAACCAGCTGCGGGTCCTGTGCGTCGCGCCAGACGCTGCGATAGGGCGTGCCGTTGATTTTCACGTGGAGTTCCGTCTTTCGGGCGTCATGAAGAGTGGCCCTCCATGTGGCAAATAAGGGCATCAGACTCAAGTTCCAGCCCCGCCCTTTCCCCGACGCGTCCGTGAGTCTTCATGCAATTGCCACAGGAATACGCCACGGGCGTGACCCATAACCACCGATATCACAAGGGGATGTGGTTTTACGCACGCGCCGTTACACGCTAAGCTATCCCATAAGCAGAAGGACCCCATCATGAGCGAACCGCAATGGCTGACCTGGGCACGCGATGTTCAGGCGATCGCCCAGAACGGGCTCACCTTTTGCCAGAACCCCTATGACCGAGAGCGCTACGAACAGCTCAGGAAGCTTGCCTCCCAGATGATCGGGGCACTGGGGCAGGGCGATCCGGATTCCGTGCTGGGCCTTCTGGAAAACGAGAAGGGCTACGCCACCCCCAAGATCGATGTGCGCGGTGCGGTGTTCAATGACCGGGGACAGATCCTGATGGTGCGCGAGGCCATCGATCAGGATCGCTGGACCCTGCCCGGTGGCTGGGCCGATGTGAATTACACCACAGCGGAGAACACGCTCAAGGAAGTGCTGGAAGAGAGCGGTTACACGGCTGAGATCGTGCGTCTCGCCGCGCTATGGGATCGCAACAGGCAGGGCCATCCGCCCGATATCTACAGCTGTGCCAAAGTCTTCTATCTCTGTCGCCTCACCGGCGGCAGTCCGAGCATCGACAATCTGGAAACATCGGGGATCGGCTGGTTCGACAGGGAAACCCTGCCCGACGATCTCTCCCTGACACGCCTGCTGCCGCATCAATTGCAGCGCATGTTCGACCATCACGACCAGCCGGATCTGGCAACGGATTACGACTGAAACCATGAAGGTTCTGACCGTACTCCCCCGGCGGGAAGGCTATGCGCCCGACCGGGCTGGCGCCATCGCTCTGCTCGTGTCGCGGCTCGCTTCTCCCGAGGATATCGTGATCGGCACCGAGATCACCGGCACACCCCTGCCCGGTGGGCAATTCGTGGCCGTGAGCGAACCAGGTGGGGTTCACCGCTGGCGGCGTGACGGTACGCGCTATCGCATCGCCTGCCAGCGCGAGATCAAGCGTCACAAGCCCGATCTGATCGAGGTCCATAACCGCCCTGCCCTGGCGCGCGCCCTGAGCCGCTGCGGCATTCCGGTGCATCTGATCCTGCATAACGACCCACAGGACATGCATGGCGCGCGTCGCCCGCGCCAGAGACAAGAACTCATGCAGCATGTGCGTGTGTTCGTCGTGTCGCTCTGGCTGCGCCGTCGCTATCTGGAAGATCTGGATGACGGGCCGGTCACGGTCATGCCCAATTGCCTAGACCTCACAACCCTGCCCACGCCGCCTGCCGAACGGGCGAAGCTCGTGCTTTTTGCCGGGCGCATGGTGTCTGACAAGGGTGCCGATGCCTTCGTGCGGGCCTGGGCTGCCGTCAGCAAACAGGCGCCAGGCTGGCGCGCCATCATGATCGGCGCCGATCGCTTTCGCTTCAATTCGCCCCGCACCACCTTCGTCGACCGGGTTGAAGCGAGCGCGAACGCGGCAGGAATCACGTTATGCGGCTACCAGATGCATCATCAGGTGCTTGAAGCGATGGCCGCAGCCTCTATCGTGGTGGTCCCCAGCCGCTGGCCCGAGCCCTTCGGCCTCACCGCGCTCGAAGCCATGGCGAGCGGTGCCGCCGTGATTGCCTCGCCGCGCGGCGGATTGCCCGAGGTGGTCGGCAATGCCGCCCTTCTGGCTTTACCGGATGAGGGCGATGCCCTCGAACAGGCGCTGCTGCGCCTGATCGAAGAGCCTGCCCTGCGCGCTGCATGCGTCGAGCGCGGCTATGTGCAGGCGCGCAAATTTGATCTCTCTCCGGCACGGGAAATGCTGCAGAAAATGCGCGAGCGTTCGGTAAAAAGCGGCAATCGCCGCTAAAACGCTCCAGTTTGCGCCGCATATTCGACACATTGAGATCATTGATTGACATCGAACGGTATTTGACTGCGAGGACTCATGTTCAAGACACGTTTTCTGCCCGCCCTGGCCCTGACAGCTCTTGTATCAGCGCCACTGGCCCATGCGCAGACTTCCGGATGCAACAACAATACTTCCGGTAACGATATGATCGGTCGACTGGCCAATAAGGAAAACTGCCTGAATGACCGCGTGCAGAACTGGCAGAACAAGAATCACGAAGCTGCTGAGGCCCGTGAAAAGAAGCTGACCGACCTGCGTGACAAATACACCAACGCCCCCGAGCGCGAGCGTCAGAAGATCCAGAACAAGATCGACGACCAGAAGAACAAGCTGAACGAGATCAAGCAGGAACGGACCCAGCGTATCGATCAGTTCCGCTCTGATCAGAAAGAGCAGCATCAGCGCATGAAAGCGCTGTCTGACAAGACAAAGCAGGATTTCCGCAATCTCGGTCGCCTGAACTGAGACATCTGCCGAAATGCCCCGCCCTGCGCCCGACAATGGGGGTAACGCAGGGCCACGCCTCGGAGCCTCAGATTAAAAACGCCACACCTCGCCGAATCCGCATGTCGTGCTTTGACATTCACGGGTAAGACGAAGCGCATGACGGCTTCCCTTCCCCCGCATACTTCCGATGTGACGACCGGCCGCCCTGATCCGCAAACGCACGATCAGGCCTTCTCAGCGCTGCCTGGCAGGCTCGTGGTGCTGACCGGCGCCTCCGGCGGGATCGGTATCCTCACGGCGCAGCGCCTGCTGGCCGAAGGGTATCGCGTAATAGCTCTGTGCCGTTCCAGACCCGCCCTCGACGCACCGGGTCTGCGGCACCTCCCCTGCGATCTGGGCAGTACGGCATCTCTTGCCGAGGCTGCCACATGTCTCCAGCAAGAGGGATCGGCCCTCCATGCGCTCATCCATTGCGCCGGAACCATTACCCCCTCTTCCGTGGCAGAGGCGCAGGACGCCGATCTGGTGGCCCAGATTGCCCTCAATCTCACCGCCCCGATCCTGCTGACACGCCAGCTTCTGCCGCTCATGTCCCTGCAAGATCATCGACCGCACAGGCATGTGGTATTCGTCAATTCGATGGCGGCCGTCATGCCGCTGGCAGGCAGTGCGGTCTATGCCGCCTCCAAGGCAGGTCTGCGCAGCTTTGCCCTGTCTCTGGCTCAGGAGATGCGCCACAGCGGAATCACGGTCAGCACGGTGTTTCCTGGAGCGGTTCAGACCGAGATGCTGGCACGCGAGATGCAACAGGGAGGGTCGATGCTCAACTATGTCAGCACACCGCTCGACCCCGATCATGTTGCGCGCGCCGTCACGGCACAGCTCGCCCGTCCGCACACCGAAACCTACCTGCCCGCCATGGACGGCATTTTCGGGAGGCTCTGTATGCTGGCCCCCAGGCTGCTGGGGCTGACCCTGCCATTGCTCGGCGCTCTCGGACGGCGCGGCTATCGCAGGGCCATGGCGCGAATGCCCCGTACCGGCGATCATCGCAACAGCTGATTGACAAGCCCCGGGTCCTGACGGCAGGGACAAATCATGACGCGCTTTGACATGCTTTTCAGCCAGGCTCTGGACTCACTCGAGTCACGGAAACTGCGCCGTCGGTTGCGCCCGCTGCACCGCACACCGGATCAGGTGATGCGTCAGGGACAGGCCATCCTCGATTTCTCATCGAATGACTATCTCGGCCTGTCCGGTCATCCGCTCCTGCGCGAGCGCGCGGCGGACTGGGCCATGCAGCATGGCACAGGCGCACGCGCCTCGCGCCTCGTATCGGGCACGCTCGACCTGCATGAGCAGATCGAGCGGCGGCTTGCCAGCTTCAAGGGCACCGAAGCCGCACTGATCTTCGCGTCAGGCTGGCAGGCGAATGCGGCTGTCCTGCCGGCACTTTTTCGAATGGCCAGGGAACAGACAGGAGAAACGCCGCTGGTCTTCGCGGACCGGCTGAACCATGCCAGCATGCATCATGGCTGTGCGGCGGCGGGCGTCCGTCAGATACGCTTTCGGCATAACGATCTGGATCATCTCGACGCCCTGCTCAAACGCCATGCCGATCTGCCGGGCCTGCGCTTCATTCTGACCGAGAGCGTATTCTCGATGGATGGCGACACAGCCGATATCGCCGCCCTTTCGGCATTGGCCCGACGGCACGACGCCTTTCTCTATCTGGACGAGGCGCATGCGACGGGCGTGCTGGGTCCGCAGGGCCGGGGCCTGTCGCATGGTCATCCGGTCGATCTGGTCATGGGCACGTTCAGCAAGGCGTTGGGAGCCATGGGCGCCTATATCGCGGGGTCACGCGCACTCTGCGACTGGATCATCACCAGCAGCTCGGGCTTCATTTACAGTACCGCCCCGTCTCCGCCGATGCTGGGCGCCATGGATGCCGCGCTCGATCTGGTGCCCGGAATGGAAGCCGAACGTCTGGGCTTGCGTCAGAAAGCGCGAAGCTTTCGGGACAGATTGACGGCGGCCGGTATCAATACCGGGGCCTCCACCACCCAGATCGTCCCCGTCATGATCGGCGATGAGACAGAGACACTGGCGCTGGCCCAGTCGCTCGAGAAGGCAGGGCTTCTGACCATCGCCATACGTCCACCCACCGTGCCCGCCGGTTCTGCCAGACTGCGTATCGCGCTCAGCACCCAGCATGACACGGCGGCGCTCGATCATCTGGCGGAGGCAGTGATCGGAGCCTTGGGGCAACACACGACATGAAGCTCGTCTTCATGCATGGCTGGAGCTTCGATCACAGCTTCTGGGCCCCCTTGCTGGCCGTTTTGGGACCATGCGATGCGCTTTGCCTCGATCATGGCTATACAGGTGCGGCACAGCTCGAGGCTCTGCCTGATGAGGATTTCATTGCCATCGGGCACTCGGCGGGGGTGCTCTGGTTCCTGAACCGGGACCTGCCGCATTGTCGGGGCATGATCGCATTCAACGGGTTTGCCCGGTTCAGCCAAAGCGAGGATTTTGCACCCGGTATCCCCCGGCGCGTGCTGACGCGTATGCAGACAAAACTGCACGAGGCCCCCGCTTCGGTCGTCACGCCATTCCGCCAGCAATTCACGCCGTTTCTGCCCTGTTCTGCCACGCTCGACGGCAAAGCGCTGGAACAGGGACTGGCCGAACTGATCGATGCGGATGGCCGTCCGAATGCCCGAAACCGGGGTGAGACACTTCTCGCCGTGCAGGGAAGTCATGATCCACTCGTGTCGAGCGCGCTTCATGAAGCCAGCTTCGCCACGAACAGACGCCTGACACTGGAAGGGGGGCATCTGCTTCCCCAGACCGCACCCCAGGCCTGCGCTGACCTCATCCATGATGCGCTACGGGGCTGGGCATGAGCATCGATCCTGCCGGAAGAGCGCGTGTCGCAGCGCGGTTCGACGCTGCCCGGCATTACGAGGGCGCGGCACGGGTACAGGCGCTTGCAGCAAGGCAACTGGCGCAGAGGCTCGAAACACTCTACGCGCACAATCCTGCCCCGCGCCGTATTCTCGAACTGGGATGCGGCACCGGTCTTCTGACCCGCGCCTTGCGCATTCTTTTCCCCGAGGCGGCGCTGACCGCGATCGATCTGTCTCCGCAGATGGTTGCCCGCGCCCATGAAGCCGTTCCCGAAGCCACCTATCATGTGATGGACGCCGAATATCCGACACTGGACAGGTCATTCGACCTGATCTGCTCGAACTTCTGCATCCAGTGGTTCACTGATCGCGCGGCCGCCTTCACCCGTCTCTCCGGCATTCTTGCCCCCGGGGGGCGCATCGAGGTGACGACTCTGGCTCAGGGCAGCTTTACCCAGTGGCATGCGGCCTGTACCGCCTGTGCCTTGCCGAGCGGTTTTCCCGATTATCCCGATGCCTTTGCATTGGAGCAGGAATGGCCTGTCTCGATGCATGGAACGTGGCAGATCGACACCCTGCAGGACCGGGTCGGGTCGGCGCGCGCGTTCCTGCGCGACCTCAAGGCCATCGGGGCCACGACGCCCCGACCGGGAGCGAAACCACTCTCCATCCGCGCACTCAGGGACGTGATGACGCAATTCGACAGGACAGGCGACGTAATGGATTATCAGGTAGGTTTCGGATCGGCCCAAAAACACCGGGGTTTCTTCGTGACCGGTACCGATACCGGCATTGGCAAGACGCTCGTCTCCGCCATTCTCACGAAAGCCCTGAACGCCACATACTGGAAACCCTTCCAGACCGGCCTGGCTGAGGAAGCGGGCGATACGGCCAGCGTGACGCATCTGGCCGCGCTCCCTCCCGAGCGCCTGATCCCGCCCGCCTATGGATTTCAGGCCCCCCTCTCACCGCAAGATGCGGCAGCCCTCGAACAGGTATTGGTTAGACCCGAGACCCTGCCCCTGCCCGAAACCGATCATCCCCTTGTGGTCGAGGGCGCAGGCGGGCTCATGGTGCCGCTCAATGACACGACACTGCTGATCGACTGGGCGGCCACTCTCGGTCTGCCCGTCATCCTCGTCTGCCGTAGCGGACTGGGCACGATCAATCATACCCTGCTCAGCCTGGAGGCGCTCAGACAGCGCGGGATGCGCGTGGCCGGAGTAATCATGAGTGGCACGCCCAATACGGCCAATCGGGAGGCGATCGCCCGATTCGGCCAAGTCGAGATTCTGGCCGAAATTCCAGTGCTTGATGAAGTTACCCCTGAAAGCGTAGCGCGCGAGGCAGCCACTCTGGCAATTTCACTGCGCCAGCGCGGCTGGTAGCGCCCCTCAGCCGGGGAAGTAGCGCGGCAGATCCTGAAACTGCCAGCCGCAGACGCGCCCGCGCTGCCCGGTAGCATCGGGCGGCCCCTCATAGCCCTCCACGATATTGACGCTCGTTTCATACCCCAGATGAGCAGCGAGTTCGGCCGTCTGCTGCGAACGCACGCCTGAACGACACAGGAACAGGATCGGCGTGGCCAGATCGGGCACGGCGTCCCGCAGCGCTTGGGCAAAGCCTGCAGCGTCATACGGGTCCCAGCTCAGGGCCACGACATTCTTGTCCAATGTGGTCAGGTCCGGCAGACCGACGCTCTGCCACTCGGCTGGCATGCGCACATCCACCAGAACCGCATCCTTGTCAGCCGCGAGGCGTTCCCATCCTTCGCGCGCTGAAATACAGTCGACCATCGTTTTTCCTCATTTATAGTACATGCCACAACGTTAAACTGTGAAACCGCAGACGTATAGGATGGAATGCAGATGACCTCGCAGGACCAGACCCCCCTTTCGGCCCCACATGCCATCCCCGGCTGGCAGAATGTGTCGGAGGGCATGATCGGCGCCATTGGCGGTACCCCGCTCATCCGCCTCAAACGGGCCTCCGAAGCGACGGGTTGCGAGATCTACGGCAAGGCCGAGTTCATGAATCCCGGCGGGTCGGTCAAGGATCGCGCGGCGCTCGCCATCATTCTGGATGCGGAGGCACGTGGTCTGCTCAAGCCGGGCGGGATCATTGTTGAAGGCACGGCGGGGAATACCGGCATCGGTCTGACGCTGGTGGCCAAGGCGCGCGGCTATCGCACCATCATCGTCATGCCAGAGACCCAAAGTCGGGAAAAGATCGACTTCCTGCGCATGATCGGCGCTGATCTGCGTCTGGTTCCGGCCAAGCCTTTCCGCGATCCGGGCAATTACGTGCATGTCTCACGGCGCATCGCCGAGGAAACAAAGAATGCGGTCTGGGCCAACCAGTTCGACAATACGGCCAATCGCGAGGGTCATCGCACCACCACGGCGGTCGAGATCTGGCATCAACTCGCTGGAAGAGTCGATGCCTTTACCTGCGCCTGCGGCACTGGCGGGACGCTTGCTGGCGTTGCACTCGGTCTTGGAGATCTGGCCGACAAGGCGGGTCGTAAACGCCCGGAAATCGTGCTTGCCGATCCGGAAGGATCAGGCCTGTATGGCTGGGTCAAATCGAACGATCTCAGCGTGTCCGGCGGATCGATCACCGAAGGGATCGGCCAGTCGCGTGTGACCGGAAATCTCGAAGGCGTGACGATCGATGATGCAGAGCGTATCCCCGACGCCGAGGCACTCGAGCAGATCTTCTCTCTTCAGGATCGCGAGGGGATATCCCTTGGCGGATCTGCCGGAATCAACGTGGCTGCAGCGATTCGCATCGCGCGACGGATGGGTCCGGGGCATCGAATTGTAACAATCCTCTGCGATGGCGGGGCGCGCTACCAGTCCAAGATCTTCAATCCTGAATTCCTGCGGGCTAAAAACCTGCCTACCCCTCCCTGGCTCGATTGAGACGGGTTTTCGCAAGTTGTGACGGAATGAAACACCCCCTTGTGGGGCGGCTTCGATTCGGACCAATGTTACATTCATGGATACGACCCCGCACCTTCTCATCGTTGATGATGACCGCGAGATACGCGAGCTGCTCTGCCGCTTTCTCGAGCGCAATCACTTCCGGGTAACGGCCGCCCGTGACGGGCGTGAAGCCCGTCGCGCCTGGGCCGCCGGTCATTATCAGCTTGTGGTGCTGGACCTGATGCTTCCCGGCGAGAGCGGGCTCGACATCGCCCGCTGGCTGCGCAGCCAGGACAATATCCCCATCATCATGCTCACCGCCATGAGTGACGAAACCGACCGCATCATCGGTCTGGAATTCGGCGCGGATGATTATGTGGCCAAGCCCTTCAACCCACGCGAATTGCTGGCCCGCATCCGGGCGGTATTGCGTCGCACGGCGGACAGCTCGGACAAGAAGCTCTCGGCTGATTCCCGGATGATCCGGTTCTCTGGCTGGACCCTCGAGCCTGCTCGTCGGCGTCTGCTGAACCCCGATGGCGCGGAAGTGCCGTTGACGGGTGGCGAATATGACATGCTGCTCGCCTTTCTGGAACGCGCCAACCGCGTTCTGACACGTGACATGCTGCTCGAATTGCTGCGCGGACGTCAGGCGGGGCCATTTGACCGTGCCATCGACGTGGCGGTCAGCCGTCTTCGTCGCAAGCTCGAGGACGACGGGCGCAATGCCCAGATGATCAAGACCGTGCGCGGTGGCGGCTATGTTCTTGCCGCCGATGTCGAACGCCTCTGACCCCGTGATTCGCCTTCTGCCGCGCTCGCTTCGGGCGCGCACCAATCTGCTGCTCATTGCGGGGCTCTGCGTGGTTCAGGCCGCCGGCCTGACCATCCATGCGCTCGATCACCTCAATATCGCCGACCGGGCCGAGATGCACGAGAATGAGCATCATGCCTTCTCGATCTATCATACCCTGGTCGAATTGCCGCCGGCAGATCGCGAAGCAGGGCTGGCCGCGATAGAAACACCGTCGAATTTCAAGATTGTTCTCGACGACAAGCCGGATACGCATTTCCCCAGCGCTTTCATCCCGATTCCGTTCGGTATGCCCCCCATGGGCCGCGCTATGCCTCAGCCCGGCGGTCAGGAGGAAGGCGGCTTTCCGTTACCCGGAGAGATGGGCGGCGGTGAAAATCGGCCGCCCTTCCCGTTCGAAGGCGGGCCGCCACCGGGGAATATGGACGCAACGCCAGGCGAGGAAAGACGCCCGCCGCCGTTCATCCCCCCCTCCCTTTCCGGTATGGGCATGTTGCCCGCGCGCCTGCGCCCGCAGCGTATCGTCATGGGCCACAAGCCAGGTACGCGCCACTACGCCATGTCCTTTCAGATGCCCGATGACCATCGCTGGCTGGATATGAGCTACACCGTGCGCCCCCCGAACCCGTTCGGTTCGCCCACCTTTATGATCTCGTTCGCGCTCATGACTATCTGCGGCGGTGGTCTCATTCTCTGGGGCTCCCACCGACTCATCGCGCCTGTCGCCACGCTCGCCAATGCCGCAACGGCATTGGGCAGGGACGTCCACGCCCAGCCTTTGCCGGAATCCGGCACGACTGAAATCCGCCAGGCCGCGCTCGCCTTCAACACCATGGCGGCGCGCATACGACGTTTTGTCACCGACCGCACTTTGATGCTGACCGCCATCGGGCATGACCTGCGCACGCCCATCACCCGACTCAAGCTGCGTGCCGAGTTCATCGACGATGATGAGTTACGCGACAAGTTTCTGGCCGATCTGGACGAGATGGAGAGCATGGTGGCGGCCACCCTCGCCTTTGGCCGTGACAGTTCCACCCAGGAACCCATGACCGCTCTGGATCTTGGCGCGCTCTTGCAAACCATCGCCGACGAAGCCGCCGAAGCCCGGCCCGATCTGGCCGATCAGGTCAATTACCAGGAGCCGGATACGGCCATCCGTATCAAGGCGCGCTCGCTCGCGCTCAAGCGCGCTCTGACAAATCTCGTCATGAATGCGCTCAAATATGGTGGGTCCGCCACGATCAGCGTGACCTGCACCCGCGGGCCGGGTCAGGAAAAGAATGTCTGCATCCGTATCGACGATAAGGGCCCTGGTTTGCCCCAGGAAGATCTGGAACGCATGTTCGAACCCTTTGTCCGTGCCGAAACCAGCCGCAATCGCGAAACCGGCGGCACTGGCCTCGGTCTTGCCATCGCCCGCTCGACCGTGCGCGGCCAAGGCGGCGACGTCACTCTCGCAAACCGTCCCGATGGGGGATTAAGAGCGAGCGTCATTCTGCCATTGTGAAGAAGCCGGGCTCTGCACGGAACCAGCCGGGACCTGAGCCCCGCACCCCTATCCGGCGATCCTCGAAATCGGGTTCAGAGGCACGCCTCTGGCGGGGCGCGGGGCAGAGCCCCGCATCTGCCCTCTATTCAGCGCCGGATAGCGCGCACCGCCAGCGCACCGACACCCTGAATCACCCCCACAAGGAGAATCAGCACGGCCACGACCGCGAACATGATGGTGGTATTGAAGCGTTGATAGCCGTAACGGATGGCCAGATCGCCTAGCCCCCCAGCTCCAATCGCGCCTGCCATGGCGGAAGCGCCTACGAGGGTAATGGCGGTGACCGTCAGACCGGAGAGCAGACCCGGGAGCGCCTCGGGGATGAGAACGTAGCGGATAACCATCCAGCGCGTTCCTCCCATGACGCGTACAGCCTCGATCAGACCGGGCTCGATTTCCTGAAGCGAGATCTCTGCGATGCGCGCGTAATAGGGAATGGCCGCAATGGAAAGTGGCACGATTGCCGCCAGGGTACCGAGAGAGGTTCCCGCGATGAACCGCGTGACAGGAATGAGCAGGACCAGCAGGATAATGAATGGAATGGCGCGTATGGCGTCGATCAGCCAGCCGACCGGCCGGCCCAGCCAGGGCAGATCATAAAGATCGGTGCGGCGGGTCGCGATCATCAGCACGGCCAGAGGCAGGCCAAAGATCAGGGCGATGAGACTGGAAGCCGCCACCATCTCCACTGTCTGGACTGTGGCGTCGGTGATGAGCCTAGCGATCAGCCGGTACATAGCCGAGCACCTCCGTCACATGGGCCTGCTGATCGAGAAAGATGCAGAGCGGGTCAGAAAGGGGTGCTGAAAAGGACAGGATCATGTCGGAAAGCAGCGCGTCCCCGCAGGCCAGCGTACCGCCCTGTATCAAGGTAACCTCCTGCTGGAAGCGGGTCGTGAGATGGGAGAGGAAGGGCGTTCCTGCCGTTTCCGGACCGAGCACCACACGAAGCAGCGGACGCGTATCAGGGCCGGGATCGGGTAGAAGCCGACGCTTCAGCGCCTCGGGGAGCGTCGGGCGTATATCGGCCAGCAGGTTCTCGAGCCGGGGGTCTCCACGGCTGTCACGCATCAGCGTGGCCATGCTGCCGTTCTCGATCAGCGCGCCATGATCGAGAACGAGCACACGATGCGCAAAACGGCGCACGACCTCCATTTCATGCGTGATCAGGATAATGGTCAGGCCAAGCGTGCGGTTGATATCAGCCAGAAGCGCGAGAATGGAAGCGGTTGTGTGTGGGTCGAGCGCCGATGTCGCCTCATCGCACAGCAGGAGAGAGGGCGCGTTGGCGATAGCGCGCGCGATACCGACGCGCTGCTTTTGTCCGCCGGAAAGCTGCGAGGGGCGCTTGTGCCCGTGGCCGTCAAGCCCGACCAGAGCCAGCAATTCATCGACGCGCGCTGTGATGCGCGCTTTCGGCCAGCCGGCAATTTCGAGCGGCAGGGCGATGTTTCCGGCGGCGCTGCGGGCATTCAGCAGATTGAAATGCTGAAAGACGAGTCCGACCTTGCGACGCGCCGCCACCAGGTCGCGCTCGGACAGTAGCGTGAGATCGGCGCCATCGAGCAGGATTTTTCCTTCGGTGGGGCGCTCAAGCGCGCAAAGGCAACGCAGGAGCGTGGATTTCCCCGCACCCGAACTACCGATCACGCCAATGATCTCCCCCTTTTCGACCTGAAAGCTGATATCGGACAGCGCGTTCTGCGCGCCGAAGCGGCAGGACAGGCCCGAGACATCGAGAAGACTCATGAAAAGGCGGGGATGACGGTATTGGCGTAAACATCGATCAACGCCTGACGGATATTGGGCTGCTGGTAGGCACTGACCAGAGGCTTGACCCACGAGGCCTGAGCGTCATCGGTGTTGACGGCAATCACGCAGATATAGGGATTGTCTTTCACCCCTTCACGCGCGAGACGCTCATGCACTACGTCCACTCCCGCCTTATGCGCCCAGTCGGTATTGATCACCGCTGCATCGAGATCGGGCAAGGCGCGCCCGACCACACCGGCATCGAGTTCACGAATCGTGAAGTCATGGGGATTCTCGGTAATATCAAGCGGGGTAGGCAGCAATCCGGCAGAGGATGAAAGCTTGATGAAGCCCAAGGTCTGAAGAAGAAGCAGCGCGCGCCCCTCATTGCTCGGGTCATTGGGCACGCCGATCACGGCTCCTTTGGGCAGGGTCGCGAGCGTCTTCCACTTGCGGGAATACAGGCCGATCGGCGCCACATAAGTATTGCCCACCGGAGAAATCCTGAAGCCATGCGCCTCGCACTGCGCCTTGAGGAAGGGCATGTGCTGGAAGGAATTGGCATCCAGATCATGCGAGGCCAGGGCCTCGTCGGGGGTGGAGTAATCCGAGAAGGTGACAATCTTCAGTGCCAGTCCGGATTTCTGGGCATTCTGGCTGACGAGACGCCAGATATCCTCATCCTCACCCGCCATGATGCCTACGCGGATGACCTTGTCAGCCGCACGCGCCTTGCGCAGCGACAGCCCGACGGGTGCGGCGCCGAGCAGCGACAGGACCGAGCGGCGCGAGAGCGAGGAAAAAGGCATGGGCAGAATATCCGGAAAGGGCGGGTCAGGATGAAAAGAACAATTCAACAGAAATAAAACGTCTTTATGGAGTTTTCCTGTTGATTGAACGATTTTGCTCTGTCTTATACGGACAGCGCTCAGAATCAATCCTTTCTTTGCCCGGCACGGCACGTGCTCTCGCCAGAGCGCCTATGGCGAGAGCAGATCGAACGTCTCGCCGTAACAGAAAACGGTCATGGCCCACCTTTAGAATTCTCTGCGTTGCGCGCGGCCTTCGATCAGTCGCGCGCAGGATATCCGTCATCGCTGCGCCAGACGGAGGCACTATCCATGAAAATCCAGCGTCCCGTGCCGGAGGCGTGGCCTTGGCCGGGGTTAAGACAATCGTGACACCAGACACGATCCCCCTCGCTATGGGCCCGCGCGGCAATCTCCGCCAGTTTCTGGAAATGATTGCTCGTGCCGTATTGCGGCGCCGTCGCATAGGCCGAGGCGGCAATGACTTTGGTAATGGCCTCCCGTGCATGAAGCGCACCCGGCACATCCACAGAACCATCGCCGTTGAGGCAGGACCCGGCGGTCCTGCCATCGGGCTGGATGAGACAGATCGAGCCGATCTTGCCTCCAAAATTCCACGCCAGATCGCTCATGGGTGTTCCCCCCTCGAAGCGATCCCGCACACGCTTGCCGTCCACGCGTAGTCCCAGCCTGACATCATAGCCACGCCAGTCTTTCTGACCGGCGACGTCATGATAGGAACGCGCGCCAAAATGCAGCGTGTTGCCGGATTGAAGCTGGCTCGCGAAGTCCGTCATGATGTGGTGCGAACCAAGGATCGCAGGATCAGCGGCCCCGGCGCCCGGAATCCAGGTAGAATAGCCCCTGTATTCGAGCGCGTCGCCATAGACCTGCGCGATATAGGCAGCTGGCAATTCATTGGGGCCATTCACCAGATAGCCATAACTGTCTTCCGTGAAAGGGTGAGAAACGGTGCAGGAATCGCATTCGAAAGAGAGCGTGTAGCCATGGAAACTCGCGGCATGATCGCGATGAATGTTCTGGAAGCGCATGTCGAATTCATCGCGCTCATAGCTGCTTGCGCCTGACGAGGCCTCAGGGCCATAGACCCGATCCATGTCCATCACGACATAGCTGTTTTCGCCAAAATATTTTCCCGGGTCACCAATATAGGCAACGGGCGTCTTATAGGCGGTGCGGGTATCCAGATTGGTCCAGGAATTCCTCTGCAACTGCGTCTCGGGTACGAGCCCGTTCTGGAGGTATTTTCCCCCTCGCGCATTGCCGGCGCCCAGAACGGACCAGCCATAGACACTGATATGCGTAGCGGTCCAATTGCTGATAATTCCGGCATAAACCCAATTCGTCGGGCGTCCGTTTTCGTCGATGGCCGGCATGTCCGGCGCCCGCACATTGGTCGACAGGTACATGCCATGATGCAGGGCCGCCATCTGTGCAAGACTCAGGGGATGCTCCAGCGTCATTCCATCGGGTCCGAATGCCTTGATAGGGAGCACCATGCGCGTCAGGCTGTTGTTCTGACCGATGAAGAACGCGACGGTCGCATTATCCCCATTGGCGATGGAATACGCACCCCGACGCGGATCGAGGCCGGAGATGGCGGCCTGTCCTCCTCCCTCACTTCCCATATTCCCGGAAGAAAAGACGCAAAGGGAGCATCCGGCATTATACGAGCCATAGGGGCTGGCCCAGATGCTCAAAGCCTGATGAGGCGAGATATCGATCGTCTGGCCCTTGCGGTTTCGAAGCACGGAGCTTTGTCCACCGAGCATGACGGTCTCGTACCCCTGAGGCCCCCACTCGCCAGAGGGATGCTCGATCAGATTATTGGCAAGATGACTGACGGGGTAACGGGCAATCCGGCCATCGGGAGCGTGATACTCCCGCATGATTTCTCCTGACGAAGGGACCTCTCCGGAAGGCCCCCCTGCGGCGGAAGACGTGTCAAAGAGCTCCTGCGCCTGAGCGGCGGTCGTCGACAGACTCCCGATCGTCAGGAGAAACGCCAGAAATCTTGCCGTCATGTCGAGGGCCTTTCATGATCATGAATGCGCCTTGAGGAACTCCGTCCGAATGCATGAAAGGGCGCAACCCGGCCCAGCTTTGCAGCAGAAACGGCCATTCCCCTAGGGGGGCTCCGTTCCGCCGGATGCTGTCTTGCAGCGCGCGTATCCTTATCGGCCCCAGGGCGGGGCGATGGCACTCAGTCGTCGTACCCATCCGGATGGCGCTCGCGCCACGCGAGAGCAGTCTCGACGATCTGGTCCAGATTGCCGAACCGGGGTGCCCAGCCCGTTTCCTCTCGCAGGGTCGTCGAATCCGCTACCAGAAGCGCCGGATCACCCTCACGCCGTGGCGCTGCCTCCCATGGGACCTTGCGCCCGCTTACACGCTCGACGCTCTGAATCACCTCGAGATTGGAGTAGCCGCGTCCATTGCCCAGATTATAGGTGACGCTGCGCTGATCGATCCGGGCAAGCGCTCTGATATAGGCATCGGCCAGATCCGCCACATGGACGTAATCCCTTACGCAGGCACCGTCGGGTGTGGGATAATCCGTCCCAAACAGCTTCAAGGCCGGACGACGGCCAAGGGCTGCGTCGATGGTGAGCGGAATGAGGTGTGTTTCCGGACGATGATCCTCCCCAGCGCGCCCCGCCGGATCAGCTCCGGCTGCGTTGAAATAACGCAGACAGGCGCTTCTGAGGCCATGAATCGCATCCGCCCAGTGCAGCACGCGCTCGATCATGAACTTGCTCTCTCCGTAAGGCGAGCCAGGCTTGATCAAAGCGGTTTCGGGAATCGGATCGGGACGTTCCGGACCACCGAATAGGGCTGCGGTGGAAGAGAATACGAACCGTTTTATCCCGTGCTCGACGCAGCTCTGCACGAGATTGAGGCCGGTGATATAATTCTGCCGCAGGTACAGGAAGGGGTCGCGCATGCTGTCCCCGACGAGCGACAGGGCCGCGAAATGCAGTACACCATCCCAGCGTCCCTGCGAGAGAACCGCCGACACCGCCTGGATATCGAGCAGATCAACAACATGAAGGCGGGCCGCCGAGGGCACGGCGGCTCGATGCCCCGTGCTCAGATTATCGATGACCACGACCTCATGACCGGCATCCAGCAACGCAAGGACGACATGACTGCCGACAAATCCTGCCCCGCCCGTCACAAGATAACGCATCGAAACCCTCCTTTTGGGTGCCCTTTGCTCGAACCTTACAAGGGTACAAAATCACTCTCGGGGCGTTTTTATTTGTATCGAAACCCTATTGGACAGATTTGTTTTCGAACGCAAGATGCGGCGCATCCCTGCCCTCCCCCTGAAGCCAGAGACAACCAGACCGACCTACTTTACTATGCTTCGAAGCGCTGTTGCGGTCAGACTTTTATTTCTTCATGACGCGATTTAATGCAATTAAAAACAATGATTTACCGTCTCTCGAAGACCCATTTCCTCTTCGCAGCAGAGAACCGAGGCGGCATACAGCCAAGAGATCCGAAGCCACCCTCAGACGCCGTCTTCAGGGGAGGTCGCACCAGTGAGACATGGGACAGGATCGCGCATGAGAAGCCGCTATTCGCGCCTTCATGCCCTCGCAGACCTGCTTTTGGGCATCGCCCTGCTTCCGGGGAGCCACATTGGACAAACCCGCGCTTCCGGGGTCGCTCTGCCTCCTCTCAGGCGGCATAACGAGGGACGCTTTTCAGAACGGAATTGTGCATGCTTGTTCTCGCGTTCTACATCGCTGCGGGTTTTGCGGAAATCGCGGGATGCTTCGCTTTCTGGTCCTGTCTTCGTCTTGGACGATCAGCCTTGTGGCTCATTCCGGGTCTGATGAGTCTGACGCTGTTCGCCCTTATCCTCACGCGTATTGAAAGCGACAGCGCCGGACGCGCCTTTGCGGCGTATGGCGGCGTCTATATTACGGCCTCCCTGATCTGGATGCGTCTGGTTGAAGGGCGAAGCCCGGATCGATGGGACATGATCGGCGCCCTGATATGCCTCGCGGGAGCGGCGCTCATTTTATGGGGACCACGCTCGACATGAGGCGGCTCTTGCGCCATGCACAGCGGCAGGATCATCACCCGGAGGCCGCCTTGTTCCAGCCGCTCTATCGACGCACGCTTGCCCTGGCGGCATCCCCTCACGCAGGGTGGTGGCTCTTTGCCGTCGCTTTTGCCGAGGCCTCGTTTTTTCCCATTCCGGTCGACCTGCTTCTGATCCCGATGGTACTGGCGGCTCGTGAGCGCGCCTTTATCCTCGCGGCCATCTGCACCGTCGGCTCGGTGAGCGGGGCCCTTCTGGGCTGGGTTATCGGCGCGGTGCTGCTGCAGCATGTCGCTCTTCCGATCGTTCACTTCTATCACGCGGAGCATACGCTGGCGGTGATGCAGGAGAAGTTCCGTCAATATGGCGTGGCGATCATTCTGCTCAAGGGTCTTACCCCCATCCCCTTCAAGATCGTCACCATCGCCGCAGGGGCATCGCATTTTGCAATCCTCCCATTTTTGGCGGCCAGCTTGGTGACGCGCGGCGCGCGCTTCTTTCTGGTGGCCACGCTGCTCTGGTTCTATGGCGCGCCCATACGCGATTTCATCGAACGTCGACTGACGGTGGTCATGTGCGGCTTTCTCTTTCTGATCATCGCTGGCATTCTCGCCGTCACCTATCTGTAGCCTGCGCAAGGAGCCAGCATCATGCCCAACCAGATTGCCGTGGTCACAGGCGCGGGAGCCGGTATCGGGCGCGCCACCGTGCGTATGCTCGCTTCCTATGGCTTCGACATTGCCCTTCTGGGCCGCAACGCCCAGCGCCTTGAAGACGCCGCGGCGGAATTGCAGGGCAGTGGCATTCGTACCCTCACACTCAGCGTAGATGTGGCCGACGCCAAGGCCTTGTCCGAAGCCGCCGAACACATCGAACGCGAACTTGGCCCCATCACCGTCTGGATCAACGCAGCAGGCCTGACCGCCATCGGGCCGGTTCTGTCGCTCGATTCAGAGACGTTGCGACGTGTCACCGAGGTGACCTATCTCGGCTCGGTATACGGCACCCAGGCGGCCCTGACCTGCATGAGACGCCGCGGAAGCGGCACGATCGTCAATCTGGGCCTCGCCCATCCGTTACGCGGCCTGCCTCTGCAGGCCGCCGTCAATGGCGCGCATGCAGCGATCAGCGCTTTCTGCGACAGTGTCCGACCCGAGATCAGGGCGCTCTCCGACCGGATCGACCTCACCGTCGTGCATCTCCCCTCCATCAATACACCGCGTCTTGGCTGGAGCAGAAACCGGTCCGGACATACGCTCAAGCCGGTCGGGAGAGTCTATGAACCCGAAGTCGCGGCGCATGCGATCTGCCAGGCCGTGCTCGGCCATCATCGGGATATCTGGGTTGGTGCCTCGTCCATTCTCCCGAGCCTGATCAACGGCCTCGCCCCATCGCTGCGCGACCGTTATCTGGCGAAAAATGGTCTCAAGGCGCAATTCGCCGCTGGCGCACAGGCAGAAGCGGACGACTCATTCGACGAGAGCGTAGAGGGTGCCTATGCAGCCCATGGACCCTATGAAGGCATTCCCCTTCGTGAACAGGGACGCAAGCCGCTCCTGCTGACCATTCCGCGTCGCATGGGCCTGGGAGCCGTCCTTATGGGATTACTCGGCCTGACCGCAGCCTGGTGCAGCGTCAGACGCAGATCCTGACGGCATCGCGCCAGGAGAGGCCCGCTCAGCTCGGTCGGCGGCTTGTATTGGCCGCCATGAGCGCGCGATGCTGGTTGAGGCCCTTGATCAGCTTCTCGACATCATCCGGCCCGAAAACCAGCCCAACCGGCCCATAGGCCGGATGCTGGTAGGCAAGGGTCGAGCCCTCTGTCAGAGCATCGATCTGAAGGGCCCAGTTCGTATTATAGACGGGCAGGAAAGGAGCATTGCCGATCGAGGGCTGGGGCTGGTTGGCGGTCATCGCGTAACGCACCCGACCCAGACTACCGATCAGCTGTGTCAATTGCTCCAGGGTGAGGTCGATTTCACCCTCGATCCCACTCCCTTCAAGGAACCGGAGTGTCGCTCCCGTGCCGTCCTCTTTCTGGACGACCTGCATTCTTGCCCCCATAGACCCGACCTTCCCTCAAAGAGTGTTCAGAGCCGGTCGTCCCCGGTCTGGATCCATCCGGCCTCGGCCCACCATCCATGAGCGCGTAATGCCGACGCCCCTCGTTGCGCCTGTTCCAGCTCAGCATAGAGACCAAAGCAGGTCGCACCCGAACCGCTCATCCTGGCAAAAAGACAGCCATCCGTGTTGTCCAGCCTCTCGATAACCTCAGCAATTACCGGGAACAGAGTTACCGCTGCCCGTTGTAGATCATTCGAAGTGGAACGCAATACTTCTGCCATGGCGTGCGGCGTATCCCATTGCTCGGGCAATACCGCCGGTGCGCGAAACTCGGCCTCTGATTCCTTCCACGCCTTGAACACCGCAGGAGTAGGCACGGCGATACCGGGATTGACCAACACCATCGCGCAGCGCGGCAATGCAGGCGCATGGACCAGAATCTCGCCAATACCCTGCATACGCTGTGTCGACTGGGCGAGGCATACCGGCACATCGGCACCAAGCGTTGCCGCAATGGGCGCCAGATCGATTTCATGACAAGCCCAGGCGGTCGCGAGAAGACGCAAGGCCGCAGCCGCATCGGCCGAACCTCCCCCGATCCCGGAAGCTACAGGCAGGTTCTTGGTCAGATGCAGGGCATAATCGGGCAGGTCCGATGCGGTATGGCCCGCCTGACGCGCGGCTGCACGCAGCGCGGCTGCTGCACGAAGCACGAGATTCTCTGGCCCCGCATCAAGCCCTGCCCCGAAAGGTCCATCGATCGTGAGCGAAAGGCCTTCACCCGTCTCGAGAGGCTCCTTCAAGGTCAGGATATCGGCCGTCTCGGCGAAGACAGCAAGCGAGTCCAGCTCATGATAATTGTCGGGACGGCGGCCCGTGACATGCAGAAAAAGGTTGATCTTGGCATGGGCCAGAGAACGATCCGTGGGCATTGGCAGTCTCATCGAAATCGGGCTTATCGGGGCGAGGGTATGGCCCGCCCGCGCATCACGGGCAGATCCGGCCCCTGCGCCAGAGCCGCCTCGATCAGCGCGCGCGTTTCAGGCTCGGGCTTGTTGTTGAGGGCCTGGCTCCATTGGTCACGCGCCTCGAGCTGACGCCCCTGATACCAGTAGGCGACACCGAGATGATACGCGATTTCAGGATCTCCCGGTGCCGCATTCACTGCTGAAAGCAGCAGAGGCAGAGCCTGAGTGAGATCCCCGTTCTGCTTCAGAAGCGCCCAGGCATAGCTATCGCGAATCTCGGCGTCATCCGGGGCCAGATCCATGGCGCGCCGCAGAAGCTGCAAGGCTTGGTCCGGTCGCTCGTCATGCTCGACATCCGAATAACCGGCGTAATTCAGCAGAACAGGCTCCGACGGGTTGAGGGCCATAGCCCGGTCAAGATCGGCCTGTGCCTTGTCACGATGTCCAAGATGGTCCCACGCAATGGCCCGCCCGAGAAGGAGGGGCCAGATGCGGGCCTCCATGACGCTTACGTGATTCAGGGCATGGGTATAGGTCGCAGCAGCGGCCTCGGACTGGCCGAGCTGATCCTGTGTTGCCGCGAGTTCATTGAGAATATCGGGGTTGTCCGGGTTCGCCTTGACCACAGGCTCCAGAGCATGCAGCGCAGCCTTGAGGTCATGACGTTTTAGGGCAACCTGCGCCTGCGCGTGATCGGCAAGGGGCGCCAGGGGAGCATCGGCGCCGACGCCGTCGAGCGCAGTCTGGGCCATGTCGAGCTGGCCGTCATTGCGCAACTCCTCAGCGAGCAGAATCTTGGCGAGGGTAAGGTCGGGCTGCAGGAACAGCGCCCGACGCAGAAGCAAGATCTTGAGCTGGCGCACATCGCGCAGCTTGTCATCGCCTTGCGAAACTCCGCTGTCACCCTGGCCATGACGGTCCTGCGGGGCCGTATCGCCCAGCAGGGTCGTGACGCCGATCAGAAACTCGCCGAGCCCCTGTCGGGGCGAAAACCCTGGCCCCAGAGCCTGCGGCCGCAGACGACCGGAAACGAGCTGGAAGGCTGGCAAGAGCGCGCCCACCGCCGCCAGTTTCCTGCGGGCCTCCGGCTCATGATGACGATAAGCCAGCCAGTCCGCCTGAAATTGCAGGGTGAGCACGCGCAGAAGCGGCGGAATGGTCGTGGCGTTGGGGTCAAGCTGCGCAAAAAGACGGTCCGTGTTGGCCTCGTCACGCAGTGAGGCGATGCGTGCCTGCTGCAACAGGGCCAGATAGATCACGGGATCGGGGGCACCATCCGGAGTACCCTGGGGCGTCACGACCGGGTCCAGCGCCCCATCGACCGGGTTGGCCCCATAGCGGCACCAGTCGATCAGCCCCTGCCCTGCAAGGCGCAGAAATCCTTGGGGCGCCTTGCCGTGAAGCGTAAACAACGTTTCAGCGCGTTTCCATTGCTCATCACGAAAGGCCACCGTTCCCATGACAATGCGCGCAAGACTCTCTTTAGGGGCCAGGGCCGCTAGGGAGAAGGCGCGGGCAGCGGCATCGGGACCCGCATCCATTGCCGCAAAACGGAGCGCCATGACGACAAAGTCAGGATCGCGATAGCCCAGCATGACCGAGTCATAAAGGGCACGATCGGCATCCGGGATATTATTGCGCTGCACCGCGACGATGCTGCCGAGCAAGCTGCCCGTCAGGGAGTGATCGGGCGCGGTCAGAGCCGGCCCTGTCGGGGTCGCGGCAGCATGGGCCGTTGCCCCACAGACGGAGGCGAGACAGGCGAGAAGGCCGAGCCGAAACGGAGAGTGCTTGGTTTGCATCGTGTGACAATCTAGACTGAACCCGAGCAGACACCAAACTGATAAGAAATCATGTCCCTTACCTTGTCCGGCCAGGACCGATCCGAGATTCTTGCCCTGCTGGACCTGTACCGGGAATGGGGGGTGGATTGCCTCCTTGATGAGGTTGCTCCCCAGCGTCTCGACCGCCCTGCGCCCCTGACCGCCCGGCCTGTGCGAAACGCGCCTTTGCGTACGCGTGCAGCGGTGCCTGGCACACTCCCGGCAGCCTCCATACGCCCGGCGCCGGTCGATCCGGAAACCGCGTCGCTTTGGGGCGTGGACAGCTTTCCCGAATGCGGTCTGGCCCGGACAGCCTCCACGAGCGTCCGGCCCCGGATTGTCCCGGGAGCAGCCCTCATGGTGATTGGCGACGCTCCTGATGCGGATGAAGACCGCTCCGGTACTGTGTTCGCCGGAGAGACAGGCAGATTGCTCGACCTGATCCTGCCCAGTATCGGCCTGGATCGCACGACCCTCTCCCAAGCGCCTGCCCTTCCCTGGCGGCCACCGGGCGGGCGGGCGGTATCCCTGATCGAAATGAGAGAATGTCGCGCCCTGCTTCAGGCGGCCATCATCAAGGCTCAGCCCGGTCGCCTCCTCCTGCTGGGGCCGACTCCACTTCGCCTCCTGATGGACGAACAGGCCAGTGTCGCCCGCTCACGCGGCAAATGGCTGACCCTGCGACTCGATAACGGGGCTGCCATCGAGGCCCTCGCATTGCAGCACCCGCAGCAGCTGGTTTCCAGCGCACGCGCCCGCCGGGAGATGTGGAAAGACCTCGTTTTCCTGGCGGAATGCCTCGATGGCGCGCCGTGACACAGGTAGTTGCAATTGCTTAATAAAAAAAATTGATTTCAGCCCAGAAAAACGCCGTTTTTCGGCCGCAACCCTCTGGTAGAATTCCGCAAACACTCTTAGGATAGCGAACTCCTTTGGTGTGACCTTTTGGCCACTCTTGCCTTGTCGGGCGAGAGGGGCTACGAGCATCCCCACCATGCGAGGAATTTCTTATTTCGCGTCGAGTAATAGCGCCCGTGCTGCCATGCTGTGCGCGATGCTTGTGGCGGGAGCGACGTTCAATCCGCTTCGTGCCCAGGAAAGCAGACCGACGCTTAACCCTGCCGACCACGACAATGCCCAGAGTGAGGAAACGGCGTTCGCAACGCCGCGATCCTTCGCGCCTGGCGGGTCGAATGGTCTTCCCCACCCCCTAACCGCCTCAGACGCTGCGCTGCTGAAAGAGGCTTTCCGCGCCCAACGCGCGGGCGATTTCGAAACCGCCATTGCCCGCTCACGTGCCGCGCATGACAGCGTCCTGATGGGTGACCTGCTGGCCGAGCGTTATCTCAATCCGGCCTATCATCCCCAGCCTGTCCAGCTTCGCCTGTGGCTCAAGACCTTTTCGAGCCTGGCCGATGCCGGCGCCATTCAGTCTTTGCTCGTCTCATTGAGCCCCAGAGGAAGTGTCGCCACCCAGAACTTCCCGACATCCCTGGCCCCTTCAGACACCTCCACGACGGCAACCCCCGGCGCGATGGACCCCATCGCCCACCTGCTCAACCGCAATCCCCTGCTCGACCGCACCGTGACCGAGCGCCTCTCCTGGGGGCTCAAGGGCGGACAGAGTGCCGTGAGGCTCATCGATTCCACCCCGGGCATGACCCCGCTCTATGCAGCGCAACTCAAGGCTGAAGTGGCACTGGGCATGCTGAGTGCCGGTGAAACGGAGTTTGCCCTCGAAACGGCTCGGGCGGGTTTTGCCAGAAGTGCCCAGCAGCTCGGCTATGCCGGCTATGTGGCCGGGCTCGCCGCCTGGCGCGAGGGGGAATATCATGATGCCGCACAGTTCTTCGAGCAGGCATCTCGTGCCCAGACCACGACCAATGACGTCCGTGCAGCCAGCGCCTATTGGGCGGCGCGCGTGCATCGCCACCTAGCCGGGCCTGCCACACTGACCACATCCTGGCTCCAGCGCGCAGCCGCCGAGCCCGGCACATTCTACGGTATCCTGGCCCGTCAGATGCTCGGCCTGCACCACGCCGGGCAGACGCCAGTCACGCAGGAAACCGCTGATACCCTGCCGAAGAATGACGAAACGGCATTGCAGAATCCGATCCCTGTCATGGGTGAAATCGACGTCGAAGCCGTTGCCGCGACCCCGCAGGGGCGTCGTCTCTTCGCCCTTCTCCAGATTGGCGAGACGGCCCGGGCCGAGGCGCTTCTGCGCCGCATGTGGCCCGATATTGCCTTTGACACAGCGCTTTGCCACTCGGTTCAACTCGTCGCCGCCGCGGCGGGACTGCATGATTTGTCGGAGCAGATCGCGACGATTCTGGGTGCGCGAGACGGTCGCCCAGCGCATCTGGCCGGGTTCCCCATGCCGCAGCTGGCGCCGCGACACGGTTTCAAGATGGATCCGGCTCTTGTCTATGCCCTGACCCGGCTTGAATCGAACTTCGACGCCAAAGCCTCGTCGAGCGCCGGAGCCCATGGGCTGATGCAGATCCGTCCGCTTACCGCCAGCTTCGTGAGCGGCCCCAAACCCGCGCTCGATTCCCATGGCGTCGCGATCATCAACGTGCCCGCCGATATGGTGGGACGCCTGCATAATCCGGCCGTCAATCTCGAGATCGGCCAGCTCTATGTGCAGTATCTGGCAGGATTGTCAGAGCGTTCCGAAGCGGCACCCAAGGGAGGGGATCTGATTCACACTTTGGCCTCCTATAACGCAGGGCCTGGCGCGATTGCACGCTGGGAGAGCGGCACCCCTCATGAAGCGGCGCTGATCCATGATCCGCTTCTTTTCATGGAATTGCTGCCCAACGGCGAGACACGCGACTACGTGCATCACGCCTTCGCCTATCTCTGGATCTATGCGGACAAGCTCGGGCTTCCTGCTCCCTCGCTCCATGCTCTGGCCCATGCCCAGTGGCCGCGCTTCGCCGATGAGCAGGAGATCGCAAGCGCCAGACCGGTAACCTATCACTAAGGGGCCACTGTCATTGTGACGGGCCTGAACGATTTTCGATAAGGGCGGCTCCCGACGAGGGTGTCGCCCTTATTTCTTTCCGAGCGTCTCCATTCTGATGATCCGTGCTCCGAGCGCGTCAAGAAAGGCGCCATCATGGGTCGAAACCAGAATACAGGCCGACCGCGCCGCCTCTGACAGCAGCGTCATCAGGAATTGCCGAGAGTCCACGTCGAGCCCATTACCCGGCTCGTCCATCAACAACACTTGCGGCCTGCCTATAAAGGCCGAGGCGATAAGCATCTTGCGCCGCGTTCCGAGCGACAGCGCATCGTAACGCTTGTCGAGATGGGGCCCGAGACCAAAACCCTCGATCAGGTTCGACGACAGGCTTTCCGCCTTGCGGGCCCAGGCGCAGAGCGCGAAGAGGTCACGCCCGGTCATGAACGGGTACAGCGCGCCCTCATCCGGGACATAGGCAAGACAAGATTTCGCCGCCACGGGCTGCCGGGACAGGTCATGCCCTGCAATCAGAACCCGACCTCTTTGCAGTTTCGCCACTCCGGACAGGCCACGCAGCAGCGTCGATTTACCTGTGCCATTGCTCCCCCGGAGCCCGTGCAGGCCCACAGGGAGAGCAAGACTGACCGAAGAGAAAACAGCTCGTCCCTTATAGGCCATCTCGAGATCGGTGCAGATCAGCCTGTCGCTCATGCGGGAACCTTCCAGAGAATGACCGTTACCCAGAATGCGGAAAGCGCGATCGCGGGCATGGGCCGCCACCGCGGATCGATCGACACGGTGAGCCGCAGGGCCGACAGCAACAGCAGATACGAAGCCAGCACACCCAAAGCGACACCGGGCGTCATCAGGCGATGCACGGCAAGCGGCAGCAGGCAGAGCAGGGCTGGAATCGTGAACAGCGCCAGAACTAGACCAATATCGCGCCCGACCCAGAAAAATCGGGATAAAGGCAAAGCGCGGCAAAAGCCGGCTGCACGCTCATGCGCCTCGGCAAGAGAGGCGAGGGGAACAAGGCAGGATTGTGCGATGAGCCCCATGACCACGATCTGCACCGGTACGGAGCGGGAATCATAGTCGAACCCGCGCAGGAGCGCCCACAAGGCAAAAGGCAAGACCCAGACGAGGAGCATGATTATGGGCGTGGCATTGCCCCTTTCGACACAACACCTGATCTGGAGACGTAGAACGGGCGTTACGAGCCCCAGCGTGCCAGCCCTAGGCAATGCCGCTCGGGCAGAATGACGACGAAGGCCGGACCAGCCTTCATAGCGCGTACCCAGAAGCAAACCCGCCCCTCCGCACAGGACAGGCAGGGCAAGGACCGGCAGAGCTGCGCCAGAAGTCCCCATGCCGCAGTCGAGGGCAAGCGCCAGATCGGCAATCAGAATGAATGGGATCAGCAGGGGCGCAGCCTCAATACGGGCTGCTTGCAGAAGAATTGTCAGTCCCAAAAAAACCAGCGCTCTCATTATATAGAGCAACGCTGCCAGCGGGACCCCAATCCCGACCAGAGCGAGCCCGACCGGCAAAGGAAGAAGAAGCGGGAGGTCGAGCAGGAATACGAGCCCTGCGGCGATGGAAAGACGTATGTTTAGGGAAATGGGCAGGCTGTCGAGATAACTCCTGAAAGCCCCACCGCGCAGAACCGACCGCAGCCCCTCCGCCCAGAGCAGGTAGCCTGCCTGAGCGAAAATAATCGCGCCGACATGCGGGCCGATGGCCCCGGGAGTGGCCCCGGCCAAGGCATCGGAACGCGTCGTGGGCGTCGCCAGCATGAAGACCATGAAATGCGCTGTACGCAGCAGCAAAGCGACAATCGGTAGGGCCGGTGAAAGAAAGATGATGACAAGCAGGGCGAGCCAACGCTGCATGAGGAGCGTCTTGCCCGCATGCAGCAGATAACGCAGCCGCAATCGGAAATAAGCGTACAGGCTGTAGGGGGCGATGCTACCGGCTTTATCCGCCAGGCCAGGTGCCACCGCAGCCAGAGGGGGAAACTCCGAACGCTTCGTCACCGCATTTCCCCTTCAGGCCTTCACGATCGGCAATCAAAACGGTCTCAGTTTTCAGCCAGAACCTGACGGCTGGCCCGTACCTTGGTCACGCGGCGTTGCTCCATTTCGACCACCTCGAAGAGCCAGCCCGCGAAGACCACCTTGTCACCCTTGGCGGGTACGCGGCGCAACAGGGCAAGGATGGCACCCGCCAGAGTATGGTAGCTCCCTGCGGCAGGCAGATCGGGCAGATCGAGCACCGAGCGCACTTCATCAGCGGGCATGAAGCCATCGAGCACATATTCGTCCCGCGGCTGAGGATTTTCACGCTCGGTCTTGTTCTTCTCGGCGGTCTCGTCACCCACAATCGCCTCAAAGATATCCGAAGGCGTGACGATCCCCTCGAAGGAGCCGTATTCGTCGAGAACGAAAGCAATGCCGAGGCGCTCGCCACGCATGCGTTCGATCATGTCCTGCGCCGTCAGGCTGTCCGGCACGACAATCGGCTGACGCAGGGCGGCTTCGATGGAAATCGGCAGCCCCTGAAGCAGGCGGTCCATCAGATCCTTGGCCAGAACCACGCCGACAGGATGGTCCACATCGCCTTCACAGACGAGGATACGGGTATAGGTGGACTGGCGCAGCTTCACGATCAGCGCATCGCGGCTGGCATGACGATCGACCCAGAAGAGTTCGTTACGCGGCGTCATGATCGCGCGTACGGGGCGATCGGCCAGGCGGAGCAGGCGTTCGATCATGATGCGCTCCTCGGTTTCAAGCACACCGGCCTGAGCGCCCTCGGCCAGGATGGCGCGCAGTTCCTCTTCCGTGATCGCAGCGCGTGTCAGACCTCCCACGCCGAAAAGACGCAGCACAAGGTTGGAGGTCCCGCTCAGCAGCGCCACCACAGGGCGTGAGATAGTCAGGAGCGCCGAGAGAATGAAGGAGAGGCGAGCCGCCATCTTCTCGGGCTGTTGCAACGCGATCTGCTTGGGGACGAGTTCGCCAAAGACCAGCATGGCGAAGGTGATGGCCATCACCACGATGCCGATGGACAATTCATTGGCGAAAGGACGCAACATGTCGCTCCGCCGGATCAGCAGCGCCAGATCCTCCTCAATCTGGCTGCCGCCAAAGGCGCCTTCGAGAATGGAGACGAGCGTCATGCCGATCTGTACGGTCGGCAGAAAGGAATGGGGCTCATCGGCCAGACGCAGCGCCCGCTCTGCACCACGCACCCCACGCTTGACCAGCGCCGCAAGACGCGGCCGCTTGGCCGAGATCAGCGCCATTTCGCCCATGGCGAAGATGCTGTTCAAGGCAATGAGAAGACAGATGACCAGAATGGGGGTGAGCATGGCGCCCTTCGTTCGGAAAAAAGAAAAGGCGGACATACACGCTGTATGTCCGCCTTCTCAGGATAAGGCTGTCATGCCTGTCTTGGCCAGTATGCAGAAGGGCTTTGCCCCCTCCTGCCCGGCCGGTTGGGCCCGAAGACCCTTTAGTCGGCGGCGTCGGCGATCTCGACCGGCTTGTCCTCAGCCTTGTGCACGCGCACGCGCGGGCCGCGGGCAGGCTTGCGGGATTCGAGCAGCGTGACCTGCTCAGCCACCTGCGCCTCGTATTTGTACTCGGCAGGGCGCTGGTTCTCGAGCGAGATCTCGGGAACCATGGGCTTTTCGGTTTCCGGTCCGAACAGGGCAACCTTGGCGATATGCCAGGGGCGCTTGACCGCATCCATGACGGCTGTCGACTCATAGCCCGAATGGACCATGCAATCGGCGCATTTCTCATAGGCACCGGTGCCGTACTGCTCCCAGGCCGTATCGTCCATCAGTTCCTTGAAGGTCTTGGCGTAGCCTTCACCCAGCAGATAGCAGGGACGCTGCCAGCCAAACACGGTACGCAGGGGCTTGCCCCAAGGCGTGCAATGATAGTTTTCATTGCCAGCCAGAAAGTTTAGGAAGAGCGGCGACTGGGTGAAGCGCCACTTCTTGCCCTTGCCCAGACGGAAGATGTCACGAAAGAGCTGCTTGGTCTTCTGGCGGTTCAGGAAGTGCTCCTGATCGGGCGCACGCTCATACGCATAACCCGGTGCCGTCATGACGCCATCGACGCCGAGCGCCATGACTTCATCGAAGAAACGCGCCACGCGCTCAGGCTGCGCGCCGTCGAACAGCGTGCAGTTGATGGACACGCGGAAACCGCGCTCCTTGGCGGCTCGAATGGCCGACACTGCGCGCTCATACACGCCTTCCTGGCAGACGGACGAATCATGCATCGCCTTGTCGCCGTCGAGATGAATATCCCAGGAGAAGAACGGGTTGGGCTCGTAATCATCGAGCTTCTTCTCGAGCAGAAGACCGTTCGTGCAGAGATAGACATACTTCTTGCGCGCCGTCAGACCCTTGACGATCTCGGGCATCTCCTTGTGGAGGAGAGGCTCGCCGCCAGCGATGGCGATGACGGGGGCGTCTGCTTCAGCATCGGCATCCAGGCATTCCTGCAGGCTGAGGCGCTGGTTCAGGATCTGGGCCGGGTAATCGATCTTGCCGCAGCCCGCACAGGCGAGGTTGCAGCGGAACAGGGGTTCGAGCATCAGAACGAGCGGATAGCGCTTGCGACCCAGAAGATGCTGCTTGACCACATAGCGTCCGACACGGACGGCCTGCATCAATGGAACGGCCATGTATCTCTATGCTCCTACACCAATCGACGTGCACGCACGGGACCAGAAAAGGCCCGGCGGAAATAGCGCGTCGACGTCAAACGTGAGACCCGCAGGTCGTATGATTTCGCAAGACATCACCGAAATCGGGACCGGCGCGCAAGACTGAAAAGGATACGAACGGGATGGTAAAACGCTGCCTATACACCCTGCAGGTTGCCCACCTCAACATCGATGACGTTTCATTGCGCGATCTGTGTCATTTTGGCGACATGTAAAGGCAATAACTAACCAATTTTTAAGCCGAAATCTGTTGCACCCCACATCGTGATTCGCGCATTCGCTCCCCTCGTTATTGCAACACGGTGGGAAGATTGCACTTTTCGACGTTATGTCGGACATATGCGACAGTGATTGATGAGCGGATGTCTTGTTTAAAACACGAGCCACCCCAGCTTCCGACTACGGATCCGGACACCTGTCGGCACCGTTTACCGGGACAGATTTGAGGACGCAGCATGACACGATTTCCCATCACCACGCCCGACGCGATTCCTGCACGGCGCCTGAGCCGTGCCGCGCTCGGGCTCTTGGCCCTGATTTCGGCACCCGTCGCGTCTTCCTTCGTGTTCATGCCTGCTCCCGCCCTGGCCCAGTCCGAGGCCCAATCGCCGGCCGTGGCGCCCATCAACGACCTTTATACGGCCCTGAAGCAGATTCAGTCCCCGTCCAGCGGCACACCTGAAGCCCGCGCCCAGATCATGGCTCCGGTGATCGATCGGATTTTCGATCTGTCGACCGTGCTCCATAACTCCATCGGCATGCGTTACACGACGCTGTCTGCAGATGAGCAGACGAAGCTGCTTACCGCTTTCCGACAGTTCACCATTGCCCGCTATGTCTCGAGCTTCAAGCAGGGTGGTACGGCGCAGTTCACGGTCAGCCCGACCACGCGTCCCGCCCCCACGGGAGGCAGCACCATTGTGAGCACATCGATCGGTGACGGGTCGGATTCTGCGACCGCTATCAATTATGTGATGATGCCTTCTGGCGGCGGATATCGCATCGTCGACATTCTGCTCAATGGTCACATCAGCCAGGTTGCCGCCCAGCGCGCTGATTTCAGCTCGACGCTGGCCCGCGGCGGCGCGGATGCCCTCGTGACCCTGCTCAACCGCAAAACCGCAAAGTTTATGAATAATTAAGATGCACTGTCGGCCCCCTGCAATAAAACACCTGGAAAAGGGGAGAGGGGGCGCGTGACTCTCGTTTTGAACTGGCTAGGTTATGCCTCTGCGGGGATCGCGTTGTGTGGATGCGCTCAGTCGGCAATAGGCGCGGGGCTGATTACTGCGTTCCGGCGCCAGGAAAAGAGCGCAGTTCTCCCCGATG
>NZ_PNQZ01000061.1 GCF_003994335.1 Asaia sp. W19
CTCGGCCATTGCCTGGATGGCCATGGTAATCATCATATTGCAGGCGATCTTGGCCGCGTAAGCTCCGGAGGGATCTTCCCCCATTGGCCAGACACGCCTGCCCAGAACCGCAAATACGGGTGCAAGCCTGTCCAGATGGACTGCGCCGCCAGCCGCAAGTATCTGCAATGCGCCTGCTGCCGCAACATCGGGCCTGCCAAGGACAGGGCTCGCTACGTAGGCCATTCCATATAGGGCGTGAAGCTCTGTCAGTTCGCGTGCAAATGCGACCGATATCGTGGACATGACGACATGGATCACACCGGAGGGGGCGCGTGACACCAAACCCGGATCGACGATCACCGAGCGGATGGCCGCATCATCCGACAGGAGCGTCAGAACGACATCGGCGTTGAACGCCTCCTCCGGTGTCTGCAACGCAGCCACGCCTTCAACCGTGCGGCCCGAGCGCGTCCAGGCACAAACGTCATGGCCGTCATGCACCAGATTGGTGGCGATGGCGCGACCCATCGCACCAAGGCCGATCAGGGCAATTTTCATGCTGACACCTCTAAATTCGATGCAAGCCATGCCAGCACAGGAGCCAGCGCCGCGTCGGAGTTTTTCTCGTAGATCAGCCCATGCCCGTTACCATGCACCCCATGATCCGGAAGATGCATCACTGTGGCAGAGGCCCCCGCGTCATTGAGGAATGCGGCGGTCGGCGGGCTTGCCGCTGCAAACGCGCTGGCCTCGGCGGTGACGATCAGGATCGGCTTCCCGGCCAGAGATGGTAGACGATATGTTCCGGGCTCTGATGCGTGCAGCATTGCCGCATCCTGTACGGGCGGTTCGAAGGCGAGCGGCGCTGCGGCGATGCCCCAGCTCATCGGACCAATATTGGGGATGGTTGCGAAGGGCGGTCCCATCGGCTCGATGGCGATGATGCCCTGTACGAGATCGGGCCTTCTATCGGCGACGAGCCAGCCATCCGGGCCCGAGGCTGAATGTGTCAGCAGGATCGCGGGACCGATCCTGTCCAAAAGCGCCGCGATCCGGTCGGCGTCCATCGTCTGGGAGGTACAGAGATCAGCAGGCAACGGCCCGTAGCCTGCAACGAATGCGTCGAGCGCGCCCTCATCATCCGCGTCAAACGGCCATTGCGTATGGCGCGGGTCGGCTTGGGGAAAATAGATCTGACGCGCGGCTTCATAGGAAAACGGCGGTCCCATCGCACCGGTGATTTCCGTATGCAGGGGAGAGCGCCCATGTCCCGGCCGGTCGATCACGAGGGCGACGTAGCCTGCCTCGACCAGACGCTGCGCCCATCCCGGCCGACCATCAGGCGTGTCGAACCACTCCGTGCCCTGAAACCCGCCTCCATGCATCAGGATGATCGGATAGGGGTGAATGACGTGTTCGGGTGCCTCCCACTCCACATACATGGGCGCGCGCTGATAGCGCCGCCCGGAATGGGTCACGCGCTCTCCCGGGATCCAGAAATGCCCCCGGCGAATATTGCGCAATGGCGCATGCGACCATGGTTTCTCATCACTCATGTCAGGTCCTCAGAGAGGGATTGCGCGCAGGCGGGACGGTAGGAGATCAGTAAACCGCGGAATATCGGCCATGACGGCCGAAGCCTCCGGACTGCCGAATGCGCGCTCCATGCTCGACGCATCTGCGAAGCGACATTCGCACAGGGCGATCGTCCCGGGATTATCCTGCGCCGGATAGAATGCGGCGAGCGACACGAGCCCATGGGGCGCAAAGGCGCCCCTCACCAGAGGCAGGTGATGAGCGCCGTAATATTCTCGGTCGAAACGATCATCTGAAGCACCGCGATAGATTACAAAGAGCACCGCCTCGCTCATGCGCCGAAACCGCCATCGATCGTGTGCATGGCGCCCGTTATCCCGCGCGCATGCGGACCCGCGAGATAGGCGACCAGATGGGCTACGTCCTCTGCTGTGCCGTGGCGCTTGAGCGCCATTTCGTCATGCATTGCTTGTGCGAGGAGGCCATCATGGGGGTTCATATCCGTGTTCGTTGGCCCGGGCTGCACCACGTTTACCGTAATATCGCGCGCGCCAAGATCCCGGGCGAGACCGCGCGCAAGGCCCTGCAATGCCGATTTGCTCATTCCATACGCTGTGATCCCCTCGAATGGCATACGGTCCCCGTGCACCGAGCCGATCAGTATGATCCGTCCGCCCTTCTTCATCTGCCGCGCCGCCTCGACGGAGGCGAAATACGGGCCGCGGATATTCACGTCGAACAGATGGTCGACGGAATTGGGCTCCAGGGTCAGTGGATCGCCCGGCAGCAGTACGGCGGAATTATAGACGAGAACATCGAGCGGGCCCGTATCGCGCAACAGGGTGATCGTTGCATCACGGTCCGAGGCATCGCTGCGGATGGCGCGTGCGCCGGTTCGGGCCGCGACTGCTTCTGCCGCTTCCCGCGAGCCCGACCAGGTGAACGAGACGTCGTCGCCTTCCGCCGCAAACCTCCCGACGATTGCTGCCCCGATCCCTCGACTACCGCCGGTGATCAGGACTTTTCGTGCTGTCGAACCTGACATGAGGCGCTCCTTGAATTTATTGATCGAACGCTACATAATTAATGCAGGATTATCGTCAAGGGTTTTTTGAGTGACCGATCAATTATCGTCGAAGGCCGTACGAGGTCGTCCCCGCCGGTTCGACCCGCAAGAGGCTCTCTCCGCTGGGCGCGCGCTGTTCCACACGCATGGCTATGAGGCGCTGGGCATTGCCGCCATCACTGAGGCAATCGGTATCAGACCGGCCAGCTTCTACGCCGCGTTTGGCAGCAAGGCCGCCTATTTCGAGAGGATCGCTGAGGCCTATGCCGCTGAGATCTTGCCTCTCGACATCTTCTTCCGCGACGACCGTCCGGTCATCGACAGTATTGCCGAGTTGCTGGGGGACGCTGCGCGTACTTACACAGCCTGCAGCGATCGGGCCGGGTGCCTGATCCTTGAGGCCTTACGTGCCGATCGCAGCGATGAGGGGAGAGGCATCGCCCTGCGTATCGCCCGGGCTCGTCGTGAAAAGCTTGAGGCCCTGATCGCCCGCACGGCGCCACAGGTAGCGTCGATGGTAACCGATGTCCTGACCGTGACGATGGCTGGTATGTCGGCTGCGGCCCGTGATGGCGCGAGCTGCTCAAGCCTGGAACAGGTCGCGGCGGTTGTCATGGTCGGGCTGCGCTCACTCATTGGGGGGAACACCTCGGCGAGAGCGCTCCACGGCCACGCGCCGTGACCGACACACCCTTCCAGCCAGGCAGGTTTTTCGCGCAAGCAGGCCCGATCATATGGATGACCAGCGAGGCTTGTTCGTCACCGCATGCCGATACGTGTGCCATCCCTCTCCGACAAAGCCGATCATATGACCCGCAGCCCCCTCTTCCGTGCGCTGGCGTAGGTCATTGCGGTTCGCGAAGATGATCCCGCTCCTCTGGCAGGGGGCGATATATCGTAGTGAGATGTTTGAGAGAGGCCACCAGACGCGCCATGAGCAGGTGCGGCAGTCGACGCAGATCAACTCAATGCCAGTTATTGCCCAGCACCTCTGTCAAGGTGCCCATGCCGAAGCAACAAGGTTCGAGCCTCAGGGGCCGCCCTCTGTTCCGTCCGCTTCAGAGTGGCGCAGGTTTCTTCCATGCGACGATCGACAGGGGAAAAGTAAAGCGAATGACGTTATCGATCTCACTGGCACGCATACCAGACCGGTCTTGACCGCTTGCAATTTCCTCTCTGAATAACGCGGTCAGAGCCGGCAGATCTTCCTGTGCCACCTGATCGGTCAGTTGCGACTCCAGGCGGTATTGATGAACCATCAAAGCCGACAGCCCCGCCTCGTTTCCGAGAGCTTCGAGCTCAGCCAGCGTTAGGGCGCGGGTATGAGAGGCGTCACGCAGTTTCTCGGCTTCGTCATAGCGCTCCCGACATTCGGGCGTGGGCGTGGCGTCGATCACGATCACCCGCCCACCGGGACGACAGACCCGAACCATCTCCTGCAGGCAGAGCGCCGGGGTCTCCATGTGATGGAAACTGTAGCGCGTCACGACACGATGGAACGCGCCGTCAGCGAAGGGGAGGGCGCGTGCATTGCCAATCTGGAAGCAGGCAGTCGTGCCGGTTTGCCGGGCACGCTGTTGGGCCTGGTCGATCATGGCGGGTGTGAGATCGATGCCGGTCACGACCCCGCCTTCTCTCGCCAGGGCACAGGCGACAATCCCGGGGCCGCATGCCACATCGAGCACGCTCATCCCCGGTTCAACAGCGCAGGCGGCTATCGTGTGCGCCATGCTCTCGGCCTCGGCATGGAGAGGGAGCGCAGCAAACGGGGAGGCCCAGCGCGTGAACTGGTCGATTATCCGTGTGTCATGAGGGGATGCCGCATCGGTCATGATTGTTCCTTTCCTTACCCCGGCAGGTTAAGGCACAGAACCCTGGCCGACTAACGATGCGCGGTCATAAAATAGCGGGAAACGGCCAGATGAAGACCCTGACAGACGAGGAGACGCGCGTCATTCTGGCCGAGACTGGTCTGGATGCGCCGTGCAATGCAGCTTTCGCCCTGCGCAAGGTGACGGAGCCGGTGGCTTATGGCTGGCATGAACACCCCTACCACCAGATCATCTATGCACGGAAAGGGACGACTCAGGTCGAGGGGCGGGACGGGGTGCATCTTCTGCCTGCGGGGCACGCCGTCTGGATATCAGCCCATGTCCCGCACAGGACGATGATCCGCGATCTCGATGGCGTATCCCTTTTTTTCAGGGTCTCTCAGGGGGATGAGAAGAGTGGCAGGATCGAGATTTTTCCCGTCGCGCCCGTACTGCGCGAGATGGTGTTCTATGCCCTGCGCTGGCCTGGGGGCGAAAGGGAGGAATGCCCGATCGCAGCGGTTTTTTTCAGGACCTTGCTGCTTCTGGTGCGGGAGCAGTGCGACGCGGTCCGCGCCGGCAATTTTGTCCTGCCTCGGGCGCGTCACTCCGGGCTCGTCAGGGCCATGGATGCAGCGCGCGCTGATCCCGGCTCGGTTGGACTGGACGCAGTTTTGCGGGTGGCAGGGATGTCGGAACGCAGCTTTCGAAGGCATTTCCGAGAGGAAACCGGCATGAGCTGGCAGCACTGGATCACGCAGGCGCGGTTATTTCACGCGGCGATTCTGCTCGGTCAGGGGGAAAGGGTGACGTATGTCGCGGCTGAAGCCGGCTATGCGTCCATGAGCGCTTTCGCCAAATCCTTCACGCGAGTCATCGGCCTTGCTCCGCTGCAGTATCAGAAGCGAAGCCGGGGAATGGATGATGAGCCGCCTCCGGGAGGAGGGGAGTCATTCTGACGCCCGGACCAGCCAATTTCGCGGAGTTTAGGTCCGGGATGGGGTTTTCAGAGGGCGACGCCCTCTCGCCTAGCCCGCATCCCGGCCTCTCCTGTTCGGCTTACTTCCCTGCAGAGGGAATCGTATTCTCGTAGCGGTCCCAATGGGTGGCAAGTTCACGCACGACGACGCTGCCGATCTGATAGGCGGCGTTTACCGAGGGGATGAACGCTGAATAGCCCTTCTCATTCGCTTCATCCGAGAGAAGCTGCGCGGCGGTCTGACCCGGAGGCGGCATGTCGAAATTGCTTGCGGTGCGCAGAAGCAGGGCGCGATCGGGATCGACGCGTCCGGCCTTGGCCTGAAGCGCCAGGGCCTGACAGAAAGCGATATCCTCTTCGGCGGTCGTGGCCATGACGCCCTTGTTATCGGTCCAGTAGCGCACCCAGCGTTCGGCCCAGCGGTTCATGAGCTTGCCAACCCAGAAGGTTTCTCCCGAGATCGTGTCGCCGATCACAACAGAAGGGGGCTTCTGGGCGGGGGCATAGCCGCGATAGCGGGCGCGGCTCTGTTTCATGCCATCGCTGTCGGGCAGGGAAATCGATCTGGTGAGGGCATAGGCCCAGTTCGTAAGGCCGGGATTGAGCGTGTAGACCATGTCGCCTGACAGCGAGTGCAGGGGCGGGCGGGGCGACTGATCGGGGCGGCTGCCCTGTACGGGTGTAAAGCCATCCGGCCAGTCTTTCGGGATCTCGCGTGGGTCGACCAGATGCGCGAGGCCGCCATTGATCACTCGGGGGGCCCAGACGGCAGAGCCGATCGTTCCGAAATCGGGGTCGATCCCTGCAATGCCGGCGAGGACGAAATAGCTGTGACGCAGGTCGAAGCGAGGGTCGAGAATGAGTGCCGTCATGGCAGAGGCCATGTGCTGTGGACCTTCACCGGAAGCGATGGCGAGGACCTGCAACTCCGGGTTGTAGTGCATCACCTCATGATCGGTGCCCGGTGCGGGTAGCGTCTGGCTCAAGGGGAGCTTTTCGATCCAGTTCTGATACTCGCCCGGGGTGTCGCCCGTGTCCTTGCCAATCTCGAACGTGGTTACAACCACAACGCGAACTGGAATTCTGGCGGGGCTGGACTCGGCGGCGGCTGGGAGGGAAAAAGCGGGCGCGATGAGCGCCGTGCCGCAAAGGGAGAGGGCCGAGAGGGCAAGAAGGCGCTTGAGCATCGGGCGAAGGGTCCTCACTGGAAAAGGGGCTCGTGGCTGACAGTGTTTTCAAAAGCGGCGAAGTTCTGCTCGAGCTGAAGCTGGAGGCGGGCTTTCTGGCTTTTTTTCAGGAAATCCGCACAGGCGAAGCTCTGCGGCGCCTTGCAGAGTGTGGTCACATGATCCCCGTCCCAGAGCGATGTGCCGGGAATGAAGGCGTAGGTCAGACTGTTGCGAGACAGGGTTTTCAGATCGGCATAGCTCAGTGATGTGGTGGTAAGCGCCCTGAGGTAGTCTTCGGTCAGATTGCTGCGCGATACGCCTTCATCGTCGGTCGAAAGCACGACGGGTACATGGGCGCGGCGATAGAGACTGAGCGGATGCTCTGCGCCGCTCACTCCCAGGATCTGGGCATTGCTGACCAGATTGACCTCAACCGCGATACGGCGCTGCGCCATCTCGTTGAGAAGGCGTATGGCGTCTTTCTCCCAGGTGATATCCACGCCATGGCCGATGCGCTCGGCACCCGCGATCTCGACCGCGTCACGAATGTGGCTTTGCAGGCCGCTGGCGGGAACGAGGGAGGGGGTCAGTTCGCCTGCGTGAAGGCTGAGCCGGACATCGGGGTAGAGCGCGCCCAGCTTGGCGAACATCTGCATATGCAGTTCGTAATCGGCCATGGCGGTACTGTTGTCTTCGGGGGCGACGAAATTGAGCCCGACAAAGCGCGGATCTTCATGGGCAAGAGCATAGCCTGCATCGAGCTGGGCAAAGACCTGGGCCGGGGTCATCGTGCGGATGGCCTGGAACAGATACCGCACCGTCACCGAGCACCCAGGATGCGCGGCAGGGGTATCGCATTGCAGGATGTCGCGGGCCTGATGCTCCATGTCGTCCGTATCGCGTCTGGCTTCAGCCACCAGACGGGGACGCTCGTCCTTGAGTGCCTGATGCGCGGCGTCAAGGTCGAGATCATGCAGGGGGTGCTGGTCGCCCGTCTTGACCATGCTGCCCAGAGCCGGGGAGATCATCAGTTCGAGATAGACCACGTGATCGGCGGCAGCCTGATCGCGAGCCTGGGCGAGCATCTCGCCCTGGTGGGCTGCGAGCACAGGAGCGAAGCGTCCGAAACTCGAGAAAAAGTGATCGTGACCGGAGTGATCGGCGGGCGTCGGAACGAAATCATGCATCGATAAGGAATCGATCATGACCGCGCGGGCGTCGTCACGCGCATGCAACTGGGCGGCGGGAATATCGCCGGGCGTTGCCAGACGGCACTTTGTTGGCAGGATGCGTCCCTGCGAAAGCGAGACGCATAATCCGTCTCCTGACGCCCATTCGAGAAAGCTTTCGGCCGAGATGGCCCCTGCGAGATGGTTATGAAGATCCCCACCTTTGGGAAAATTGCGCATGAACAGGGTCATGCGCGCGGGGTCGCTGCGCAGATGATCGAAGATGCGGGCCGTCGCCTGTCCCTCCGGCGTTTCGGCCTGGGCGGAGAAGAGCGGAATAGCGAGGGCTAGGGCGGGCAGGAGGCGAGGCAACATGCCGCGAAACGTGACGAAACCTGTTTGCTTTTGCAAGCGGGCGGGCGAGAGCCGAGAACGTTTTTTAACGGAGAAGGCGCCGCATGATCGCGGGGAGGTGCAGGTCGGGCGCAAGCTTTGGCGACGAGTGCGAGCCGGATGGGCAGGACTGCCCCGGATCCGCCAGGGAAGATGGCCGTGCCAGGAGAGTTTTGGGTGAGGCGGGATTATATTTCCATGCACGGGGGCATGGGCGGCCTCGGGTCGGACGGATGGTCCGGAGGGAGGGGCACCTGACGATTACGCTAGGGCAGAAGTCAGGGCATCCCATGACAGGCCATGCCACTGCGGGATCCCGCAGTGGCATGGCCTGTTGATCGGCTTACTTGCCGGCCAGAGCGTCCTTGACGTTCTTGGCAGGGGAGTAGCTGAGCTTCTTGGACGCAGCGATTTCGATCGTTTCGCCGGTCTTGGGGTTGCGGCCTTGGCGAGCAGCGGTGGAACGCACCTGGAACTTGCCGAAGCCCGGGATAGACACTTCGTCACCCTTGGTGGCGGCGTCGATGATGCTGGCCCAGACGGTGTCGAGGGCGGTCTTGGCGTCGGCCTTGGTGCCACCGGTGGCGGCGGCGATGCGGTCGATCAGATCAGTGGACTTCATGGTGATCCTCTTGCGTTTGAAATGGCCGTGGAGCCTTAGGCGCAGTTCGAAGCGATAACAAGGCAGGAAATGCAATATTCCTGATTGTTCTCTGCCGTCGAATCTCCCAATCATACAAGAGTTTCCGGAAATGGCGAAGGGGCCACCCCCATTCATTCAACCAGTTTCCATCATGCGGGGGGTCATTCATGCGCGAGACGATACGCTTCTTTCTGGGGGACCGCCTCGTCACGCTCGATGATGTTGCTCCTGATCGGACCCTGCTGGACTGGCTGCGTCATGAGGGGCGCACCGGCACCAAGGAGGGCTGTAACGAAGGGGATTGCGGCGCGTGCATGGTGATCGTGGCGCGACGCCGCTCCAGCAGCGAAATCTCTGGCGCGGGAGGGGAAACGGGCCGTGGACGCGCCATGCCATCCGGGGTGAGCCTGCGCGCGGTCAATGCCTGTATCCAGCTTCTGCCCATGCTCGATGGCGCGGCAGTTTTCACCATTGAGGATGTCGGCTCCGCAGAGGCATTGCACCCGGTCCAGCAGGCCATGATTGCTCTCAATGGCGCGCAATGCGGCTTCTGCACGCCGGGATTTGTGATGTCGATGGTGGCGTATCGCAATACCGATACCCCTTCAGATGACGATAGCGCGATCGATTCCGCTCTTGCGGGCAATCTGTGTCGCTGCACCGGCTACGCGCCCATCGTAAGGGCCATGAAGCAGGCGCTTGCGGCCCCGGATTCAGCTTTCGAAGAGCGTGTCCAAGCGCTGGACGATCGGCTGGCGGCGCTTGAGGATAGGGCAGATGTTGAAATCGAGACCGCACAGGGCAACGTGTTTCTGCCAGCCTCGGCGGAGTCTCTGGCGCATCGGCTCATGGCATATCCCCAGACGCTCATCGTCGCCGGGGCGACGGATGTTGGGCTGTGGGTGACCAAGGCGATGCGCTCCCTGCCGCGTGTGGCCTTCATCGGGCAGTGCGCCGACCTCGCGACGATCGAGGAGACAGAGGATGGGCTGCGTATCGGGGCAGCGGTCACCTATGAGGCTGCGCGTGCAGCACTGGCGCGCATCCTGCCCGATTTCGGCGTCCTGATCGGTCGTATCGGCTCGACGCCGATACGCAACAGCGCCACGCTCTGCGGCAATATCGCCAATGGCTCGCCTATTGGCGATGGGCCGCCAGCCCTGATTGCGGCTGGAGCGACGCTCCATCTGCGTCGGGGTGAAACACGGCGGAGTCTGCCTCTGGAGCAGTATTTCCTCGCCTATGGAAAGCAGGATCGTCGGGAAGGAGAGTTTGTCGAAGCGGTGAGCGTGCCTCGTCAGAAGGAGGGGACATTCTACCGCAGCTACAAGATCTCCAAACGCTTCGACCAGGATATCTCCGCGGTTCTTGCGGCCTTCGCCCTTTGCCGCGATGGCTCCGGGCGGATCATCGAGGCGCGTCTCGCCTTTGGCGGTATGGCGGCGACACCGTGTCGTGCGCCCAGAGCAGAGCAGGCGCTGCTGGGTCAGCTATGGAACGAGACGACGCTCGAAGCCGCCCGAGATGCCCTGGCCGAGGATTTTACGCCTCTGAGCGATATGCGGGCCAGTGCCTGGTATCGGCAGACAGTGGCTGCCAATCTGCTGACGCGATTTTATGAGGAAAGCCAGGGGGAAACCATGCGCCTCGCCGAGGCCGGGAGCCTCACCCATGTCTGACCGCATCAACACGTCTGACTGCATCGGGACCCTTCCGACCGAGACAGAGAGCGCCGGAGACGGGAAGGGCCGCCCGGAAGTGGCGGCTGACGCCTCAGCGTTCAAGGCTGGGAAAACCCGGTCCATGAAGCATGAGAGCGCAATGCTGCATGTGACCGGGCGCGCGCTCTATATTGACGACATACCTGAGCCCAAAGGCTTGTTGCATGTCGTGCCGGGGCTCAGCGCAAAGCCGCATGCGCGTCTGATCTCGATTGATCTCGATGCGGTCCGCGCCGTGCCCGGTGTGGTCCGGGTGATCACCGCTCAGGACATTCCGGGCGAGAATCAGACAAGTCCCGTTCATGCCCATGATGAGCCGCTTCTTGCGACCGATCTCGTGCAGCATGTCGGCCAGCCGATCTTTGCCGTTGTCGCGACCGAGCGCGCGATTGCCCGGCGCGCCGTGCGTCTGGCACGTATCGTTTATGAGGAACTCCCGGCGGTTCTCGATATCGACTCTGCAATCGAGAATGGCGGCGCGCTGGTATGGCGCCCCCTCACCATGGAGCGTGGCGCAGTAGAACCTGCGCTCGAGGCCGCGCCGCGCCGCCTCAAAGGACGCGTGACCATAGGCGGGCAGGAGCATTTTTACCTGGAGGGTCAGGTCGCCATGGCCCAGCCTGGCGAGGCGGGGGAGATGCGTGTCTGGTCCTCCACCCAGCATCCTTCCGAAACGCAGCATCTTGTCGCGAGCGTGCTGGGGCGCCCGCATCACCTCGTCACGACCGAGATCAGGCGTATGGGGGGCGGCTTTGGCGGCAAGGAGTCCCAGGCCAATGGATGTGCCTGTCTTGCGGCGCTCGCGGCGGAACTGACCGGTCAGGCAGCCAAGATGCGCCTTGATCGCGATGATGACATGGTCATCACGGGCAAGCGTCATGATTTCAGGGTTGATTATGAGGTCGGTTTTACCGATCAGGGCGATATCCTTGCCGTGGACATGCAGCTTGCGGCGCGTTGCGGCTGGTCGGCCGATCTCTCGGGCCCGGTGACCGATCGCGCCCTGTTTCACGCAGATAACGCCTATTTCTACCCTGACGTGCGGTTTCGTTCTCTCGCCCTGAAGACCAACACCCAGTCCAATACGGCCTTTCGTGGTTTTGGCGGCCCTCAGGGGATCGTGGCGGCAGAGCGTGTCGTCGAGGAAATCGCTTTCGCGACCGGGCGTGATCCGCTCGATATCCGTCTGCGCAATGTGTATGGCACAGGCACACGAGACGTGACGCCCTATCACATGGTGGTTGAGGATTCGATCAGCGATCTCGTCATGACCCAGCTGGCCGAACGCTGTGCGTACCGCGCCCGGCGCGACGCGCTGCGTGCGTTCAACGCGACCAGCCGCACCTTGCGCAAGGGCATTGCGCTCACGCCGGTCAAGTTCGGTATTTCGTTTACCGCAACCCACTATAATCAGGCCGGTGCCTTGGTTCATGTCTATACCGACGGTTCGGTACAGGTGAATCACGGCGGCACGGAAATGGGTCAGGGTCTGCACACGAAGATGGTGCAGATCGTGATGAACGAGTTTGGTCTCGACGCGCAGAATGTGCGTATCACGGCCACCACAACCGGCAAGGTGCCCAATACCTCGGCCACCGCTGCCTCATCGGGGGCCGATCTGAACGGCATGGCGGTACTCGACGCGGTCAGTCAGATCAAGGCGCGTATGGTCACCTTCGCTGCCGAGAAATGGCAGGTTGCACCAGAAGCGATCCGCTTTACCTCGGAAGGGGTACGCATGGGCGAGGCCCTCGTACCATTCCGTGATCTGGTCTGGCAGGTCTATTTCGCCCGCATCTCGCTCTCGGCCAGCGGGTTTTACAAGACGCCCAAGATCTCCTGGGATGCGGCAACCGGGCGCGGCCGGCCCTTTTATTATTTCGCCTACGGCGCCGCCTGCGCTGAAGTCACGCTGGATCTGCTGACTGGCGAAAACAGCATCGACCGGGTCGATATCCTGCATGATGCTGGGCAATCCCTGAATGCGGATATCGATATCGGCCAGATCGAGGGGGCCTTCGTTCAGGGCGCAGGCTGGCTCACCACCGAGGAACTGGTCTGGGACAAGGAGGGCAGGCTGCGTACTCATGCCCCGAGCACGTACAAGATCCCTGCCTGCTCAGACCGCCCTGCTATTTTCAACGTGACCCTGCTCGACGACGCCCCCAATCGCGAGGCGACCATTTACCGCTCCAAGGCGGTCGGAGAGCCGCCTCTCGTTCACGGCGTGGCCGTACTGCACGCGTTGTCCGATGCCATCGCCAGTCTGGACGGGTATCGGCGCTGCCCCGGGCTCGACGCCCCGGCAACCCCTGAACGGCTGTTGCGCACGATCATGCAGGTGCAGGCCCGCGCCGCGCAGGGAGAGCCCTCCTGATCGACCTGGATCTGGTCCGAAGCTGGCAAGGCTCGGCCGTGGCGGTACTGCGCGTGGTGGTGGCCGAGACAAGAGGCTCGACCCCCCGCGAGACAGGCGCCTTCATGCTCGTGACCGAGACTACCCAGACTGGCACGATCGGCGGCGGAGATCTGGAATTCCAGTGTCTGGAACATGCCCGGCTGATTCTGAGGGGAGAGGCTGTGCGCGAGGATCGTCGCTTCACTTTGGGGCCTGAATCGGGGCAGTGTTGCGGCGGCGTTGTCCTGATCCGGTACGAGCCCGTCTTTGATCTCGATGAGGAACTGCGCCGACTTGAGCAACGTCGCCTCGATTGGCCGACGCTAAGTGTTTTCGGCGCGGGGCATGTGGGACGTGCTCTGGTCAGGGCGGCCGCGCTCCTGCCCCTGTCACTCCGCTGGATCGACCCGAGGCCGGAGGAGTTCGGCCCGGTCCCCGAAGGCGTCATGGTGCAGGTCAGCACAGCCTGGGAGAGCGAGATTGCCTCATTGCGTCCGGGGGATGGCGTTCTGGTCATGACACCGAGCCATGCTCTGGATGCGCTGATCACCGGGGCAGCACTCGAGCGGGGCGATCTGGCCTATGTCGGGTTGATTGGATCACACACCAAGAGACGGCGTTTCGAGTCCGGGTTCAGAGAGATCGGTCTCGCCCAGAGCAGGATCGATGCCCTGGTCTGTCCGATCGGAGATCAAGGCCTGCGCGACAAGCGACCCGAGATCATCGCGGCTCTGGTGGCGTCGGAGCTGGCAAGGCGATTGGTGCCGCGCATTGATCATGGCAGACAGACAAGCGACAGCAATGACGCGCAGCATGATGCGGCTGCAGCACTGGATCAAGGAGAGAGACGATGACGGGACCTGGGCCCATCAAGGGTATTCTGTTCGACATGGATGGCGTGTTGCTCGATAGCGAGACCCTGTCTCTCGAGGCGTTCGTTAGCGCGGCGCGTGAACTGGGGCATGATATGCCTCTCGACTTTGCCCGCCAGATGATCGGTTTGCCGGGCGATGCCTGTGCGAAGCTGGTGACGGATACCTATGGTCCCGATATCGATCTGGGTCGCCTGTTCCGGACCCAGGATGTGCACATGCACAAGCTGGTTGAGGCAGGCGGTCTGGTGATGAAGGAGGGGGTGGTCCCCCTGCTCGATTATCTTGACGCACGCGGCTTGCCACGTGCCATAGCGACATCGTCAGGACGGTCCCGCACCGAGACCCATCTGCGCCATGTCGGTATTTATGATCGCTTCGATACGATCATCACGCGGGATGATGTCAGCCGCGGCAAGCCCGACCCCGAACCCTATCTCAAAGCGGCACAGGCGATCGGCGTCGAGCCCGCATTCTGCCTGGCGATCGAGGATTCCCATAACGGCGCGCGCGCTGCCCATGCGGCAGGGATCAGGGTGATTGTGGTGCCCGATCTGATGACGCCCAACGAAGAGATCATCGGCAAGGCGCATGAAATCATGAACGACCTGCATCAGGTGCGTGAATTCATCGAGCGTGCGGATCATACCACCTGACTCTCGCTCGAGTGCGGGGTCGTTACCCCGCGCTCCTATCGGCTGGCGTCAGTGGCAGCCGCCGCCCTTACAGCCCGAGCAACCGTTGCAGCCCTTCTTTTCTCCTGAGGCAGGAAGGGCCTTGGCGAGGCCAAGCCGTGCCTTGAAAGAAGCCGCATGGGCTGGGAACAGCCTGTTCAGCCAGAACAGGAGGGCAACGGTCACAAGGGCGATGACGATAAGACTCTGCATCATGGCGATCATCCGGTCAGGGCGCGTGTCACATGATAGGTAAGAAAGGCCGCGGCATAAGCAAGGCCGAAGAGATAGGCCGCAGCTCCCAGAACCACTTTGAGCGAGCGGGTCTCGCGACGCATGACTGCAAGAGTCGAGATGCATTGCGGCGCGTACACATACCAGGCCAGCAACGCAAAGGCGGTTGCCATGCTCCAATGCGCGCTGAGAAGCGGCATGAGCTGGTTCGCGGCATTGTCATCCGAGGCTCCCAGAGCATAGACCGTGGCCAATGCGCTGACGGCAACCTCGCGTGCGGCCAGACCAGGAATGAGCGAGACGCAGATCTGCCAGTTGAAGCCCAGCGGCGCAAAGATGGGCAGCATGAAATGGCCGATATGGCCAGCGAGACTGTAATCGATTGCGGCGCCCGTAGCATTGGCCGGCGGCGCAGGGAAGCTGGAAAGTGCCCAGAGAAGCACATTGAGCGAGACGATGATCGTGCCGACGCGCGACAGGAACATGATGGCCCGCTGCCAGAGCCCCAGCGCCACGCTTTTCAGATTGGGGGTGCGATAGGGAGGCAATTCGAGCATCAGGGGATGCTCGTCTGATGCAACGCCACGCGTCATGAGTCGGGCTGCGATGATGCCGCTGATAATTGCAACCAGATACAGCCCGAACAGGACCAGCCCCTGGAGCCCGAGAAAGCCGAGCACGGTGCGATGAGGCACGAAAGCCGCGATCAGCAGCGTGTAGACGGGAAGCCGCGCCGAGCACGTCATGAGCGGTGCGATCAGGATCGTCACCAGCCGGTCGCGGGGATTCTGGATCGTGCGCGCTGCCATGATGCCTGGAATGGCGCAGGCAAAGCTCGAGAGCAGCGGAATGAAGGAGCGCCCGCTCAACCCTGCAAGCGCCATGATCCTGTCGAGCAGGAAGGCTGCGCGTGGCAGGTACCCTGTTTCCTCCAGGGTGAGGATCCACAGGAACAGGATCAGGATCTGGGGCAGGAAGACGATGACCGTTCCTGCACCCGCGATCACGCCGTCGGCCAGAAGGCTGCGCAGCAGCCCCGGAGGAAGCGGAGAGACGACGATCTGCCCGAGCGAGGTGATGCCCGCTTCCAGCGCGTCCATGATGGGCTGGGCCCAGGCGAAGACCGTCTGGAACATGAAGAAGAGAACGACCAGAAGGATGATCGGGCCCCAGACCGGATGGAGGAACCAGCGATCGAGGCGATCGGCCATCCGGTCGCCCCTGAGCGTGCCTTCATTGGTGAAGCGGGTGATGAGCTGGCCGACTTCACCATGGACGTCGAGGTCCGTCTTCATGGCAGGTGGCGGCAGGAATTCGGGCTGATCGAGCGCGTTCAGCAGATTGGCAATGCCGCTCTTGCGCAGGCTGATGGCGGGAATGATAGGTAGGCCAAGCGCTGCGGCGAGGCCCGGTACGTCAATGGTGAGCCCGAGTCGTTCGGCCTCGTCCATCATGTTGAGCACCACGATCATGGGGCGGCCGAGTTGCATGAGTTCCAGCAGGAAGCGCAGATGCAGCCGCAGATTGCTGGCCGAGACGACACAGATGATCAGATCCGGCTGCTTTTCGACCGGATGCTGCCCCATGCAGACGTCACGGGTGACGTCTTCATCCGGGCTTGTGGCACTCAGACTGTAAGCACCGGGCAGGTCGAGCAGGCGAATGGCTCTGCCATTGGGGGTCGTGAGATACCCCTCCTTGCGCTCGACCGTGACGCCCGCATAGTTCGCGACTTTCTGGCGACTACCTGTCAGCTGGTTGAACAACGAGGTCTTGCCGCAATTGGGATTGCCCACGAGGGCGGCGCGCAAGGGTCTGGTGGCCGTCTCCGGCAGTGTGACGGCGTCCATATACAGATCAGAGATCGTGTTTGAGCGTGATACGCGAGGCCTCACCACGGCGGAGGGCAAAACAGGTCGAGCCCAGCCGCACGGCAATGGGATCGTGGCCCACGGGGCCTGTCGCCACGATTTCGACCGGAGCACCCGGAATGAACCCCAACTCGCCCAGTCGCGTCGCGATCGGATCATTGGCCATACGCGCGACGACCTGGCTGATGACCGCGTGAGCGCCTTTGGGCAGGGTGTCGAGTGTCATGAGGAAAGCCCATCTATAGCCGGAAAATGGCGTTCTGTGAGAACGCTTCTCAATTGCCTAGATAGTCCTTCATGTTTTCTTAGGGAAGGGGGCGGGGGTGAAATCCTTTGTGACAGAACCCCGTCATGGGCAGGAGGCCGTTCCATCAGGAGGTCTCGTCGGGTTTCTCACTGCTGATAAAGGGAAACGGGCTGGGGGGCGAACTCTCCTTCCGCGCAATCGTGATGGCGGCCACGATGGCATCGCGCGCGCGAGGGCTGTTGTGCCAGCAACGTGACCCGAGATGTGCTGCGATGCGCAGGCATAAATCTTCCGGCTCATGGCGGGAAAGGGCGGACAGAGAAGCGATACCAACCTGCTCAAGACGCAGGATAACCGTGGGACCAATATGCTTTCCCCGCAGGAGTTTCAGTCTCTCGTCTGCGCTGAACTGCGGTGCGGATGGTGTATCACTGCTCACGATGATTCTCCCCTATGCCTGCAAAGCCAATGGACCATTCGGGAAAACCACAAAAGAAGCCATCTACCTTGCGAAATTGATGCTTTTGAGCGGCTTGCCAAGAAGGATTTCTGGTTTGTGGACGTAAAACAATACGTTTGGAGAATAACATGGCGATGATCGCGAAATACAGGAGCTGTGTCGTCGATTATATCAATGTGTTGTGACGTTGATTTGATGTTGATTAACGGTGTTTGGTCAATTAGGTACCCATGATCCGAACCTGGCACGGTTTTCGTGCTTGCGCATCGCAATTCACCTTTGAAATCGAGTAGATGTGTCTTGTCTGAACACGCACCGCACGATGTCCTGATCATTGGCGCAGGACTGGCTGGCCTCACTCTGGCGAAGCAGTTGCTCGACGCCGATCCGGCGCTTGGGATCTGTATCGTTCACAACCGCAAATTCCCGTACCCCGAGCGTATCCACAAGGTGGGAGAGTCTACCGTGGAAATCGGGGCCTATTATCTGGCGGAAATCGTGGGGTGCAAAAGACATCTCGAGACTGAGCATCTGCGCAAAATGGGGCTGCGCTTCATCCAGACGCAGGGCCTGACCGGCGATGCCCCGTATCGCGAGATCGGGCTCGGCTATTATCCGCATCAGCCAACCTATCAGATCGATCGCGGCAAGCTGGAAAACCACCTGCGCGACGCGTTGGGGGAGCGTGTCACCCTGATCGAAAACAGCCGCGTCATGGAAATCGAGCGCGAAGGCGACCTGAATAATGTGGCGGTGCGTGACCATGACGGTGTCGTGGCACCGGTCGCAGCGCGCTGGGTCGTGGACGCCTCGGGGCGCGGGCGTGTGCTGATGAAGAAATTCGAATTGCAGCGCCCTGCGGGGATCAATCACTCAGCCATCTGGTTCCGTGTTGCGGGCAAGGTGGATATCAACGAGTTCCTGAGTTCGCAGGATGAGGCTAACCCGTTCGGTCATGCGCGCGAGCGTGGGCGGAGCACGACCCATCTGATCGGGCGAGGCTATTGGGTCTGGATCATTCCCATCAGCGAACAGACCACCAGCATCGGCATTGTTTTCGATAATGGCATCCACAGTCTTTCAGAACTGAGTTCGCATCCCCTCGCGACTTCCTGGCTCGCCAGGCATGAGCCGCGTTTCCATGCTTATATGCAGCGTGAGGCATTCGAAGTGATCGACTTCGTGATGCTGCGCAATTACTCCTATCTGTCTGCACAGTTTCTGTCGAAAGAGGGATGGGCGCTGACCGGAGAGGCCGCAGGATTCGTTGATCCCATGTATTCCAACGGCACGGATATGATCGGGCTGGCGAATACCATGATCACCAACGCGATTACCCAGCCCGACGGGCTGGAGCAGATCGAGCGGATGAACGGCGTCATGGCGGAGGCCTATGCCGGTTTTGTCGATACCCACAGGGAGTCCTATGCAGGTTTCGACGACTGGAACTATGTGTTCGTGAAGACGAACTGGGATGCGACCTTCTATTTCCTTTTCATGAGTGTGCTCTTTATGAACGGCAAATTCGCCGATATCGGGTTTATCGAGAGCATCCACAGCGAGATCTCGGCTTTCTACAAGCTGCATCATCAGGTCATGACCTATCTCAGGCAGCCGGGCGCCGTTTCCGATGATTATGCATTGCCGGAATTCATCAATCTTGTCGGTTCGATACAGGACTATGCCAATCGCTCGATTTTCCTTGCCGACAAATCGAATGACGCGGTCAGGGCCCTGCTTGAGAAAAACATGGTGATTCTGCGCGAACTGGCTGACTCGATCATGCAGAACAAGAGCTTCGACGAGAAGTTCTTCACCATGGCGGCGAGACTCGACGCTGCCTGATACCTCCCGAGGTCTGTCTGCCGGCGCTTTCCGGCATCGCGAGCCCAGGCGGGCGCGTTGAAAGGCGCGCTCGCTTCGTTTCGCCCTGGGGCCTCCCGATATCGGCCCGTTCCATCCTGAGGCCTATCCTATATAGTGAGCTCATGATGCCGGGCCGGATCGGTCGGCCTGTGCCGTCGGGGAGACAAGGATGCGGGATGAAATCGTGCGGCGCGTGCGTCAGGGAGCCGGAGCCGAGCCTGCTGATCTCGTCATACGCAATGTCAGACTTTTCGATCTGGTCACGGGGGAGCTGATCCCGACCGATATCGCCATCACGGGTGACCGGGTGGTGGGCGTTCTGGATTGCTATGAGGGGCGTGAAGTCATTGACGGTCAGGGCCGCATTGCGGTGCCTGGCTTCATCGATACGCATCTGCATGTCGAATCCTCGTTGATCACGCCCTTCGAGTTCGATCGCTGTGTGCTGCCGCATGGCGTGACCACGGCTATTTGCGACCCGCATGAAATGGCCAATGTCCTGGGGCGGGCGGCGTTCGATTATTTCCTGAACTGCGCCAATCGGACGGTGATGGATCTGCGCATCAATCTCTCGAGTTGCGTGCCCGCTACGGGGCTCGAAACCTCGGGCGCCGTACTGGATGCTGCCACGCTGGAGATCTACCGCCATAATCCGAAAGTCATCGGCCTTGCCGAGTTCATGAATTTCCCCGGTGTCCTGTCAGGGCAGCCGGATTGCCTCGACAAGCTCGTGGCGTTCGCCAATGGGCATATCGATGGTCATGCGCCTCTGCTGCGTGGCAAGAGACTGAGCGGCTATATTGCCGCCGGTATTCATACCGATCATGAGGCGACCACCGCAGCAGAGGCGCTTGAGAAGATCCGCAAGGGGATGACGATCCTTATCCGCGAGGGGTCGGTATGCAAGGATCTGACGGCGCTTGCGCCTCTCCTTACGCCGGAAACCTCGGCTTTTCTGGCATTTTGCACCGATGACCGGAATCCGATGGAAATTGCCCATGAAGGGCATATCGACTTCCTCATTCGCAAGGCCATCTCGCTCGGAGTTGCGCCGCTCGCAGCGTATCGGGCGGCGTCCCTTACGGCAGCAAGGGCCTTTGGCCTGCGTGATCGGGGTCAGATCGCCCCGGGGCTTCGCGCCGATATCGTGCTGCTTGATGATCTGGAGCGCTGTGCCGTTGCTCAGGTCTTTTCGGCCGGGCGTCTCGTGAATGATGCGCTGTTTGCCAGCCGGGATATCGTACCACCGCAAGGCTATGGTTCTGTGAAGCTCGCCGCCCCGATCGCGGCCACGGATTTTCATGTGCCGGGGACCGGGCAGAACCAGGCTGTGATCGGTATCATTCCGGATCAGATCATCACGGAGTTTCGCCGGGCGACTCTCGACGTGACAGAGAACGGCGTCCAGCCAGACCCGCAACGTGATATTGCCAAGATCTGCGTGGTCGCGCGCCATGGCAAGAACGGCAATATCGGGCGCGGTTTCGTGCAGGGCTTCGGTCTTTCCACGGGTGCGCTCGCCTCTTCCGTCGGCCATGACAGCCACAATCTTTGCGTGGTGGGCATGAATGATGTCGATATGGCTCTGGCGATCGCACGATTGACCGAAATGGGGGGTGGGTTCGTCGCTGTTCGGCAAGGCAAGATCGTGGCTGAGCTGGCGCTGCCCATAGCAGGGCTGATGAGCGATCAGCCCTTCGAGACTGTCAGACGAAATCTGGAATCCCTTCGTGAAGCGGTGCGTGACATGGGCGGAAGCCTGGAAGAACCTTTCCTGCAACTGGCTTTCCTGCCGTTGCCGGTCATTCCCCATCTGAAGATCACCGATCTCGGGATGATTGATGTGGACACGATGAGCCTCGTTTCCTGACGCGCCTCACAGGAAGCGTATCGGGGCCGTCTCTGTGAGCGCCCAAAGCGGAACACGACCCCGCGCCCGAGAGGCGCGGGGATATGGGCTCAGAAATTGGTTGTGAACTGCCCGCCGATGATGGCAGCATCGTTGAAGGTGGTTGTGGCTCCGGGATGTTGCAGATACTGGAAGTCGAATTGCAGCGCTGTCGCCGCGGCCAGATGCAGGCTGTAGAAGGCTTCATAGACCTGCTCCCAACGCTGCACCCCGTAGACATTCCCCCATTGATTGGAGACGAAAGGCAGACCGAGCGCGACGGAGGATTCCTGTTGCAGACGCACGGAGCGGCTCATGGTCATATGCTGGAACATGACACCAATCTGGTCGAGCGGGCGATGCCAGGGCGTGCCACTCTGCAACAAGCCGATCCATTCATGATCACGCATGGCAACGACATTGCCTTGTGCGTAGCCGAGTCCGCCGATCACGATCAGACCATCCGCCAGGCCCTTGCCGCTGCGTACCAGCATCTGGTCGAACATGAGCCAGCTGGACCACATGCCCGAGGCATTGCGGGCGGGCAGACCGCTCGCCTGGTAGGAGCCGCCATAACGATCCTCGTAAAGATGAGGATAGCGCGAATTGTCGTAATAAAAGCCGATCTTGTAATGGCCGAGCAGCTTGTCCTTGCCGAAAGCCGGGTCCCAGCCTGCCTCGAATTGCGAGCTCAGCTTCCCTAACCCGTCCTGCGCGAGTGCCCAGCCTGACACGCCGCCATTGAAGGCGTGGGGGCTGACGGCAAAGAGCCCGCCCATCAGATAGGTGCGCTCGGTGGGGCGGACACGCAGCACGGCGCCAATATTGGCAGACGGCCAGTCGCGGCCGCCAGGCGCATATTTGCCGGGTGCAAAATTACCGCAAACGCTGACATTCATGAAGGAGCAGGCGAGCGCATCGAAATCGAAGAATGTTCCGGTCGGGATGACACCGGCCGAGACCACGATCCGATCATGCAGAAAGGTCTTGTCGGCATACATCGAGACGAGATGCGCGACGACATTGCCGCGCGAGCCGTAGATCTGCTCAGGGTTTGAGACATAATCTCCCAGGGAATAGCTGAAATTCCGCCCATGGCCGTTCACGACCAGAAGATGGGTCCAGAAGCCCTGAAAGCCTGCGAGCTTCTGCCAGTCGATGTCCAGTTCTGCGGCGACCTGACCGGCCAGGACATTGTCGCGTGTCCGCCCGCCTGTGACATTGCCCATATATTCCTCGTTAAGGGCAATATTGAGGAAGATACCGCGGTTTTGCATCCAGCTCTGGGCGCCGCCCCAATCACCGAAAAGATGCGGATTGCCGTAGAGCGACGGCACGAGAGGGCCGATGGGCACAGCGCCCTGGCCCGCGATCGGAAAACCGATGGCCTTATAGTCATCGCCCTCAAGCGTCTTGGCGGTTTCGGACTGAGCCTGAGCGTAGGACGTTATGGTCCCGCCGCAAAAGGCGGCAAGGGCGAGGGCGGTCCACACCCCGCGCCCACCGCCCTTGCGCGGAATTCTTCCCGCTCGGGTTTTGGGGCGGCGGGCGGAATGCAGGTCCCGATCGTTGGCGATCTCTCTTGTCACTATCGTTTCGTCCAGATTTCTTGCGTGAGTGCCCGGATGGGCCAGTGACAGAGGGATTAACAGAAAGTCATAATGGAGCAACACCACGGGCAACTACAAAACTACGTGTGATATTGTTACAAAAGGGTGATAGGATTGAGCCCTATTTAACGAGACTGCGGCGTTCTCTCATGGACCTTGCGCCCGTTCACCCATACTTGCTCGATATCCAGATCCCGATTGAGGACGACGAGATCGGCCAGACGCCCCGGCGTCAGGCTGCCGCGATCGGCGAGGCCGAGATAGCGGGCCGGGTTGGTGCTCACCAGCTTGCTGGCCTCGCTCAGCGACGCACCATGCGTCACCGCGTTGCGCACTGCCTGGTCGAGGGTGAGGATGCTGCCCGCCAGCGAGCCATTGGGCAGGCGTACGACGCCCTCACGAATGAGGACCTCCTGGCCGCCGAGTGTGCTTGGCCCGTCGGGTTGCCCGGCCCCCCTCATGGCATCGGTCACAAAGAGCAGCCGCTCCCTCATGATACGTGAAGCGAGCCGAAAACTGGCCGGATGCACGTGATGTGTATCGAAGATCATCTCGGCATAGCTGGTGTCATGGCACATCAGCGCGGTCACGGGGCCGGGATTGCGGCCTTCGATGGCCGACATGGCATTGAACAGATGGGTGCCCCCCGCCACGCCACCACAGCTACAGATGCGATTCAGGGCGGCCCAACTCACCTCGAAATCGGCGGTGGTATGGCCGATACTGACCCGGACGCCCGCGTCCGCAAAAATCCTCATGGCTTCGTCGGCGTGATCGATCTCGGGGGCGAGGGTGACGACACGGACGCAGTCACGCGCCAGAATTTCGGCAAGGCGCTCTGGTGTGGGGGCGATCGTGAATGGCGGCTGGGCGCCGAGTTTATGCGGGCTGACGAAGGGGCCCTCAAGATGCACCCCATGGATGCGGGAGCCATCCTCATCGGGGGTATTCATCACTGAGGCGGCGCTGTCGAGCGCGTAAAGCACGTCCTCCCAGGGGCGGGTGATGGTCGTGGGCAGAATGGTCGTGGTCCCGTGCTTCATGTGGAACCGCGCCATGTGGCGTATGGCTTCGGGTCCATCCATTGTGTCGGCGTCATCGCCGCCATGCACATGTCCGTCGATGAAGCCAGGGAGAATGAAGAAGGGGGCATCGGCCCCGTTCTTGTCGATGGCCCTGACATGCGTATCGAAATGAAGCGTGCCGGCCACGATCCGATCAGGGAGTACGATCTGGCCAGCAAGTTTTTCGGTCATGAATTCAGTCCTGCGTTGTCAGTCCGACCCGACCGTAGCGACGGGCATAAGCCAGGATTACCAGATAGGCCGGAATGACGATCATGGCGAACATGCCCTGAAAGCCGAAGACCGGCTTGAGCCACACATAGAACTGCGGAACGATCGCCCCCCCGCTATAGGACATGACCATAATGGCCGAGGCCATGGCGGTCATATGTGCCGCACCACGAATGGCGATCGGGAAGATGGTGGGCATGATCATGGCATTGGTCACGCCAAGCAGGGCAACACAGAACACGGAGGTGTAGCCTTGCGTCAGCACGGCCATGATTGTCAGTGCGCATCCGACCAGGCAGGAAATCTGGATGTAATTCTCCTGACTGATGAAGCGCGGTACGATGATGAAACCCATGATATAACCGATGAGCATGCCGGTCAGTGTCAGGGCCGTGAAGAACTTGGTTTCATCGAGAGGAAGACCGAATCCCTGGCCGTAAGTGCCGATGGCGTCACCCGCAATGACCTCGATTCCAACATAGAGAAACATCGCGACGAAGCCGAAGACGAGATGCGGCTTGAAAAAGCTTGGCTGCGAGCCTTCGCCCGTCGTGATCGCGGGAGCTTCCAGATTGGGAAGCGGGGCGAGGGCGACAATCACGGCAATCAATACAAGGATGCCGGCCATGCCCATATAGGGCGCATACAGGGCCTGGACGAAATTATTGAGCAGCGTCTCACGCACGGCGGGGTCGGTTGCCGATTGGGCTTTTTCTGCTACGGCGCCGATATTGCGCATGACGAGCAGCCCCAGCACGATCGGGGCGAGAATTCCGGCCGTCTTGTTGCAGATCCCCATGATGGAGATACGCTGTGCGGCGCGATCAGCCGGACCGAGCAGGCTTACGAGCGGGTTGATGACAACCTGCATGAGGGAAATGCCCGCACCCAGGATGAGCAGCCCGGTCAGCGCGCCAGGATAGATCCGCCATGAGACGAATTGCCCGAAAACGGCGACGCCGAGCGCAGAGACCAGCACAGAGAGGGTGAGGCCGGTCTTGAGACCAAGCCGTCTGGCGATCAGAGAGGTCGGGATGGAAAACAGGAAAAACGAGAAATAGAACGCAAGCGGAATGAAGAACGCGCTGAACTCGCTCAGGGAAAAAGCGACGCGTACGAAGGAAATCAGCGGGCCATTGAGCCAGGTGACAAATCCCATGGCAAAAAAGATGAGCGCTGCGACAGCCAGCGCGCCATAACCGTAAGAACCAACCAGCCTGTCCTGGGGGGAGGGGACCTTGGTCATTTTCTGGGATATCCTCAAAGGGATTCGGGGAATTGTTTATTTCAATTTCTGAACTATGTGGATTATAAGCTGGGTTTCCGCGTCGAAGCCAGCGGGATTTTGAAGTTTCGCTTTCACAATAATCGGAACCCCTCCCAGGCGCAGGCGTGGCCCTTCACCGACGGGTGTACCCTTGGCCACGATGACAGATGGTCATGGGGGTGACCAGGTCACCTCGGGGCGCGAGGGGTAGTTGTTTTTGCGCCAACCAATCGGACTCAGTGGCGCCGGTTGCGGTCAGGCGCTGCGCGTTGCAGCGACCTCATTACTCTGATTTTTCAACCGGTGGTCGTGGGTTGTCTGGTGCAGAACCGGTCCATCTCGATGGCGTGACAATGTTTGCCAATATCCAACATTGAGGACGCCTACCACATTCGCAGAAATCGTCATCGATGGCTATAGGCTCTATTTAGTTTATAGATATGTATTATTGGGTATAATCTCGATATATTATTGATTGCGAAAACTAAGCAACGAGTCTCAGAAAACATTCACTATTTTTTCAAAAATTAGTAGAATTTTAATACCTGAGGTAGACAATCGGATAGACTTGTCGCTACTATGATTTCTGTCCGTAAAGTCAAAAAGGAGGCGCGTGAGTGAGCGTCATTCCTTCTCTTTGGCGTTGTGAGTTCAATAAGCAAAATTATACAATTACTTCAGAGAATGAATAAAGAATGTTCTCGACAGGTCATCATCGCATTCTGAGTGCGCTCAGTCGTTCCGGGCCGCAAAGCCGTACCGATCTTGCCCGCGCGCTCAATCTCAGCAAGGCAAGCGTTACGGCGCTGGTTCGCGAGCTGATCGAACAGAATATCCTCGACGAGCGCGAACGTGTATTCGGTTTCGGTCGTCCGGCAGTCATGCTGGGCCTCAGGCAGGACGCAGCCAGTTTCATCGGGGTTTCCCTCCAGTCCGATCCGGCCCATGTGGTCCTGACCGATCCGCATGGCCACGTGCATATCGAGATGACCATTCCGCTCATCTCCGATGTCGACGCCTGTATTGCGGCCATCGTCGATGCCGTCGGGGCTATCCGCCGGGACTATCCATCGGGCATCGGCGCTCTGGCTGGTATCGGGGTCGTGATCGCCGGGATCGTGTCCGGAGACGGCCAGACCTGTCTGGCCTCCGCCACGCTCGGCTGGCATGGGGTCAATATCGGACAGCGCCTTGCGGATATGACGGGGCTGCCGGTTTTCGTCGAGAACGATGCCAATGCCCTGATCATCGGTGAACAGCTTTTTGGCGATTCCGGCGATCTGAGCGATTTCAGCCTGGTATTCGTGAGCGAGGGGATTGGCGGAGCGCATATGGTCAACGGGCGTCTGCACAGGGGGCGGCATGGCGGGGCAGGTGAATTATCGCATGCACCGATCGCCATTGACGGTGAAGCCCTGCCTTGTCGATGCGGCAATCGGGGCTGTCTCGAGACGCTCGCGGCTTTGCCGGCCATTCTGGGGGCGGCCCGACGCGCCGGTCTCCCGGATGAAATCGGGCGGGTAGTAGAAATGGCCGGGGACGGACAACCCGAAGCGCTCTCCATTCTGCATCGCGCAGGCACGGCGCTTGGACTGGCGCTCTCCCAGGTCATCCAGTTCGTCGATCCGTCGCGCATTGTTGTGAGGCTCGACCCCAATCTGGTGGAAAGTGTCTTCGCGCGTGCGCTCCGTCAGGCCGTTGAGGCTCATGTGCTTCGCCGTGACAGTTATCAGACGGAACTCGTCCTCGGTTCACTGCACCCGCGCGATTTCGCGACGGGCGCGGCAAGCCTTGCTGCGCAACATTTCCTGTTCGGTAATTCCAGTCTGTAACTCCCGGTTTGTGTTATCCGAGGGGCATCAGGTCAGGAGACAAGCATGGGTGTTCTCGCGCGTTATCGCATGACACGTCGTCCTGACGGCACGATATGAACCCTATCATCGGGATGCACGGCATGCCGACGCTCGAGATCTGCGTCGACGATGCGGAAGGTCTGCATAGCGCCGCGATGACAGGGCTGGCCCGTATCGAGTTATGCAGCGCGCTTGATCTGGGTGGGCTGACGCCTGGATACGGGCTTGTTCAGCAGGCGCGCTCATGCGCGGTGCCAGTCTTCGCGATGATCCGACCGCGGCCGGGCAATTTTTGCTTCACCGCGCGTGAGGAAGCGCAAATGCTGGCCGATATCGCATTGATGCGTGATTCCGGGCTGGCTGGCGTTGTTCTCGGCGCCGCCCACCCGGATCACACCCTCGATCTCCGCATGCTGGAGCGGCTCTCTGCTGCCTGCTGGCCGATGCGCCGACAACTCCATCGTGTTGTCGATCTCGCGCCCGATCCTTTCGCTGCACTCGATGCGGCGATTGCGCTCGGTTTCGAGCGTGTGCTCAGCTCAGGGCAGGCCTCTGATGCGGTCAAAGGCGCGGCGCGGCTCAAGGCTATGCATGACTATGCTGAGGAACGCATCGAAATCATGGCCGGGAGTGGGGTTCGGCCTGGTAACGTTGTCGCTCTGATGCGGGAAACAGGAGTGAGAGCCGTTCATGCCTCTTGCCGGAAACAAATTGCGATGCAGGATGAAAGACTCGTTCATTTCGGATTCGCAGCGTCGAATGCTGTGACATCCGCTGCGGAGATCAACCAGTTGCTTGTGGCGATGGCGTCTATGCAGCGGGGGTGAGCCGTTACAGAAAAGGATTGGGCCCGATGTTTCTTCCCAGAAGGGCGATGAGCTGTGGCGTGGCGCTGGCTGCGCTCTCGCTCGGTCTCGCCGATGCAAGGCAGGCCCAGGCCGCTGCGCTTGTTCCCGTTTTCATGCCGCAGCCGGCTCAGATGGCGTTGAACGGTCAGTCCCTGGCGCTCACCGGACTCCCCAGAATTGTGTGGTCGCAGCCGCCTTCGCCGTTGCTCAAGCGCGCGCTCGCGCGTTTCGAGGCCCGTTTGCGTCAGGCGGGCGTATCGCCGCGTCGCGGCGCTGGACCGGTTTTGACCATACGCACCGGGCGTGACCCCAATTATCTTACGCTGGACGCCAAGGAGTCCTACAGCCTGGATGTTTCATCCAGAGGCATAGCGCTCGAGGCTGATGGCCCGGCGGGCGTGCTGCATGGATTGGCGACCCTGTTGCAGATGCTGGATACACGAGAGGCCGTCCCGGCGCTTGAACAGGGACAGGTGCATGATGCGCCACGCTTCAAGTGGCGCGGGCTGATGTTCGATGTCTCCCGGCATTTTCAGTCAACGGACACGATCAAGCGGCAGCTTGATGCAATGGAACTGACCAAGCTCAATGTGATGCATTGGCATCTGAGCGATGGGACGGGCTTCAGGGTCGAAAGTAAGCGCCTGCCGCGCCTGCAGGAGGTCGGCGGCCATAGTCGCTACTACACGCAGGCGCAGATACGGGAGATCGTGGCCTATGCCGCCGATCGTGGCATACGCGTCGTGCCGGAATTTGATGTGCCCGGCCACACCCTGGCCATTCTCACAGCCTATCCCGCTCTGGCCGCGCGTCAGCCAGTGCCGACGGTCAAGGACTGGCAGCAGGATTGCCAGGTCGCTTCGAGCAATGGCGAAACCACCACGCATTGCACCAAGCATCCCGATCTGAATACCCCGGCCATGGATCCGACAAATCCGAACGTCCTGGCCTTTGCGAAAGTGCTGTTTGCTGAAATGGCCGAGCTCTTTCCGGATCGCTATTTCCATACGGGCGGGGATGAAGTCGTCTCAGCGCAATGGAACGATAATCCGCAGATCGCCAACTATATGAAGGCACATGGCTACAAGGATGCGCCCGCCCTTCAGGCGGCCTTCACAGCGGAAATCGAGAAGGTGCTCGCTGCGAATGGCAAGGTCATGATGGGATGGGACGAGGTGAGCGAAGCGCCGATCCCGAAGAATGTGGTGGTGGAGGCCTGGCGCGGCTCCAAATGGGTTGGCACGGCAACGGCGCTCGGCCATCCGGTCGTAGTCTCCTCCGGCTATTATCTGGATCTGCTGAACCCGTCAGCCACGCATTATGCGGTTGATCCGTTCGATACACGGGCCGATGGGCTTGACCCCAACCCGCCCGGTCAGGCGCCCAGGCCGCTCGATAATGCCTTCACGCGCGATCCGAATGCTCCACCGCTCAGCGCGGCGCAGGAGGCGCTCGTCCTGGGGGGAGAGGCGCCGCTCTGGACCGAGATCGTGTCTGATGAGATGGTCGATTCCCGCCTGTGGCCGCGCTCTGCGGCCCTCGCTGAGCGGTACTGGTCGTCCCAATCGGTCAGGGATATCGCAGGGCTCAATAAGCGCTTGCCAGGGGTTCAGAATTTTCTCGAAACCTTCGGGCTCAAGGCCTCTGACCATCAGGCACGCATGATTGCCCGACTGACGCCCGAAAATGTGGCCCCACTTACCCAGTTGGTCGCCATTACCGTTCCGGTAAGGAATTACGCGATCAATCGTCTTGCCGAGCGCAAGGGGGAAGATATCCTTCTTTCTCCCGCGGCCATAGCGGCTCCAGACAGTTTCGAGGCCAATGAGTTCAATGCTCAGGCCGCGCGCTATGCGGCGGGGGATCGAAGCCTGCTCGTACCGCTGCAACAGCGTCTCGTGCGGTATATCGGCAATGACGAAGCATTCCAGAAACTGGCAGCGCCGCCCTGTGTGGAGGAGGTCAAACCCGTTTCAGCCCAGATTGCGGCGCTGTCACGTGCCGGGCTGGACGCTCTTCAGGGCCGGCCTCTGGGCAAGAGCTGGCATGATCACGCTTCCATGCTCCTGACCGAGCAGGATCAGGCCTTTGCAGCGAGCGCCGATCATGATGCGTCCAACCATATGAAGCAGCCCGCAGGTGGGTTGCTGATCGCCATCCTGCCCGGACTAAAATCCCTGATCGCTACCGCACGGTGATGGGCATGGCTCCGGGCCTGAAAACCCGGAGCCGCCATACCGATTGCCCCTGAACCCGGGACGTCGGGGGGCTATCAGCCCCGCGTATAATCCGCTTTCTCCCTCGTTTCCGCACTGAGCAGGGCCGCGCTCTCTTCATCGAGAATGACAGTGCATCGATCGTGCAGGCGGATGGCTGACGCGCTGACTTCAGGGCCTACCTCTCCCTCGAGCGCCTTTGCGATGATACTGGCCTTGGCGTCTCCCAGCGCCAGAAGCAGCAATTCCCGGGCCTCGAGGATCGTTCCCACGCCCATCGTCAGGGCTTCGGCTGGAACCTGCGCCGGATCTCCACCAAACATGGCCGCATTCTGCTGCCGGGTTCTCTCATTGAGGGATACGCAGCGTGTGCGCGTATCGAAGGGCGAAGGAGGCTCATTGAAGCCGATATGACCGGTATCGCCAATCCCGAGCAGTTGCAGGTCGATTCCGTCATGCTGCTGAATGGCATTTTCATATGCAACGCATTCGGCCGCGAGATCAGAGGCCACGCCGTCAGGCAGGTAGGTTGAACGGGGGTCGATATTGATGTGCGAGAAGAGCAGGTCGCGCATGTAGTAGTGATAGGAGCGCGTGTCCTCGGCACGGAGGCCAACATATTCATCGAGATTGAAGGTTGTCGTTCGCGAGAAGTCCAGCCCCTGATTGTCGTGCAGGTGGCGAAGATGCCCATACACGCCCTCCATGGTGCGACCAGTGGCAAGGCCGAGTACAGGCTTGGGGAGGGCATTCATCAACGTGGCGATTTCGTTCGCGGCGAGTCTCGTGGCGGAATGCTGGTCCGGCATGATGATAAGGCGCATGGGCAGGCGTAATCCCGTCAGGTTCGAGTCATGATCCGGCTTCAAAAAAGCGGTGTTGATCCTGCACTTAGAAACTCAGACTTAGTTTTTCGACATAAATTAAGGGTATATTGCATTCAGATAATATTTTCGTTCGTTAACAATGACTTGAGTCGATAAACTGCCCTTGAGTCGGACAGGGCAATTAGTTTTTAGAATAAACTATTGCGCCAGTGTAATCACCCGTCTAACGTCCGGGAAATACGATAGATCGATGCGATACAAAAACGAAAATCACTGTATCCATCATTCTATACAACCTTAAATCTGTCCGGCAGGAGTAGACCATGCGGCATCTGAGACGTGATCTCCTTCTTTTCTGTTCCGCTATCGCAACGAACTATGCCCTGTCGGCCCCTGCTGCTGAGGCGGCGTCACCGCATCAGCGCCTTGCTGGGCATCATGGCGCACAAACGCATACAGGTTCTTCCCCCTCGCAGGGTTCGGTGCAGAGCAAACCAGGTATGGGAGCCCCTACGCCTCGGAAGGCGAATAGCGCTACCGAGGGCTCAGTACTTGGTCCGAACCCCCAGGCCGAGGAAATTTCGGTACGTTCTGCCGGTCGTCACGCGGATGGCACCAGTAACACGACAGCGGGCGGCGGCTTGATGCCCCGTCAGACGGCGCCGCGATCACAGAGTGGCGTGACGCGTGATTTCATCGCCAAGCAGGCACCGACTGGCAATATCTCTTCGATGATCGCCACTCTGCCGGGCGTCGTCTACGCCAATCAAAGCCCGCTCGCGACAGCGGGCGATAACATCACCATGCGTGGCATGAACCAGAGTCAGATCGGGTATCTGTTCGAGGGGGCCCCTCTGGCAGATCCGATCAATTACGAGCCTTATACGGCCATGCTGGTCGATACGGAGAATCTGGGCTCTGTCACGGTCTCCCAGGGCTCACCCGATCTGAATGCGCCCACGTTCAACGCGGTAGGTGGCCAGATATCGGCGACCGCGATGAACCCCGCCCATAAATATGGCGGCTTCATCAATCTGATGGGGGGCAATAAGAGCGCGAACAAGGAATTCTTGCGTCTGGATACCGGAGATATCGGGAATACCGGCATACGCGGTTTCATGTCCTTTTCCCATCAGTCCAATAACAACTGGCGTGGCCCCGGTGGTCTCAAGCGCTACCATGTCGATTCGAAATTCGTGAAAGAATGGGGCGATGCCAATTCGGTCACAGCGGTCTTTGGATATAATCGTCAGGAGCAGACCCCTTTTCGAGCACCAAGCGCTGCGCAGTGGAAGCAATGGGGAGAGGGACTAAGTTACAGCGATCATTACACGCCGGGCGATGCCAATTACTACAAGCTCCAATTGAGCAATCTGAATTCGCTCGATGTCGTGGTCCCGACCCATTTCACGCTCGCCCGTGGGCTGAAGCTGAGCGTTACCCCCTATTATGTGCATCAATACGGCCCGGCTGTGGGGGGCGAGAATATTCCTGCGTCTGGCGGTACGTTCGGCACTCAGGTTTATGGCGATCTGAACCAGCCCTATGTTACCAATGGCAAGGTCACGACCGTGGCTGTCGATCCGTGGAACCAGAAGGTGGGGGCGGTCAATACATCGCTGGACTGGACCTCGGGGCATAACACCCTCTCAGGCGGCTACTGGTATTCCTACGCCATGCACGAGGAGCACTCCACCTTCGCGACGGTCGATTTTTCAGGCAAGGCAGCCAATTCCTATGGGGCTTATGGCATTCGCGTACCGGGGGGCGATCTGCTGAGCGGGTATAACCTGAACTTCATGCAGCAGATCAATGCCCTCTTCATTGCCGATACGCTCAAGCTTCTGAATAACAAACTGACCCTGAGCGCCGGGTTCCGAACGGTCATGGTCTCGCGTCAGGGGACGAATGACGTGCCGGGCGCCGATCCCTACAAGACCGTGCGCAATTATTTCGCGCCGCTTCCGCAGCTTGCGGTCAGCTACGCCCTGACCTCCAAGGATCAGATCTATATCAATGGCACGACGTCCTTTCGGGCGCCCGCTTCGGTACAGGCCTATAGCCAGATTTTCGATCCGAATGCAGTGGGTGCCACCTCACAGCCCGGCAACCTGAATGGCGAATATGGCATTGGAGAGGAAATTGGCTACCGCCATAACGGGACGCTCATTCATTTCCAGGTTTCGGCCTTTAATATGAACCTGACAAATCATCAGGTCAGTTCGACCGCCTATATCCCGGGGACCAATACGCTCGTCTCGATGCCGATCAATGTGGGGGGGGAAACGATCCGGGGTATTCAGGGCGAGTTCGGGCTGAAGCCCTGGCACCATATCAGCCCCTATGTGTCGGCCCAGTATCTGCATGCCACGACGGATAACAATCTGCCTGTTTCGGCTACCAATGCGGCGGGGCAATCGGTGATCGATTATCTGCCAACTTCGGGCAAGACGATGGTGGCGAGCCCCCATGTTACAGCCTCGGTGGGGCTGGCCTATGACGATAACAAGCAATTCTTCGGCAATTTCAGCCTGCGTTATATCAGCTCGCAGTTCTCGACCTTCATGAATGACGAGCGCATCCCGGGTTATGTTCTGTCTGACATCACTCTGGGCTACAGGCTGCCGCGTGTGCCGCATCTGAGCGGGCCGAAAATCCAGCTGAATCTGGTCAATATCGGCAATAACATCTATCGTTCCGCCCCGGCCAGTTTCGTGACGAGCGCCAAGACACGGACCGGGATTTACGGCAACAAGACGAGTGCGGGGGCGCCGCTCTATCTGGTGGGCGGTAATTTTGCCGCGCTGGTTTCCGTATCTACCGGGTTCTGACCCATTCCGGGCGCCATGCCCGGCAGAGCTTGACTCATGGCGGGCGCCCGGAGAATGTCCGGGCGCGTTTCAACGGCTTGAAGACGGGAACAACGTGCAGAAAACCGATATTGTCGCGATCGATGGCGGCGGCACGAAAACACTTCTCCTGCGCGTCCGCCCGGACGGCAGTATTGCCGAGATGCGCAAGGCAGGCGGCTCCAATCCATTCGATGTTCCCGAATGGCGCAGCGTTGTCACGTCACTTCTGCAGGATCAGTCGTCGCATATGTGTGCCGCTGCTCTGGGCATGGCGGGTTATGGAGAGAGCCGCCGCCTGAGCCAGGAACTCGCGGCTCTCGTGGCTGGTTTGTGCCCTGTGCCGCATGTCATTCATAATGACGTGGATATGGCCTGCCGTGGCGCATTTCTGAATCAGCCCGGCGTGCTCCTTCTGTCCGGCACGGGCTCGATGGCCTGGGGCCAGGGGAAAGACGGGCAAACGGCGCGCGTGGGCGGTTGGGGCAGTCTTTTTGGTGATGAAGGCAGTGCCTATGCGATCGGTCGCGCCGCGTTGTTTCATCTCGCGCGCGCGCTGGACGGGCGCGAAACCGACGAGAGCGATTATGTCACCCGTTTTGCTGCGCTCAGGGGGTGGCCTGAGGATCATGAGGAATGCGGTGCGGCGCTACTGGAATGGTATGCGACCCTCGGTGAGGCCCGCCCGGCCGTGGCGGCACTGGCCATCGACACCGGGAAGCTTGCGGAAATGGGCTGTCCTGTTTCTCTCGGGATCATGGAGCGCGCCGCGCATGATCTTGCCCTGCATGTCGAGGCTTTGCGGAATCGTCTCGCTTTTCCCGATCTCCCCTGGAGCTATGCGGGGGGCACCATGCGCAGCGCGGTCTTGCGCGATGCCATTGCGCATCGATGCGGATTGCCGGTTGATCCTTGCTTGCCGCCTATTGGGGGAGCGGTCATCACCGCTGCTGCTCTGGCCGGTTGGTCCGTCGATTCAGGCTTCGTGGACCGTTTGGGGACCAGCTTTCGGGCTGCCAGCCTGATCTGATTGCGTTCCGGATTTTCGTCCTGTTCCTGCGCCCTTTTCTCTGGAGCGAGGCCACTGGCCGCGCTAGCCTTTACGCCGCTTTGGAGCGGACAGGATAAACCTGCCAGCGCCACCCGAAGCGCCTCGGGCAGGAGTGGAACACCATCATGCGTATGGCTGCGGGGCAATTTGCCGTCTCTGCCGATTGGGAAGATAATCTGGCGCGGGCGACTGCGCTTATTGGGCAGGCGCGCTCCGAGGGCGCGAGGCTGCTCGTGCTTCCGGAGGGTATTCTCGCCCGGGATGCGCAGGATCCCGATCATGTGCTGCGCACGGCGCAGCCTCTGGATGGTCCCTTCATAACCCGGCTCTGCGCAGCGGCGCAGGGGATCATGGTCGCCTTTTGCGTCAATGTGCCGGACGGTGAGGGACGATTTTTCAACACGCTTGTCGTGGCGCAGGACGGGCAGCGTCTGGCCTGCTATCGCAAGCTGCATCTTTACGATGCCTTTGCGATGCAGGAATCCCGACTGATCGCGCCGGGTCATGACCTGCCACCCGTTCTTACGCTCGACGGTGTGAGGATCGGCTTCATGACCTGTTACGACGTGCGCTTCCCGGAGGTGGCGCGGTCTCTCGCGCTGCAAGGGGCCGAGGTGATTGTGGTGCCGGCCGCCTGGTTGAAAGGCCCCGGCAAGGAGCGGCACTGGGAAATCATGCTGGCTGCCCGCGCGCTGGAAAATACCTGCTACGTGATCGGGGCGGGGGAATGCGGGACGCAGAATATCGGCAACAGCCTGATGATCGATCCGCTTGGCACCGTGATTGCCGCGAAGGGGTATGCAGCGGGGCTGATCTCTGCCGTATTCGATCCGGCGCATCTGGGCCAGACCCGGCAGGCTCTGCCTGTTTTGCAAAACCGCCGGTTTGCGCCGCCTGTCCTTATTACGCCCTGACTGCCTATGCTCGGGGCACAATTTGACTTCACGCTTATATTTCACGAAGCGGTGACCTCGCGTTGGCTTGAGCCCTGATGCGAGGCAAACCATGCTCTTATCACCCTGAGTGTGAGACATCACAGAAAATGTGTTTTGTGGGGTCGCACAGGTCTGGCGATGCAGTGCCTGCGGCTTCTATGACAGGCAGGAAAAACTGCCGCCTTGTCTGGAAGGGTCGGTATCATGACGGGTTCGAAGGCAGCACCTCCTTTTCGCGAGCGCTATGGCAATTTCATCGGCGGGAAGTGGCGTGAGCCGGTTGCCGGGCAATATGTCGATAATCATTCCCCCGTTGATGGGCGGGTGCTGTGTCAGGTCCCGCATTCCACCCCCGCCGATATCGAACTGGCCCTGGATGCTGCCCATGAGGCGCGTGAAGCCTGGGGCAAGACCTCGGTGGCCGATCGTGCGCTGCTTCTGCTCAAGGCAGCGGATCGCATGGAGGCAAATCTCGACCTGATTGCGCGTGCCGAGACTTGGGATAATGGCAAGCCCATCCGCGAGACGCTGAATGCCGATATCCCGCTTGCCATCGATCACTTCCGCTATTTTGCCGGCTGTATCCGCGCGCAGGAGGGAAGCCTTGGCGAGATCAATGACAGCACGGTAGCCTATCACTTTCATGAGCCTCTGGGTGTGGTCGCGCAGATCATCCCGTGGAATTTCCCGATCCTGATGGCGGCCTGGAAGCTCGCCCCCGCGCTTGCTGCCGGCAATTGCGTGGTCATGAAGCCGGCCCAGACAACGCCCGCCAGTATTCTGGTCGTGCTCGATATCATCGGCGATCTGTTTCCGCCCGGTGTGCTGAATATCGTCAATGGTACGGGACGCGATGTGGGAGATGCGCTGGCCAAGAGCCCGCGCATTGCCAAGGTGGCCTTTACCGGCTCGACCGGCGTGGGCAAGACCATCGCCCATGCAGCCGCCGAAAGCCTGATTCCGGCAACGCTGGAACTGGGCGGCAAGTCGCCCAATATCTTCTTCGCCGATGTGATGGACCGCGATGACGGGTTCCTGGACAAGGCGATTGAGGGGTTTGCCATGTTCGCGCTCAATCAGGGGCAGATCTGTTCCTGCCCGAGCCGCGCTCTGGTGCATGAGTCCATCTATGAGCGCTTCATAGAGAAGGTGTTGCCGCGTGTGCGCGCCATCAAGCAGGGAGATCCGCTCGACCCGTCAACGATGATGGGGGCTCAGAACTCACAGATGCAGCAGGACAAGATCCTGTCCTATATTGCCATCGGCAAGGAGGAGGGCGCGCAGCTGCTGACAGGCGGTCACGAGGCGCAGTTGGGGAGCGATCTGAAGGACGGTTTCTACATCGAGCCGACCGTGTTTCGCGGCAATAACAAGATGCGCATTTTCCAGGAAGAGATTTTCGGCCCGGTTCTGGCCGTGACGACCTTCAAGACCGAGGAAGAAGCCCTGGCTATTGCCAATGACACGGAATTCGGTCTGGGTGCGGGCGTATGGAGCCGTGACGCGAATATCTGCTACCGCATGGGGCGCGGTATTCAGGCGGGGCGTGTGTGGATCAATTGCTACCACGCCTATCCTGCCCATGCGGCCTTCGGTGGCTACAAGAAATCCGGCATCGGCCGCGAGACGCATAAAATGCTGCTCGACCACTACCAGCAAACAAAAAACCTGCTGGTCAGCTACAGCGAAACGAAACTCGGTTTTTTTTGAAGTAGGAGGGAAGGGGCTTCCGCCCCTTTCCGGGGGGCGGAGCAATGCCCCGCCAGGGCACGGGGCATATAAACCCCGCGCCCGACCGCCTTACTTAGACGTGTCGTTATAAAATGCCGAAACGTCATGCGTGAGCGCAGCGCGGCTGGCTGGGCGGGTATAGAGCATATGCCCGCCTTCATAGAGATGTAGCGCAATGCGATCGGCCCCGACCGGGATATGGTCCTTGGTCCAGCGCGTGGTGCCGAACGGGCAGGCCATATCGAAATAGCCATTGGCGATGAAGATATGCAGGCTGGGGTCAAGCGCCAGCATCTTGCGCAGAATACCGACCTGATCGGTCAGCTGTGAGCCGGAGCTGGTGAATTTCCAGGCGCCGTTCACTTCCATGCTCAGCAGATCATAGGTGAGGTCGGTCTTGTAGCCGAGTTCATTGGCCAGATAGCCGCTATAGGCATTGCCATAGGCACGACCGAAGCCGGACAGCGTCATTTCCGGGCTCTGACCGTTCTCGATGCCATCGGCATAAGGGTCAGGGATCGACTGGGTGAAGTCGTAAATGCCATACAGGCGGCCATCGCGGCTGCGCACGTCATGCGCGAACGGGTTAGGCTCGCCCATTTCCTTGGTGATGACATCCACCGGCAGGCCCGTGCGGGCGGCGAGATCGGTATAGAATTTCTTCGCGTCATCTCCCTTCGGCGGGGCATTGGCGATGGTGGTCAGATACGGGCCGAGCGCATAGTGATAGGCCTCATCCACCGCCTGCGGCGTCAGCTTGCCGGTTTGGGACAGATGCGAGGCGATAAAGGTGGGCAGCGCCATGGCCGAGGCCATCGGGTTATTCGTGTTGTCCAGGAACTGCATCTGGATGGCGGGTGAGATCATCACGATGCCATTGACGATGAGGTTCTGCTGCTGCTGTAAGGCATCGGCTACCTGTGCCGAGCGAATGCCGCCATAGCTCTCGCCCACCAGATAATGCGGCGAGCCCTGACGCCCGTTTTCACCCACCCAGAGCGCAATGGCCTTGGCGAAAGCCTCGCCATCCTTGGTCACGCTATAGAACTGCTCGGCGGCCTTTTTTGGGTCGGTCGGCTGCGAATACCCCGTGCCCACGGCATCGATGAACACCATGTCGGTGGCAGGCAGCCAGCTATCCGGGTTGTCGGCCAGATGGGCGCGCGCACCATCTTCCGGGTGATCCGCCGGGAATTGCAGCACGCGCGGGCCAGCCGCACCGAGATTCAGATAGGCCGTGCCGGCGCCGGGGCCGCCATTGAAGAAGAACGACACCGGGCGCGTCTGGGCATTCGCCCCGTCCTTCGTATAGGCCACATAGAAGACCTTGGCGGAGGGCTTGCCCTCCTTGTCACGCAGCGTGACCGTGCCCGCATGGGCGGTATAGGCAATGCTCTGCCCGCCTGCGGTCAGGTGATGCTTGGTGATGGAATCCGCAGGCAGCAGCGCGGCCAATCCCTCCTTCGGCGCCTCGCTCTTGGCAGGCTCAGCCGCGTAGGCGGCGGGGAGAAGGGGCAGGGCGAGGCAGGCCGAAGCCAGCAACGCCGCAACAAGAGTCTTGCGCGACATGCAAAGTCCTTTCGAGTTTGGAACAGTATAACAATCTCGGAAGGGGGTGCAATGAGGAGAGGCTTCAGGGCGCTGCCCTGAAACCCGCCAAAGGGCCGTCGCCCTTTGGAAACCCGTTCCACGCATGATCTTGGGAAGTTAGTTGTCGCCTCTCGGTGGTAATCTGTGGCCTATAAAAGCCTCCCCTATCGCGGACACGACCACCCCACCCACCTACCAGCAAGTTGGTCTGATTGTGGGCGGGTGAGTCGTTCATTGAGAGCCGGAAAACCGGACACTCTCACTCTTAGATTGATCGCCTGTAGGACTCCAGACTTGCCGCATTTTCAAGGTCGGTTTTGTATTGTCGCATCAATTCGAGCACTTCTGTGACTAGAGTGCTAAAATCGGCTCCACTGAGAATGAGGTACTCGCCGTGTGCGATGGCATTGCGTTGCTCTACAAGCTTTTTGTCGATCAGATTGAAGCGAGTATCGTACGGCGTAGTGTCTATAGCCAAAGAATTCGCAATGTTGCAGAAAACTTTTGAGGACAGGTTCGATTGGGTGTCAACTGCTGATGCCAAGTCAAGCTTGGCGGTATTATAGATTTCTTTAATAAGAAATTCAAAAGCATCAATATTGGAAACTGATTTCTTTGAGTTTACGAGGGTAGTCAGGCGACTCTTAAGTCCGAACACTGCGAAGCAGGTTTTTAGATCTCGGTAAGAGAGGTTTTTGTGGTCCACATATTTGATATATATTTCGGACGATTTTTTGATAAATCCCTCCCAGTGCGCATAGGTAAGCGCAACACCTGCACGAATAAAAGGCTTATTTTCTGGACTATTTCTCCGGGAGGCAACTTTGAACACTCCGATTTCCTTTACCCTCCAACTCATTTCTTTGTCGAGGGCATCCTGGAATTGACCCAAAGTCCTCACATCCGCCATGTCTGTTAGGGCTTCATAAGATCGGCTGCGATAGGGAGCAATTTAGACAGCCTGGTGGTACCCCGGACTCCTGCACCAGAATTCTGGGTAAAGGCAGGGTTTTTCCACAAACACTGAGCTTTTTCTTGAATGAAGCTTTTTTGGCGATCTTGTTGCATTGACTCGATTGCCGCCAAGTTGCGCGAGACGCCAGTGGACATTACTTCGTAGACGGACATCAAAAACATGCCTTTGAAGGCGTTCCCATCCCATTTCTTGAAGGCTGCAGTGCCGAGGGCGTTATTGAGAATCTTGAAGGTTCGCTCGAAGACCAAGCCCTCCGATATCATATCGAATTTAGGATCGCTGGCGAGAGTCATGAGAGCTTCATCAAGGTACTCGTGAACGTCAAGCCCGGGTTGATATGCAACATTTCTAAATGCCAAAAATCGTAGAGCAAGCTCAACACCCTCTTGAGCATCTAGCGCTACAGGAGTCTGAGACGTAGCGTTCTTGAAATCCTGATTGTTAGACTGTGCTATGATCCAATCATAGAACGATCTATTAATTGATACGGCTATGCTATTGCGCACTTCTTGCTCTGATAGCTTGGCACCCCCAGTATTTAATCTTTGGAACAGTTCGAATTTAGCTGACACATCGCTCTCAGCCTTCAGGATTTCAACGCGGATTCTGGAGCGTTTTATTTCAATCTGCAGGGCTTGGCCTAAACCATCTCCGGCACCCTGAGCGGATTCGTTCCAGCGTTTGCCATCAAGGCTAGGAAGAAATCGGGTGCCATTCAGGACCAATGCGCCGAGTTCTTGGGCGCGAACTCCCTGGAGATCTCCAGTTAGTTGTAGAATAGTCGAAACCCTTTGTAAGCCATCCACTAGTTCCCATATCCCATCCTTGTCTTGGTAGACGAAAATAGGAGGAATCGGGATGCCGAGAATAACAGACTCTATGAATCGCGTCTTGCGCTCATCACCCCAGCGAAAGAGGCGTTGAAAAACTGGATCTATGACGAGTTCCTTGTCTCGGTAAAGATTGACCACTTCACCTAGTGACATCTCATACCCGTCAGTAACGACTCTTTTTCTGGCTTTCCCTATTTCATCTGCCAGTGTCATGCACATTCCCGCTTTCGAAGATCCATAAGAGCCTAAAGTGGCACATCCTATGTTGATCGCTCAACGGAAATGTTGGAGGAAAAGGAGAAATCGTGTTTATCTCAAAATATTCTCATATCATTACTCAATGACTGTATGGGGCGTATTGCGCTCTTTACATGCCTTTAATGAAAGGCAGGGTATTCTTTATGTGAGCTGAAAGACGACCATACTGTTTCCCTTCGAAAAGGAGATTCACAGTTGCGCTAATCCTAGCGGGATGAAAGGGGCTTCCGCCCCTTTCCGGGGGGCGGGGCAGAGCCCCGCTTTCCCTTACTTCCCCTTCAAATTCGGTGTCAGCATGGTGCGCGGGTCGACCAGGCGGTCGAAATCGGCCTCGCTGACGGCATTCAGGGCTAGGGCGGCCTCTTTCAGCGTGCAGTCATGATCCATGGCGTGATGCGCGACCTTCGAGGCCGTGTCGTAGCCGATGGTGGGGGCGAGGGCCGTTACCAGCATGACGGATTCTGCCACATAGCGCTCGATGCGGGCGAGGTTCGGCTTGGTGCCTTCAATCAGGAAGGTGCGGAAGTTCTCGCTGCCGTCATGCAACAGGGTGATGCTCTGCATGATGTTCTGAATGATGAGCGGCTTGTAGACGTTCATTTCCAGCAGGCCACCGGCGCCGCCGAACCCAACCGCCACGTCATTGGCCATCACCTGCACGGCCAGCATGGCCAGTGCCTCGGCCTGGGTCGGGTTGACCTTGCCAGGCATGATGGACGAGCCGGGTTCGTTCTCGGGCAGATGCAGCTCGGCGAAGCCCGCGCGCGGGCCGCAGGAGAGCAGGCGGATATCGTTCGCGATCTTGTAAAGCGCGCCTGCCGTGGTGCGCAGCGCGCCAGAGAAATGCACGAGCGCATCATGCGCGCCTTGCAGGGCGAACTTGTTCTCGCCGCTGATGAAGGCCGCATCGCTCAGGCGGGCGATTTCGGCGCAGGCGCGACCGGCAAAGGGGGCGTCGGTGTTAATACCTGTTCCAAGCGCTGTGCCGCCAAGGGCGAGGGGGTAGAGACCCTTCTCGGCTTCCTGAATACGGGCGATATTCTCGCGCAGCATTCCGGCATAGCCGTGGAACTCCTGCCCCAGCGTGACCGGCACGGCATCCTGCATATGGGTGCGGCCAATCTTGACGATGTCCTTCCACTCTTCGGCCTTGGCCTCGATGGATTCCGCCAGACGGGTCAGGGCAGGGATCAGCCTGCGACGGCTGCCCAGCACCACCGCCACATGCATGGCGGTGGGGAAATTGTCGTTGGAGGACTGCGACATGTTGACGTGGTCGTTGGGATGAACCGGGCGCTTGCTGCCCAGAGCCTCGCCGGAAAGCTGGCAGGCGCGGTTCGAGATAACCTCGTTGATGTTCATGTTGAACTGGGTGCCTGAGCCGGTCATCCAGACATGAAGCGGGAACATGTCAGCGTGCTGACCGGCAAGGATTTCATCGCAGACTGTGGTGATCAGCTTGTACTGCGTCTCACCCAGACGGCCGCTCTGATGATTGGCACTCGCGCAGGCACGCTTGACGATGGCATAGGCCTCGATCATCTCGCGCGGCATCAGCTCGCGGCCGATGCTGAAATAGTGAAGCGAGCGCTGCGTTTGCGCGCCCCAGAGCTTGTCGGCCTGGATTTCGATTTCGCCGAGGCCGTCGCTCTCGATCCGTGTATCGCTCATGTCAGATCTTCTCATAAGTACAATAATCGGGCGTCCAGACGATGGACTGGATGCGCTCATGCAGTTCATCGTCGCTGAACGCATGACATACGCCATCTTCGCGCGCCTGTCTGGCCGCGGCTTCCGCCACGGCAAGGGCGACCTTGCGCAATTGCGTGACCGGGGGCAGCAGATTGCCATCCGGGTTGCTGCGCAGCGGCGAGAGCGAGGCAAGGCCGCGCGCGGCAGCCATGAACATGGAGTCCGTCACGCGGGTGGCGCCGGTGGCAAGCAGGCAGAGCCCCAGACCGGGGAAGATATAGGCGTTATTGGTCTGGTCCACCCGGTGGGTACGGCCATGCAGGTCCAGCGGGGGGAAGGGGCTGCCCGTGCTGACCAATGCGCGCTCATCCGACCAGGTCATGATGTCCTCGGGCGTCGCTTCGGAATGTGAGGTGGGATTAGAGAGCGGGAAGATGATCGGGCGTTTACAGTTCTTGGCCATCTCCCGCACGATTTTCTCGCTGAAGAGCCCTTTCACACCGGACACGCCAATCAAGATACTCGCTTTGGTCTCACGCATGACGCTCTCGAAATCGGTCGCGCGATCCTTCCAGTCCTTCCGGGCAAAGAGCGCCTGACCCTCATTCAGCCCTTCGCGTCCATCCAGCAGCAATCCATCCTGATCAAGCATGTAAAAGCGTGAGAGAGCCTCTTCCTCACCGGCGCCCTCATCAAGCATGACCTGAAGCAGGAGCCGCGCAATGCCGACGCCAGCCGAGCCGGCACCCAGCATGACGATCGTTTCGTCCTTGAGCTTCCCGTCATGGGCAGCATTGGCGCTTAGAATGGCGGCAGTGGTGACGGCGGCTGTTCCCTGAATATCGTCATTGAACGTGCAAAGCCGGTCGCGATAACGCTCCAGAATGGGCGCGGCATTCGCCCCGCTGAAATCTTCCCAATGCAGCACGACATGGGGCCAGCGTGTCTGGACGGCGGTGACGAAACGCTCGATGAACGCGTCGTATTCCGCACCACGAACGCGCTCATGACGCCAGCCGATATAGGCCGGATTTTGCAACAGGTCCTGGTTGTTGGTGCCGGTATCGAGCACGATCGGCAGGGTGTGATCGGGTGAGATCCCCGCACAGGTCGTGTAAAGCGAAAGCTTGCCGATGGGGATGCCCATACCGCCCGCGCCCTGATCCCCGAGGCCAAGAATACGCTCGCCATCGGTTACGACGATCACGCGCACATCGTCATAGGCGGGGTTGGCAAGCACGTCTTCCAGAGAGTCGCGCTCCGGATAACTCAGGAAGAGGCCGCGCGGGCGACGCCAGATCTCGGAAAAACGCTGGCAGGCCTCGCCGACGGTGGGCGTGTAGACCAGAGGCAGCATGGCGTCGATCTTGCGGGTGAGCAGGGCATAGAACAATGTTTCATTTGTGTCCTGCAATTCCCGCAGATGCACATGGCGTGCAAAGGGCGAGGGAAGGGCATCAAGGAATTTCAGCGCCGCCTCAACCTGTTGGTCGAGGGTCTGTATGGCTCGCGGCAGGAGGCCATGAAGCTCGAACGCGTCGCGCTCTTCGGCAGAAAACGCCAGTCCTTTATTGAGAAAAGGATGGTCGAGCAGATCCTGCCCGGTCAGGGCAACGGATAGCGACTTGTTCATGAATGGTCTCCCGGCAGGGTTATGCACACATTCGTGCCAGTCATCCTGGGCGGGGAGTGAAACACAAGCCCAACCGACGCGCGAGCCCCCCTGACCCGGATGTGACCAACCCGGATGTGATCACGGCCGTTAACGCCTGAGGCGGGGCGCGGGATTTGCATCAGCCATGATCGGTATGTGCCGCACGCTGCCCGGCCAGATCGAAAATGCGCGTCATGGCACGCCACTTTGTTCCTTCCGGCGTGCCGGGCAGGTGGCGCTGATAGCGGTCCATTTCCGCCTCCCACTTCCGTACGATAGGGGGAATGACGTCCGGCCCGGAATGGTCGCTCTCGATTTCCGCAATCATGAAAAGGCGGTCCGCGCAGCGCCAGATCTCCATGGCCGCAATGCCGCGATCACGCATATCGGCAAGAATTTCCGGCCAGACCGCGCCTGGGGCATGCCGAGCCTCGTATTCGGCAATCAGCCTTGAATCGGACACGAGGTCCAGTGCGAAGCAGCGGCGTTCAAGGGGCATATCGAGTCTCTCCGGGAGGGTTGCTCTCGGTTATGTGTCATATCACGCCAAGATAACAATGTTAGTGAGACAATCAACAAAGAATAACAGCGAGTCGTCAGTGCGGCTCTTGTGGAGTTCGATGTGACCAAAATTACCTCACTCACCGTCAGGGACATCCGTTTTCCGACCTCAGCCGGTCTTCACGGGTCGGATGCCATGAATCCCGATCCCGATTACTCCGCTGCCTATGTGACTCTGGGCACCGACCGTCCCGATCTTGCTGGCTATGGGCTGACCTTCACCATCGGGCGGGGCAACGATCTGTGCTGCGCGGCCATCAGGGCCCTGGCGCCTCTGGTGATCGGGCTGGAGCTGGAGGCGATCAAACGCGATGCAGCTGCCTTCTGGCGCCATGTAACCTCCGACAGCCAGCTACGGTGGGTCGGGCCTGATAAAGGGATCATGCATCTCGCTACAGGCGCGGTGGTCAACGCGGTATGGGACCTCTGGGCGCGTGACGAAGGCAAGCCGCTCTGGGCCCTGATCGCGGACATGACCCCCGAGCAACTGCTGAGCACTATCGACTTTCGCTATCTCACGGATGTGGTGACCCGGCAGGAGGCGCTCGCTTTGCTGCAGCAGCGGGCGAGAGGGAAAGAGGCACGTCGCACGACACTGATGCAGGGCGGTTACCCCTGTTACACCACCTCGGCCGGATGGCTCGGTTATGACGATGAGCGGCTGCGAACGCTCTGCCAGCAGGCCATGGCGGAGGGATTTTCTCACATCAAGCTCAAGGTCGGGCGGGATCTGCAGGACGATATCCGGCGCGTCACCATCGCGCGTGAGGTGATCGGTCCCGAGCGCCAGCTGATGCTCGATGCCAACCAGGTATGGGAAGTCGACGATGCCATCGCCTGGATGAAGCATCTCGCTTTTGCCAGACCCTGGTTCATCGAGGAGCCAACGAGTCCGGATGATGTTCTGGGTCACGCCAAGATCAGGCGCGGACTGGACGGTATCGCGGTGGCGACGGGCGAGATGTGCCAGAATCGTATTGTGTTCAAACAGTTCATGGAAGCCGGGGCGATCGACGTGGTGCAGATCGATGCCTGCCGCGTCGGCGGGGTCAACGAGGTTCTGGCCATCCTGCTTCTGGCCGCGAAATTCGATCTGCCAGTCTGCCCGCATGCAGGCGGGGTGGGGCTGTGCGAATATGTGCAGCATCTGGCGATGGTCGATTTTCTCTGTTTCTCGGGCACGACGGAAGGGCGGGTGGCCGAGTTCGTCGATCATCTGCACGAGCATTTCGTCACGCCTTGCGTGGTGCGAGGGGGCGCTTATCGCGCGCCAGCGGCGCCGGGATATTCCATCGAGATGCATGCGGAGAGTCTCGCTGCCCATGAATTCGACGCTTGTGTTTCCGCGCAGGGAGGGCGGCCATGAATCTCGATCTGCTGGGCAAGACTTTCCTCGTCACGGGCGGGGGGCAGGGTATCGGCGGGGCGATCACCCATTCTCTTGCCAAGGAGGGGGCTTGCGTTGCCATCATCGCCCGGCGCCCTCCCAGCGCCGGGCTGACAGAGACGCTCCAGGCGATGGGCGCGCGTTATCTCTACGTCCCTTGCGAGCTGCGCGATGATCAGGCCTGCCATGATGCCGTGGCCCATGTGCTTCATGAGTGCGGGGCCATTCACGGGCTCGTCAATAATGCCGGTGCCAATGACAGCGTGGGGCTTGAGGCCAGCACGGCAGAGTTCCTGCGCTCCGTCCAGAACAATCTGGGGCATTATTTCTCGATGGCGCATCATGCTCTGCCTGCGCTCAGAGCGACGCGCGGGGCTATTGTGAATATCTCCTCCAAGACTGCGGTGACAGGGCAGGGCAACACAAGTGGTTATGTGGCTGCCAAGGGTGCGCAGCTTGCGCTGACACGCGAATGGGCCGTGGCCCTGCGTGAGGACGGTATTCGTGTGAATGCCGTCATCCCGGCAGAGGTCATGACGCCCCTTTACGAGAACTGGCTTGCCCAGTGCGATGACCCGCAGACCCGCAAACAGGAAATCGAGGCACGCATCCCGCTTGGCAGGCGTTTCACCGAACCCGAGGAGATAGCGGACACGGTCGTGTTTCTCCTTTCTGAGCGCGCCGCGCACACCACGGGCCAGTTCCTGTTTGTGGATGGGGGCTATGTGCATCTCGATCGGGCGATCGATTGAGTTCTGGCAACGTCCCGCTAGCGGGGAGGACCCTTCTTCATGACCACCAAGCCGCATAACGGCCAATCCCCAACGCCCCCGTCATCCACAAGCCAGACGCCAGCCAGCCAGAACGCCTATCGTGTTGCTATCGCCTTTGTGGTGCTGCTGTTTTTCCTCTGGGGAATGGCGAATAATCTCAATGACATTCTGATTGCCCAGTTCAAGAAAGCCTTCGCCCTGTCTGATTTCGGCACGAGCTTCGTGCAGCAGGTTTTTTATTTCGGCTACTTCCTGTTCTCGCTTCCCGCCGCGCTGCTCATGCAGGGGCGCGGCTACAAGAGCGCCATCATGACCGGGCTGGGATGCTATGGCATCGGCGCGCTCTTGTTCTATCCTGCAGCAGAATTCGGGCGGTATGAGTTTTTCCTCGTCGCCCTGTTCATCATTGCCGGGGGCCTCGCCTTTCTGGAGACGGCCGCCAATCCGCTCATGACCGAGATAGGCGATCCTGCAGGCGCGGCACGGCGCCTCAACTGGGCACAGGTTGCCAATCCGATCGGCACACTCTTTGGCATTCTGGTCGGAAAATATTTCATTCTCTCCGGCAGGACGCTCGACCCGACAGATCCCGGTTTGACCGAGGCTGCCAAAGCCCTGTTTTACCGGCAGGAGATTCTTTCGGTACGCGGCCCCTATATCGCACTGGGCCTGGTCGTGCTGGGGCTGGCTGTGCTGGCGGCGTTCATACGCTTTCCTCAGGGGCAGCATCATGCGGGAGAGGCGCCGGAGATGAGGCATTTCTGGGGTCTGTTCCGGCGCGCAAGACTCCGCTTTGCCGTGATTGCACAGTTTTTCTATGTGGGCGCGCAGATCGGTGTCTGGAGCTACACCATCCGCTATGCCGAGGCGAACGCCCATATGAACGAGGCCGCAGGGGCCAATGCGTTGCTGATCAGCCTTGTGCTGTTCGCGCTCGGGCGCTTTTGCGGCACATCGCTCATGGCGCGCATCAGACCCAATACGATGCTGACATCATTTTCGGCGATGAGCCTGCTACTTGTCTTCTGCGCTTCGGCCCTTTCGGGACATGCCGGGCTCTATTGCCTCGTTCTGGCGAGTTTTTTCCTCTCCATCCAGTTCCCGACGATCTTCGCGCTCGGGGTGGAGGGGCTGGGGCGGGAGCGTCGGCTCGGCGCATCGCTCATCATCATGGCCATTATTGGCGGCGCATTTCTGACCGGGCTGATGGGGCATGTTTCCGATCTGCTGGGCATACGTCTCGCCATGCTCGTGCCGTGCCTGTGCTTTGCCGTGGTCCTGTCCTTCAGCCTGTACGTTCGGAAGGCCGACGTCAGAAGCGCTCACGAACCAACCCTCTGACTTAGGGAGACCCTCATGAAACTCGCCAGACTCGGCCCGATCGGGCAGGAAAAACCAGCGCTCATCGACAGCCACGGGCTTGCGCGCGATCTGTCCTCGATCACGCCAGATATTTCGGGTGAGGCCCTGGCAAACGGGCTGACAGCGCGTCTTTCCACCATCGATCCGGCCTCTCTTCCCCTTATTCCTGAGGGAACGCGCATCGGAGCCGCGATATCGGGTGTGGGGAAGTTCATCTGTGTCGGGCTCAACTATCGCGACCACGCCGAAGAATCCGGGATCGCCCCGCCCGATGAACCGGTGCTGTTCATGAAGGCGACGAGCGCGCTTTGCGGCCCGAATGACGCCATCATCATCCCGCTCGGTGCGCAGAAAACCGACTGGGAGGTCGAACTTGGTGTGGTGATCGGCCAGACGGCGCGCCACGTGCCGGTCGAGACGGCGCTCGATCATGTGGCGGGCTATATGGTGATCAATGATCTGTCTGAGCGTGCCTTCCAGCTCGAGCGGGGCGGTCAGTGGGTCAAGGGCAAGAGCTGCGATACTTTCGGCCCGGTCGGGCCCTGGCTCGTCACGACCGATGAAATTCCCGACCCGCAGGCGCTCTCGCTCTGGCTGGAGGTCAACGGGACGCGTCATCAGAACGGGCACACACGCAACATGGTGTTCGATGTGGCTTATCTGGTGAGCTATATCAGCCGGTTCATGACCCTCTGCCCCGGCGATATCATCTCGACCGGTACGCCAGCCGGTGTGGGGCTGGGGTTCAACCCTCCCGTATACCTCAAGCCGGGTGACCGTATGGTGCTTGGTATCGAGAGCGATACAGGCGTGTCGCTCGGGCGTCAGACACAGACCTGTCGGGCCTATGAATCATGAGCCGCCTCGCAGGAAAACGCGCGATCGTTACAGGAGCGGCGCAGGGTATCGGTCGCGCCGCAGCGGAACTCTTTGCTCGTGAAGGGGCCGTTGTTTTCGCGGTAGACAGAAACGGTGAGGCGCTGGCCTCCCTCGCTTCCTGCCAGCCGATCGTGCTCGATCTGCTGCAAGCAGAGGCGATCGCGACAGGCCTGAGCGCGGTCGGGGCGGTCGATATCCTGTTCAACTGCGCGGGGTACGTCGACTCCGGCACGGTGCTCGACACGAGCGATGAAGGGTATCGCCTGTCCTTCGCGCTCAACGTCCACGCCATGGTCGATGTCATTCGCGCCGTTATGCCCCGGATGCTGGAAAATGGCGGATCGATCATCAACATGGCCTCGGTCGCGAGCTCTGTCATCGGCGTGCCCAATCGTTTTGCCTACGGTGCTTCCAAGGCCGCCGTGATCGGGCTGAGCAAATCCATCGCTGTGGATTACGTGTCGCGCGGGATACGCTGCAATGTCATCTGTCCCGGAACAGTGCAATCACCCTCTCTCGATGAGCGGCTTGTCGCGACAGGCGATGCAGAGGCTGCGCGCAAAGCGTTCATCGGTCGTCAGCCAATGGGGCGTATCGGCACAGCGGAGGAAATAGCCGAACTTGCACTCTATCTCGCGAGTGATGCCTCCGCCTACACCACGGGCAGTGTACATGTGATCGATGGGGGCTGGACCGCAGCATGAGCGCGATCGCGCATGGGGAGATTCCTGGTTCGGTCCCGATCAGGCGCGACATTGTCGACGCGCATCAGCATGTATGGTCCCTTTCCAATCCCTTCCATCACTGGCCCGGCGCAGGACAGGGGACGCTCTATCGCGATTATGGCGTGCAGGACTGGGCATCGGTTGCGGAACCGTCGGGCGTTACGTGCAGTGTTCTGGTGCAGGCACAGGAAGACTGGCGTGAAACACTCTGGTTGCTCTCTCTTGCGGCGCATACGCCGACGATTGCCGGGGTGGTTGTCTGGGTCGATCTGGCTGATGCGGAAGCACCGGCGCGCATTGCATGGCTGGCGGCTCAGCCGAAGCTCAAAGGGGTGCGCCCCATGTTGCAGGACATGGCAGATGAGGATTGGCTTTTGTCGTCAGATCTGCGCCCAGCCCTGAACGCCCTCTGCGGTCACGGGCTGCGTCTGGACGCCCTTATCCGCCCGAGACATCTGGATATGCTGCAGCGCTTTCGTCGTGAATGGCCCACATTGAGCCTGGTGATCGATCACGGGGCGAAGCCTGACATGACAGGGAGCGGCTTCGCTTTCTGGCGGGATGCAATGGCGCGGCTCTCGGACCTGGGTGTGGCCTGCAAGCTCTCGGGACTCCACACGGAACTTCCGCCAGGGAGTGATGATTCACGTCTTGCGCCGTTCATCGAGACGCTTTTGACCCTCTTCCCCGATCGTCTTCTCTGGGGCAGCGACTGGCCAGTATGCCTCCTCGCGGGCAAAACCTATGGCGAGACCCTCGCTCATGCGCGCGCCATCGTGGGCAGGCTGGCTCCGGTGCGAGCGGGATCGATCTTTTCTGAAGCAGCTCGGCGCTTCTATGGGCTCGATGGGCCGGGAATTCTGCCCGGCTTCATCAGGATGTGAGCCCGGATCAGGGCGAAGCGGGCAGGTTGGACCAGAGCGTTGCGTTGCCACCGGGGGGCTGGGTAGCCTGATACACACCGCGCGCTACAGCGCGGGACAGGACATCGGCGGCGACGCTGCCCAGATGCGCCACGAGCAAGGCGCGTCCGTCTGAAGCGACGGACCGGGTGCCGGTGGCGAGAGCGAAGATCGTATCGCCGTCAAAGGGTGAGTGGATCGGGCGAATGGCCCGGGCGAGCCCGTCCTGCGCCATCATCGCGACACGCTTGAGTTCATCCTGATCGAGAGCAGCGTCGGTAGCGATGCAGGCGAGGGTGGTATTGGCGCGTGGATTCGGGTCGAGCTTGGTCCCTGTCCAGTCGTCCGGCGCGACGAGGGAGGGTGAAACGCCCAGTCCACCGAATTCCTGTCCCTGCTCGAAAGGCGCAGCCCAAAAACGCCGGTCGTGAGGGGGCGTGACGGCGCCAAGACTGTTCGTGGCCACAATTGCGCCGATCGTATACCCTTCGGGGGTGACCCAGGAGGCAGAGCCGATCCCGCCTTTCAGTCTTCCCGCCATTGCCCCGTATCCGGCTCCTTGCGTGCCTAACGCGACATTTGGTCCCGCCTGACTGACGGCCTCCATGCCGAGTGCGCGGTAAGGCGGTGTCTCACCCCATCTCTTATCACCTCCATTGTCGAGATCGTAGAGGATCGCGGCAGGGACGATGGGAGATGGCGGAACATCCTTCACGCTGCGCATGGCAAAGCCCCTGCCGCGTGCCCCAAGCCAGGCCGCTACGCCGTCAGCGGCGGCCAGCCCATAGACAGAGCCGCCGGAAAGAGTGAGTGCATCGATACGGTGCACCAGATTCCAGCTGTTGAGCGCGTCGGTTTCACGGGTTCCGGGGCCGCCGCCGCGCACGTCGACAGCACAGGGACAGGGTGAGGCTGGCAGGATGACCGTCACGCCGGTTCGTACCTGGCTGTCTTGCGCCTGACCCACGCGAAGTCCGCTTACGTCGGTCAGGCTGTTTTTGTCTCCTACGCGTCCTCTTGCCGTCGCAAAAGCAGGGCTGCGTATCATGCCCAACGCGGCCCCCGTCATCAGACTTGAGCGAATAAAGCTACGACGAAGCATGGGGCGTCCAGTCTTGGAGGGGAACGACGCAGGCAGCATGCCATAAAGGCGGTGCAGACGGGAGCCAGCATCCGGTTGAGAGCGAAATCTGCTGACATCACCTGACAGGACGGCTCATAACGCAAAAAGCGCCTGAATCCCGGTGAGGGGACCAGACGCTTCCTGTAGCTTGTCTCTATTTTCGGAAGGAAGCGATGTCAGAGCCCCGTCGGTGTTTCGACTGGGGCGACTGATGTGCCGACCCGAACCGCGCTCAGATATAGTGTTCGCTGAGGGGAGCAAATCCGTTGAAGCCGGTGGAACAATAGGTGGTGACATAGGCTCCGGTGGTCAGAAGCTCGATGCGATCGCCCGAGCTCAGTGCATGAGGCAGTTGTACGCGGTTCTTCTCATACATGATGTCGACACCATCACAGCTCGGACCGGCCACGACCGTCTCGCCCGTTGCCAGCCCGTCATGGGGCGTGCGGAAGCGATAGCGGATGGCTTCACCTTCGGTCTCGGCAAGGCCGCCGAAACGTCCGATATCGAGATAGACCCAACGCGGATCGCTTTCCTTGCCGCCGCGACGGCTGACAAGCACGACCTCGGTCGAAACGACACCGGCCTCGGCCACCATGAAGCGACCGGGCTCGATCAGCATCTGCGGCAGGGCGTTACCGAAATGCTCCGTCATCGCGCGTCCGATCGCGAGACCGAACTGTTCGATCTCGGGAATGTCGTCACGGTAACGCACGGGGAAACCACCACCGAGATTGACCATTTTGAGGTCGATTCCCGCTGCCGAGAGGTCGGTGAACAGCATGGCAACCTTGGCGATCGCTGCCTCATACGCTGCGGTGCTGGTCTGCTGGCTGCCCACATGAAAGGACAGGCCATAGGGTTCCAGACCCAGCTCGACCGACTTCAGCAGCAAGTCCTTGGCATGAGATACGGTGGTGCCGAACTTGCGTGACAGAGGCCAGTCAGCGCCTTCATTCTCGACCGCGAGGCGGCAAAAAACGCGCGAACCGGGCGCATGCTCGGCCAGCTTGGCCAGTTCCTCTTCGCTGTCGAACACGAACAGGTCGACGCCGAGGCCGAAAGCCTCGCGGATGGACGAGACTTTCTTGACCGTGTTGCCGAACGAAATCTGGCTGGCCTGCGCACCGGCATCAAGGCACTGATGGATCTCGCCGATGGAGGCTGCGTCGAAAGACGAGCCGAGACGCACCAGACGCTCGAGAATCGGCGCGGCAGGATTGGCCTTCACGGCATAATAGATGTGAGCGAGCGGCAGAGCATCACGCAGGGCGTGGTAGCGCTCTTCCACATGGTCGACATCGACGACGAGGCAGGGGGTTGCCGGCTGCTGTTCGGCAAGATAGCGGACGATTTTCGGAGTCATGAGTCACTCCTCCCGAAATCCGCCCGAAGCTGCACGGGCGGGTTTGTTGCGAAACGGTCGAACGGACCGGCGATCAGGACGAGGCTGGTTGCTCGAAAGTGAGCAGGATCAGCCCGATTGCCAGAACGCTTGACGTCGTTGCGTAACCTACAGAGGGCCAGTGGCACGTGCGTTGCTGCGTGGGGCGCATATGGGACCAAACCCCCCCTGTTGCAACTAAAAAATTGATGGTGTCTTTTTTTTCTTCGACCGGGGCGAAGTTGTGGCCCTGTAACGCTATACGCAGTGCAACGTTTCGGGAGTCTGAGCGTCATGATGGGGCAGTCTCCCTTTTCGTTTCGGGGCTGCGCGGGCAATAAAGAGCCCGCCTGACCCCAGGCAGAGCCTGAACCGCCTCAAGGGCGCCGAAGTGGCATGAACAAGGAGATCTTTGTGGACGAGTCCCCGACATCGGATAGTCAGGCCCGAAAAATTGCCCTTGAATCGGGTGGTGCCGTCGATGCGTCGAGACCGTCTGAGTCTCTGGCGAAGATCGCCGCCGAGACACCCCTTGCCGAGGAGGCGATGGGGCGCGAGGCACCCGGTACCGGCGCCAAAAGCCCTATCCATATGCCTCTGGGTGGGTGGAAGCTTGTCCTGCGTCAGACACTGAGCAATCTCGGATCGAGTCAGACCAGCCTCTCGGCTGCGGGATGCGCGTTCTACGCCACGCTTTCCCTGTTCCCGGCCATCTCATCGCTGATCTCGCTCTACGGACTGATCTTCGATCTGCAGACTGTGGAACCCCAGCTGAATGTCCTGCGCAATCTGCTGCCCGCGACCGCTTTCGAGCTCATCGCCTCGCAGATCCATACGCTGATTGCCCAGCCCCATGCCTCGCTCACGGTTGGACTGATTTTCTCGACAGCCATCGCCCTCTGGTCAGCCTCGGCGAGCACCAAATCGGTTCTTTCAGCGCTCAACCTTGCCTATGACGTTCTGGAGACGCGCGGGTTCTTCCGCTTCCAGTTTCTCGCGCTTGGGGTCACGTTTGGAGCTGTGGTGGGGGCCTGCATGACGCTGGCGCTCATGGTGGCTTTCCCGGCATTGATCGACTACATGCCAGACCTGCTCAACCGGTTCGGTCTGCGGAATCTGCCGCCCGAAATCCTGTATCTTACCGATTACCTCATGAGCTACAGCACCCGCTATATCGTCCATTTCGGCGCACCTGCCTTGATGCTGCTCTTCGTATTCATCGCGGTGACGCTTCTGTTCCGCTATGGCCCCTGCCGTGACAAGCCGGATTGGCGATGGATCGTTCCGGGCTCCCTGGTGGCCACGCTTCTCTGGGTGCTGACCTCGCTCGCTTTCTCCTATTACGTCAGTCATTTCGCCAGCTACGGCTCGACCTACGGCCCGCTAGGTGCTGTTGCCGCGATCATGATGTGGTTCTTCGTCGGCACCTATGTCGTGCTGTTCGGGGCCGAGTTGAATGCCGGGCTCGAGGATCGCATGAAGGGGTTCAACCCTAAGGTGCCAGGTGTCACGCGTGTGCAGGAGGGCAGCGAGCCCACGGTTGCAGTCGCCTCGGAAAGCTAGGTGCTGGTAATCGACTGTCAGGCCATAAAAAAGGGCGTGTGGCCAATGACCCACGCCCTTTTTTTTGTATCTCGCTCCAAAGAAGAAGTGACGTAGGAGCGGTTTACTTGTGGTGATGCACACGGCGCGTAGGGGCTGCTCGGCGCGCATGAGGCTTCACGACCGGAGTGACAGCATCGAGGGCTTGCTCGTTGGTGTCCTCAGCTTCCGCCTCGGCCACCTCAAGCGGCTGGTCTTCCTTGATGGCGGTATCGGCAGGAATAGGGGCGATCTTCACGTGAGCCGTACCACTGCCCAGCATACCGATTTCTGCTGCAGCTGCGTGAGAGAGATCGATGATGCGGCTGTTGAATGGTCCGCGATCATTGACGGTCACGATGACCGAACGACCCGTATCTTCGTTCTCGACCAGAACCTTCGAGCCCATGGGCAGGGTAGGATGCGCGGCCGTCAGGGCCTGGCCGTCCAGCCGCTCGCCGCTGCTGGTTCGATGACCGGCGAGGCGACGGCCATACCAGCTGGCGACGCCATGCTCAGACCATGAGAGCACATTATGGCTGGCTAGAGCGATACGATGGGCACGCTTGGCGAGCGCAAGGCGCACCGAGGAGGCCCAGGGGGCGTTCTCAGCGCTGGGTTCGGTCACGATCGTGGTCTGGGGCGCGGCCTGCGAGGCCGTGGCCGCGTGAGCGCCATGCTTCGGTGCGAATGCCGTGCAAAGCAGAGCGAGACCCCCGATTCGGGCGCGGAGACGCATCTTGCATCGTTCCGTGGAACTGAATGTCAGTTTTCTGCTTCTAGAAGATATCACGACAGCTTGCAGCCTTTTGCCCAGTTACTCCGAACGAACGAATGCCCCGACGATCCGGGGCGGCGAACGACGTGTGTATCACAGCCTGCCACGATTGCGAAATCGTGATGCCCGAACCTGCGCGAAAGAACCCTCAGAAGCGCATGAGACGGGCGAGAGGCTGTCTCATGAGGGGCACAGAAGCCGAGAAACGCGGCAGGAATGAGGCGTAAACCCTCTGCGCCATGCGGGAAGGCTTTTACGGCCCATGCGAAAGTGCTACGGGCTCCTTTCATGATTCGCCCGATGATTGCCGTGCTGAACGGCCCCAACCTCAACATGCTCGGAATGCGCCAGCCGGAAATATACGGCCATGCGACACTGGACGACCTTGAACAGGTTTGCATCCAGGCCGCCGAGCAGCTCGATGTCGCCATCGATTTTCGCCAGACGAATATCGAAGGGGAACTGGTTTCCTGGATTCAGGAATGCCGGGGAAGGGCGCGTGGTATCGTGATCAATCCGGCGGCCTATGGTCACACATCCATCGCATTGCTCGATGCGTTGCTCGCCACGGGCCTGCCGACGGTGGAGGTTCACATCTCCAACATCCATCGCCGCGATGCCTTTCGCCATCACACCTATACCTCCCAGGCCGCCATTGGCGTAATCTGCGGGTTTGGCGTGCGTGGCTATGCCATGGCATTGCGTGCACTCTATGACATGATCGAAGACGAGGACGAACGATGAGCCGTATGCTCGTGGACGCGGATGCCATCCGGGCATTGGCCGATATTCTGACTGAAACCGGACTGACCGAGATCGAGGTCGCGGAAAAGGACAGTCGCATTCGTGTGGCACGCAATGCCGGCGGCCAGGTGGTTCATGCCGTTGGCCCGGCACCCGCTGCTGCGGCGCCTGTTGCCGCACCTGCTCCGGCAGCTGCCCCGGTCGACGCTGCCAACCATCCTGGCGCTGTCAACAGCCCGATGGTCGGTATTGCCTATCTGGCACCCGATCCGTCGGCTCCCCCCTTCGTGCAGGAAGGCCAGGCTGTGACGGCCGGTCAGACCCTGATGCTGATCGAGGCGATGAAGACCTTCAATCAGATCAAGGCGCCGCGCGGCGGCACCCTGAAGCGTCTTCTGGTTTCCAGCGGTGACCCGGTTGAATTCGGCGAAGCGCTCGCCATCATCGAATAAGCATTACTGACTGAGTCTGGAACCCGATGTTTTCCAAGATCCTGATCGCCAATCGCGGCGAAATCGCGCTTCGCATCCTGCGCGCCTGCCGTGAACTGGGCATAGCGACGGTTGCCGTGCATTCAACGGCCGATGCCGATGCCATGCATGTCCGACTGGCGGATGAGGCGGTCTGCATCGGGCCGCCCTCTTCGCGTGACTCCTATCTGAACGTGGCTGCCATTCTTTCGGCCGCTACGATCACCGGGGCCGAAGCCATCCATCCCGGTTATGGCTTCCTTTCCGAGAATGCCGATTTTGCCGAGACGGTCGAGGAGCACGGCTTCGTGTTCATCGGCCCGACCGCCCATCATATCCGCACGATGGGTGACAAGATCATGGCCAAGACCACCATGCGCGAGCTTGGCGTGCCGCTTGTGCCGGGTTCGGATGGCGCATTACGCGATCTGGCCGCGGCGCGCGAAGTCGCCGCCAAGGTTGGTTATCCCGTGCTGATCAAGGCTGCAGCAGGCGGTGGCGGTCGTGGCATGAAGGTGGCACAGACTGAAGACGAGATCGAGGAAGCCTGGTCGGTAGCCCGCACCGAGGCCCGCGCGGCATTCGGTAATGACGAGGTCTATCTCGAAAAATATCTCGACAAGCCGCGTCATATCGAGCTGCAGATCATGGCTGATACGCATGGCAATGTCGTGCATTTCGGCGAGCGTGACTGCTCGCTGCAGCGTCGTCACCAGAAGCTTCTGGAAGAAGCTGGATCGCCCGTTCTCTCGGCTGAGGAGCGCGATGCGATCGGGGCGACTGCAACGGCAGCACTCAAGAAGATGGGCTACCGCAACGCCGGTACGCTGGAATTCCTCTATCAGGACGGCCAGTTCTGCTTCATCGAGATGAACACGCGTCTTCAGGTCGAGCATCCCGTGACCGAAATGGTGTGCGATGTCGATCTCGTTCGTGAGCAGATCCGCGTGGCAGCCGGTCAGGCGCTCGGCTATGAGCAGTCGGACATCACCTTCAGTGGTCATGCCATCGAATGCCGCATCAATGCGGAAGATCCTGAAACCTTCATGCCGAATCCCGGCACGATCAAGGTCTTTCATGCACCGGGTGGTCTGGGTGTGCGTATCGACAGCGCCATCTATGCCGGGTATCGCGTTCCGCCCTATTATGACAGTATGATCGCCAAGCTGATCGTCCATGCCCCGACACGTGCCGAGGCGATTGCACGCATGATGCGGGCTCTGGACGAATGCGTGGTGGATGGTGTGAAGACGGTCATTCCGCTGCACCGCAAGATCCTTGCCGACCCGCAGTTCCAGAAGGGTGACTACACGATCCACTGGCTCGAGAAGTTCGTCGACTCTCTCAAGAAATAAGAACACTGCACAAGGAATCTCCTCCGATGCCGGTATGCGTTGAAACCTTCGTTCTCACCTGCCGCTCGGGGAGCGTCCCCGCTATCGTGGGCGCCCTTGAGGCGCCCCTCGTGGGTCGCGCTGGATTTCTGGGCTGCTGGACTACCGATCTCGGTGCTCTGAACGAAATTGTCGTTCTTTTCAGCCAGACTCCTCAGGATATCGTCTGGCCCGACCATGCGGCGGGCGTCGAGCGTATCGACCGTCAGCGCTGGACACTGATCGGCGGGACGCAGCCAGCTCCGGGTGCTTTCGGGGGCGCCTATGAATGGCGTGTCTATGATATCCTGCCAGGCCGCGAAGCAGAGGTGACGGCGCTGATGGAAGGCGCACTCCCAGCGCGCTCGGCTGTCTCACCAGCCTATCTCGTCATGACTTCGAGCGATGGTGTGTCGCGTCTGGCCCATGCCTGGCCGTATGCCGATCTTGCGGAGCGCGCAGCCAGGCGCAAACAGGCGGTTGAAACAGGCGCCTGGCCGCCCAAGGGTATTCTTCCGCTCCTGGGCGCCATGAAGAGTGCTATCCTCGTGCCTGTAGGTTATTCCCCCAGCTGCTGAGCAGGCCAGGCGCAACGCCACCTGGTGCCCGCCAAAGGATCATCAGCCTCTGCCCCCCCCGCTGGGAGGGATGAGTCGGGTGTGCGCCCGCCCGGAGCCGGGCGCAGCGCCCTGGATGCCTCTTATTGAAACCCGAAGCCCTCCGCATGAATGCCTCAGCGGACGGTCGTATCAATGCGGTTTTGCCTCCGCCGTGCCGTTGAAAGCTTCGGGCGCCATGGGGGCAATCGGGTGTTGGTCCAGCAAGGTGTTAAGTGTCTCGAGTGCCTTGTCGAGCTGTTGATCCTGACCGTTGAAGGTGGCGACAGGCATGTTTTCCACCGTGATGTCGGGCTCGACGCCGTGATTTTCGACCAGCCAGTGGCCTTTCATGTCGAAATAGGGACGCTCCGCCGTCCGGGGCAGACCGTTATCGGCCAGACGATCGGTATCGGACAGCCAGACGCCCGCGCCAGCAGTACGCACACCGATGAGAGGGCCTAGACCGAGGGATTTGGCTCCCTGGGAGAAGGTCTCTCCGTCGGAATAGGTGAAGGCGTCGCACAGCACGACAAGATGCCCGCGGAAAGTCTGCTGCATGTTGCCCTGAGGCGCCTTGCCATGATCGGACCAGAACATCCACACCTTGCGCAGCAACTCCGACAGGACCCATGAATCGATATTCCCGCCCAGATTGCGACGCACATCGATCACGAGGCCGTCTTTTTCGGTCTGGCTGAAAAAATCGCGCGTGAAACGAGCGATGTCGTCCTTGCCCATGGCGCGCAGATGCACGTAGCCGATCCGTCCATGGCTGGCATCGGCAACATAGCGCGCGCGCTCGTTTTCCCAGGCCTGCAGGCGCAAGGACGCATCCTGTTTGGCGCCGATCGCCGTCGTGACAATCTGGAACTGGCGGTCCTTGCGCTTGAGGGTGAGAAGGATCTGACGATTGGCCTGGTTGGCGAGAAGGGCGGTCAGATCGGGCTGATCGGCGAGGCTCTGTCCGTTCAGGGCAATGATCAGGTCACCGGGGCGAGCATCGACGTCTGGAGCTGCCAGCGGCGAGCGATCATCGGGTAGATCGGGGTCACCCTCATAGATGCGATCGATCAGGAATCCGCCCGGCTGACGGGTCAGATGAGCGCCAAGGCTCGCAATCAGGACCGCGTTGTCGCGCTCGGGGGTTTGCGGCGCGCGAAGCTGGGAATGAAGCGCATTGAGTTCGCCCATCATCTGGCCGAGCAGATCGTCCAGATCGGAGCGATCGCCGACGCGTGACAAGAGCGGGCGATAGCGTTCACGGGTTGCGTTCCAGTCCACCCCGTGCAGCGCGGGGTCATAGAAATGATCGCGATGCAGGCGCCAGGCATCGTTGAACATATCCTGCCATTCGGCCCCCGGGTCGACCCGCAGGCGGAAGCCGTCGAGTGTCACCGTGGTATTGGCGCCACTCACGCCACTCATCGAGCCCGTGGCGGGTACGAGCTGGATCTTGGGGCGCGCATCCTCCTTGCCGGAGACAAGCATGAGTGTCTTGCCATCCGGGGTAAGGGACATGTCGCGCAATCCCGTCGCGAAATCACTGGGCTTGATTTCGCCCGGCTCGATCTTGATCGCACGAAGCGTCAGGTCGTCATCCTTGCTGACCGGCTGATCGGGTTTGTGAGCCAGAACGTACAGCGTGTCAGGGCCCACCGCGATCTTGCTGAATGTTCCTGCCGGAAAAGGAAGCTGGTAGAGGCGGTTCGGCAGGTTCTCGACATCGAGGATGGCGGCAGGCTTCTTGCCAACCGATTTTCCCGGCGCATCGGTCGTCTTTGCCGGTGCGGGCGGTAGGAGTTCGGTGACCGGGGCAAAGGGAAAACGTCCGTCCTTTTGCAGCGCGAGGGCGAAAACCCCCGTGCGCTGCGTAAACACGGGGGCAGGCGCACGGTCGCCCCATGGGCTTCCGTTGTTCAGGCTGAAATGCCTGTCGGAAAGAAACCACAGGAAATGCCCGTCCGGGCTGAAACTGGGCGCATAGGATTCATAATCGGGAGTGGTCGCCCAGAGTGTCGTGCCGGTATCGAGCGCATAGAGCGCGATCTGACGGCGTATGTTCTCTCCCCGGGCCCTGACGAAAGTGAGTAGGCGTCCGTCATGCGACCAGGCAAGGGAATCATATTCGCTCTGTCCGTCCAGACGCGCATCGTCGATCAGCTTGTCGGTATGAGTGGAGAGATCAAGGAGATACAGATGCCCTGAAAGATCAGTATGGGCGATATGGCCGCCATCGGGTGAGACCCAGAGGCCTGTCGGTTCTCCCTTGGTGCCATGGGTGAGCTGTGTTCCCTCGCTGCCACCGGCAGCAGGAAAAGCCCAGAGTTCTGATTCCCCGCCCTTGTCGCTGAAGGCATAGAGCGTCTTGCCATCGGGGGAGAGCGCAGCATGACGCAGGCGTGTGGTCGGTGCCGTAGCCAGGGTGATGCGACGCAAGGGGCCGGGTGCGGCTAGCACGGCGTGGCCTCGGATGGTCAGGGCCACCTGCTTGCCGTTCTGGGCCAGGGCGATATCCGTGAGGAAGGGATAGGGATTGTCCAGCCAGAGCGGGCGGCGGGCGGCACGATCACTCGCAATCTCGACAGGGATGAGGGTTTCCGATCCGGTCTCGAGGTCGAGATGATACAGATCCGCGCCGAGTTGGTAGACAATATCATGGCCGCTCAGACTGGCCTCGCGCACGCCGAAATCGTCGTGATGGGTCAGGGCGTGTCCCTCTGTCCCGTCCAGCGCATAGCTCCAGAGATTATCCCGCCCGTCACGGTCGCTGATCACGATCAGCCTGTCTTTCCAGAGCATGGGACGCCGCATATTGGCGTCTGTGGGGCCGATCCGCTCTGCCTCGACCCCGCCCTTGAGCTTATAGCGCCAGAGCTGGGCCATCGCGCCGCCGCGATAGAGCCGCAAATGATCGTGGCTCACCGCCGTACCGAAACGCACGAAGTAGATCCACTGGCCGTCGGGGCTCAGGGTGGCGTCATTGGCATCTGCCAGCGGATAGACCCGGCGTGTTCCGCTGACCGGATGAATGGCGACGACGATATGGCTCAGCCCGGGGCCGGTGGGCGGGGCGGTGCTGTACAGAATACCCGCCTTGCGGTCCCAACCAATAGGTGTGACGCTCTGGTTCTCATAGGTCACGCGCTTTGGCGTGCCGCCTTCGATGGGCATGACGTAAAGCTCGGTCGGGCCATCGTAATTGGCCAGGAAGGCAACCTGCTTGCCATCGGGCGAGAGAATGGGGTGCGGGTCGGTGCCGATGGGTGCGGTGAGGCGGCTGGCGGGGCCTCCCTGCAGGCCGACGCTCCAGACTGATTGCTCTGCGTCGAACACGACCTGCGTGCCGGAAAGCGCCGGGTCGCGCAGATAGCCCGGTGCGGCCTGTGCCGTCAGAGGCGCCAAGGCGAGAAGGGCGACACTGGCGAGGAGCGGGGAGAAACGCATGAGCACCTTCCGGATAAAACACAAGACCCGTTAGAGAACGGGGAGAGGGCAGATGGCAAGCCCTGCCGGTCTTTTGGCGCCGGGACTTACGCGGCTTCAGCGCGCCTGTTCGGGCACGCCCCACGGAGTTTGACTACGAGGCACCCGACGGAAGCCTCCCTCCTGGCCCTTCAGGCGGTTGCGGCCTTCAGGCCGGCGCCAGCAGCGAGCGGGCAAAGGGGAAGCGCAAGGGCAAGGAAAGCCCCCAGAAAGTCGAGTTCCGTGGCAAAGCTCCGCCCGTTGGTCGCCGCATCGGCGGCGGCGGCACCGAAGATCAGCACCGGCGTTGCCAGAGGCAGCACGAGCAAGGGCAGCAGGACGCCGCCCCGCCGCGCACCCAGGACGAGCCCAGCCGCCATGCCGCCCAGAAGGGAGAGCAGCACCGTGCCCAGAGCCAGCCCAGCCAGAATGGGCGGTATATCCGCAGGAGTTCCGCCGAGCATCAGCGTCAGTGGTACGGTGGCCATCAGGAGTGGTAAGCCGGTGGTCAGCCAATGCGCGAAGATTTTCGCCAGAGCGAGCAGGCCGGGAGGCAGGCCGAGCATCAGCAGATGATCGAGTGCCCCGTCTTCCAATTCGGCTCCGAAAACACGATCCAGAGGTAGCAGGCTTGCCAGAAGGGCACAGACCCAGATGATACCGGGGGCCAGGCGATGCAGCATTGCGGGGGAGGGACCAAGCGCGAGCGGAAACAGGCTGCCGCAGAGCAGGAAAAAGAGCAGGGCCGCGAGAGTGTCTGACCCGTGACGCACTGCCAGACGCAACTCGCGTCTGACCAGAGCGAGAAACGCACTTCCGATCATGACAGGCCCTCAGAGGGATTGAGGGCGAGGCTACGCGCATCGGGCAGAGGAAGAGGTACATGGGTTGTGGCGACGATCATCCCACCCGCGGCACGATGCGCCGCCATGAGGGTGCCGAGCCGGGCGATCGCGCGCTGATCGAGGCCGAGGCTCGGCTCATCAAGCAACCATAGCCGCGCGTGGCGCAGCAGGATGCGGGCGAGAGCCCCACGCCTCTTTTGGCCGGCAGAAAGCAGCCTGGCGGGGAGGTCGGCAAGATCGAGCAGATCGAGAGCATTCAGCGCCCTTTCCATATCGCTCTCGAAAAGCCTCGCTTCCAGCGTGAGATTCTCCCGCAGGGTCAATCCGGGTTTGAGCGCATCTGCGTGGCCGAGATAGGCGATATCCAGAGCTTGCTCTGGGTCATGCCCGTCACGACCGCCCATCGTGAGGCGGCCTCCCTGGAGAGGACAGAGCCCGGCCAGAACGCGCAGCAGCGTCGATTTGCCCGAACCGTTTGGTCCCGTCAGCAGCAAAGCCTCACCGGCAGACAACGCGAGGCTTGTTCCGTCCAGAACAAGGCGCATTCCGCGAATCACGGTTACGTCATGCAAGACGAGCCAGGGTGCATGAGACGAGGGAAAACCTGACATTGTGCGGAAATAACATCTTCCTGAGAGAGTTTCATTCGACTCTGTGCGAATAAGGGTCGAGACTGTATAGAAGGGCCAGCCCGCAAGGGCCAGTTGACAAGGCAGCCAGTTGACAAGGCAGGAGGACAAGCCATGAGAACCGTTGGACGGGATTCCCTGGGCGTGATGCGGGATCTGGAGGTTGATGGCCGGAAGTACCGCATATTTTCCCTGCCTGAGGCGGCGAGCAAGCTGGGCAATCTGTCCCGCCTGCCGGTCAGCCTCAAGGTCCTGCTCGAAAACGTACTCCGCTTCGAAGACGGGCTGAGCTACCGCACGGAAGATGCGCAGGCCATTGTCGACTGGACCGCGAAGGGCCACTCGGATCAGGAAGTGCCCTTCAAACCGGCGCGTATCCTCATGCAGGATTTCACGGGCGTTCCCGCCGTGGTCGATCTCGCCGCCATGCGCGATGGCATCATTGCCCTCGATGGTGACCCGGAGAAGGTGAACCCGCTGGTGCCGGTCGATCTCGTGATCGATCACTCGGTCATGGTCGATGTGGCGGGCAGCGCCGATGCGCTGGAGCGCAATGTCGAGATCGAGTTCGAGCGCAATGGCGAGCGTTACGCCTTTCTGCGCTGGGGCCAGGGCGCGTTCGAGAACTTCCGCGTCGTACCGCCGGGTGCAGGTATCTGCCACCAGGTGAACCTCGAATATCTGGCGCAGGCCGTCTGGACCGGTACGGTCGATGGCAAGGACTATGCCTATCCGGATACGCTCTATGGCACGGACAGCCACACCACCATGGTGAATGGCATGGGTGTGCTCGGGTGGGGTGTGGGCGGCATCGAGGCCGAGGCCGCGATGCTCGGCCAGCCGATCGCCATGCTGATCCCGGATGTGATCGGCGTGCGTCTGGACGGCATGCTTCCTGAGGGGGCTACCGCGACCGATCTGGTGCTGACCATCACCGAAATGCTGCGCGCCGAAGGCGTGGTCGGCAAATTCGTGGAATTCTTCGGCCCCGCCCTCGATCATCTGCCGGTGGCCGATCGTTCGACCATCGCCAATATGGCCCCGGAATATGGTGCGACCTGCGGGTTCTTCCCGGTCGATGCGCTGACGCTGGACTATCTGCACCAGACGGGCCGCGACGAGCATCGCATTCGCCTCACAGAAGCCTATCTGCGTGCCCAGGGCATGTTCCGCGATGCCGACACCCCCGAGCCCGTATTCTCGAAGGTGCTGTCGCTCGATCTGTCGACCATCATCCCCTCGCTGGCGGGCCCCAAGCGTCCTCAGGACCGCGTCGCGCTGACCGATGCGACCTCGGCTTTCGAAGAAGCCCTGACCACCACACTGGGCGTCAAGCCCGATGACGTGCGTAAGCGCGCCATCGTGGCCGGTTCGGATTACGATATCGGTCATGGCGATGTGGTGATTGCGGCCATCACCTCCTGCACCAACACCTCCAACCCGGCCGTTCTCGTGGCAGCTGGTCTGGTGGCGCGCAAGGCCCGTGCCCTCGGCCTCAAGCCCAAGCCCTGGGTCAAGACGTCGCTGGCGCCCGGCTCGCAGGTGGTGACGGATTATCTCGACAAGGCCGGACTCAGCGCCGATCTTGACGCGCTTGGCTTCGAGACGGTCGGCTATGGCTGCACGACCTGCATTGGTAATTCGGGCCCCATCGCCCAGCCGATCGTGGATGCGATCGAGGGGAATGGCCTTGTCGCCACGTCGGTATTGTCGGGTAATCGTAACTTCGAAGGGCGTATCTCGCCCAACGTGCGTGCCAATTATCTCGCCAGCCCGCCGCTTGTGGTGGCCTATGCGCTACTTGGTACGCTGCGCAAGGATATCACGAAAGAGCCGCTTGGCATCTCGACAGAGGGCAAGGAGATCTTCCTGCGCGATATCTGGCCCAGCAATGAAGAGATTGCGGCGCTCATCAAGTCCTCCGTCACGCGTGAGAGCTTTGTAGAGCGTTATGGCAGCATCTCGAAGGGGACGAAGCAGTGGCAGGCTCTGGCCGTCGCCAGTGATGCCCGTACTTTCGCCTGGTCGGACAGCTCGACCTACATCCAGAAGCCGCCCTATTTCGAAGGGCTGACCAAGGAGCCGGGCGAGACACATGACATCGAGAATGCCCGTATTCTTGCGCTGTTGGGCGATAACATCACGACCGACCATATCTCTCCGGCAGGCGCCATCAAGCCGTCTTCACCGGCAGGCAAATTCCTGAGCGAGCATCAGGTATCGGTGGCCGATTACAACTCCTACGGATCGCGCCGTGGCAATGACCGCGTGATGGTGCGTGGCACCTTCGCCAATATCCGTATCCGCAACGAGATGCTGCCCGGTGTCGAAGGCGGCATGTCGAGATATCTGCCCGACGGGACCGTCGCATCGATCTATGACGTCGCACATCGCTACCAGCAGGATGGCACGCCGCTGGTCGTGATCGGCGGCCGCGAATACGGCATGGGCTCGTCGCGCGACTGGGCGGCCAAGGGTACGAACCTGCTGGGCATCAAGGCCGTGATCGCTGAGAGCTTCGAGCGTATCCATCGTTCCAATCTCGTGGGCATGGGCGTTCTGCCTCTGACCTTTCGCGAGGGCACGACCCGCAAGACGCTGGGACTGGATGGGACCGAAACGATCACCCTGGGTGGGCTCGATTCCATTACGCCACGGATGACCGTGCCGATGACCATCACCCGCGCCAGCGGCGAGACCGAGCAGGTCGAGCTTCTCTGCCGCATCGATACGCTTGATGAAGTCGCCTATTACAGGCATGGAGGAATTCTTCCTTATGTCCTGCGCGGGATGACCGAAACTGACTGATCACGCCGAGACCGTTCTCGACGCCAGAAACATCACCAAGAGCTTTGAGCGACATGTCGTGCTTCACGACATGTCGCTTCGCGTTAAGCGCGGTGATCTGATCTCCATCATTGGCCCCTCGGGCTGCGGCAAATCGACCTTTCTCCGCTGCCTGAACTTCCTGGAAATTCCCGATTCCGGATCGATTCGCATCCGGGATGTCGAAATCGACAAGAGCGATGGCCAGGGCTGGAACCGGGCCCAGGAGCGTCGCGCTCACAAGCTGCGCGCCCATGTGGGTATGGTTTTCCAGTCTTTCAATCTGTTTCCGCATCGCACCGTGCTCGATAACGTCATGATGGCGCCGCGCGCCGTTAAGAAAATTTCTCCCGCCGAGAGTGAGCCTCTGGCACGCAGCCTTCTGGCCAAAGTCGGTCTGGAAGGTCTGGCGGGGCGCTATCCTGGAACCCTTTCGGGGGGGCAGCAGCAGCGTGCCGCCATTGCCCGGGCATTGGCCATGAAACCAGCCGTGATGCTGTATGACGAGCCGACCTCGGCGCTCGACCCGGAACTGGCCGAGGAGGTTCTTCAGGTCATGCGACGCCTGGATGAAGAGGGGATGACGCAGATCGTGGTGACCCATGACATGCGCTTCGCCCGCGCCGCCTCGGATCGCGTTCTCTATGTAGAGGGGGGCAGGATCATCGAGAGCGGCGATCCCGAAGAGCTGTTTGCTGCTCCCGAAGATCAGAGAACACGTCGTTTCCTGAGGTCTCTCCTGTGAGCGCAGGTCTGACCGCCCGCATGAGGCTGCTCATCCTGCTTTGCGTCGCGCTCTTTCTCCCCGGTCCCCGCGCCTTTGCGGCTCCGGCATCAGCCGTGCATGAATTGAGCTGGGCGTCGGATGGCGAAGCCAATGTGCCTTATGTGTTTCATGATCCTGCCGATACGACCCGACTTGAGGGGTTCGAGTTCGACATGGTCCAGGAAATCGCCCGACGTCTGGGGCGAGAGGCACGTTTCGTCCAGAATGACTGGGACGGGCTGATACCGGGTTTGCAGCGCGGCATGTACGATATGGTGGTTGATGGCATCGAGATGACGCCCGACCATTTGCAGGCGGCCTTGTTTTCGCGTCCCTATTACGTCACCGGTGATCGTATCGTGGTGCGTCGCGATCGTCAGGAGTTGAACAGCTTCAGCGCGCTGCGTGGTCATGTGGTCGGGACGATCAAGGAAACGCTCGCCGAGCGCCTGTTGCAACGGGAACCGAGTATCAGCGTGCGCTCGTACGAGGAGGAGACCTACGCCTTCTCCGATCTGCGCAACGGGCGGCTGGATGCCTTGCTGCTGGATGGTCCTATCGCGCTCTATTATGCAGGTGTGACCGATGATCTTGTGATCGTAGGCGATCCGATAGGCCAGACACGGTACGGGATTGCTTTTCGCCAGGGCAATCTGGCCCTTCATGACGCGGTTGACCGTGCTCTGGGCGAGATGATGCAGGATGGTACCCTGCAGGATATCCTCGGACGCTGGAATCTCTGGACGCCCGAGATGGCCCAGATGACGGGCGATCATACGCAGCGCCATGTCGCGCCAACGCAATGGCTGCGCTACCGCGACGCCATGCGCAGTCAGACCGGCTGGATGGGGCAGATGCGGCGCTATGTGGGGTTTCTGCCGATCATTGCCGAGGCCGCGGGACTGACGCTCGTGGTTTCCGCCCTGGCCATGGTGCTGGCCGTCAGCCTGGGCCTTCTTCTGGCCCTAGGTCGCCATTACGGCCCGGGTCTCGTTCGGGGCGCCTGCGGGCTGTACATTGAAATCGTCCGTGGAACGCCATTGCTCATCCAGGTATTGTTCATTTTTTATGGCTTGCCGGGACTGGGTATCAAGCTCTCACCGTTCTTTGCCGGTGTCCTCGCGCTCGGCCTGAACTACGCTGCCTATGAAGCCGAGAATTATCGGGCGGGCTTGTCTTCGGTGCCCAGAGGGCAGATGGAGGCCGCGATTGCCCTCAACATGACCCATGGGCAGGCAGTGCGACTCGTGATCATTCCGCAGGCTTTTCGTACCGTGCTGCCTGTCATGACCAACGATTTCATTGCCCTGCTGAAGGATTCCTCGCTCGTCAGCGTCATCACCCTGACCGAGCTGACCAAGACCTATATCCGCCTGTCCTCAACCTACTACGATTACATCGGTACGGGGCTGCTGATCGGGGCGGCTTACCTGCTGCTCGGTCTGCCTTTCGTTCGCTTCGCGCGCCATGTGGAGCGCAAGCTGGGCCAGAGCGTCAGGCGCTCCGGTCACCACTGACGGGCAATGTAACAAAGCAAGGGGCGGTCTGGGGCACGAACGGCGATATCTTCGCGGGAGACGAGGCATTCGGAGCGGGTCATGACTTTCCATCACGCGCGCTTGCGGGCTTCTTCATGGCGATGAGCTCGTAGAGATAACTCACAGCGACCGCCGCTGCGATTGCCGGCTGCCGGGCCCAGCCTGGCGTCAGAAGATAAGCGGCGTAGCATAGGGCAGCGCGCAGAATGAAATGGATGAGCCCAGCCCGATCATCCGCACCCCACCCATGAGGCACCCAGACAATCCCGGCATAGAGGCCTACGCCCAGCATGAGCAGGCTTGGATCATGCGCTGCTATCCCGGCCAGGATTGCGAAGGGGATGAGCAGTCCCGTAACGGTGATGCAATTCATGAAAAGCTGGGTAATGGGGTTGTGGCGCGCGCTCCTCTGAAGGCCGGGAGCGCCGAACATCCTGTCAAGAATGATCGACAGGGGGAGTGGGATGGCTGCGACGATCAGGTAGGCATAATAGGGCAGTCGAGGGCCGAGTCCGTAGCTCGCCAGCGCGAGGCACGCCCAGGCGAGAAACCCTGAGACCGGCATGGACTGGCTGCAACTTGCCAGGTAACGCCTGCGCAAGATGTCGAGCGGTAGGCCGGGCTCATCGCAAGATAAAGACTTCATGAGTGTCAGATCCTGTCCGTATTGCAGGACAGGATGGCAGAAGATGTTGAGATAGAGGCAATAAAAGAGGCAACGCGAGTGGTTTTTTTTTGGAGGAATTCTTTTGGCGCGTCTGATCGTGTGCATTGGTGGGAGCCCATTCAGCATGGGCAACGGATGCCGCCTCCCCAGTCGCGCCCAATCCGAGGCTACTACAACAAAAAGGCCTTATTGCGGTGGTGCCGCTGGATCACGAGACAAATCGACTGGCACGGGGGTTGTCGTGGTATCCTGCGTCATGTAGCGCCTGAGCAACGGTATCCACTGGTTAAGCCACCGATCTGTCTTGCGTACGAAGGTTTCTGCGCTCGGTACCTGAGCGAGGGTTGCCTTATCCCAATAGGGTTGGGGAGCAAGAAGCTGCACCGTCCCGGTCTTCGTCGGGGAAAGCAGATAGGTGACAGCCGAGGTGCCCTTGTTGCTATCCATTGCCCCGCTGCTCTGAATCCAGTTGGCGACGATGAAGAGCGAAGGCATGGGAAAGCCGAGGGCCGAGAGACGCTTGAACGCGAGCTGGATCAGTTCGTCAGACGAGATGACGCCGTTGGGTCCCATGACCGCGTTGGCGACGAAGGCGCATTCACTACGACCGTCAGCGCGATCAGCGAATATCTGCGCGCTGTAATTGCGGTCGTCATGGCAGTGGCTGGTGGCCTGCTGCACGATGTCGATAGGCAATTGCTCGGTGGCTGTGCGAGCCACGATGACGCCTGTGACGACCCCGCGATCGGTTCTGACCAGGATATTGATCAGCATCTGCCCACCGGGCCCGTACTGACCTGTCAGCACGGGATGCCAGATTCCGGCAGGCAGCGGCAGGGTGTGACCGCCAAACGGGATCGAACCGACCATGGCGGTTGTGATATCCGGGGCGATTAGGCGATTTGTCCCGTTGTCAGGCGCATCCTGTTGTCCAGGGTTTCCCTGCGGGGCAGAAGCGTTTCCGTCCGCAGAGGCCTGAGCCTGAGGCAACGCTGTGCCTGCGGGAGGCTGCATACCCGGTATCCGGCTTAACCAAGGTGCTTTAGCAAGCATCCAGGGCATTGGAAAAAGCAAGCCAAGAACTGTGAAGACGATCATCACGTAGATCGTGAGTCGCCAGACAGGCGCCCGGCGCCACAAGCGGGGAAAAGCTGACACTGTTTTTATGGTCCCGATTGCGATCAGGGGCTCAGGCGAGCTGTAAGGGATTTGCTGTCATCGGCGATCTCGGCCTTGACCCCGTCATTTCCCATGACGAGGCGGACAAGCTTCGCATCGTTCTGGCGCGCGAGAATCAGGCTCTCGCTCACCATATCCTCGATGGAGCGAACAAGATCACGGGCGGAAGCTCCGGCACCGAGCTTTTGCTGCCGCTGCATGAGCTGGAACAGGAGATAGGCGTCGATGCCACCCGCCTCGACATTGAGGCCATAGCCCTTGATCATGGCTTCAATCTCAAGGGCGGCTACACGCGCCAGATCAAGATCGCGCAACTGGCGGAAGACGAAGATGCGGTCGAGGCGGTTGAGCACCTCAGGCGCAAAGCCGGCCTTGCGCAGGGCCTCTGTCGATTCCGCGCGCATACGATCAGCGTCGTCATGAAGTCGATCTGCGATTTCTGTCAGGGCCTCGGTGGCAATATTCGAGGTCAGCATGAAGATGGCGCGGGTTGTTGAGATCTGAGCGCCGGTGGAAGCCTCGGTAACATGGCCATCATTCCATGCTGTAAGGAACTTCTTGAAGACGTCGGGATGCGCCTTTTCGATCTCGTCCAGCAGAACGATAGCATCGGGCTTTTCCTGCAGCCCTCCAGTGAGTTTGCCAAAGCTGTCGGAGCCCACATAGCCTTTCGGTGAACCGAAGAGCATGGTGGCAGCGTGCGGGCTCGACATCTGGGTCATGTCGAAATGCAGGAGGGGCCGCTCCATCTGGCGCGCAATCTGCTTAGCGAGATAAGTCTTACCTGTCCCTGGTGGCCCCGCCAGCAGGAAGATCCCGACGGGCTTGTTGCGGACTGTCAGCGCCAGACGTCTACGCAACTGCTGCGCAATGTCCTCGCAGACCTGATCCTGCCCCACCACCTTCGCGCGCAGGCCGGCGGCAAGTTCTTCGGCGTTAATCGCGACCTCCTTCTGCTCCTGGGCCAGAAGCTCCTCGAGAGCGACGCGGTTTGTGAGGCGGGCGAGAATATCCATGACAAAGCCTTTGCGACGACGAAGTCCCTTGCGGGCCAATTTTGCGGAACGAACTTCGTAAAGGAGGCCGGAAACAGTGAGGAAAGCTGCGAACCCCGCAACAGGAAGGTAGGCGTCTCTCGCCCAGGAGAGAAAGCGAATCAGCATCCCACCGGAGAGATGGAGCGAGACGGCAGCCTGAATGCTCGCGAGGATCAGGAAGATAACCATCATCACGGGCATGAGACGGTTTAGGGCGGGCAGCAGGGCTTTCATTGTACGATAACGTCCAGGACAATCTGCTGGTTGAGGCTCGTAATGAGCGGCAGGATCTGCGGTCCGAGGGTGGTCAGGATACCCGTTCCCAGACCTCCTGTCGGCGGTGGGGTCAGGGGATCGATCGTGACTTCTCCAGCTAGGTAGATTGGCAGAACGACCGATTGCAGATCAGGTTTGAGCACCAAGTTCTGCCTCAATCCACCTGAGGTGATGGCGACCGACTGTCCGATGGCGCCGGAAACCTGCGCAATCGGCATGCGGACGAGGCGCATACGTCTATTTTTAACCGCAGCCAGGATCTGGGCGCGCTGTTGCTCGTCAAAACCGGTCGAGGCGAGCGCTGATGCGGCCTTGTCCGTCGGGACGAGCGCGAATTGCGTGTCGAAATGCATGGCATCCGGACGGATCTGAGGCTCCGCATTAGGTTGCTCTGCCTGCATTGCAGAGGTGAGAGAAGACGATGGCGGCGCTGAAGTAGAAGATGATTTGTTCCATATGACGCCGCCCAGACACGCAGCCATGACGGCGGTCGCCATCACAAGCTTGGGGGTCAGGCTCATACGCTCATTGTCGGATTGTCGGACAGAGTTACCCGACCCGTCGAGAAGCGGTCTGAGTTGTGGCTCGGGGGTGTCGTTCATTGGGTCAAGTGTGACAGGATTAGAAGCGTCTGGGCAAGAGGCGTGTTACATGAGGAGTGTAATCAAGAGTTACGCTTTCGCGGTGACGCCATGTGGCGTGGTTCGCAGGTCCGAAGATCGGCGTATGCTACGAGTCTTGCATCTGACCGGACATTGGCCTACACAGCCGGTATTCCTTTCATCTTTCGTCTTATCGGGGGGTGGCCTTGACCGGCCGCCTTTTTTGTCTTGGCCATAGAAATTCCCAGCCTGAACGGTCTTGAAGCGCGCATTGCGCAGCAGATCGAGCCGACCCTGACCGATCTCGGTTACGAGCTCGTGCGCCTGAGCGTGCTGGGCCGCGAGACGCCTACCATCCAGATCATGGCGGATCGCGCCGATGGGTCGCTTATCGGCATCGAGGATTGCGAGCAGATCAGCCACGCCGTCGGTGCTGTGCTGGATGTGGACGATCCGATTCCGGGCGCCTGGACGCTCGAGGTTTCCTCCGCCGGGATCGATCGCCCTCTGACGCGCCTCAAGGACTGGGACCGGTTTGCCGGCCATCTGGTGAAGGCCGAACTGGATCTGCCTCTCAACGGACGCAAGCGTTTCTCCGGCATCATCACCGGCACGCGCGAGAACTCTGCCGTAATCCGTCTGGACGACGGCGAGGAAGCCGTTCTTCCGGTTGACACCATTCGCAAGGCGCGCCTCGTCCTGACTGATGCCCTGATCGAGGCCAGTGCCGCCATGATGGGCATTGCGTCCGAGGAAGAAGGGGCAGAAGAAGAGGAAGCGCCGCGTCGCAAGACGCCGAGGCTCAACCCGGCCAAGCCTGGCAAGGGGACGAAGCCGGGGCGCAAGACACACTGATCTGGCGCACCGAGTTCCGGTACGCCCATAACTGGACATACCGAGTTTACCGCTTATTCCGTTTCTGCTGGTCTGCGCGGCATCGCGCTCCGTATTTGAGGATTTCGTCTGATGGACACCTCCGTTACCCGTCCTGAGCTGCTTCTGGTGGCAGACGCTGTTTCGCGTGAAAAGAACATCGATCGTGAAGAAGTGCTGGAGGCGATGGAGCAGGCCATCCAGAAGGCAGGGCGCGCCAAATATGGCCATGAGAAGGATATCCGCGCGACGATCGATCGCCGCTCCGGCGAGGTGCGTCTCTCGCGCTGGACCGAAGTGGTCGAGACGGTCGAGAATGAGGATACCCAGATCCCGCTCACCATTGCTGTGAAGTTCCAACCCGAAATCAAGCTTGGCGAGCATCTGGTCGACCCGCTGCCGCCCATCGATTTCGGACGTATCGCCGCCCAGACCGCCAAGCAGGTCATCGTGCAGCGCGTGCGCGAATATGAGCGCAAGAAGCAGTACAACGAATTCAAGGACCGCGTGGGCGAGATCGTCAACGGCACGGTCAAGCGCACGGAATACGGTAACCTCATGGTCGAGATCGGCCATACCGAGGCGCTGCTGCGTCGTGACGAGCTGATCCCGCGCGAGTCTTTCCGCAATTCCGATCGCGTGCGCGCCTATATCTACGACGTGCGCGACGAGACACGCGGCCCGCAGATCTTCCTGAGCCGCACCCACCCCGCCTTCCTGGCCAAACTGTTCGCGCAGGAAGTGCCTGAGATCTACGACGGTATCATCGAGATCAAGGCTGTTGCCCGTGATCCCGGATCGCGTGCCAAGATGGCCGTCGTGTCCAAGGACGCCTCGATTGACCCGGTCGGCGCCTGCGTTGGTATGCGCGGCTCCCGTGTCCAGGCGGTTGTGGCCGAGCTGCAGGGCGAGAAGATCGACATCATCCCCTGGAGCCCGCAGGCCGCCACCTTCGTGGTGAACGCCCTGGCCCCCGCAGAAGTGACCAAGGTGGTCATGGATGAAGAGGCCGGTCGCGTGGAAGTGGTTGTTCCGAACGAACAGCTCTCCCTGGCAATCGGTCGTCGTGGCCAGAATGTACGTCTGGCCAGCCAGCTCACGCGCTGGGATATCGATATCCTGACTGAAGCCGAGGAATCGGAACGTCGTCAGGAAGAATTCCGCAAGCGCACCCAGCTCTTCGTCGATGCGCTTGATGTCGATGACGTGATCGCAGGCCTGCTCGTCACCGAGGGCTTCCACACCATCGAGGAACTGGCCTACGCCGATCCCGATGAACTGCATGCGATCGAAGGGTTTGATGAAAGCGTGGCAGAAGAGCTGATGCGCCGTGCCGAGGAATTCCTCGTGCAGAAGGAGCAGGAGCTGGATGACAAGCGTCGCGGATTGGGAGTCGAGGATTCGATTGCCGAGCTGGGCGTCTTCACCAATGCCATGCTGGTCACCCTGGGTGAGAAGGGCGTGAAAACCCTCGACGATCTGGCTGATCTGGCTGGCGATGAACTTGTCGAAATGCTGGGTAGTGACAATATAGACGAAGATGCTGCCAATGAGATCATCATGGCAGCGCGTGCCCACTGGTTCGACGGTGAGCAGGCCGAGGAAGCCCCCGAGGAAGGGGAGGCTTCCGACGTCTGAGCTCCACGAAACACGCACACCGAGTCCCGACTCCGAAACCGATGTCGATCTGATCGAACTCGATGACGAGAAGGGGCCGCAGCGGCGCTGCATCGTGACCCGCAAGAGCGGAAATCCCGATGGAATGCTGCGTTTTGTCATCGCGCCGGATGGCACGGTCGTCCCCGATCTGGCGGTAAAGCTGCCAGGGCGGGGAATCTGGTTGAGCGCCAACCGGGATGTGCTAGAAACCGCGCGGACGCGTCATCTGTTCTCCAGAGCAGCGCGTCAGCCGGTAAAGGTGCCTGAGGATATTGCGCAGGTACTGGTTTCAGGAATAGAAGCGCGGCTGGTGCAGGGGCTGGGGCTCGCGCGCCGGGCCGGTCAGGCTCTCTGTGGGTTTGTTAAGTGTCGCGAATGGATTGCCGCCGGCAAGGCAGGGCTGGTGATCCAGGGATCGGGCGGAAGCCCGGATGAGTTGCGGCGTCTGATATCGGGAAACAACAAGCTTCCGGTACTGACGTTACCGGCCCAGATGCTCGCGACGGCATTCGGGCGGGAACATGCGGTCTATGTTGTGATAGCGCCCGGGGCGCTGGCGCAGCGTCTGATGGCTGAGCATGAACGATTTTTGGGGCTGACCGATGGGTTGGTTCCTGAGCCGCACCAGGGGCGGCTCGGACGGGAACAGGCAGGTATATGAGCGAAGGCAACGAACGGAACCAGGGCACTCAGGCTCAGGGCGGTCAGACAGATGGCCAGAATGTCCAGGATCAGGGCGCCCAGGCTCAGGGTGACCAGGGTAAGGGACGTCTGTCCCTGCGTCCGGGCGGGCGCATGGAACTCGGGCGGACGGTAGACGCAGGCTCTGTGCGTCAGAGCTTCAGCCACGGCCGCTCGAAGGTGGTCCAGGTGGAAGTGCGCAAGAAGCGCGAGACAACTGAGCGCAAGGACGGTCGTGGTGCCGCGGGCGGTCGTGGCGGTCGTGCAGGTGCAGGTCGTGCCCTGACCCCGGCTGAACTCGCGATCCGCCAGCGTGTGCTCGAAGAGCAGCGCAAGGAAGCAGCCCGCGAGGCCGCGCGTCTCGAAGAGGAAAAGATTCGCATTCTCTCCGCTGCCGAAGAGGCAAAGCGTGAAGAGGAAGCCCGTGCCGAAGCCGCGGCTCGCGAGGTCGAAGCGATCCGTGAAGCGGAAGAGCACGAAAAACAGATGGCCGCTGCTGCCGAGGATCAGGCAAAGCAGGAAGCGCTGGAAGAGCAGCGCAAGGCGCGTGCCGCTGAGCGCGAGCGTGAAGAGGCTGCCCGACGTGCGCCGCTAGAAGCGGCCGATACCGCCCGTCGTACCGGTGGCGTCCAGCTTGCCGCTCCGATGGAGCGTCTGCGGCCGCTGGCTGAACGCGCTGTCATGGCACCGCGTCCCGTCACGCCCAAGCCTGCGCCTGCATCGGGTTCGGCTGCGCCCGCGCCGCGTAACGAGACGCTGCATCTGCGTCGTGGCGGTGCCGGAACGGGGACCGAGACGGAGGATGACCGCCGCGCTGGTCCGCGTCGTGCTCCTGCCGCACCGCCGCGTCGTGGTGCCCCCGCGGCTCCAAAGAAGAGCGGGGATTCCCGTCGTTCCGGCCGTATCGACGTGCGCGCCGCAATCGAGGGAGACGACGACAAGACACGTTCGCTCGCTTCGGTTCGCCGTCAGCGTGATCGTGAGCGCCGCCAGGCCGAGCTCGAGCGCCTGCGCGCGGATCAGGTCCGCGTGGTGCGTGACGTGATCCTGCCGGAATCCATCACGGTGGCTGAACTTGCCAACCGTATGGCGCTGCGTCAGGCCGAAGTGGTCAAAGCGCTCATGAAGATGGGTGTGATGGCTACGGCCACGCAGCTCATCGATGCCGACACGGCCGAGCTGGTCATCAGTGAATTCGGCCATCGTGTCCGCCGCGTTGCCGAAAGCGACGTCGAGCTGGGCATCGAGGGTGTGGAAGATCGCGAGGAAGATCTCGTGACACGCGCTCCGGTCGTGACCGTCATGGGCCATGTTGACCACGGCAAGACCTCGTTGCTCGACGCGCTGCGCACCACGGATGTGGCCGCGGGCGAAGCCGGTGGCATTACCCAGCATATCGGCGCCTATCAGGTGACCGTGCCCAGCGGTGCTAAGATCACCTTTGTCGACACGCCGGGTCACGAAGCCTTCACGTCGATGCGCGCCCGCGGTGCTTCGGTCACCGATGTGGTCGTGCTCGTGGTGGCTGCCGATGACGGTGTGATGCCGCAGACGATCGAGGCCATCAAGCATGCCAAGGCTGCCGATGCCCCGATCATCGTGGCGATCAACAAGATGGACAAGCCGGGTGCCAACCCAGACCGTGTGCGTCAGGCTCTGCTGAGCCACGAGATCGTGGTCGAAGCCCTTGGCGGCGACGTGCAGGATGTCGAGGTTTCGGCGCTCAAGCGTACCGGGCTGGACAAGCTGGAAGAGGCTATCCTGCTTCAGGCGGAAGTCCTTGATCTCAAGGCTAATCCGAACCGTGTCGCCGAAGGTTCGGTCATCGAAAGCCGTCTGGATCGCGGTCGCGGTCCGGTGGCGACGGTGCTGGTCCAGAAGGGCACGCTCAACCGCTCCGACATCGTCGTCGCGGGGGCCGAATGGGGCCGCGTGCGAGCCATGCTGGACGACAAGGGACGCCAGCTCAAGGATGCCGGTCCGTCCATGCCGGTCGAGCTTCTGGGTATCACGGGCGTTCCCGGCGCTGGCGAGCCTTTTGTGGTCGTCGAGAACGAGAACCGCGCTCGCGAGATCTGCGAGTTCCGTCAGCGCAAGCAGAAGGACAAGATGGCAGCAGGCCGCGCCGCCGCGCGTGGCACGCTCGACCAGATGTTGGCCCGCATCCAGGCGGGTGAGCAGAAGGAAGTCGCGCTGCTCATCAAGGCCGATGTGCAGGGCTCTGCCGAGGCGATCGAGGCATCGGTGCTCAAGCTCGAGCATGAGGAGGTTCGCATTCGCGTGCTGAACGCTTCTGTCGGCCAGATCACCGAGAGCGACATTCAGCTGGCCAAGGCATCGAACGCCATCATCGTGGCCTTCAACGTCCGCGCCACCACGCAGGCCCGTGAAATGGCCCAGCGTGAGGATGTGGATATCCGCTACTACTCGATCATCTATCAGGTGACCGACGACGTGGAGCAGCTGGTCAAGGGCAAGGTTGCACCCAAGCACCGCGAGAAGTTCCTCGGTTACGCCGAGATCCGTCAGGTCTTCAATATCACGAAGGTCGGCAAGGTCGCGGGTTGCTATGTCACCGAGGGCGTGGTCAAGCGTGGCTGTGGCGTGCGTCTGCTGCGTGACAACGTGGTGATCCATGAAGGTGATCTGAGCCAGCTCAAGCGCTTTAAGGACGACGTCAAGGAAGTTGCACGCAACTATGAGTGCGGTCTCTCCTTCGCCGGCTACAACGACCTGCGCGAAGGCGACATGGTCGAGTGCTTCGAAATGGAAGTCATCCCTGCATGAGGGGTTCGCGTTCCAAGGTGCCGGGCTTTTCAGGGCCCGGTGACGCGGGTGGCCCGTCACAGCGTCAGTTGAGAATGTCTGAAGAGGTCCGTCGCGTCCTCTCGGATCTTTTCACCCGCACCGAGTTCCGTGACCCGGAGCTCGCCGGTGTGCATGTGACGGTCACGGAAGTGCGTATCTCCCCCGATTTCCGCCACGCGACAGCTTTCGTCAGCCGTCTGGGGCGCAGCGATATCGAGGAGGTTCTGCCCGCACTCAAGCGTGTTGCGCCGTTCCTGCGTACAGGTCTCTCCAAGACCCTGCGTTCGCGCATCGTGCCGGAAATTCATTTCCAGCCCGATACCGCGCTCGAACATGCGATGGACATGGATGCGCTGATGCGCACACCCGAAGTCCGTCGCGATCTCGATTCCGAAGATTGAGTGGAGCGACCCGTCATGGGACGCAGGAAAGGGCAGGAAATCGACGGCTGGCTGGTCGTCGACAAGGACTTGCATATCGGTTCGACCGATGTGGTGAACAAGGCGCGTCGCCTGTTCGATGCCAGGAAGGCCGGACATGGCGGTACGCTCGACCCTCTGGCGACGGGTATTCTCCCGGTCGCCTTCGGTCAGGCCACGAAGACAATCCCCTATATCATGGATGCGACGAAGCGTTATCGCTTTACGCTGTTCCTCGGTGAATCCCGAACGACGGATGATCGTGAAGGGGAGGTGGTGCTGACAAGCGACCACCGCCCAAGCGACGAGGAATTGCGGGCAGCCTTGCCCGCACTCACCGGCGACATCATGCAGGTGCCCCCCGTTTATTCCGCGCTCAAGGTGGATGGCGAACGGTCTTATGATCTGGCTCGGGCCGGACGGCCGCCCGATTTGCCGCCCCGGCCTGCGCGCGTGGACTCTATCACGCTTGTCGAGCGCCCCGATCGCGATCACGCCGTTTTCGAGGTTCAGTCTGGCAAGGGGGTCTATATGCGCAGTCTGGCCCGCGACATCGCGCTGGCCTGTGGCACTGTCGGTCATATCGCCGTTCTGCGTCGGACCAAATGCGGTCCGTTTGATGAGACCCATGCGATAACACTGGACAAGCTGGTTCAAAATGACGACAAGGCCGATGCACTTTCAGCGCTTCTGCGCCCGGTCTCGACCGCGCTGGCCGACATCCCGGCTCTGGCCGTGACCGAAGCAGAAGCACAGGCCTTGCGCTATGGACAGAGCCTCGCTTTGTCCGATCGTGCGGATCTGATGCTGACAGCGCAGGATGGTGACGTCCTGCAAGCCCAGGAGGGGGGGTGTCTTGTCGGTTTATGCCGCGTCCTTGAGGGGCGGTTGAAGCCGATACGGATATTCGAGTCGTTTAAATACGGAGACAGAGATGTCGATTACAGCTGAACGCCGCACGGCGCTGATCGAAGAATACAAGACCAATCCGACCGACACCGGGTCGCCGGAAGTCCAGGTTGCCCTGCTGAGCGAGCGCATCGTCAATCTGACGGGCCATCTGCAGACGCATAAGAAGGACTTCCACTCCCGTCGTGGTCTTCTGATGCTCGTTGGCCAGCGTCGTGGCCTGCTTGACTACCTCAAGCGCAAGGATCAGGGCCGCTACCAGACCCTTATCGAGCGTCTCGGCCTGCGCCGCTAATCACGCTCGGGCGGAGGGTCAAGCCTCCGCCGCCTCCCGTTGCCATTCTGGCGACGGGACTACAGGCTGCGTCACTGGACGCTGAAGCTGGAGACAGAACCGGCCTTCGGCGTTTCAGGCCACATGGTGACAAGCCGGTCCGATCCCGGCCATCCTTGCCATGCCGTCCGAAACGCTGCCAGCCAGTCAGGGCCCGTTCCCTCCGGATCATCGCGCCTCGTGCCAAAGCCCCCTACTCAGGACAGAATGATGTTCAATTACTTCCGCAAGGAAATCGACTGGGCCGGACGCCCGCTCATTCTCGAAACCGGCAAGATCGCCCGCCAGGCCGATGGTGCGGTCGTTGCGACTTACGGCGATACTGTCGTGCTCTGCACGGCGGTGGGCGCCAAGTCGGTCAAGCCGGGACAAGACTTCTTCCCCATGACTGTCAACTATCAGGAAAAGGCCTACGCAGCTGGCCGTATTCCCGGTGGTTTCTTCAAGCGTGAGGGCCGTCCTTCCGAAAGCGAGACGCTGATCTCGCGTCTGATCGACCGTCCCATCCGCCCGCTCTTCCCGGAAAATTTCCGCAATGAAGTGCAGGTCACGGCGACCGTTCTCAGCCATGACATGGAAAATGACCCGGCTCTGGTCGCTCTGATCGGTTGTTCGGCTGCGCTCACCCTGTCTGGCATTCCGTTCTACGGCCCTGTGGGCGTGGCGCGCGTTGCCCGCATCAATGACCAACTCGTCATCAACCCGACCATTGCAGAGATGAAGGAGAGCGCGCTCGATCTCGTCGTTGCAGGGACGAGCGAGGGCGTACTGATGGTTGAATCCGAAGCCTCCGAGCTTTCGGAAGAGATCATGCTCGAAGCGGTGACCGCCGGTCATGCCGCTTTCCAGCCCGTTATCGATGCGATCATCGATCTGGCCGAGCACGCAGCCAAGCAGCCCTGGGACCTCGAGGGCCCCACCAAGGAGCAGATCGCCCTGCGCAAGCGCGTAGAGAAGATCGGCACCAAGCTGATGGCCGACGCCTACAAGGAAAAGGCCAAGCAGGCTCGTTACGAGAAGATCGCAACCGCCAAGGCACGCATCATCGAAGGTCTGGTCGAGGAAGGCCTGGACGTCGATATGGCGAAGCCGATGCTCAAGGAACTCGAGGCCCAGGTCGTTCGTGGCGCCATCCTGAAGACCGGCATCCGTATCGATGGCCGCGACACCAAGACGGTACGCCCGATTGTGTCCGAGGTCGGCATCCTGCCGCGCGCCCATGGTTCTGCGCTGTTCACCCGTGGCGAAACACAGGCTCTGGTCGTGGCCACGCTTGGCACCACGCAGGATGAGCAGATCATCGACGCGCTTGAGGGCGAATACCGCTCTAACTTCATGCTGCACTACAACTTCCCGCCCTACTCGGTCGGTGAGTGCGGTCGCATGGGCAGCCCGGGTCGCCGCGAGATCGGTCATGGCAAGCTGGCATGGCGTGCACTCCATCCGCTGCTGCCGGGGAAGGATCGCTTCCCTTACACCGTGCGTATCGTGTCTGAGATCACCGAAAGCAACGGGTCGTCCTCGATGGCAACCGTTTGTGGTTCGTCACTCGCGCTGATGGATGCCGGTGTGCCGTTGCCGCGCCCGGTTGCCGGTATCGCCATGGGTCTGATCAAGGAAGATCGTGGCTACGCCGTGCTGTCCGATATTCTCGGTGACGAAGATCACCTTGGGGACATGGACTTCAAGGTAGCGGGTACGGAATCCGGTATCACCGCGCTCCAGATGGACATCAAGATCACCTCGATCACGCCGGAAATCATGAAGGTGGCGCTCGAGCAGGCCCGTGACGGCCGTATTCACATCCTTGGTGAGATGGCGAAGGCCCTCGATGAGGGTCGTGAAGGTGTGTCGCGCAATGCGCCGAAGATCACCACGATGAGCATTGCCAAGGAAAAGATCCGCGACGTGATCGGCTCGGGCGGCAAGGTCATCCGCGAGATCGTCGAGTTCTCCGGCGCCAAGGTCGACATCAATGATGAAGGCGTCATCACCATTGCTGCCTCGAATGACGAGCAGGCCCAGAAGGCCATTGCGCGCATCGAAGGCATTGTGGCGGAGCCGGAAATTGGCCGCATCTATGACGGCAAGGTAGTCAAGACGGCCGATTTCGGCGCGTTCGTGAACTTCCTTGGCCCGCGTGACGGTCTGGTCCACATTTCCGAGCTGACCGACGGGCGCGTGGCCAAGACCACCGACGTCGTCAAGCAGGGTGATGCCGTAAAGGTGAAGGTCGTCGGCTTCGACGATCGCGGTAAGGTCAAGCTGTCGATGCGTGTTGTCGACCAGCAGAGCGGCGCCGATATCTCGGAAAGCGTCGGTGCGAAGCCGGCCCGTCCGTCCAGGCAGCGTGACGCTGACTGACCTACCGTTTCAGGAGGAAGGTCCTCGTGGTCCTTCCTCCTTCGGAGTACAACATAGATTATGATGTCGATTGATACCGTCCGTATGGCTGGCCGGGATGTCCTTCCCCTCGTTGAGGGCGGGAAGGGCGTTTCGGTATCGACTGGTATTTCCGCCGGCCATTGGGCCGCTGCCGGTGGCGTCGGGACGGTCTCTGCCGTCAATGCCGACAGTTATGACGAAGATGGCAACCGCATTCCGCAAACCTATTCAGGCCGCACGCGGCGCGAACGGCACGAAGAGCTGATTCGCTACGCCATTGATGGCGGTATCACCCAGGTGCGTATAGCCCGCGAGATTGCGGGGAAGAATGGTATGATCAATGCCAACCTTCTTTGGGAAATGGGCGGTGCAGAGCAGGTCATCGAGGGCATCCTCGAAGGTGCTCCCGGCATGCTCGATGGTCTCACCTGCGGTGCGGGCATGCCCTATCGCCTCTCGGAGATCGCGGCGCGCCACAACGTCCATTACTACCCGATTGTCTCCTCCGCACGTGCCTTCAATGCACTCTGGAAACGGGCCTATCACAAGACAGCCGAGCTCCTTGGTGCCGTGGTTTATGAGGACCCTTGGCGCGCGGGTGGCCATAACGGCCTCTCGAACACGGAAAATCCGCTGAAGCCGGAAGATCCCTATCCGCGCGTTGCCGCTCTGCGCAAGGCGATGAACCAGTTCGGTCTCGAGAACGTGCCCATCATTATGGCGGGTGGCGTCTGGTGGCTCGAGGAATGGGCGCATTGGTTCAATAATCCCGAGATCGGGCCGATCGTGTTCCAGTTCGGCACACGTCCGCTCCTGACACAGGAGAGCCCTATTCCCGATGCATGGAAGCGCCGCCTGCGCCGCCTGCATGAGGGGGATGTGTATCTTAATCGCTTTTCACCCACCGGATTCTATTCATCGGCGGTGAATAACAGCTTCATGCTGAACCTGCGTGGTCGCTCGGAGCGTCAGGTAGCCTATAGCAGCGAGCCCGTGGGTGAGCATGATACGGCTCATGGGATTGGTGCGCGCAAGCGCGAAGTCTGGATGACAGCGACCGATCGCGAGCATGTTCTGGCCTGGGAGGCTGCGGGCTACACCGAAGCCATGCGCACCCCGGACTCCACGCTCGTCTTCGTCACACCTGAGGAAAGTCGCATCATCGTGGCCGATCAGGTGGCCTGTATGGGCTGTTTGTCGGAATGCCGCTTCTCCAACTGGAGCCAGCGCGGGCCGAATTATACAAACGGCGCCAAATCCGATCCGCGCTCCTTCTGCATCCAGAAGAGCCTGCAGGATATCGCCCATGCGGATGACAGCCTTGGTATCGAGGCTGCTGATACGCTGGTCGATAATAACCTGATGTTCGGCGGGACCAATGCATGGCGTTTCGGTTCCGATCCGTTCTATGCTGAGGGCTTCACACCGACTGTCCGACAGCTTGTCGAGCAGATCATGACGGGGCGCTGAAAGCCCCGTTCCAGAAAGGGAGCGCTGCGGCATCATGAAGGGGATTTCCCGGGTTTCTTCCTCTCGCCCCTTCGCCGCGCTTCTCACGACCTCCACCAATCATCTCGCCCGCTACGCCATCACGCTGAGCCCGGAACAGCTCAGCCTGTATGAGGGCGGCCGCGCCGCGCTGGTCACGGCGCTGGCCCTCACCCCGTCGCTCTTCTTCGATCAGCCTTTGCTTGCCTGGATCGCTTTTGCCTGTTTCTGGGCCTGCCTGATCGATCCGGGTGGGCCGGATCGCGAGCGGTTCCAGGTTTTGGGTGGGTTCACCCTGGCCGGTACGGGGTTGGTCTTCGCGGTCTCGGCCCTGAGCGTGTTCGGAGCCTATGCCACGGTGCCAATGGTCGCGCTTATCGGTCTGGGCTGTGGTCTCGCGCGGGTCTTTTCGCCGGCCGTCATGCAGCTCTGGGCGCTGGCGGGGTGTGCCGCCGTTGCAGCCACGGGCTTTCCGGCATCGCCTGTACAGGCGCTCTTCATCGCCGGATTGTTCTTTGCCGGTGGTGCACTGGCCACGCTTTTCTGTCTTGTTCTCTGGCGCCAGCAGCCCTACGGCCCGGCGCGCCGCAGCCTTTCCGCAACCTATTACATTCTCGATCTGATGGCGCGTGAACTCGCAGCCGGGCGGCTGCGGGAGACTGTACATCGTCAGGCCGCTCGCAACGCGATCGAGCGCGCGCGCCTGCTTCTGGTGATGCTCGATGCACGTCACGGCAATCTGCGGCTGAGACGCCGCATGGAGGCAGTCCTTGCGACGGCCGAGCGTGTTTTTACTGCGCTGCTCGCTCTCGAGCATGTGGCGGAGGCAGGCCCTTTGGCGTCAGAGTTGCGCGCGCTGCTCCGGCGCCTCGGCACCGCCTGTCATGAATGCATGCGACAGGCCGCACGGCCCGAGCCAGATTTCAGGATATTGGGTCAACTTGCCCGCACGCTTGACCGTGAGTCCCGCATGGGGGGCGTGGTCAATGCAGGGCCCATCCTCGCCTGTGCCGAGGCCTTCACGCGCATGATCGGAGCATTTGCGCGCCGCCATCAGCAGGAGGAGACGACGCGCGAAGGGCCCCGTCTCACGCTTACCCCCACGATCTGGCATCACGCCTGGCGTCTCTGTCTCGCGCTCACCCTGACTCAGCTCGTCTGCCTGTATGGCGGAGAGGGGTTTTCCTATTGGGCGCTGATTGCAGCCCTTCTGGTCCTGCAGCCTGCGGGAAATGTCACGCTTGTCCGGAGCATGGAGCGTGTGATCGGCAGCGTGGGAGGCTCTCTCTTGGCGGCGCTCTGTGCGTTCATCCTGCCTGGGAAGGCCGCACTCCTTGGTGTGGCGGTGTTCATGTCACTCGCCGCCATCGCCACGCGCGCCGTCAATTATACCATGCTGGTGTTTTTTCTGACCGGGCTTGTCGTGGTCATTGCCGAGGCCTTGATGCCGGGCGGGGGCATCATCTGGGCGCGGGTGCTCGATAATCTGATCGGTAGCGGCATTGCGCTCCTCTGCGTGCTCATTCTCTGGCCCGACCGCGGCAATACCGATCGGGATCATCTCCTGCGGCGCGCCATGGAGGCTCATTGTCGTTATGCCGCGCTCGTTCTGTCAGGGGATGTTCGCCCACAGGATACGGACAAGGCCCAGAGGGAGGCGGGGATGAGGAGTATCGCGGCGGAGTTTTCCCAAGGGGGTTTGCCCCTTTTTGGCGGACTGGTCACGCAGTTGCGCGAGCGCGAGGGTCTCAAGACACAGGAGACGTTGAGAGCCCTGAGGCGGCTGAGCGGCGAGATTACGCTTTATCGCTTCGACATGCAGAACGGGTTGCGAGAACCCGACCCGCAGGAGGCCGCCCGCTTCGGGCAGTGGCGCGAGGCGCTGCGCAATGGGGGGGAGTTGTCTGGCATAACAAATGCCCTTGGTGACGAGGCGCTCGTGATCCGCCTTGGCAATCGTCGTGGCTGTTCAGATGAGGCAGAGTTCGGACAGGCTGCGGCGCAGAGCAGGGGGGAGAGCCTCGAGGCCTGACACGGCGGCAGAGCCGCTCAGATCGCCTGGCGCGTCCTCGGACCTGAGATAACGCCAGCCTTGAAAGGGGCGCATGGCTCTTGGCTGGACGGGAATGATCTCGTCATTGACCAGAATATGGGTGCCGAGCTGGCCGTCCGGCCGGGTGAAGGGCCTGAACCCCATGATGGGCTGGCGGCACAGGACCAGCCCCCCCATGACCCGATAGAGCGAGCCCTGACCTGCAATCTCGTCTGCCTGTTTCGGCATGGTCCGGGTACGGATGACGCCATATCCGTCAACGCGCTCGCCGCGCTGCATCCAGGCGGCGAGTTCATCGAGCGTGGTGCAGCCCACCACGAGTTTGATCATGTTCAGCAAGAGTCAGTGTTTTCCCTCGAAGCCCTGCGCCCATCCGGCATAAAGCTTCTTGAAACGATCGACATCGATAGCCTGGACAATACGCACCTTGCGTACGCCCATCGCCCTGGGGGCGAGGCTGTCCGGCCAGACATAAGCGTGACCATAGCCGATACCCTTGCCTGTCTCGACGTCCATATAGGCATCCTGCGCCTTGGTGATCAGGCTCGGCTCGGCGGCAACCGCGCTCGTGACTTCGTCCCACATCGCAAGAGGCACGTAGTATTTCACAAGGTACTCCGTGACCGGGCTCTTATGGGCCTTGGCGATGGCTCCAACCTCGTCTTTCGTCAGCATGACGTCATTCGAGACATTCGCGATTGACGTGATCCGCGACCATGGCGCCGTCAGGGTAATATGAGCGGCCTCGGGATCGAAGATCAGGTTGAAATCCGATCCATTATCCGCGTTACCCGTCACGGACATCATCGACAGATCGAGATAGCCTCCCATGAAGATGAGTTGCTTTGCCGTGCTGGCAAAGCTGGGATCGAGCCTGATGGCCAGCGCCAGATTGGTCATCGGGCCGGCTTCGATGATCGTCACCTGATGGGGATGGGCATGGACCTGCTGGATCATGAACAGCGCAGCAGGTACGCCCTGTGGCTGCAGGCTCGGCTTGCCGTCCGGGGTGTCTGCAACGGCGGGCTGGGTATCGGGCGTCTTCTCCATCGATCCAAGCCCGCCCCATGCCCCTTTCCAGGGCAGGGTACCGAATTGCTGTTCCCGCAGACGGGTGAGCGCGACCGTATTGATCAAAGGTTGCGTTGCGCCGTCATAGACGGGTACGTCGCGATGGCCGGAAATTTCCAGAAAGCGGCGGATACGGGCGCTTTCGGCATTTTCCCAATCATCTCCGGCGACGACTGTCAGCCCAAGGACCTTCAGCTTCGGATTGTTCAGCAATGGCAGCACAGACTGGATATTCGAGCCGCCCGGGCCCAGATAATCGTTGTCGGCGATAACGAGTTCGGGTCCGGCATTCGCCTGAGCCGCATGCGACCCGATGGTGAGGGCGGCGAGCGCCAGGCTGGCAAGGAAACGACGCATGGAAGGCTCTTACTCCGGAAAGGCGGGTTGGTTCCCACCAAACACATACTGGTAGGATTGCGCAGGGCTGAAAAGATCGCCCGGGCTCACGACATCACGAAAGGCCTGAATTTTTCGCCAAGAAGGCGCCGGGTCGCTGAAGCGGAGAGTTCCACACAGGGTCTGGCCTGACCGCAAAAATTACGGGGGGGAGAAGAGCGTCTGGAAGGGGCTGGCTGGAGTAAGGCTGATCAGGTGCAGCTCGACCCTGATTTCCGGGTTATCTATCTGGCGTTTGCCGGACTGCCGGACTGCCGGACTGCCGGACTGCCGTCTCGGCTGTCTGGGGGGCATCCAGGTCAGGACGCTCAAAGAACCAGAGCGCCCAGAAGGGCCTCGAGCCGGACGCGCCCTTCATCCGTAGCGATCAATCGAGTGTCATCCAGAGTGAGGTAGCCCTCCTCGCATGCGGCTTCGAGAATGAACGAGTTCACGCTCTCCTTCAGCACTCGCCCCGTGCGGGTGGTGAACCAACCGAGATCGATCCCTTCGCGGAGGCGTAACCCCATCAGTAAGGCCTCGCGCGCACGCTCCTCGTTCGAGAGCGGGGTTTCCTCTGTTGAGCCACTGCCGCGTTGTTCCACGCGTTCCGCCCAGATCTCGGGCGCACGGTGGCGGCGCGTGGCGAGCAGCGTGTCACCCAACGTGAGTCTTCCATGGGCTCCCGGGCCGATGCCGATATAATCCTGATAGCGCCAATAGGTCAGGTTGTGACGGCTCTCGGCACCCTGGCGCGCATAATTCGAGATCTCGTAGTCGCGCATCCCGAATTCCCCGGCTATTTCCGCGGTCTTCTCGTAAAGACGCGCCGCGTCGTCCTCTTTCGGGAGGACAAAGCGACCCTGACGATGCAGGGATTCGAATTTCGTCCCTTGTTCGATGGTGAGCTGGTAGAGCGAGAGATGATCCGAGGCGAGGGCGAGCGCCGCACGCAACTCGGCCTCCCAGGCACTCAGGCTCTGTCCGGGGCGCGCATAGATAAGATCAAAAGAGAGGCGCGGGAAAAGCGTGCGCGCTGTTTCCAGAGCCTGAATCGCCTGGGATGCCGAATGCTCGCGGCCCAGGAAACGTAGGGAGTCTTCCTCCAGACTCTGGATGCCGAGCGAAATCCGGTTGACCCCGGCCTCGGCAAAGGCGGCAAGCTTTGCTCTTTCGACGCTGGTCGGGTTGGCTTCGAGCGTGATTTCAAGATCGGGAGCAACGTCGAAATGACGTCTCGCGTCATCGATCAGCTGCGCGACAGTCTCAGGGCGCATGAGCGAGGGAGTTCCCCCGCCGAAAAAGATCGAGCGCAGAGTGCGCCGCCCGGCGCGCGCGGCGTCATGGGCGAGTTCCTGACGCAGTGCAGCGGTGAAGCGCTCATGGGGAATGACGTCGCGGACATGGGAATTGAAGTCGCAATACGGGCATTTGGCCAGACAGAATGGCCAATGTACGTAGAGAGAAAGCGGAGGCGCTGCGCTCAGATCGCGATCCTCACGCCCAGCTCGACCACGCGGTCCGGCGGAATACGGAAGAATTCCGTGCTTGGCACGGCGTTACGCACCATCACCAGGAAGAGCCACATACGCCAGATGGAGAGTTTTGGCAGGGTCGAGCGCACGACCAGTTCACGTGATACGAAATAGGAAGCCTGGATCGCGTCAAATTCGACCCCTGCGGCATTCAGCTCCGAGAGTGCCTTCGGGAGATTGGGCATCTCCATGAAGCCATAGCGTACGATCACTCGATGAATGTTCGGCGCCAATTCCTGCACCATGGCGCGGTGGCCACGCTCGGCTTCGGGCTGATCGAGGTTCTGCACAGTCACAAACAGGACGTGATCGTGCAGAACCTTGTTATGCTTGAGGTTGTGCAGCAGGCAGGTCGGTACTGTGTCGGGATTGGCTGTCAGGAATACCGCCATGCCGGGGACGCGCACGGTGCGCGATTGCGGCAGCCTGGCGAGGAATGAGGCCATGGGCAGCGAGTCCGCAAGCTGACGCGCGCGTATCAGGCTGCGTCCCCGGGCCCAGGTGGTCATGAGAATGGTGGCCGACACGCCGATGGCGAGCGGCACCCAACCCCCATCGGGAATTTTCAGCACATTCGCGGCAAAGAACGTGCCGTCACTGAGCAGGAAGAACCCGAAAACCAGCCCCGCAAGCGGTGCGCTCCAGTTGAAGACGCGACGGAACACCACCATGGCCAGAACGGCGGTGCACATGAAGGTGCCGGTCACGGCAATGCCATAGGCTGCGGCAAGAGCCGAGGAAGAGCGGAAGGAGAGCACCAGCAGGATGGACCCGAGCGCCAGTACCCAGTTGAAGACGGGCAGGTAGATCTGGGCCTCTTCTTCGGCATTGGTATGCGTGATCCGCATACGCGGCAGATAACCGAGCTGTATGAGCTGGCGGCAGAGCGAAAATCCACCCGATATTCCGGCCTGGCTTGCAATCACGGTGGCCATGGTAGCGAGAAGCAGGAGCGGGATCTGCGCCCACCCGGGAGCGAGATGATAGAACGGGTTTTGCAGCGCTGCCGGATCGCGCAGCAGCAGCGCTCCCTGGCCGAGGTAATTCAACGTCAGGGAGGGGAGGACGAAGAACAGCCACGCATAGCGGATGGGCGCGCGTCCGAAATGCCCCATATCGGCGTAAAGCGCCTCGGCCCCTGTTACGGACAGTACAACGGACCCCAGCGCGATGAAGGCGAGCCAGCCGTGATACAGCACGAATTGCGCCGCGTAATACGGTGACAGCGCCATGAGGATGCCTGGCGTCTGCATGATCGAATGGACGCCCATGACGGCAAGCGTCAGGAACCAGATCATCATGATCGGACCGAAAGCGCGGCCGATCTTGCCCGTACCGAGTGCCTGGGCGCTGAACAGCGCGATCAGAATGATGATGGCGACAGGGATGATGATATGGGAGGCGGATGGGACCGAGACTTCGATACCCTCGATGGCCGAAAGCACTGAAACGGCGGGGGTAATGATGCCATCGCCGAAGAAGAGGCAGGCGCCCCCGATACCGACAATGCCGAAGAACCAGCGATACTGGGGCGATTTGCACACGCGCTGCGCCAGAGACATCAGCGCGATGATCCCACCCTCGCCATTATGATCGGCGCGCATGACGAGCATGACATATTTGATGGTGACGACCAGCATCAGAGCCCAGAAGATCAGGCTTTCGATGCCCATGATCTCCCAGCTCTCGGCCGGATGACGAATGGAGCCCACAATCTGCACCGACGCCTGAAAGGCATAGAGCGGGCTCGTGCCGATATCGCCATAGACGACCCCAAGCACGCCCAGCAGACCGGCCAGACCGACCGGTGCCTTCTTGTGCAGGTCTTCAGCCGCGCCGAACTCACGGATCGAGCCCTGTCCGGCGGTCGCCGTCTTCGCAGCCGGGGCTGCTGCGGCGTTGGTCGAACCTGGCTGACCGTCAGGCCTGTCTGTCATTTCTGTTCCAACTCATGGCAAGCGGCAGGGGTGGAGCGCCGGGGGTAGTTGCGACGGCAAGCACGATAGGTGGCACACACAGATGTGAGCGATCACTGACATAAACTTTGCCATACGATCATTACTCGCGTGACCGCAAGCATCGCATCGTTGAAATCAGAGCGCCGGGCGGTGGCCGAAGATGGCGGTGCCCACCCGCACCAGCGTGGCGCCATGCGCTATGGCTGTCTCGAAGTCAGCCGACATCCCCATCGAACAATCGATTAATTTATGTTCATGTGCGAGCGCGGCCAGAAAGGCGAAATGCGCTGTCGGGTCCTCGTCCTCGGGCGGAATGCACATGACCCCCTTCACGACCTCGCCGAAACGGGCCTTGCACAATGCGATGAACGCTCCGGCTTCCTCTCGCGCCACGCCGGATTTTTGAGCTTCGTCGCCCGTGTTGACCTGGATGAACAGATCCGGAAGGCGCCCTAGCCTGTCTGATGCCCGTGAAAGAGCATCGACCAGGGCAGGGCGATCGACTGACTCGATGACGTCTGCCAGTCGGCAGGCCTCCTGCGCCTTGTTGGTCTGTAATCCGCCGATGATATGCAGACGCAGATCAGGCCAGCGTTCACGCAGAGCGGGGAATTTCTCTTTCGCTTCCTGAACGCGGTTCTCCCCGAAAAGCCGTTGGCCCGCTTCCAGTGCCTGCTCGACGGCGGCTGCCGGGTGGAACTTGCTGACCGCTACCAGTTTTACGCTCTCCGGGGGGCGTCCGGCCGCGACACTGGCCTGCGTGATCCGGGCGCGAATCTGGTCCAGGCGGGAAGAAAGCGTGTCATCTGACATGGCCGGTTCCATAACTTGTTGTGGTTCGAGTGCGAGAAGGGGTAGCGCGGCGCTTCGCGAAATGCCATTGGCAAGGCAATGTCCAAAGCACCTTCTCAGATTCCCGCCGATCCGACACGCGATCTGGCCTTTGATATTCTCTGCGGTGTCGTCGAGCATCGACGCATGCTGGAGACGACGCTCGACCGCAGCACGTTGACCGATCCGCGCGATCGCGCCAGCGCGCATCGGCTCGCCGCGACCGTGCTGCGACACATGGGGAGCATGACCGAACTGCTCCAGCCCCTGCTGCGGCGTGAGCCTCCGACGCCAGTGCGTTGCGCCCTGCTTATGGGCGTGGCGCAGCTGCGTCATCTCGAAACCCCTCCGCATGCAGCGGTCGGCACGATTGTCTCGTTGTTGCGCCGCCGGGGACTGGCGCCCTTTGCCGGGCTGGCCAATGCCGTGCTGCGTCGCGTCGCGCGTGATGGCGACGAACTGGCCGAAGGTCTGGATGCGGATCGCCTGGACGTGCCGGCGTGGCTCTGGACGGCTTGGGGACACAGGGCGCGCGATATCGCCGCCGGCCTGCATCGTGAGGCACCGATCGACCTGACGCTGCGCCCGGGTGCCACCGCGCCCGAAGGCGGCGAGACACTGCCCAATGGCAGCGTGCGTTTTGCGCCCGGTACGCGCGTGACCGAGCTGGAGGGGTTCGATCAGGGGGCGTTCTGGGTGCAGGATGCGGCCGCCACCATGCCGGCGCGACTGCTGGGTATCCAGCCCGGCCAGAGCGTGATTGATCTTTGCGCGGCGCCGGGCGGCAAGACGGCGCAGCTGGCGGTGGCCGGGGCCAAGGTGGTTGCGGTCGAGCGGGAAGAAACGCGCGCAAGGCGTCTGAAGCAGAATCTGGAACGTCTCGATCTCGAGGCGAGTGTCGTGGTGGCGGATGCTCTGGTCTGGCAGCCAGAGGACAAGGCCGATGCCGTTCTACTGGATGCGCCCTGCTCAGCCACAGGCACGCTACGCCGTCATCCGGATGTGCTCTGGGTCAAGCGCCCGCGCGACGTTCTGGCGCTTGCGAAGGATCAGGACAAGCTGATCGATGCGGCTGGCGCCATGCTCAAGCCGGGCGGCGTGATGCTCTATGCCGTCTGCTCGCTTCAGGATGAGGAAGGTCCCCAGCGTGTGGCTGCGGCGCTCAAGCGCGGCTGGGCGCTCGAGCCATTCACGGCGGAAGAGCTCGCCTCCATGCAGGAAGCCCTCACGAAACAGGGAACATTCCGCACGCATCCCGGCATGTGGGCCGAGCGCGGTGGCATGGATGGATTTTTTGCGGCAAGGCTGCGCAAGACCAGCTGAAACAGATCGGCTCACCAGAGAGAAGGTAGGATTATGCCCCAGTTGAAGACGCCCCTGATTGCACCGAGCATTCTCAGCGCCGATTTCGCGCGGATGGGAGAGGAAGTCGAGGCCGTGGTGCGCGATGGGGCCGACTGGCTGCATCTCGATGTGATGGATGGGCATTTCGTCCCGAACATGACTTTTGGCCCGGGCATGGTGGCGGCCCTGCGCAACCGGACAGACAAGCCTTTCGATGTTCATCTGATGATCGAGCCGGCCGATGCCTTCATCGAGGCTTTTGCGAAGGCGGGAGCCGACCATATCCATGTGCATGTGGAGAACAACCCGCATGTGCATCGGACGCTGCAGCACATCCGTGCCCTGGGCAAGAAGCCCGGCATCGCCATTTGTCCCGGTACGCCCCCTGAGGCACTCGACTATCTGCTCGATCTGGTGGACATTATTCTGGTCATGACGGTCAACCCGGGGTTCGGCGGTCAGAAATTTCTCGAAAGCCAGGTGCCCAAGATCCGCAAGCTTCGACAGATGGCCGACGCCACGGGTCGTGATATCCGTATCGGGGTCGATGGCGGTATCGATCTCGCCACAGCCCCCCTCGCGACGGGTGCCGGTGCGGATATGATGGTCGCAGGGACTTCCATCTACGGCCAAGACGACTATGCTGCAGCGATCACATCTCTGAGACAGGCGGGGAGCCTGTCCTGATCATCTGACCAAGGGGATCCTACCGGCATGTTCGGACGCTGGGCGCGTGAAGCTCGTCTTTCATTTGCCCGGCTTCCATCGAGCGTGCCGGGTATTGCCCGCGCGCCCGATCGCCCCGTTCATGCCATACGCGATATCTGGCCGGGCAATCCGGATCATGGCGCGCGTCTTGTCAGTGGAATTGCACGGTTCGAGGGGCGGAATATTCCGCTCCGTGCGCATGACTGGGAATATGCCGATCTCGCAGGGCCGGTGCGCGACTGGCTACAGGGCTTCACCTGGTTGCGCGATCTGCGTGCTCTGGGCAGCGATGAAGCCCGACTCTATGCACGATCCATCGTCGCGAGCTGGCTGGACCAGCCTCCAATCGACCCGCTCGTCCTCAACGCTCCGGCAGCGGGAGCGCGTCTGGCGTCATGGCTGGGGCATTTCGATTTTTATGGGGCTTCGGCCAGTGAGGCTTTTCGCCAGAGCGTGATGGACCGTATTCTGGTCGAGGGCAGGCTGATTTCGATCATGCTGCCCTTGCCGGAACAGGGCTGGAAGAACTTCACCGCACTCAAGGGCTTGCTGGCTGTGGCTGTGGCCATTCCCTCCCAGACCGGATTTCTGCATCGCTTCCATCGTTTCCTGGAGCAGGAACTCGATCGTCAGATCCAGCCTGATGGCTCGCTGCGCGAACGTAGTCCGCAGGCCCAAATGGAAGCGGCGCGCGAACTGGCCGAGATCAACGTTTTCATGCGCATGGCGCAGCTTGATCCGTCCGAGCGTGTGCAGGGTGCCCTTGCACGGGTCTGCCCCGTTCTGCGCGCGCTGCGCCATGGCGATGGCGGCCTGGCATTGTTCAACGGAAGCAAGGAGCAGGATGACCGTCAGATCGACCGGATCATCCAGTACGGCGCGCGACAGAGATTATTGGCCGCCTCCATGCCCGATGGCGGCTTCTGGCGTATTGCAGCAGGCAAGGCTCTGCTCTTTGTCGATGGCGCAGCACCGCCTGCGACCGGTTATGATCAGAGTGCCCATGCGGGTGCGCTTGCACTTGAGTTTTCTCATGGTCGGCAAAGGCTCTTCGTTAATTGCGGTGGCGCAGCCAGCGGCTCCTGGAAGCGCGCGCTGCGCGAGACAGCGGCTCATTCCTCGGCTGTGATCGAACAGACCTCCTGTTGCGATTTCGACCCTGCGGGAAGCATTGCCAGACGCCCGGCTCATGTCACTCTTACCCATCAGACCCAGGATGGGGCGCATTGGCTCGATGGGCAGCATGATGGTTGGTATCCGGGCTTTGGTGCGAGCTGGCGTCGTCGCCTTTATCTTGGCCCATCGGGAGAAGATCTGCGCGGTGAGGAATGTGTGGATGGCGAGCGCCGCGTTGCGTTTGCGTTGCGCTTTCATCTGCATCCCACTGTGCAGGCCGAGCTGGCGCCGGATGGGGACGAGGTGCTGATGCATGCGGGTGGTATGATCTGGCGCTTCAGGCAGGAGGGTGGTCTGCTCTCTCTTGAGAAAAGTGTCTATGCGGGGGGTGATAAGCCCGTGCCCTCCCTTCAGATCGTTGTCCGCCCCGCCTCTTTGCGCGCGCCTCTTCCCGTCCAGGCGGATCCTGACGCCGATGACCCAGTGGCTGCGCACGAGGCGGCCGATTTCGAGAACGGCTCGGAGCCGCTGGGAGGCGCAGAGAGGGCTGAACAGGGTTCCTCCACCGCAGATTCTGACATCTCCTCCCCGGAAAACCAGACAGATGATGCCGGGGAGCCGGCCTCGGGGCCGGGATCCGCTGGCAACGATGCCGGTTCGACGAGGCTATCTGCCCCAGCCAGACCCATCGAGCCGCTGCCTGCGCGTCAGGTGATACAATGGGTGATGGAGCGTGTACCGGAATGAGCAGGAGGCGATCGCGCAGAAGAGGAACCTCGCCGGGCGACACCCTGCTGCCGAATGAGGGGCCTCGGCGCATTCTGGAAATCACCAATGTCGATTTCTCGATGCGGCAATTCCTGCATCCACTCATGCGTGCCCTGCGCGATGCCGGCCATGTGGTCGAGGGCGGTTGTGCCGAGGGGCCGCATCTTGCGGTCCTTCGTGCGGATGGTTTCGTCGTCCATCCCCTGCCAATGGCGCGGTCCTTCTCACCTGTCGCGCAGATACGCGCCCTGATTGCCCTGATCAGGCTGATTCGGCGTACCCGGCCTGATCTTGTTCATGGGCATATGCCTATCAGCGGATTTCTGGCGCGGCTGGCCGCGTGGTGGTGTGATGTGCCGTGCATCGCCTATACCTGTCACGGCTTCCTGTTCAATCAGCCGGGCAAGCGTCGACGTCGACTCCTGTCATTTCTGGTCGAATGGCTCGCAGGTCAGATCACTGATCGCTACATGACTGTCTCGCAGGAAGAGGCTCGGGATGCACGCCGACTGCGCATTCATCCCTGGCCGGAAGCTGTGAGGAATGGACGCGATCCTGCGCTCTACCGCCCCGATGCTGACGCCCGTCAGGCGATGCGTCGTGAACTCGGACTCTCTGACGAGGCCGTGGTGGTCATCGCCGTCTCCCGTCTGGTGCGGCACAAGGGATATCCGGAATTGCTGCGGGCCATGGAGTATGTGCCCGACGCTGTGCTGGTGATCGTGGGCGAACGTCTCGCTTCGGATCATGGCGACAGGATGGAGGCCGAGTTCGCCCATGCGGCTCTGGTACTGGGCGATCGGTTGAAAATGCTCGGTTACCGCGAGGACACGGCGCGATTGCTCGCCGGGGCCGATATCTTCGTGCTGCCGAGCCATTTCGAGGGGTTGCCGATGTCAGTCATCGAGGCGATGCTGACAGGGTTACCCGTAATTGCCAGCGCGATACGTGGCCCCAGAGAACAGGTCGTGGAGGGAGAAACAGGATTTCTCGTCCCGCCTGGGCTCGCAGCTCCTCTGGGCGAGGCGCTGGTTCAGCTTGTCCGCAATCCTTCGCTTCGGTCTGCGATGGGCATGGCCGGACGCGAGAGGGCCAAGAGTCTCTATGCCGAAAATCGTGTCCTGGCGCGTGTGGTAGCGCTGTTGGATTGATCAGAGCCAGCCATTCTGGCGGGCGATACGGCTGGCTTCGACGCGGTTGCGCGCGCCGATCTTCTGTATGATATCCGAAAAGCAGTTGCGCAACGTGCCGGGAGACAGATCGAAAACCGAGGCGATCTGTTCGCTTGACTGACCGGACTCGACCAGCCGCAAGATGGCCCGGTCGCGTGGGTTCAGCGGATCATGGCTCGCATCCCATACCTGCTGGGCGAGACTCGGCGCTATGGCCCGACCGCCACGGCCGATATTGCGCAGCGCATCGCTCAGCTCCGCGATAGGGGCATCCTTGAGAAGATAGCCCCGCACGCCGGCATTCAGCGCACGCTTGAGATAGCCAGCCCGCGCGAAGGTGGTCACGATGACCACAACCGTATGGGCACGCATGGTATGAAGCGCTTCTGCCAGTTCGATCCCGCTCATTTCTGGCATTTCGATATCTGTCAGAACGATGTCGGGTCTGTGTGCCCTGACCAGAGTCAAAGCCTCCTGACCGTCACGTGCCTTGCCCACGATCTCGAAATCAGGCTCGAGCGCAAGCAGCGCCGCAAAGGCGTCGAGAAGCATGACTTGGTCTTCAGCGACAACGAGGCGCAGCTTCTGCCTCATGATGCGTCTCCGAGCGTAATGACGAGCGTCGTTCCATCCGGGCGATGAAGGATGGACAAGGTGCCATCGATCTCGGCCAGACGCGCGCGTATGCCGCTTATACCATTTCCTTCCCGAAATGACAGGACGTTTTCGGAGGCTGAGTCGCGAGCGTGGTAATCGGAAACCTCGAGCTGTGCCGGGCCTGAGGGCGGATTTTGGAACCTGATCTGGCAAGAGGCCGCCTTGGCATGACGCAGGATGTTCGTGAGGCTCTCTCTCAGGGCCATTGCCAGAACCCCCTCGCTGCGCGCCGGCATGAGCTCACTCTCCCCCGAGATCTCCGTGCGTATGCCCGCCTTGGTCAGGGCATCGACCCCGGCACTCAGTTCCTGTGCCAGTCCCGTGACCCGCATGGCTGTGACAGCCAGGCGCGTTTCGGCCAAGGCTTGCCGGGCCTTGAGGCCAATCTCTGCAATCTCCTTGTCTGCCATCTCGGGAGCATGGGGAAGGTGACGTTGGGCAAGCTCCGATTTCAGCGCAATCAGGGTCAGGGAGTGACCCAGCGTGTCGTGCAGATCCCGGGCGAAGCGCTCCCGCTCGGCAATCAGGGTCAGCGCCCTTATCTCGTTCTGCGCTGCGGAGAGTGCCTCGTTCTGACGATGCAGATCCATCGACAGACGCATCGTAACGAAGGTTCCGACCGCGACGATGAGCGTTATCAGGCCGCCGATCACCTCTTCCCGAACCGCCCAGGCGATCAGGATATAGGCGGCGAGTATGGCGCCGAGTAGGGTAAGACTGCGTGGGCGTCGAGTGATCGCGCCGCAGGTTGCCGCGGCCGAGATGAAGAACACCCCCCAATATCCCTGGAAGGGGATGAGGGCAGCGCCAATTGCGGCATAGGCGAATGCGCGTATCTCGATGGCCGGACTCAATTTGCCGGGGAGTAATGGCAAGCTGAGGAAGACGATCACCCCGGTGATGAAGGCGATGCCCCCCCAGGGGGGAATACCGCGCGCGAGCCATGGTAGCGGATAGAGCAGCAGATAGATGGCGAAGGTACTGCGCCGGAAGACGAGGCTTGCCCTCTTCATGGTGCGGCCCTCCCGGGAGAGGTCATGGTTTCAACTCCCGTGCTCTCCTCGAGGCTCGTGCGATCCGGAAGGTCTGTCGGATAGGTGCTGCGTAACAGGCGCATGACCGCACCGAGCCAGCAGGAAAGCGCCGTACCCAGCCCCGCGACCGCCAGATGATAGGGAGGGGGCAGGGGTAGCGAGCCAAGCGTGATGATCATGATGGCCATGCCCGTTGCCAGGTGAACCGGCTCGTTCATGGCCCGACCGAGAGGCAGATAGGAGCCGCCAATGATCATTCCGGCCGCAATGATCATCAGATTGGGGCGGTGCAGCATGCCAGTGATCGTCCCGGCAAGAAACAGGAGAATGATCCGTGCGCGCCTTGCCCGTTTGGCCAGCGCGTGATCGATCACGATCTCGGGCCGGGCGAGAGCGAGATCACGGGTGAGAAAACCCCAGGCCAGCGGCGCGCTGATGATCCCGATTGCCGCCAGTGAGTAGCTGGGTGAAACGGAGAGGGCCGAGAGACCGCGTGAAGCCCAGATCGCAGCGAAGGCGAGGCCTGTCAGATCGGTCGCGGCGTAGCGCAGCAGGTGCTTGCGGGGTGAGGCAGGTGTCATAGCGAGGCTCCCATGATCAGGACATCATGGAGCGATCATGGGGCAGCGCCAGCCCGGAAAGAAGTGTGCGTCGTCACGCCGTGATTCTGACGCGACGTGACATTTTGTTCAGCTGCGCAGGAGGTAGCTCGCCAATCGCTTCTGTCCGCGCCACATTCGGCGTTTGTCCGGAACGGGCGCGTCAGACCGGTTGAAGTTCATCCCGCCAGGGTTCCATAAGGAAACGGCGGCAGGGAGCCCTCACGGAGCTCCCTGCCATAGGCATTCGCGGTGCAGCGCAGCTTCAGACGGGGCGAATCAGGAGGTGGCGCTTCTTTCCCGAAGAGAGCTTGAGCGCGCCCTCAACGAGATCCGAGATGCCGATTACCTGGTTCTCGTCGTGAATCGCGCGATCATTGAGGCGCGCCCCGCCGCCACGGATCAGACGACGTGCCTCGCTATTCGTGGCGACCAGACCTGATTCGCCGAATAGACGAAAGGCCGGAATACCTGCTTCCAGATCGGCACGGGGAAGATCGCGCGACGGCAGATCCGCAGCGAGGCTGCCTGCCTCGAAAGCCTGTCGTGCTGTCTCCGCCGCTGCAAGGGCGGCGTCGCGACCATGGCAGATTGCGGTGGCTTCGGTGGCGAGGATTTTCTTGGCCTCGTTGATTTCGGCCCCTTCAAGGGCACCCAGCCGCTCGCATTCCTCGACAGGCAGATCGGTGAAGAACTTGAGGAAGCGTCCCACATCGGCATCCTCCGTGTTGCGCCAGAACTGCCAGTACTCAAATACGGGTAGTTTTTCGGCGCTCACCCAGGTGGCTCCCTTTGCCGACTTCCCCATCTTGACGCCGGAAGCGGTGGTAACGAGCGGGGTAGTCAAGCCAAAAACCTGCTTGCCATCTGTCCGCCGTGCCAGATCGATCCCTGCCACAATGTTCCCCCACTGATCAGAGCCTCCCATCTGCAGGACGGCACCATGGCGCCGATTCAACTCGCGGAAATCATAGGACTGGAGAATGGAGTAGTTGAACTCCAGAAAGGTCAGTCCCTGTTCGCGGTCCAGACGCTGCTTCACGCTGTCGAAAGAGAGCATGCGGCTGATGGAGAAATGGACGCCCACATCCTGGAGCAGTTCAATATAGGAGAGGCGGTCAAGCCAGTCGGCATTATTGACCAGCATGGCATCGCTGGCGCCTGTGCCAAAGCTCAGGAACTGGCGCAGGCTGATCTCGATCCCGGACAGGTTATGCGTGAGCTTTTCGGGGCTCATCAGGGCGCGTGCCTCGTCGCGAAAGGACGGATCGCCGATCTTGGCCGTGCCGCCCCCCATGAGCGCGATTGGGCGATGGCCATGTTTCTGCATCAGGCGTAGCATCATGATCGAGAGCGCATTGCCCACATGCAGCGAGTCTGCAGTGGGGTCGAAGCCGATATAGCCTGTTACAATGCCCGCGAGCATCGCCTCATCGAGGGCGACCAGGTCGGTACACTGGAAAATATAGCCCCGAGCGTCAGCCTCTTTCAGGAAGGGACTTTTCAGCACGTATTCAGCCATATCGGTTTCATCCACTCAAATCGGGTTGGCTCGGCGTGAGATCACGCTCTGGGCAAAACCCCGTCTCATCGAATTGACCCACGCATGCTTCCTTGAAGCGAGCTGGGCGCACAGGGAGTTGACTGCCGTTCGGTTCCTTGCGGCAGGGGGGGTGCTCTAGCATGAAATTGGGGGAAAGCCGACCTGTCGCCGAAGGCGCGCACCAATAATTCCACCCAGGATAACAAAAAAGGCGGGGACAGCCCCCGCCTTTTCTGCATTTCGTCTGGCCCGGTTCCGCTCCGGGGAGTCGGGATCGTCTCTTAGTCGGCGGCAATCGCAAGAACGCGACGATTACGCATGACCGTCACATGATCTTCCAGAGCAAACGCCACCTTATCGGCTTCGCTGGCAAAAATATGGTTGGCACCTTCGAAGACGCGGTAATCGACTTCCACGTTCTTCTGGGTGTTCAGTTTGTCCACTAGCTTGCGAATGCCGGGCTCGGGAGCCATGTCGTCCTTGTCGCCTGCGATCATGAGTCCACCACAAGGGCAGGGGGCGAGAAAGCCGAAATCATAGTCATTGGCGGGGGGCGCAACGCTGATCCAGCCACTGATTTCAGGGCGACGCATGAGCAGCTGCATCCCCACGAAAGCACCAAAGGAATACCCCGCAATCCAGAGCTCGTTCGAGTTCGGATTGACCATCTGCATCCAGTCGAGCGCCGCGGCTGCGTCGGAGATCTCGCCGATACCGCCATCATAGCGGCCCTGCGACCGTCCGACGCCACGCGAGTTGTAGCGCATGACAGAGAAACCCATTTTCTCGAACGACCGGTACATCGTGTAGGTGATGCGGTTGTTCATGGTGCCGCCATGAAGCGGATGCGGATGCAGGACCAGAGCGAGCGGCGCATTGGGCTCGTCAGAATGGTGGTAGCGACCCTCCAACCGGCCATCGGGGCCGGCGAACATGACTTCTGGCATCAAAATGCTTCCGAATTGACCTCCTGCTGGCGGAAACAAGCCGCAGGAGAGACGTGTTTTTATTGGGAAATCGGACCTGCTCCAATGTCAGGAACCTGCACAGGGGCAGGCGGTCCCGGGGGGATCAGGTCAGGAAGAACGGCGAGGAAGCGTCAGCCGTGTCGCACCGTGCGCGCTGGTATGGGGGGAGCGGCTGGCCGAGCGTGAAAACCACGAAGGGATTCGACAGGCGTTGAAACGCACATGGACTGGCTCCTCGACGATGAGGGGATATCGAGTGGATATTCCCTGACGCGGCGTGGGCTCGGTCGGACTGCCCAAAAGGCCTCCCATGACGGGGGCACCACGCCATCATTGGCGGAGTGTATAACGAGGCTGAAGGGTAAAATTCCACAGAAATCGTCAGGGGGCATCATTTCCCGATTCTGCGCTTTTGACTTGCACTCCCTCGAATCAGGCCGATTTATAGGCGCATGACGGTTTATCTCGACGCCAATGCTACCGAAATTATGCGTGATGAGGCCATGGCCGCCATGGTGGACGCGCTCAGTCTGGCTGGTAATCCGTCATCCGTTCATGGGCCGGGTCGCATCGCGCGACGTGCGCTCGAGGCGGCGCGCGACCAGGTCGGTCGGTTCTGGAAAGCCGGGCCGGAGCAGGTGATCTTCACCTCGGGGGGCACAGAGGCAAATAGTCTGGCCATCCATGCTTTTGGCGCGGGGCGTCGTCTGCTTGTCGGTGCAACGGAACATGACGCAGTCCGTATGGCCGCAAATGAGATTGTGACTCTGCCTGTTCTGGCTGATGGCCGTTTATGCCTTGAAACTCTCGAGGCCCAGCTCAGGCAGGACGGTCATGCGTTGGTTTGTGTCATGGCGGCCAATAACGAGACCGGTATCCGCCACCCTGTTGAGGCTGTGCAGGCGCTATGCGCCCGTCACGGGGCCCTGCTTCATGTCGATGCGGTGCAGATTGCCGGGCGTGTGCCTTTCAGTGTCGAGGGGCTAACCAGCCTCGCTGTCTCCGGGCACAAGGCAGGGGGCAGCAAGGGAGCGGGGGCGCTCATTCTGGGAGCCGAGGGTCATGTCGCCCCCATGATGCGCGGAGGAGGGCAGGAGCGCGGAAGACGGGGGGGCACCCAGGCACTCCCTGCTATCGTGAGCATGGCTGCCGCGTTCGAGGCCGCAGGGGCACAGGACTGGAGCCCGGTCGCGGCGCTGCGCGATCGCATCGACAATGCCGCCCTGGCGTGCGGCGCGCGTGTCACTGGAGACAGGCTGGCGGCCCGTCTGCCCAACACAACCTCCCTGATACTGCCCGGCGTTTCTGCCCAGACACAGCTGATGATGCTGGATCTGGCCGGATATGCTGTTTCGACCGGGTCGGCCTGTTCGTCAGGGAAGGTCACGGCCTCTCACGTCCTCGAAGCGATGGGGCTGGGTGCGGTGGCGGCCAATGCCATCCGGGTTTCGCTGCCCTGGAATATCGATGAGGCGGCGATCGAGGGTTTCATCGTGGCTTATCAGGCCATGGCTGCCCGGCTGGGAAAGAATGCGGCATGATCTATCTCGATAACCAGGCAACGACACGTTGCGACCCGGATGTGCTGGCCAGGATGCTCCCCTGGTTCAGCGAGGATTTCGGCAATCCGCATAGTGAAGGCCATGCGGCAGGTCATCGCGCAGCCGAGGCTGTGGAAACCGCGCGGGAAGAAGTGGCCGCGCTGATCGGGGCAATGCCGCGTGAGGTCGTTTTCACCTCCGGCGCGACCGAGGCCAATAATATGGCGATCAAGGGGGCGGCGCGCTTTCTGGCGCGGCAGGACAGCCCGAGGAAGCGCCTGATCACCGTAGCGACCGAGCATAAATGCGTCCTCGAATCGGTACGGGAACTGGCAAATGAAGGGTTCGACCCCGTCATCTTGCCCGTCTCGTCCAGCGGTCTTCTCGATCAGGCGCATCTGGCAAAGGCCCTCGAGACGCCGACGGCACTCGTCAGCGTCATGACTGCCAATAACGAGACCGGGGTCATTCAGGATATTTCTGCCCTATCGGCCATGGCTCGCCAGGCCGGGGCGCTGTTCCACACCGACGCTGCCCAGGCGGCGGGCAAGATGGCGCTGACTTGTGAGGGCGTCGATCTCATGTCGCTCTCGGCGCATAAGTTCTACGGCCCGAAGGGAGTTGGTGCGCTCTATGTCAGGCATCGCCCCCGCGCGCGGCTCCTGCCGCTCTTCTCTGGCGGTGGTCAGGAGCGCGGGCTGCGCTCGGGCACATTGCCCACCCCGCTCATCGTGGGATTTGGACGCGCCGCCCAGCTGGCCCGAGCCAGCCTTGAGGAGGAACAGGTGCGGCTGCGATCCCTGCGCAGAACGTTGCTCGAAGGGCTCGAGACGCTGTTTCCCGGTATCGGCGTCAATGCGGAGTCAGCGCCAAGGCTCGCTGGCGCGCTTAATCTGATCTTCCCGCCAGGCTATCTGGCGCGGGACGTCATGGCTGCTCTACCGGAGGTGGCGCTTTCAACGGGCTCGGCTTGTACCTCTGCAGAGGTGTCCCCTTCTTATGTTCTGACGGCCATGGGGCTCGAAGCGAAAGACGCTGCACGATGCTTGCGTCTGTCTCTCGGACGCTTTACCTCCACGCCCGAGATCGTGCAGGCACTCAGGCAATTCGAGGGCGCTGCGCGCAAGGCCTATAAGGCTGCGTAACGAACAAGCAGGGTAACAAGAACATGCCACATATGATTTTCGTCGAGCAGGACGGGTCGCGCAAGGAAGTCGATGCCCCGGTCGGCCTGTCGGTCCTCGAGATTGCCCATAAGCATGATATCGAACTCGAGGGAGCCTGCGAGGGCTCGCTGGCCTGTGCGACCTGCCATGTAGTGGTCGATCCGGAATGGGCGGACAAGCTCTCGGCGCCGACGGATGACGAGGAAGACATGCTCGATCTCGCATTCGGTCTCGAAAAAACTTCCCGTCTCGGGTGTCAGATCGTTATGACAGACGCGCTGGATGGTCTGGTTGTGCGTCTGCCCAAGACGTCCTGACCTCCGCCTGACGCTTTTTCCAGAATAAGAGAGATCTCATGCGTATCCTTGTTGCCATGTCGGGAGGCGTGGACAGTTCTGTTGTGGCCGCCCTACTGAAACAGGAAGGGCATGAGGTCATTGGTGCGACGCTGCAGCTTTATGACCACGGTCAGGCTGTGTCGAAGCCAGGCGCATGCTGTGCCGGGCGCGACATCCTCGACGCGCGCGCTGTCGCCGATCGGCTGGATATCCCCCATTACGTGATCAATGCGGAAGACCGTTTCCGCAGCAGCGTCATGGCGAGCTTTGCCGATAGTTACGCGCGTGGCGAAACGCCTGTGCCCTGCGTCGCCTGTAATCAGGGGGTGAAGTTCACTGACCTGTTGGCCATGGCACGCGATCTGGGCTGCGAGGCAATGGCGACTGGCCATTACGTGCGCCGTCTGGAAGGGGAGGGGCGTGCCGAACTGCATCGCCCGTCCGATGTCTCACGTGACCAGTCCTGGTTCCTCTTCGCGACCACCCAGGATCAGCTTGATTATCTGCGCTTCCCTCTGGGGGACATGCCGAACAAGGATGCCGTGCGCCGGAAGGCCGAGGAGTTTGGCCTGGCTATCGCGGCCAAGCCCGACAGCCAGGATATCTGCTTCGTGCCGTCAGGTACGTATGCTTCGGTCGTCGAGAAGCTGCGCCCTGAGATCCATGGATCGGGCGAGATCGTGGATGAGACAGGCCGCGTGCTTGGCCAGCATGAGGGCATTGCCCGTTACACTGTCGGGCAGAGCAAGCGCTTGGGCGACATTCATACCAAGGATGGGCGTCGCCAGATCGTCAAGCGTATCGACGCCACGACGCGCCGCATCATCGTCGGCCCAAAGGATAATGCCGGGAAGCTCGAATTTTCCCTGCGGGACATGAACTGGCTGATCGACCCGTCATCTGAAGGCGTGCGCTGCCACGTTCAGATCCGAGCCCGCGAGATCACCCGGGAGGCCTGGGTCTATCCTCTTGCCGGGGGGGCGCGCGTGGTATTGGATGAGGCGGCCATGCCCGCGCCGGGTCAGGCCTGCGTGCTGTATCAGGGCAGCCGCGTTCTAGGCGGGGGCTTCATCCTTTCCTGAGAGGAGCCGGGTCTTATGGACCGTCTTGTCATTGGTACACGCCGCTATTCTTCCTGGTCCCTGCGTGGCTGGCTTGCCGTACGCGCGTCGGGGCTTACCGCACCCGATCAGGTGATTGCGCTGCGTGGCGGCGGACAGACCACCGAAATCCATGACCTTTCCCCGAACGGGCTCGTTCCTTTTCTGGAACATGACGGGGCGCAGATCTGGGAAAGCCTCGCGATTTGCGAGTATTGCGCCGAGTTCGCTCCGAGCCTCTGGCCCGAGGAGCGCAAGGCGCGCGCCCATGCACGCAGCATCGCTTCAGAGATGCATTCCGGGTTTCGTGCCCTGCGTCAGGCCCTGCCCATGAATCTTGGCCGCGAGGGGCGCGCGCTGCCTGAGATGAATGCCGAGGTGCTCAGGGATATTGCCCGTATCGATGCGCTTTGGGTCGATACATTGGCGCGTTTCGGCGGGGAAGGGCCCTATCTGTTCGGGACCGTTCTGGGTAATGCGGACATCATGTTCGCTCCGGTCGTTTCCCGTTTCGCGTCCTATGCGGTGGCGCTCTCCCCGCGGGCAGCGTGTTATCGGGATGCTGTGCTCGCTCATCCGCTCATGAAGGAATGGACGGCCCTTGCAGCCGCAGAGCCCGCGTCCTGGCGTCTCGATCCTTATGAGTCACTAGGCTGATTTTGTACGATCAGCCGCACGACGTCGCCTGATACCGCCCGATCGGGCGGTATCGACACAGTATGGCGATGCAGCGGCCAGATCAGGCGCAACGCCGACAAGAAAAACGCGCACGCCGATCAATAACGCGTCGCACGCCTCCTATGTCAGGCTTTGGGCAAAAAATTCAAAGTTCATAATACAGGATTATTGTTATCTACCGCATAGGTGCAAAGACAATGCGGTTATGTCATTTTCATTACACAGACAGGATTTATAGAGTTTTGAGCTTTATTCAGTCCTTTCGCTGCGGTTTATGGCAAATCGGGCTTGGCTTATCAGCCCTGTCCTTGTATAAGCCGCGCCAAACCAGCCATACCGTTTTGCTCAGGATACGGGTTTGGGCCTGTGTCCTTCTCAGGGCTTCTTGCGGAGCGGCAAGGTTCAAGCGATTTGCGTTAAGGACAGACGTGCATGATCACGCTCCCCCCGGATTATCGGCCCTCTGACGAAGAAGAGTTCATGAATCCGCTCCAGGTGGAGTTCTTCAGACAGAAATTGCTCCGCTGGCGCAATGATCTGCTCAAGGAAGCCAATCTGACGCTCGCCAGTCTCTCGGAAGGGGGGATACACGAGGCGGATGTGACCGACCGCGCCAGCGTCGAGACCGATCGTGCGCTGGAACTGAGGACGCGTGATCGCGCCCGCAAGCTCATCGGCAAGATCAATCTCGCGCTGCAGCGCGTGGAAAACGGGTCATACGGTTACTGCGAGGAAACGGGCGAGCCGATCGGCCTGCGGCGTCTTGAAGCGCGTCCGATTGCAACCATGTCGATCGAGGCGCAGGAGCGTCATGAGCGCATGGAAAAAATTCATCGCGACGACTGATTCTTTTACAAAAAAAGCGCTTTCGGGGCTTGCAGCTTTCAGGCTGAGAAGCTACGAAGCGCTCCAGTTGCTGCTGTAGCTCAGTGGTAGAGCACTCCCTTGGTAAGGGAGAGGTCGCGAGTTCAATCCTCGCTAGCAGCACCACGATTTTCCTGACAATTCGATTGAGACGCTTGAGCGATTTTTCGGCCTCCGGGACGAGAAAGCGTTTTGGTGATCGCGTCCTCAGCGGAGCAGCCGTGCTACGGATCTGCTCGTTCGACACCCTCTCATGGGCTCAAGCCATCAGAGTAAGCCAAGCAATCATGCCGGAGCGCGGTTCGTTTCATGCGCTGGTGCGTCTGCCCGGACGGGCCACAGCGCGGCGCCGTGATCGTGGTGTGCACATCCGACTCTCCGAACAGCACCGTATTGAGAGGCGAAACCCCAAACCCATACCGGCCCGGCCCAATCGCGCCCGGCGCGGAGGTGAACAAGCAACGATGGGCGGAGCACGTTATGCCCGTTCTCGATGGCGTCCTTGATCCATTGGGTGAGGGCCTTGGCCGCGCGGCTTAGTGCTTCATCGGATGTGTCTCCTCCCGTGAAGCAGCCAGGCAGATCAGGCACAATCGCGCCGAATGCCCGAGTTTTCGAGCCCATCTCGATGACGACTGGAGAGGTTATGCACGTCTCCAGTCACTGGCTATATGCGCCGGGCTCGTTCTTTCCCTGCGCGCGAGGGGTTCACGCCGCGTCCTCCCTTTCCACGACCAGTCTGGGTCAAGAGAGGGGGGCAGGACCGTCCGTCTTCTGTCAGGTGTCGACCTCAGGCGGAGGCTTTTTCGCCAGACCGAAGCCGGGTATTCGCCAACCGATCATGGCGAGCCGTGCGGTCTGATAGATCGGTGGCGAGGAAAAGGCCGCCTGCAAGATAGCCTGTCATGGAGATCGCCGGAACTGTCGGGTTCAGCGCTGCGGCGATCACGGCAGCGATCATGCTGGCTACAAGGATAATGATTGCCGAGACGAGACCGACGATGCGGGCCTGGATGAGACTCTCGCCTTGCCTGTCATCCGCCCGGGCAATGAACGCGGAGAGGCTGTTCATAACGAGGCTCAACCATATCAGGGGCGGAAACAAGGCGAAAATCGGAACGCTGATGAAACCGATCGGGCATCGCAGGAATAGAAAGGCGTCGAGTGCGAGAAAGAGCCACGCGATACTGGTCGAGAGGCGCAGATCACAGCGCAGCGGAGCTTTGCTCTCGGTGTCGAGGCTCTGGTCCAGCGCAAGCGCTTTTGCGACGGGCTCCACAAGCAAGTCGAGAGTGGCGCCTAGGGAACGCGAAGATTGTTGCGCCCAAGGGGATGGCTGCCGGGTCATGACGCGTTCCCAGGTGGAAGAGCGCGTCGGATGAGCGTCCGGAAATAGTTGAGCAAAAACATCTGTTCATCCTCCTGGAGGCAAGTACAGCGGGTCTTTGGCAAACATGCAGGCGTGAGTTCTTGCGATCATAAACAAGATGATCATCGCCCTGGCGATAGCACAATGCAGCGGGCAAGACATGATCGTTTATCGGCACCTCATCCTGATGCGGCTGTCGGGCAGTTGCATTTTTTTTCTCTGCTGGTTGGGATCTGGAGCGCTTGCGCGAAGGCGCCGCGGGCCTGGAAGGTCCGATATCTCCCCGCGCCTCTGTATCAAGGGCCATTGGATGGTCCAATTCCGGGCTGTCTATTCAAGGGGCGCGTGTACGCCCGGACTTCGGTCCTGCATCTTTCAGAAAAGCGACACATACCCCTGTTTTTCAGAAGGGACTTCCGTGAAACCCTCCCTTGAACATACCGTTTAACGCCGATGTGATGCCCTCCGGCAGTCACCGGAGATGAGAGAGTGAAGCAACGCGACGACTGGCACCTGACCGATGCGCTAGACTACGAACATGGGCGTGGTGACCCGTTTGCAGCAGCCGTGCGTGCCACGCGTATGCCCATGGTGATTACCGATCCGCATCAGGATGATAATCCCATTGTCTTCTGCAATGTCGCTTTCCAGGAACTGACTGGCTACGACCGCGAAGAAATCATGGGTAAGAATTGCCGTTTCCTGCAGGGGCCGAAAACTGATCCTGCCTCCGTCGCGCAGGTTCGTGCGGCCATTGAGCAAGGCCACGATATTGATGTCGATCTGTTGAATTATCGAAAGGATGGATCGATATTCTGGAACGCGCTCTATCTGTCTCCGGTCCGAGACGCTGCGGGCGCGATACGTTTCTTTTTTGCCTCTCAGCTCAATGTGACGGAGCGCGTCGAGGCGCAGCAGATCATCAATCAGCAAAAGGCCCTCGTGGAGCGCGAGGTCGAACGTCGCACGGCCGATTTGCGTGACGCGCTTGAGGCCAAGACGATCTTGCTCCATGAGGTCGATCACCGGGTCAAGAACAACCTGACCATGATCGGCTCGCTCTTGCGCTTGCAGGCCCGCAGCATCGATGACCCGGCCATCGTGGCGAAGCTCGACAGTATGCTCGAACGCGTGGACGCCCTGGCAGTCGTTCATCGCCAACTTTATCAGTCCGATGACATTGCGACCTTCGATATTGGAATGTTTGCCGAAAGTCTGGCTCGGGATGTCATCGGGTCGAGCGGTCGCAATGATATTGAGCTGGCGCTTCGGACGCGCTCGCTGATGGTCGATTCGGCTCATGCTTCGGCGCTTGGATTGATTCTGAACGAGATCCTGACCAACGCGATCAAACACGGTTTCGCCGATGGAAGATCCGGAATTCTCGCGCTTTTCGCGGGGGAGGAAAAAGGGCAGGGCACAATCAGGATTTGCGACGATGGACCGGGGATGCCCGCTGTCAGGCGTACGAAAAGTATTGGCGCGGCACTGATCACAAGGCTCGTTCGTCAGGTTCAGGCTCAGGTGAGATGGAGCGATAATGCGCCAGGGACCTGCGTGACGATCACCTTTCCCAAAAGCGAGACGCCTTGATGGCCGCGCCTCTGGATGTGCTGATCGTGGAGGATGAGATGATCATCGCCATGGATATGGAGGCCCTCATCGTGGATTGCGGCCATGAGGTGGTGGGGGCAGCGGTCTCGCTTCAGGAGGTCGAGGCCCTGCCAGCGGATCTCAATCCACAACTCGCGTTGGTTGATCTCCATCTGGCGCAGGGATCGAACGGTTTCGAGGTGTGCGAACATATCAAGGAGCGCTGGCCCGAAGCGCTTATCGTGTTCATGACCGCCAATGTTTCAAAGATACCGGAAGATTACTCAGGGGCGCATGGCGTAATCGCGAAGCCGTTCTCCCATGCTGGCGTCGTCAGCGCGCTGCGCTACCTTTCTGAGGGTGTATTTGATCCACCCCCTTCGGTCCCCAGACCATCAAGCCTTCGAACCTCGGAGCATTTGCGCCGCCGTTGGTGCCTGGGCTGAGACCTACCCAGGCAAAAAGGCGAGACGATGCAGCACCGTCTCGCCCGAGTTCATCCGATCAGAGAATGCCGCCGGAAATGGGTAGCGTGACACCCGTGATGTAGCTCGAATCCTCGCTGAGCAGAAAAGCGACTGTGCCTGGTATCTCCTCGATATCGCCCAGACGACGCATGGGCACGCCGGCAACCATCTCCTTCTTCACCGTCTCGGGATTGGTGGAGAAGTACTGGGTGTTGGTTGCCGCCTGCAATTCGGTCTGGCGATCCCACATGAAGCCCGGCCCCATCAGGGCAGGAGCGATACCGTTGACGCGGATATTATGCGGGGCGAGATCCTTGGACGCCACCTGCGTCAATCCGACCACTCCAAATTTCGACGATCCATAGGCGCCCATATTCGGAGGGCCCTGCAGCCCGGCCATGCTGGCAGTATTGACAATGCTGCCGCTACGACGAGCCACCATGCGGCGCGATACGGCACGCAGAACATGGAAGGCGCCCACGAGATCGATATCCACCACACGCTGGAAGTCCTCCACAGGGTATTCGTGGATCGGGGCAAAAGCCCCTTGATAGCCGGCATTGTTGAAGAGCAGGTCGATTGGGCCGATAGTCTTCTCAGCGTAGTCGATAGCCTCTTCGACGCTGGTGTAATTGGTTACGTCGCAAACGACGGTCTTTACCTTGACCCCGTGCTCGGCAAGCGAGCTGGCGGCAGTATCGAGCTTGCCTTGATCCAGATCCAGCAGCACGACATGACTGCCTTCCTTTGCAAGGCGACGCGCGACGGCGAGCCCGATATTGCCTGCGGCCCCCGTCACGAGCGCCGTTTTTCCGGCGAAGCGTTTCTTGTCACTCATCGGTCTTGTTCCTTGCGGGATGCGGCAGAAAAATCCAGCCATTCCCTTAAAACGGGCCTCCCCTTCCAGCCAGGAAAGGGGGGCTTTTCTACCCTATCGATACCACATTGCGGGTAACTTCGCATTGCTATGCATCAAAGGGTTTTAAGCATACCGCCATCGACGAAATAGGAAGATCCTACGCTGTAGGAGGCTTTGTCCGAGCACAGGAATACGAAGAAATTCGCCAGCTCTTCAGGTGTGCCGAAGCGTTTGATCGGGGCGTGTTCATCGGCTACGGATTGGAGATAGGCTTCCCAGTCACCGCCGCTTTCGCTGGTAAGCTGCTTGGCGGTCTTGATCCAGTCCGGCGTCAGGATCAGGCCCGGATTGACGCAGTTGACGCGGATATTATCCTTGATCACCTCGGTCGACAGGGTCTTGGAGAACATCATCAGGGCGGATTTCGTGACGTTGTAGATCGGCTCATACCACAAGGGCTGGGCAGCGCAGATCGACGCATTATGGATGATGGCACCGCCACCGCGCTTCTTCATGCCAGGCACCAGACCGCGGGCAAGACGAATGGCGGCCATGACGTGCAGGTCCCAGTAGAACTGCCATTTTTCGTCTGTGGCTTCCATGATGGTCTCGTTGGACCCGGTGCCTGCATTGTTGATCAGAATATCGGCGCCACCGAACGCGGCCTCGGTCTGGTCGATGATCGCCTGAACCCCCTCGAGCGTTGCGACATCGGCGGCGACGGGCAGGCAGCGCACGCCATGCGTCTCGGCAAGATTTGTGGAAGCCTCGTCCAGTCGCGCCTTGTCACGGGCGACCATCACGATATGCGCCCCTTCGCGGGCAAGCCCCTCAGCGACGGCGAGCCCGATACCGACGCTCCCGCCAGTGATGACCGCGACCTTGTCCTTGAGACCCAAATCCATAGCATTTACTCCTGTCAGCTGAACGCCCCTGCTCAAGATGAGCCGGGTCGGGAAGCGAGACTGAACGAGGGAATGATCTGGCGAGGAAGAGGGGAGGTGGCTCAAATTCCGGTGTGGTCGGACACGCTATGGTGAGATGCCCGCTTCCCCATCTGAGGGGTCAGGGATCTCGTTCTCTTTGATGTTCTCTTCAGTCGGGGCGGATCGATCGTCCTTGCTTCTGAATGAAGGAGGCACTGCGCGGTCAGTCCTCGACGTATCGATGGGCATGGGTCATCTGTGAAGCTGGGTCCATCGTTCTTCGGGAGGAATTCACAATGAAAGCATCACGCGCAATCTCCGGGTATGTCTGTCTAGGCTGTGTGGTTGCTCTGACCCTCGTGGGCTGTGACGCAGGGGGTGACTCCCCGCCCTCGGTCGCTATGGCCAATCCCGCCTCGGTTTATTGCAAGCAACAGGAAGGGAAGCTCGAGATCAGGCATGAGAAGGAGGGAGATGTCGGGTACTGCCACCTTGCTTATGGGCGCGTCGTTGAGGAGTGGGTGCTGTATCGCGCAGCCCATAAGCAGACCACGACAGCGGCCTCGAAATAGTCATCATGAAGGGTGAGAGACGGGGAAGGCACAGTCTGACTAGCGTGGTTGTGAACTGATGAAGTGAACAGCCTGGTCCGCTATCCGTTCTTTTGCGGGTGAGAGAGTTGCTTGGCGCACTCAGCCTGCCTCTCGATCACTGCGCCGCGCGCGATAATAACGCGTCCGGACCCGAACGTCGCAAGACCATATTTCAGCCCAGGGAAAGGGGATAGTCATGCCCGCCCATATCCTGCCGGATCACCTTGTCTCAACGCCGCAAACCCCGGTTCGAGGGGTGATTCTTGCCTTGGGAGGGGTGCTGGCGGACTCCTACCCGGCTCTCGCAGAGCGCTCATCGGGCCGGACGCCCGCGCTTGAAGCGGGCGTCCTGTCACTGTTCGATTTGCTGGATAAGCGCCACGTACCACGGGCCATACTGACGTGCGATGAGGGCGCGGGGAGCCGTGCGGCCTTTGCGGCGAAAGCGCTCGCAGACCGGTTCGATGTCCTGATCAGGTATGACAGATCCAGTAGTGTCGCATCGATCGGCGAAGCATTGAACGAGGCGGCTCGGCGCATTGGCGTCGCGCCCGAGCTTTGTCTTTTTGTCGCCTCATCTGAAGCGGAGGTCCGAGCGGCGCTGTTGATTGGCCTGCGCGTGATACGGGTTGGCGCAGAGGACAGTCAGGTGGCTCACGTCAAATCCGGGATGGGCGAAGTCGAGGAGGGCGCTTTCGCAATGATGGATAGGCGCGACATGCTGGCTGTCGTCTCGGATCATGCAATCGCCTGTGACTATCTCACCCGCTATGCCCGGTAACGAGACACTCTGTTTTCTTGTTGAGTGCGCGCGCCTGCTCAGAACCGTTCCACGACGCAGGGAGATGACGGCCAGGCTACCGATAATTCACGTGTTCATTGCGAAACCGCAAGGCTATCGGCACGCTCTCTGTTCAAGTTGATGGAAGGTCCAGTTCGGACAAACTGTGCCCAGCTCTTCTCCTTTGCTTTAGGCATTTCGATTATAGATCCGGACAGACAAGTAAGAACGAGAACTCTGCTGCGGGTCCATAAGTCTTTTCCAGGATCGTCATGTGTTTGTCATATGAGCGCGCAATCAAGTGGCATATAGCTGATTAACATGGGGGGTGTTATCCATGAGGATATTCATGTGATTGATCCCTAATAGAGCGCGTGATGCTCTCTCCTCCCCTTTTTTGACATTATTTGTCTTTTTTTCCTTGCAATTGGCTCGCCCATGCCTATTTTAGGGTCATACACACGATTTCGTGATTGCCCAAACCCTGAGTGCAGGACGTGCTGATCGGCGCGCGCACGCAACGAGAGAGGACAATGTCATGACCGTAGCACCCTCACACGCTACTGATATCCCCGCTGCCCTGCGTGAAGATGGCGCCCTTAAGCTCGTCATTTTCGACTGTGATGGCGTCCTTGTGGATGGAGAGCATCTTTCCACCGCCAAGATGGCGGAAGAGGCCCGTAATTACGGCTGGAACCTCTCGAACGAGGAAGCACACAAGATTTTCACCGGTGGTGAGCTCGTCAAGATTGGCGAGCGCATCGGACGCGAGACCGGTAAGGAAATGCCAGCGAACTGGGACATGATGATGCAGGACCGCATTGTCAAAATGATGGAAACCGAAGCCGAGACGATCGACGGTGCCCATGACATGCTTCAGCGTGTGCATGATCTCGGCTTGCCGATCCGTATCGGCTCGAACTCCTCCGGCGCGGAAATGGAAGCCAAATTCTCGAGCACCGGCCTCGACGAATTGCTCGAGGAAGAGCGTATCCATTCCGGCCGTGATCTCGACATGCCAAAGCCGCGCCCTGATCTCTATCTGCACGCTGCCGAGCTTGAAGGCGTAGGGCCCGAACATTGCATCGTGCTGGAGGACTCCGACACGGGCGCTGAAGCCGCGCGTCGCGCGGGAATGGCCTGTGTGCTGCTGCGCGATCTCAGCAAGCCTGCCCCGTCCTGGCCTGGATTGCTGCGCATCGGCCATCTGTCGGAATTCCCCGGTATCCTCAAGCAGATCTTGGATGTTCAGAGCGCGCGCAATCCGGTTGCGGCCTGATCTGCGTAGAAAAGAACACCCCAAAAGCCGCCCCTCACCGGGCGGTTTTTTTTTATGCCTCGGTCCTTCGGTTGTGAGGCAACATCGTGCCCTGCTGCCGCGTTCGGCCTGTTCACCCAAAGGCTCTCGCATGGGCGAGGCCTGCTCAAGGCAAGGACAGGCATCATGTCGGCAAAGGACTTCAAGAAAGGTGACGATGTCACCTGGAAGACGAGCAATGGCGAGACCGAGGGGCACGTGGTCAAGACGGTGACCAAGCCCATGAAGATCAAAAGTAATGAGATCAAGGCCTCGAAGGACAACCCCAAGATCCTGGTCGAAAGCGACAAGACGGGGGCAAAGGCCGCCCATAAGCCTGACACGTTGCACAAGAAATGAGCGCCGCTTCCAAAGGGTTTCCGCTTCACCCGATTGAGACGGATTCCCGTCGCCGAACCGGTTCCTTGATCGGTGCATCGGGCCTGGCTGTGCTGGGCCTGGTGATCTTGGCCGGAACCCCTTTTGCGCGGGCGCAAACCGTGGGAGGGGCGCCGACCGGGTTAGCCCCGACCCAATGCGACAACCGGAAGTTTCTGTCAGATCAGGCGGGATTCATGCAGACGGGACCCACACGCGTGGATCTGCCCGAGCATATCTGCGGGCAGGTGGTCTCCGTTACGCGGCGTTCGCGCAGGACACGCAGTGGGGTGCATGGTTACTTTATCCTACAAACTGCGCCCGGTCACAGCATCCGTATCGTCTCGGATCTGGACAGGATGAATGCACCGAACTGGCCTTGGGTGAAGCCGGGCGATCAGGTGGACGTCGTCGGGCGCTATTATTTTGATTCAGAGCGAAGCCAAGGCATAGACTGGACGCACCATGGTGCGGGGCGTCACTGGGCACTCCCCGGTTTCGTGCAGGTCAACGGCACACGCTACGAATGAGAAAAGGCGGTGGGGTAACCCACCGCCTTTTTCGTGCCGCACTGACTAAGCGCCTCAATTGTCGCTGGTTGCCTCCGATTTCTCATCGGAGTCTTCCTCTCCACTCTTGGGGGCGGAGGGGGTGACTTCGAGGAAATCGAAATGCAGGGCGTTATCCTTGAGACCGATGCGTACTGCACCGCCATTGGCCAGAGCGCCAAACAGAAGCTCTTCCGCCAGGGGCTTCTTGATCGTGTCCTGAATGACACGTCCAAGTGGGCGTGCGCCGTAATGGCGGTCATAACCACGCTCTGCCAGCCATTCCTTGGCCGCCGAGGTGATCTCGATGGTCACGTGACGATCTGCGAGTTGCGCCTCAAGCTGAAGCACGAATTTTTCTACGACACGGCCAACGGTCTCTGGCGTCAGATTAGCGAACGGAATGATCGCGTCCAGACGGTTGCGGAACTCGGGGGTGAAAAGACGCTTGATCGCATCCTCATCCTCGCCCACGCGGTCCGTCCGTCCAAAGCCCACTGCCTCCTTGCTCAGATCGGCGGCGCCCGCATTGGTCGTCATGATCAGGATCACATTGCGGAAGTCGATCGTCTTGCCGTTGTGGTCCGTCAGACGGCCGTGATCCATGACCTGGAGCAGGATGTTGTAGAGCTCCGGATGCGCCTTCTCGATTTCATCGAGCAGCAGCACGGCGTGAGGGTGCTGGTCGATGGCATCGGTGAGCAAGCCGCCCTGATCGAACCCGACATAACCCGGCGGGGCACCGATCAGGCGTGAAATGGAGTGACGCTCCATATATTCGGACATATCGAAGCGGATCAGCTCGACGCCGAGAGAGGCCGCAAGCTGCTTGGCCACCTCGGTCTTGCCCACGCCCGTCGGGCCGGAGAACAGGTAATTGCCGATCGGTTTTTCCGGATCGCGCAGACCAGCCCGGGCCAGCTTGATGGCCGAGCTGAGGGCTTCGATGGCCCGATCCTGACCGAACACCATGTTCTTGAGATCGCGCGACAGCAGGCGCAGTGTCTCGCGGTCATCGGTCGAAACTGATTTGGGCGGAATGCGCGCGATCTTCGCGACGATTTCCTCGATATCCTTGAGTGTCACCGTCTTGCGACGCTTGCTTTCGGGCAGAAGCATGCGGGATGCCCCGGCCTCGTCGATGATATCGATCGCCTTGTCCGGCAGCTTGCGGTCATGCATGTATTTTGCCGACAGCTCGACGGCCGCCTTCAGCGCGTCATCGGTGTAACGCACCTTGTGATGACGCTCGTAACTACCCTTCAACCCGCGCAGGATCTTGATTGTGTCGCTGATTGAGGGCTCCGGTACATCGATCTTCTGGAAGCGCCGGACCAGAGCGCGATCCTTCTCGAAATGCTGGCGGTATTCCTTGTAGGTGGTCGAGCCGATGCAACGCAGCGTGCCTGCAGCCAGCGCCGGCTTGAGCAAATTCGATGCGTCCATAGCGCCGCCGGAGGTTGCGCCTGCACCGATCACGGTATGGATCTCGTCAATGAACAGAATGGCGCCTGGCGTCTGGTCGAGTTCGGTCACGACGGCCTTGAGACGTTCCTCGAAGTCACCGCGGTAGCGGGTTCCCGCAAGGAGCGCGCCCATGTCGAGAGAGAAGATCGTCGCATCGAGCAACACTTCAGGCACATCGCCCTCGACGATGCGCTTAGCCAGGCCTTCGGCGATAGCGGTCTTGCCCACCCCCGGATCGCCGACATAGAGCGGGTTATTCTTGGTACGGCGGCAGAGGATCTGGATCGTACGCTCGACCTCGCCGTCACGGCCGATCAGCGGATCGATCTTGCCTTCTTCGGCGCGCTTGTTCAGATCGACGCAATAAGCCGCGAGGGCTTCCTGCGGCTTGGCGGCTTTGCCCTGCTTTTCCTCGCGCTCACCCTCTTCCTTGTCGCGCGACCCGGTTGGGGTGCGGCGGCTGGAGCGGTCAGGTGCCTTGGCAATGCCATGCGAGATGAAATTGACCGCATCAAGGCGCGTCATGTCCTGCAATTGCAGGAAATAGACAGCATGGCTCTCGCGCTCGGCAAACAGGGCGACGAGCACGTTGGCACCCGTCACTTCATCGCGGCCAGTAGATTGTACGTGAATCGCCGCGCGCTGGATCACGCGCTGGAAGGCCGCAGTCGGTTTGGGTTCGGTGGGGCGGTCCGAGGCCAGCCCAGCCAGATCCTTGTCCAGAAACTCCGTCAGGTCGGCACGCAGTTTCTCAAGATCGATGCCACACGCCTTGAATACTGTTACCGAATCGGTGTCTTCGGTTAGGGCAAGAAGCAGATGTTCGAGCGTGGCGTATTCGTGGCGTCGCTCACCAGCCAGGGTGAGGGCGCGATGGAGCGTCTGTTCGAGCATACGAGACAACATGAGGGCGCTCCTTTGGGTCAGGCGTGACGGGCCAACGAGACAGGATGTAAGCAGATCTTGATTTTGTAAAAGGGTCTCATGCGCTGTTTCTGCGCCAGCTTCTGGTCGGGTCTGAGGTTCAGGCCTTCTCGATCATGCATTGCAGCGGATGCTGGTTCTGCCTGGCGAGGTCCATCACCTGCGTTACCTTGCTCTCTGCCACCTCGAAGGTGAAGACGCCGCAAACGCCGACACCCTTTTTGTGGACATTGAGCATGATATTCGTCGCTTCCTCCCGCGACTTCGAGAAAAAGCGCTCGAGCACATGAACGACGAACTCCATCGGGGTATAATCGTCATTCAGCATCAACACCTTGTACATCGCCGGACGGCGCGTCTCGGGTCGGGTCTGGGTCACCACGCTTATGTGCGAGTCGTCTCCGGTGCCATTCTTGCCAGGGGGTTCATCGGGGCCGGAATCCTGCGCGCCGCGTACGAAAAGGGGGACTTCCCGGACGAGAAATGGCGCGCCGGGTGCAACACCAGGCGTTGTGGAGGTTTCAGGAGGTGTTGCGCGGGTATCCATGGTCACGACCATATGGGATCGAAATAGGGATCGCAAAGATCTAACAGGCCACAAAGCAGCAAATTACCGGATAAGCCATTCTTTACCTTATTTTTCCCGCAATTGAGTCAGATGATCATGGACGACAGGAAATGCGTCTGTCTATGATGGGAAAACCGCCAGAAATCCGGGGGCACGAGTGACCTACTGCACGCAGTCCGAAAAGAAGAAGAGCCTGTCGAAGGCGAAGCGAACGGGCAAGGCGCGCAAATGGACCGTGTTCACCCGGACCGCTCTCGGCATCGGCCTGAGCGTCGGCATGGTCGCGACGCCCAAGTTGGCTCGTGCCCAGTATGCAGGGCATGTCAGCTCCTATGTTGTCGATGTGAATAGCGGTGCGGTGCTGTCGCAGGTCGACCCCGATCTCCAGCGCTACCCGGCCTCGCTGACCAAGCTGATGACACTCTACATGGCGTTTCGCGCTTTGCGCGCCGGGGATATCACGCCGGACACCGCCGTGCCGGTCTCGATCCACGCCTCTACACAGGCACCCTCCAAGCTTGGCCTCGTTCCGGGTACGCGTTTCACCGTGCAGCAAGCCATTCTAGGCCTGGTCACCAAATCGGCCAATGACGCTGCCTGCGCCCTCGGGGAACTCATCGGTGGGGGCGACGAGGTGCGTTTCGCCAACATGATGACGCAGCAGGCCCGTGCTCTCGGTATGTCCAACACGACATTTCGCAATGCCTCGGGTCTTCCGGACCCCGATCAGGTGACGACCGCGCGTGACCTCTCGATGCTGGCGCAGCATCTGGTTCAGGATTTTCCTGAATACTATCATTACTTCTCGACGCCGATGTTCGCATTTCACGGCCGCATGATTCCGAACCACAACCCCATGCTCAAGACCTATGCCGGGGCTGATGGCATGAAGACCGGGTATACCGATCTTGCTGGCCATAATCTCATCACCTCCGCCATGCGCAGCAATGTGCGGCTGGTCGGAGTAGTGCTGGGCGCACGGTCGAACCCGCAGCGTAATGCCATGATGGCCTCGATCCTCGATCAGGGCTTTGCGGCTGAGGGCGTAGCGCCCATGGCCCCGCTCCACCCTCCCGTGGTGCTGGCTCGGAATGCACGTCGTCACGGTCATGTGGCCGGAGGATCGAGCGCAGTGTTCGAGGTGGCCGAGGCACCTACGGGGCCGCGCCGCTATCAGCCCGTCAGCCATGGCGCGAAGCGTCACAGTGTCGCCTCAGCCAAGCTGCGCATGGCCACATCGCGTCATGTCGTTTCAACCAAGAAGACATCGCGTCACCAGAAGGGCTAATGAGCCAGGGCTGAATAGCCTGGCTTTTGGGGGTGGCACGGAAAAACCGCGCCATCAGCCTTGCTCCTTGCGCTGTCAAAGCGCATTTTCACTCATCTCCGATAATTAGAGACAATGAGTGGAGGCAGGAACAGGGCATGGATAGTATGGCGCATGATCACGGTATCACCATCTACACCGAAGAGGATTTCGTCGGTCTGAGAAAAGCGGGTCAGCTTGCCGCGGCGACTCTCGACATGATCACGCCTCATGTGGTGCCGGGCGCCAAGACAGATGACCTTAACCGCCTTATTCACGCGTTTACCCTGGATCACGGAGCGATTCCTGCGCCGCTGAATTATCGCGGCTTCCCCAAATCCTGCTGTATCTCGATCAATCATGTCGTTTGTCATGGTATTCCGGGTGAGCGCTGCCTGAAGGATGGGGATATCGTCAATATCGATGTGACCTCGATCCTGGAGGGCTGGTACGGCGATACGTCGCGTATGTATCTGGTAGGCAATGTCCCCAAGAAGGCTGTCAATCTCGTTGAGGCAACGTACAAGGCGCTGATGCTCGGCATCGCAGAGGTGGCGCCGGGCAAGACGCTTGGCGATGTCGGTCATGCAATCCAGAGCTTTGCGGAAGGCAAGCGGCTTTCGGTCGTGCGTGATTTCTGTGGTCATGGCATCGGGCGCGAATTCCATGCCGAGCCGCAGGTCGTGCATTACGGTACTCCAGGCAAGGGATTGAAGCTGCGCGAGGGAATGGTCTTTACCATCGAGCCCATGCTCAATCTGGGCAAGGAAGGCACAAAGACGCTCGAAGATGGATGGACAGCCGTTACGCGCGACCGCTCTCTCTCTGCACAGTTCGAACATATGCTTGCCGTAACAAGCGATGGATGCGAGATTTTCACGCTATCGCCCGCTGGCTTTACGAAGCCGCCTTACGTCTGAAGCTGATTGCTTCTGCCTGATCTGCAAGGAACGATCCACGTGAAGCATGTCTGCATCCGGACGGCAGCCCTGTCGCTCCTCCTCGCTGGAGTTTCCCTGCCGAGTCTCGCCTCGGCAGCTCCTGCATCTGCGGCATCCCCCGCTCCCATGCCCTTCGACCCTCTTGCTTTCGGGACGGTCAATCCTGAGCTCAAGCCGGTCAAACCCGTCATGGGCACGCGCGGCATGGTGGTTTCGGCCCAGCATCTTGCCTCCGAGGCGGGCCGCAAGATCATGGCATCAGGCGGTAACGCGGCCGATGCCGCCGTTGCGGTAGGCTACGCGCTTGCAGTGGTCTATCCGGCCGCCGGTAATATCGGCGGCGGCGGTTTCATGACCCTGCGCCTGCCGGATGGCAAGACAACCTTCATCGATTTTCGCGAGCGCGCGCCTCAGGCCGCGACACCCACCATGTATCAGGACGCGCAGGGCAAGGTGGATGCGAAAGCCTCCATCGAGGGCTGGCGCGCCATAGGTGTTCCGGGCACGGTCGCGGGCCTGGACGAAATTCATCGTCGCTGGGGCAAGCTGAGCCGCGCCAAGGTGATGGCGCCCGCCATCGAACTGGCCGAGAAGGGGTTCGTGATTGGCCAGGGCGATGCGGATCTGCTGCATACCAGCACCGACGCGTTCCGCAAGGACCCGCACGCTGCAAAAATCTTTCTGCGCCCTGATGGCACGCCGCTTCAGCCGGGGGACCGACTGATTCAGACCGAACTGGCCCGCACATTGCGCAGCATCGCGAGCAAGGGGCCGGATGTCTTCTATAAGGGGGATATCGCCCAGCGCGTGGTGGCGGCCAGCCAGAGCAATGGCGGCATCCTGACCCTTGCGGATTTCGCCGCCTATCATCCGCGTGAATTTGCGCCGATTCATTGCCAGTATCGCGGCTATGATATCGACACGGCCCCTCCGCCGAGCGGGGGAGGCGTCGCGCTGTGCGAGATGCTCGATATCCTCTCGGGCTATGACATGAAGCAACTCGGACTGAGAAGCGTCGCGGGGGTGCAGCGTCAGGTTGAGGCCATGCGTCACGCCTATTCCGATCGTCGCGATCTGGGCGATCCGGATTTCGTCAAGAATCCCGTGGCTCATCTGATCGACCCGGGTTACGCAGCTGAAATCCGCAAGGGTATTCCCCTGGATCACGCCCTGAACTCCGATGCGCTCGTCGCCGGTGCTGCTTTGCCAGGTGCCACGCAGGCACAGCCAGCCGCAGATCGTGAAAAGCACGAGACGACCCAGTTCTCCGTGGCGGATCGTTCAGGATTTGCCATTTCGGCCACCTACACGCTCAATGGCTGGTTCGGGGCTGGGGTGATTGGCGGCGATACGGGCTTCTTTCTCAATGACGAGATGGATGATTTTGCCGCCAAGCCGGGCAGCGCGAACATGTTCGGCATTGTCGGATCGGAGGCGAACGCCATCGCGCCGGGCAAGACGCCGCTTTCGTCCATGGCCCCCACCATCATTTCCCATGAGGGCAAGCCGTTCATGGTAATCGGCAGTCCGGGCGGCTCACGCATCCCCACCATCGTGTTGTCTGTGGTGCTGGGCGTGATCGATGGCGGGCTCGATATCCAGCAGGCCGTCGATCTGCCGCGACTCCATGAGCAGTGGAAGCCCTCCGCCATCGAACTCGAGCCGCGCGCGCTCAGTACGGATGTCATGCAGCAGCTTCAGCTCGAGGGATACGCACTCTCGCCGCATCGCCCCTGGGGCGTGGCGGAAGGGATCCTCTTCGGGCGGCCCTCTGTGGCGGCCCCCGCAACCGGCAAGCTCTATGGCGGCTGGGATCGTCGTCATGAGGGTGGCGGAGCGAGCGGATTGTAAAAAACCTGATTCTGCCTCTTGCGTAGCAGAGGCAGAATGGTGTTAACCCTGCACCGGGAGGTCGGCCTTGGACGGACGGCTTGCGAACCCGGTCAGGTCCGGAAGGAAGCAGCCGCAGTGAGTTTTGTACGGGTCATGTGTTCGGCCTCCCACCCTCTGAAGCAGCCGGTCGCGCCACGCGCCTCATGACGCCCTCAGACCCCCCTCTTCATGACGATGAAATTCCGCTCCCCCCGGCCGAGGCGGGAGGGTTTTTCGATGAGCCCCCTGCAGCCCCGTCGACGCCGACGCCTGCTGCTCCTGCCAGGACAACATCCGAGCGGAGCGGGCCATATCGCGTTCTCGCGCGCAAATACCGTCCCCAGCATTTTGATGACCTGATCGGACAGGATGCGACGGTACGTATCCTGCGTCGCGCTTTTCAGCTCGGGCGTGTGGCGCATGCCTTCATGCTCACCGGCGTGCGTGGCGTAGGCAAGACCACCACGGCCCGTATCATTGCGCGTGCACTGAACTGCATCGGGACAGACGGGCAGGGCGGCCCCACGGCCGATCCATGCGGCGTCTGCGCCAATTGCACGGCGATTCTGGCAGACCGTCATCCTGACGTGCTGGAAATGGACGCCGCCTCGCGTACCGGCGTGGACGATATTCGTGAAATCATCGAGGCGACGCGATTCCGCCCGATGCAGGGGCGTATGAAGGTCTTCATCATCGATGAGGTCCATATGCTCTCGCGCAATGCGTTCAATGCATTGCTCAAGACGCTGGAAGAGCCCCCTGAACAGGTCACGTTCATTTTCGCGACCACCGAATTGCGCAAGGTACCGGTTACCGTGCTGTCGCGCTGCCAGCGTTTCGATCTGCGTCGCGTGCCGCAGGAAATGCTGATGCAGCATTTCGCCGGGATTGCGGAGAAGGAAGCGGTCGCGTTTTCTGAAGAAGCGCTTTCTCTCATTGCACGGGCTGCGGATGGTTCGGTGCGCGACGGTCTCTCGCTGCTCGATCAGGCGATTGCGCAAGGCGAGGGCGAAGGCGCTGCGCAGATCGAAGCGCCGATGGTCAGCGCCATGCTGGGACTGGCCGATCGTCAGCTCGTTTTCGACCTGTTCGAAGTACTTATGCAGGGCAAGGCCGACGAGGCGCTGTCCATCTCGGGGCAGGCCTACGCGCAGGGAGCCGATCTCGGTATCCTGCTGGCAGATCTGCTCGACCTGATTCATGTGATTTCGCGCCTCAAGGCGATTCCGGCGTTGCGTCACAGCCGTGAACTCCCTGAGGCCGAGCGCGATCGTGGGGCGTCTCTTGCAGACCGCCTGCCCAATGCCGAGCTCGGTCGTGCCTGGCAGATCCTGCTGAAGGGCATTCAGGAAGTCGAACAGGCCCCGGATCGTCGTGCTGCTGCCGAGATGGTGCTCATCCGCCTTTGCTATGCGAGCACCCTGCCCACGCCCGATCGTGTGGCGCGGATGGTCCTTCAGATGCCCGTCGAGAAGCGCGCATCCGATCCGTCCAGCGTCGGCGGTGAGGCTATGCAGGGCGGTACTTCCTTGGGCTCGAACGGCGCGTCTTCGGTTTCCGGCCCTTACGCTGCTGCGCAGCACGGGGGAGATGCCGGGGGGGATGATCGCCCCCGCGCAGCGCTGCGGCTCGTGGCCAATGGCGGCGTTGCTTACGATCCCGTGACCTCCGCACCGGCGCAGGCTCTGGCACCTACCCCTGTACTGGCCCCTGTCCCGCCGGTCCCTGAGGGAGAGACATCCGAAGCTCCGCCACCCCCTTTGAGGTCATGGCGGGAGATGGTTGCTTTCGTGGCGCGCCAGTCCGAAGCCATGCTGCATGGGACATTGCGTCACTCCGCCCATCTCGTGCGCTTTGAGCCGCCTCACGTGGCTTTGCGCATGGCGCGCGGCACGCCGCCCCGTATCGAGACGCGTCTTCAGGCCTTGCTGGAGAAAACCTATCCCGGCCAATGGCATGTCGAAGCCTCGCAGGAAGAAGGCGAACCGACACTCGATGAGCAGGGCGCCGAGATTGTGGCGCTTCGGCGTGAAGAGCTTCACGCCCACCCTCTGCTGCGCGCCATTCTTGATGTGTTTCCCGATGCTCGTGTCGGCGAGCCCAAGGATCTTTCGCTCGATGAGTATGGACTTCCCCCTGAGGAGCTGGAGGAACCGGCGAGCTGGACAGCAGAACCCGCCGCGCCGGATCTGGACTTTGCCCCGCTGGATGCCGATCTGATGGATGACGATGACTGGCACGATTTCGGTGGCGGCTCCTCTTTCTGATTCGAAGGAAATGAACAGATGAAAAATCTTGCCGGTCTCATGAAGCAGGCCTCCCAGATGCAGTCGCGCATGGAAGAGGTGCAGAACACGCTCAACGCCCTCACTGTTGAAGGGTCGTCGGGGGCGGGTCTGGTCAGCGTGACGCTGAGTGGCAAGGGCGATATGCGGGCGCTGCGCATCGATCCCAAGCTCGCCGATCCGAATGAGGTCGAGATGCTTCAGGATCTGATCGTAGCTGCTTTCGCCGATGCGCGGAGCAAGGTCGAGGCCGCCAATGCCGAGGAAATGCGCAAGGTGACTGGCGGGATCGATCTGCCTGCTGGGCTGAAATTTCCGTTCTGATCACCCCGGACAGGAGGCAGCAGCCATGATGGGTGGTGGGGATGTCGAAAGGCTGATCCAGCTATTGTCCCGCCTGCCCGGGCTGGGGCCGCGCTCGGCGCGTCGCGCGGCACTCACCCTCCTGCGCGCCCCCCAGACACGGCTTCTGCCTCTGGCCCATGCCATGGAGCAGGCGGCCCAATCAGTACGAACATGCTCCGTCTGCGGCACACTCGACAGTAGCGATCCCTGCTCTATCTGCGCCGATCCATCGCGGGATCACGGGTTGATCTGTGTGGTCGAAACCGTGGGGGATCTCTGGGCGCTCGAGCGCTCTCGTCTGCATCCGGGGACCTATCAGGTTCTTGGCGGTGTGCTCTCGGCGCTTTCTGGGATCGGTCCCGAGGACCTTAATACGGCTTCCCTCCTGTCTCGCGTGTCTTCGGGTGAGGTACGCGAGGTCATTCTGGCGCTGGGAGCCACGGTCGAGGGGGCGAGCACCGCGCACTGGCTCCAGGAGAAACTGGCGGCCCATGAGGTGACCGTCACGCGTGTGGGTCATGGTGTGCCGATCGGAGGCGCATTGGACGTGCTTGATGACGGGACCTTGGCCGCAGCGCTTTCAGCACGGCGTCCGGCCCTATGAAGTCTGCTTCACCATTCGCGCCTGTGCCGTCTGATATCCCACGCGTCGCGTTGATCACAGGGGGCGCGCGTCGTATCGGGCGTGCGCTGGTCGAGGCGCTTGCCCATGAGGGCTTTGCCATTGCGCTGCATTGCCGCAGCCATGCCGATGAGGCGCGTGCGCTTCTGGCCACTCTCGATGTAACTGGTTGTGTGCTCGAGGCTGATCTGATGCGGGAGCACGAGACTGCCCGTCTGGTGAGCGATGCGACGAAAGCGCTTGGACCGATCGGCGTGCTGATCAACAACGCCTCCGCTTTCGAACGCGACGAATGGCAGGATGTGACGCGCGAGTCCTGGGACCGTCATCTCGAAACCAATCTGCGTGCCCCGTTCATCCTGATGCAGGAATTCGCCCGCGCCTTGCCGAAAGACGCTCGGGGCTTGATTCTCAACCTGCTCGACCAGCGTGTCTGGAATCTCACCCCTCATTTCGTCAGCTATACCCTCTCCAAGGCGGGGCTCTGGACTCTGACCCAGACCATGGCGCTCGCACTCGCGCCACGCATACGGGTCAATGCCATCGGCCCCGGTCCGGTTCTGCCCGCCATTGGACAAAGTCAGGAGCATTTCGAGGCGATGCGTCTCAGGGCACCGCTCCAGACCGGCGCCGACCCGCAGGAAATCGTCACAGCCGCGACAGCTTTATTGCGAATGCCTTCAGTAACCGGGCAGATGATTGCGCTCGATGGCGGCCAGCACTTACAATGGCGCGCTTAATCAAGAAAAAGAGGCGTACAGGGCGAGATGGCATCAATGACCTGCCGGATGGCAGATGGTGAGCGCATGACCTGCACCATTTTCCGCGTTGTAACCCATCATCGGACACTGATCTCTCTCGACCCGCAGACTCGCGAAATGGCGCATCTGGCTCCCGGGGCTGTAACGAGCCAGACGATTGCCATGCGCTGGTCCGGCCATCCGGACTTTGCGCTGCTCATCGGTTATGACGGTGACTGGCCGACAGAGGCATCGGAGGTCCAGCGAGGGGGCTGGAGTCCAGCCTTTCGAGCCTGCACCGTGATCGATTTCGGCGAGGGTCGCCACGCACTCAAGCCATATCGTGGCCCGCGACTGCTCAGCGCGGAAGAGGGCACCGGCCGGATATACGATAACCGCGAACTCATTTCTGATTGGGAGCTTTTCCTCTTCGATCCTGTGAGCCATTCCGAAAGCCCGTTTCCCGGTGACCTGGCCGAGCACGGTGCCCGGCTTTTGGGCGCTCTGGATAAGCCGCAGGCACTGGCGGGCGCTCTGGCGGCCTGTCCTCCCTCCTTGCAGCCGCCTCTTCTTGAGATGCTTTGCGACATGCTCTCGACCGAGAGCGGTCAGGCGTTCGCGTCTCTTTTCGTCACCGATCTCGATATGCCGGGAAATGCGTGCGCCCGGTATTGTTCCTCGATCCTGGCGACCTTGCCGGAGCCTGAATGGATACGCGACGGCTTCAGAAACCTGCATCAGTGGCAAAACGGGTATGCCGCCCCGATCCGATCTGCCGATGCCCGTTATGATTTTCTGGGATTTGGCGCCAATACGGTAGCCTACGGCCATTACAGTTTCGGCGCGCGTCTGCTCGCGATGGCGCGTCAGGCTGTCAGGCCGGGCAAGACCCTGGCGCTTCTCGCAACGGCCCGGGATGAAGGCCTCTATCTGATCGAGTGGATTGCGCACCACCGTCGCATAGGCGTCGAGCAGTTCTTCATCTACACCAACAACCTGACCGATGGATCGGACGTGCTTCTGCGCCGTCTTGCCGAGGCGGGCGAGATCATCTGGATCGATAACACGGGCGCCTCGCCTGAGCGGATCAATATGCAGGACAAGGCGTATCATCACGCCTTGATGCTGATCCCCGATTTGCTGGACTATCGCTGGTGCCTCGTGGTGGACCTGGATGAAATGGTCCTTCCCGCTGCGGGTTTCGACTACAAGCTGCCACCCCTCCTTGCTGCCCGTGAACGCGAGGGGGCGGAGGTCGTGACATTGTCCTGGCGCGTGTTTGGCGCTAATCGTCGTCTGGTATGGGCGCCTGGCCTGTCATCAGAGCGCTTTGTGGAAACCGAGCCGAATCCGTTGGTGAAAGCCGTCTTCAGAACCAGCCATTTCTCCGGAGCCTCGCCCCATCATCCGCTCACGCGAGACCGCCGCACGGTTTCCTACATGACGATCGATGGTGAGAAGCATAGCTCGGGAGATCCCGGTGATCACGATCGCAGCTTCTCAGTCAAACCTACGATCAATGGCCGGATTTGCCATTATCATGTGCGCTCGCTGGAAGAATATGTCTGGAAATTCGCCCGGGGCGAGAATGACGGCAAGGGTGTCCTGATCGACAAGAGCTTCCGGTACAATACGCCTGCGATCTTCGAGATATTCCTCAACCGTCTCGAGAGCTCGGGCGGTCAGCCTGCCTTGCCGCTGGTTGAGGATATACAGCGCGGCGTGAGGCAACTCATGCGCCTTCCCGGCGTGCAGGATGCCTGCGAGCAGATCGTGCAGCGATTCAAGGCGCAGATACGGGACTTCGTCGAGCAAAGTGATCAGATCATGCAATGCGACGATCGTATCGACAGCGATGTGCGGGCGCGATGGGCGGCTTTGGTAGAGATGTGGCGTGAAGGGGCGACGACGGTCTGAAAACCTCCCGGTCGTCGGTGTCTTTCAGTCGCTGGTATCCTTGAACCGGGCGAACCCGGCGATCAGGTAGTTTTCCTCGACAAGTGAAAAGGGCATCTGGTCGCTCTGGCGGGTGAGCATGGCCGTGTTGCGGAGCAATATGCCTGGGGGGAGTCCTTCAGAGACGCTCGACAGCGGCACGCGAGTGAAGTGCAACGGGGCCACCACCCGGCCGAATGGAATATCGGTCGTCTGGAGCTGATGATTCATTTCCGGTGTGAGGCGCTCCGGCACATACCAGTTCCAGGCATCCGACAGCACGAGCGTTCCACATTGCAGGCTCACATGCCGGGCGCGTAGCGTTTCTTTCGCACCCAGATGGAACGTAGTGCCGAGAAGGGCCGGGGGCGTGCGGTCATTCTGGTCCGGCTGGGCAATCGCCGTGACGGGAACGCCCGGAGCGATGCGCGCGCAATAGGCCTGCAGCACACGGGTCGCGCTGGGCTGACTGGCCAGCGCGTGTTTCAGGTGAGCGGCTGTCTCGGCGAGGGCAGGAGAGGAGGCCATGCTCAAAAGAAAAAAGCCGGTCAGACCGGCTTTTCTCAGGGACATCAGTTTTCGTTATCGTCGTTGTCGGTGGTGACTTCGATCTCGGAACCGAGATCATCATCGTCATCATCGAGATCTGACGCATCTTCCATCACGTCATCATCGCCATCATCATCCGCATCGAGATCGACATCGATATCATCTTCGTCGCTCTTGGGATCATTCTTGGTCTGATCTGCGGGGATCTCGCCACCGCGCTTAGGAAGGGGCAGATCGCTGGGCTGTTCTGCGCCACATTTCGGGCAAATCGCGGGAGCGCGATTCAGGTCGTAGAAACGCGCGCCGCAAGAGACGCAAATGCGCTTCAGACCGAGTTCTGGTTTTGCCATGATGACTACCTGTCGATCCTGAACCGGTTGAAAAGGGAAACGGCTTGCGCCGCGAAGCACGGGGCCATGCCAGCTTGCGTTCGTGATGTCAAATGCAAGCTGGGTTTTTGATGTTAAAACCCGCCGGGAATCAGGTCGGGGCGATTGACAGGGACCGGCGCGCATCGGAATGAACGCTATCATGGAACATCATCCTTCTGCCCCTGTCATTCCTCTCTCCGTTGCGCGCAATCCCGGCCCGCTGCGGGGAACGATTCGTGTGCCCGGTGACAAGTCGATCAGTCATCGCGCCCTGATGCTGGCTTCTCTTGCGGAAGGACGTACCGTCGTCACGGGTCTGCTCGAGGGCGAGGACGTGCTGCGCACCGCCGATGCGATGCGCGCGCTTGGCGCCACCATCACGCGTGAAACGGACCGCTGGGTGATCGATGGCAAAGGGGTTGGCGCGCTGGACGAGCCCGCCGATGTACTCGATATGGGAAATTCGGGAACAGCAGCGCGTTTGCTGTCCGGTATTTTGGCCAGCCATCCCATCACGAGCTTCATGACGGGCGATGCGTCGCTGCGCGGACGCCCTATGCGTCGTGTGACCCAGCCTCTCTCGGGCAATGGCGCCTGTTTTGCCACGCGTCATGGCGAAAAGCTGCCCATGGCCATCATCGGAACGGGCGATGCGGCGCCACTTTCCTATTGTCTGCCTGTCGCTTCGGCTCAGGTGAAATCCGCCATCCTACTGGCCGGTCTGAACGCGCATGGCAAGACGCGTGTGGAAGAGCCGGTAGCGACGCGCGATCACACGGAAAACATGCTGCGTCATTTCGGTGTCGGCGTGGATGTGGGCCTTACGCCTGCGGGCGGGCGCATCATCACCCTGGAAGGCCCGACCCGACTCGTTGCGCGTGATGTGGTCGTGCCTGCCGATCCCTCTTCGGCAGCTTTTCCGATCGTGGCGGCCTCTCTCGTGCCCGGTTCTGAAATCCGTCTGCCGAATGTGGGGCTGAATCCGCTGCGGACAGGTCTGTTCACGACGCTGCGCGAAATGGGCGCGGTTCTCGATATCGAGAATGAGCGTGTCGAGGGGGGTGAACCCGTAGGCGATCTCGTCGTGCGTAGTGCCGCGCTGCGTGGCGTCGATGTGCCCGCCAACAGGGCACCGTCGATGATCGATGAATATCCTGTTCTGGCCGTCGCCTGCGCCTTCGCGACCGGAACCTCGCGTCTGCGTGGCCTTGAAGAACTGCGTGTGAAGGAAAGCGACCGTCTTTCCGCCACTGTGGCGCTGCTCAAGGCCAATGGGGCCACGGTGCGCGTCGAGGGGGATGACATGATCATCGAAGGGCGCGGCAGCGCCGAAGGACTTGGTGGGGGTCTGGTCGAGACGCGCATGGATCATCGCCTTGCCATGAGTGCCATTGTATTCGGTCTGGCCGCGGAAAAACCGGTCATGGTGGATGATACCGGCTTCATCAATACGAGCTTCCCGGGCTTCGTATCCCTGATGGCGGCTCTTGGGGCAGCGCTCTGATGCGTCTGATCATAGCAGTCGATGGCCCTGCCGCTGCGGGCAAGGGCACATTGGCCAAGGCGCTCGCAGCCTCGCTTGGCTTGCCGCATCTCGATACCGGGCTGCTCTATCGCGCGGTGGCGCGGCAGATGCTGATTGCCGGACTCGATCCCTCTGCCGATGATGGCGAGAAGACTGCACAGAGCCTGCAGCCCGCTGATCTGCTACGAGACGATCTGCGCGTTCCCGAGATCGATCGCGGCGCCAGCTCGGTGGCCACGCAGCCGCCCGTACGCGCCGCTTTGTTGAAGCGGCAGCGTGAGTTCGCCACTGCGAGCGGTGCGGTGATCGATGGGCGCGATATCGGTACGGTCGTGTTTCCCGATGCCGATCTGAAGTTCTTTGTCACGGCCAGTGCCGCGGTGCGCGCTCTGCGGCGTTATCAGCAACTCCATGGCGTCAGTGCGCATGACGAAGCGGCCCTTTCTGCCCTGACGGCTGAAATCGAGGCGCGTGACCGCAAGGATGCAGAGCGACCGGTTTCCCCGCTGCGTCAGGCGGAGGATGCCGTTCTGGTCGAGACGGATCATCTCGATGCCGAAGCCGTGCTGGCCCAGGCGCTTTCGGTCGTCAGGGCGCGTTTCGGCGCCTGATAATTGCTTCACGGCGCTCGCCGGGGCGGATAGTGCCGTCCCGGTAGCGAGGTTGGCTGGAGCAGTATGCCAAAGCTGTCTCTGTAGTACGGCCCTCACGGCCTGAGGCGTCCACCCGATTTACTATCCCGAGGGAGGCGATCGGATCGGAATTCTCCCCGAAAACAGGCCTGAAACCGAGGTTTGTGTTGACAAGCACCCCGCTGCGGGTGTCTGACGTCAGCCAGCGTAATGTCCCCTGCGCGCGCCCGCTTCCGGATACTGGTCGGGTCGGTTCTCATCGAAGGCTCATGGGTGGACCAGGATCATGAGCACGTCGTCCGGGCAAGATGCCGGGCGCAGACATTGGCTCGATCATCACGATCGGCCCAGGATTACGAAAACACATGGCTTCAGCCACCAACACCGTCGAAGACTTCGCAGCTCTTCTTGACGAGACCCTCGGCCAGGACACGGGCTTTGACGGCTCCGTCGTTACCGGTCGCGTCATCCGTCTGACGGATGAATATGCGATCGTCGATGTCGGCCTCAAGAGCGAAGGCCGCGTTTCGCTCAAGGAATTCGGACCGCCGGGCGTTGCGCCTGACGTGCGTCCGGGCGACGTGATCGAACTCTATGTCGAGCGCTACGAAGACCGTGACGGCTCCATCGTGCTGTCGCGCGAGAAGGCTCGTCGTGAAGAGGCCTGGACCTCGCTCGAGCGTGCATTCGCCAACAACCAGCGCGTCAACGGCACGATCTATGGTCGCGTCAAGGGCGGCTTCACGGTTGATCTGGGCGGCGCCATGGCGTTCCTTCCGGGCAGCCAGGTCGATATCCGCCCGGTGCGCGATGTCGCTCCGCTCATGGGTCAGCCCCAGCCTTTCCAGATCCTCAAGATGGATCGCGCCCGTGGCAACATCGTTGTCTCGCGTCGTGCCGTTCTTGAAGAGACCCGTGCAGAGCAGCGCTCCGAGCTGATCCAGGGCCTGAAGGAAGGCATGATCCTCGACGGCGTGGTCAAGAACATCACCGATTATGGTGCGTTCGTTGATCTCGGCGGCGTTGACGGCCTTCTGCATGTCACCGACATTGCCTGGAAGCGCATCAACCACCCGTCCGAAGCGCTGCAGATCGGCATGCCGGTTCGCGTTCAGGTCATCCGCTTCAACTCCGACACGCAGCGCATCTCGCTGGGCATGAAGCAGCTTGAGGCTGATCCGTGGGAGAACGTGGCGATCAAGTATCCGCCGGGTGCTCGTTACTCGGGTCGCGTCACGAACATCACCGATTACGGTGCATTCGTTGAGCTCGAGCCGGGCGTCGAAGGTCTGGTGCACGTTTCCGAGATGTCCTGGACGAAGAAGAACGTCCATCCGGGCAAGCTTGTCGCGACCTCGCAGGAAGTCGACGTCATGGTTCTCGACGTGGACAGCGCCAAGCGTCGTATCTCGCTCGGCCTGAAGCAGGTTCAGCGCAACCCGTGGGAGCAGTTCGCCGAAGAGCACAAGGTCGGTTCGACCATCGAAGGCGAAATCCGCAACATCACCGAATTCGGTCTCTTCGTGGGTCTCTCTGCCGATATCGACGGCATGGTGCACATGTCCGATCTTTCCTGGGACGAAGCCGGCGAAGCTGCCATGGCGAAGTTCGAGAAGGGTCAGGTCGTTCAGGCCAAGGTCCTCGACGTGGATCCCGAGAAGGAGCGCATCTCGCTCGGTATCAAGCAGCTCCAGGAAGACCCTGCAGCCGACACGCTGTCGCGCGTCCACAAGGGCGATATCGTAACCTGCGTTGTCACCTCTGTTCAGACCAACGGTATCGAAGTGAAGGTGGACGACGTCCTGACCGGCTTCATCCGTCGCGCCGAACTGGCTCGTGACAAGGCCGAGCAGCGCCCCGAGCGCTTCGCGGTTGGCGAGAAGGTCGATGCGAAGGTCGTGTCTGTCGACCGTGCCTCGCGCAAGCTGGCCCTGACCATCCGTGGCCGTGAGGTCGAGGAAGACAAGGCAGCGATCAACGAGTATGGCTCGTCCGATAGCGGCGCATCGCTTGGCGATATCCTCGGTGCAGCGATCCGTCGCCGCAATACCGAAGTGTAATCGACAGTTAATCTGTTGAAACACTATGAAAGGGCTGCCTCGGCAGCCCTTTTATTTTTTGTGTTCGGTTTGACACGCTACATCATCTGAAAACAGCCTCACGAAGACTTTTAGGTTTCCCGCATTTGGGTTAAAGCCAAGGTAATCGACGGGTCCGGTCACGCCGGTCAGTCACTGAAATCGGCAGGCGGGGTCTACATGGCTGTTATTTACAATACGAACTACACCCATAACCCCAATTCCTATCTGACCCTGGCGGTCGAGAGAGCCGCACGTACCCTGTTCGGCGCCGAACAGATTGTTCTGGCCGATAACATGACCCTGGCGGCGGCAGCGGCTTCAGGTGAGCATGACACGCTGATCTGCATCGATGGACAGCGCATCAATACCCAGCTCATGCGGCGTATCCGCCCGGCCTTCAAGACGATGATCCTCTGGACATTCGAAGATCCCTTCATGCGGGATTTCAATGTCGAGAACTCCCATCTCTTCGATTACGTCTTTACCAACGACCCGTCCTGTGCCGATCATTATAAGGGCAAGGGGCATTATCTGCCCCTGGGGGCAAGCCTTTCCATCCACGAGCGCGAGATCAAGCCTGCCGAGGCGCTGGATTACGACATCTTCTTTGCTGGAACGATGTGGCCCAATCGCGTCGAGACCCTGCGCCGCATCATCGCCGCCTTTCCTCAGGCGCGTCTCAAGCTGATCTGTCCGGGCAATGAATATCTGCCGCCTCTTCCCGCAGATCTGGCGGAGCTGGCGATCCAGCGCCCGGTCAGCCACGAGGCATTCATCGATTTTGCCAATGCGAGCGCGGTCACCCTTACCATGTTCCGCGACTATGCGAGCCATGGTGATGTCAGCCAGGCAACCGCTCCTGGACCGCGTTTCTATGAGCTGGCCCTCGCCGGTGCTGCCCAGGTGGTCGAAGCACCCGAGAGCATGGACACCAAATATTTCGCCGAGGTTGGCGGGACTTTTCTGGCACGTGATATCGATGGCGTGGTCAGTGCCGTCGCGGCTTTGCTGAATGATCGCAATCTGCGTCGCGAGGCCGCCTCTGCCGCCCAGAAATCCGTGCTCGAGGGCCATCTTTACGAGCATCGCCTGCGCCGGATTGCCGAGGTAACCCAGGCCAATTTCGGTCGTACCCTGCCTGGAGCGGCCATTGCGCCGCGCCGCCGTCGTCTGCGTGTGCTGATGTGCACCCACTCCACCATTCATGAAGCCGCATGGGGTGGTGTCGAGGTCTATCAGCAGACGCTGTGTTCCATGCTCGGGCGCGAGATCGAATTTTTCTACTGGCTGCGTCGTGGAACCCATTGCCGTCTGACAACCGCCAATGGTCAGGAGGTCGAACGTTACGATGTGCCTGAAGTCGGCTGGATGGACGCCATGTGCGATGGTCCGGAAGAGATGGCGTTCTCAAACGCTATCAGCCAGTACAATTTCGATATCGTCCACTTCCAGCATCTCGGCCATCATGCTCTGTCGCTACCGATCATCGCCAAGGCCTGCGGGGCCGGGGTGGTGTTCTCGGCACATGATTTCTGGCTGATCTCCTCGCGCTACAACCTCCTCAACCAGGATCTTCGTTATATCGAGGATGAAGTGAAATCGGTCGTTGCGAGCGACATCATTCTGAAGGTCGCCGAGAATATCGAATATGGCGGCGAACAGACGCGACGCGCCTTCATCGCGAAGATGCTTCATTCGGTCGATCTGATCCTGTTCGGGACCAAGCATTCGCGCAACCTGACCCATGAGATCTATCCGATCCTGGATCAGAAGAGCAGCCTCATCCTCGGCATTCCTTCGCCCGAGAACACGATTCCCATCGTGCCCAAGGCCTATGAGCCGCTGGGCGAGCGACCGCTCAAGGTCGCGATCGTAGGTAACTTCCTGCGTACCAAGGGCGCGGATACGATTCTGAACCTGATCGAGATCGCCCATCCCGATCATTTCGAATTCCATATTTTCGGCTATATCCACCCTGAATATGACGCGGTGATCAATGGAAAGCCGCGCCCGAACGTGAAGGTTTACGGGCGGTACACCGCCGGGGACATCGCCGCGCTGCAGGTGGCAGACGTTGCGCTCAACCTGTCGATCTGGCCCGAGACCTATTGCATCTCCCTCTCCGAGGCCTGGCAGAACGGGCTTATCCCCATCGTCACCGATGTCGGCGCGCTGGGTGATCGCGTCGAGGATGGGGTGAACGGCTTCAAGGTGCCTATCGGGCGCGCCAATATGGTGCTCGAGCGCCTGGAACTGCTGCGTTCCTCCGAGGTCATTCGGCGCAAGATCATGGGCGCTATCAGCCCCGCGCTCTGGACCCAGGCTGAAACCTACGCGAACGACATGCGCGAGGTGTATCAGCAGGCGGCTCCCGTACGTGAACTTGGCACGGCCGAGATGCAGATCGATGCCGGTCAGGTACACCTGCTCCCGCATGCGTCCTGGCGTCATCAGGCGCCGCCGCGCCATATTTTCGATCCGCCGACGATTCGCGATCTGACGGTTGAACTGCCAGAGCCCGTGACGGACTGGTTCTCGATCCAGGGAGCCGAATACTACATCGACGATGTCTGTAATTTCGTCCTTGCCGAAAACGAGCCCGAAGATTTCCCCGGTGCCTACGAGTTCCATATCCGAGGCTGGCATGTCCTGCCGGGCGTGAGCTCGGCCGGCTCGATGTATGCGGTGCTGATCGGCGACGAAACGACGCCAATGATCTTCCTGCCCTGCATTCGTGAGGCGCGCGGCGACGTTGTGTCGATCTACCCCAATGCACCTCGCCGCTCGGGCTTTGCCGGTCAGGCGGCCCTGCGTGGTAAATGGTGTGAGGGCGTGTTCCGCGTTGCCCTGGTCAACATCGTCAACGGTGCCGGTGCCTTTATGGTCACCTCCGCCGAGATCACGGTCAAGGATGGGAAGATCAGCGAACTGCGGATCGAGCGCCCATCGAATGATCAGATCATGCTTGATTTCGCGCGTGTTTCCCATGCGGATGGGAATTTGCGTGGTATCAAGCTCAGTGCCTTGCAACGCCGCAGCGGTTTCCACCCCGCCGCTACGGATTTCCAGCATTATATCGACTCACTGAGCGGATTGATCGGTGATCCGGCACCGCTGCTGACCGATGATGCCAATCTGTTCATTCGTGGCTGGGGCTTCCTGCGTCAGCTGCAACGGGCTGGGACGATGTCGGTGGCTCTGGTGGGCGGTCATCGGGGCGGGGTATTCTTCTTCGCGCTCAATCGCTTCCTGCGTCACGACGTGAAGACGATCTTCGATGATGCACCGCTCTGCGTCGGCTTCGAGGGCTGGCTCTCTCTGGCATCGGGCTATGCCGATGACATGGATGGCCCCTACAGGCTCTGCCTCGTCAACGCGGTGGGTGAGCAGATCGGCATCAAGACGCTGGATATCGTCGTTACGGTCACGGGCGGGATCATTGCCTCGGTAGCCCATGCCGAGGTGACGGACGCGATCGTGCACGAGGTCAATCAGATGATCGAAGCGAGTCTCGTGCCCGAACTGGCCCTCTGAACAGGACGCGGAACCGTCTGATGCAGTATGAGCGCAAACCAAAATGGCGGGTCATCGATGAGGAGTGGTACCTGCGCGAGAACCCGAAGGCGGTTGACGAGATCGATGCCAACGGGTTGCGCGGGGCCGAGGAGCATTATGAGACGATCGGCAAGTCTTATGGATTGTCGCCGAACCGCTACTTCGACGAGACGTGGTACAGACAGGCCTATCCCGAGATCTACGCGCAGATCTGCCGCGGAGAGATCGCGTCCGGTTTCGATCACTACTGCAGGAAGGGTTTTGCAACTCATGCGCCTCACTGGCTGTTCTCGGAGGATTATTACCGGTTCCATCACGCGACGCCGGTCATCGCTGCGGTCGCCAATGGGCTTTATGTGAATGGCTACGACCATTTCCTGGAAACGGGCGATGCTGACGGACTGAGCGGTCACTGGTTTCTGGACTCGGGCAGCTTTGCCGCGATCGGTGAGGCGGAGCCGAGTGCATTGCTGGGGGGGCATGGTGCGTTTGACACGCTGATCGTGCATCATCCGGAACTTGCAGATCAGTTCCGCCTGTCGTGGTACTTCGACCCGATCTGGTATGGGCAAACCTATCCCGAGGCGGTTCATGAGGTGGCAGCCGGGCGATATAAGTCACTCTTGCACCATTATCTTGCGAACCAGACCCCCCGTCAGTTCAGTCCGCAATCCTATTTTGACGAGCAGTACTACTGTCGGATCAATGTGGATGTGCTTCCGAGCATCGAAAACGGCACGTTCCGCAACGGCTACGACCATTTCCTGCGCAATGGCGTTTCCGAGGGGCGCAATCCCATCGACGGGATCGAGCTCAAGGTTGTCACGAACCGCCCCCATATCCGCGCGCTGATCGCTGCGGGCGTCCATAACGACACTTTTGCCTGCTGGGTCGCGCAGCGGGTGAGATACGGCACCAGCATCGATCTGCCTCCCCCAGATGAGGCGCAGACCCGGCTTCATTTCGAGGCGGAGGCGCGTATCCTGCTCCGGGCAATGGGGCAGGCCAATCGTCCGGATTTCACCTATGGTGGCGAGCCCGAGCTCTCGGTCATCGTAGTGCTGCATAACAAATTCACGCTGACGATGCAGGCCCTGGCCTCGCTACGGGCCAATTACCCGGGCGCGATACAGCTCATTCTGGTAGACTCCGCCTCGACGGACGAGACCATCCGGATTGAGCAACATGTGCTTGGTGCCGAGATCCTGCGCTATCGTTATAATATCGGCTATCTTGATGGCTGCAACGCGGCCCTCGAACGCGTGCGTGCGCCCCATCTGCTCTACCTCAATAATGATTTGCGCCTTTTTCCGAACGCGATCCGCAATGCCTTGTCGCGGCTTCAGGCTGCTGAGGATATTGCTGCGGTCGGGGCGAAGCTGGTGCGCAGCAACATGAAGCTGCAGGAGGCGGGGTCGATCGTCTGGCGTGGCGGCGCGACCTATGGCTATCGCCGTGATGACGATCCCAATATTGCCGAAGCGAATTTTGTCAGGGACGTGGATTACTGCTCCGCCGCGTTTCTGCTCGTACGGAGTGGTATCGCGCGGGCTCTGGGCGGGTATGACCCGATCTATCGACCGGCCTATTTCGAGGATACGGATTTCTGCCTGCGGATCACGCGCTCGGGGCAGCGTATCGTCTATGATCCGACGGTCATGGTCGAGCATCTCGAATTCGGCAGTTCCGGGACAGCTGGCTCTCACGCACAGATGCAGATCAATCATCGCATCTTCGGGCGGCAGCATCAGGATTATCTGCGGCACAAACTTCCGGCCCATCTGAGCAATGCCGTCCTTGCACGCTCGCCGCGCAGCACGCGTCGTAAGATCCTGTTCATAGAAGATCGCATCCCGTTGCGGTCGCTCGGTTCAGGTTATGTGCGTTCCAACGATCTTGTCTGGGCGATGAGCGCGCTCGGCTATCAGGTTACCGTTTTTCCTGTCCTCCCGCGTGCTGTCACCTATAACGATCTTGCTTCGGATTTCCCCGACGATGTCGAGGTCATGGCACAGAGCGATCTGGCTGATCTTGCCGGCTTCATCGAGGAGCGCGCTGGATATTATGATCTGGTCTGGATCGGGCGCACGCATAACCTGATACGCCTGCTGCCGGTGCTCTCCGAGTTGGGCCGTCATCTCCCCACTGGCAGCATCATTCTGGACACCGAGGTCGTTGCAGCGCCGAGGACGATCGAGAAGGCGCGGTTTCACCCACCGAAGGAGGCGCTTCCGTCTCTGGATGAGATGGTGTTGCGCGAGCTCGAGGCGGCTCATTACTGTCAGCAGATCATTGCGGTGTCTGCACATGATGCCGGGCTCATACGTGGCGCCGGCTATGGCAATGTCAGCATACTCGGCCATTCCATGCCCTTGCGCCCCGATGCGGCCTCTTTTCATGAGCGCAAAGATTTCCTGTTCGTGGGTGCGCTGCATGAGCGCGATGCGCCGAATTTCGATAGCCTCATCTGGCTCATCGAGGATGTATTGCCCGAGCTGGACGAGCATCTCCCCGAGGATGTGAAACTGACCGTCGCGGGATATGTTCACCCAGCTGTGGATACGACGTTGTTACGGGCGTCGAAGCGCGTGAACTGGCTGGGACCGGTCGAGGACCTTTCGGCCCTTTATGCCACGCATCGCATCTTTGTGGCGCCGACGCGCTATGCGAGCGGTCTGCCCTACAAGGTTCATGAGGCCGCGTCATTCGGCCTGCCGGTGGTCGCGACGCGGCTCTTGGCTACGCAGATGGCCTGGCGCGACGGTGCAGAGATCGTCAGTGTCTCGAGTGAGGATCCGATCGCTTTCGCATTTGCGATGGCCGAACTCTACGAGAACGAAGAAAAATGGAAGATGATTCGCAGCGGCGTCTTGCACGCGGTGGAGCGCGACTGCGATCCTGCGCGGTTCAGGACAGCGCTGGGAGCGATTGTTGAAGCCAGCATTGAGCATGCCGGCGGCCATGTCTGAGACAGGATCAATAGTGCGAATGCCGCTATCGGTCGGAATGAAGAACGGATTGAGAATTCATGTCAGCAGTTAAGAAAACCAGAGAAACGCAGGCTGCTGGCAGGACGCAGCGTGTGCTCGTGTGCAGTGGCGGTCGCTACGAGTCCCAGGCCAACGCTCAGATTCGTGAGTCGATCATGGATGGCTGGGCGGAATGCTTCGGCGATGAGAACGTGATTGCCGTGCATATCAGCGGTGCCGCAGCCTCGATCGAGCGCCTGCAACCGACGATCGTCTTCGCTATCGGCTCCTATCTCCCGGAGAGCACCTATTTTGGGGAGGTATGCCGTGAGGCAAAGAAGATCGGTGCCATTACCGTTTTCTGGGCTACAGAAGATCCCTATGAGCAGGATGCGAATTACCGCATCACCGATGATTTCGATGTGGTGTTCTCCTGCGATCGCTGGGGCCATAATTTCTACCAGCGCGAGCGCGTCTATCATCTGCCTCTTGCGGCGAGCCGAAAGCTGCATTACGCGCCGATCGAGGCTGAGGTAGAGAAATCGATCGACGTCTTGTTCTGTGGCGTGGCGTTCACGAGCCGCAAGGATATCGTGCGCAACCTGATGCCGACACTGCGCAACCTGAACGTCAAGATCATCGGTCCGGGCTGGGGTGAGTTTGGTATCGGCTTTTCCGATGCGCGTATCGAGAAAGCTCAGCTGATCGAACTCTACCGCCGCTCCAAGCTCGTTCTGAATCTTGGCCGCTCGCTTCATTTCGAGAACAAGCGCTTCATGATCGCTCCCTCCACGCCGGGGCCGCGCACGTTTGAGGCGGCAGCAGCGGGGGCGTTCCAGGTCTTCCATGAAGACACGTACGAACTGCGCCGCTATTTCACGGCTGAAGAGATCCCGACTTTCTCGAACAAGATCGATTTTGACCGTCTCGTGGCGCGCTATATCGACGATACGCCGCTCTGCATCGAAATGGCCCGTCGCGCTCAGGAGCGGACCATGAGCGAGCATACCTACGGCCACCGTATCCGTGCGGCCATCGAGGTTCTGAAGCGTGAGGGGTTCCTCGAGGTCTGAATCTCTCGGTTTCATGGGCAGGGCGATGAGAGTCCCTGTCCGTGAGCGCGCCTCATGCGCTCGCAAGCGCGAGACGCGCGGAAGAACGCGCGGTGAGTTATCCTGTGGTTACCATGGATACCGCATGCTTTGCCGCAGATGCGGCTCAGGAATGCATCCTAAATTACGCTCGTTGATCCGCTATCGCTGATTGTCTTCGCGGTACCGCATTTTCGCGTCGGCTGGGACAAGACCGTGCCCATGTGTCTTTCTGCACAGGATATGCTGCCAGGGCGAGTAGGGAAGATGAGCCCCTTACGACAAGGCATAGCGGACTACGTTTTATGCCCTGCCGGATGGGTACAGCCGGATCGATTCCGTCAAGCGGAGGACGAGTCACCTCCGCGCAGATGCCCGCTCGTAGTGAGCGGGCAGAGCCTTAGCCACGCACAAGATGATAGTGGCTGCGCAGATCGGCCTCGATCTGATCGGCATGGGTGCCGTCTCGGGCTTCGATCATGATCTCCAGCTCCGCCGTCTGAACCGAAGGCGCAGCGAAGAGACGCTGATGAGATACCTCGATGATATTACCCCCCGCATTACCGATGCGGGTCGAGATGTCAGCCAGAACGCCGGGGCGATCAGGTATCTGCAAGGTGAGCGACAGCAGGCGACCGTCGCGGCGCAGCGCGCGTAGCAGCGTATTGGCGAAGATACGCGTGCCGATATTCCCGCCCGTAATTGGCAGGGCCACACGCTTGCCCTCAAAGATTTCGGGATAGGCCATGACGGCGGCGAGTGCTGCGGCGCCAGCGCCTTCAGAGACCTGCTTCGCCTGCTCGGCCAGATGGGCAATAGCGGATTCCACCTGCAACTCGGTCACGACCAGGACCCGATCCAGGAGTGGGCTGACCGTCTCGAAACAGGTATTGCCAATCTGCATGACGGCGATGCCCTCGGCGATGGTAGAGCCGCCGCGCGCCTGAACCGCTGCTTCGGGGAACGCGGAGAGCGAGGCATGGCTCTCGACCTGGACACCGATGATCTTCGTGTTGGGGCTGAGAGCGGCCGCCGCGATGGCGGAGCCACTGATCAACCCGCCGCCGCCAATGGGCAAAACAAGATAATCGAGCGCCGGACTATCTTCTATCAGCTCGATGGCGAATGTCCCCTGACCGGCCATGACGGCTACGTCATTGAAGGGATGCACCAGAACGAGGCCGTGCTTCTGACGGATCTCTTCGGCGACGAGTGAGGCCTCGGCGAAATCCTCGCCATCGGTCACGACATGAGCGCCCCAGCCGCGTGTGCGTTCCACCTTGGCGGAAGGGGTATGACGGGGCATGACGATGGTGGCATTAATGCCGAGCAGGCTGGCATGACGCGCCACGCCCTGAGAGTGATTGCCCGCCGAGACGGCAATCACGCCGCGCTTTTTCTCATCCGTGCTCAGGAGCGCCAGCTTGTTGGCAGCGCCACGCTCCTTGAACGAGGCCACAGCCTGCAAATTCTCGAGCTTCAGCCAGATATCCGCGCCCGTCATCTTGGAGAGCGCGGCGCAGCGAATGCTGGGCGTACGCATGATATGCGGGGCGATCCGCTCATGAGCGGCAAGGATATCGGCGAAGGAGAGGGTGAGGCTTTCAGACACGGTCTTCTTTTCTTGCTTTGGGGCCGGCCGCCCGAAACAGCCAGACGCCAGCCCGTGCTGATGCTGATCCGCTTATTTGAAAACGACGGTCAGGATCTCATAGCTTTTGTCGCCACCGGGCGTGGGTACGGTCACGCTGTCGCCCACGGATTTGCCAATGAGCGCCTTGGCAAGCGGCGAGGAAACGGAGAGACGGCCCAGCTTGATATCGGCCTCGTGGACGCCCACGATCTGATAGCTGCTTTCCTTGTCGGTTTCCTCATCGACCAGTTCGATATGGGCGCCGAACTTCACCGTATCGCCCGAGAGCTGCGAGGGATCGATGACCTCGGCGGTCGAGATCAGTTCCTCAAGTTCGAGAACGCGTCCTTCGATGAATGACTGGCGGTCGCGTGCGGCGTGGTATTCGGCATTTTCCGAAAGATCGCCATGGGCGCGTGCCTCGGCAATGGCGCGGATGACGGCAGGACGGTCTTCGCTTTTCAGCCGACGCAGTTCATCTTCTAGACGGGTCAAACCTTCACCGGTCATCGGAATCTTCTGCACAGCGCATTCCCCAAAACGAGTTCAGCCCTCGCGCAGGGCCCTGAGACAAGATGTCCCGGGGCCCTGCACGGGGCATGGATGGGCATGAGACAATCCCCGCCCGCAATTTGATCAGATAAATTAGGGCTTCCGGGGCGTGAATTCAAGGCAAGCCTCAGAATGAGACCCTGTTTTGTACAGAGTTGATCAATGGGGGAAGGGAAACAGGTCTCCGTCCTGAGACCCGTCAGAGGGCGGTCGCCCTTTGGAGATCCTCTACCGGAGGTGGCGACGCAGGAATGCACGGCACCCGTGGAATAAGGATGAGAGGGGCGACCCCCTTTCCGGAGCACGTGGCAGAGCCTCGCCAAACCCCCACCCGGTCAAAAAATCGGGCAGGGGAAAGGGACAAAGCTCCGCCGCCTCAGAAGGCGCGTTTGAAGTAGGATTGAAGCGGCGCCACATCCAGCCCGCCATCCTTGATGGCCGAGATGGCATAGATCGCCGCCCGCGCGCCCGCGAGGGTGGTGAAATGGGGTAGGCCCCCGAGCAGCGAGGAGCGACGGATATCGAAACTGTCGCGTACGGCCTGGGCGCCCTGAGCCGTGTTGATGACAAGCTGCACGTCACCCGAGCGGATGGCATCCACACAGTTCGGGCGGCCTTCCAGCACCTTGTTCACGCGCTTGACGGGAATGCCTGCCTCTTCAAGGCGGGCTGCCGTGCCGCGTGTGGCAAGAATGCTGAAGCCCATCTCGATCAGCTTGCGACCGAGCGCTTGGACCTGGGTCTTGTGACCATCGCGCACCGAAAGCAGCACGGCGCCCGACTGGGGCAGCACCACGCCGGCAGCAAGCTGTGACTTGGCAAAGGCGCGCTCGAAGCTGCTGTCGAGCCCGATGACTTCACCCGTCGAGCGCATTTCCGGCCCGAGGATCGTGTCGGTATCGGCAAAGCGATGGAACGGGAAGACGGCTTCCTTCACCGCCACATGGGGCGCAATGGCATCGCCATCGAGCTTGAAGCTCGAAAGCTTGGCGCCTGCCATCACGCAGGCGCCGATCTTGGCCACCGGCACGCCGGTCGCCTTGGCGACGAAAGGCACCGTGCGCGAGGCGCGCGGGTTCACCTCGAGCACGAAGACCTCGTGGTCCTTAATGGCGTATTGCACGTTCATCAGGCCGACGATGCCCAGCTCACGCGCCATGGCTTCGGTCTGGGCCTTCAGCTCGGTCACAATGGCGGGGGAGAGGGTATAGGGCGGCAGCGAGCAGGCAGAGTCACCGGAATGGATACCGGCTTCCTCGATATGCTCCATCACGCCCGCCACATATACGTCCTGTCCGTCGCAGATGCAGTCCACATCGGCTTCGATGGCGTCGTTCAGATAGCGGTCGAGTAGGATCGGGCCGGAAGAGACCTCGGCCCCGGCCAGAACGAGCGTATTGCGCAGATAGCGCTGGAGCCCTGCCGGATCATAGACGATCTCCATCGCACGGCCGCCCAGCACATAGGACGGACGAACCACGACCGGGTAGCCAACCTTTTCGGCCACGGCTTCGGCTTCACCCGGCGTACGGGCAATGCCGTTTTCGGGCTGACGCAGGCCAAGCTTGCGCAGCAGGGCCTGGAAGCGTTCGCGGTCTTCTGCACGGTCGATGGCGTCAGCCGGGGTGCCGAGCAGCGGAATACCAGCGGCTTCAAGCGCACGCGACAGTTTCAGCGGGGTCTGGCCACCATATTGCACGATGCAGCCCAGAATCTCGCCACCAGCCTGTTCGGTGCGGATGAGAGAGATCACATCTTCATCGGTCAGCGGTTCGAAATAGAGACGGTCCGACGTGTCGTAATCGGTCGAGACAGTCTCGGGGTTGCAGTTGACCATGATGGTCTCGAACCCGGCCTCGCGCAGCGCATAGGCAGCATGGACGCAGCAATAATCGAACTCGATACCCTGTCCGATACGGTTCGGGCCACCGCCAAGAATGATGATCTTCTTGCGGTCGGTTGGACGGCTTTCACATTCCGGCACACCGAACCCGCCCTCATAGGTCGAGTAGAGATAGGGTGTGTCGGAGGCGAACTCGCCTGCGCAGGTATCGATGCGCTTATAGGCCGGAGTCACGGCAAGCTTGAGACGGAATGCGGCGACGTCCTCGGCACTCTGGCCCGTCAGGCGGGCGAGCTGGCGGTCGGAGAAGCCCTGCGCCTTGATGCGGCGCAGATTGCGGGCATCTTTGGGCAGGCCATTGGCGGCAATCTCGTTCTCGGTGACGATGATATCGTGCAGCTGACGCAGGAACCAGGGCTCGAAGCGGCAGGAAGCGTTGATGTCTTCAAGCGACAGCCCGGCGCGCATGGCCTGTGCGGCCATGAGGATACGCTCGGGGCGCGGCTCGGAGAGCGCGGCGCGATAGGCATCGAGCGAGCCGTCGCCCGGGGCTTCGACGGGGTCGAGGCCTGTCAGCCCCGTTTCCATCGAGCGCAGACCCTTCTGCAGGGCTTCGGCGAAGGAGCGACCGACCGACATGGCCTCACCCACCGACTTCATCGAGGTCGAGAGCAGGGCAGGGGCACCGGGGAATTTCTCGAAGGTGAAGCGCGGAATCTTCACCACGACATAGTCGATGGTCGGCTCGAAGCTGGCGGGCGTCGTGCCTGTAATATCGTTGGCGAGCTCGTCCAGCGTGTAGCCCACGGCCAGCTTGGCCGCGATCTTGGCGATGGGGAAACCCGTCGCCTTGGAGGCCAGCGCCGAGGAGCGTGACACGCGCGGATTCATTTCGATGACGACAATACGCCCATCATCGGGATTGATGCCGAACTGCACGTTTGACCCACCCGTCTCGACACCGATCTTGCGCAGACAGGCAATCGAGATGTCGCGGAGCTTCTGATACTCCTTGTCGGTCAGGGTGAGGGCCGGGGCGACGGTGATGGAGTCACCCGTATGCACGCCCATCGGGTCGATATTCTCGATGGAGCAGACGATGATGCAGTTATCCGCCTTGTCACGGACGACCTCCATCTCGAATTCCTTCCAGCCCAGCACGGATTCCTCGATCAGAACCTCGGTGGTGGGGGAGGCATCGAGACCGCCAGCGACGATCTGGTCGAATTCCTCACGGTTATAGGCGATGCCGCCACCAGCGCCACCCATGGTGAAGGAGGGGCGGATGATGGCGGGCAGGCCGACCGAGTCCAGTGCCGCACGGGCTTCTTCCAGGGTATGGGCGATGGTGCTGCGCGGGGATTCCACGCCGATCTCGTCCATGGCCTCGCGGAATTTCTGACGGTCTTCCGCACGGTCGATGACTTCGGCATTGGCGCCGATCAGTTCGACATTATGCTTCTTGAGGAAGCCGGACTTGTCGAGCGCCATGGCGGCGTTCAGAGCCGTCTGGCCACCCATCGTCGGCAGAACCGCGTCGGGCTTTTCCTTGAGGATGATGCGCTCGACGAATTCCGGGGTAATCGGCTCGACATAGGTCGCATCGGCCAGACCCGGATCGGTCATGATGGTGGCCGGGTTGGAGTTGATGAGGATGACGCGATAGCCTTCCTCCTTCAGCGCCTTGCAGGCCTGGGTGCCGGAATAGTCGAACTCGCAGGCCTGGCCGATCACGATGGGGCCGGCGCCGATGATGAGGATCGACGAAATATCTGTACGTTTCGGCATGGATCAGGCTGCCTTCTTGTCCATGAGCGCGACGAAGCGCTCGAAGAGATAGAATGAATCGGACGGTCCCGGGCTGGCCTCGGGATGATACTGAACCGAGAAGGCATCGAGCTTGGTGCTGCGAATGCCCTCATTCGAGCCGTCGAACAGGCTGGTATGGGTGATGATCACGTCTTCTGGCAGGGATTTGTCATCTACCGCAAAGCCGTGATTCTGGCTGGTGATTTCCACGCGACCTGAAGCCAGATCCTTGACTGGCTGGTTCGCGCCGCGATGGCCGCGCTCCAGCTTGTAGGTCTTCGCCCCAAGAGCCTGAGCCAGAAGCTGATGGCCGAGGCAGATGCCGAAGACGGGGATGTCCGCATCCAGCACGCCCTTTATGGCGGGAACCGCGTAGATTCCGGTCGCGGCCGGGTCACCGGGACCATTGGAGAGGAACACGCCCTCGGGGTTGTGGCGCAGGATCTCTTCCGCCGTTGCGGTAGCAGGCACCACGGTCACGTCGCAGCCTGCCGTCACGAGGCAGCGCAGGATGTTGCGCTTGGCGCCATAATCGACAGCCACGACGCGTCGGCGTGTGCTGCGCTCCGCGGCAGGCTTCTGCCAGACGCCCAGCTCCCAGGAGTAGCTCTGGGTGCAGGTCACGTCCTTGGCCAGATCCATGCCTTCGAGGCCGGGCCATGAAACGGCTTGGGCGCGCAAGGCACCAAGGTCGAACTGGCCGTCCTTGGGGAAGGCGAGGACGGCGGTCTGGGGGCCGCCATCGCGCAGGCGGCGGGTGATCAGGCGCGTATCGATGCCCGAGATACCGGGCAGGTTCTGGCCGATCATCCACGTGGCGAGGGTCTGAGTCGAGCGCCAGTTGGCGGGCAGGGTCACGTCTTCCTTCACCACAACGCCGCGTGCGGCCACGCGCTGGGCCTCGTCATCCTCGGCATTCGTGCCGACATTGCCGATATGTGGAAAGGTGAAGGTCACGATCTGCCCGGCAAAGGACGGATCGGTGAGCGTCTCCTGATAGCCGCTCATGCCGGTATTGAAGCAGAGCTCGCCAATGGCGGCGCCATCGGTATGGGCGCCAAAGCCGACGCCCCACAAAACGGTGCCATCGGCCAGAACGAGGGCGGCATTCGCGCCTTCAGGGCAGGTATCGGTCACGGTCGGTCTATCCTCCTGAGGCGTCTGCGGATCGAGGTCCGAGAGGGAAATGCCGGGCAGGCGCAGCAGTGCCGCCCAGTGCTTGCCGGGGATGGCGCGCGATTGGCGCCATTTGCGTATGGCCTCGGTGCCGACGCCGGTCAGGCCTGCCAGCGCCTCGGCGCCGCCTGCCTTCTCGATGATCTCTTCGATGTCCATGGCTGTCCTCCCGTCCTTTTCTCTCGGACGCTCGTGGTCTTGGTGCTAGATAGGCGCTTGAGAGGGGAATGGGAAGTTTTTTCCCACTCCTTCAGGTGGCCCGAAATGTGGGAAAAATATTCCCGCGCGCTGAGGGCGAGAATGCGGACTGGCCGTTGCGCCAGAGCCGGGAAAGGAAAGACTATGTCCCTGAGAGAGACGATCTCGAACGACCTGAAGACTGCCATGAAGGCCAAGGAAATGGACCGCGTGGCGCAGATCCGTGGCATCACTGCGCGCATCAAGGACCTTGATGTTGCGGCGCGCGCCAATGGCAAGGAAGTTGGGGATGAGGATATCCTCCCGATGCTGCGCAGCATGATCAAGTCGCGCACCGAATCGGCCACCATGTATCGCGAGGGCGGTCGCCCCGAACTGGCCGAGAAGGAAGAGGCCGAGATCGAGACGATCAAGACCTACCTCCCGCCTGAGATGGACGAGGCGACGCTGAATGCCGAGATCGACGCCGCCATCGCCGAGGCCGGTGCCACCAGCATGAAGGAAATGGGCAAGGTCATGGGCGTGCTCAAGGCAAAGTTCGGCAGCGCGCTCGATATGGGCCGCGTGAATCCCGTCGTCAAAGCCCGCCTCTCCTGAGCGCAGGCTGAAGCATGGCGTTCGATCCCGGTTTTCTGGACGAGCTGCGCGCCCGCACCCCCATCGCGGCGGTGATCGGGCGTCGCACCAAGCTCAGCCGTTCGGGCCGCAACTGGAAGGCATGCTGCCCCTTCCATGGGGAAAAGACGCCGTCCTTCTATGTCTATGACGATCATTTCCATTGCTTCGGCTGTGGGGTGCATGGCGATGTGATCTCCTTCGTCATGCAGAGCGAGGGGCGCAGCTTTCCCGAGGCGGTCGAGCAACTGGCCAATGAGGCCGGGCTCGACATGCCGCGTCAGGATCCGAGGCAGGAGGCCCGCTCCCGCGAGGCACGCTCTTTGGGCGATGTGCTGGAGGCGGTGCAGAACGTCTATCGTCAGGCGCTTTACGCCCCGGCCGGACGTCAGGCTCTGGCCTATCTGCGTCGTCGCGGCCTGACCGATGCCACGATCGAGCGGTTTGGCCTGGGCTGGGCGGGGGAAGGGCGCGGCGCCCTGCTCGAAGCCCTGCGCGGGCAGGACATCACGGCGGATCAGCTCATGCAGGCCGGGTTGATGCGTGTGGATGAGCATGGCGCACCGAGGGGCGAGCTGTTCTTCTCACGCGTGATGTTTCCCATACGCGACCGCCGCGGCAAGCTGATCTCTTTCGGAGGGCGGACGCTGGGTGATGCCCAGCCCAAATATGTGAACGGCCCCGAGACGGCGCTCTTTTCCAAGCGCCGCGCCCTCTATAATCTGGATCAGGCGCGTAACGCCTTACGTGACCTTGGTCAGACCCTGATCGTGGCCGAAGGCTATATGGATGTCATCGCCCTTGCTCAGGCCGGGTTTGAGGCCGCTGTGGCACCGCTCGGCACCGCGATGGGAGTAGAGCAGCTGGAATTGCTCTGGCGCGAAGCGTCCCACCCCGTTCTCTGTCTCGATGGCGATGCGGCGGGCGCGCGCGCCGCGCTGCGTGTCGCCGAACTGGCATTGCCCCTGCTATCGCCTGAGCGCAGTCTCAAATTCTGTCGCCTCGATCCCAAGGACGACCCGGATAGCCTCATCCGGCGTGATGGGCCTCAGGCCATGCGTCAGGTGATTGATGGCGCGCGTTCGCTTGCGGATGAGTTGTTCCAGCTCATGCTGTCTGGGGTGCAGCATGACGTGCCCGAACAGCGCGCGGCGCTGAAGAAGCGGCTTGAGGCTTCTGCGGCACTGATTGCGGACAAGGATCTGGCGTCCGAGTATCGACGCGCGCTGATGGATCGTTTTTTTGCCTCCGCCCAGCGCGGTGGCGGGCGGGGTGGCACCGGACGGGGTATGCCGGCACGGCGCACGTCCGGTCAGGGTGGGGCGGGAGGCGGCGCGCGGCAGAACAGGGCGCGGACAATCGAGGTCGGCAGCGGGGCGCTGGAGCGGCTGCGTCTCTTGACCACATTGGTGCTCCGTCATCCCGCCATCCTGCCGCAGATCGAGGATCCCTATGGGCGCCTTGATCTGCCTCATCCTCTGGATGAGCTGCGCGACGCCGTTCTGGACTGGTTCGGAGCGCGGGCAGACACGCATCCCGAGGCCCTCACGTCAGCGGCCTGTCTCGTAGCGCTGGATGATGAGGGGCTTGGTGATGAGGCCCGGGGACTTCTTGAGCGCGGCGTACTCCCCCCGGCTCAGGCGGAAAAGAACGGTCTGTTCAGCCTGGAGCCCATACAGCAGTGGTGGCATTTCTTCGGGCTCGTCAATTTCCCTGCCTTTGTGCGCGAAGTGGAGCAGGACATGCAGGCCGCGCTGGCCAATCCGTCCCTTGAAGGATTGCCTGACGCGCTGCTTGTACGCCTGCGTACCCTCGATCGCCTGCGCCGCGGGGAAGAAGGCGATGAGGATGAGGGATGAACTCTCCCTGAAAGCCTCAAATGTTCAGGGAGCGCGCGCCGATAGATAGGGATAACGGGGAATAACGCGGAGCCCAGCCAAAGGCGCGACTCGAAAAGAGCGACCCCTACCCTTGACTTCGGGGCGCGTATCGCCCACCTGCACGATGCCGAAATTGCTGGCGCTCGCGCTGGTGGATCGCAATTGGAAGAGAGGTCAGCCCTGGGGCTGACGGGCGGGTCGGCGTTCTGTGCTTGCAGAGCGCTGGCCAAGCGCGTTTCTTTCATGGCTGGTTTTATGCGTGGCGTTCGATAGGGCGTGCGGGAGCAGGGAGTAGGGTATGGCGACGAAAGCGGCCACGGGAACGGAGCGGAACGCGCAGGACCAGGACGGCGATACCAATGTCCTCGACACGCAATCCGGTGCGGTCAAGCGGCTCATCGCCAAGGGACGTGAGCGCGGCCATATCACGTTCGACGAGCTGAATGCTGTCCTGCCGCAGGACCAGATGTCTTCTGAGCAGATCGAAGACATCATGGCGATCTTCTCCGAAATGGGAATCCAGGTCGTCGAGAATGAGGAAAACGAGGATTCTGACGAACCCGAGGAGAAATCCGAGGAAAAGGAAGAAGCTGAGGACGCCGAAGAATCCCCAACTGGCAATGTGAGCGAGAGCGCAGGCCGTACCGATGACCCGGTACGCATGTACCTGCGCGAAATGGGCTCGGTCGAGCTGCTGTCGCGCGAGGGCGAAATCGCCATTGCCAAGCGCATCGAAGCCGGTCGCGATGAAATGATCGGCGGGCTGTGCGAGAGCCCGCTGACCTTCCGCGCCATCATCTCCTGGCATGACAAGCTGAAGGAAGGCGAGATGTTGCTGCGCGACATCGTCGATCTGGAGGCCATGCAGGGCGGTCCTTCCGAGGAGGAAACCGCCGAGAACGAGAATGGGGAAGAGAACGAGGATAACCTCGACGAGGAGCCCGCAAACGAGGAAGGCGGCGACCCGGAGAGCTCCGGTCTGTCCCTTTCTGCGCTCGAGGAAAAGCTCAAGCCCGAAATCCTGGCCCATTTCGAGGCAATCGAGCCTCTTTACGATACGCTGCGCGCGCTGCAGGTGCGCCGTATCGAGACCCTGACCAGCGGATCCGAAACCAGCGGCTCTTCCGAGCAGGAGTACGAGAAACTCCGCATGGAACTCGTGAAGATGGTCGAGCAGGTCCATCTCCACAACAACCGCATCGAGGAGCTTGTGACCCAGCTCAAGGTGCAGTTCCAGCGCCTGAACAACCTCGAAGGTCGCATGCTGCGCATGGCGGAAAGCTGCCGCGTATCACGTGACGACTTCCTGCAGAAATATCGCGGCTACGAGCTCGACCCCAACTGGTTGGCCTCCGTCTCGGCACTTTCCGGCAAATCCTGGAAGAATTTCACGACGCGCTATGCCGAGCAGATCATCGATCTGCGTAATCAGGTGGCAGATCTGGCGCATAGCACTGGCTTGCCGGTAGGCGAGTTCCGTCGTGTCTATGCCGTGGTCTCGCGCGGCGAGCGTGATACCACCCGCGCCAAGAAGGAAATGATCGAGGCCAATCTCCGCCTCGTGATCTCGATCGCCAAGAAGTACACCAATCGCGGTCTGCAGTTCCTGGATCTGATTCAGGAGGGCAATATCGGCCTGATGAAGGCGGTGGACAAGTTCGAGTATCGTCGCGGCTACAAGTTCTCGACCTATGCGACATGGTGGATCCGTCAGGCCATCACGCGTTCGATTGCCGATCAGGCGCGCACCATTCGTATCCCGGTGCATATGATCGAGACGATCAACAAGCTCGTGCGCACGTCCCGTCAGATGCTGCATGAAATCGGGCGTGAGCCCGCGCCTGAGGAACTGGCCGAGAAGCTGGGTATGCCGCTTGAGAAAGTGCGCAAGGTTCTCAAGATCGCCAAAGAGCCGATCTCTCTCGAAACCCCGATCGGTGACGAGGAAGACAGCCATCTGGGTGACTTCATCGAGGACAAGACCGCTGTCATCCCGCTCGATGCCGCGATCCAGACCAATCTGCGCGAGGCGACCACGCGCGTTCTGGCCTCGCTCACCCCGCGTGAGGAACGTGTGCTGCGTATGCGCTTTGGTATTGGCATGAATACCGATCATACGCTGGAAGAAGTCGGGCAGCAGTTCAACGTGACCCGCGAGCGTATCCGCCAGATCGAGGCAAAGGCGTTGCGCAAGCTCAAACATCCGAGCCGCAGTCGCAAGCTGCGTTCCTTCCTCGACGACAACTGATCGGCGGGGATGGCTCATGGAGCCCAGGTTTGAGACAGTACCGGAGCGTCCCACGACCGAAGTCACGGTCGAGGTGACGTTTCTCGAGCGTCTCAGGCCACCGCCATCGGCGCATATAGGCTGGCCCGAGAGTTACCGCCTCGAGCGTTGGCATCCCAGTAATGAGGACTATCTGGCGCTGTATCGTCTGGTCGGTGCGCCGCATTGCTGGTGGATGCGGTACATGATGCCTTACGATACCCTGCATCGTATCATCTCCTCGCGACACACCCAGATCTGGCGTCTGCTCGGACCTGAGGGGGTTGTGGGGTTCTTCGAGCTCGATTTGCACAAGCCTGAGACGCCTTATCTGTCCTATCTTGGCCTGGTGCCGGGCGCGCAGGGCAAAGGGCTCGGGCGCAAACTACTTACAGCGGCCATCAGCCATGGCTGGCAGAGGCAGACACGCGTGATGCGGGTCAATACCTGTACCGCCGATCATCCCAACGCGCTGCCGACGTACAAGGCTGCCGGGTTTGTGCCGATCATGGTTGAGGAAGAGCACTGGGCCGTGCCTGATGATCTGGGTCTGACGCTTCCAGCGCATCTTCTCACCCCCAGGATCTAAAATCCTCCGGCTCCCGGTTGGGCCCTGCTCAGAACTCAAGTGCGTGCTCCTGCAGGCAAATGCAGGAAAACTCTTGCCCCTGCATGAGCGTATGTGCTTTATGCCGCCTTTCCCTGCCGGACGAAGGCATCGTCCCGGCTATACCCGAGCCTTGTGGAAGAGGCGCTGATCCGACCGGTCCCGGTCGGATGGTTGGGTTGAAGCAATCCGAAGGGAGCTCATATGCCGTTGTACGAAAGCGTGCTCATCGCACGTAACGATATCTCGCAGGCGCAGGTCGAAACCCTCGTCGAGCAGATCGAAACCCTCCTCACCCAGGATGGCGGTTCCATCGAGAAGCGCGAGTTCTGGGGGCTGCGTTCGCTCGCATACCGCATCAAGAAGAACCGCAAGGGCCATTACGTCCTTCTCGGCCTGAATGCCCGCCCGGACCAGATCCGTGAGCTGGAGCGTCAGCTGAGCCTGAACGAAGACGTTCTGCGCGTTCTCACGCTGCGCGTTGAGGAAATCACCCAGGACCCGTCTCCGATCCTGTCCCGCAAGGGCGATGATCGTGGCGATCGCGGCAATTTCCGTGGTGGCAACTCCAAGCCTGCTGGTCGTTTCGACAGCGGCCGTGGCGGCCGTCGTGGCGACGATCGTGAAGAATACCGCGCCCGCGAGGGTGCCGAGATGGATGCGGAGTAATCGCGATGTCTGACGAGAACACCAACGAGATCAACCCGGCCGCCCGTCGCATTGCCGTCGGCGCCCGTCGTCCGTTCTATCGCCGCCGCAAGTCCTGCCCGTTCTCCGGCCCCAACGCGCCGAAGATCGACTACAAGGACGTGCGTCTGCTGAGCCGCTTCCTTTCCGAGCGCGGCAAGATCGTTCCGAGCCGCATCACGGCGGTTTCGGCCAAGAAGCAGCGTGAGCTGGCGCAGGCGATCAAGCGCGCCCGTTTCCTTGCCCTGCTCCCCTACGTGATGAACTGAGGAGACAGGCATGTCACAGACTGAAGTCATCCTGCTGCAGCGCGTTGAGCATCTGGGCCAGATGGGCGATATCGTCCGCGTCAAGCCCGGCTATGCCCGTAACTTCCTGCTGCCCCAGGGCAAGGCGCTTCGCGCCAACGCCCAGAACCGCCAGCGTTTTGAGACCGAGCGCGCACAGCTCGAGGCTCAGAACCTCAAGCGTCGTGAAGAGGCCGAGCGTCTTGCCGAGCGTATGCATGGCCTGAGCGTCGTCATCATCCGTCAGGCTGGTGACAGCGGCAGCCTTTATGGCTCCGTCACGACGCGCGACATCGCGATTGCCGTGACCGCTGCTGGCCTGACCGTCAGCCGCAACCAGGTCGTTCTTGCCGAGCCGATCAAGCTGCTCGGTCTGGTCGAGGCCCGCGTGGCCCTGCACCCGGAAGTGTCGATCCCGGTTACCGTGAACGTTGCCCGTTCGGAAGAAGAAGCCGAGCGTCAGGCACGTGGCGAAGCCATCGTCGCTGAAGAGGACGAATATGTCCTCGAAACCGAAGTCGAAGGCGAAGACGCCGCGACCGAAGGTGAAGTCGAAGGCGCAGCCGTCTGAAAAGACGTATCGCTCTGCGATTGACTGCAAAACCCGGCTGCCTCAGGCAGTCGGGTTTTGTTTTATTCGGCCCTGTTGACGATCTCCGGTTTTCCTCGTTCAATTACTTGAACTGACGAAAAAAGAGCGGGATCGACCATGATATTTCTGCTGGACCGGGTTCTGGAGCGATTCATAAGCGCCGGCGCATTTGAGGTCATCCTGCCCAGCGGAGAAAAACGCCTCTATAAAGGCACGCGTCCCGGCCCGAGCGCCGCCATTCATGTCAAGACGGACAAGGCGCTCAGGGCCTTGCTGCTGAATTCAGGTCTCGCTTTTGGTGAGGGCTGGATGGACGGCACGATCGTCTCGGTCGACTGTACGCTCGAGGATGTGTTGAGCGTCCTCATGCTCAATATCCACGACAGTCATCATATGCTCAGTCGCTTTGAGGAAAAGGCCCGTTTTCTCACGCGGTTCTTCAGGCAGTTGAATGGGCAGCGGCGTTCGCGTCGCAATGTCGCGCATCACTATGATCTGAACGGAAAGCTGTACGATCTCTTTCTCGATGAGGACCGTCAGTATTCCTGCGCCTATTTCACGTCAGATGACATGACGCTGGAGGAAGCGCAGCTTGCGAAAAAGCGCCATATCGCCGCCAAGCTTCTGCTCGACCGGCCCGGCCTCGATGTGCTGGATATTGGCTGTGGCTGGGGGGGCATGGCGCTGACTCTTGCGCGCGACTACGGAGCCAAGGTGACAGGCATCACGCTCTCCCAGGAGCAGCTGCAGGTGGCGCGTGAACGTGCCCGTGCCGCGGGATTGGAGGGCCTGGTCACGTTCAAGCTGATGGATTACCGAAAGCTCGACAGGCGCTATGATCGTATCGTCTCGGTCGGCATGTTCGAGCATGTCGGGATCGGCCATTACGACACCTATTTCCGCACCGTACGCAAGGCGCTCAAGCCTGACGGCGTGGCTTTGATCCATTCGATAGGGCGCATGGATGAGCCGGGCTCGACCAATCCCTGGATCGATAAGTACATCTTCCCTGGCGGCTATTCTCCGGCCTTGAGCGAGGTTCTGCCCTCGGTCGAGCGTGCAGGCCTCTGGGTGACGGATTGCGAGATCCTGCGTCTGCATTACGCCAAGACGATCAAGCACTGGCGCGCACGCTTCGCCGCAAATCGCGATCAGATCAAGGCGCTTTACGATGAGCGCTTTTGCCGGATGTTCGAATTTTATCTTGTCGGCGCTGAACTCTCCTTTCGTCTGCAGGGGCACATGAATTTTCAGCTTCAGCTCACGCTCGATATCGACGCCGTACCGCTGACCCGGGACTATCTTTGCCAACCCTGAGGTGAAGAGCAGTGAACCGCGCGAGCCCGGGCGGCAAGCGCGTCAGCGACGATCCCAAACAGGCCTAGTCATGATTTGTTAAGAAGAATGGACTCTCGAAACCGCGACTCACGGTTTCGTTATGTCACATTTCATGTCACGTATTAGCGAATGAGAAACATTCGCAACCCATATCGTGGGGCGATCCTGCCTGGCCCCGGTATCATCCTCATCGCAGCGCTTGGAGCCTTAGCGCCGCCTGATGCCTCGGCGCGCGACGCACCTGTTGAGGAGGATAGCCGCGTTGCCCCAGACAGCGTGGGCCATACCTCGCTTCGCAAGGGGGGCAGGACAGGACGGGTCGCCGCTAGCCTCGCAGGCCAGCGGCGCATGCAGGAGAGCGCCGGGCGAGTCCGTCGGCGCCATGAAGTGCTGACCGTCATCGGTGAGCGCGGAAGCTATGCCGCGTCCGACAGCAGCATGGGCGATAAGCGTTCCACACCCTTTTTACAGCAGACGCAGACAACCAATGTCGTTACCCGTCAGACTCTGGCTGATTTCTCGCCCCAGACCATGGAAGACATGGCCAAATATGTGCCCGGCATGGCGATTGGCAATAATTTTGGCGGGACGCAGGATGCCCTTGTCAAACGTGGCTTCGGGGCGATCGATGACGGATCGATCCTGCGCGATGGCATACGCATGCCCATAGGGCGTAATTATCAAGGCGACACCGCCGAGCGGGTGGAGATACTCAAGGGGCCAGCGTCGCTTTTCTATGGGATGCAAGAGCCGGGCGGCGTGATCAATGTGGTGACAAAAGCGCCCGATTTTAGGCGCTGGGGCGGCGGGTTCGGCACACAGTGGAGTTCACTCGGTGGCGGAAATGGCCATGTCGACGTCACCGGACCGCTTGGGAAGAGGTTCGCTTTCCGCCTGATCGGAAGTTACAGGAACGAGAATTACTGGCGTAATTTCGGCTCCAACAGGCAGATACTCGTGGCCCCGACACTGAGCTGGCGTCAGGAGCGCTGGGATGGCGCGCTAGCCTATGAATTTGTCGATTACAACAATGTCCTCGATCGCGGTGCTGTCTTTATGGGGAATAATCCAATATCAGGCCCGCAAAAGCGTGTGGACGAACCCTGGACCGCTTCTTTCGGCACGCGTCACCTTGTCGCGAGCCATTTAGGCTATCGCCTTGGCGCCCATGACCGCCTGCGTCTGTCTGGTGGGTATAACCGCGACGATTATCACGACAGGCAGGCCGATCCATCGAGCTACTCCCCCCGCACAGGCGTGCTGTTGCGCCGGTATCGTGCCAATGGAGGGACCATCCGTGCGAATGGCAGTGTGGCGCTTGATTATCTGGCCGATCACATGTTATGGCGCATGCGTCACGAACTCACGGCTGGGATCGATTACGAGAACCGCAACCAGAACCAGGGCGCTTTCTACCAGTCAGCCAATCAGGGGGGATTCTTCCCGGCCAATCCGGTCTATGGTGGGCTGGCCCCCGTCGGCCGCGTGAATGCGGCGAACAGCAATCTGCAGCAGAATATCAATTCCGCCTCGGGGTATCTCAAGGACAATATTCACCTGACCAGCAGTCTGATTGCCAGTGGCGGTGTGCGCTATCAGTGGTTCGGGCTGCACTATGGCAGTGGTATTCCATTTGTTCGAACGACCGATGCCTCCTATACGAAACCACTCCCCTTCGCCGCATTGGTGTGGCAGCCGTTCCGGACCCTCTCGTTTTACAGTGATTACTCACAATCCTTCGGGGCTAATCAGCTTTCGGCGGGTAGTGTGCTTGAAGGTGGATACAAACCGACAACCGGACGCGAGTTCGAACTGGGTGGGCGGTATGAGGATCATGGTCTGACCGCCGATGTCGCGCTGTATCATATCCGCAAGAAGAATGTTCTGCAGACGGCAGGGCTCGATGCAGACGGCAACATAGTGCAGCGCTTGACCGGGTTGGCAGGATCGAAAGGGCTTGAGGCGAGCTTGAGCGGTGCACTGACTCGCCATTGGAGCGCCATTCTCTCCTATGCCTGGACGGATGCGCGCACGTTGCGCGACACGCCAGCCACCGAGGGGCATCAGTTGATCGGCGTGCCCAGGAACAGTGGCAGCGTCTTCCTGACCTGGAGTGGAAATCTCCCCTGGCGCAGCGTCGGGATGCGCGTTGGCGGGGGCGTTCATCTTGTAGGAACGCGGGCAGCAGCGCTGGACAACAGTTTCCAGGTCCCGGGTTACGGCACGATTGATGCCTTCGCATCCTGGACAGTTCCACGGCTCTTCGCCCGACAACTGAGCCTTCAGCTCAACGCGGTCAATCTGCTCAATCAGGGATATATCATCGCCCCTACCGGTTCTGCCTATCGTAATAGCTGGGGTCAGGGGCGCAGCTTTGCTGTGGCGACATCAGTGGCATTCTGAACGGGTCACCGCCGCTATGCGGAATAGTGGGATATTTTCGAGGGGGGAGGAGGCAGTCCTCCCCGGCCGGAAACGGATCAGGGCCGGGCGCGGTCCTGGGAAGGACATGCCCGGTAGTCCGAAACAGGGCGGGCTGCGCCGCTCTGGGAGATGCGCGAGACCCTGTTTTCCGTTACGGCTGCAAACTCAGCTCAGCTTGAGAGCGACTGCCGAGGTCTTGCCGTTGCGTCCAACTTCGGTCTCGTAGGAGAGCGCCTGGCCGTCATTGAGGGAAGTGAGGTTGGCCTTCTCGACCGCCGAGATGTGCACGAACACATCGTCGCCACCGGCATCCGGCTTGATGAAGCCATAGCCCTTGGTGGAGTTGAACCATTTTACGGTGCCTGTTGCCATAACAAGGCTCCTTGATACCATGACGGCTACGCAGAAGAATTATGCGTGCAAACATGCTCCTGCGGGACTGGTCTTGGCGCCACATGCACCCGAACGCCCGGGCAAGAGCACCCGTCTTCACCCTGTATGGGCGCTCGCTCGACGCTCTGCAAGCGCCTCGCAGCATCAGTTTTCGCGAGCGACCAGTTTTGCGAGCGTTGCGAACTCCGCGATCGAAAGGGTTTCGGCGCGTCGCGTGGCGAGGATACCAGCTTTTTCGAGTAGGGCTTCCCCCCCGATTGGCCGGAGCGAAGCGCGCAGCATCTTGCGTCTCTGGCCGAAAGCCAGATGGGTGACATGCTCCATGGCCTTGAACAATATCGCAGAGGGCTGCTCGGCATGTGGCACGATGTCGACGACTGCGGAGTCCACCTTGGGCGGGGGCGAGAACGCACCGGGGGGGATTTTCATCACCATGGCGCAACTTGCGCACCATTGGGCGAGTACGCCCAGACGCCCATAGGCTCCGGTATCCGGCGCCGCACAGATACGTTCGGCTACCTCGAGCTGAAACATGAGCGTCATACGCTCCCAGGAGGCAGCCTGACGCAACCAGCCCACCAGAAGCGGCGTCCCGACGTTGTAAGGGAGATTCGCCACGATCTTGCGGGGTGCCGGGCAGAGCGTGGTGCAATCCAGTGCCATGGCATCGGCCCTGACCAGATTGAGCCGCCCCTCGGCATGGGCCGCAAGCTCATCGAGCAGAGGCCAGGCGCGCTGGTCGATCTCGACCGCATGGACTGCGACGGCCTTGGTGTCCAGCAGGGCGCGGGTCAGGCCGCCAGGGCCAGGCCCGATCTCGACGACGTGACGTCCCGCCATATCGCCGCCAAGTGCGGCGATCCGGGCCACGATGCCCGGATCGAGAAGAAAATGCTGTCCGAAGGACTTCTTGGCGTCGAGTCCATGTATGCGGATGGAGTCCCGCAGTGAGGGAAGGGTCATCCCTGGCCTGAGGCCTTCTTCCCGTGTGGCTTGGCCGGTGCGGTGTCGTCCTCGACCGCGGGCGCATCGTCCTTTTTGGCCGTGGCCGCCTTGTCGTCCTTTCGCATCTCGATGACCGAGCGGCGTTCCAGATCGCGTTCGAGCTGACGCGAGGCCTGCTCGACGCGCTCGTTCATGAGGCTGTCTGCAATCTCGCTGGGGCTCTGCTGGGCGATATTCTTCTGCCCTTTGGAGCATACGGCGAGAAGCGCGATGCCATCGCTGGAGACGAGCGGACGGCTGGACTGGCCCACAGGCAGATCCGAGAGAACCTGACGCATCTGCGGGTTCAGGCGCTCCAGAACCAGCTGGCCGCCCGGATCAGAGGGATGCTTTTCGCCGATGCTGCGGTTGAGTGCCTCCATGGCGTCACATCCATGAACCGACTGAGCTGCCGACGTCGCCTTCTGGAGAGTCAGCTTCTGCTGATCCGTCGGCTGCTGCGGATTGAGAGGCGAGGAGAAGGGGAAGAAAGCCTGGCGCACGGTGACCATGGTCACGTTCTGATGGCCGATCGTGCGCTTGCCATTGACCGTCACGATGACGTAGCCCCCCGCGACCTTGACCGGATTCGAGATGGCGCCGATGGGCATCTGGCGCACGATCTCGACCACTGGGGGGTCAAGACTGTCTTCCTGTACCCAGCCCATGGTGCCGCCATCAAGCGCGGTCTGGGCCTGCGAGAACTGTGCTGCCACGATCGGGAAGGGGGCACCGTTACGCAGCTGGGTAATGATCGTCTTGGTGAATTCGAGTTCCGTTTCCGAATGGCGTGGATCGGCAACGGGGATGAAGATTTCGCTCACATTGTACTGTGCTCGGCCTTCCTCGGCGCGCAGAGCCTCTTCGCGCTGCGTGATCTCGCGCGCGGTGATGCGGCCGCGGCCCGAGATTTCCTCACGCAGCACCTGCATCCACCCGATCTGCACCCGGATCTGGTCGATCAGCGTGGTGAGCGAAACGCCGTCCTGGGCCAGGCGGTCGCGCAGGGCATTCTTCGGCATGCCGTTGCGCGCTTCGATATTGTTGATGGCCTGGGCAATCTGCTGCGGCTCGACGTTGATGTGACGCTTGAGAATTTCCTGCGTCTTGATTCGTTCATCGACGAGCTGGCGAATGATCTGCGGGCGCAAACGCTGCATCAGGTCGGGGCTGATGTTCAGGCCGGTCGAGAGCGCAAACAGCTTGCCGCGGTTATCGACATCGCGTTCGGTCAGGACCTGCCCGTTGATCGTGCCCAGAATGGCATCCTCAGGCGGGATCGCGGCAGGGGACACGCTGCCATGGCCGGGGTGGGCACGCTGCGCATGATGAGCCGGCGCAGCCTGGGCCGAGAGGGCCGGCAGGGCCAGACAGGTGGCAAAACCCAGAAGCATCGCACGCATCGAGCGGGGCGTCCCGGTATGCGGGACAGCCCGAAGGAAGGGAGCGGAGAAGATCATTGCGCGTCCGTCAGCCATTGATTCCGAAGGTACCGATTGTCTTGAAGGTAAGGTTGAACAGCACGGTCGTGTTGCGCTGCTGACCACCGATCGAGGTATATTGCTTGATCGCAAGGATGTCCAAGCCGAAGCAGTCATTCGAATAGCCGATATCGCCACCGAGACTGACGAACTCGTGGCGCGACAGCGAGCGACGGCCGTAAACCGACGCGTGGTACTGCTTGTAGGCGGTCGAGAAGCCTGCCGTGACTTCATTGGTCGGGGTGTAATAGACCTGCGCCGGACCACTGACGCGGTAGTTTTCCGCGTAGAAGTAATAGGGCGTGACCGGCTCGTAGATATAGCCTGCATTGACGTGGAAAACCGGCACGCCGACGCTCACAAGCCCTTCGCCATAATCGAATTTCTTGCGCCAGGGATCGTAACGGCCACGGGCGGTCAGATCGAGATATTGATTGGGGCTCACCCGTACACGCGCCACGGGCGAGGAAAGATGGTGCGACAGGCCGGAATAGGGAATGCGGTTCTGGGTGATATGCTGCTGGATGCTTTCACCCACGAGGAAATCAACCGCATGGCCGCGCCACGTCCAGTTGCCGTGCACGCCGACATTACCGCGCAATCCGCCATCGAGACGGTCCGTACCGGTGTAGCGATTCAGGGAGAAAAGCGTGCTGTCGGTGAATTCGTATTGCAGCGAATCTTCATTCGGGATCATGCGCGTCGCGCTGTTGCCCATATTGGGGGCCGCAATGGCTTGAACGATCGGCTCGATGATCTGCGAGCCATGCCCATGGGCGAAGCTGCGCATGAACGGCCAGTTCATTTTCAGCGCTACAGTCGGGAGGACCCAGCCTGTCGTATGGGTGCCGGTCTCGGTGTAATAGAGCGGTTGTTCCGTCAGATGGCTGGCCTGATAGACCGTTGCATCGACGCGTGCGGTCAGGAGCCAGATTTGTCCCAGAACGTTATGAAAGGGGCGGTTCCAGTTCATCTGGATCTGCCCGCGCTGATCGCGCGTGCCCTGGGGGCGATAGACGTTGAAGTCGTTCGTATTCAGCGAGAATGTGCCGCCCAACGGGTCCGTCTCGGCCTGGAAGGCATAGGTGAAGCGCGGCAGGACGAAAGGCAGGTTCGAGTTGCGGATGACGCCCTGGTTCAGCCCCTGATAGAACTGACCGTCGAGACGCGCATAGGAGCCAACGCCGAAGCCGTCGATATAGGCGGTGGAGCTCAGCGTTTCATTGCCGTAACCGGTGATGCGATAGTCGCGCATGTAGTTGGCTGATGAGGCGAGATTCAGGTTTGCCCCTGCGCGCCAGTGCCGGTCGATATCGAATATTGCCGATCCGCGCACATAGCCCTGTATGCCGTTATCATTGGTACCACTGACAGTATTGCCGAACGTGTTGACGTAGCTGCCTTCCTTATGGGTGCTGTAGGCGATGCCGCCCGTCAGGTTCACCTTGCCGAAATTGAGCTGGTTTCGATACTGCCCACTGATCTGGGGCCCGGTGCGGGTCGAGACGAGACCCTGCACGGTCAGATCCTGCTGGTCGTCGATTGCCCAGAAATAGGGAATGGTGAAATAGGTGCCGAGATAGCGGTCATGCGGGTTGATGCCCGGCATGAGGAAGCCGCTCTGACGTTTCACACTCGGATCGGTCATCGAGAAGATCGGCAGATACATGATGGGTAGGCCGAACATGTCGAGATAGGCATGGCTGAACTCGATGCGCTGATGCTCGGCGTCCTGCGTCGCGTTATAGGCGCGCAACTGCCAGAACGGCGCGCGCGTCGGGTCCTTCGCGCAGATTTCGCAGGCCGTGTAGACGGCCTTGGCCATGTCGTTGATCTTGCCGTTGGTGCGCCTCATGCCATTCGCAGCAAGCTTGGCATTGTCTTCCATGCGCAGGAAAATGGCCCGCGCGATGCCGTCATGCATGCCGTTGCTGAGCTCGACATACTCAGCAAAACTCGTACTGCCATCGGGCTCGACCATGGCCACATGGCCCGTCGCGGTCATGACCCCGGTATTGCGGTCATAGACGATCTTGTCGGCGCGCAGGGCATGATCACCCTGCCAGACCTGCACATTGCCGGTCCAGGTCGCAACGCCGCTGCGCGTGTAGCTTTCCTGGTCAGCGAGATAGGTAACCGGATCAGATTGCGATGACGGCTTGCCAACGGCCACGCGCGGACCGGTCTGGCGCTGCATCGTGGCATCGGCCTCCGGGATCGTGCTGAAACTTGCGGTGCCGGCAAGCATGGACGCGGCCAGCCAGGACCTGCGCCTTCTCTGCGCAACGCGCCGTTTCGACATCAACCATCCTCCAGATGCAGAAGCAACGCTACTGCCAAGCATAGACCTGCGCCAGTTGGTGCCCAGGCCGCCATGACAGGCGGGAGGGCACCGGATTCACCAAACTGCGCTGCCACTTTCGAAATGGTGAACAACGCGAAACCCGCAGCGATTCCCGAGCCCAGCATACGTGCCACACCGCCGCGTCGCGTGGGACGCATCGAAAAGCCGGCCGAGACGAGCGCCATAGTACCGCACAGGATCGGAAGAGCTAACAGAGTCTGGAAGTGCAGTCGATGGCGTATGGATGAAAAACCGGACCGCTCGAGCAGATGGATGAAACCGGGCAAGGTCCAGACCGACAGCGTATCGGGAGACGAGAAACTCTGTTCGACGCGGGTCAGGGAGAGGTTGGTCGGCAGAAGGTAATCGCCGATCCGCACCGGCAGGTGGTTCGGCCGCACAGTCGCCGCATCCTCGAGTTTCCACGCTCCCTGCACGAGCTCCCCCCGCGGGGATTCGATGCGGATCACAAGCTGGTCGCGCGCGTCGAGACGAAAGACACTGATATCATTGATGCGCAACGCACCGTCTCGCAGGAACACGTGGCGGGCATGCAGAATGGCCACGCCCTTTGCGCCCTGTTCGTCATCGAGCTGGCGCAGCCACAGCGCGCCGCCATTGAGCGAGAGTGGGCCGCCTCCTGTCTTGAGATAGGCCTCATCCAGCAATTCCGCCTTGCGAAACATCGAGGAGGAAAGAGGCGAGAGCGCCATGGTGCCGAACGCGCCGAGCAGAATGGCGCAGGCCAGCGGGGCGGCCAGGAATTGCCAGGCTGAAATCCCGGCAGCGCGCGCCACGATCAGTTCGGACGAGCGAGTCAGGCGCCAGAAGCATACGATCCCGCCGAGCAGAATGCCGAAAGGCATGATCATGATCATGAAATAGGGCACATGCAGCCCCGCGATCTCGGTCACGAGGCTGGTGGGCACATCCGGCTTGGTCGCCACGCGGCGCAGCAGATCGATGAAGTCGAACAGTGAGACGAGCCCTGTCAGGGCCGCAATCATCGCCAGGGCGAAAAGCGTGAAGATGCGCGAGATATAGATCGACAGCGTGACCGACACGCCAGCGGATGACCCCTTGAGCAGGGAGAGGGGATTAAGCGCCATTCGATTTCCGCCTTCCGGCATTCAGGGCTTCGCGGCCGAAAATCCAGAACCCACATCCGATGGCGGGCAGGATGGCGACCAGCCAGAGAAGCGGGACGAGGGCAAGGTTACGCCCTGCGAGATTCTGGAGCATGAGCGACAGCGCCATGAGCCCGACAACGCTGAGAATGGCCGTCATGGGGCGCTTGATATTGCCATGGCGCGAAAAAGCGCCGCTCAGTACGGCCACGAGCGCGATCATGCTGAAGGACAATGTGGTCAGCGGTGCGGTCAGGCGGCGCCACCCTTCCACGGCAAATTTGCCCCAGTCGCGCTGCGAGACGTAGTTCGGGTCAGGGTGGAACAGTTCGGGCAGCGACATCTCGGCAGCATCGCGGTTTTCGCTTTCTGCCTGCTTGCTGCTCGAAAGGTCGATCGTGTTGCGTTGAAAAGTCAGCACGTTCAGCCGACCGGTATGATGGTCGATTTCCTGACGAGAACCGTTGAACAGGACCACGCGCGGCTGGTTGTCGATGACGACCATGTTGCCGCGCTCGGCAATGATCGTGGCGCGGGCTTCAGGCTGCCTGTCGTCTTCCACGAAGACGCCATGCATGACGCCGTCACGATCGCGTTTGCGCACATAGACGGTCATGTCCTTGGAGAGCTGCGCAAACACGCCGTCCTGCAGGAGAAACGCGGCCATGCGGTTGCGTATCTCGAATTCGTAGCGCCGGAACGCATGATAGGAGACGGGAACGAGCCAGAGATTGAGGATATACCCGAGAACAGTGGTAATCAGGGCGCAGGCCATGGCCGGTCGTGCCAGCTGGAACGGCGAGAGTCCGGCTGCCTGCATCACCGTAAGCTCGCGATCGCCCGACATGCGCTGATAGCCGAACAGGACAACAAGAAAGGTTGTGATGGGCAGGATCACCGCCAGAAAGGACGGGATCATGAGCGAGGTCAGCTGAAGGAACACACGCAGCGACAGGCCGCGATCAACGACCAGCGAGACGAAGCGCAGCGATTGCATCAGCCAGATCAGCGCGATGGCGCCGCTCGTGATCCCGACCAGCCCGAGAAAAAGCTGACGCAGGATATAGCGTTCGCGCAAGAGCAGGAAGGAACGGCGTTTGGGGCGTGAAGCCGACTCAGACATGGGTATTGCCCTTAGCGTTTCGCCAGACTTGCCGAAAGCTGCATCATGTTACGAAATCTGCGATCTAGCGCGGGTCGCGAAGCCAGCGATCGCCGCTATGCCGGCTATGGGCGACGAAAAAACCGGCCAGGAGCCCCACCACGGCGAAGGCGCCGGTCCAGAAAGAGGGGCGTATGAGCAGCAGGGACAGGGCGGGCGCTGCCACAACGCCGATCATCGTGCTGACAAGCGTCTCCTTGCGCGTGGGGCCGAAATGCCGTTCGGCATGACAATGCGGGCATTGCTCATCCGTGCGCTGCATTTTGCCGCGACATGCGGGACACAGCACGACCGAATCCTGCGCAGGGGGGCGTGGAACGGGCAGATAATTTCCTGTCAGGACGGATCGCTGACGGGGCAGGGGGGAGAGACGCACCATGGAGAGCACATGCCGCGAAGCACAGGGACGATGCAATATGAAAATGGACTTGAGGCTACGCGCCCTGTTTTGAACACAAAGGATGACTGCTTGCGGCGTGACATGGTTTTCATGCTCTTCCGGCTCATTCCAGAGGCGTTTTACCTTGGCGATACGACCGATGAGCCTGCGATGGTCCACGCAAGAAGACACGCGTCCACCGGTGCGAACGCCTGCCTCGTTCATCGGCAGAGGCATCGACACAACAGGCAGCCGCCTGCGCGAGGAGGCTTCACATGAAACCTTGCTCGGCGCGCAAGGGCATCGGGGCCGGTATTCTCGGTGCCGTGCTCGTTCTTGTCGCCGTGGGGGGCTTGGGGGCGTGGACTGGCCTGTTGCCTCCCGCCCGTGTCCTGTCCTTTTCGCCCGTGCGGCTCCCCTCCGATGCCTATATCTGGCAACGCGTGTGGAGCGACGCGCTGGTCCAGGCGATCAGGACAGCAGACCCAGCTCTGGAGAGGTGGCATGTGCTGGCCTCCGAGCGCGATCAGCGCGGGATCTGGCATGATGCACAGCTGACGGCCCCGCCTGACGGGACACTCGCGCAGGTTTTTGCGGCGCATCCCGTCCTTGCCGTCTTCCGGCTCAGCGGCCGTCGCGCCGATCTCGATCCTGCCGCATTCGCTGCGCATATCACCGCAATAGTAGCCGAATGGCGCTCTCTCGGGATCGTCGTGCAAGGGATCGAGCTCGATCATGACTGCGCGACGGCGCGGCTCGACGCCTATGCACGCTTCATCGCCGCACTGCGTCCGAGCCTGCCGCCGAAAACCGAGCTGTCGATCACGGCTCTCCCCGCCTGGCTCGGTTCGTCCGCGCTTCCCGAATTGCTCGGGGAGGCCGACAGCGCCGTGCTGCAACTCCATGCGGTACGCAACCCTGTCGAAGGGCTGTTCAGCCCGGTTCACGCGCGAAACGCGGCGTCTCTTTTCGGTCCGATCGCGGCCCGTACCCTGCGCTCGGGCCGGTGGTGGATTGCCCTGCCCAGCTATGGATCACGCATCCTTTGGGGGCAGGATGGCCAGGTCGCCGCAATAGAGAGCGAGGGGAGCCAGGGCATCGGCCCTGGTAACGGGCAAGAACTGATCGTTGCCCCGCGGCAGATTGCCGCCTTCATGCAGAGCATCGAGGCTCGCCCCCCGATCGGACTCGAAGGCTGGATCTGGTTCCGCCTGCCGGTTTCCGGCGACCGGCGCTCATGGAGCCTGGGATCGTGGTTGAGCCTCGTCCGGCACGAGCCGATCCGCGAGGCCATGACGCTTGAGGCTGCGCCGGCGGGCAAGGGGCTGTATCATATCATTGTCAGGAATACGGGAACGGTTGACGCCCTGCCGCCGCCCGTCCTTCATGTTACAAGTCCGTGCCGAGGGGCAGGGGCCCAGGGACCGTATCGTCTTGATTACGACCGTGCAGGGCTGTCTCTGACCCGTACGCAGACCAGTCTGCTCCCCGTCGGTCAATCGCTCATCGCCGCCTGGCTCAGCTGTCCGCAGGAGGAAGCGTCCATCCATGTCACGCCCTAATCAACTCTTCAGGCGACCGGTTTCCTTGTCGGGGATTGGGCGCAGGCGGGTGTCTCTGGTGGTCCTCGCTCTGGCCTCCACCACCATCGCGGCCGTCTTCGCCTGCGGACCCTTTTTCCCAGAGCAGCTTCTCGATGATCGCAAGAATACCCTTGCGAGCCTGCCCGAATTCTCTTTCTCCCGTGAAGTCACGCGCCTCATGCCGAGCACGCCTTCACCCGGCAAGAGAGCCGCTGACGCTGCCGATTCGTCAGCGGCGTCCGTGCTTTATGCGCGCGGGGCACGCGCCTATCGCGACCCCCAAAGCGAGGATCGGGGACTGTCGAGCTTTGATGCGATCGGCCCCTTGCCCGATGCAGGAACGGACAGCGTGCGAGTTAAGGCAGCCTTCATGAGTGGAAAGGTCCATGAAGCGCTTGCTTTTGTCGCTGGTCATGACACCGACGAGGAACTGGAGGACGCAGCTCGTGGCTTTGCCGCTACGCGGCAATTAGTCGCACAAGGCTGGAGCGATCCCGATGGCCTCGGCCCCGCTTCCTGGGGGGAAGAGGCGCGACTGGCGCTTCATGCACAAGGCAGGTTGTGTGGATGGACCGAGATGGTGCGGCACGATCCCTGCACGGAGGCCCTGACGAGCGCACAAATCGCCAAAGCGCTCACACTGTACACTCACCAGGCTGTGGCTGGAGCCTCCTCCGGAGTGGACTCGCTGAGCTTCCTCCTCGAATGGGTTTCTCGACATCCTGCGCAGCTTGAAGCGCTCGCGCAGGACAGCCTCGGGCGAGACTTGCTGAGCCTTTACGTGCTGGCTTACGATGATGGCAGCGCACCCGGTCATGCGGCCATGAAGGCGCTCGCACGTTCCGCCTCGGACATAAAAACCGGACCGGGGGGGAGGAATGCTCTTCTCGCACTTGCCGCCTACAGAATGGGCCAGTTCGATCTCGCCGCGCAGTTTGCTGGCGATGATCCTGCGCCTTATGCTGCCTGGGTACGGGCCAAGCTTGCCATGAGAGTCAATGATCTGCCAGGTGCCGCGCGTGCCTACGCTCAGGCTATCAAGGGTTTCCCGACAAATACCGCGTCTGGAGACCCGGTAATGGCATCGCGCATACGCAGCGAGAGCGGTATCCTCCAGCTGTCGCGGGGAGAATTCGTTCAGGCATTCATCGCCCTCTATGACGCGGCGCGAAGCGGAGGGGCCTCTGCTGACGGGGCCAGTGATGCCGCCTATCTCGCCGAACGGGTTCTTACGGTCGAGGAACTTCGTGCCGAAATCGACCGGGCCATTCCCGCCAGCCCCAAGCCGCCGCCGCCCCGCGAAGGCGATCTCCTTCCCGCGATCTCGCTAGGCGATACGATGCGCCAGATCCTGGCCCGCCGCATGGTCCGAGAGGGGCGTCTCGACGAATCTCTGGCCTATTTTCCCGAGGACGATGATCCGCGCTTTCGCTCCGAGAGCGAGGGGGGGCATGCGGTCGATCGGCCCTACCGCCAATGGGTGCGCGCCTATGCGAAGGCGCTTGCCGAGGCGCATTCGGGATGGACGCGTGTCAGTCGGGCGCGAGGATGGTTCGAGGCAGCGCGCATTGCACGCATCCATGGCATGGAGATCATGGGCACTGAGCAGGGGCCGGATTACACTGCCTATGAGGGCGCCTATGAGGGGGGTGCGGGACGGAGCTTGTATTCGAGCAATCCCCAGGATCCTCCGGAAGGCAGCCTGACGCGCCAACAGCGCGTCGATCGGGCGCTGAAGGGGCCATTCATCACGCCGGAAGAGCGCAAGCGCTATCAGGCCAGCGAGGTGGTGCCTTTTGCCCGATATCATTATCGATGGGTCGCGGTGGACTACGCCGAGAAAGCGGCAGATCTGCTGCCCCCGCGCTCCCAGGCCTTCGCCGCCGTGCTTTGTCAGGCCGCCTCGTGGCAAACGGACCGGACGCCGATTTTGTACGCGCGCTACCTCAAAGAGGGGGCACTCGTGCCTTTCGGACGCGATTTCGGCAATCGTTGTGAGATTGCTCCCGACTTCGAGGCCGCGCGTCATTACATGCTGCGTACGAAATGGCGTCATCTCCGCGATCGGATCGCCCGGTATCTCTGAGCGTCCGATGCGACGAAGCCTCAGCGCTCCTGGTCGTGCTCGCCCGTTGCGATACGCGCCTCGACGGCAAGCCGCCACGGGGCATCGGCGGGGGCCGCATCGAGCGCCTTGCGGTACAAAGCGAGGCTGTCCGCAGAGATATGGCCGTCCCGCTGTGTCTGTAACTCCGCAATCTGAACTGCGAGCTCGGGGATGAAGCGTATGGCCAGCGCCTGTCGATAGGCCCGAAGGGCCTCATCGATCCTGTCCATATGTTCGTCCACCTGTCCCAGAAGCACGGATTGACGCACATAATCGGGGTCGTCTGGCGACATGGAAGCGACCTGGCGGGCCAGCTTGTCGAACAGGGCCTGCATTTCGGCTGTGACCGCAGGGCGCGTCGACTGATGGGGTTGCGGTGGCAGGGACGGATGTCCGTTGACCAGATAGAGCGCAAAGCCGAAGGCGGGCAGAAACAGGAGGAGAAGGAAAAGGCGTTTCTTCTCGCTCCGTGTCGTCATCTTTCGCTCGACGATCGTGTCGGCGGATAGAATGCGCCTCTGGATTTCCAGCTCGGCATGGGCGCGTTCGGCTTCCGCAATCAGTCCGGCCGCGCGATCACGTTCCAGATCGCGCAATTGCTCCCGATAGAGGGTGAGGGCCGAATGGCGCGCGCTCACAGGGAGGGGCGCCTGTCCACGGCGCCAGAACAGGGCCAGGAGGGGCGACAGACTGATCAGCGTGACAAGAAGGAAGCCTGAAACACTCACTGGCTGTCCTCCCCCTCACGCAGCAATTGCGCCAGACGCCTTTGCTCGGCAGCGTTGAGTGTCTCCCCCATCCCGGCGGGAAGGGCCCGACGCCGCATCATGAGTGCGGCAGCCACAAGACCAGCCATCAGGGCCAGAGCCGGCATCGCCCAGAGGAGCAGCGTCGCAGCCGAGAGACCAGGGCGCAGACGGATGAATTCGCCATAGCGTTGGGTCATCCAGGCCATGATTTGTGGGTCGCTCTCCCCCGCTGCCACGCGCTGTCGCACGACATGGCGCAGGTCGCGCGCGAGCTCTGCGCTGCTGTCTTCGATGGACTCATTCTGGCAGACGAGGCAGCGGAGCTGCGCGCCAATCGCTTCGGCGCGTTTCTCCTGCACCGGGTCAGACAGCTTTTCGCCGGGGTCGTCCAGGGCAAAAGAGGGCGGCGCCAAAGCAGGAAGAGCGCAGGCAGTAAGGACGATCATCAGGGTGACAAGCGAGCGGGCGCGTATCATCATCGGCCCCCTGCCAAAGGACGGATCTCGCGCTCGAATACCCCTTCATCGAGGGCAGCGGCGCCATGCCAGGCAATATGACCGCCGGGCAGGATAAGAAAGCTCTCGGGCACACCGCTCACGCCCCAGTCAATGGCCGTCATGCCGCTCTGATCGCGCGCCAGACGGCTGTAGGGGGAGCCATCACGCGTCACGAAGCGCTCAGTGTCTTCAGGCCGATCTTTATAGGCAATGCCCCAGATCGGGATCTGGCGCCCGATGACTCTCAGGGCTGCCATTTCGGTCACGCAGGGAATGCACCACGACGCAAAGAAATTGATCAGCACCGGTACGGGACTGGCTTTGAGCGCAGCGGCGTCAAAGCCGGGCTCTCTGTCCGATAGACCCGCGAGCGCGAAATCGGGCACGAGGCGCGCCTGGGAATCAAGCCTGATGGCGCGCGGATCGAACTGGCCCGTCTGCATGGAAGCGAGCATTTTCCAGCATCCTGCGCCCACCAGTCCGGCTCCCGCCACCGGCAGGGCCATCAGGAGGCGACGCCGTGTCGGAACGCTCATGACCCTCTTCCTTCACGCATAGGGGGGGCGCGGCGCGGCTTCATGGGCGCACCGAAACGATGGCGTCGGTCGGAGAGGGAAAGACCGCCCCCGAGAGCCATGATGACGCCGCCGAGCCAGATCCAGGGTGCGAGCGGGTTGTCATGGAGACGCAGCACGTAGCGGGCATCTTGCCCGCTCCCATGGGCCTCGCCCAGAGCGGCGTAGAGGTCGCGCATCAGATTGGTCCGTATGGCGACATCGGTTGTGACCTGATGCTGGCTCACAAAGTCGCGGCGCGAGGGATGAAGCGTGGCGAGCACCTGCCCATGGCGCGAGACCATCAGGTCTGCGACCAGAGCCTTGTAGTTCGGTCCACGCTCCTGCCGAACCGCCAGGAGGGACCAGTCCAGATTTCCCTGATGCAGCGTCTGACCGATGCCGATCTCCACCACGTCATGCCTGGCCTGTGACATGCCGGTCAGGCCGAGAACCGTCACACCGACCCCGATATGGGCGATGGCGCTTCCCCACACGGCGCGGGGCAGGTGTCGGCCGCGCCGGCTCAGGCCGATCAGAGACGCACGCCATCCCGCGTGACGATCGACGCGGGCACCGAGCCGCGTGGCCAGATCGGTCAGACTGGCGAGAATGACCCACAGAGCGGCGGCGGCGCAGAGCGCGGGCAGGATGCCATCGAGCAGCATCAGACCGCCTAGCAGGGCCAGCCCTGCCACGAGGGCGGCCAGCCAAAGTCGGTGCAGCAGGGGCGAAAGACTGCCACGCTTCCAGGGGAGCATGGTGCCGACTGCCATGACGATCAGAAGTGGCAGGGCAAGCGGGATGGTTGTTGCGTCGAAAAACGGCTTGCCGACCGAGAGCGTACGGCCTGTGAGGATCTGCATGAAAGGCGGATACATGGTGCCCGTCACCACTACTGCGCAGAGCGCGCAGAGCAGGATGTTGTTGAGTACCAGGCCGCCCTCGCGCGAGAGGGGCGCGAACATTCCTCCTGCGCTCAGGGAAGGGGCACGCCAGGCGAAAAGCAGGAGCGAACCGCCAATGACAATGCCCAGCAGCGCGAGAATGAACACGCCACGCGCCGGGTCGTTCGCGAAGGCATGGACCGAATTCAGAATGCCTGACCGCACCAGAAAAGTCCCTGAGAGCGAGAAGGAAAAAGAGGCGATGGCGAGCAGAACCGTCCAGATTCGCAGGGCGTCGCGTTTTTCCACCACGATCGCGGAATGAACGAGCGCCGTGCCGGTCAGCCAGGGGATCAGGGACGCATTTTCGACCGGATCCCAGAACCAGTAGCCACCCCAGCCGAGTACGTAATACGACCACCACGATCCCATGGCGATGCCGAGCGTGAGAAAGCACCAGGCGGCTACGGCCCAGGGACGTACCCAGCGCCCCCAGGCGGCATCGACACGCCCCTCGATCAGGGCGGCAACCGCAAAGGCAAACGGGACGGCGAAGCCGACATAGCCGGTGTAAAGAACGGGGGGATGAAAGGCGAGGCCGGGATCCTGCAGGAGCGGGTTCATGCCCTGCCCGTCGGGCGGCGCGGGCCAGACCCTGTCGAAAGGGTCGGAGGTCAGAAGGCAGAAGAGCTGGAATCCGGTTGAAACGCCGCCAAGAACGGCCAGAACGCGCGCCTTGAGCACAAGGGGCAGGCCTCGTCCAAGCAAGGCGACAGCCCCGCCACACAGAGCGAGAATCAGTGCCCAGAGAAGCACCGATCCCTCGTGGTTTCCCCAGACGCCGGTGATCTTGTACCGCAGCGGCTTGCTCAAGGCTGAGTTGGCCGCGACATTCTGCACCGAAAAATCATCCTCGATGGCGCAGACAATCAGGCACAAAAAGGCATAGAGCAGTGCCAGAAACTGGGCGCAGGCCAGGCTGGGGGCCAGATCCAGCAGAAAACGCCGTGCGCGCGCTGCCCCCCAAAGGGGCAGGACAAACTGCGCGAGTGCGAGAACACAGGCGAGAGCGAGCGCATAATGCCCTGACTCGGCACTGAAGAGTTCGATCATGGTGTGGTCGAAGCTCTGGTTGAAGCTCTGGCCGGAGCTCTGGCGGAGGCCGCTCCCGGGATGGGCTGGGGATTTACCGCCTCACTGCGTGTCATGCTGTTCAGGCTCTCGCTAGACGGAGGCTTGCCGAAACGCGGGTCCCATTTGCCGCTGCGCTGCAATGCCTCGGCGACCTCCTTTGGCATATAGGTCTCGTCATGTTTGGCGAGTACTTCGGATGCGGCAAAATCCTTGCCGGGAGCATAGGTGCCAAGGGCCACCACGCTCTGCCCTTCCCGAAAGAGATCCGGCAATATGCCTTCGAAACGTACCTCCAGGGCCGCCTGACCGTCTGTCACCTGAAACAGATTGACCGGGCGCTGGCCATCGAGTGTGCGGCGCAATGACCCGGCCACGACCATGCCGCCCAGCCGGACCATACGATCGCCCGGTGGGGGAGATTTCAGAATCTGCGAAGGCGCCATGAAAAACACGATGCTTGAAGAAAATGCATTCAGCACGAGCGCCGTCGCGACGGCGAAGCAGGCGAGGCAACTCATGACGAGCCAGAGGCGTCTCGTCTTGCGGGTCATGCGGCGTCTGGGCCGGGCAGGGAGTGCGTTCATCAGGGGCGCAATTCCGAGGCCGACCGGGCTTCCAGCAGCGTCAGAACGCGCCGTGCGCGACGCAGGCGCCAGATGAGAGAGAGGCTGAGCGCGGACAGCGCCGTCAGCGTGATGCTGTAGGAGGCCGCGATATAGGGCAGATGGGTCATGCGCCGCGTTCCCTGCGCTGCGTGCGTGTCATCATCTGCTGGGCGCGGGTCTCGAGTACGGAGGCGGTCACGCGTCCCACGACGAGGGCCGCGAAACCCAATGTGAATCCCGTCATGCACAGGGCCAGAGGCAGCAGCATCGAGAGCGCCATGGAAGGGGCGTGAGTCAGGGTAATGCTGTCCGGCTGATGCAGCGTATTCCACCAGCTCACACTGAACTTGATGATCGGCAGGTCGATCACACCGGCCAGGGCAAGCACGGATGCTGCGCGATAGCCGCGTTGCGGGTCGTCAAAGGCCTGAATGAGCGCGATATGGCCCAGATACAGGAAAAACAGCACCAGAACCGAGGTCAGTCTGGCGTCCCATACCCACCATGTACCCCACATGGGCTTGCCCCAGAGCGAGCCGGTGATCAGGCAGAGCGCTGTGACCACGGCACCGATCGGGCCAATCTCGACCGCAGCCAGATCGGCCAGAGGATGCTTCCAGACCAGAGAAAGCACGCCACAGACAGCCAGAGCCGCGTAACCGGAAGAGGCAAGGATGGCCATGGGGACGTGCAGATACATGATCCGCACGGCGTCGCCCTGCTGCCAGTCAGCCGGTGCAACGAACAGCGACCAGGCCAGTCCGATGGCCAGAAACACGACGGCGCCGATAGAGAGAAGGGGCAAGAGCCAGCGTGAGAGGCGCAGAAACCGACCGGGATTGGCAAAGCGATGCAGGAGCGACCCATTCATGTCTCGTCCCGCCATGATCTGTCGCGTGGCTTTCGTCACTCTTGGCCTCTCTCCCCTGGCATCCGGGCATGGTATAGCCCGTGAATGGCTCCATCCGATGAAGGTTTTTTGATCGAAAGCCGTCCTGATACGGCATACCGCTCGGAGAGGGGAAGCGTGAAGGGGCAGTTTGTTCCGATAAGCGCAACAGGCTTGACCGATAACAGAGGGTCGTCGATGCAGTACTGGTTGATTAAATCCGAACCTGAGACCTTTTCGTGGCAGCAGCAGGTTACGAACAAGGTCGAGCCCTGGACCGGTGTGCGTAACTATCAGGCGCGCAATAACCTGTCTGCCATGCGCTGCGGCGATCTTGCGTTCTTCTATCACTCGGTCTCTGAAAAGCAGATCGTCGGTGTGGTTGAGATCGTGCGGGAGGCTTATCCCGACCCGACAGCCGAAGGCGGTAAATGGGTCTGCGTGGACGTGGCGGCGCGGGGTGCTTTCGCCGCGCCGGTTTCGCTTGCAACGATCAAGGCGGATCCCGCTCTGTCTGAAATGGCGCTCCTGCGTCAGTCGCGTCTGTCCGTCGCGCCTGTCACCGCGGCGGAATGGGCACATCTCTGCCATATCGGCCACTGGGATAAGCCCTGAGCATCATTTCAATTATCCATCCGGGCCTGAGGCTGGGCCTGGGCCTGAGTCTGTGCCTGGGTCTGAGCCTATGGCCTGCCTGTCATAACCACCTGAGCGAGGGTGGAGGCAATGCGGGCCGGGTCATCCGGCCGCAGCGTGGCAAAGCCTATGACCAGCCCCTCTGTCGCCGCGTCCAAGCAAAGTGCCGAGAGGCGTCCGACGCGATAGCCCGTCTGGGCGAGCGCGGTCATGCACGCCTCTTCACGCCCTGCTACCAGCAGGCGTAGCCCCAGTTGAACGCCTCCGCGCGGGGGGAGAACCTGCAGGAAAGGAAGTGAAGAAAGCGCCTCATGGAGCGCGAGGCCGCGTTGCTGATACAGCCGCGAGATACGGCGCAGATGCAGGCGGTAATGCCCGGAATTCATAAGCTCCGCCAAGGCCAGCTGCCCATGGAGATTGGCCGCATATCCCAGATTGCGGTGCGCTGCCCGCAGGGGGGCGATGAGCGCCGGTGGCACGACCATCCAGCCGAGCCTGAGTCCCGGCAAGAGCGTCTTGGAGGCAGAGCCCAGATAGACGCATTCCTCCCCCGATCCATGCGCTGCGAGAGACGCGATCTCGCGCCCATGCCACAGGAATTCGCTGTCATAGTCGTCCTCAAGAATGAGGGAGCCTTGCGCGCGGGCCCGCTCCAGCAGGGCGAGCCGCCGCGTCAGATCCATACGTCCCCCAAGCGGATACTGGTTGGACGGCGTGATGTAGATGAGCTTTGCCTCAGGGGGGAGTTGCGCCGGATCGAGCCCCCCGGCATCGACCGGCACGGGGTGGATCATGGCACCGGCCGCCTGGAAGGCCGCCCGTGCCCCGAGATAACCGGGATTTTCCAGCGCCACGCTCATGCCCGGATCAAGCATCGTCTGAGCGATCAGGTTGAGGGAGGCCTGCGTGCCCGGCGTTATCAGGATCTGCTCGGACGAGACCTGAAGCCCCCTGTCGCTGGCCAGTCGCGCACATAGCGCAGCGCGCAGCGCGCGCGCGCCATGATAACCGCCATAACAGGCCTCCTCCCCGTGAGACTGACGGGCATGACGGCGCAAAATCTGGCCCCAGAGATCGGCGGGGAAGCGCCCCTCATCGGGGAGGCCGGGTGACAGCCGTCCTTGCGGGATTGTGTAGCTGCTTGTCCGAGGATCACGCGCGAGAACATGTCCGCGCGTCGAGAGTGCAGGCACAGTGTCGGCGGCCTGTTTCACCTTTCGGGGGGTGGGAAGGCATACGACCGGGCGGCTGCCCGCGCGCATGGTAATGAGCCCTTCCGCACGCAGAAGATCATAGGCCGTCGAGATCGTGCTGCGTGAGAGCCCAAGCCCATCAGCGGCCTGACGTGTGGAGGGCATCATGTCGCCCTCGGCCAGCCGGCCCGCGCGTATTGCGGCGCTGATCGCGGCGAAAACCTGGGCAGGGAGAGAGAGGTCGGCGCCTGGCTCCGGTTGTACGATGGCGGGCAGATAAACTGGCATGAACAAACATCCTGAAACCGGCTCTCGATTCATTCCAGTTCGGAGCGTAGCAGGGGGAACGTCAAGCGAAAACCGTCTGGCTGAGAGGACACGCGACATGGTTCCCGATTTTGCCAAAGCCCGTCAGGGCAAGCGCGCGCATTATGACGAGGAGACGGTTCACGCCATCCTCGATACCGGCCTTGTGGGGCATGTCGGCTTTGTGGCGCAGGAGCGCCCCATGGTCATGCCCATGGCGTATGCACGTGCGGGGAGCATCCTCTACCTTCACGGGGCATCCAAGACACGACTCATGGGTCTGGATGGGCAGAAGATGTGTGTGACCGTTACCCAGTTGACGGGAATCGTGGTCGCCCGTTCGTCTCTCCACCATTCGGTGAATTATCGATGCGCTGTGGTCCATGGCACAGCCCGCAAGGTGACGGATGCAGAGCATCTGCAGGCACTGAACGCGATCACCGATCATTTGCTGCCGGGGCGGAGCACGGAGCTGCGGGCCATGACCGCCAATGAGCTCAAGGCCACGGGGGTGATCGCGCTCGATATTGAGGCGGCCAGCGCGAAGATTCGCACCGGCCCACCGGTCGAGGATGATGCCGATCTGCCGTCTGCGCTTTGGGGCGGCGTCGTGCCGGTGGTTACAGCGCTTGGGACCGGTATTCAGGACGCGCACACGCCAGAGGGTGCCTTGCCCCCGCTCTCGATACGCAAGGCACAGGCACGATTCATTGCCTAATTGCGGAGCCTGATCTCCCAAAGCCCGCCCCGGAGTGGCGACGATGGCTGCCTCCGCTCAGGAGGGTTCTCGCCGGGAACATACCAGGCGCTCAACTTTCTGGCTCGGACGGGCGCGGTTATGTGCCTTTCCGGAGGTTGGGCGGCATGTTCACGGGCGTGATGATCTGTACGGGGCTTGGGCGTGTCAGGAGGCTGGGTGGTCGCAGGCGATTGGCCTCGATCAGGATCTGGCAGGCCTGCAGCATATCTGCTCCCAGATCGTGATGGAGTACGGCGGTGATGGTCCCCTCCGTCAGGAGTGCCTGATTGTCGCGATCCAGGTCATGCGCGATAAAAACCGCTGGCTGTCGGCCGCATCGTTCGAGCGCTTTTGCGATGGCGCGGTTTCCGCCGCCGATGGAATAGATACCTTCGATCTCTGGATGGGTTTTCAGGCAGTGCTCCACCAGATCATAGGTCTGCCAGTCGAGGCCTCGTCCTTCACCCAGGGACAGAACAGAAAGATGGGGCGCACGCTCAGCCAAGGCCCGACGAAATCCCACCTCCCGCTCTTCCTCGCCCAGGAAACGATAGCTTGAAATCACCACGAGAACCGCCTTGCCCGTATGGATCGGGGCATGCATCCATCCCGAGATGAGCCAGGCTGCGGTGGCACCGGCAGCCTGATTATCCATGCCGACATAAGCATGGCGCGGCGTGTCCGGGAGGTCGGTCACAAGCGTCAGGACCGGGATCCTTGCATCGGCGCAGGCCCGTATCTCGGCCCGGATGGCGGGATGGTCGGGCGCTTTGAGGAGGACCCCGTTCGAGCCGCGCCTGCGCAGTCGCGCCAGAATTGAGGCTATTTCCTCTCCTGTAGCCGTTTCGCCCAGATGGGCGCGCACGCGCATGGCGACGGGCATGAGCGCGGCGAGCTGGGATTCGAGCGCGGCATGCACCGCACTGGAAAAACGGTTCGGGGCTTCCATGACGAGATCGATGACCAGGCGGCTGCCGTGAAGCGAAGCTTCGAGCGTCTGGCGGGAGAGCTCTTCGATTGCCTGATGCACTCGGCGTCGCGTGGCTGTTCGCACCCCGGCCCTGTCATGCAGAACCCTATCGACCGTTGCCAGCCCGACGCCGGCTTGCCGGGCGATGTCCTTGAGAGGATGCGCGTAGGACATGAGCCGCTCCTTGAGGTGTTTCTGAGGTATTTTAGCTCTGTTGGATACATGACGAAACGGTAATCTGCGGCTGTCGATCGCGTTAGAGAGTTCGGGCGAGGCGCTGCGAGCCGAAAGCGACGAACAAACCGGAGATGCGAAGGTGAAAGCTGATAATCTCTCAGTATTGCGAGTGAGCCGGAACTGGTATTCACCCGAATGCGCGACACTCGAAGAGTTGAAGATCCTGACCGAGCAGCGTGTGACGTTGCGTGATTACCCGCTGGCGGCCGATATCGGCGGCGGCCAGGTGCCTATCTACGATTGCACGGCCCTGAGGCGTCTCGCCGCGCTGGAGGATGGGCGCCGCATGATCATGGCCGAATGGCTCGAGGTGCTGAAGGATGGGCCGGGGATCGTGGTGCTCAAACAGGCCTTCGATGACAGCGAGGCACTGGATCATGTCTCGGTCCAGTTCGACAAGCTGATTGCCAACCAGAAGCGCAACGGCCAGGAATCCGGCGATCATTTCGCCAAGGCGGGCGCGAATGACCGCATCTGGAATGCGCTCGAAAAACTCTGCCTTTTCGACCCTGAAGGTTTCGCGCGCTATTATGCCAATGACATGATTGCGCTTGTCAGCGAGGCCTGGCTGGGCCCTGCTTATCAGATCACCTCGCAGGTGAACGTGGTCAATCCCGGCGGCGAGGCCCAGATCGTGCATCGTGATTATCATCTGGGGTTTCAATCGGCCGAGCAGGTGAGCCGTTATCCGGCTCATGTACACGGCCTATCCCCTTTTCTGACCCTGCAGGGTGCTGTCGCGCATTGCGATATGCCGGTTGAGAGCGGGCCCACGCTCTACAGGCCTTTCACCCAGAAATACGGCCCCGGTTATCTCGCTACCCAAAGTCCGGAAATCAGGGAGTGGTTTGCGTCCAACCATTTGCAATTGCCGCTGCAGAAAGGGGATGCGGTATTCTTCAGTCCCGCCTTGTTTCACGCAGCGGGGTCGAACCAGTCACGGTCGATCCGGCGCATGGCCAATCTGTTGCAGATTTCCTCGGCTTTTGGGCGCGCCATGGAGGCGATGGATCGGGCACGCATGGCGCGTACCCTTTTCCCGGTGCTCAGCAAAATGAAGGCCATGCACGCCCTGTCCGCCTGCGCCATCGACCGGGTCATTGCGGCGAGCGCTGAGGGCTATGCCTTCCCGACCAACCTGGATCGTGACCCACCGATCGGCGGGCTCGCTCCCCAGAGCCAGCAGGCCCTGTTTCGCGTCGCTCTGGAGGAGGGATGGGACCCGGCGCGCTTCGATGCCGCCCTGAGCGAAAGGGTGCGATGCACTCAGACCTGAATCTGTCGGGATACAGGCTGCGGAAGCGGGCTACTCCTCCACGCGTCCACCGCCTGCCTCACTGCCACGGCGCCAATATCCGGCGGCGCGTATCTGGCTGCGGGGCACGGCCTCCTCATGGATCAGATAGTCGCGAAGCGTACGCACGGTGTCGATCTCCGCAGCAATCCAGACATGAAGATCGCGCACCGGGGGAAGGACAACAAGACGCAGCAGATCCTGCAAGGTTGTGATGGTATCGGGCTGGCAGCGATGGATTTCGGTCCAGGCATGGCTCACCAGCGGATAGCTGCGCTCTGTTTCACGTGTATCGAGCAGGACGACAGCACGCTTGCCCGGGGGGAGTCCTTCTAGCGCACGGGCGATGGCGGGTAGGGCAGTATCGTCACCGATCAGCAGATGATGGGTGCAGCTATCCGGTGCGATGTGCGAGGCCTTCGGGCCCCCCATGCCGAGTTGCTGCCCCGGTTTGGCCGCCGCGGCCCAGCGCGTGGCGGGCCCTTCCTCATGCAGCACGAAATCGATGATCAGCGTGCCGTCTTCGGGGTCGAAGCGCCGGGGCGTGTAGTCGCGTGCGATGATCCTGGTGTCGCGCAGAGCTTCGCGTCCGGCCTCGGGGCGGAAATCCGGCAGGATGGGATAGGTCTCACCGGGTTGGGGAAAGAAGAGTTTGACGTGATCATCGGGGCCAGCCGTGATGAAGTCCTTCAGATCTTCGCCGGTGAAGACGATGCGCTGCATCGAGCTGCTGAGAGGAATGACCTGCGCTACGGTGATGAGGCGCAGGCGCAGGGCATGGCGGATTTTGGTCGGGATATGGCGGGGCTGAGTCATGATTCGGCCTTGCCCATGATTTCCGAGGCAGCGCGCATGAGGATGGCGGCCACGCGGCGGGCTTCGGCAGGGCTGCTGCCGCGCTTCTGGTAGAGCGCCGATTTCAGCATGTGGCGGGCCTTGTGCAGCCCGTCGGCAGCCTCGGGATCGATGTCGTGCAGCCCTGCAAATGCTTCGCGCACCTCGCTCATGCGTGCCCCGATGCGCGCGAGAATCTCGAGGATACGCTCGGCTTCAGCGCGATTAGTGTCCAGCTGCGCCTTGCCGGAGGCGGTGAGCGCATAGAGCTTGCGCGTACCCTCCTGGGTGACATCCGCTTGGCCGATCTCCTCAAGATAGGTCAGGGCCGGATAGACCATGCCGGGGCTCGGTTTGTAGAAGCCATTCGAGCGCTCTTCGAGGCGGCGGATGATTTCGTACCCGTGGGCCGGGCTTTCCTCCAGCAGCGCCATGATGACCAGTTGCAGCTCTTCAGCGCTGAGTTTGCGCCCTCCCGGAATATCCCCACCACGATGGCGACCGAACCGACCACCAAAACGGGAAGAATGCCCTGCACCAAAGCCGTCATGGCGGCTGAAGGCATGGCGAAGCGAATGACGAAAGAACATGATGTATCTCCTGCTATATCTTAAGACTGTACTATCGTAAGATATAACACAAGATTTTTATGCCGTGATCTGATGCATCGTCCGAAGGGAGGTCGAATGATATCGCGCTCGAACTCCGGTCAAGCTACGGGACCCTATGGCCGAAAAGGCGACCCTCCCTCGGGGTGAGGGAGGGGGAGAAGGTCTCAGGCGGCCCAGACGGTCTTGATATTCATGAACTCGTGCAGCCCGAGCTCGGTCAGCTCCCGGCCATAGCCGCTCGCCTTGACGCCACCAATGGGCAGGGCTGGGTCCGAGGCGGTAATGCGATTGATGAACACCCCGCCCGACTCGATACGACGTGCCAGGCTTTGGGCCCGAGTCGCATCCTGCGTCCAGAGGCTCGCACCAAGCCCATAGGCGCTGTCATTGGCCAGAGCGACCGCGTGATCGGCGTCCCTCGCGGTGATGAGACAGGCAACCGGACCGAAGAGCTCTTCGCGGAAGGCGGTCATCTGGGGCGTTACGCCTGTCAGCACCGTCGGGGCATACCAGGCGCCGGGTCGGCTGATCGGTTCGCCGCCCAAGGCGAGCTTCGCCCCCTCTGCCAGGCTGCGCCGGACCTGTTCATGCAGTCCGTCGCGTAGATCGCTGCGGGCCATGGGCCCAATGAAGGCATGTTCCTCCATAGGATCTTCGAGAGCCAGCGCACGTGCCCTGGCCATGAATCTCTCGGTGAAGGCCTCGGCAATCGGGGCTTCGAGAATGATACGCTTCGCCGCGATGCAAACCTGACCGCAATTCGCAAAGCGTGCCGTGATGGCCGAGTCGACTGCCTTGTCGAGATCGGCATCGGCCAGCACGATGAACGGATCGGAGCCGCCGAGTTCGAGCAAGGATTTCTTGCCGTTATGCCCGGCAATCCCGGCGATGATGCGCCCGGCTCGCACGCTTCCGGTGACCGTCACCCCAGTGATGCGCGGATCGGCAATGATCTGTGCTGTCTGCTCACGGGACAGATTGGCGCTCATGAAGACGTCATCGAGGTCGCAGTCACGCGCGATCTCGTTCAGGATCAGCCCGCAGCCCAGCGTACATTCCGCTGGTTTCACGAGAAAGGCGTTGCCACCCACCAAAATCGGCACCGCGGCGCGCATAATCTGCCAGTAGGGGAAATTCCACGGCATAACGGCCAGAACAATGCCGGTCGGATCGTAACTCAGATGAGCCTCCCCAGTCGGCACGGCCATCGGCTTGTCACGCAGCAGAGCGGGGGCGTGTTTGCCGTACCAGTCGATGACTGCGGCGCATTTCTCGATTTCTGCCCTGGCCGAGGTGAGTGTCTTGCCCATTTCCTGCGTGGCAAGACGTGCCAGTTCCTCCTTGCGCTCACGCAACTGCGTGGCGAACCGGTGCAGCAGGTCAAGCCGCGCGCCGAGGGTCTTGCCGCGCCAAGCCGCGAAGCCTTTATCGAGGCGTGCCAGTGCGTCCTCGGCTGCGGCTTCGCTCAGGAAAGGATAATGGGCCAGTGTCTCGCCATTGGCCGGGTTGACAGTCGTAATGCCACCATAAGGATGAGGGCTGGTCATGATCACTACCTCTGGTTGTTATTCCATGAAGCGGTATTGGCCGCATCGGATTGGGCAACGACATCGGTCTGGCCGTTCCCGGGGGACCCGGCATAATTCCTGTAGGCCGAGTTTTCATAGGGTGGCCGAACGGGTGCGTTGAATTTCACGGGCCATCCAAGGAACGAAAAATGCGACGGGGCCTCACTGGGGGCCGCGGTGCTCTGACTGGCTTCCGGCGCGGGCAGACCGAGTGCCGGATGGGTACGCACCGTGTATGAGTAGCCACGCAGGGAAGAGTCGAAATCCTCGGTCACGGTGTAGCCATGGGGCGGGGGCGGCGCACCTCCATCGGGGAGGGCGACCTTCTCCACAGGGGTCAGAGGATGATCCATGGCGCGCATCTGGGCGGCCGGGTCAGCGAAAGCCGGGGCTCCCCAACTGGCAAGGGTGGTGCCAATCAGGGCGAGCACGCCGCGCGAGGGAGGGGATGTAGCGATGGACGTGAAACGGGTCTTGGGCATGGTCATGCTCCTGCTGCGGTCACCGTCATCCTAACCGGGCTGCGTCTGTTTCGTTCTGTCATGTCGTTGTAGGATGTAAAAAAACCGGTACGGGCACAATATTTGGTGACTGCCGGTGTCGTCAGGCGTTGCGCCAGACAGAACAGACCCTTCCCAGGCCTCGAAGCGAGGCCGAACGTTCAGGGAGAACAGAATATCATGGCCCCAGCGAATGGCTCGACGATCCCCGGTATGGGCGAGATCGCTCCTCTCGCGCTCGATGGCGAGTCCCTTGCGCAGCTTCAGTCCGCCCTGGCCAAGGTTGAGCATGGGCGTGGCGTTCTTGTGAGGCTGGCCGACCTCATGGGAGGCGCTGTAGGGCAGGCAACACGCCTTGGCATGCAGGGACTCGGGATGGCTCCGACCATCCAGGCCAAATTGCAGGGCCTGGCCGAGGCTTCGATCGCCCGTGCCTTCGATATCGCCATTCTGGGCATGGCACAGGAGAACACGACCAAGGCGCCAAAATGGCGCGACCCTGCTGCTCAGGCTGCTGTCGCCGTTTCGGGCGCGCTCGGCGGATTCGGCGGGGTTGTCGGACTCATGCCCGATATCGGTTTCACCACGCTCACGATCATGCGCGAGATCGCGCGCATAGCCCGCGAGGAGGGAGAAGATCTCTCCAGCGATGATACGCGGCGCGCTTGCCTGGAAGTCTTCGCCCTGAAAGGGTTCATGGCGGGGGGCAATGCGGAAGAGAGCGAGCTTGGCTTCTTCTCGGCGCGTGCGCTCATGCGTGGCAAGCCGATCGTGCTGCTGATCGCCGAGGTGGCCTCGCATTACGGAATCGGGCTCTCCCGCAAATTCGCGCTTCAGATGGTACCGGTCGCGGGGGCCCTGTGCGGGGCCTCGCTCAACGCTGCGTTCCTCTCGCATTATCGGGCTCTGGCGCGCGCGCAGTTCACCATACGGCGTCTGGAGCGCCAGCACGGGCCTATTGTGCGCGATACCGCCGCCCATATGCGCCAGACCGGCACGGCCGACGCTCAGGCCTGATACCCTGGCCTGAGACACCCTGGCCTGAGACCTTGGCCTCAATCTCCTCCGGCGCGGGAAGAGACCGAGGCGCAGTCACATTGGGCGGAGGGTTGTAAAGTCGCAAATCGTCGGCCATCCAGCTCGGGTCAGTCAGGATTTGAGCCCACGTCTCGCGATCCGTGTGGCATGACCGGGGTTCAACGCTGCCTTGTCAGGGCGAGCCCTGTTATTCGCTTTTCGGGCTGCGCAAAGCTTCCAGCAGCCCGACGGGAATGATCTGGATCGAGAAAATGGCTGTCATGACGAAGGCGAGAACCTGATAATGCGGCGCCACGATGCTCAGCAAAGCGCATAGCGCGATACCGATGACATAGACGAAGGTGAGGGGCATGATGACGGTCCTTGTCCGAGAGGGGCTTCCTGCCCCCAATGCGGTCTGGTCGCGTAACATGACCGGGGGCGCTGCGACCACTCAAAAGCTGTGCGCGGGCCGTGGTTCCAGAGGGGTATGGGATGCGTGATCCTCTGACGTCCGATTTGCTTCTCGAGGCTTATCGTCAGGGTGTCTTTCCGATGGCGGAAGACCGCCATGCGACCGAGATCACGTGGCATCGCCCTCTCGAACGGGGTGTCCTGCCTCTGGACTCTCGTTTCCACCTGTCGCGTCGTCTTGCCCGCACCCTCCTGCAGGGGCGCCAGGAGGTGACGAGCGATCGTTGTTTCGACGAGGTGGTGCAGCTTTGTGCCGAGGTTCCGGGGCGCATTGAAACCTGGATCAGCGGGCGCATTCAGGCGCGTTATGTCCTGCTCCACGAGCAGGGACACGCGCATTCCGTGGAAGTCTGGCAGGACGGGGCGCTTGTAGGCGGCCTCTACGGGGTCAGGATTGGCGGGGCGTTCTTCGGGGAGAGCATGTTTTCCCGGCAACGTGATGCCTCGAAAATTGCCTTGGTCCATCTGGTTGCCGCGCTGCGACTGGCAGGAATCACCCTGCTGGACACGCAGTTTCCAACCGCGCATCTGGAAACATTCGGCTGTCTTACCGTTGCACATGACGCCTATAGAGGGATGCTGGACCAGGCTATCCGGATTGAGGCATCGTGGGAAAAAGATGTCTCGCTGGACAGGCTGCGACCGGAGATCATCCGTCTTCGCGACGGTCTGAACGTCCGCTGAGGCGTATTGGAGGGGATATTATGACGATGGTTCAAGTAAAGGGCGTTGCAGCGCTGTCGCTGGTCGCTGGTATGGTTCTTGGAGCCGGCGCGGCCTCTGCCCAGCAGCACCCGAGATTGTCGCCCGCGCGCGACGTAACGGTCGTTTATTCCGTACAGCCCGAAAAGATGCCCAAGCCCGTACAGGCGATCGTGCAATTCAAGGCAGAGGGCGACAAGCTGCGTATCGACGCACCCGACCATGCCGGATCGACCATCCTTGACCGTCCTGCCCAGCGCGTGACGCTCATCATGAACAAGCAGCGTGTCTATACGAGCTTCTCCCCCAAGCACGGATTGCGGAACCCGTTCATGCTGGACATGACCATGCAATATGCGCCTGACGGCACGGGCTCTGTTGCGGGTATGGCCTGCGATAAATGGACCATCACATCACCCCACGGCAAGGCAACGGCCTGCGTCACCCAGGATGGCGTCATCCTGAGCGAGGAGGGCGTCGATGCGGACGGGCTGCATGGCAAGCTCGAGGCGCAAAGCGTCACCTACGGCCCGCTGGCCGATACGCTGTTCCAGCCTCCTGCCGATTACCAGCAGATCACGGCCCAGATGCCTATCCCGCATGGCGCCGGCCCGCAGAGCTCCGCCAAGCCGTGAGACCCTCTGTCATCGCCCTTATGGGGGCCTCCCTGCTGGCCGTTCTTCCTTTCGCCACCGCCTCTGCGGATGAAGGGGGCAATACGCCCTACGTCACGCCGCGCGTGGATGTCGATGTTACCTATCAGGCGGTCGGACCTGACGGCCAGTCCTACAGCCAGCGCATGCGCTGGAACGCCGCCCATTGGCAGCAGCGTCTGGACATGGAAACGACCGGACTGATCATGCTGACCGATTACCGGGCCCATCGCCTGTCGGTGGTAGATGTCCGAACGAAGAGCTTCACCGTTTCCGGTGCTCCCGATGCGCAATTCTCGCCGCCCGGTACACGGGCAACAGGCCATTGGGCGAAAGGGGCGGGCGACCAGGTGGCGGGCCAGGCCTGTACCCATTGGGTTTCGATCGATACGGACGGGCAGAACGGGGATTTCTGCTACACCGATAACGGCGTGATGATGTCCGCCAGCCATGAGGGCAAACCCGTGATCAGAGCGATCTCCTATGTCGAGACGCCCCAGGGGCCGGAAATCTTCAAAGAGCCCGAAGGCTTCCATGAAATCGAGGCGCTGAAACTCTCCCAGTGATCGACCGTATGGGCAGGGAGGGCCGGATTGAACATTTATGTTACAATCCGGCCTGTTTTCTGTCCTGTTCCGTCCCAAATTCGACACCATATCGAGGTTATAAGAGGTGTATCGGGGGCGGTATCACATTTTCCGCTCCTGATTTGGAGGTTCCATCATGCGTCGTATTCTGAAACTTGCCCTTGCGGCCCTGCCTCTGGCGGGCCTTCTGGGAAATGCTCCGCTGGCGCAGGCACATCCTTACGGTCACGGATGGGGTGGCCCTGGCTGGCATGGTGGTGGTGGCTGGCGTGGTGATCGCGGCTGGCACCGTGGTGGTGGAGGCGCCTTCGTGGGCGGTCTTGTCGGTGGTCTGGTCGGCGGTGCCGTGATTGGTGCTATGGCCCGACCCTATGTCGCACCGCCCCCGCCGCCCGTTGTCTATGCACCGCCCCCGCCGGTAGTGTACCAGCCGCCGCCGCGCGTGGTTTACCCGCCGCCGGTTGCTGTTTATCCGTCCTATCCCGCATATCCTGCTTACTGATCACGAGGCTCGGTTTTCATCATGGTAGCTATTGGCGATAGGGCGCCCGCGTTCTCCCTCCCCATTGCGGGGGGGCAGATCATCGAGAGCGAGGCCCTCAAGGGGCAGCCTTATCTCGTTTATTTCTATCCCAAGGCCGATACTCCGGGCTGCACGACCCAGGCCTGCGATCTGCGTGATCAGAAGCAGACCCTCGGCGGGCTGGGTCTCAAGGTGATCGGAATCAGCCCCGATCCGGTAGAGAAGCTTGAGCGCTTCGCCAAGAAATACGGTCTGGATTTCGTTCTGGCGAGTGATGAGAATCACGAACTGGCGGATCTCTACGGGACCTGGGTCGAAAAGACGAATTACGGCAAGACCTATTTCGGGATGGAGCGCAGTTCGTTCCTCGTCGACGCGGATGGCGTGATCCGGGCCTTGTGGCGCAAGGTCAAGCCCGCAGAACACGTGGCGCTGGTGACTGAAGCCGCTTCAGAACTCTAGCCCGTAGAGTTCTGGTGACGCACGACCTCTTTCATCGTGCGCCCTGGCGGACGCTCCGTCTTGGGGCGCTCATTGCCGGTGTTCCGGTTGCCGTGGCCCTTTTGGGTGGGGCAGGCCTCCTCTGGCGCCTTGCCTCCGGTCCGATGGAGGTGACGGCGCTCGCCGTGCGTTTTTCCCCCATCACCATTCAACCCGGTCCCGATCCGCAGCATCCCGCAGGTCGGCTGGCTTGGTCCCGTCTTTTTCTGAGTTGGCATCCAGGTCTGCGTCACGCATCGCCGGAACTCGTTATCGAGGCGCGTGATCTGAAGGTGCTGAGGCAGGACGGAAGCGCCACGCTCGCCTTGGGGCGGGCACATCTTGTGGTGCGTCTTGCGCCTCTCCTTCATGGTGTGATCGAGCCTCTGCGCGCCGATATCCGCCATGGTCAGGTGGTTCTGCGGCGACAAGATGATGGAAGCGTGGATCTGGACTGGCCCGGTGCGCGTCACACCCACCGCCAGTCGGGTGTCTTTTCCCTAGGCGCCCTGAGCCATGTTCACATCCAGAATGTCACGACCAGCCTGCGGGATTCGCGACGCTTGCGGCAGAGCGAAGAGGCGCACAGTCTCCCAGCCGAACCCTCAGGTGCGGAGGGCGCCTCCTTATTCCTCGCCCAGGCCGTTCTGACCCGCGCGCCGGGTGCAGCGATGCTGGGGTGGGTGGGCGCGGTAAACGGCAGAATTGGGCCTGGCGACTCGCCTACAATCGATTTTCACGCGGCCGGACGGCAGCCTGGTCCCGGCCTTGTGGCCTGGGATCTGGGGATCAGCCCCTTCACCCCCGCAGGCCTTGCCGGATACGTTCCCCATGCCGGCGCGTGGCACCTTCCTGTCCAGATCGAAACCCATGCTGTTCTCGCGGAAGACGGCATCGGAATCAGCGCGCTGGGACCTTTGCGCCAGGCCACTCTCTCCCTCACATTCGGACGCGGCAGCATCGAACAGAAACTCGATGCGCCGCTTCAAATCTCGAGCGGCTCATTGACCGCCCATGTGATTTCTCAGGGCGAGGCGGTTTCCGTCGATCAGGCTTCGGCGTCCGTATCGCTGATCGATGATGTGGGTGGGCTGACGCGCTTCATCGCAGGGGGCAATTTTTCTGTCGATTCCTTCAAGCGCGCCGGTCATATCGACGCACATGTGACTGCCTCTTCCACACCGCTGGATACTGCGCATCTGGCGTCCATCTGGCCCGAGATTCTGATGAAGGGCGCGCGGCGCTGGGTCACACGCAATCTGACGAGCGGAAGGGGAACGGGGCTGCACCTGGATGCCGATCTCCAGAGCAGGACAGGCTGGGGCGGGATAAGGCCCACCAGAACCGAGGCTGCACTGGATGTCACCGGTGCAACCGTGCATTGGCTGCGTCCGATTCCTCCTGCGCAGGACGTTTCCGCCCGTTTCAGCTTTGCTGCTCCGGATGTGCTCAGGATCGATTTTCTGGGAGGGGTTCAACCCAGTGCTGACAGGCGCGGTGCCCCCCGGGTCAAGCTCGATGGCGGGTCCATGCTGATCAGCGATCTGTTCGCCAAGGATCAGTTCGGCACGATCGATCTGGCCTTGTCGGGCGATCTCGCTGCGCATCTGGGCTTGCTGGCCCATCCCCGGTTGCATCTGCTGTCGCGTCATCCCCTGCCTTTCACCCATCCCGCCGGGGCGGTACTCGTGACGGGGCGGCTGACCTTGCCCCTGACCTCGCATGTGGAAAACGACCAGATGCATGTCACTGCCGAGGCGCGCTTTCGTGACGTGTCCCTCGATAATGTCGTGCTCGGCCGCGCCCTGACGGGTGCGCGTGGACGCCTTGAGGCGACGGAACACGGCATGAGCCTGAACGGTCAGGGTGAGCTCGATGGTGTGCCCACCACCGCGACCCTCTCAGAGCGGTTCCAGAGCCGTGAAGGCGGTCTGCGGGAGAAGATTCGCGCCGTTTCGATCTTTGACGAAGCGGCTTTGAAGCGCTCGCATATCGGCAATGAATCGCTGTTTCGCGGGACCGCGGAAATGGTGACCGAATACAGTGCGGGTTTTGATGGGCGTGCAGATGTCGTCCTGTCGCTCGATCTGGAGAAAGCGGGGCTCGATATCCCCGTATGGCGCAAGAGCGCCGGCGTCGCTGCGACGGCCTCGGCCCATATCGGCCTGCGCAATGGGGCCATCGTCTCCCTTGATCGCATCGCCGCCGAGGGGCCGGATCTGCACGTGGAAGGCCGTGGCCTCATCGCCTCGGGCAAGGTGGAAAGCCTCGTCCTCGATCATTTCTCTGTCGGTCGGTCGAATGGGGATGCGGTGATCGCGCTACCGTTGACCGACGGCGCCCCCGTCAATGTTCATATTCGTGCGCAGGATCTGGATGTGGCTCCCCTGATTCACGGGGACGAGGCAAAGGCCGGCATCACAACACCCGTCACCGCCGTTGCGGGCAAGTCATCCTTGCCCGGGAATGGCGATGACAGTCTGACAGCAAGCGCGAAGCCTGGGCGTCCCCCCGACCGTCCTGAAATGCGCTGGAACGTCGATATCGCGACCGAACGCCTCTTTTATGGCCCCAAAGGGTTCTTTGGTGACGTCATTGCGCATCTGGAGCACCGGAATGATCGCCTCGACAAGGCGCTGTTCGAGGCGAAACGCCCCGCGGCCGTGTCGCTTGCGCTGACCCCCAGCCCGGATGGGCGTCAATTGCGCCTCAAGGTCGATGATCTTGGGACGCTTCTGAGGGAGACGGGCATGACGTCCCGCCTCGAGGGCGGGACGGCACGGATCGTCGGGCACGTACCCGATGGCGGAACAGGGCATGTGCCGCCCTTTGACGGGGTCATATCCGTAACACCATTCAGCTTTCGGCAGCCCCCCGCCGCCCTGACGGCTGCAACGCATCTTTCGGTGTTCAACTGGTCACAGGCGAGCAGTGAACGTTTTGAGGTGCAGCACCTCCACCTGCCCGTGCGTGTCGCGCATGACGTGATGACAATTCATGAGGGGCATCTCGGCAATCCGGCACTCGGGGCAACGCTGGAGGGCAAGATCGGGCTTGATCAGGGGGCGCTCGATCTGCGTGGCACGGTCGTTCCCGTGTTCGGCATCAACGCCGCACCCGGGCGTCTGCCCAATGTGGGCAAGCTGTTCTCCCCCGAGAAAGGGGGAGGTCTACTGGCCGCCACTTTTACCGTGACAGGAACTGCAAGCGATCCTGATCTGTCAGTGAACCCCTTTGCCATGCTATTGCCCGGGGTGATGCGCCAGCTCGCAAAGTAGGTGCGCCGCCTGCACTTGCCGGTGTAACGGCCCTGCAAGGGTCATGGCGAAAGGCCCCGTCTTCGACGTGGCGTGAAACAGCGGAGAGATGCCTTGCGCGAAGACGGAAATGCAGATCTGTTCGGTGCCTTTCCTGGACCGAAGCCTTCGCCCGCCTCCGTCTCGCCGCGTAGCTCGGCGCATTCCGCGCCGGCTTCGAGTGAGTCGCTCAGACAAACCCAGCCCCTGGCAGACAGGCTTCGCCCCAGATCCCTGTCCGAGGTGGTGGGACAGGATCATCTGCTCGGGACGGGCGGGATGTTGAGCCAGATGTTGCAACGCAACACGCTGCCAAGCCTCATCCTCTGGGGCGGGCCGGGGTGCGGCAAGACCACGATCGCTCGCCTGCTTGCGCGCGAGGCGAAGCTGCGTTTCGAGCAGATCTCTGCCGTGTTTTCCGGCGTTGCGGATCTGAAGAAAGCCTTCGAGAGCGCGACGCGGTTCCAGCAGGAGACCGGGCGCGGCACGCTGCTCTTCGTCGATGAGATCCATCGCTTCAATCGCGCACAACAGGATGGGTTCCTGCCCTATGTCGAGCGCGGAACCGTCATTCTGATCGGGGCCACGACGGAAAATCCTTCCTTCGCGCTGAACGGCGCTCTGTTGTCACGCTGCCAGGTTCTGGTGCTCAACCGTCTTGATGATGAGGGGCTCGACAGGCTTTTGCAGAGGGCCGAAGCAGATTCCGGTCATCCCCTTCCCCTTACGATCGAGGCGCGGGCCGCGCTCCGGGCCATGGCCGATGGAGACGGGCGCTATCTGCTCAATCTGGTGGAGCAGATCCAGGCTCTTCCTCAGGAGACGCAGCTCGACACGGCTGGGTTGGCCTCGGTCGTCGCACGCCGGGCGGCGCTTTACGACAAGGACCGCGAAGAGCATTACAATCTGATCTCGGCTCTGCACAAATCCTTGCGTGGATCCGATCCCGATGCCGGGCTTTACTGGTTTGCCCGTATGCTCGAAGGGGGCGAGGACCCGCGTTACATCGCGCGTCGTCTGACCCGTTTCGCGGCTGAGGATGTGGGCATGGCCGATCCCTCTGCCCTTCCACTCGCGATCGCCGCCTGGGAAACCTATGAGCGACTTGGGAGCCCCGAGGGTGAACTGGCTTTGGCGCAGCTTGTCGTTCATCTGGCGACGGCGCCGAAATCGAACGCTGTTTATCGGGCCTATAACCAGGCGCGTAAACTTGCTCGGGAAACAGGTAGCCTCGGACCGCCCCATCACATACGCAATGCGCCCACCCGCCTCATGAAGGATATCGGCTACGGCAAGGGCTACGAATACGACCACGACACGGCAGACGGGTTCTCGGGTCAGAATTACTTCCCGGATGAAATGGACCGCGTCGCCCTTTATCAGCCCACAGACCGGGGCAGGGAAAGCGAGATCAGAAAAAATCTGGACAGGCAGGCCGCAATACGGGCAAGCCGTCGCCCATGAGTGTAACGACCCGTATTGTCAGTGAAGATGAGGCCGATATGCGCCTCGACCGCTGGTTTCGCCGCCATTATCCCGACCTCACCCAAGGGGCGCTGCAAAAGCTGTGCCGTACGGGGCAGGTGCGCCTTGATGGCAAGCGCGTGACCGGGGCGAGCCGTCTGGCTCCCGGGCAGAGCCTGCGTATTCCGCCTCTGCCCGCGCCCATGGCCGCCCAACCCGATCGCCCTGCGCCGCTGGACCCGCAGCTGGCCCGCGAGATCGAGCGCATGGTGGTCTATCGCGACGATCATGTGATCGTACTCGACAAGCCCTCGGGCCTGCCCACGCAGGGTGGCCCGGGCATTACCAAGCATATCGACATGATGCTGGACGGTTTGCGTGGCGATTTATCCGACCGGCCGCGCCTCGTGCACCGTATCGACCGCGATACGTCCGGGCTTCTGCTTCTGGCGCGTACCCCCGGCGTTGCGGCCAAGCTGGCGGCCGCGTTCCGCGGGCGCGATGTCGAAAAGACCTATTGGGCCATTGTTGTCGGGCGTCCCATGCCGGGAACCGGCGTCATCGATCAGCCTCTGGCCAAACTCGGTGCCGGTAATGGCGCGCTCATGATCGCCGCCACACGTGACGATGAGGACGCCGTGGTGGCAAAGACCGATTATGAAGTGGTCGATGCTGCGGGCAAGCGCCTGTCCTGGCTGGCGCTGAAGCCGCTGACCGGGCGCACGCATCAGCTGCGCGTTCATTGCGAGACGCTTGGCACACCAATTCTGGGCGACCCTAAATATGGCGGCAAGGCCGCGCATATGGAGGGGTTCACCGATCGTCTGCATCTTCATGCGCGTGCGCTCGACTTCCCTCATCCCGCGGGTGGCCGGCTGCGCGTGGCGGCGCCCCTGCCGCCTCATATGCGCGACACGTTCAAGGATCTCGGTTTCACGGCGGGTGATACGCCCAAACCTGAGCGTATCGGGGGCAAGGGAGGCAGGAAATGAAGCGACTGACTGCGGCGCTGATCGTCATTCTGGTGCTGGCGACAGTTCTGGCTGTTTCGGCCCATATCCTAGTCGACCGCTCCAACCTGAAGCAGGACGTCATCACCGCGGTCAAACGTCAGACTGGCCGTGATCTGACGATGGCGCGCTTTTCGGTCGGGATTCTTCCCTGGCCGAGCATCAGCGCGCATCAGGTCACACTTTCCGATCTGCCTACAGCACAGGGTGGAGGAACGTCGCAGCCTATGATCGAGGCCCGCGATATTCGGGCTTCTGTCGCGCTCATGCCGCTTCTGTGGCGGGAGATCCGTCTCGAGAACCTTACCATGCTCCGTGGTGCGGTCAGGCTTCATCGGAACGAGGCCGGGCTGGCCAATTGGGATTTCAAGCCTGAGCCTGCTCCCGCCTCTGCCGGTTCCGCCGGGACGTCTCATCCGTCCGCCCATTGGGGGGTAAAGCTTGGTTCGGCGCGCCTCGATCAGATGGCGTTTTCTCTGGATGACCGATATGCCCATCATGGCGGGGCGATTGTGGTCGATCATGCCGAGTTCGATGGTCTGGCGTCATCAGCGCCGTATCTCGATCTCCATGGGCGTCGTGGTGATACGCCTTTCCGGATCAATGGCCATGTCGGGCCGCTTACCCTTCTTCAGGGTGCCAACCCGCCTTGGGCGCTGAGCCTTGGGGCGACGCTGGGCAAGGACGGCAAGCAGCAGGATTGGCTCAATTTCGACGGACAGATCACTGATACGCGCCATTTGCGGGGTTTTTCCGGTGTTTTGCGCGGCGAGATGGCGTCTCTCAAGGATGCTGAATCCCTGTTTCCGAACGCGAATCTGCCCGATTTGCAGGGAATAGGCGGCGAGATCGGCCTCTATGACGCTGATCCGCAAAAGCCGGACGCCGGGAAAGCGGATTCCGGACCCGCATTTTCCCTGTCCCGTCTGGGGGTCAACCATCTTCATATCCATCTCGGCGCTGCGCCCCCGTGGCAGGGTGTTTCAGTGTCCGCACTCCACGCTGACGCCGATACCTTGTCTTCGGCTCTGACTGTCAGCGCGACCTTGCAGGGCGCGGCCTCGGGGCTGGCCCTTCAAGGAAGTTTCGGAACGCTGGCCCAGGCAGGTACTGCGTGGCAGACGGGACTACAGACCCCGCTCACGGTCTCTGCAGATCTGCGAGACTCGACGGCGCTCGCCGCTTCGAGCGGTTTGAAGGCCCATGTGACTGGGCAAGTTGGCGCGCCGGAGACCCAGCTTGCACTTCAGGGAGAGGCACGCAGTCTGACGATTCATCAGGCCACGCTACACGACCTGTCCCTAAAGGGTGGGCTGACCCGCGACCGGGAGGGAACGCTCAAGATCGACGCTCTCGCTTTCCAGAGCCACGAAATGACTGGTGAGCTCACCCTGGCCGCTTCCGCACCGCTGTTGACGGCCCTTCAGGGATCGCTGCATTTTGCGCATCTGGATCTCGACTCGCTGGGCGCACTCTGGAAGCCAGCAGAAGTCACGTCGAACAAGACCGCGACCGGTGCTGGAACTGACAGTGCATCCCCCGGCCGACCCTCGGCTACACAATCCTCTACTGCCGCACCTGCACAATCGACGGTCCTGCCCCTGCCGATACTGGGCGCGGGGCAGGGGACCTCTGGTGCTGCGGCACAGGTTTCGGGGCCTTCAGGGAGTGGCAAGCTTCCAGGACTGTCTGGATTCGATTGGCGCGCTTTCCTTCACGGCGGCAGCGGCAATCTGGCGATCAGCGCGGAGACACTGCGTTTCAATCAGGCCGATTATACCGGGATTTCTGCAACCCTCCTGCTCGGGGAGGGGCATCTTACGATTCAGTCAATCCACGGGAGCGGGAATGGCATGACCCTCTCCGGTGAGGCGCGCTACGATATGGCTGTTACGCCCGCGCGGCTCAGCCTGACGCTCTCTCCGCTGCTTTTCCCGGCGACGCTGGCGCAGAACCTGCTCGGCCTGCCCGATCTGTTTCGCGGACCGCTGATGCTCGTCGGTCAGTTGCAGGCCGAGGGGGAAACAAAGGCGGCACTCATGACCAGCCTGGACGGGCATCTCGGGCTCTCCATGGTCGGAGGTTCCATTGCGGCCAGTCATCTCGGGCCATATCTCGGCGATGCGGCGCGCTCCCTCATGACGCATGGAGATCTTGGTGTGCGCTGCCTCGGTCTTCACGCCGCTTTTGCCTCTGGTCGGGCGCAGCTCGACACGATCGGGATGGAGGCAGGCGCGTTGAGCCTCTCTGGTCAGGGGAGCTATGGCCTCGCTGACGGCACGCTCGATCTTCATCTCCTGCCACGCATCGGGTTCGGTGGAACCGGAGCCTCGACGCCAGTGGTCGTGACGGGCACGCTCGATTCCCCCAAGGCCCATCAGGAGGCCAGTGCAGGTGGGCGCTTTGAGATCACCATAGGGGGCAGCCAGCCTGATCACTGCCCGGATCTGCTCACCAAGGCGCGTGAGAATGTCGCAGGAGAACCCGCAGCCGAGCCCAAGAAGCACTCCCAGGCTTCCGAATTGCTGCATGGATTGGGGATCCTCCATTGAGCCAGTCCATCAGACGTTTTTGGAAAGAGGTCAGCGTCGTGCCCGTCGATGTTCCTCAGGGGTATGAGGTCTGCCTCGATGGGCGCAGTTTTCGCCTTCCAGGCGGGAACAGGTTGATTCTCGGGACGCTGGCGCTCGCCGAGGCTGTTGCCGAGGAGTGGCGCAGCATCCCCCCCGGATCGGCCTTCCAGACAACCTCCTTGCCATTGACGCAGATGGCGGGCACCCAGATCGAGCGCGTAGCACCTGACCGCGCGCAGATCATCGGACAGCTCATGGCGTATGGAGAGAGCGATCTGCTCTGTTACAGAGCTACCGGCAGTCTGGGACGTGAGCAGGATGCGCTGTTTGATCCGGTGCTGCAGCGTTTCGCCGCACGTCACGGGATCATGCCTGAGGTCACCCGTAGTCTGCTACCGCTCACAGTGGCGCCGGAATTGCAGGAAGTCTGCCGCAGGGCTCTCGAGCGTTTTGACGACTCAGCTCTTACCTGCGCGGCCATAGGAGCACCCGCCACCGGGAGCCTGATTATGGCGATTGGCTTGGCAGAAGGATGGATGCAAGCCAAGGAGGCCAACGATATGGCGAGCGTGGAAGAGCGCCACCAGATGGCTCAATGGGGTGAGGATGATGCGCTTTTGCAGGAGATCGAGCGTACGGGTATCGACATCGACCATGCCTTACATTTTCTTGCGCTATCGCAAGAAAAGGCGCCAAATGGGGCATGATTTCGCCATGATTGCTGCCTAGATCCAGTCTGGCAAGGTCATCACATTCGGTGACCATTGGTTACTGGAAAATGGATCGAATTCGATCTAGTACTGATTCGGTAATCAGATCAACTGGCGTAAGGATCAGGCATGTCCTCTCGTATTCAGAAGGTTCTGGATGAGAATATCGTTGCTGAAATTCTCACTCGTCGCACTCCCTTCAAGGTCCGTTCTGCGCATTTCGTTGCGAAATGTGTACAGAATGTCTGGCTGGTCCTCGCAGCCACGCCGGTGATTGTCGTGATCTGCGCGATTAAAGGCTGAACAAGCCAGTCATTGCCTTCGAACGTGTGAGCGTATCGCTCCAAGTGCGAGGGGGGGGCAAACTACTTTTCTGGAAACACGCGCTATAACCCGCGTTGCCCAATAAAAAACCCGGCTTTTGGCCGGGCTTTTTTTAGTGGGTCGTGAGCCGGGCTCAGGGCACCAGAACGGTTGCCACGGCTGTTGCCGCGATGCCTTCCTCGCGCCCCGTAAAGCCAAGGCGCTCAGAGGTGGTTGCCTTGACCGAAATACGGTCCACGTCGACCTGGAGCAGCGAGGCAAGGCGTTCACGCATGGCCTGCGCGTGTGGTCCGATCTTGGGGCGCTCACAGATGAGGGTCACGTCGGCGTTGATCAGCATGCCTCCGCGCTGACGGATGCGCTCACCCGCATGGATGAGGAAGCGTGCCGAATCCATGTCCTTCCACTCATTGTCTGTCGGGGGGAAGTGGCGACCGATATCCCCCTCGGCCAAAGCGCCATAGATCGCATCGCAAAGCGTGTGAATGCCTACATCCGCATCGGAGTGACCTGCGAGGCCACGGTCATGGGGAATGGTGATGCCGCACAGGATTAGCGGACGTCCGGTTTCGAAAGCATGCACATCATAGCCCAGGCCGGTGCGCGGGAGTGGGGTCGAGCCGAGCAGACGTTCCAGGCGCACGAGATCCTCCGGTAGGGTGAGTTTGATGTTGTCTTCTGCGCCCTGGACGAGTGCCACGGGGTGGCCAGCGGCTTCCAGCAGCGCCGCATCGTCCGTAACCGGGCCCTTATGGGTGCGATGCAGATCGAGAAGGAGCGGGAAATGGAACCCTTGCGGCGTTTGCGCGCGCCACAGGGAGTCCCGACAGACTGTGGTATCGACCAGACCGTCGCGTCCACGCTTGAGTGTGTCCGCTACCGCCACAGCCGGGATGGCGCCTGGCGTGGTATCAAGAGCCTTGAGTACATTGCGTATGACGTCAGCAGGCACGTAGGGGCGTGCACCATCATGGACCAGCACGAGATCAGGCGGCTCGGGCAGAGCAGCCAGAGCTTCGAGCCCGGCACGCACGCTGTCCTGACGCTCACGGCCGCCCGCTACGGGAGGAAGTGTCTCTATGCCGTCTAGCGCCTGCAACAGCAGAGGGTCGTGACCGACAGGTTGAATGAGGGTGACATGGTCACGCAGGGCTTCGGCCGCATGACGAATGACAGTTTTGCCACCGAGAAGCATGTACTGCTTCGGCAGGGCAGCGAGACCAGAGGCGGGCGCAGCGCTGGCATCAGCGAAGCGGCGACCGGAACCGGCGGCGAGGAGGATGGCAGCAATACGCATGATGCTCAGGGAATGCGGATTTGTCGGATGAACGTCAAGACAAGAAAAAAGGCCCTGCAGTTTCCCGCAGGGCCTTGTCTCCGTTTCCCGTCAGGGAAGGGGCGCCTCAGCGACCGATATCGCGAAGTCGCGTTCCGAGATTGAGCTTGCGCTCGAGGGATTCGAGCGTGACCCCGCGCGTCTCGGGTACGAAAGCCAGGGTCACCAGGATGAAGACCGCATTCAGCGCAGCGTAGAGCCAGAAGGTGTGTGACGCACCGAGGGTGCCAAGAAGCGTCAGGAAGGTCGCGCCCACCGCCATATTGGCAATCCAGTTGGTGAAGGTCGAGCAGGCAATGCCGAAATCACGTCCCTGGAGCGGCTGAACTTCGGCGCACAGGACCCAGATGAGCGGACCTGCCGAGAAGGCGAAGCCGGTTATGAAGAGCAGTAGCACCGCCACGGCAAGGTAATGCATCATGGTGCTGGAATCCTGCCCGAAGGACAGAAGAACCGCCAAAGCGCCCATGCCAACCGCCATAATGGCAAAGCCCGCGACAAGCATTGGGCGACGGCCCCAGCGATCGACAAAACCAATGGCGATGAATGTGGCCAGCATGTTGACGAGACCCACGATTGCGGTGCCCCACATCTGACCGTCCTGGCCAAACCCGGCGACTTCGAAAATACGCGGCGCGTAATACATCACGATATTGATGCCGGTGAGCTGCTGAACGATCTGCAGGCCGATACCCAGCATCACCGAGCGGCGGAAATTCGGATTCTCGAGGAATAGCGAAAAGCCGCGCTGCTTCTCTCTTAAGCTCGCCTGAATGTCACGAATCTCGCTCTCTGCTTCCTCGCGCGTGGCGCGCAGTGTCGACAGGGTTTCAAGGGCGTCATCATGACGTCCGCGCAGCATGAGCCAGCGCGGGCTGTCAGGAAGGAAGAGCGAACCGACAAGGAAGATTGCGCCTGGAACAGCGACGATCCCGAGCATCCAGCGCCAGGCCCCTGCATAAGCAAACAGGGCATCGGAAATGAAGGCCAGCAAGATCCCGATCGTGATCATCAGCTGATACACTGAGATGAGGCTGCCACGATGCTGTTCGTCAGCGACTTCCGAAATATAGAGCGGTGCAACAAAGCTCGCGATGCCGATGGCGAGGCCGAGGATGGCGCGCGCCACGATCAGAAGGCTGACCGAATGGGCGAGAACGCAGCAAATGGCGCCGAGCATGAACAGGGCGGCGCTGAGCACCAGGGCTTTCTTGCGGCCGAGTCCGTAGGAAAGACGGCCAGCAACGAGCGCGCCGAGAGCGGCTCCGAACATCATGGAGGAGACGATCCATTCCTGGGCCGTATCGCTCGCCTGGAATTCCTTGGCAATGAATCCGAGCGCACCGGAGATCACGCCGATATCAAGGCCGAACATCAGGCCGGCAACGGCAGCGAGGATGGCTGCCAACATCATTTTTCCTACCAGCGGAAGCTTTGTCTGCGCTGGCGCGGAAGTGGAAACGTTACTCATAATGAGAAGACCCTAGTCGAGAATGTCCGGGCGAGGTTGCTTGTGAAGAACCGTCTGCGTCACACAAGAAATCCCAGAACGCGTGTTATCTTCGCGCATCTATCACGTTATTTCAAACCAAATTCGCGTTAGCTCATTATGTGGGTCATGCTGCGTCCGTCTTTCTGTTAGATCGGTCTGATTCGCTCAGGGAGGCTGGCGAAACCGGGGTCGATTTGCCTCAGTAAACAGTTAATTTATCATAAAAAAACAACCTTTTGAATCAATATTGATCAGATGATGGGAGAACCGATACGGTCGTGGCTGTATGATTCTAAGTTAAATGTTAATTTTACGATAACAGAGAATAGAATATTTATTTATGTACTATAGAACATTTGTATAGATTATGACTCTGCCACAATAACATTCGATAACGGCGCAAGACAGCGTCGTTTGATTGTTTCATTCATTGGGCAAGCACTCACGCTCGCAATATTGAATGGAACACCCCAATGACCATTTCCGCTTTTGCCGCTCGCGCTCTTTCCGCTTTTGTTCTCATCGGCGCGGTGAATGCCGCTGGCACGATCACACAGGCCTCAGCTGGCCCCGCGCATCAGGTTCGCGCCGCTCAGCCAACGATCTCGCTCACCGGCCCCCGCCCCGACAAGGGTCAGACCGTTGACCCCTGTGGCACTTATGGCAATTGCGTTGCCCACTTTGGCTGAACTTGCGTGTTTTTAACGACCAAACGGGGAAATCATCCTAGGATGTGCAAAGGCGGTTAGCGTCTTTGGCTCGGGGATCGTGCAATTATATTGGTGTTAACAAAAGTTGAAAAAAAAGGTGCCACCGCGGAGAGGGTAGTGGCCACCTTTTTCGATCTAAGACGCCTGTATGGCGCCGTGTTGGCACTCCCGCTCACGATTGGGCGTCTTATCGCCGTAATTCTGGGGGTTATAACGACCTCAGGGATTGGGCACGCAGACGATCTGTCTTTACAAATGCGGCGATTTTCGCAGGAAGATGGGATCGATAGCTCCTACATATTCCGCATGTCTCAGGATCGGCTCGGGTATCTTTACGTATCGACTCGTAGATCAACGTATTTTTATTCTGGCAAACGATTTTATCCAATAAGAGCACTCAATTTTGCCGGTGCCGCGAGTTTAGTCGCGATCGTGCGGCCTATGCCGGACGGGCGAGTGCTGGTGATACAGGGGCAGAATATCTACCTTTCGATCTCTGCCACAAGCGCCCGTATCTCGCCCAATGTGTTGGTATTTCAGCATTTGTTCGTAAAGGGGCTGCAACAGATCAGGAATATATTTGTCGATAATGAGGATATATTTGTTCTGGATAGTTCGGGGTTACATTCATGTGTTTTGAATCCGCGATACAATCTCGGCTGTAATCCCACGCCGCTTTTCGCCCACAGAAGAGAGAATGTCTATCAAAACGGTTACCGGACCTATGTCGCTTTGCACGGCGAGGCGAGTCTTAGGGATCTCTCGGGTCGGATTATCTTTCGCGCACCATTTGGAATGCAGCATCCTCAGCCGTCCCCCGGTCCATCCGATCAAGTGCCGTACTTCACTGATGGGAAGACGCTCATTTCACTTAATGATGTCGGACGGTTCAGCGCGACTCCTTTGAATTGGCCGATTGAGTTTCCCCTGGGTGGGGCCCGTGCCACCTTCGCAGAGGGCTGGGGTGATACAAAGATCTTTTTCGACGGCGACAGTCTACGTTCGTTCAATGGGGCTTTTTGGAGCTATCTCAACCACGACTTGAGCCGAGAGCAGGATATCCTATTCGCCTTTATCGACCGGAACCGGCAGGTTTGGACCGCGCAGGATCTTGTAGAACTCGACAAGCTTGTCGGCTGGGGGGATCTAGAAAATCTTGAGCCTCAGCACATACGCTATGTCTGGTCGGTCTTACCGTTCAGCGGATATCAATTGCTGTTCTCCGGCCAAGGCATGTATCCAGTCGATAAGCACGTTATCGGAAGCGCTCTGAGAGACGGTAACTACTATTTCGCCTTAAAAGACTCAGGACATTCTTTCTGGGCCCCTGTCGATGATCAATTCTTGCTGCATTGCGAGGTGGAGCGGACGTCCTCACACTGCGATCGGCAGATCGCGCTGGACCGTGTTGTTGCGTTGGCTCTCTCCCGTCGCTCTCATCTCTTATGGATTGCGTCCGATGCCGGGATCTACTCGCTGGGAGAGGCTGTGCAGGCCCAGCCAAAGCCCATTCACGGACGTGACGGAAAGACTGTCTCGCAAATGGCGCGCACGCTTGCCTTGCGTGCTGACGATACGCCATGGGCCGTGATCGGTACCTCTCTCTATCGGCGTGACGCCGACGGGGCGTGGGTGTCGGTGCTGACCGAGTGGCCGAATGCAAAAGACTTCATTCCGATGGCCATGACCTTCAGCTCCAGGGATGATCTCTGGATTGGCGGCATTCGGGCCAAGAACGGGCTGATGCATCTGGTACTGGACGGAAACCGGATCAGCCGAATTGAGCAGATCGGGGCAGATCGCGTTGGTTCCGAGCTCATTTTCAGCCTGCTCTGGGATAAGCGGCACCGCCTGTGGGTCGGGACTGAAAACGGGCTCGCGGTTTATAACGGGCTCGAATGGATCAGGATGACCCGTGATGACGGGCTGCTCTCTTCCAATATCAATCAGCAGGGCCTCTCCGAGGATGAGGACGGCTCAATCTGGGTCGCAACGAGCCGAGGCGTTTCGCATCTATTGCATCCTGAACGCCTGTTCGAGCGACAGACGCTCGATCCTGTCTTCATACGCGTGGCGCTTGGCGACCATCTTCTGCCAGAGAAGGCGGTTCCGTTTAGCCGCGATCCGCTCGTGGTCACTCTGGGTACGCTCAATACTGCCCTCGCGAATACAACCTATTTTCGTTACAGGCTGGAAGGTGTCGATCAGAACTGGATCACGACCACTACGGGCGAGATTCGCTATAATTTCGTGCCTCCGGGACATTCGCGCCTCGTTGTCCAGGCATTGAACGATAACCGTAATCTGATCTCCCCCCCGATCACACTCGAAATCCGTATGCAGCGGCCCTGGTGGACCACGTGGCCGCTGATCATGCTCTACACCTTGAGTGTGGTAGCGCTGCCTTATGCTTTTACCCATCTGCGTTTTCGTTATCTCCTCAAGCGTCAGCATCGGCTTGAGGCTCTGGTCGATGAACGTACGATCGAGATGCGTGCGGCCCAGCACGCGCTCGAGCAGCAGGCGCGTCAGGATGGCCTCACGCGCCTCATGAATCGTCGTACCGCTGAGGCGAGCGTGTCGCGTCTTCTAGAGCGACTGTCTCGTCTCGATGTCAGGTCGAGCACACGTTTTGCGACCCTGGCACTGTTGGACGTTGATCATTTCAAATCGATCAACGACACTTTCGGTCACGTGATTGGTGACGAGATTCTCGCGGGTATCGGGGCGCGCCTACTGCGCGCGAAGCATCAGGAGGAGATCATCGGCCGTTATGGCGGAGAGGAGTTCCTGATTGTCATACAGGGAGACTTCGCGGCCGCCAGAGCGCGTATCGCCACCTTGCTGGGCACTCTGAGTGACGTCCCATTCGAAACCAAGATAGGCACCTTGAGCGTCGGGTGCAGCGCTGGCATCGCCAGAATGAGCCCTGAGGAAGCTTGGTCCGATGCACTCGAGCGCGCGGATCAGGCCCTTTACAAAGCCAAGATTGCAGGGCGCGGACGTATCGTCGTCAGTGAACGAGACCTAGACGATGAGGGCTATCCAGACTGAACGGTGGAATGACGACCTCGAAGCGCTCCGATGTCGCGGGTACGATCATGTGGTAAACACCGCGCATGAAGCCGCATGGTGTGGGAAGTGCCGCCCCTGAGGTGTATTCGAAGATCTCGCTGGCAACGAGAATGGGCTGCTCGCCGACCACGCCATCACCATGGATATGATCCGTCTTGCCGCGCCCATCCGTGATTTCCCACGACCGGCTCAGGAGCTGGACCGTCTCGTCTCCGCCATTCTCGATCCGGACATGATAAGCCCAGGCATAGCTGTGTTCTTCTGGCTGGGACTGGTCCTCCAGCCAGAAGCTGCGCACGGAAACGGTGATATCGCGTGTCGTGGCCTCGTAGCGCGGCGCGGTTTCGATGGCCTCGGCGAAGCTTGCATCCGGGTCAGCAACAAGGCGGGGTGGGGCGGGTTTCTGGGACGACATGCCCGCCTTGTAGGCTCAGGGTCGCGCTAAAGGCAATCAGCCATTCAGCGCAGCAAGGCTTCGTTTAAGGTCAGCAATCAGATCTGCACTATCTTCAAGCCCGACCGAAAGGCGGATAGCGCCATCGGTGATCCCGAGGCGCGCGCGTTCCTCTGCGGCGACCTTGGAATGGGTGGTCGTTGCAGGATGGGTCGCCAGTGAGCGGGCATCGCCAAGATTGTTCGAAATGGCGATGAGCCTGAACGCATTCATGAAGCGGAAGGCCGCCTCTTTCCCGCCCTCGACCTCGAACGCCACCAGCGAACCCCCATTACTCATCTGCTTTTCAACAAGTGCGCGTTGCGGGTGCGAGGCGAGCCCTGGATAGGACACGCGCTTGATCCCCGGCTGATTTTCCAGGAAATGCGCGACGGCGCTTGCATTGGACGCCATGGCATTGACGCGGAGCGGCAAGGTCTCGAGCCCTTTGAGAAGTACCCAGGCATTGAACGGGGAAAGTGCATTGCCGGTATTGCGCGTGAAAGGTTGGAGTACCTCTTCGATCCACTGCTTGCGGCCGAGAACCGCCCCGCCCAGCACGCGTCCCTGGCCGTCAATATGCTTGGTGCAGGAGTAGAGCACGACGTCTGCGCCGAGTTCGAGCGGCTTCTGCCCCACTGGGGATGCGAAGACGTTATCGACCATCAAAAGCGCGCCGGCCTTGTGTGCCAGAGTGGCGATGCGCTCGACATCGAGCACGTCCAACATGGGGTTCGAGGGGCTCTCGATCAGGACCGCGCCGGCGGGAGTGGCGAGTGCCTCTTCCCAGCCTGCCCAGTCATCGCCATCGACCAGAACGGTTTCGATGCCATATCGCGGCAGGAGCGTCGTCACGATCCAGTAGCAGGAACCGAAAAGCGCCCGCGAGGCAACGACGCGATCGCCCTGCTTCAGATGTGACAGCAGCGCAGAGGAAACGGCGCCCATCCCGCTTGCAGTGACGATGCAGGCTTCTGCCCCTTCGAGCAGGGCGAGGCGCGCCTGCAAGGCGTCGGTGGTCGGGTTGCCGAAGCGCGAATATTGATAATGGGTTACTTCACCGGTGAAGGTGGCAGCGGCCTGTTCGGCGCTTTCATAGACGAAGCCGGAAGTAAGAAAGATGGACTCGCTGGTTTCACCATGTTCCGTTCGGCTGACATCCTGATGGAGCAGGCGGGTCGAGGGGCCGTAGCTGTGGTCTGTCATGGGGAAGACACTCCAAAATGCACCGGGAGATGAAGGTGCGATTCTGGCCGTGGAAAACCTGGGATGTGATGGATCCCGGGCCTCTTTAGCGCTGTTGTTTAGCCTCGCCGCAATCCGGCCTTTCAAATCGCGAGGGTCAATCGCTCGTCGGAGCGCTTGACGGCTGCGACTATGCGCAAAGCGATGATGCTTCGTCAACAGGGGGAGAGACATTGCAACGCGTACGCGGCTGCGCTAGAAGGGGCGCCGTGCGGGTGTAGTTCAATGGTAGAACGGCAGCTTCCCAAGCTGCATACGAGGGTTCGATTCCCTTCACCCGCTCCAGAAAACCCCTGAAAATTTGTTAGAAAACCCTTGCAGCGCCTTACTTTCTCCAATACGATAAACCAGTAACGTAACTAACATATTGATTTCACACGAAACCTTCGAGGTGTCCTAAATGGGTCCTAACAGCGTCCTACAAGATGATCCTACTGCCCATTCCGAAGTGCCCGCCGGAATGTCGGAAATATTTCGTCAGGCTCAGTGGGAGATGGTCGGAGTCCGCCGCGCTCAGAAGATTTTCATGGAAGATATGGAGCGCGCTACCGCCAGTGGTCGGCTGCACGAGACGGGGCCGGGGAGGAGGTTATTACGAAAGATTGTGACGCCTCTAGCCGAAGAGATCCGGAATGAAACTGACAAGGCTATAGCTGCGGCTGGTGAACGAGGGAGGAAGAGCGTAGTTGGAGATTGCTTCATGGCTTTCACGGACAAGCACCTAGAGGTAGCTATCGTCGCTACAGCCACGGTCCTCGGTAACGTTGGAATGTCCTTCGCACCGCCTGTGACGCGCTTATCAAAGTCTGTGGCGGCCGCCTTACGAAGCCAGCTTTCATACAACCAGATGCAAGAGCAAGCGAAGGCGGAGAAGTCAGAAGGAGATGACACGCTCTCCGTACTCCTCACACGCTTTAAGGAACGCTACAAGAATCCAAATGTGCGCCAATGGAAGGAATGGACACGACGCGCCGGAGTTTTGGTTAAAGCGGAATGGTCTGAAATTCACAGTATAACGGTTGGGGCGTGGCTCATTGAGCGCATATGCGTAGCGTCCGAGGGTGCGATTGTCACGGCTGAGGTTGCGGCGGACCCCACAAAGCCCTGCGCTCGCTGCGTCGTTGCGTCATCTCAGACCGTACAGGATTTACTGGATGATGCCGAGAAAATGAGCCTTTCGGCCCCCCGTCTGATGGCTATGGTCACACCGCCGCTGACTTGGAAATAAACCTCTAACGTGTTGAGATATCTTATGTCGGAATTGTTCTCAGGCGGGTTTTACGTTCACAAGATTCCTCTGGTACGCACAAATCGCCGCAGCTTTAATGATAAAGGGCGCGCCTCGGTAAGTGCGGCTGACCTGGACTCAGTTAACCGGGTCCAAGCCACACCTTGGAGGGTGAATCAGTTCATCCTTGACCTTCAGACCAAAGCCTTTGCGGACCGGACTAGTCTGCCGGGGGTGCCTCTCGAACTCCCCATCACGCCCTTAGGCTCTCCCTCATACGAGGCATGGCGCGACAGTCTCCGAACCGGGCGGCGCCACAGAGCAATGTCAGATACAACGTGGGAAGCGCTGACGGATGAACAGCGCAAAGAGCACAAATCCACTATGGCAGGAATCTACGATCACAACGCAAAGGTTGTCGGGAGGAAGTTCGCTTTCATGGACCTCATTTCTGTGGCTCAAGAGCTGCGCAACGAGAGGGCCGTATATTTCCCGCATAATAGGTGTTTTAGAGGGCGGATTTACCCAGCCATAAATTCGGGTCCGCATCCACAGGCCTCGGATGTAGGTAAGGGAGGAATCCATTTTGCCGAGGGGAAGAAGCTCGGAAGCCTGGGATATTTTTGGCTCCTGGTCCGCCTCGCCAACTGCGCTGGTAAGGACAAGATGACGCTCAACGAGCGTGTGTCCTGGGCGCTGGACCATAAAGATCAGGTAAGAGATTCGGCAGCGCACCCAGAGGAGTGTCTATGGTGGGCGGAAGTTAACGGCGGAGACGAAGCCTGGAGCCTTCTCGCCACCTGCCACGAACTGAACCTGGCTTGGTCCTCAGGTAATCCGGAGGACTTCATAAGTCATCTGCCGGTTCCGATGGACGGTACCTGTAATGGCTTGCAGCATCTGAGCGCCCTGGCGCTTGATCCTATCGGGGCGGCAGCTACCAATCTCTCCGCCCGCAATACCAGACAAGACATATATATAGATGTGGGGCAGAGCGTTCGTGAGCGGGTTCTCAGCGATGCCTCTCAAGGTATTTCCGAGGCCTTGGAATGGGAGCCTCGTATGGGTGACACAGGCTTCTTGCGTAGCCTCGTAAAACGCGCAGTGATGACAACTCCCTACGGAGTTACCGCGCGCGGCATCAGAACCCAGATCCTTAACGACGATGCGATTATGGGAGGGATCAGCGAAGGGAAGGGGAAGGCCGCCGAGTATATTCGGGGACACATTATGGGGGCCTTGGAGGGCACCGCAGGGGCCGCTCAAGGGGTGATGGGTTATCTACGCGAGTGCGCCTCAGAACTGGCGAAAGCCGGGGTGCCCTTCTCGTGGCAAACCCCCTCCGGGTCAGTGATCGAGCAGGCATATAGGGAGCCCGTTCAGCACAGAGTGCCTACGCTGTGTGGGCATCTTGTGGTCTACGATGAATCAGATGCCCAGCCGCTGTCCGTCCGTAAGCAAGCGGCGGGAGCGCCCCCAAACTATGTGCACAGCTTTGACGGCGCGCACCTCTCAATGACGGTTAATAAAGCATTTAACCAAGGCATTAGGTCGTTCGCGATGATACATGACAGCTACGGCACCCATGCCGCAGACACTCAGACGCTTGCGAGGTCACTGCGGGAGAGCTTTGTAGAGATTTACCAGCAGGATCGATTAGCACAGACGGCATCTGAGATAGCTGATTATGCCCCGCATGTTTACCTGCCAGAGCCTCCTAAGAGAGGGGCATTTGATATCAATGAAGTGCTGCGGTCTGAGTTCTTCTTTTCATGATACACCTCTAACGTGACAATTTAACTTACGTAATAGAACAGTAGCCGCTGCCCTTCGGGTGGCGGTTTTGCATATCTGGAGGTTCCCTATGAACTGTGACGACAAAGTTCTCGCCTGGCATTTCGTAGGGGACACCCTTCGGGACGGCCGCAAAGTCCCCGCTGATGGAGAGATTCTGACCCATGTAGGCCCGGTCATCCCGTGCCAGCAGGGCCTACACGCCAGCGAACGCCTGATTGACGCCCTACAGTACGCACCCGGCCACATGCTATGTCGTGTCGAGTGCTGGGGCGACGTTGAGCATGATGCTGACGACAAGCTGGCAGCACGTCATCGACGTATCATTTGGCGACTTGATGCAGAGCAGATCCTGAGAGCGTTTTCGCGCCGGTGTGCGCTCGACGTTATTCATCTTTGGGATGCTCCATTTGTCGTGCGGGAATACCTTGAAACTGGGAATGAGGCGCTAAGGGCCGCCGCAGGGGCCGCCGCAAGGGACGCCGCATGGGACGCCGCAGGGGCCGCCGCAGGGGCCGCCGCAAGGGACGCCGCATGGGCCGCCGCAGGGGCCGCCTCAAGGGACGCCGCATGGGCCGCCGCAGGGGCCGCCGCATGGGCCGCCGCAGGGGCCGCCGCAAGGGACGCCGCATGGGCCGCCGCAGGGGCCGCCGCAAGGGCCGCCGCAAGGGCCGCCGCAAGGGACGCCGCATGGGCCGCCGCAAGGGACGCCCAGAACAATATCCTGATCGAAATGTCTGAGGCTGAGCACAAGCGGGCTATTGGAGAAGGCGCATGACCAACGAACAGAAGCCGGAGAGCGCGGAGTTTCGGACGCGGGAGGCGCAGACCGATGCTTTGGCAAGGGCGATCGGCCCGGAAAAGATTTTCCACCTACTCAACCAATCCTACCGAGAAGAAATAATGGCGAGGGCTTCCTCTCACGTTCTCGAAGCCGAGGCCAGAGGCGCGGCAGAGCAGCGCCGGAAGGATGCGGAGGATGCGGAGGGGGCGGAGCCTGTTGGATGGCAATATCAAAACGCATATGGCGATTGGCATCCCATACTAAAAGGGTCGCCTGAATGGTACATTAGAAACGGTTCTATAGTTCGGCCTATCTACACCCGCCCCGCCAACGTCGCCGCGCTTGAGGTTCGGGTGAAGGAGTTGGAGGGGGAGGTCGATCGCCGGATATCCGAGGCCGTAGCAGCGGAGCGGGAGCGGTGCGCGAAAATGCTTGATGCAAGCGCAATCCGAGCTGATGAACATGGCGCTCATTGGGGTGAACGCTACGCCAAATGTTGGGCCGCAGCCATCCGCGAGGGAGTCTAATACCCGCTCGTCGTGCAGGGGGCAAAGCTAGGCCCTAAAGCACTGCAATTCGTCACGCTGCTGTAGGGCCTGCCCGCAGCGACCGCTGCGGCGCCTAAGCGCATCATATCGGTCCCCATGGCTTGTCTCCTTTGCGCACCTGCAACCAATAAACCTCTAACGTGACAATTTAACTTACGTAATAGAACAGTAGCCGCTGGATCAACATTCAAGGACTGCCCAATGAACTTCCAAGCACCTTCACGTCGCCAGAAGCACATGTCCCCGCTGTGGACCTCACTTCCCCAGCAGATCCTCAAGCGGGAATTTATCAAGACCCACGGCAAGGACGCTGACGGCGCCTTTCGTATCCGTAATCGCCTCGACCGCGCCGCATGAAGAACACCCCAAGGGAGAAGGCAAAGGTCCTCTCAGCGGGCATGAGGGCCGTTTGGCCGGACTTTCAGGGAGACCCTGATCGCTTGGAGGACGTGTTCCTCCGCTTGGTCGAAGCCGTGCAGACGCAGGGCCACCACATCATCCTCGTAACCACGACACCGGCAGCGCCTTGTCATCTGAGTAAGCGTTTGAGCTAGGCGCGCACAATCATCAAACCCCGTTCGGACGGATCGGGACTGAACTCTCAATTCTTATTTCGGACAGATACAGACATGGCGAAAGCCCCTAAGAAAATTCTCACGTCCCCTAAGGGCACCCTGCAATTCCCCTCACTCCGCGTCCCGAACACCAAGTTCAAACCTGAGGGCGCTTTCGAGGCTCCGCTGATCCTGCGGATAGACGATGCAGACACGCAGGCGTTCCTGGCCAAGCTGGAGCCATTCTACAAGCAGGCTGAAGCCTTTGCTCAGGAGCAGTTTGACGCACTTCCCAAGGGAAGCCAGAAGCGTCTAGGCGAGGTCAATATGAACCCGCTCTATTCCGAGGTGTATGACAAGGACACTGAGGAGCCGACCGGCGAGATCAAGTTCAACTTCAAGATGAAGGCCTCGGGCGAACGCAAGGATGGCACGAAGTGGACTTCCAAGCTCCCTGTGTTCGACGCCAAGGGCAAGAAGCTCGACCCGGTTCCTGACGCCTGGGGCGGAACGGTCGCGAAGGTGTCCTTCGAGGTCAAGAAGGACTTCAAGACGGGCCAGTTCGGCTACTTCCTTCCCGGCACGGGTGCAGGCGGTCTGACACTGGCTCTGGAAGCTGTTCAGATCATCGAACTGTCCTCGGGCGGCGCTCGTGATGCCGGTGGATACGGCTTCGGCAAGGAAGAAGGCTACGAGGGCTCAGACGAGGCCGAGGATACGGGCTGGAGCGGCTCTGACGACACAGGCGCTTCGGCGGGGGACAACGACGATTTCTGAGACCCGTCAGGCTGGCATCATCCAGCAGGCCTTTGACTGGATCGCAGAGAACACCTCGCAGACCCACACAGTCACCATTGAAGCTGAACCTCGACCGGAGAGCCTTCGGGCTGCCGTTCGGGGCGGTCGAGCCTATGTCTACAAGGGAAAACTTTACGGGGAATTTCTTCAGGCCTGCATTGAGCAGGTCTCGAAACAGCGCCCTGAAACGCCCCTTAAAGGCGACCTATACGGCCTCATGGAGGTCATCGTCACCAAGCCAAAGGCAACCAAGCGCCGCCGTCCTGGGGGCGACGTGGATAACCTCGTGAAGGGCGTTCAGGATGCCCTCACACAGGCGAAGGTCTACGAAGATGACGACAATCTGGTGAGCATTTCCGCGCACAAACGCTGGGCTCGTTCAGGGGAACCTGCGGGGGTCCGCGTGATCCTCGGCGTTCTGAACTAACCCAACCCCAATCCTAAATTTCATTCAATCAACTGTGCCAGCGGATCGCTGAGCGGAGGCTATAAGTATGCGTATAGAAGATGTGAAAGAGGGTATGAAGGTGCTCGTGAAAGCAAGCACTTACAGCCCCGTAGGACCTACCCGCGCCATGGTAGGTCATGTTGTGGAGGTTCGCGGCATTCCTTCCGATGGTGATAGGGTGATTCTGTGGAACATAGACAAGACGGATTGGTGGAACTTCAATGCCTCCGATATTGAGAGCGCAGAGGCCCCTCAGGTCCCCGCAGTGACCATCAACGGCACTGTCTACGTCCCTGAGGACACCATCAAAACCCCCGAACCGGTCTCTGCGCCGAAGTTCTTCTGGGGCCAGTGGGTGAAGGTTGAGGATGACGACCTTCCGGCGATTGTCATTCGCCCCGAGGTAGACTCAGAGGGGGACATCAGACTCAACTTTATGGGGAAGGACGATTGGACGTACCGCCAAGCGAGCTGGTGCACCCCTATCGGCACCTGAAAATGCCCTTTCTCCTCGCTCTCACACTCCTTTTCATCGGCCTCAAACTGTCCGGCATCGTCGCCTGGGGATGGGCACTTGTCCTGTTCCCCATGCTGGTCATTCCAGGTGCTTGGCTGCTGTTCTTTCTGCTGGTCCTTTTGGGCTGCGCGGGCGGCAGCCGCAGGGCGCGCTTTGAGCCGATGATGAAATGAGTGAATTCCTGTCAGGGCAGCTTCGGCTGCCTTGGCGGGATACTTTCAAGTTTGTTTAGGGTGCCCTTAGAGGGCAGATGTGTGCTGGCCCAGCAGTATCTGGGAATTGGGCTCCGCCGAAGGTCGGTCCACGTCAGGCAGAGCCGCCGAAATTGAAGGTGAGAACAGCTCCCTCACGCACCAAGATGCGTCTCACGCATAGGGGTAACTAAGCAACCGGGCCAGCTATGGCGCGCCTGAATGCCCAAGAGATCGTGCCTTGCGACACGGCAATTTCAAATCAAACACCGATGGATAGGTGAGCGAGACGCTGCCCCCTGCTGGCTACCATACCGGCAGACTGCGCTACATACGTCTCTCATTACGATGCGTCAGTCTCGTCCGCATCTGTCCCCTAGGGGCACCTTCAAGGAGCCCATGACACCTCAAGCAAAACTCGTGCTGGACCACCTTCAGCACCACGGCTCGATCTCTGCCGTCGAGGCCGCAGCGGTCTACCGCATCCGCCATCTTCCGCGCCGTATCCTGGACCTCAAAGAGGCTGGGCATGGCATTCGCAAGGAACCCCGCAAGGACCCTACGGGCCAGCGGTACGTCCGGTATTATCTGGAGAAGCCAAGTGACAGCGATCGAGCGTAACTCAATACCGGGCCAGCCCTCAGACTCTACCATCGTTGATGATAACGAACAGGACAATATCCGAGTGTCCGTCGCCCCTGAGGAGGACGGAATGCCAGCCTGCATCATTGTCGAGCAGGACGACGACTTCCTGAATCTCTCTTACGAACAGGCGAACATTCTTGCCGCCACCCTCACAGCCTTTGCACAGGAGCTTCCGCGTGTCTGACAAGAAACCCGTTGTCTACGTCCCCTCGACGCTCCGCCGTGGGGGTTCGAGCCATTCCGTTCCGAGTACCGCTCAGCGGCCTGCGCCACGATTTGTGGTGTGGTGAGCCTATGAAAACTCAGCGCGACATTCACATGACTGCCGATGTGACCCTTCAGGAGCTTGTCACGGCCCTCAAGCTGCGCTTTCCGGGGAACATTCACATTGAGACCCTACCGGCCAGCGGAAAGGGCGTGACAGTGGCCTCTCAGCGGGGCTTGGGAATCAAGGTCTCATACACTAAGACCGGCGACGTTGTCGGATCGGAGGCACATGACCTCCAAAGCTGAGAGCCATGAAGATATGGCTGAGGCTGAGCGGCGCAAGTCTGATCTTGCTAAGTGGGCTGAGGGCCTAATCCCTGTCCCGGCTGCAATGGTCGGACGGGGGAGCCTCTATGAGACCGCGTGGCTGACGCACCCCGAAGCCGCTTTGATTTCAGCCTGTATTCGCAGGCTTTTATGCCTTCCTGCGGTGCATGGAAGCATCTGACTACCTGAGCAAAGGTCCCTGCTCAGCCTGCGGTTCCCGCGATGCAGCCGCTCTCTACACAGACGGGCACATTCACTGCTTCAGTTGCGGGCACCACACGGGGCCATCAGACCAGACACCAACAAAAAAGCAGGAGGCGCGCACGTCATCGACCGCAGCCTTCATTGAAGGCGATTACCAACCGCTCACAAAGCGCGGCATCACCGCTGAGACCTGCCGCAAGATGGGCTATAGGGTCGGCACAGACAAGCACGGAAGCACCGTGCAGATCGCAGACTACCGAGACGCTGATGGCCATCTGGTCGGGCAGAAGATACGCGGCAAGGATAAAGCGTTCTCAGCTATCGGGATGAAGGATGCTCCCCTGTTTGCCCAGCACGTCTGGCCGAGTAAGGGAAAGCGGGTGGTGGTCACTGAGGGCGAGATTGATGCCCTTTCAGTGGCCCAGGTAACGGGCCTTTCATGGCCTGTAGTGTCCCTTCCAAACGGCGCTCAGGGTGCCTCAAAGGCCCTTTCAGCGCAGATAGCGTGGCTTGAAGGGTACGAAGAAGTCGTCCTCATGTTCGACATGGACGAGCCGGGGCGGAAGGCGGCTGCGGAGTGTGCTCAGTTGTTCACTCCTGGGCGATGCAAGATTGCTGAGCTGCCCCGCAAAGACGCCAATGAGATGCTCACCCACGGCGACGTGAAGGCGCTTACCACGGCAATCTACAATGCCCGGACCTACCGACCAGACGGTATTGTAACGCTTGCGGATGTGAGGGACAAAATCCTTGCTCCAGTGGAGGTGGGTATCCCCTACCTATTCCCAAGTGTCACAGCAGCCACCTATGGGCGGCGGAAGGGCCAGCTTATTGGTATCGGAGCTGGATCAGGCGTTGGTAAGACCGACTTAATAACGCAGATGGTCGAGACTGACATAACGCAGCTTGGTCTGAAGGTCGGTATCCTATTCCTTGAGCAGCCTATCGAGCAGACTGGAAAGCGGCTGGCGGGTAAGTTTGCGGGGAAGCGGTTTCATATTCCAGACGGAAGCTGGACGCAGGATGAGCTTGCAGCTTCTCTTGATGAGGTTGCTCAGGAAGACCGCCTCTATCTCTATGACAGCTTCGGCGCGACTACGTGGGACGTTATCCGGGGCCGTATCAAGTATATGGTGCAGCACCTTGGCTGTGAGAGCATCTACCTTGATCACCTCACGGCCCTCACGGCCCATATGGATGACGAGCGCCGGGAACTTGAGGCGGTGCTTGAGGAAATGGCCACAATGGCCAAGACCCTCAATTTCGTTTTCCACTTTATCTCCCATCTCGCTACGCCAAAGGACGGCCCGCCGCATGAGGAAGGCGGGCGCGTTAAAGGTCAGCACTTCAAGGGCGCGCGCGCCATTATGTTCTGGGCGCACATGCTCTGGGGCCTTGAGCGAAACACGCAGGCGGATGATCCAGAGGAGCGCCGCCAGAGCACCCTAAGGTGCCTTAAGGACCGTGAAACCGGGCGCGCCAACGGAATGACATTCCCTCTCACGTTCGATGATGCAACAGGCAGGCTGATCGAAGGGGAGCGCACAGAGCCCGTGCAGGCGTTCCAAGAGGACGATGACGCGCCGTTCTAAGAGGGACCCCCTAAAGTCCCTTAAAGACACCCTTCGCCGCTACGGCCTGACCATCCCCGACTATCACCAGAAGCTCAAAGCCCAACACTATGGCTGCGCCATTTGCGGCCAGTCTGACTTTGGAGGGCTGCGGCTCAGTATAGATCATGACCACCAAACAGGGGCCGTAAGAGGGCTCCTCTGCTCCCGGTGCAACGTTGGTCTTGGGCACTTCTCGGACAATCCCGAGGTGCTGATCAAGGCCGCCGACTATCTCATTCAACACGAAATTTAGGAGACTCCTTTGGAGCCCCATCATCATGTCCACATCAGCACGGGCTTTCTGTTCGTCCTGATGCTGGCGCTTGTCGCGCTGATCGTGGCAGTCGGCTTTGCTATCTACTTGGCTCGCAAGCCCAAGGTTATCGAACGTGTCGAGCGCGTTTCGCAGACGCGGTTCATCGAGCCCGAGGCAGATGACCGTCCCTATGTCCGCTCAGTGTCGAGCGTGGGAGCGTATCGTGCGCCGCCCCGACAGGTTGACTCGACTGTGGCCCCTCCGGTGCGCGCCTATAGCCGAACTGCGGTTCCTGAGCCTCGGCAGCACTACACGGCGCCTTACACGCCTCCCTACACCCCGCCAGTCCAGAGTGACCGCCTTTTCGAGGGTATCCTGCTGGGGGAACTCATGGGCAGCTCTCATGGGTCAACCACGGTGATCGAAAGCGCGCCCTCCTATCCATTATCTTCAGACAGCTTCTCCTCAGGCTCAGACAGCAGCGGCTTCAGCTACGACAGCGGATCTTCGTCGTCTGATAGCGGCGGGTTTAGCTGCGACTGGTGAGGTGATTTTCAACGACAGATGAACGGGACGCTAAGGGCGTCCTTAGGAGACGCTCTTTGACAATTGAATACGAGTTCAGCATCTCCACCTCTTCCGAGGGGCTGGACACAGCTTCCTATTTAGCGTCGTCCACCACAAGCCGCGCCGGTGCGAGCTGTCGGCTTGCCCGTCAACTGGTTTCAGAGGGTGCGGCAGACGGGACGCTACACCTGCTTCGGGACGGTAAGCGGGTGTTGAGCTACAAGTCCCTTCACTCACACGCTCAGAGAACTTTCAGGGAGAACGACAAGGGCATTCGCTTCATCAAGTGGCGCCCGTCCCCCTTCGCGGGAGACGCTAATGCCTGAAGAGGTTCTCATATGGGACTGCGAGGCTAACGGCCTCCTCGACACCGCCACCAAACTTCACTCACTCCAGATCGGCACAGTCAAAGGCGCCGATAGCACCATCTACTGCGATGCCTTGCCGGGATATCCTTCAATCGCTGAAGGCCTTCAACGACTTTCAGAAGCCCCTAAACTTATCGGGCACAACGTCCTGAAATACGACTTTCCGCTGATCGAGAAGCTCTACCCCGGAACGCTCCGACTGGAGCAGATGGTGGACACGCTTGTTATGGCGCGGCTTTTCGCGCCGGAAGAAAGGGCACACAGCCTGGACGAATGGGGTCAGCGTTTAGGGGTTTTGAAGGGGATCTTCAACGGCCCTTGGGACACCTGCACTCCGGCCATGATGGAGTATGCGGCGCAGGACGTTGTCGTGACCCGCGCTCTCTACAATCACGTCAAGGAAGTCGAGGATTGGGGATGTCTCGACACTGAGCTGAAGTTCGCCTGGATCATGTTCCTACAGGAGCAGAATGGCTTCACGCTGGATATCAAGGCGGCTCAGGAACTCGAGGCAGAACTTCGCGGCGAGCTGGCAGACCTCCTTACCGAGGCGCAGTCAGCATTTCCCCCGCGATGGGTCCCTAACGGGAAGAATGCACAGGCCGCGATGTTCACCCCTAAGGGGGACAACAAGCGCCACGGCTATACTGCTGGGTGCCCCATGACCAAGGTGATCCTTCAGGACTTCAACCCCGGCTCCCGTAAGCAGGTTGGGGAGCGGCTTATCCAACTTGGCTGGAAGCCCAAGGCCTACGGCAATGATGGAAACCCGACCATTGACGATGAAATCCTGTCCCGCCTGCCGTTCCCGCAGGCAAAGAAGCTAGTCCGATACTTCGCTGTCTCCAAGCAGCTTGGGCAGTTGTCCGATGGAAAATACGGATGGCTCCAGGTGGTCGGAAGCGACGGACGTATTCATGGCCGAGTCAACTCGGTCGGGTGTGCTCCAGGTCGATGCAGCCACAGCGGTCCTAATCTAGCGCAAGTCTCAAAAAAGGACTTGCGTATGCGCTCCGTGTGGACCGCTAGACGAGATTGGAAACTTATCGGCTGTGATGGCGCGTCGATACAGGCCCGCGCCCTGGCTCACTACCTTGCTCACTATGACGACGGACTTGCGATCAATCGCGAAATCAACGGGGACAAGGCGCTGGGTACTGATACGCACAGCGCCAACCGCAAGGCTCTTGAGCTATGCGGAATGCGTGTCCCTCCTGGGTACAGCGGCGATCCTGGTAAGCTACTCGGGAGGCTCCGTGAAGGTGCAAAGCGTGCCCTATACTGCGTTTTATTCGGCGGGGGAGACCCCAAGCTGGGGAAAACGATCAAGGAAGAGTGCCGCGAAGCTGGTGTTCCCGTCCCGCGAGTTCCCGATAGCGAACTAGGCAAGTTGGCTCGCAGGCAGTTGTTCAAGTCCATTGTTGGCTTTGATCGGTTGCAGGCTGCTATTCAGGCCGCTGCACGCAGCCCCAAAAAGGGCGGTAGAGGGTATTTGAAGGCCCTCGGCGGGATGCACGTCAAGTGCCGCTCAGAGCATAGCGCGCTGGTGTTTCTTATGCAGTCCTTCGAGGCATCTGTAATGAAGCTCGCAGCAGTGATCTTCTATTTCGAGAAGTGCGCTGAGAACGGTTGGGAACACGGCAAGGACTTCGCTTTCTGCGCTAACGTCCATGACGAGGCCCAGATGGAGGCCCGCCCGGAGATTGCTAAGGCAGTCGGGCAGGCGTTTGCAGATTCAATCAAAGAGGCCGGTGAGCGGCTTGGTTCAAGGTGCCCAATGGCTGGTGAGTATTCCATTGGGGTGAATTGGCGCGAAACGCATTAGTGCAATCGAGAGAAGGAATGAAAGAAATGGATCAAATCAAAGCGGGAACAGTAGTGGCGTTCGCGCGCCGCAGCTGGGATATATCGGCTGATAAACCCTACACAGTCCAGGAAGACCCCGCCTGCGGGCTATTCATCGAAGATGATGGAGGAGACGCCCGCTACGCCTGCGTTCAGGATCCCGACAATTATCAGTCCAAGGGGGGATACATTGTGCAGCACCCGGCTGATCCTGCCTCCGACACCCGCACGGCCCTTATAGAGGCCCTGAAGGCGCGGTTGGAGGCCGTCAAGGACGCCCCGCTGCACACACTTGAAAACAGCGAGCAGTTCTGGATCGGCCAGGCGCTGGATAAGGCTTATGGCATTCGGGCTACGTTTAGCCCCGGCCCTTCAACAGTCACCTTCACGGAGCTTGCCAATAACCCCTGAAACGGCCTTTAAGGTCCCGTTCCTGCCGGAACACTACAAGGCTGCCCTCAAGGTAGTCCGCACCGTTTACCCCACAGCGGTCCTTGCAGGGGGCGCTTTGCGTGACCTTTGCTGGGACTTTCAGGTCAAGGACCTGGATATCTTCGTAGACGCCGCTGATGGTCCTCTGGAAGCGCGCCTGCCGGACCTTCACAAAGTCCTCGGCCACCACTTCTCAATCTGCGGTCTCGACTACATTCCCGGCACAGCCTCTGAAGCAGGCGCTTCTGCCGTGTTCGTAGACCACGCGCTTGGCGCGCTTCCGATCAACGTCATCGAAATCCAGCGCCCTCATGGGGTGAACGACTTCGAGGCATTCGTTCGCCGCCGCATGGACTTCGCCGCCTGCCAGATCAGCTTTGATGATAACCTCGTCAGGATGACTGGAGAGGCTCACGCCGACCTGAGAGACGGGGTTATGCGGCTGATGCGAAAGGAGACTCCAGAGGGCGTTGAGAGGTCCCTGCGGAGGGCTGAGAGGTTCAAGCAGCGGATGCCAGGTATCAGGTTTGATCTGGGTGCGGAGGCGTCCCTCTGATGCGTACACTCTGCAATGAATGGGATAAGAATGCCGCCGCATGGCTTCGCGAACTCAGTGCTCAAGGGCACATACAAAATACGGAGGTAGATGAACGCTCAATTACCGGGCTCACAGCCCACGATCTGCGAGACTTCGACCAGTGCCATTTCTTCGCCGGCATCGGCGGCTGGCCGCTCGCCCTGCGCTGGGCAGGACTTGAAGGAACGCCCGGTGTCTGGACCGGATCACCGCCCTGCCAGCCATTCTCCGTCGCTGGAAAAGGGCTTGGACAAGCTGATGAGCGGCACCTTGCCCCAGTCTGGCTGGACCTCATCCGCGAGTGCAAGCCTGGCCTCATTTTTGGGGAGCAGGTTGAAGCGGCAATTCGGGTCGGATGGATCGATGATCTATTCGATGCGCTGGAAGAATGCGGCTACACCTGCGGGGCGGCAGTATTGCCAGCTTGTAGCGTCGGCGCGCCGCACATCCGCAAGCGACTGTTCTTCGGAGCGGTCAGGGTGGCCGACGCCAACGCAAACCTATTCAGCGCGCGGCGAGAAATACGATCCGCTCGCCCCGAACATGACGTTGAACATGGCGGCGCAACGTGCTGGGTGGCCAACACCGACAACGCGCGATCACAAGGACGGACAGGAATGTCTGAACGTTCCGACGAACAGCCTACTGGGCCGGGAAGTGTGGAAGGCAGACCAGCCGATCCGCATCACGCCTTCTGGTCAGGTGCTGACTGGCTCGGATGCAGGGACGGCAAGTTCCGGTCAGTTGAACCCGGCTCACAGCCGTTGGCTGCAAGGCTACCCGCCCGTGTGGTGCGACTGCGCGGTTACGGCAATGCAATCGTGCCCCAAGTCGCGGCGCAATTCATCACGGAATTTCTCGGCGCAATCGGAGACCTGAATAAGCCTAGCCTTAATTGACGGCGACATTTGCGCCTTCAGGGCCGCAGCAGCGGTTCAAAAGACTTTCGACTTCGGCGCTCCTGAGCCGACCATTCACGCAGACGAAGAAGAAGCCCAAAGGGCCTGTATCGAGACCATTGAAGCATGGGCCAGCCTAGCCCGTTGCAGGGACGTTAGGGTGCTGTTCACAGGCCCGCACAACTTCCGCAAGAAGATCCTTCCGACCTACAAAGGGAACCGCAAAGGCGGCAAGCCTCTGGCCTATTGGGCCACTGTGCGGGCCGTGAAAGAGCGGTTCCGTTGTGACGAGGTAGACGGCCTTGAGGCTGACGACCTCATGGGCATTCTAGCGACCTCTAAGGGCCATGAAGAAAGCATTGTCGTGACCCTCGATAAGGACCTGAGAACGGTCCCAGGACGGCACTTCAATCCCGTCAAGGACTCCAAGCCCTGCATCGTCACTCCTGCTCAGGCGAACCTGAAATGGTTCACGCAGACTCTGACCGGCGACACCACAGACAATTACGCAGGCTGCCCAGGCATCGGGCCAAAGCGCGCTGAGACGATCCTGAGCGGGTGGGACGGGTGCTCTCTGACTGCGGGCTGGAAGCTGGTGGTCGAGGCTTACAAGGGCAAGAAGCTGACCGAGGCGGATGCTTTGGTGCAGGCAAGAGTGGCTAAGATCCTGACACGGGATGATTATGACCGGGACAGTAAAGAGGTGATTTTATGGGACCTTAAGGGTCCTCAGCGGCTGAAACTCGAAGATGTTGTGAAATAGGAAGGAAAGAGAATGAGCAAATTTAAGGTAGGGGACCGCGTAAAGGCAGTGAAAAGTGACCTTCTATACGAGATCCACGTTGGGAAAGAGGGCGTCGTCTATCAGATAGACGCTGACGGAGACACGCATGTCAGGTTCTCCTGCGGGGATTCCGACTCCGGATATGCGTCTGACTTTGAGCTTCTCCATCCGGCTGAGAACGCAGGGGCACTCAAGGAATCCCTTCAGAACCTCCACAAGCAATTCCTGACAGCCGGAGATAGCATCCCTGCGTTTGCTCTAAAGGAGGTCATCTCAGAGCACTTCGGCGTGGCCTGGCAGGAGCCCCAAGAGGGCCGCTGGGTGGAGAAGGAGAACGCGGCTTGAGTAAGCTGGCATCAGTGGACGACTGGTGGGATTTGTCAGATGAAGAAAAGGAGGCTTTTGTGAGTGCTCATGAGCGGCGTCCTCAGGTTGTTTCAGGGGCCACTGTGCGATCTCTTGAAGTGCGCCCAGAGGACCTTCAGGGGGAAACTGTGTGTGTGCCGGACGAGCCCGCTTCAGACGCCGTGTTCCGACCCTCGCACTACGCCCGCTGGAACATCGAACCCATCACCTTCATCTCCGCCAATAACCTCGACTTCCTGACCGGCAACGTGATCAAATATGTCATGCGTCACGATGCGAAGAACGGTCTGGAGGACCTGCGGAAGGCTGCCCGGTATCTTGAGATACTGATCGGGCACGTTGAGCGGGAGAAGGCAGGGGCGCCGATCAAGGTGCAGGCCGTCTAACGTCCAGCTTCCATGCAAACAGCTTCGAAAGAGACGATGGAGCCGAGCGGGATAAACTCGTAAGTGACTAAGGCTGTAATACCCTTGCCTCTAGGTCTATCATCCCGCGTGATCATCACACCAATATCAGATATCAGTACACGTTCATTTCTCTTCGATGCTGTAATCTTACGCCCATCTGAAAGCTGAAGAGCAAGTTTGTCGCTGTCATTAGTCGCGAGACTGTTCCAGAAATCCTCAATTCGATCATGTAATGCCACGGCTATTTCCTGCAAAATTAAAAGTTAAAGTAAAAACAGTTACCCAAAGGGACCCTTTAAAGGGCCTCTGAGGGTAACTGTTTTTTCAACTTGCGGACAAGAACAGATTTCGCTCCTTGGCGCGCCTCAGGGACAAGCCCCGGCTCACCTTGCCCTTGATCAGGTTCCACTTCGGGAACTCGTCAGCGGCCCCGTTAAGGTCCCCTGCATTGAGCTTCTTCAGCATTGTTGAGCGGCTGAATGCCGTCTCCCCGATGTTGTAGACCAGGCTCAGCACAGCAGCCCCTTGGCGGTCCGTCAGAGGCACTTTCACAAGGCGCTCGGTAGTGTCCCAAAAGGATACCAGAACGTTCCTCAGCAAGGCTGCTGCCGTAGCCTCTGACATGGTTGGCGTTGAGGCTGTGACGGGCTTGCCGTTGAGCAGGTAGGTAGACCCATAGCCGATTGTCCAGACGCCCCCCTGGTCCTGATAGGGGCGCGCTCTGAAGCCCTCGAAAGAGGCCACCAGAGAGACGGCCTCCTCAGGGAAGCCCATTAAGGGGCCTTAGGGGTCTGGAAGGTACTGGCGGCCTTGAGAACGGCGGTCAGAACGGCCATTGCAAAGGTCGTGATGGTGGCCGTGCTCCAGTCCGTGGAAAGGGCCGCACCGGCTGCGGTAGCGATGGTTGCAACGGCAGCCGCGAGGGCAGCGCCCTCAGTCTTGGTGATCTTCATTATTTCGTCCAGAAGGATGTGAGGAGGTGGTCGCCTAGCCAGCCGAGACCGACTGAGACGGCGGCCCAGATGCCGAGGACCTTGGCCCGGTCGTTCTCCAGTGCGGAGATGCGGTCCTCATGGTCCTCGATCTTCTTGTCCTGCTCCTTGTCACGGGTGAGCAGCATGTCCAGCTTGCCGTCCATGCGCCCGACCAAAAGGATCAGGGTGTCAGTGTTGTCCGCTGACTTCTCAGCCGGATTCACGTCTTGATCTGAGCCCCCTGAAGGTCCGCATGAGCGCGTTCTGCAAGGGCCACTAGCTGAGCCCATTCATCCTCAGTCGGCTCCCGCTTAGCCTCGAAGATGCCCTCAAGAAGCTGGATAAGCTCCTGGATAATGGGAATGTCAGAGGCGACCGCAGAGAGGATCGAGGCGATAAGGGGAAGTGCCGCCAGCATTACTTGACGCCTCCGATGTTGTGGGTGGCGAGGTAGCTGTAGAAGGCAGACACTGCCGCCTGAGCTTCCGTAGCCTCAAGAGAGGTCACAGAGGCCCCAGCCTGAGCATCGAGCACAAGCGGATGCAAGGCGTTGTATGCCTTCTGATCGGCCACCTTGATTTCACTGACAGTTGCAGCATTGGGAGGGCCGAAGGAGCCCTCAACGTACTGCTTGGCGACCGTTTCAGAGGCCGTGAGGGTGGCCTGAGAGGCGTAAAGGGTCTGGTAGACGGACCCCTGAAGGGAACCCGCACAGGCTGTTAGAAGGCTTGTGAGGGCAAGTGCAAAGGCCCACTTAGGGCATTTTAGTGTGTATATTTCTGGTTCCTATCATGAGGTGATCCTGCTGTGCTGGTCAGGCGGACGGCGCAGTGTAGCTGCTACCGATCGGGTGCTGGCCTTCGTGGTCGGGGATAGCTGCCGTCCCGTCTGGGGGGGACCAGTCGGATCTGCCGTCCCAGAGCACCCGGTCGATAACGTATCCGATCGGGTGTTCAACCGTAGCTGCGGTAAGATATACCGAGTAGGCGTCAGGCTGCGTCATGTTTGTACTCCTCAGGCGCTAAATTCATCGATGATGCCGACGCCGTTGGCTCCTGCGCCTCCCGCATTTTGGGCTGCTTGCTGGTTCGCATGAGCGCCGCCGCCGCCGCCCCAGCCGCCTGCGTTCCCGCCGGGCTGCGATGTGCCGCCATTATAGACAGTGATACCGGCCCCACCCGCACCCATAGGGCTATTGCTGCCAGGGGGAGCTGCGGCTGTTCCCAGCACAGCGATACCGGGCAAACCGCCCGCCGCTGCAACCGCGTAAACAATGTTCGGGCCGCTCGGCAGTCCATTGCCAGGGCATCCCGGAATTGACGACGCAGCGCTGGAGGATGTTTGTGTTCCGGCATAGCCGCCAAGCCCACCGGGGCATGAGAGCGCAGCAAACGAGCCAAACGGGCCGAATGTGCTGGCGCCTCCGGTTCCGCCCGCCTTGCCAGTCACGCCAACGCCACCGACGCCGATGCTGATCGGGATCTGCTGACCAGGAGTGGCGGGGAAGATCGCCTCTACATAGGCACCCGCGCCACCGCTTGAAGCGCAGGACGAGCCGCCCCCACTGGTGTTATCGGCGCTTCCCCCCGCCGCACCGCCCGCCGCCTGGAGGCGAACACGAATTTTATAGACGCCAGCCGGGACAGTGTAAGTCTGGGACGATGTAATGACGGTCGTATTGAGGTTGCGACCGGAATTCAGCCGGGCGGCAAATTCGGTCGTAGCGAAAGACTTGTCGCTCGTTCCGAGAGGCGCGGTCGTTCCAGTCGGATTCTGCATAAAGGAGACCGGCCCTGCCACGCTCTGCTGGCCCGTGTCGGCAGTTTCAAGGTAGTTACCGGCTGCCTGATAGTTACCGGCTGGCTGATAGTTACCGGCTGCCTGATAGTTCCCGGCTGGTTGCACTACGTGCCAATTTCCCGTGCCGTCCTGAAAGGCCGGATTGCCAGTCGGGGTGTCTATGCTTGCCTTGACGATACCCCCCAGATCACCGCCAGCATTAGCCACAAGCCCAGCGAACAGATCGCCCCACGAAGCGCCGGACGCACCGGGGACAGACACATTCCCCGCTACCGTCGAGACCCAGAATTTTCCTGGGGTGCTGCCATCGGGGACAACTGCATTCAGCCCGTACCCGCCCACCGAGGACGCCAAAGAGCTGTTGAAAGGGAGCAGCGCCCGGAGAGAGAGTGCGTCAAGAGAAACTCCCCCCACTGTCCCTGCATCAAGGGCACCAGTCAAAGCCCCTAGGACGGTCACATTGTTTAGGGTTGGGGAAGGGAACGCTTCATTACTGGACAAGGGCAATTTCCCCACCATTGTTCCAGAGCGTTCCGACTGAGCCCGGCACGGTCGGAAGTCCCCGCAGGTCCCCCGTCAGGAAGTAGTTCGCGCTTTGGAGTGCCTCAGCAAGTGTTGGGGCAATTGCCTCCGCCGTTTGGGCGGCTGCTGTAACCTGTGGCACAGCGACCTGGAGGGCGGTCTGCAAATCCAAGGCCGCTGCAACAGTCGCCGTATTGTCGTAGAAGAAAGAGCCGCAAATCTGCGTCGGCCCGGGTGTGGACAGGGTGCCGCTCATGGGCGCCATTTACTCCGTGATATAGAGGGGCTGTATAGATGCTGGGCCGCCGCTGCTCTCCATCGCAATTGCTTGCCCCTGAACGTCCCCTAAAAGACCTGTGAAGGTGTCCTCCCAGGTCTGAGTTGACGGGTGATCGCACCATAGCCCCGCATATTTGAGGGCGGCGTAGGTGACGAGATCAGGGCAGGCCAGCGTGAACTCGTTCGTATCCGTGAGGTTGGATAGACTGCTAACCGCGCCATAATAGTGAAAGAGAACCGACCCACCCTGCGGAATGGCCCCCCGGAAATGGATCGTGCTCCCAATCCGGGCGTAAGCCTCAGGGTTTATCTGGTTGGGCAGTCCGACAATCTGACGGAAAGCGCGCCGCTCCAGCGCGCGGCTTCGGTCTTGACAAGAGAGGCTGGCGAATACGTCAATCATCTCAAGAAAATCGTCAGGCATGGTAGCGTACGTCATCTGCCCTTGCGCGAGGATAAGCCTGTGGCGTTCCATCGAAGGGACCCTGAGGGACCGCTGGATACGCGCCAAGCCTCGATTGACGAAATTGATTGCCTGTACCTGGGAGCAGTCGTCCCGGTTCAGCTCGCCGTTGAAGTCGCTGAGGATATCCTGAAGGGCGGCCATCAGACCTCCTTCGAGGTCGCAAGGAACGCCTCAAGATTATCCCTGCGGAGCCGCGCTACGATATCCTTGGCCTCCATGTTCCAAGGGTCGAGACCTTGGGCACACCAGAGGTCGAATACGGCGGCTGGAATGGAGGCGACTTTCATGTATTCGCGCTCCCTCACATTTTTCGAGGCTAGGCGCTCGTCCCGCAGGTTTGCGAGGAAGTCATCAGAGAGTTCTTGCTGACGGAGGATCACAAGCGATCCGTCATCCTGCCCGATCAAGTCGGTGTGGACAGTGTTGAAAACGTTCAAGGGCCTGCTTTGAAGAATGTGAAGGGGAAGTTGAGGAGCCCCGTTAGAGGCTCCTCAGAGTGGCTTCAGGCCAAGTTCGTGATCAGCGCCGAGCCCTTGAAGTTCATGTGCTTCAGGGAGAACTCGCCAAGGATCTGAACATTGGTGCTGTCACCAGTGACGGCCAGCGTCTGGCGGAACCAGTCACGGAAGGTGACGAGCTTCCACATCGCCGGATCGAACAGCAGGGCATCCGCCGTGGTATCAGGGGTGCCCGATGCGCCAGTGCCGCGAATGAAGCGGTTCATCACGACCTTAAGGGTCCCGTAAGGGGACTTGTAGATCGAAATGTTGTGGTTCAGCGTCGTGTCCTGGTTCTGGACGAACACAGTGCGGTTAGAGGCCGAGAAGCCAGCAATCGTGTTGGCATCGCTTGGGCGAACCATGATCGTGTTGGCATCAGCACCGGCATTGTAGCTGGCCTGCTGCGTCGTCAGGAGCATCTGCTCAGTGAGCGCCGTGGCTGCCGGAGCGGTGCCCGTGGCATTCAGGCCAGATCCTGCCGTGTAGACCATGCTGGGGTCGATCATGGCCTGGTAGCCAGCCATCTCACGGGCCGTGCCGTCCGCACCTGCGGCCTTGCCCTGGCCGGTGCCGATGAAGGCCCACTCTCGGTCGCGCTTCAGCTCCTTGGAGCGCAGGCCGAGCTGGTAAGCAAGCTCCTGACCACGGCCATAGGTTTTGGTCGCCTGCATTGAGCCCGTCACGCTGGCAGTCTTGGTGAAAATCTGCGTGGTGTTGGAGCGCATGACAGTCGGGTTGAACTGTGCAGCCGGGGCGCTGGCGCCTTCGACCTGGGCGTTCTGGCCCACGTTCATCAGCGAATCTTCCTGCCACTCGAACAGCTTCTGAGTGGACTTATCGCCGCCGATCATCGACTGGAACGGCGTAGCGGTCGGAGCGATATTGGAGATAACGTCCGAGATATCTTCTTTGGTGCCTACAACATCGTAGGAGGAAACAGTGGTCAAATATCTACCTTAGTGAAGTTTCGCCATGAACGCCGCAGTGATGGCGTCAGGGTCGGTGGGGTTTGCGCGAAGGGATTTCAGAGCCTTGTTCAGGCCATCCTTCTCGGACGCATCAGCATTTGAACCGGCTGAGCCCGGTTTGATCACCCGGCTGGGCTTATTGACGACCTTCTGGACCTGAGCATCCACGGTCTTGCTGCCGGTATCGTAGAGGTATGCCTTGTGGAGGAGGCGGAGCATCGTCGGGTCTGTGACATTCTCGATGCCTTCAACGCCGCTCTTACGGGCAAATTCAACGAGCTTGGGGTAAACGGCGGGGAAGTCCTTGATGCCCTTCATAGGGTCGGTAAGTTCCGCAGCGCAGGCCTTTGCGGCCTCCTGACGGGCATCCTCAGCGGCCTTGCGGGCTTCCTCCAGACGCCCGTTCACCTCACTGTGGAGGAACGCGAGGTCCTTGTAGGCTGCCTCAGCATCAGCGCGGACCTGCTTGAACGTCTCAGGGTCCACATTAGGGTCCCGGCTGATTGCAAGCCAGTCGAGGTCCTTGTAGGGCGCGTAGCGCTCCTCAGCGCGCTTCCACATTTCAGTGTAGGCGGCTTCGAGGCGATCCTTTTGAGCCGTAGCTGCTTCAGATGCCTTGGCAGCCTCAGCGAAGCGGCCAGAGAACTGCCCGTGCTCCTCAATGAGGCTACGCAGTTCCTTCAGCTTGTAGGTCTTGATCTCCTCGCCGAAGGGGAGTTCAACGTCTGGATCGTCATCTTCGGCAGGAGCCTCGGCGCGCTCAGGCTCCGCTGCGTCCGTCTGCTCTGGTTCAGGGGGCTTCCTGCGAGGCTCCTCAGAGACCTCAGAAGGTGCCTGAGAGGCTTCCAAGTGGGCCGCGAAGGCATCCGTAGCGTCGAGTTCAACAGGCGCTGTAGCGGCACCCTCAGGGGCCATGAGAGGCCCTCTGTTAAGCAGGATCAATATGTGTCCTCATGGTTGTGTAGGGCATCGGCCATCTGCTCTCCGGCTGAGTGGCGCATCTGCAATTCTCGGCAGATTTCAGTCAGCGCGTATTGGAGCAGGTGGTGATATTCCCTGGCCTCCCGGCCTGCCTCCCCCGGCTTTGCGGCGCAGAGGGCGGATAGGTTGTAGTTCGTCAGATCATCGACCACAGCGCAGAAAGTCGTGTCATCGAGCAGGCGCTTTGCAGCCGCGCCGCGCTCAATCAAGAGCGCAGCCTGGTCCTCGTTAGGGTGCATCAACCGGGGTCAATCCTTGCTTGTGCATCGCCCATTGCGAGGGCCTGTTTCGACATGAGCAGCTCAGTCGTATCGACCGCCACCTTGTGATTGAACTGATCCTGCTTGAGACCCTGATCGGCATGAGCCTTCTCAGTCTGAAGCTGAATCTTCGCCATGCCCTGCTCATACTTCTGCTGGGCTTCCTCACGAGATAGCTGAGCATTGAGCTTAGCGGCCTCGGCATTGGCCAGCTTGACCTGAGCATCTGCCTGCTTAACAGCGAGGTCAGCCTGCTGCATCGGATCGGGCTGCGGGGGCGGAATCTGGTCAGGAGGCAGCAGAACGCTGGTTGCATCCTTGATCCCCATGTTTTCCAGAATTCGGCTAGCGACGTAGAACTTCTTCTCAGGCGCGTAAGCCGGACCATACCCATTGGCTGGGTTGGATAGGTACTGGTCGATTGCCTGCCACTTCTGGGCCTCTTTCGCCTGCTCGCCGTACCCAAGAGCCAACGAGATATCCATCTCGGTGTCTTCGGGCCACTGAGTGAAGTCAGTCTGCGTCCAAACCCCGTTGGACTCCTGAATGAGCTTCTGCGGCTCCTCATTCTCCAGGATCAGCCGGTAGACCATTGAGTAGAGCTTGCGAAGGAATACCTCAGCAAAGTTCCTGGCGATGATCTTCTGACGGATTTGCGAGACCGCGATCAGGTCCTGCACCATGCCCTGAGAATTCTGGGTAGAGATGGCGTCCTTGTTCAGCCCCTGTGACAGACTGGATATGCCGCTGATTTCCTCGCCGCCCTGCTGAAGCTGGGACATGGTTTGGAACACGAATGGGTTAAGGGACGCCTGCGGCAGCGGAGCCACAGAGGAAATTACGTCGCGGACGTTGACGATGCCGCCGAGGCGGTTTTCCATCAGTTCGCGTGGGTTCGTCACGCCCCCCTGAGCGACCATCATCCGGGGATTGGTGGTGATCAGCGAGTGGTTGATGATCGAGCGCGTCAGGAACGTCTGCGCGTTCTGCGTCGGAACCAGAAGAAGGCCGTAGTTGGCGCCGTAGAATGCATGGGACCGAGGCAGAGCGCAGAAGTCGATGAAGGGCTTATGGCTGACAGGTTCTTTGTCCAGAACCTGATTGCAGCACAGATCGACCTTGTAGAGCTGGCTTGTGCCATCCCCCTCAATGTCGAGGTGCATATAGCACTCATAGACGGTGTAGAGCTTGCGGGCATCCTGCGTGTCCCCGTCAAGGTCTGACAGGCCGATGATATCGCCCGTCTGCCCGAACCGCTGCACGACCTCAGGATTGAGCCGCTCGTCCATGCCGTCATCATCAGGTAGGTCCTCAATGATGCTTTTGGGGTACCCGTGCTTGATCAGCTCGGATTTGGTCATGGACTGGCGGTGGAACACCAGGTTTGCCTCCTCAATGGACGTTGCCATTTGGGAGATGCCGAACTCCTCAGGAGGAATTGGGCGCAGGCGGACTTGGGAGCGGTTGCGCTTGCACTTCACGAGAACGCGCTTCAGAGTACCGTCCTCGTCCCCTTTCTCGACCTCCTCAACGGAACTCGTAGGGTCCTTCATAAGGAAGGCCATGAGCTGCTCGTAAGACGGCTCACTCAGGTCATAGAACTGGTCCTCATAGGAGGCCTCCCAATAGACCTTGCAGACCCCGTTACGGGCCTTCAGCGCGTCCTCGATAACCGTCTGGAACACCTGAAAGCCTGAGTTCTGCGAGAAGATAACGCGGGTAACGTAATCCGTGCGGAACTTGGCCTGCATATCCGTCTCGCCGGGGGCCGTGTTAAAAACGACCGGACGAGTGTTCCCTGAAAAGACCTCAAGGAGCTGGGCCTTCATGCTCTCAATACCGACATAGACATTCATCGAGCGGTAGTCAGAGTCTCCCTTGTGGAGCATTCCAGGCTTTTCGGCATCATAGTAGCGGGAGACGCGCTCCCGTTCCTTGGACAGCTTCGAGCTGCCGCCGTAGCCGTAAGACTGGCCAATGCCGGTCTGGGCAATAGCGGCAATCGCCGCGTCTGTCAGTTTTGCCAAATTACTCCTGAGGGGAAAGATACCAATCGTCCAGGACCTCTATGGGAACCCAGCGTTTTTCAGTGATGTGCAGAGCCATTGCGAGGGCCATAACGGTGTCGTCGTGCTTGCCCTTATCGGCCTCCATGCGGCCCGATTGGGTGACGATGAAGGTCCGCATCTCGTCCAGCGTAGCCGGGTCGTAGATAGCTACCTGGTTCTTCCGAACCTCGGCGCGCAGCTTGTCGATGATCAGTGGCTTAGTAGAAACATTCGTCTGGAACCCCAGCCGCCGTGTGACCTGATCGGTCTCCTGATTGTGCACCTCGTCTGAGTAGACGTTAGGGTACAACAGGTCCTTGTATAGCCGCGTCACGGTGAGGATGCCGTGATTGTTTGCTTCCACAATGACCCGCGCATCGTTGTAAAGACGGCCCAGTGCCGCAAGGATATGGGCGAAATAGTCAGGGTCTACTTGAGCGCGGAAGATGCCCACCTGGCGCATGTCAGGGTCGAGGATCTGTGCCACGGACCAGTCACCGTTGACCCCAGCGGCTACGTCTGCCCCGATGAAGTAGTTCTCGCCCGGTGTGATTGGGTAGAACTGCTGAAGTTCCCCCATAGAGTGATCAACGAACTTCCCGCCTTCATACGCCATGCGAGACCGAGGCGGCTGAATAAGGCGGCGCATATCGTCCAATTTGAGCGGATCGAACACGGGACGCCCGGAGGTCAGAAAGGCTTCCTCAGGGGTAGCCGGGTACTCCTGCTTCCACAGGTCCAGACCCTTCTCCGCGATCTTCTGACGGCGGAACATGAGCTGCCAGTCGTCAAGATCGTATTTGGCCGCTTCATCTTCCTCCATAGGGGTCCGTTGAAAGCCCTTTACAGGCTCAACGCGGCAGCTTGGATCAATGAACCAAGGGAGGAACACGGGAACGAACTCTGATCGGCCCGCAACGGCCTCTTGCCACTGTTCATAGAACACCCCGGTCATACCGTTGGCGGTGCTCTCGATGTAAACCTCAGTGTCATCCGTCTTGGGCACCGCGTCCATCAGACCTGAGAAGATCTCTCGGCTGGACGACTTGGGCCAGAAGGCGACCTCAGAGGCGTGGACGTGTGTGAGCGTCTCGCCGCGCCCTACGGTGTCGCCGCCTGCTGTGGCAACGATATAGCCGCTATCCAGATGGCCGAAGCGCAATTCACGTCTGGAGGCAGTTTTGGTGGACGGCTTCAGGACTTCGGGGCACAACTCATGAAACCGCTGCGTCATGTCGAACAGGGTTGAGGTAGCTGTGGCATGGTGCGTGACCACCATTGCCTTCTTGGCCTTGCGCTGGGAGACCCGGAAGTAGAGCCGCCCTTCAACGTAGGTGGATAGGCCCTGCTGGCGGGACTTCAGAATGATGACGCGAACGCGCCCTGTGGCTGCCTTCTGCTTCTCTACAATTTCGCTGAGACGCCGCTGAGCCTCGTTGAAGATGAACGGAACAATCTCGGACTTCTTCGTTCTGATCTTCAGGGCGTGACGGGCGTAGAACTCAAAGTCGTCATAAAGTCGGCGCCTCAGCGCCTGGCGATCCTGAGTGATTACTCGGAAATCCTGTCCAGCCACGCCTCAGCGACTGAGAGCTGTGCCTCGGTCTTCACAACCGGCTTGGTCTTGGTGAACTCAAGGACGGTTTTGATGGCGCTCAGCCGGTCGCGCGGCGAGTAGAGGTATCTACTTGTTGGACGGGCCTCGTGTTCAGTCGGAGGTGCCGTATCTTTGGTGATGACGATTTCAACGGCAGCGGCCAGCGCAACGTCTGCCATTGCACCTTCGTCAGTGGTGATGCCTTCTTCGATCATCTTCTTCACAATTCTGTCTGCACGTTCCGCCCCTTCGCGCCTGATCTTGGCGAGGAGCTTCTTCTTGCCTGCCCAGCCAGGAGGGACGCCTTGGCAGCCCCACTTCTTCAGCTCGACAAGGCGCTTTATACGCTTGGAGCTTGCAACCTGGACTTCCTCATACTCTTCACGAGTTGCGGGGTAATGAGGCACCTTTCCGACGAGGCACGGGTACCAGATCCCCCTTACCTTGTCCTGCAACAGGGGATGCCGGTTGAGCGGCTTTGCGGTCGGTGGTCGGACGATCCTCGGCAGACCGTCCTCGGCAATATAACGTTCGTAGGCTGCCAACTGGCGTATCTCCTATTTTCTGCGCTATCTGCGCTTCGATTTCGGGGCGATGGGCGGCCAGAAAGCGGCCAGTAAGGTGGGAGACGGCGGCCTGAGCTTCAGCGTCGTCCAGCAGAGGGCATGAGAGGACAGCTTGGGTGTCCCTTAGAAGGTCCCCTAAGGTCACTGTTCGGGCTGCTTCATGAGCTGCTTGGTGAACATGTGGGCGTGTTGCTGAGCCTCCTCAGGAGGAAGCGTTGCAAGGTAGTTCTGAGCCACCTGCATCTTGTCCTGAGGGTGCGGAGCATGGGCTACGGCAGTGATTGCAGAGGCCAGTGCCGGTTTGCCGTTGTCATGGGCAGCCTGCGCCAAGGAGGCTGCGTGGGCACCGTAGTGAGTCTTCTTCGCCTTACCCTTGGACTTGCGGACCCGGTTGATGTTGTCGAGTCCTGCCACCACGCCAGGCTGATTGGCAGAGTTCTGCTGAAGGCTATCCTGAGACTGAGAGGAGCCCGAAGCACCCTTGTTCATGGTTGCCGCGAACGTGCGGCGTCTGGCCGCTGCTGCGGTCAACGTTGTCTGATCTGTCAATCAATCCCTTTGAGGAGTTGAGGGGAGATGAAAGAGGCGGATTCGGGGTGCTTGGCGAGAAGCTCCTGGTAGAGTCCCTGCTTTGCTTCCGTCTTGGGGAGAACCTTGAGGTCCTGCATACGCGCCGCGACCTCATGGTGTCCGGCTGCGGAGGCCGCCTGCGCGGCTCCATCGACCGCCGACTGATACGAGCGCGCTGCTCCCGCCCAACGGTGGTAGTTGTCAATGGGGCGTCCCATATTGGAGGGCCCGTTAGGTAGATCAGGAACAGAGGCAAATGCTCTGCTGACTGCATCGGCGGCTGCGGCGTCGTAGTCCTCAGGACGCTCTGCGCCAGTCCTCTGGTGATGGACCATGCGGGCAAGGTAGCGCGCCGTGTAGCCATCCGTGTTCTGCCCAGCAAGGATTGCGTCTGCTGCGCTTTGGGGCAACCCTGAGCCAATACCCTGCTGAACTGCTGCGGCGATTTCGCTGTGAAGCGCGGGCGGGAGCCGTTGATCAGTCAGTTTATGGTTGATCAGAACCTGCCCACCCCGCAATTCAGGTTGGAACGGGGCCGCCACACCTGCTGCGGTTTCTGGCGCTAATGTCGCGCCTGAGGGTGCCTGCGGCTGTGGAGAGGCACGGGGTGGAGGAGTAGCGGGACCCTGCGGAACCCCAAAGTCTATATTCTCAGGGTTCCTGATCGGACTTCCCATGTCACCTGCGGAGGCCTCGAAAAGCATCTCAGGGTCTGCTTCATTCAGTCCTGCGGATACGGCTCTGGCTCTGGACAGGGGACTCTCTGGAACCTGCTGTCCTGTGATATCGAGAACCCGCTGTGCGGCGCTGTTGAGCCGCTGTGCGGGAGCCTTTGCTAGCCCCAGCTTGTTATCCAATCCCCGTCCGATTGCCCCGCCGATAACGACACCGGGCGGCGCATCGAGCATTCCTAGGGCCGTGTGGTGGCCGAAGAACGGAATCAGGCCGCCAGCCGTTGCCCCGACTTTCTCAAGGGGACCCTTAGAGTTCCTCAGAAGTTTGTTGCTAGAGGCCGTATCGAGGTGGTCCAGGCCACTCAGCAAAGTGCCCCTGACACTTGGCGGCAGATTCTGCATCTGCGATATCGTGTCATAGGCCGAACCCGGAGCCGTCGATATTCTATTCTGGTGCGCCGCTGCCTGCTGGACTGCGTTTTTGATCGTGACGCGCTGCGCGGCTGTGATCAGAGCGTTCTTGTGGAGAGCGTCTGAAAGTCCGTTGAGGGACTCCGCGCCGTCTTTTACATAGCTGGCTGCTGAATTTGCCCAAGGGCCGCTGTTAAGCGTCGAGCCGTGGTGGGCGTCAATTCCTGAGATTACGGAGGCCGTGACTGGAGCGCGGTCCGGGGCGACCTTTGACAAGGCTCGTATGTCCGCAGCCTTTGATCCAGCAGCCAGCCCGCCTGGGACAGCAAGACCTGTCAAGAGTTCTGCCGCAGCCTGTTGCGACGGGGACGCCCCCGCTGCGTGGGCAAGCATACCCGCACCCGTGGACGCTGCACCTGAGGCAGCACCCGTGCCGAGGCGCGCTAAGGCTCCAGCGGCACCGCCTAACGCGGCTCCCGGAAGCGCACTGACCGCCCCTGAATAGAGCTGCTCACCCGCACCATTCGGCTTCGCTACGCCAGCCCGATCAAGGGCAGCCTCTGCCTGTTCGCTGACGGGAGTGGGCTTGACCTCAGCAAGTTCAGGACGGATTGCGGACGCCTGAGCCAAGTCCGTGTCCCCAGCATGAGAGAACATGTCTGCCAGTCCCGTCACGCCATTTGTCAGGGCTCGGCCCGTAAGCCCAGCCCAGTGATGGAGGGTGGACTCATGAGGCGCTGCTTGTGCCCCACCTTTCGGAGCATCGAACTGGTCGAATGGGTTTCCCCCGCTCGACGCAGGCTTTGCATCGAACTGGTCGAACGGGTTCTGTGCCATTACTTTCCTGGTGTAGCTGCTGCGGCTCCCTTGCCGTACTTCTGGTCGAAGGCGTCGGAGAACTGCGGGTTATTGCGGAGGTAGTCGATAGCGGCCTGAGGCGCAGTGATTGCCGGAGCCTTTGGAAAGGCCTTTGAAACCGCCTCAGCGGCCTCAGGATCAGCATGACCACCCGCCTTCCACTGCTCAAAGCTGGGGATATCACGGGGGGTGACTGAGCCATCAGAGCCCGTGGTGAACGGACTGCCAACGCCCTGAACGTACTCCCCAAGTGCTGATTCAATCTGCGCTGGGGTGGCGTTAGGGTTCCGCTGAAGCAGCGTGGCCCGTGCCTGATCGACCGCCTGTTGCAGGCGTGTATTGGCCGCCGTGGATTGAAGGATAGCGTTACCTGCCTGGTAAGGTACAGACTGGTCAGGGAGCGAAGCCCCAGCAATCTTGAGCCCCGCGACCAGAACTCGGCCCTTGGCCCCAGCTAGCTGAGCTGTCAGCGTATTGTGCTGCTTGTTGAGTTCAGCCGCGTCAGCGTTGCCCAGCCCATTGCCGGATAGAACAGAGGCCAGTGGAATACGCCACGATGCGCCCATACCGGGCTTTGACAGCGCAGTACTCTGAAGCCGGTCATAGGCCCCTTGGTACTGGTCGAGGTTGTTCAGCAGCGCCTGGTCATCCGTCAGGGCCGAAGCGTGATCTCTGGCGTACCGATCGCGCTCCCCTTGGTTCTTCTGCGCGAACTGCTGAGCGCCTCTGATGCCACCCTGAGTGGGCAGCGGAGGGAGCGCCCAAGGGTCCGTGGTAGGCGCGGGAGGGAGCGTCGGGGGCGCCAGAGGGGCGGGCTGAGGGGGCGTTGCAGGGGGTGTTGACGGGACGCCCGGGGGAGGTGGGGCTGGGGGAGACTGCGGAACACCTGCGGGAGCCTGCCCAATATTTTGAGGGATCGTTACAGGCGTATAAGGCGCCCCGGTCAGGGCCGCCGCCTGTGCCCCTCGGGAGTTGGCAATCTGCCCCCGAAGCGCCAGGGCCGCATTCTGATAGTTCTGCCGAGAATTGATGGCGTCCTGTCGATCGCCGTGCCCTATGTCTTGTCCGCGCTCCGCTACCCCTGCGCGCACATCTGTATTCCGCGCACTCGTTGCGTTACGCGCACCTGCAACGCCTACCTTGGTCTCGTTGTTCGCGTTCGTCGTGTCAGCTTTAAGCCCGTAAAGACTTTGAAGCTGCTGTTGCCTGTATAGTTCATAGGCGGCCTGCTGCTGCTGATCGAGGGTGTCGGCGGCACCAGCAAGGGCACCAGAAAGCCCCTCACCAAACGTGCGGCCCCCCGCGAATCCGGCGCCAGCGCGGAGCAGCATCTGAGACAGAGTGCGTGAGCTGTGGGGATCGGCAGCATCCAACATATCCTGGGTCGGCTGAGGACCTTGGAAAGCCACTTGGCCAGGCGGAGGCTGCGTCATTGAGCCGGACATTTGCGTTCCTTCTGCGGGACCGCTCAGGGCCGTTTCAGGGGGTGTTGAAGGGATTCGTGCGGCGACGTGCTGAACGTAGTTCGGGTCTCCCCCGCCGTTATGCAGGCGCAGGATCGAAGCATAGTCGTCGGGATTGTCGAAGCTTAAACCTGCATGGTCCGCCTTGGCCTTGAGCAGGTTGAGGGCGAAGGCGGAGGATTTCTGAGGATCGTTCCGGTCCTCATCGGAGAGCGGCGCTAGGCCATAGCCGGGGTTCGCAGCGGTGCTAGAAGTGACCTGGAGAAGGTTGGGCGAAGCGGCTCCGTTGGAGGATTCTTGACCGAGCATTCCATACGCTGCGGGGAGGAACTTCGGGCTGATCCCCGAGGAATCAAACGCAGCGAGGAACTGTCTTCCGTAGCTCATCCCGTTTAGTAAATCCCGCCTTGAGAAATTCCCGTGCCCAGCTCACCGGCTGACTGATAGGGGGCCTGACTGCTCGGGGACAGCCATCTGGACAGCAGGCCTCCATTCCCTCCACCCGTGAGAATCCCCCCTAATCCGAGCGCGCTCCCTACAATCGCATTTCCGAGGCTGCCGCTTTGCGTAGAGGTGCTGGTGCCACTTTGCTGGCTGCCGTAATTCCCGCTGACCAATCCCAGATAATCATTCAAGATTCCTGTCTGATATCCGTTCTGGTTCTGCCACTGCTGGTAAGCATTGGTCAGGGCGTTCTGGTCATTGCTCTGCTGCTGCTGACCGGCCCCAGCCTGGAGCTGGTAATTGTTCAGGGCATTTTGGACGGCGCTGTTCGTAGCAGAGTTACCCAACGAAGCGGCGTTCCCAAGCTGGCTGTTGGCCGCAAGCTGGGAGTTTGTGTTCTGCTGCTGAAGCCCAAGGAGTCCTGACGCGGCGCTAAGCTGGTTCGAGGTGTTGTACTGCGAGTTGTTCTGCTGGAGACCCGCAGTGCCAAGCGCAGAGGCATTGCCGAGGCTACCCTGAGTCCCCGCTGCACTGGCTGCTGTGCTGAGCCCGTTATTGTACGCGCTCAGAGCCGTTGAGAGGCCCTGATTGTAGGCGTTGTTCTGGAGCGCGGCGGCCTGTGTGGCTTTGGCCGTTGCAGCCTGACCCTGAGCCATAGCCGCCGCAGCACCTGCGCGGGACGAGTTCAGAGACCCGCCCTGAGCCGCCTGACGGTTGATGCCGGGGAGCGTCGTCTGGTTCAGCGTCTGGTCGATGGTCGCATCATTGGCTGCGATAGCCTGATTGACCGCCGACGAGTTCATGTAGGTGCCAGCGTTGGCCGCAAGCTGTGCCGTGGGGTCCGAGAGCGCCTGACTGGAGACGTTTGAAAGGGTGTTCTGGGCGTTGGTCAGGCCGTTCGTGCCGCTGATTGCGGCATTGTTCAGCGCGGACGATAGCGCACTCGTGGGACCGCTGGACGATGTGGTGCCGTTGGCAATGCCGCTGAGAATGCCTGAAAGGCCACTATCAAGCCCCTGCGAGGCCAGCGAGGAGGCATTGTTGATGTACGGCGTCAGTGCTCCAAGGCCCGTTGATCCGGCAGAGGCCTGACCGCTGGAAAGGCTTGCGCCCGTCCCGTTGGCCCAATTATTGGCTCCTGCAATGGCACTATCGAGAGTGCCATTTGTGCCAGCCGTCATCTGGCCCGTGTAGGGTCCGTTTGCAGACTGCTGATTGTAGTTCTGCTGGGCCTGGCCGAAGATGTTCTGAACCTGGGACGCCTGGGGTGCCCAGGGTGACGTGGTAGAAGACGATTGCGTCTTGGTCTTGCTGCTTCCCAAAGGGACTCCAAAGAGCCCCGCAGGGCTACGGGTTGAAAAGTAGAACGCGCTTTCCGGGGAACGGGCGACAGTGAATGGTCAGAGGCTCACCGCTTGACGACTCGATTACGGTTCCGCACGGAATGAACCCGGCAAGCGCCAAAAATTTCGGCTGAAGAGGGGCTGAGGGCTCTCTGAGGGCATATACAGGTTCCCCTAAGAGTCCCTGCGCGGCCTCTGTGTCGGCCCTGAACTGGCGCGCAGTCCCCGTGGTCCAGCGCCTTACATCAACATGGACGAAGATACATTCTGGACCGCGCTCGTAGCTGATCGTGTAGTCAGGGCGGACGACCACCGGCACCTTATCCAGGGAAAGGCTTCCAAGAACTGCTGGCTGCGTCATAGTAGACCCATTGGTCCTCTGTTTGCCCTTCAAGGGGCCTCCAAGGCGCCCTGGAGAGTCGTGGGGTCCCGTCTAGGGGTGCGACGGGGGCCTTAGACGCGGCTTGCGGGCAAAGCATGTTGAGCGCTCGAATTGATGCCGCGATGTTCCCCAGTTCCCGGTTCATGTAGTCCCGGTCGCTGCTCGCAAGGCTGGGTAAGGGGGAGACCGTGTACGCCTTAACGCCTGCTGACTGTGCCATTAGCGCCTCCCCGCTGAAACAACGTCAGCATCGAACCCGACAACCTCGAAGTCTACCGGAGCATCGACCTCGAACCTGTAGCTCAGGTAGCGCCCACCAATGAGGGTATCTACCTTGTACTGCGTAGTCGGGTCGAAGGTTACAGGCGCAGCCCATTTGAGGGGGCCTGCGGGCGTGTTGGAGCCTCCCAGCGTGATCGTGACGGGGGTTTCGGCATACATCACAGATTGAGGGTAGACGCGCCTTACATTCTTGTAGGTCGCCAGGTCTGATCCTTGAGTGTCGAGGTCTAGGCCGATACGCTGTAGGTAAGCGGAGGAATTGCAGTCAGCCTCAATCGCTAGATTGGGCAGACTACCCTTGTTCGCGAAGTCGTAGGCAAGCACACGGCTCTCTGAGATTGTCCCGGTAGATGCTGAGCCGAAGATCACGTTATCACTATGCGAGCCGTCGAGGCCCAAATAGGTATCCGAGGTAGTCGCGTAGGTCGGCCCATCGGAGTCATACCGCGCATATGTCGGAGACTGATCTACGGACACCAACGATCCAGAGCACACGTTTGGTAGGTCTAGATACGACCAGGTTTGGCTGGTCAGGCTGTAGACCGCCGCGCGGTTACATCCCAGGCCGCTCCAGGGGGCGGCGGGGTCAGTCGTCGCGTAGCAGAACAGTATCTCTTTGTGGACCGGAGAGTAGATCGTGAAACAGGCCTCGGCGAGCTTCCGGTTCAGTGTCCCAAAGATGAAGTCTCTGGAAACGCCATCACAAATGGATCGCTGCGTTGTTCCATCATGGAAGTAGATGTCAGACGTTCCGAAACAGTAGTGCCCCCCTGCCACCTCGACCACACAGTTCGGTGCGATCAGCCCTCCGTCAATGCCGAGGCGGGTGAATGCGAATACAAGTTGGTCGCCTGTTTGTGTAACCAGGATAGCCTGATCCGAGGCATAGACGACAAACGCATCTTTCAGGGCGCACCCATCAACGATAGGCGAGGTTAGATCCTCAATGACGTTTTCGCCTGCATTGGTGGTTGCATCGTTCGCGTCCCAGGAGCCGGGGGGCTGCCCCGCAAGCGTCAGGTCTGACCACTTGAACATCTGAGGTACGCTCTGCGCGCCTTTAGTGACCCCAAGGGCAATCATGTAGTCCCCGTAGTTTCTCAGGGAGCGGCAGGACCAGCTTGGGTCCCAACCTGGCAGCGTCTCGAACCTTCCGGATTGCGGCCCGAAGTATAAGGGGACAGCGCTGGGCTGGTTGAGGTACGTGACATCGCCTAAGGCCGTGGACGTAAAAGCCGCCCCCGGCGAATAGCTGGCCCCCGCCTCGGGGGTAAGATCAACGGCATCACCCGATGAAACATGCGTGATCGCAGAGGTGGACACGCTGATGATCATGTCATTGAGCGATGCAGGGCGGTATGAAAAGACGTAAGAGGGCGCGGCGGTTAGCGGCACGGCGGTCTTCAGTACCGGAGCGCGCTCCGCCTTATTGGCGTGAAACCGGACGTTCGCCCCGCTCGACCAGGCATTCAGGCCCAGCTCAGCGGGGTTTGGGTCCGAGACGATTCCAGCGCCGGATAGCCCCCGGAATTGAACGAGAGCCATCAGGTGTCCTTAAGTTTTCATGATGAAGCAGAGGGCGAAGTATGGCGGCATCGTGGGGACTGTGTGCTGATGTGCGCCGTCTTGAGCGATAGAGTGGCTGTGCGCTGCCTGTGAGATCGCCACGTTGTGGGTGTGCTGGCCGTCTGTGCTGATGCCGTGCGTATGAGCAGCTCCAGCCCCAGCGCCGCCCGTGTACGGCCCCTGTATCGCAGAGTTGCCGTTGATCGAGGTAAGAAGCGAGGTCGTGCCGCTCGTAGACGTTACGATCTGGGCGGATGCAGAACCCGCTTGTTGGTGGGAGTGGGAAGGTATTTCGTCGTTGGTCAGGGCGTGTTGAAGGGTGTTGCCTCCATGGCCATGACCACCCTGAGCGTCGGTCGAGACGCTCGCTGAGAACGCCCCCGCCGCGCCCGTGTAGCCCCCATGGGTGTGCGCGCCCTGGACATCCGATAGAGATGCCGCCGCGCCGCCAGTGTTGTAGGGGGCGTAGCTGCCACCCGCGCCGATGATGAATCGGCCCCGGAGGTCAGGTGTGCCGTTGTTACCATCGCAGATTACCCATCCTGCGGGGATCGCAGCGATAGCTCCTGACCACGCAATGATACCCCCTGAGGGAACGAGAAAGGCCCCGACGCTGACCCCCGCGAGTGTGATCGACCCGGTGGTATCGAGACCGGTTGCGGCCACTCTACCGGAGACTCCCAGGTTGCCTGAAGAGTTGCTGAGGGTGAGCGCAGTCGTTCCTGAAAGCACCAAGCTTCCGGCGGTCGCAAAGGCATCTGCAACGGTGTTCAGCACCGTGTGGCTGGCCGTCACGGCTCCGGCGATGTTCGGGAAAGTGGCTTTCAGCGTAGCCTTAATCAGCCGCATATGGCTGTCGGCCTGATTGACCCCATCAGTGTGCGCCGGATTTGAGGGCACGAGGTCGGAGATATAGGTGCCACTTTCGAGCGCCATACGGGGATTCCTTATGAGGCCTTGAGAGGCACGGGTTGTTTCTGGATTGTTTCTGAGGGACCCCTATGGGGGTCTGAAAAGGATGTTAGAGGGTCCCGAAGCGCGTAGGCCTCCGACCATCTTCTATTGCCTACATAGCTTGGTCGCCTGTCCTGAGAGGGCGCTTGAGGGGCGTTTAAGGGGAGCCTTAGGGTGGTTTAGGGTGGATTCCAACGCGCCAGCCCCACAGGAAAAGCCCGACTATGACTACAACTAACAACAGCTTTAGCGGGATTTTTGAAAAGGGAATGTTTTGACCCCCACGGGGCCTGGAAAACGCCCAAGCACGCCACTGCGCGGCGCGTTGCGTCCTAAATTCTGTCCTAAACTTACGAGCACACTGATTAAGTGTAGCGTTCACAGTGTGTTGGTAAGGTTAGACGACAGCTTAAGTAGCTGTTGTGGTGCGGTTATCGGTGCTGATGGCCGCTGTGCCTACGCCTGGAACACCTGAAGTGCGCCGCGGTCTAACCGTCTGGTAGCGCCACGATATCGCCCGCCCGGTTATATCGTGGGGGCGATGCGCGCAGGCGTTGAAGAAAAAAAAATCCGGTTAACCTGCAACGTTATCGATTGACAGGCGTGTTTGGTGGTCATAGGGTAGCCACATCGCAAACCTGGCGGCTTCATAATAAACCGCTAACGTTACTGGATACTGATCATGGCAATCGTAATCACCACAAAATACATCGGACCAACAAACTCTCGCGGAAGCCGAGTTAAGGCAGTAACGGGTGACAACAACCCTTCAACGGGCAAACCAGCCACCCTGACAATTTCATGGGACTGCTCATTAAATTCGGCTGACAACCACAAAGCCGCTGCGAAGGCTCTTGCAGAGCGCCTGACATGGGATGGGGAGTGGCACAGCGGAGAGACCGACACGGGCTATGTGTTCGTCCGATTTGGTGCGGCTAACTCTTTCAGCGTGGAGGGCTGAGCCATGCTCTGCAATAGCTGGATCATATCCGACCGCGCCACAGGCAGGGCCGTCTTTGAGACCTTCTCAGAGGTCACGGCCTCACAGGTCAACCTAGCGCGCTACGCCGTCCACACAGCGCATGAGTGGCTTGCAGCCTTGAACAAGCGTACCAAAGCGGAGGGCTGAGCCATGAGCAAGAGACCCGCGCTTGCCTCTCTAGACGCCGCTACACGGGCTTATTTCAAAGGTACTCAACACGAACGGGAATGGGCGCGCAAAGCCACCTGCACAAAAGACACGCGAGAGGACCTTCAGCGCGCCTATTCATCCCCTCAGGTCCGCTGCATACGCCTCTACATGGACGATCTGGCAGGCCGTGCGCGGTACTCCAAGCCGACTGAAGCCGCCATGCGCGCAATCGCCGTAGCGGCGCTCTGGATGGCTTGGAAGGAATCCCAGATCGGCCGCCCTCTAGCGCCCTCTGAGGTCCCTCTATGGGCTCTCCCCTGCAAGTCTCCTTCAGACGCCCTTCAAAACCTCTCAGGAGTCCCTTCATGACCATCAAAAGCCTAACTGAAGCTGCCCTGAGAGGGCAGGCCGGAGCGCCCACGTTATTAGGCCCTGAAGATCGAGAACACATAGGCGCGTTTCAGGTGGGAGCTGCGATATCTGACACCTGCAAGATATCCACACCAATCGAAAGCGTCGTGTTTGGTCGGGGTCAGTACGGTGTCACGCTATCTGACGGGCGCATGATAGCCGCCGAGTTCAGGCAGGGAGGGTCAGCTTTGGACCTGTACCTGCTGAAGTGATCGCACTCCGCGCAGTTCCAAGATAACCTCTAACATCATCGGATAACTCTCATGCTTACACGGTGCAACGGGTTCGCTATCATCAAACGCCGCAGCGGTGTGTTCTTATTAATCGAGCCTCACGCTGACGGCTCGCATACAGCCCATTGTGAGGCCACCCTAACAGCCGTTGTCGCCAGGGCGCTGATGATGGAGCCGGGGGAAAGTCGTGTGTGGGCTCCCCAGCCTTCTATTGCGTAATTCAAATCGTCAATGCCCTGAGGTCTCTCTAACGGACCTCTGCCGCTTCCTCTGACAGCTCCCTGATGGTCACTTTCAGGGAGCTTTTGCGCGTCTGGGGCAGCGGGCGGCGGAAGCGACGATTTGAATTACGCAATAGAACAAGGGCGAGGAAAAAAGTTATCTATAAAGGATACATATAGAGTTCTCTAAAAGTCCTTTAAGGTGCCTCTAAAGGTGCGTTGAGGGTTGCCTCAGGTTTCTTTGGGTGTCCCGTAGGTATCAGCCCCCACAATCCCCCTCTGATCAGAGTGCCTTGTAAAGGTGCTTCAGGACTCTGATAGGGTGTTTCAATAAACTGATAACTCAGCTAGTGAACTCTTGACGCCTCCCGGTGTTAGGGTGGCGACAGTTGATAATCTGACTGGGCCTGGCCTGGTGCACCGTACAGGAGGATAGATGTTGTGGCTGACTACAGCATAAACGTCTCGTTTGAAGATCGTAGGCGAGGGGGTGAGTATCTTATACAGGCCCGTGAAGCTGCTGGCCTGATGGCCAAGGATGTCGCAAAGCATCTTGGAGTTACAGCCGCGTTCATGTCGAACTTGGAGCGGGGCAAGACCCCCGTTAAGCCAGCCTACGTTCTTAAACTGGCTGATCTGTACGGGGTACCTCAGGCTGAGTTTGCCAAGCGGATGCTGCGGTATAGAGACCCGGTGATGTACGCCATGCTGTTTGGTGTTGAGGGTGACAGGGAACTTGAGGTGACGGTCAAGGCGCTGCTGGAGGCAGCAGAGATGAAGCCGGAGGGCAAGTGATGACCTCCGGAAGTGGTTATGTGGGGCTGCTGTGGGTGTCGCTGTCTGAGGGCGCTGTAAGTGATCTCACGGAGGACTTATAGCTGGGTGCTGGGCAGCTACCACCGCTGAGCGCCTACGGTTCTCTTGCCGGGTCTGAAGGGCGGTGCCGAACGCCTGCTTCTGGCTGTCCCAGGCAGCCATCCCCTGCGCTGGTGAAATCTGCCCGTGATCCACCTGCGCCCCGGTGACTGCGTGTTCTGCGTCCATTTTCGAGAGTAGGTCGGTGTCTGGTCCGACAAGGGCAGTGCCGTACTCAATGTCGTTGGTTCCCAGGCATGTCGCCAGGTTTGCCACGTAGCCCGGTCTGAACGGGTACATTTTCGTGCAGGCGTCATTTGCCGCATTGTACGCACTGTTGGTCTTTTTGAGTTGTTCAGCAGGAGAGGATGCACAGGCGCTGAGAGCGCAGGCGGTCACGATGGTGGTGATGGTGTGTCTTAGGTGCATTTCTAATCTTCTGTTTGTGGTGGCGCAGTCACGCTGGCCGAAAACCCCTTAATATCCAGTTAAAACCCGCCACGCATTTCGTGGAGAAGTTCGACAAGTTCAAAGGCAGCAGGAAGATTTTCGCGCTCGATGAAGGGTGGAAGGTGTTGCCGGAGCTTTATCGGTCTGGGGAGTTGACCATGAGGGGGAGTTTTAAAGGGGACTTGAGGGTTCACTGACAGAGGACGGTGTATACCCGTTGTAGCTTGGATCAATTTCCCAAGGGAAGCTGCGTGACTCAGTGTCCCCGAGCCTGAACCTACGCAGCTCCTCAATCATGATGATCATTGTTTCGGTATTGATCTTTGTTAGCTCTGCACTCTGCATGAGCCAGCCAACGGTCATCCTTAACTCACGAAGCATCTCATCTTCGCGGGAGCCCTGCTTAGTGCCTTCGATGGCACCCCGGATTTCATCAAGAAACACGAAGTGCTCTTCTTTCCACGCCTTGAAAAAGTCAGCGGCACCCATAGCGGCGCCGATAAGCATGAACGCCACGAAGTAGTACGACCAGCCTAGACTCCACAAAGACGCTGGCACTCAAGTATTCCCCTCTGGCTTAGCGTCTATACGGCGCAGCTCACGGTTGATCAGAGATCGTACCCATTGGGCCACAGTACGCTCCTCCTTTTCGGCGGCGCGATCAAGCGACTCTTTGAGATCTTCATCCACGCGGACAGAAATTTGGATAGTTTTCGCCATTTTCCCCAAAAACCACTTGTAAGCGACACTCATTGGAGTTATTGAATGTCAATGACACTCAACGAGGGTCATTTGCTTACTTCTTCTAACACTTTCACACCCTGAAAGTCACTCTAATGTCCCCTATCAAACACCGAAAATCCTTCTACATGCGCTTATAAAGCCGCACGCAAAGGGCCGCCGACGATTAGACTTACGCAATAGAACAGTACGCGCCGAGCGTCTGCCTGAAAAAATCTCTAACGTTACCGACTTCCCTGCTTAGCATAGTTCGAGGTGCAGCATCTATGAATAAAGTGATCCCGCCAAGCTGGCCACAGATCATCGCCTTATCGTTTCCTGCGGCGATATTCATCACCCTGGGCGTTCTCCGCCTCGTCTACGATCCACTCACTCGCATTCAAATTGTAGGCGAGTGCATCAGTATTGCCTTCACAGCGGTCATACCTGTCCTTCTATGGTTCGTATGTTTCGCAGTTCGCACTGGCAACGCGGTTGATCAGGAAGTCCCCGGCGAGAACTCGTAAGCCCTGCCGGGGTCCCTCTGTTAGACGAGCAATGTACCCGAAAGAAGTTGTAGGAATTCAGTGAGGTGTTTGCACATGCTCACCAAGTTATCCGCAACTTCAATTAGACGCACTACACCATCGAGGTTCTCACAGAACCACACCAGTATCTTCAGAAAATAGCTCCGCTTCTTATCACCTGAAAATCCAGGCCGCGCCCACAGAGTCAGCTTCGCTCAGATTCGTCTGAACCGTGAGGCTGACACTGGCCCCTCATGTCCACAAGATGAACACAGGAAGAACCAGATGATTAATTTACAGGCATATGAAGGCCACGAAGATGGCGGCAGCCGCGCCATGACGTTTCCATTTGAGGGTCATTCGGTTCGCGTCATGGACCGCGACGGGGAACCTTGGTGGTTTCTCGCGGATGTTTGCGCGGCACTCGACATAGCTAAGCCGGAGAATGTCGCCGCGAGGCTAGATGATGATGAGAAGGCCACCACCCGTATTGAGGGTGGTGGGAATCTCAACCCCAATCGCACCATCATCAACCAGTCTGGCCTGTTCTCTCTGGTGCTCACCAGCCGCAAACCTGATGCCAAGCGGTTCAAGAAATGGGTAACTGCTGAGGTCCTACCAGCCATCCGCAAAACCGGCGGCTACATGGTTGCCGCTCCCGATGAAACCCCTGAAGCCCTTGCACTGCGCGCTCTGACCGTTCTTCAGGATACCGTCGAGCGGCAGAAGGCCCAGCTCGCCATCTCCGAACCCAAGGCTGCCGGGTTTGATCAGATCACAGCCGGGAACTACCTGCCGAGCATCCGCAAGTTCTTCAGCGTGTTCGACGGTGTGAACCTTATCGCGGTCCCAGCTCGCCTGGTGGAACTTGGGTACCTCTACCGCGACCCTCAGGACAACTATCGGGTCCGTCGCGAACGCCCTCGGGCTCTCGAACTGTTCCGCGAACACATTCAGCAGAACTCAGCCTGGACCTCCGTGACAATCTCTCTTCGTGCCGCTGGGCAGGAGGAGATGGCGGAGCTGTATCGTCAGGGCCAGATACCGCTGCTCAAGGCATTTCAGCAGCGTTTACAATAACCTATCGGCGCGGGAGAGGGGCAGATTGGTGCCCCTCACTCGTTGCGTTTACATGTTTTGTTCTCTCTATGTTCTCATTTTTAACTTGAACCTGTTCCTGCCTGCTCTGTAAGTTGTGCAGGTAGTTAATTCGGATGAAGCCATGATGACGATGATGTGCCCTGAGCGGTCCCTATGTAGGTCCCTGCTGGCCGCTGTTTTTTTCGGCCCTGTTGAAGATCGGGACGACACACTTGACGGCGATAGCCTTGTCATTTTCAGCCCGGTTCGTGAGGACGGGAGCTTTGTTGCGAGTGTGAGTCCTGTGGGTGATCTCTGGGCCGCCGATCTCATGGTGGACACAGGCATCGTCTGGGCGTCAGTAGAGCCGTCTATGCAGGAGGCGTTCATAGCTCTTGCGGGTGCCACGACAGCACTCCTGCGCACGGGACACTGAAATGCATTTCTTCCGCCAGCCTGCGAGCCCTTTCTGGTTCGTGTCATTCACTGACTCGGTATCGGGAAAGCGTGTCAAGCGTTCCACCAAAGAGACCGCCATGCGAGCGGCCCGCAAGGCTGCGACCGAGATCATCCAGAAATTCGCTGAGGACGCCAGGCCCGCATCCGAAAAGGTGCAGGGTGTGACCATCGAGGCTGCGTTGCGGAGGTATCTGTCGTGGCTTGAGACTGAGCGCAAGGCATCGAGTCGCCACGCGGGCATCCATGTGCGTAAAACACTCGGGGAGGGGTTCGAGGGGCGCTTTAGCCTTGATGGAAGACGCCTGCTGGTGTCGCTCACCCCGGCAGACATGGATGAAATGGTCCGCGCGCGGATTGCCGAGGGAAACTCTCCCCAAACCGCAGCGCATGAGGTCAAGACCCTACGTGCCGCCGCGAACTACGTTGCTGATCTGGGAGGTGAGTTCCCGCCTGCGATGGTAAGCCGCTCTGGCCGAGCAAATCCCTGGCGACTTCCCCAGGTCAAAGCCAAGACACGGTATCTCACGCGGGAGGAGTGGCAGAGCGTTTATGACCATCTGGACCCTTTCCGAAGCACCAGTGCGGTCTACAAAAATGGAGCGCAGCACGATCTGCACCCCAGTCCTGCCACGGTTCAGTCCCGGCTGGATATCAGGGATTTGTTCGTCATCCTCACAGTGACCGGAGGGCGCTGGTCGGAAGTGGCGCGCTTGACCTGGGATCGAGTGGACACCGTCGAGTTTCGCCATGTGCGGTTCTGGGGGAGTAAATCGAACCGGGAGCGGGTGGCGCCACTTCCAGCCTCTGCATCGGACATTCTGCGCCGCCGATATGAAGCGCGTGAGACTGTGATGGTGTTCCCCGGCGGAGGCGGAAAGCGGTTCCGAACGGATGCCTCCGGTCGGCCTATAATCGCCGCTATGGATGCCTGCGGGCTCAATCGAGAGGATATAGTGGCCTGCCACGGTCGCGCTACCGTTCACAGCCTCCGCCACACCTACGCATCGTGGCTGCTCCAGAACGGCGCGGATCTAGCCGAGGTGCAGGAGGGGTTGGGCCACACGACATTGGACATGACGAGGCGATACGCCCACCTGTCACAGAGCCGAACTGCGCAGCGGATAACCGCTGTGTTCGATGCCTTGGCAGACGTGAAGCCTCTAGGACACGACGCCTGACCTCTCAGGTGGGGCGTCTAGGACATGTCCTAGCGGTTAACTCGTAACGTTACAGGAGAACGATTTTCCTGGGTTTTACAGGGACTTACGGTCTGCTGCGCCGTAAATCTCCTGGGGTTCCCAAGCTGCATACGAGGGTTCGATTCCCTTCACCCGCTCCAGCCTCAAAAATTGCATCAGCTTTTTCAGCCGCGCAGAAGTTTTTTCTTCGGCGCGTCGTCAGTCTTTTTGGGCGCCGCCTTCTGTGGCGCGGGGGCAGGAGCCCCATCCTGATAAGTCGTGCCGTTCCATGTCCAGCGGTCGTTCTTGTCGATCAGCAAGTCGTGCATCCCATTGTGACGGCTCGGGAGAACCGAGATGGCACCACTAACCGAATCGAGAACCAGCTTCCAGCCACCCTTGTGTCTCAGATAGACCGAGGTCGAGCATCCTGCGGAGCCGCAAAGCCGCGCGGATTGCAGTTGCACGAACAGAGCCATATCGGATTTGTCCGTCGAGAGCGGGGCAGATGCGACGAGTACCACGGGCTGGTCATCGTGTTTGGCAGCATCGGCGAGATCGGCAGCATTCAGTTCGCGCGCTTCGTGATCCAGATTTGTTCCGGGCAGGCTCGAGAGAATCACGGGGTGCGGGCCAGCGCTGTTCTGGGATGTGGCGCGATGGGCTCCCGCCCAGGCGGACGGGCCCATGAGGCTGCAGAAAACCGTGCTTACAAGCGCAGCATGCACCAGAGCCTGGGGTAAACGCATCGACTTGTCTTTCATTCTTGTTCAGCGCCGACTCGCCGGACTTTGTGGATGCCCTGCTTCTTACGCGTGACGCAGCGTTACGACCAGTACGTCACGATACGCAGGACGTGCCGGGTCGATAGGCTCAACAGGCGTCACTCCGTGAAAGACACGATGATCGTCCACGAGGGCTGTATCGAGTGGAGAGGCCAGTGTGAAGGACCCTATCTCGCGCCTGTGGTCGTCATGGATGGTGGTGACACCGGACGCCACATTCTCTCGGCTCACCATGAGGACGAACACCCAGTCCACACCGTCGCGATGCATCCCTTCAGGGGTGGGGCGCCCCTGATTGCCGGCTTGCGCCTCGATACGGAACTGGTGCACCTCCGCGTGCCAGCTATCGGGCTGGGTTGAGGCGGGCGTCATGCGCAACGCCAGTAAATGGGCGGCATTGAGAATGGACAGCATCACCGGATGGCTGGCGATGGCATCCTCGATCGGTCCGAACCAGCGTTCTATCCCGCCATTGAGCAGGTTGTAATCACGGCTCTGATAGTGGGGCTGATGGCGCTTGCGATCGATGCGGCCACCAGCAAGCGCGTAGGTCGCATAACGCCGCTTACGGTAGCGACCGCCATCGGCCATGTAGCGATCAAGACCGAGCCGGTGCCAGCTTTCAGCGAAGCGCTCCCAGTCCTCGAAGCCAAAGGCCTGGAGAAACGAGCGCATTTCGGGTCCACGCTCGAAGGCATAGCCTTGTGCCTGCAGGGCGCCTACCAGCGCGTCGAGGCGCTCTGCTTCGGGGGCGGGGAGAGATTGTGATCGCTGAAGAGGCATGACGCGAGACTACCGTTGATCGGGTGTTATTTGTCCAGACGGGGCCGGGTCGGGTTCAAATGGGCCTTAAGGAACGCTGCTGTTCCCCGCGCCAGCCCCATGACGCCGATCTGATGCTGACGGAAGATCAGATCATGCAGCCATCTTGGTGCCAACCCGCGCAGGAGACCGCCTCCAAAGCTCGTCGAGGAACCGACCATGCCCCATCCATTATAGTCACCCAGCGATACAACGGCACCACGGTCGCGGTAAACAAAAGTCGAGGGCTCGCGACCCTGCGCGATGATCGGAATCGCCCGACCGAGATAGATCCCCTGCTGGCGTGCAACCTGAGCGGTGGCGGGAAGCGGGGAATCATTGATTCGTGCGCAGTCGCCTAACGCAAAGATCGACGTATCGCGGGTCGATTGCATGTGATGGTTGACCACGATCTGCCCGCCGCGAGCGATGTCGAGCCCTTCGAAGAGCTCCGTGGCGGCGCTGGCCCGCACGCCAGCGGCCCAGACTCGCAGCGATGCCGGAACAATGCGGCCATCCTTGAGGTGAAAGCCCGCCTCGTCCACGGAAGTCACCATCGCCTCGGTCAGGACGCTGACACCAAGGGCCTCAAGCTGCTTGCGCGCATCATTCGAAACGCGCTCGGGGAATGCTGGCAGGATGCGCTTGCCGGTCTCGATCAGAGAGAGACGCAGCAGGTTGCGACGGGCCTCCTTGCCGTAACCGGGTGCCAGATCGATCGCACTGCAAAGTTCGGCCGCGAGCTGGGTACCCGTTGCGCCGCCGCCCACGATACCGACCTCCAGTGTGGTGTTGCGCGCAGCAGCATCTCGGAAGGCGGCACGGAATTTCTCGTGGAAGCTACTCGCATCCGGGAGGGAATCGATGAAGGTGCAATTGGCCATCACCCCCTCAATCCCGAAATCATTCGAACGCGAACCGAGCGAGACGATCAACATGTCATAGGGAATGATTTCGTCATTCGCGAGACGGATCTCGTGCTTCTCGCGATCGACACTGCTGAGCGAGCTCTGGATGAAGCGGAAGCCAAAGCGGCGGCTTGCTTCGATGAACGTCGTGCAGTCGCGTGACTCCTCGCCGGTGCCGGCTGCAAATTCGTGCAGCATCGGTTTCCAGTAATGCACGGCGCCCTTGTCGATCAGCGTGGTTTCGATGTCGCGGTGACGCCCGCGACCCAGCGTCATCGCCGTTTCCATCCCGGCAACACCGCCGCCGATGATGACCACGCGAAATCCATTTGCCATGCCTGTTCCTCCTCGGCGTCGCCCGGGCATGGAGTACGACGCTGATATGATTGCGTTTACCGTGAGCTGTCCTGGCTCATGACCCACAATGTGGGTGCAATCAACGCGTCCGTCCAGACACGGGATGCCCTCTCCTGAACAAAAAGGGACGGCAGGAGTACTAAATCAAATGAAAATGCGGTGCAATCGCAACTTCTGGCGATGTCAGACCTTGAAATCACTAGACGCAGGGGCGGGTAGAGAGGAAATGAAAGCAGGTGACCGACCCCAGGGGGCCGGTCACCGCAGGCTCAGCTCCGATAGGAGCCGTTGATGTCGATGTAACCGTGGGTCAGGTCACAGCTCCAGATCTGCGCATGACCATTGGCGAGGCCGAGATCAATCTGGATCTCGATATCCTGCCCTTTCATGTGGGTGACTACGGGTGCCTCATCATAGCCGTCAACTACGGTCCCCTGGCGCGCAATCCATACGCCGCCTATGGCAACAGAGAGCGTATCACGGTTAGCGGGTTCGCCGCTTTTGCCCACGGCCATGACGATTCGGCCCCAATTGGCATCCTCACCTGCGATCGCGGTTTTCACCAGCGGAGAATTGCCGATGGCCAAGGCGATCTTTTTGGCCGACTCATCCGAGACAGCGCCATTGACGCGCACCGTGAACATCTTCGTCGCGCCCTCGCCATCGCGCACGACCATCAGGGCGAGTTCGAGCAACAGGGAATCGAGTGCCTCGCGGAATGCGACCAGCGCCGGGTCGGTCAGGGTCGTGATTTCGGGATTGCCTGCCTGTGCGGTGGCAAAGACCAGCACCATATCCGAGGTGGATGTGTCGGAATCGACCGTTATGGCGTTGAAGCTGCGCTCAGTTCCCTCGGAGAGAAGGGCCTGCAGCACGTCATGGGAGATCGCCGCATCGGTGACTACGAAGCCGAGCATCGTGGCCATGTCGGGCGCGATCATGCCGCTGCCCTTGGCAATCCCCTGGATCGTGACCGACTTGCCGCCGATCTCGACCTTGCGTGTCGCTGCCTTGGGGAACGTATCGGTGGTCATGATCGCCCGGGCAGCGGCTTCCCAACCTTCCGACGACAATCCTTCATACAGGCTCGGCATGGCGTCGCTGATACGCTCGGCATCGAGCGGTTCGCCGATCACGCCTGTCGATGCGAGAAAGACTTCTGTTGCGGGACAATGGACGACGCGCGCTGCGGCGGCGGCTGAGATCTGCGTGGCAATGATGCCCGCGCGCCCCGTGAACACGTTGGCATTGCCGGAGTTGACGACGAGCGCGCGTGCCTTGCCCTGAGCAAGGGCGGCGCGGCTCCAGTCAATAGGCGCGCCGGGGCATTTGCTGCGCGTGAACACGCCAGCCGCCGTCGTGCCGGGCACGAATTCCATCATCATGAGATCGGGGCGATCCTTGTAGCGGATCTGGGCGGCGACAGCGCCAAGCCGCACACCTGCTACCGGCTCGAGGCGCGGCAAAGGCTGGGCGAGGGGGGAGCGGGGGAGGGCTTTGGCCATGATCTGTCTCCGAACGGTAAACGTCGGAAGGAGGATGCACGGCTTGCGCCTCAGGTCCAGCCCTTCACCCGGAAATCAGGTGAAAAGACTGGCCGCGTGAGTGAAAAGTGAGAGAGAATACCTCACTTTTCGACAGGCTTTACTTCTTGGCGGGAGCAGCTGCCGGGACATCGCTGATCGGCTTGCCCTGGGCGTCGTAGCGTACGATCTTGACCTTGGCCTGAGCGGCCTCGACGATCTTGCGCACATTGTCACGGATCAGCTGCTGGCGGATCTCGTCATGCACCTGATCGAGCGGCGGAACGGGGGCTTCACGCGAGGCGAGGACCTGGATCACATGCCAGCCATACTGGGTCTTCACCGGGGTCTGGCTGATCGTGTTCGGCTTCATGGCGAAAGCGGCCTTCGAGAATTCCGGCAGCATGTCGTCCTTCTTGAACCAGCCCAGATCGCCACCGCTGGCGCCCGATCCCTTGTCGGTCGAGAGCTTCTTGGCCAGATCTTCGAACTTCGCACCCTTGTCGAGCTGCTTGATCACGTCCTTCGCAGTCGCTTCATCGGCAACCAGAATGTGACGGGCATGGATTTCCTGCTCGCCCTTCTTGGAAGCGTAGTTCGCCTGATAAGCCTGCTTGATGGCGTCCTCGGTCACTATCGGTGCGACCTTTTCCTGCAGATAGGCATTCTGCAGCGCGTTATCCGCGGCATCCTGCATCTGCGCCTTGACGTCAGGCTTCTTGTCGAGACCTTCCTTCAGTGCGTCGATCTGGATCGCCTTCTGGCTGACGATCTGGTTCAGCAGGATGTTGACCAGCGTGTTGGGCGGCAGCTGGCGTGCCTGCGGCGGCAGACCGGCGGCGGCCTTCTTGACGTCATCCAGATAGATCTTCTGGCCGTTGACCGAGGCGATCAGCGGGTTGGCGTCGGCAGGCGCAGCCGCAGCAGCGGCCGGAGCCGCACTTGCCGGGGCAGCGGGGGCGGGAGCCGCGAAGGCCGGAGCCACCAGAGTCGTGCCGGAAATGAGGGCGGCGCAGAAAAGAGCCGGGCGGGTAAGCCGCATGGAGAAATAACCTCGAAAAACTCGTGGAACTAGTCTCAGCATGGCGCAGGCGTGACGCCTCGGCAAGGCCGGTTGGCGCCGTATTCCCGGTTTTGATGCCACTCTTCATGAAGAAATCGTGCTTCAGCCCGTCTCTGGGCCGTCCGATCGTTGCGCTGCTCGGTTGACCAAGGCAAGGGCGCGCCTTATCTCCTTTCCCGCGTGGACGATCCCGAACCTGCCCCGGCGGGCGCGCTGCGCTCCCGCCCAGTCTGACGGTCCGTGCCTGGTGCACAGGCCTCTTCCGGTCCCGGCGGGAGGGATCATCCGCCTCTCAAGTTCGCGGTTCGTCTCAGACGGACCAGATCGCCAGAAGGACAGTCATGTTCGCTCGTATCGCCCGCGCCGTATTCGGCACCGCCAATGATCGCTCGCTGAAGGGCTATCAGAAGCGCCTGCCGGAAATCAACGCGCTCGAGCCAGCCGTAAAGGCGCTCGACGACGAGGCGCTGCGTGCCAAGACCGCAGAATTCCAGGGCCGTATCGCAGCAGGGGAAAGCCTCGACAAGATCATGCCCGAGGCCTTTGCCGTGTGTCGCGAAGCCTCGCGCCGCGTTCTGGGCATGCGCCACTTCGACGTTCAGCTCGTGGGCGGCATGGTGCTTCATTCCGGTCGTATTGCTGAAATGCGTACGGGTGAGGGCAAGACCCTGGTCGCCACACTGGCGGTCTATCTAAGCGCGCTGGCCGGCAAGGGCGTGCATGTGGTGACGGTCAATGATTATCTCGCCCGGCGCGATGCCGAGGAAATGAGCAAGCTCTACAGCTTCCTCGGCCTCACCACCGGCGTGATCGTGCCCAACCTGTCCGATGACGAGCGGCGTGCTGCCTATGGCTCTGACATCACCTATGGCACCAATAACGAATTCGGCTTCGATTACCTGCGTGACAACATGAAGTACACGCTGGAGGAAATGGTCCAGCGTCCATTCTATCATGCCATCGTTGACGAGGTGGATTCGATCCTGATCGACGAGGCACGTACGCCCCTGATCATCTCCGGGCCCGCAGATGACAGCTCGGAACTCTATCGCGGCGTCGATGATGTCGTGGTCCAGCTCGTCAAGCACCCCGAGGCTTTCGAAAAGGACGAGAAGCTGCGTTCGGTCATCCTGACCGAGCAGGGTTCCGATCTTGTGGAGGAGATGCTGCGTGAGGCAGGTGTCCTGAATGAAGGCGGACTTTATGACGTGCATAATATCGCCGTCATGCATCATGTGCAGCAATCCCTGCGCGCCCATACGCTTTTCGCTCGCGATGTCGAATATATCGTGCGTGGCGGCAAGGTGATCATCATCGACGAGTTCACCGGGCGCATGATGGATGGGCGTCGCTACTCCGACGGCCTGCATCAGGCCCTTGAAGCGAAAGAACACGTCGAGATCCAGCCGGAAAACCAGACTCTCGCCTCGATCACCTTCCAGAACTATTTCCGTCTCTATCCCAAGCTCTCGGGTATGACTGGCACCGCCATGACCGAGGCGGACGAGTTTGCCGAGATCTACAAGCTCGAAGTGGTCGAGATTCCAACGAATCTCCCTGTCGCGCGCAAGGATACGGATGACGAGGTGTACATCACGGCGCGCGAGAAATTCGAAGCCGTCGCCAATCTGATTCAGGAAGTCTCCAAGTCGGGCCAGCCGGTTCTGGTCGGGACGACCTCGATCGAGAAGAGCGAGCATCTGTCCAATCTGCTCAGCTCGAAGAGCATTCCGCATTCCGTGCTGAATGCGCGGTTTCATGAAATGGAATCCCAGATCGTGGCGCAGGCCGGTGCCCCTGGCGCTATCACCATTGCCACCAACATGGCGGGTCGTGGAACGGACATCAAGCTGGGCGGCAATCTGGACATGCTGATCCGCCAGAGCCTGGAGAAGATCGAGGACGAGGCCGCGCATGAGGCCGAGATCCTGCGCCTGCGCGAGGAGATCGCGGTCAACCATGGCACGGTCAAGGAGCTCGGTGGCCTGTATGTGATCGGTACGGAGCGCCATGAGAGCCGCCGTATCGATAATCAGCTTCGTGGCCGTTCGGGTCGGCAGGGCGACCCGGGTGCCTCGCGCTTCTTCCTGTCGCTTGAAGACGATCTGATGCGCATCTATGGCGGCGAGCGCATGGGCGCGTTCTGGACCAAGCTCGGAATGAAGGAAGGCGAGGCCATCGTTCATCCCTGGCTGAACAAGGCGCTCGAACGTGCGCAGAAGAAGGTCGAGGCGCGCAATTTCGACATGCGCAAGAACGTTCTCAAATATGACGACGTCATGAATGACCAGCGCAAGGAAGTTTACGCCCAGCGCCGGGAATACATGGCGATGGAAGATGTGTCGGGCATCATTCAGGAACTGCGCGAGCAGGGGATCGAGGAAGCCGTTCATGCGCGTATCCCCGAGAAGGCCTTTGCCGAGCAGTGGGAGAGCGAGGCGCTTCAGGCTGATCTGCTCTCTCTCCTGAATCTCGACCTGCCGATCAGCGACTGGGCGAAGGAAGACGGCATGGACGCCGCCCTCGTGATCCAGCGCGTGGAGGAGGCCGCGGCCCAGGCCCAGGCTGCGCGTTCCGCCAATATCGGTCCGACCATCATGCGCCATATCGAGAAGCAGGTTCTTCTCACCTCGTTCGACGCCGTCTGGAAGGAGCACCTTCATGCGCTCGACCAACTGCGTCAGGGAATCGGTCTGCGCGCCTATGGCCAGCGTGATCCGCTGAACGAATACAAGCACGAGGCTTTCCAGCTTTTCACCGCGATGCTCGATGACATGCGTCTGCGCGTGACGACCACCATGTCCCGTATCGAGGTGGTGCAGCAGGCCGATCCTTTCCCGGGGACCGAGGGGCAGCAGGTTTTTGCGCCAAATGACGAGGGTTCCGCGGCAGGACTCGAGCCCCGTCAGGTGGGCATGCAGCCGTCAGCACTCTTCCAGTCACCGGGCGCTGGCATGAATGCGCCAGAAATCGAGGGCGGTTACGCGCAGGAGACACCGCGCAACGCCCCTTGCCCCTGTGGATCGGGCAAGAAATTCAAACATTGTCACGGCCGTCTGGCCTGAGACACCCAAGGTTGAGGAGGCTCTGATGGCCGGTCATTCGCAATTCAAGAACATCATGCACCGCAAAGGTGCGCAGGACGCCAAGCGCGCCAAGCAGTTTGCGAAGATCCTGCGTGAAATCACGGTTGCGGCGCGTTCCGGCCTGCCTGACCCGTCCTCCAATCCTCGCCTGCGTGCCGCCATGATCGCAGCGCGTGAGGCGAACATGCCCAAGGATAATGTTGAGCGCGCCATCAAGAAGGCCAGCGGCGCTGGTGGTGGCGAGGATTATGTCGAGGTCCGCTACGAGGGCTACGGTCCTGCTGGCGTCGCTGTCATCGTCGAGGGACTGACCGACAACCGCAATCGTACGGCCAGCGAGGTCCGCGCGGCCTTCTCGAAGCATGGCGGCTCGATGGGTGAGAGCAACTCGGTCTCGTTCATGTTCCAGCGTCTGGGCGTAGTCACCTACCCGGTGGCTGCAGCATCGGAAGAAGATATGCTCGATGCGGCGATCGAGGCCGGCGCCGACAATGCCGAACTCACCCAGGACGGGCATGAGATCACCTGCGCAATGGAGAACCTCTTCGCGGTGCGTGACGCCCTCGAGGCGCGTTTCGGTGAGCCAAGCTCGGCGAAGCTCGACTGGCGCCCCGAGAACACGGTGACGCTGGATGAGGAAAAAGCACGCTCGGTGCTGAAGCTGATCGACGTTCTGGAAGACAACGACGACATCCAGGCCGTCTATGCCAATTTCGATATCCCCGACGACGTCGCCCAGGCACTGGCTGCTTGATCCGACTTCTCGGGATTGACCCCGGTCTGCGCTTCATGGGCTGGGGTCTGATCGATGTGGAGGGCAACAGGCTTCAGCATGTTGCCTCCGGCGTGATCGCGACCGATGGGGCGGAATCCGTTCCCCTGCGTCTGTGCGAGCTGCACGGGGCGCTGCAAAAGCTGATACGCGATTACCAGCCCGCCGAGGCCGCCGTGGAAGAGACCTATGTCAACCGCAACGGCGCCTCTACGCTGAAGCTGGGCTATGCGCGCGGCGTGGCCCTGCTGACGCCCGCCTATGAAGGCCTGCCCGTGGCTGAATACGGGGCCATGATGGTCAAGAAATCGGTGGTTGGTACCGGGTCCGCCACGAAGGAGCAGGTCACCATGATGGTCAAGCGCCTTCTGCCCGGAGCGATCATTCACAAGGCCGATGCGTCAGATGCCCTGGCGGTGGCGATCTGCCATGCCCATCATCGGGAAACGGCACGGCAGGTGTCTTCCGGCAGGCGTATGGCCTGACAGGAACGCCGGTGTCATCCCCCTGAGTGACGGGAGGCGGTATGTCTGGCAGAGTGACCTTCGGGGCAGGTGAGACGAGTATGGGGAACAAATCATGATCGGATTGTTGACGGGCATCGTGGTGAGCACGGAAGCGGATCGCTGCATTCTGGATGTGAATGGTGTCGGTTATCTCGTTTCTGCCTCGACACGCACCCTCGCCAATCTTCCGGCCGCCCCAGAGAAGACCCGGTTGCTGATCGAGACCGTGGTGCGCGAAGATGCGATCCAGCTCTACGGTTTTCTGACCGCCGACGAGCAGGAGTGGTTTCGCCTCCTGACCACGGTTCAGGGCGTAGGCGCCAAGGTGGCGCTCGCCATACTCTCCGTTGCAACACCGGGTGATCTCGTTCTGTCGATCAGCGCAGGAGACAAGGCGGCGTTGACGCGCGCTGCGGGTGTGGGCGCACGCCTGGCCGAGCGCATTGTGACCGAGCTCAAGAGTAAGGTGGGCAAGATGCCGGCCAGCGGCGCCACGCCGATCGGGCGCAGTGCCAGTAACGCGGCGGGCTCTGTTGAGGCGGATGCCCTGCAGGCGCTGGCCGGGCTCGGCTTTCGTCGTGTTGAGGCCTTTCCTGTGCTCAGCCGAATTCTGGCCGAGCATGAAGGCGCGACGCTCGACAAGATCATCCGCCTTGCCCTGCGGGATCTGGCGCGATGATCCCGGCGGAACGTGGGTGTCACGTCGGGTGGCGGGCCAGAGAGCGGGCGAGGGAGCGGGCCACAGGGCGAGGCAGAGGTCAGGATAGAGGGTTGGATAGCAGCGAAGGCGGAATGCGATCATGAGCGAGACTGACAGAGGCCCGCTGACGCCGGAGCGTCGCATCGAGGATAACGACCACGGGTTACGTCCCCAGACACTGGATGATTTCACGGGACAGCGCGCAAGTTGCGAGAACCTCTCCGTGTTCATCCAGGCGGCGCGTAGCCGCGGCGAGGCGCTGGATCATGTCCTGCTCCACGGTCCGCCGGGGCTGGGAAAGACGACGCTTGCCCAGATCGTGGCGCGTGAGCTCGGTGTCGGGTTTCGCGCGACATCGGGGCCTGTTATCCAGCGTGCGGGTGACCTCGCAGCCATCCTCACCAATCTGCAGCCCAATGATGTCCTGTTCATCGATGAGATCCACCGTCTGCAGCCTGCCATTGAGGAAGTGCTCTATCCCGCGATGGAGGATTTCCAGCTCGATCTGATCATCGGTGAGGGCCCCGCAGCGCGCTCGGTGCGTATCGACCTCGCCCCGTTCACACTGGTCGCCGCCACGACGCGCGCCGGGTTGCTTGCCACGCCCCTCCGAGACCGCTTCGGGATACCGTTACGCCTAGTTTTCTATACCGCCGAGGAGTTGCGGCTGATCGTCTCGCGGGGCGCGGCCAAGCTTGGCATGAACCTGACCGAGGATGGCGCTGAGGAAATTGCGCGCCGGTCTCGCGGAACACCGCGTATCGCCGGTCGGCTCCTGCGTCGGGTGCGCGATTTCGCTGCCGTTGGCGCGCCGCGCGACCGGGCCATCACCCGTGTGATGGCTGATGCGGCCTTGAATCGTCTGGAGGTCGATTCGGTCGGGCTTGATGCAATGGACAGGCGCTATCTGATGCGTATCGCCGAGCATCACCATGGTGGACCCGTGGGGGTCGAGACGCTTGCCGCAGCGCTGGCCGAAGCGCGGGATACGCTCGAAGATGTGATCGAGCCCTATCTGATCCAGGAAGGTCTGGTGCTCCGCACGTCGCGCGGGCGGATGCTGGGAGAGCGCGGCTGGACGCATCTGGGTCTGAGTGCTCCTGATTCGGCCCGTTCCAACCAGTTCGACCTGTTGAGAGAGAATGATGAAAGCCCATAAGATCGGCTACCGTATCTATTACGAGGATACGGATGCAGGCGGTATTGTCTATCATGCGCGCTATCTCGCGCTTGCCGAGCGCGCACGTACCGAGGCCCTGCGCATGGCCGGAACCCCCGTCTCCGTGCTTCAGGAAGAGACCGGGCTCGTCTTCGTCGTAACGAAACTTGCCATCGAGTATCATCGTCCCCTGCGTCTCGATGACTGGGCCGAGATCACGACCACGATCGATTCGGTGGGTTCCGCACGTTGCCAGTTGCGCCAGATCGTGACGTGTGGCGACATGCATGCCGCCACGCTGACAGTCGAGCTGGCATGCATCATGCAGAATTCCGGGCGACCTGCCCGAATTCCGCCGCGATGGCGTGCATCCTTGGAGGCATTGTCGAGCCCGACCTGAGGACAGGCGGCATGTGATGATGCGTGACGATTCGGGATAGGCGCGTATGACGCATGCACTGTATAGGCGTGTCGCAGAACGAAGCCTCAGGAGGTTTTTTTGGATCGAGCGGTAAATGCGGCTGACCTAGGGGCCGCCGCTTCAGGGTTGTCACCGTTGGACTTGTTCCTGCATGCATCCATCGTGGTGCAGCTGGTCATGGTGGGGCTGATCTTGTGCAGCGCCTTCGTCTGGGCCGTGATCATCGAGAAGATCATCCTGATCCGTCGCGTCAATCGCGAGGCGACAGAATTCGAGGATCGTTTCTGGTCCGGTGGCAGTCTGGAGGATCTATACGACTCCGATGGTGCCAAACCGCTCCACCCCATGGCAGCCGTTTTTGGCGCAGCCATGGGCGAATGGCGCCGCTCGGCGCGCATCACCGGCATCGATCTCGCCCGTGGGGGCGTGCGCGACCGTGTGGATCGTGCCATCAACATCACTGTTGCGCGTGAAATGGACCGCCTGAGCCGCCGCGTCGTGGCGCTGGCGACCATCGGCCCGGTTGCACCCTTCGTTGGCCTGTTCGGGACGGTCTGGGGTATCATGCATGCCTTTGGCTCGATCGCGGCCATGCACAACACCAATCTCGCTGTCGTGGCGCCGGGTATCTCCGAGGCGCTGTTCGCGACGGCGATCGGTCTTGTCACCGCTATTCCCGCTTATGTGGCCTATAACGTGACCAGCTCTGCGCTCGATCATTTCGCCGAGCGCATGGATGCTTTCGGCACTGAATTTGCCGCGATCCTGTCGCGCCAGTCGGAAGAGCGGAGCTAAGCGCCATGGGCATGTCTGCAGGGGGCGGCCCCGCACGCGGCCGCAGGCGACGCCCGGCGTCGGAGATCAACGTGACTCCTCTGGTGGACGTCATGCTTGTGCTGCTGATCATCTTCATGGTGACGGCGCCCATGATGACGAGCGGCGTCAATGTCGATCTTCCCAAAACCGATGCCAGCCCGCTCAATGCCGATACGAAGCCGATCACGGTGTCGATCAAGGCCGATGGCGGTATCTATCTGGGTGAGGACCCGGTCTCGGCCGATCAGCTTGTCGCCCAATTGCAGCAGGCCGCCCAGAATGACAAGGAGCATCGCATTTTCGTCCGCGCTGATGCTCATATCAATTACGGACAGGTGATGGACATCATGGGGAAGATTACCTCGGGTGGCTTCACGCACGTGGCGCTGCTGGCCCAGCAGCCCGCCGCGGGCCAGTAACCAGAGGAGAAGCAGCCTTGCTGCGTCCCCGTCGGTCCGATGTCCGGCGCTTCCGCTATGCGTTGGGAGCGTCGGTTGCAGCGCATGCGCTGTTCATCGGCTTCCTGCTTGTGCGCCTGCCCATGAGCAAGCCGCCCGAGCCCCCCGAGCCCCCGCCCGTCGAAATGGCGTTTGAGGATTCCGGTCCGCCGGCAACCCCGCACAAGGCGGATACGCCTGCGCCAAAGCCTGCGCCTGCGCCCGCCCCGACCCCCACCGATGCGCCGCCAGCCCCGACGCCGCCCACGCCTCAACCCGTGGAAGAACCGCCGCCGCCTGCGCCGCCGCCGCCGCCTATTCCGCCGCCGGCGGAAAGCAAGACGCCGCCTTTGCCTGACGTGAAGACACCAGAGAAAATGGTCGACGACTCGGCAGAGCCCATCAAGGCCTCGCCGCCCAAGCCGTCACCGCCGTCCGCGTCCAAGCAGGTAGCGCCGCCGTCGCCCCAGACGCAGCCTGTCGACAAACTGCCGGAGACGCCGACCTTCTCGCACATCACGCAGCCCAATGCGGCGAAGAAGACCCAGGCCGACTCGCATTCGCTGCTGGCGACGCTCGATGCCATGCGCGCCGATCAGAAGCAGACCCATCCGCCGAAAGCCCGCGCGAATCCGCAGCAGGGTGGCGCGCCAAATGGGGGAGGGGCGCCCAATGGCGACATCACCAACGCTCTCAGCTCGGCCGAGCAGAAGGCGATCGGGGGCTCTGTGCGGCGCTGCTATTCCGAGGATACCGAAGCGCGTAATTATGCCTCATTTAGCGCGCATCTGATCGTCACGATCGATGCGACCGGAGAGGCAAGGATGGCGCGTTTTGCACCCGATACCCAGGCGAAGGCAGCTGCCGACCCGTCTTATCGGGCGCTGGCCGAGCGCGCACGCGATGCCGTGTTGAGCCCGACCTGCTCGAAACTCCCGATACCGTCAAACCTTTTGGGCAAGACGCACGAACTCAAATTCGTGTTCCGACCCTGAGGTTTTCCCGATCATGTTCCTTCCAGAGCGCAAGAGACTCGAATTCATGTCACGCGATACGTCCCGTACCGATATGCCCCTGCTGACCGATGAGCAGGCCCAGAGCCTCTCCACCCTGTTCTCGCGCCGCTCTGTGCTCGGGGCATCGATTGCCGCTGGCGGATTACTGGCAACCCCGATCGGGGCTTTCGCTCAGGCGGCAAGCGCGCCGGGTGAAGCGGAGATCACGGTCGATCAGGCCCGCACCGCGCCGATCCCCATTTCGATCCCTTCTTTTGGTCCCGGGCTGGGTGAGCAGATTACGAGTGTGATCTCTTCCGATCTGGACAGCACGGGTCTTTTCACCGTTCTGCCGGGTTCGGGCGGAACACCGGATTTCGCCGCGCTCAAGGCGCAAGGCGCGCGCGCGGCTGTGACTGGCAGCGCCGCAGGATCGAGCAGCACGCGCGTGGAAATGCGCCTGTGGAACGTACTGACGGGCGAGCAGATTCAGGGTACCGCCTACACGGCCTCCGCCGGGAACTGGCGCCGCATCGCCCACACCATCGCTGACGTGATTTACGAGCGCATGCTGGGCGAGAAGGGCTATTTCGACACCCGCATCGCCTATATTGCCCGCACCGGCCCGCGCCATCACCAGATCACCCGTCTTGCCGTGATGGATCAGGACGGCGCGAATAGCCATGTGCTGACTTCCGGCCAGTGGCTGACCCTGACGCCGCGCTTCAACCCGGTGCGTGATCAGATTGCGTTCATGTCGTATGCCAATAATCGGCCGCGCGTTTACACATTCGATCTTGGCTCAGGCAGCCAGCGCATGCTGGGCGAATTCGAGGGCATCTCTTTCGCACCGCGCTTCGCTCCCAATGGCAGCCAGGTGGTGCTTTCTGCCACGCGCGGGGGCGGGTCGGACATCTATGTCGTCGATCTCGGCTCCGGCTCGAAGCGCCAGATCACCAACTCGGGTGCGATCGATACCAGTCCGTGCTTCAGCCCTGACGGCAGTCAGATCGTGTTCAACTCCGATCGTGGCGGTTCGCCGCAGCTCTACATCATGAGCGCCTCTGGCGGTGGTGCGCGTCGTATCTCCTATGGCCATGGTACGTACGGGTCACCGGTCTGGTCTCCGCGTGGCGACCTGATCGCCTTCACGCGGATCGCCAATGGCCGTTTCTCTCTGGGCGTCATGGGGCCGGATGGAACGGGTGAGCGCATTCTCACTGAGGGCTTCACCGTCGAGAGTCCCACCTTCTGCCCCAATGGTCGTGTCATTGCCTTCTGCCGCCAGTCGGCGGCCGGAGCGGGCGGCGCCGGATTCTCGAGCGGAATCGGGACGATCGATATCACCGGATTCCATGAGCGTCCCATCCGCACCGATACGGGCGCTTCGGATCCGGCCTGGTCGCCGCTTCAGGGCTGAATACCGTGTCTCTGGCGCCGCTTTCTGTGGCGTTGGAGACACTAATTCTGAATTTCTAATGAAATCCACGCGACTTGGCGCGCGATGGTAGTCATCTCGCTTGACCGCGCTTCTCGGGAGTGAGTATGGCCGATCTTGGTCGTCGGGATCGGTAAGGCCCAATGGTTATGGTAACCAGCAAGCAAAACGGAAACTCCGACCTTCGTAATTAGTTGTCGTCACGCTTCCTGGTCCCGGATGGGGACTATATTCAGGGTTGGCAAAAATGAATTTCAAGCTTCTCGGTGCGCTTGGCCTCGCAGTCGTTCTGGCTGCATGCTCGGATGAATCAAACAAGGGTGCATCGACCGGTGCAGGCGCAACGGCTCAGGAAACCGGCGCTGCGCCCGGTAGCGAAGCCGATCTGGTCGCCAATGTCGGCGATCGCGTCTTCTTCGACCTGAACCGTAATACGCTTTCGAGCGATGCCCAGGCGACCCTGGACAAGCAGGCAGCATGGCTCGCCCGCTACCCGCAGGTCAGCGTCGAAATCGCTGGCAACTGCGATGACCGCGGCACGGAAGAGTACAACATCGCTCTCGGCCAGCGTCGTGCAAACGCCGCTCGCGACTATCTCGTAGCGAAGGGTGTTGCTCCTTCGCGCATCACGACGATCTCCTATGGTAAGGATCGTCCGACGGCCGATGGTGACGACGAGCAGGCATGGGCCCAGAACCGTAACGCGATCACCTCGGTCAAGTAATCGGTTCTCGACGCTGAGGGAGGCGTGATCCGGCTCCGGTCGCGTATACGTCTTCTCCTGCCGACCGCGACCCTGCGGTAATCAGGCAGCGATACAGGCTTTTGAAACCGGCTGGCGCTTATGCGTCAGCCGGTTTTGCTTTATGGTGGCTTTCAAACTGCGTGGCATGGTGCCCGCACCCATGATCTGACTGAAGGATGCGCCATGCGCGGTGCCCGAGTTTCCCGCTTCTTCATTCTCTCTTCTGCTGCGCTCGTGAGTGTGCTTGCTGCTGGCAGTGCCGAGGCTCAGGTGACGAGCCGCGAGGGTATCGCGCTTCAGAATCAGATCCAGCAGCTCAGCCAGCAATTGCAGCAGGTCCAGGCGAGTGCAGGGGCGGTGTCCTCATCCGGGGGGGCTGCGGCTCCGGCAGTGAGCGCGGGAAACAGCGATCTCGTCTCCCAGCTTCTGCAGCGTGTTTCCACACTGGAAAACGAGAACCGCGAGATGCGGGGTGAACTGGACCAGTTGACCAACCAGGTGCAGACCCAGAACGCCACCCTGACCAAGCAGATCGGGGATATGCAGTTCGCTGCTCAGAATGGCGGTGGCGGTGGGGCGGGCGCTTCAGCCGCTATGCCTTCTTCGAGCGATTCCGGTGCGCCGAGCGCCCCGGCAGTGGCACCCGTCGAAAAGCCGACCACTGCGCTTGAATTGCTCAAGAGCGGCCAGGCCGCCCTGAAAAGCCATGACTACGCGACCGCGCAGAGCAATGCCGCCCAGGCGCTCAAGCTCGCCAAGACGCCCAATGGCAAGCTCGAGTCCCAGTTCCTGCTCGCGCAATCCCTCGCAGGGCAGAAGCAATATCGCGACTCTGCGGTCGCCTATTATGATGCCTATAACCGCGCGCCCAAATCGCCGCGCGCGCCGGAGGCTCTACTGGGCGTCTCTGCCTCCATGCTCGCCATGGGTGACAAGAACTCCGCCTGCCAGGCGTTGGAAAAGCTCGATAGTGAGTTCCCGTCTGCTTCCGCCAGGGTCAAGGCCGCAGTGACGAGCTTCAAGGGCCGTGCGAGCTGCCACTGAGCGTACCCCCGATCGGCGAAGAGGAATTCGCCGGTCTGATGGCGCGTTTCGGGCCTTTTCCGCCCGACGACCCCCGGTTTCCCATGGCCATCGCTGTCTCGGGCGGGGCTGACAGTCTCGGTCTTGCCTGGTTGATGCGCCGATGGCGTCGCGCCGTCATTGCCCTAGTCGTTGATCACGGATTGCGAGCGGCTTCCGGCGATGAGGCCCGACTGACGCTCTCGCGTCTGCACGCCCTCGATATTCCGGCTGAGATGCTGGTTCTCACTTCTCTGGACCACCAACGCAGCATCCAGGAAAACGCGCGTCATGCCCGATACCGTATGCTTGCACAGGCCTGTCGGGAGCGGGGCATTCTCGATCTGGTGATCGGTCATCACATGCGTGATCAGGCAGAAACGCTCGTCATGCGTCGCGCCCATGGCAGCACTTCTCATGGCCTCGCAGGGATGGCGGTTTCACGTGAGACGCTGGCTCTGCGCTATCTGCGCCCTCTGCTCGGCATCCCGCCTGAGCGACTAAGAGCGACTCTGCGTTCCCAGTCCATCCACTGGATCGAAGACCCGAGTAATGCCAACACAAAGTTCGAGCGCGTACGAATCAGGCTTGCTCTGACCCCAGATCAGATAGCTGACGCAGTGCTTGAAGCCCGGATCCATGGCGCGGCTCGCGACGCTCGATTGCATGACTGGGCGCGCCACCTGGGCGAGCTGACTGTCGACCCCCTGGGTTTTGCGCATTTCCCCGCCCTTCCGTCCTGTGCGCTGTTGCTCGGACGGATCTGGCAGATGATTTCGGGGGCAGAGTACCCGCCTCCTCACCGAGTCATGGAGCGGCTGATTGCGGCTCCCATCCCGTTTACGTTTGGGGGTGCACTATTCTGCGCCGCTGGAAAGATGGGCTCAGGCTGGCTGCTCATACGCGAGCCGCAAGCGATTGGTGGCGCTGTGCCAGCCGAAAGAGCCGCGCGTTGGGATGGCCGGTTTACCCTCGCGGGGGCACTCCCCCATACGGGAGCCTATGTAATGGCATTGGGTGATCAGGCGCGTTTTTTCCGGGCGTCAGGGCTGCCCTCCCGCATCCTGCGGGGCATTCCGGCAATCTGGCGGGAGGGCCAGGTGATCGCTGTTCCAGGACTCGGCGTGGCGAAGGACGCTGACTGGAGAGCAATCGAACTGCGCTTCGAGCCCGAGAGCAGTCTTCTGGAGCATTCTTTGTGGATCTGAACGGCTGACACAGTGAAAACTTGATCGCGAGGGGGTGGGAACGTCTGGCCGAATGCTTATGTTAGGTCGGGATAAAGGGTTGCTATCACTTCGTGATGGCCAGCCTGGGCTGATGGGTCATCCTCAGTCAGTGTGCGACTTCGAGTTTGGAAATAGTAGAGATCGTGATGAACAATTTTGGCCGCAACCTGGCGCTTTGGGTGATCATCATCGTTCTGGCGCTGCTCCTGTTCCTGGCGTTTCAGCCCAGTGGCAATCAGCATGCCTCACAGCAACTCGCCTATTCGGATTTCGTGACCGATATCGATGAGGGCAAGGTGCGGTCGGTTGTGGTGCAGAATCAGAATATCACCGGCACTCTCAAGGACGGTACGTCTTTCGAGACCTATGCGCCTGTCGATCCCGGACTTGTGCCGAGAATGACAAGCAAGGGGATCGAGGTCGTTGCCAAGCCGCTCGATGCGGATGGCAGCCCGATTCTGCGTGCGGTGACAAGCTGGCTTCCCATGATCTTCCTGCTCGGGATCGGAATCCTCTTTTTCCGCCAGATGCAATCCGGTAGCGGCCGGGCGATGGGCTTTGGCAAGTCCCGGGCGCGCCTCCTGACCGAAAAGCAGGGGCGCGTAACCTTCGACGATGTTGCCGGCATTGATGAGGCCAAGTCAGAGCTTGAGGAAATTGTCGAGTTCCTCAAGGACCCACAGAAATTCACGCGCCTGGGTGGCAAGATTCCCAAGGGTGCCCTACTCGTCGGCCCCCCGGGTACAGGCAAGACTCTTCTTGCGCGCGCCATCGCAGGCGAAGCCAATGTCCCGTTCTTCACCATCTCCGGCTCCGACTTCGTCGAGATGTTCGTGGGCGTCGGGGCATCGCGTGTGCGCGACATGTTCGAGCAGGGGAAGAAATCGGCTCCTTGCATCATCTTCATCGATGAGATCGATGCAGTTGGTCGTCATCGTGGTGCGGGCCTCGGTGGAGGTAATGACGAGCGTGAGCAGACCCTCAACCAGATGCTCGTGGAGATGGACGGGTTCGAGAGCAATGAGGGCGTGATCCTGATTGCCGCGACCAACCGACCGGACGTGCTCGATCCCGCCCTCCTGCGTCCCGGTCGCTTCGACCGTCAGGTTGTCGTGCCGAACCCGGACGTGGCAGGACGCGAGAAGATCCTGCGCGTCCACATGCGCAAGGTGCCGCTGGCTTCTGACGTCGACCCCAAGGTCATCGCCCGTGGCACACCAGGTTTCTCGGGTGCCGATCTGTCCAATCTCGTCAATGAGGCGGCCTTGCTTGCTGCGCGTCTGGGCAAGCGCACGGTGGCCATGCTGGAATTTGAGAACGCCAAGGACAAGGTTCTCATGGGGGCTGAACGCCGCTCCTTGGTGATGAGCGATGCCGAAAAGCGTAACACCGCCTATCATGAGGGCGGCCATGCCATCTGCGCGATCCTGACCCCGGGTTGCGACCCTGTTCACAAAGCGACCATCATCCCGCGTGGCCGCGCTCTCGGCATGGTGATGAGCCTCCCGGAAAGCGATCGCTATTCCAAGAGCAAGGCCCAGTGCAAGGCCGATCTGGTTCTCGCGATGGGCGGCCGCGTTGCCGAGGAGCTCATCTTCGGCGCAGAGAATGTCTGCACCGGTGCGTCTGGCGATATCAAGATGGCAACGAATCTCGCCCGTCGCATGGTGACCGAATGGGGGATGAGCGATCGCCTCGGTATGATTGCCTATGGCGATAATGGCCAGGAGGTGTTCCTGGGTCACTCGGTGACGCAGAACAAGAATGTCTCCGAGCAGACTGCCCGCGAGATCGACCGTGAGGTCAAGGAACTCGTCGACGAGGCCTACAAGCGCGCGCATAGCCTGCTGCTCGAACATATCGACGATCTGCACCGTCTTGCGAATGCTCTTCTCGAGTTCGAGACGCTTTCAGGTGATGAAGTTGGCAAGGTGATCCGCGGTGAACCGGTGGAGCGCGTCGTGGTCGATGATTCGACCCCGGAGAATCGTCGCTCTTCGGTACCTACGGTGAAGCCGGAGGCCAGTGCCGGGACTGAGGCACTGAACCCGTCGCCGCAGGCCGGGTGATACTAGGCAGGTAAGGGGAGAAGGGGGCGCAAGCCCCCTTTTTTCGTTGAGCGGGCTGTGCTTGAAGAAAACTATCTCGCGCATAGCGACGCGTATAAGAGGGCGATCATGAGTATAGCAGCCAAGTCAGACCGCAAATTGTTCGGTACTGACGGTATCCGCGGCAAGGCCAATAGTTTTCCCATGACGGTCGACATCGCGTTACGGCTAGGGCAGGCAGCAGGGCTCCATTTTCGTCGCGGATCTCACCGTCATACGGTGGTACTCGGCAAGGATACGCGCCTCTCCGGCTATATGATCGAGAGCGCTCTGGTATCGGGTTTTCTCTCCGCAGGAATGGACGTCATTCTGGTGGGGCCTCTGCCCACTCCAGCCATCGCCATGCTGACCCGCTCTTTGCGTGCGGATCTCGGCGTCATGATTTCGGCCTCTCACAACCCGTTCGGGGATAATGGCATCAAGCTGTTTGGACCTGATGGGTTCAAGCTGTCTGACGAAGTCGAAGCCGAGATCGAGCGCATGATGGACCAGGATCTGACGGCGCAGATGGCGCCGCCCGAAGAGGTTGGACGTGCCTCGCGCCTGAATGATGCTGCGGGACGATATATAGAGGCGGCGAAGGCGTCTTTTCCGAGGGGGTCGCGTCTCGATGGTCTGCGCATCGTCCTCGACTGTGCCAATGGCGCAGCCTATCGCGTTGCGCCGACGGCATTGTGGGAACTGGGCGCCGATGTCATCAAGATCGGCTGCGAGCCCAACGGCGTCAACATCAATGCGAATTGTGGCTCGACCCATCCGGCGACGCTGCGTGAAGCCGTGGTGGCACACAAGGCGCATCTTGGCATTGCGCTGGATGGCGATGCGGATCGCGTCATCATCGTCGATGAGCAGGGGGAGATTGTCGATGGCGACCAGATTCTTGGCCTGATCACGCTTTTTCTGCACAAGAATAACCGACTTGGCAGCAGTGAAGCCGTGGCGACGATCATGTCGAATCTGGGCCTCGAGAAGAAATTGCGTGAGCACGGCATTACCCTGCACCGAACGGCTGTCGGCGACCGCTATGTTGTCGAGCGCATGCGCGAGCAGGGTATCAAACTTGGTGGCGAGCAATCTGGGCACATGATCCTGTCCGATTTTGCCACGACAGGTGACGGGCTGATCGCTGCGCTTCAGGTTCTCGCTGTTCTGGTTGAGGAAGGCCGGCCCGCCAGTGAAATCCTGCGCGTTTTCTCGCCCTTCCCTCAATTGCTGCGAAATGTGCGCTACGCGGGCGGGAACCCGCTTGAGACAACTTCCCTCGCCGAGGCGCGTCAGCGGGCAGAGGAGAAGCTGGGCAATAAGGGCCGACTGGTACTGCGCAAGAGTGGAACAGAGCCCCTCATCCGGGTGATGGCTGAGGCCGAAGACCAGTCCCTCGTCGAGGAGGTCGTTTCGTCCATTTGTGAGGCCGTCCAGAAGGCAGTAGCAGGCTGATGAAAGGGCGGGTGCTGATCGTTGCCGGGAGTGATTCCGGCGGAGGCGCTGGTATCCAGGCGGATATCAAGACGGTCAGCGCCTTCGGTGGCTTTGCGATGACAGCCATCACGGCGGTCACCGCTCAGAATACGCAAGGCGTCTCCGCGATCGCCTGCCTGGAGCCGGACATCGTGGCTGAGCAGATGCGTATGGTGCTCGATGATCTTGGCGCCGATGTCATCAAGCTGGGGATGCTGGGCAATGCAGGGATCATGGAGGCCGTGCATGATACGCTTCTACGCTATCCGGGGATTCCCTGTGTCATTGATCCGGTCATGATCGCCACCAGCGGTGCCCGGCTCATGACACAGGAAGGCGAGCGTATATTCCGCAAGCTCTATGGCCGATGCACCCTGCTTACCCCCAACCTCCCTGAACTGGAGGTTCTCAGTGGTGAGCGGATCAAAGGCTTGTCTGATATGCTACGCGCCGCCCGAGCGCTCGCCAAGAGCTGTGCCATCCCTCATCTCCTAGCGAAAGGGGGGCACCTGCCGGGCAACGTGCTCGTGGATGTTCTTGTTTCGGAAGGGCAGGAGATACGATTCGACGACCAGCGGATCGAGTCCCTTCATACGCATGGCACCGGGTGCACACTTTCGACCGCCATCGCAACCTGTCTGGCGCAGGGTGAGCCAATGGACACTGCCGTGGCCCGAAGCCGACGCTATGTGAGGCGGGCTATTCGGGAGGCCCCCCCGTACGGCGCGGGCAATGCCCGGCCGATGAACCATTTGGTTCCTTCAGACTGAGGGCTGAAGCAGGGTGTGCAGGTGGTCTGTTGTGCCCGTAGGCGCGCCGCGTGCGGGTTCGGTAACGCGCGTCTCGTCGCGTAGCACGTAACCACGGCCCCATACGGTGCCGATGAGGCTGCCCGCGCCGAATTGCTGCAGTTTCCGGCGGAGCTTGCAAATGAAGACATCGATGATCTTCATCTCCGGTTCGTCGATGCCGCCATAGAGATGATTCAGGAATGCATCCTTGGTGAGGACATTCCCACGCCTCAACACAAGCAGTTCGAGAATGGCGTATTCCTTGCCCGTGAGTTGCAGAGGGTGGCCATCCACTGAGGCAGCCTTGGCGTTCAGATCGATGGAGAGCGGGCCGACCGTCATAATAGCGGTGCTGTAGCCGCGCGAACGACGCACAACCGCCTGAAGTCGAGCGACGAGCTCCTCGGTGTCGAAAGGCTTGGTGATGTAGTCATCTGCACCAGCATGAAAGGCCTTTATCTTGGCCTGTGCTCTGGTAAGGCCGCTTACGACAATAATCGGCGTCTGTATTTGTATTTTTCTGGCCCGACGGATGACCTCGTAGCCCTCAAGATCTTCGAGCTGCAGTTCCGTCATGGCGAGATCATAGTCGTAATGACGCAGCATATCGATCGCTTCGTGCCCGGTTTGGGCATGATCGACAGTAATGCCGCTCTGTTTGAGCGTTTTGATCAGTGCGTTGGCGTTCGCCTTGTCACTTTCCACAAGAAGGAGCCGCATTTCATCAATCTCCAGGGTTGATGTTGGTGTGGTACTACCTAAGGTTGCTGCTCGCAAGCAAAATACTTTTCTTGTGCCAAAACTTTTCAGCTGTTCCGTAACGAGTTTTTAACGCTTGAGGGTTACGATTTTTCTGTAAAGTCCCGGCTTGTCCTATGGTGATGAATGCTAGTAATCGCCAGGTAATCACGACGAAATGCCGGAATATTTGGATTTTAGAAACGCTTAATTTCACGTATATTAACGAGACGAACAAAGGCCGCTCCCACGGAGCCTGTTCACGGCCGGGTCTATACTCGTTCAGGTTGTATTTTCTTTCGCGAAGGCTTCAATACACAGGAAGGCGTCGTGTGAAGGATCATTCTTCGATTTCAGGAATGCGCCCCTCAAACCAGGTACTGCCGAAATCCGGAAACGGGCGACAGCGGGCTGATAACCAAGAGTATGTGCCTTGCGACTCAGAAAGAATTCCCGGCAACAGCGACGTCGCGAAATGCTCGATCGTGCCCAGGCGCTGACAGCCGTGTTGCGGCGCGAGACCGGCGTTCGTGCAGCCCGACGGAGCGCGGAGGCAAGCATCGTCAGCGCCGAGCGCGCCATTCTCGAGTCGAATGATGGCGACAGCGCAGTCGAGGGATTCATGAACTGGCTGCCCGAGGCACGCCATGCCATCGACACGGCGCGGGCCGCTGAGCGCGAGGTGGCGATCGATGTCGCGGTCGCCTATCAGGCCTTCATCGTCGCGAAGAACGCCTCAACCCGGGCGGAGGAAGGTGATGAGCAGCCTTCGGAGACACGTGTGACGAGTTTGCCCGGGGAGGGGTGATTGCAAAGAATGACGGCCGCCATGAGGGGGCGCGTCCCTCTCTTAACAGGTCAGTCATCCAGCCTGGGGTGGAGTGTCGTTTAGTGGGACCGGTGGGAAGGGGCGCGTGCCGATTACAACGCAGGCAACCGGGTGACCCTTAGCCCGTACAAAACTGAGAAATGTCTCGCCTCGCGTGTCGAACAGATCGGTTTTGACAGTCAGCGTTGCACTCACGAGGCCTGCGGGGCGTGCAGCGAGTGTCGTGGCAGCGTGGTCGAGCAGGCGGTGGATTGCGCGCTCGACGGCAGCGAGTAGCGCATTTTCATCGCTATCGGGCGTAGCGTGCCGGTGTACGATCCTGCGCCAATCGTCCCGTGTAAGGAAAGCCGGAATTCCTCCCGGCGGGGTCGTCTGCTCAGCCCGGAGAATCTGGCCCGATTGGGCCAGATCCACGATATCGATCTCAGGGAGCGTGGAGGGGTCCAGAACGAATTCTTTCATGGGTTTCCTCGCTTCCTTAGCTATTCCTGACCATATCCAGTACCGTTGGCGGCAGGTGATGTGCCGCTCTGACCGGGAGGGGCGCCCATGGCCTGCATTAGGGCTGTCACCTGGTCAGGATGCGCATGAAAGAGCGCGACATTTGCCGGGTTTGGCGCCGGGAGGCCCGCCGGGAGCGACTGCCCGTTTGTCGCAGCTACTGTCATCCCGAAAGCGGTCATACCCATCGTGAAGCTTTCCGGCGTGAAGCCATGTGCACTCAGTATGGATGCTACGCCTGGAAGGCCGCCGATCTGGCGGATTGTTTCCTGTAGAGAGAGGCGGGTGGAATCGGGCGGGCGAATATTGGCTGCCTGCAGAGCCTGGAGCGCCTGAGCAGCACGTGGCATGAAGTCTGTCGGCAGGGGATAGCGTAATCCCGCCTCGATGTCCTGGCGCATGGCCGGGGAGATGCTGCCCTGCTGCGCAGGGGCATTATGATGGGGCAGTTCATTCTGCGGAACAACGCTCTGCGCCCGTGCGGGGCCGCTGTAGGCGAGCGCCAATGTCAGTGCCGGTGCGATGAACGCCAATGCCGCCCGAGGTTTGAAGCGTGATGTCATACCCATTCTCCCTTGCGCATCAGAGGCGTAGCCGTCCCGTCTTCATGGAGGCCATCGAGATCGATTTTGTCCGAGCCGATCATCCAGTCGATATGGATCATGCTCATATTAGCCCCGCGTGATGCCAGGTCGTCCGGGCTCGCGCCTTCGGTATCGAACAGGCATTTCGTGTAAGCCTGCCCAAGCGCGATATGGCTGGATGCGTTTTCATCGAACAACGTGTTGCGGAAGAGGATGCCCGTATCAGAAATCGGCGACGCGTGCGGCACGAGAGCGACCTCGCCCAGACGAGCGGCGCCATCATCGGTCTCCAGAATACGGCGCAGCGCGTCTTCGCCCTTGCCCGCATGGGACTCGATGATCCGACCACCCTCGAAGGTCACGCGGATGTCGTCAATGAGCGTGCCCTGATGGAAGAGCGGTTTCGTGCTCGATACATGACCGCTGACGCGATGACTGTGAGGGGTGGTAAATACCTCCTCGGTAGGGATGTTCGGGTTGCAGTCAATCCCATTGGTCGTGCGCTCGGAGCCGCCTGCCCATGCATGGCCATCCGCCAACCCGACGCGCAGATCCGTGCCGGGGCCGGTGAAATGCAGGGTGTGGAAGCGACGGTCGTTCAGCATCGCCGCCTTGGCATGCAGGGCTGCGTTATGCTGCTGCCACGCGATCACCGGGTCGGGGGCTTCGAGTCGCGAGGAGGCAAAGATTGCGTCCCACAGCCGTGCCTGAGCCTGTTCAGCCGGCAATTCGGGGAATACCTGCTGCGACCAGGCCGTGGTGGCGAAAGCGACAATGGTCCAGTTTGTATCGAAGCGCGTGATGATTTCCATGGCTTCGCGGCTGGCGCGTGATGCAGCGCGGCTCGCTCGGGAGACGCGTGCGGGATCCTGCCCGTTCAGCAGGGTCGGGTTGCTGCCCGTAATTGCCAGTCGCGCCGCTCCCTCGCGATATGCCCGGGCGATACCGTCGGCCATCCACTGGGCGGAGTGGTCGAGCGCATCATCAGAGGCAAAGCGATAACGGGCCAATGTGGCCTCGTCATCGCTGTACTGCGTCGTGACAAGGCTGGCGCCAGCCCGATAGGCGTGTTCGGTAATGCGCCTGACGAGTGCAACGGCCTCCAGTGGCGCGGAGACGACCAGTTCCTGCCCGGGCTGAAGATTGAGCCCGATCCTGACGGCAACTTCGCCGAGCCTGTCCAGGCGATCTGCGAAGGGGATGGTGGCTTCAGACATCACGGTATCTCCTCAAGAACTGAGCGCGTTCCGGCCCGGTGGCCGCCTTTAGGGGGCGGCCCTGATTCCGGTCTGGAACCGATGCAAGTTACTCGCCGAATGTTTCGGCGTGGTGAGCGCGGCGCGGTGCGCGGCGCGGGCGTTCCTGTCGCTGGGGCTTTTCCGGCGTTGCGGGCTTGTCCGTGCGCGAAGCCGCACGGATCTCGACCTCGAGTTCGCGGATACGACGCTGCACGCTCTCCTTGAGGGAAGGGGAGGTGTGCGGCTTCATTGTAGCCAAGGTTTCCTTCAGATCGCGCAGCTGCTTCTGCTTCTCCGCCAGGTTGCGACGGATCGGCTGGTTGTCGGAAAGCTGTCCCGTATAGGAGCGCATGGTCGACTCTTTCTTTTCCTGTCCGGCTGTGGCCGGGATTCTTCATTGCACGGGCTCTGCCGGACGCGCGGAAGCATCCGGACAGGCCCTCGTCTGGTTTTTGTCAGAGGGGCGGGCGGGCGCCGTATATCAGCGCGTCGTCAGACCCATGGAGGCAAGGGCCCCGATCAGACGGCTCATCTCCGCATCCGTGCCGATCGTGATGCGCAGCCAGTCGCGTATGCGGGGCGCACCGAGTTGTCGTACGATGATGTGGCGTTCACGCAAGCCTACCAGCAGATCGCCAGCCTGATGTGCGGGGTGATGCACGAGAACAAAATTGGCACAGGATGGAAGAATGTCAAAGCCCAACCCGGCAAGGTTCTGCACAAATCGTTCTCTGGTGGCCATGACCTGCCGGGTGGTCTGAGTTAGCCATTCCTCATCTGCAATGGCGGCGGCGGCTCCGGTCTGGGCCAGTCGGCTGAGCGGGTAGGAGTTGAAGCTGTCCTTGACACGCACCAGCCCCTCGATGAGGTCGGGATGACCGATCGCGTAACCGACACGTAGCCCTGCAAGGGCGCGGGATTTGGAGAGGGTCTGCACGACCAGAAGATTGTCGTGTTCCTCCGTCAGGCGAATGGCGGATTGGGCGCCGAAATCGACATAGGCTTCATCAATGATGATGGTTCTGTCTGGTTGCAACGAGGCGAGACGCGAGATCGCTTCAAGGGGAATCGCATGGCCTGTATTGGCATTGGGGTTCGCGATCGCAATCCCGCCGCACGGTATCGCATAATCCTCGACATCGATCTCGAACCGAGCGTTGAGCGGAATCTCCCGATAGGGCTGGTCGAACAGGTCGCAATAGACCGGGTRAA
>NZ_PNQZ01000062.1 GCF_003994335.1 Asaia sp. W19
GGTCTATGTCTATTCCGACCTGCCCGCCGAGGCCGTACCCCCGCCCGTTACGCAGGGGATCAAGACTCTGCCTGAATCGGTCTGGACCAGTGCCCTGCAGACGCTGGGAAGCCTGGACGTGACGGCGAGCGGCACGACGCTCCGGGCCGAATTCGCGGCCAATCTGCAAGTCGTACCGGATGCCACAGCCTCCGGCTCGTGGCTGGCCGTGCGCACGGTCATCGGGATCTGGACGGTGGATGCGCAGGGCAACAGCCCGGCCCAGCCCATGGCCGCGACAGGGGCGAACACGCGGATCGATCGGTCTTACGCCCAGACCGTCACAGCGCGGTTCATGGCCACGAATCTGACACCCGGCACGAAGCTGCGGATCGGAGCGAGCGTGCAGGTGCTCACGGGGAGCCAGGGCAGCACGCCTCTGACTCTCAAGATGACCGATGCGGCCTTCACCTGGATCTCGGTCTGACTGGCAGGAATGAGGACACCCATCATGAGAGTGCAGGAAACCTGCCTCGGCGCAGCGCTGGCCCTATGGGCATGCCTGCTTCTGGCGTTGCCTCCGGCGGATCTGACATGGCCCGGCCTTGGGGCGTTGCTCGCCATTCTGCCCCGCGCCGATGATCCGGCGCTGGTCTATGCCCTGCTCGCCTGGCTGACGGGCGGGGCGCAGATCGTGGGGGCAGTGTGCAATTACCGCCCGCTGCGCAGGGCCGCCGCCATTGCGGCCTTTACGGCCTGGGCGTTTATCGCCTGCGGGCTGATCGCCCCGGCTGCCTTGGTGCCCGCGATCGCGGCCTATGGCGCGCTTGCGCTGCTCAATGTGCGGGCAGCGCTGGGGAGAATGGGCAATGCCTGAGAACCTTACCCCGCAGCCCTGGTGGGTCGCGGTGATCGGCGGACTGCTTTTCACCATCCGCTGGCTGATAGGCTTCGGGGCATCGAGCGCAAAGGCCACCATCGCGTCGCAGCAGGAGGAGATCGACCGGCTGAATGCCCGCGTGGATAATCTAGAGGCAAGGGAGAAGGTCAATCTCGAGCTGATCGAGGAATTGCGAGAGCAGAATGGATTGCTGCGAGAGGCCCTTCGTCGAGCCGATTCGGTGGCGGCCCGATAGGCCGAAATGGGGGACAGCGGAATGTCAGCTCACATTTGGACCTATCTCGCAAAGAATATGCATATTACTGATTTAAGTTAGCAAGCAATGTTTACTTATATTTTTTTGTCATAATAATCTTGGATATCACAAACTTCTACTCCTTTGAGATTGAAAATTCAGTAACGGCCCGCATAAGTATATTTTTGAGCTCTTGCAAATTATCAGCCCTCGCATCAGAATTTATAACGTAATCGCCAAACCTATCAGATCCAGACCGAGGAAATGTAACCTTATCATGATCAGAATCAACACGTAGAGAACATACGATTCTTCTAGATTTCACTATAATATCAGTCGGCAATTCTTCTTTTGACAAGATAAATTTTAGTCCTTCCGATGTTTCATTTGAAACAATATCACTGATAGAAGCATTTTGGTATTTTTCATTGAATTTATCTATGTCAATCATTGTTATGGTCAGATTTTCAATGTAAAAATTAAATTTATCCAAAATAATATTTCCAGTTTCGGTTCTTAAAATAACCGGGTAAGAATCAATAGATGAAAAAACATTATTTATTTCGGTTATTGCTTTATAATACCAATGGAATCTTTTCTTCATCTCAGCGAATGTCATAAAGCCACTGCATGCTTTCCTTTTCATTTTAACATATTCCAAAAACGCAGAGTCGCTAAATTCACCACTATCAGTGATTTTATTGATCTTGGTTTCGTCCATTTTTTATCTCCATAAGTTTTCGCACGCGTAAAAACCTCTGATAGCATGTTACACCAAAAGCCGTCTTGAACGTAACTCTAGGTCCGCAACGAAGGCGGGAGCGGTCGGTCGTTACGCTTCCTGTTCTTCCTCACTCAGTAGCACCACCCCTACACAACCCTCTGATCACCAGCATAATGGCCGCACGTTCGCAGGATGATCCAGCAGGCGATAGTCCACCATCGAGAGCCAACGTGGCGAGGCCGTGAACAGCGGCCCAGCAGGCGAGTGTCGCGGCCTCCAGGTTATCGGGTGCGACCTGCTGGACCCGTCGGACCATAACGCCATATGCATTGTCTTCGACAGGTGGGGGCCCGCCATCATGTCCGGCGAACATCAGGCGGAAAAGCTGAGGCTGTTTCCGGGCGAAAGCGACATAGGCCTCGCCCTGTGCGAGCAGGGCCTTTTGGGCATCCGGCTGTTGATCTGCGGCCAGCAATACTACGCGAAGCGTCTCGAAGCCATGCAGGGCTACAGCGGCCAGAAGAGCCTCCTTGTCTCGAAAATGTCGGTAGGGCGCCATAGCTGACACGCCAGCTTCGCGAGCTACGGCGCGCAGCCCCACTGCCTCTCCTCGCTCGAGAGACGCCAAAGCTGCGGCGACAAGGCGTGTCCGCAGATCGCTGGAAACGGAATCATTCATGTTTACAATGTATACCAAACTCAATACGCTTACATTGTAAACGCCATGGAGCTGCATCATGCAAGCCGCAATCAACCGCCAATCCGTTGACCTTTCTGCGTATCCCGATCTCGTGATGATCATGCTCGGTTTTCGGATGCGAGGCTGGCGCAGCCTGCTTGCGATGCGACGGATCGGGCAGGGATTGGCGCAAATTGCTCGTGATCGCCCAGATGGTCTGCTCGCTGACGAGGGCCTGAGGTTCAGTTTGACGCATATCGGCTTTCGTCAATACTGGCGCGATATGGACGCGCTCGAGCGTTTTACGCGCAGCGAACCGCATGCCGACTGGTGGCGCCGTATACGAGAGATGACGGCGGGTGCGGGTTTTTGGCATGAAACCTATCACGCCCGTGGCGGTATCGAGGCCGTATACGTCGGGATGGATCAACCTGTTGGTTTGCAGCATTTCGCCCCTGAGAGAAGCCCAACGGGGCCTTTCGCGTCGGCTCGGTCGAGAATTCAAGGGGGCGCTGCAAACGCACCAGCGCAGCACGCGCCTGAACCAGTGGAATGAATGCGCTCTGGTATCCCTAATATCGACCTGAATCTGTTCGGCTGACCGCAACAGCCGAGGATTATCTTGACCCAAGCCGCCCAACCCGGGCGGCTTTTTTCGTTTTGGAGACATGATTGATGACACCTTCATTGGAAATCGCTCTGGCGCTTCTGCGTCGGGACGATATCGAGGGGCTGCGTCTTGCGCCCTATCTCTGCCCGGCCGGGTATTGGACCATCGGAATCGGAAATCGCTTCCTCGGTGCTGGCTCGCCCGTCACGGCTGTAACGAAACCCGTTACAGAAACCGAGGCGCTCGATCTTGCAGGCAAAACGCTGGCCGGGCTGCGCAAGACATTGCTCGAAGCGGTGCATGTCCCGCTGGCTCCGTGGCAGGAGGGGGCGCTCCTGTCGTGGCAGTTCAATGTGGGCAGTGCCGCCATGCGTAGCTCTACGCTTGTCTCGCTTCTGAACAGGGGGCTCTACGCGGCGGCGGGACAACAGCTTTTATGCTGGGACAAAGCCACGGTGAATGGCCGTCTTATCGTGTTGCCTGGCCTTCAGCGTCGTCGTCGTATCGAGCTTTCTGTTTATCAGGGCCGCCCTGCTGCGGGTGTGCCGTTTACGGTCTGACTGACCGTCTCTCTTCTTTCCTACAATCGAATATGAGGACACACTGCCATGACACTGGATTGGCAAAGCCTTTACGCGTCCATTCTTCCATTCATTCCAGCCGAGATCTCGGCCGATATGACAATGGTTGGGACGTTTCTCGTCTCACTTTGCGCGGTAATCGCCCGATTCTGGCCACGCCCTGCTACAGGATCGAGATGGTTGATTGTCTATCGCTTGGTGAACTGCATCGGGATGAACGGGAGACACGCCGCGAATGCAGATGACAGCCGAAGAGGTTCTTAGGCTTCGCTGCGTTCAGTTCGCGGGAGGGGACGCATGATTTGTTTCAAGTCCCAATATGGTCAGCCGACGTATGGCTTCCGATCTTGATGGAAGATCAGGCTGCAGACGCCGCCATTCGTCCACCGAAGATATAAAACTCTTCGAGGCGACAAGCTGGATGCGCTGATCTTGCTTCTCATCATTCATATTCGAGCGATAGCGTAAAACTTCATATGCGCAAAGTGTGTAAGATATGTTGCGCAGTTGAGTAAGGTGTGTAAGTTGAGTGTTCGGACCTGAGGATTGCAGCCTCAGGCCCGAACTAACCTCCAGCAGGGATCACACCCCATGCCACAGGCTGATGCCTCTTCTAGCACGTCTCGACGTGCCGTTCTCTCTCAACTTGCTGCTATGCCACTTGTCGGCTCAATCGCCGCATTCATTCCAGCCGCGCAGGCACTAGGCGAGGCCGATGCCACGCTTCTGGGGCATATCGCTCGCGCTATCGAAACGCATCGGGTCATGAATGACCGAACGCACAAGTCTACTGATGAGGAATACCTCGCTCTCTTGGACGAGTTCGACAGTCACCTAGATAATCTGGCCGAGATCCGAGCCGTCACGCCCGCGGGGCTTGAGGCCAAAGCATGCCTCATCCAGCTGTATCTCCCCTCCTATTTCCATGCGTTCGAGGTGGACGAGCGCAGCCCGGAAATCCGTCTCCTCTTCAGTTTCATCCAAGACGCCACCTTCTTTGCACAAAGGAATGCCGTATGAATGAGATGCTTATCCCCCTCAGCTTCGAGGGCAGAGAAATCCGCGTGGTGACGATCGGCGGCGAGCCGTTCTTTGTCGGCAGGGATGTGGCCGAGCGGCTGGGCTATGCCGATCCAACCAACGCGATGAAGCAACATTGCCGTGGGGTGGCAAAACACCACCCCATCGTCGACGCACTCGGACGGACACAGGATGTCCGTGTTCTGTCAGAGCCCGATGTGTTGCGGCTGATCGTGCGTAGCAAGCGCCCCGAGGCCGAACGCTTCGAGCGCTGGGTGTTCGAGGAAGTCCTGCCCGCCATACGCAAGACCGGCGGCTACATGACGGCTGCACCGGAGGAAACGCCCGAGGCCCTTGCCGCCCGAGCTCTGGCCGTGTTGCAGGCCACGGTAGCCCGGCAGAAAGCCGCCCTGGTGGAAACATTGCCTAAAGCGGAGGTGTACGATCGGCTGGTGAATGCCGAGGGTAGTCTGTGCATCACCGCTGCCGCCAAGAACCTCCATATGCGCCCCAAGGCCCTGTTCGACTGGCTGGCGCATAATGGCTGGATCTACCGCCGCCCCGGCGCCGATCACTGGCTGGGCTATCAGGCCCACACGTCCAATGGCGATCTGGACCACAAGATCACCACCGTTACCCGTCCCGACGGCTCGGAAAAGGTGACAGAGCAGGTGCGTATTACTGCCAAGGGCCTCGCCAGACTGGAAAAGCTGATGCCTGAGCGGCTGCATAGCGTGGCGTGAAAGGGAAGGGGTTGCCTGTGATCTTCTCAGCTTACGGGATCTACCCCTAGTCGCGCTGTCAGGGCGGACCATTCAGGCGGTTTGAGCAAATCCGCCAGAGTCTGTGCGTCCAGAACAGCCATGAACGCGCCGAGCGCGTCGCCTAGCAAGGTCTGAAGGCGACACGCCCCCGTCAGCAAGCAGCTTTGACCCGTCTGGAAACAGGCCACCAGCGCCATGTCCTCTTCGGTAAAGCGCACAAGATCGCCCAAGCCTATTTCGGCAGGCGGGCGGGCAAGCACGAGCCCTCCGCCCCGTCCGCGCATAGTGGTGACAAAACCACCCTGGCCAAGGCGATGCACGATCTTGACCAGATGATTTTCCGAGATGCCGTAGCGTTCAGCAATCTCGTGGATCGACACGCGTCGGTCCTGATTGAGGCCAAGGTAGAGCAGCACGCGCAAGGCGTAATCTGTATGAAGGGTCAAACGCATACGAAAAGATGTAGCAGATTTGCATCTTTCGTACATCAAGCCTAAAAGATGTGAAAGATATACATCTTATAGGAGTCGCAAGATGACCCAACCACTCGAATCCGGCACCGTCGAAATCGTCAAAGCGACGATCCCCGCGCTCGAGGCGCATGGCCTGGCGATCACCACGACGATGTACGCTTCTCTCATGCGCGATCCTGCCATAGCGGCCATGTTCAATCAGACCGATCAGGCCAATGGGCGCCAGCCCCATGCCCTTGCTGCCGCGGTTCTGGCCTATGCACGTCATATCGATCATCCCGAGAAGCTTGAATCAGCCCTCAATCTCATCGTTGAGCGGCATGTCGCGGTTATCGTCAAACCCGAGCAATACCCGGTTGTTGGTAAGGCCCTTCTCGGGGCGATCAAGACCGTTCTGGGAAACGCAGCGACACCGGAAATCATGCATGCGTGGGGCGATGCCTATCGCTTTCTTGCTGATGTGCTCATCGCCCGTGAAGCCAGCGTCTATGAGGAACGGTCAGCTGTCCCGGGTGGCTGGCGCGAGTGGCGGGAATTCCGTGTTGAGAAGCGCATTCGGGAAAGCGAAACCGTCACCTCCTTCTGGCTTGTTCCAATCGATAAGAAGCCGGTTCTGCGCCACGAGCCGGGTCAGTTTCTGACCTTTCGCCTCGATCGGGACGGTCTCAACACGCGACGTAGCTACAGCATTTCCAGCGCGCCTAACGAGATGGGCTACCGGATCTCGGTCAAGCGCGATCCGAAGGGGCTCGTGTCGCGGTGGTTTCATGACCAGCTGAATGTTGGAGACATCCTGAACGTTACCCCGCCTTCCGGCGATTTCACTCTGGTCGAGCTCGGTGCGTCTCCTGCCGTTCTGGTTAGCGCAGGCATAGGCATTACGCCCTTCATGAGCATGCTGCTCGCGGCTCGCGCCAACCGGCAAGACCGCCCATTGCGTCTCGTCCACGGCGATCATGATGTGAGCAAAATGCCCTTTCAGGCGGAGTTGTCGGAACTGGCAACCATGCCTACGGCCCCGGCGATCGATCTTTTCGGCAGCTTAGGTTCGAACGGAACCCTCTCCATGACGTGTCATGCGGGCCGGATATCTCCAAAATGGGTATTTGATCATGTTGAACATAATGCCCACGTCTTCGTTTGCGGACCACGCAGTTTCCAGCGCGATCTCATCATCGGGCTGACCCAGTTAGGCATAGAGCGCGCGCGTGTTCATCACGAGTTTTTCGGCTCTGACGAGCCGGTGGCTTAAAAAAGGAGGTCGGGTGGAGCGAGAGGGTCATCTGGTGCGATGGCATCCGCCTGACAGCATGAACTCATCTTTTCGCTAGATTTCCGGGAGGAGTTTTGGATAAAAATCCCGCGTCCTGCCGGAGTAAGGAATAGATCTTCGGTCAAATCGAATAACGTATTCTGAATTCGAGTGGGTTTTATGGAATTGCGTAATCATTAGATCCGTTTATATATTCAGACTGTATTATAGATGATAGTTTCATGGGGTTATATCGTGACGAGAATATTAACGTTTAAATTGTTGAGATTCTTTTGTCTGATTGCTCCACTCTATCTTTCATCCTGTCAGAATGGTCCGAGCCGGATGGCTCGAGAGGCTTCACAACCAGACCCCTATTATATTGATCCCACGAAATCGACTTTTCCGATGGAGAACTATCCCCAATCGGTGGACAAGTGGGTTCTGACGGATGTCGATAAGGACGCGCCTATCGTCGATATGGCAACGCAGGAGCGGTATTTTGCGGCGCTAAAGGCTCATTATTATGGGATGGATCTCGAAGGCTCATCGCCCTGGAACCCATTTTATATCAGAAAAATCCTTTCCTCGAGTGTCGAAAATACGCGGGACTGGGGCATCGACGCTTATCTTGGCACCACGAAGAACACGTGGGGTCAGAATTTCCGCACTCACGACGAAGCGTGGAAGAGCGCATTGCGCGACAACGCGGAAGTGAGAATCGGCAGCACGTACGACGCTGCTAACCGCGGCATCGTCACGCGGGAAAGCCTAGTCAGAGTTCTTCCCACTGACGATCCTGCCTACAACGATCCTCGTAAGGCTGGCGAAGGATATCCGTTCGATAACTTCCAGATGTCCTCGATTCGACCTGGGACGCCGATCTACACGCTGGCCGTGAGCCAGGATCATCGATGGAGATATGTCATCTCGCCGGAGGTAACCGGTTGGGTGCACTACGAGGATATTGCCGACGCTTCCGCCGCCTTCGTCAACACCTGGCTCAAGATGGCAGACGCGCATCTAGGCGCGTTCACGTCTCAGCCAGTATCGATCTATAAGAAGCACGCATTCCGTTTTACCGCGCGCATCGGAACGGTGCTGCCATTCATGAACGCCAATTCGTCGGGAGTCTTGGTGGCAATACCCGTGAGCAACATGAGCGGCGAAGCACAGATAGAGTGGTATGAGGATACCGATCAGACGTTCTCCTCCATGCCTATCCCGATGAATCGGCGTAACTTGGCCAAGCTGATGCAGTCTCTGGTCAACCGCCCATATGGTTGGGGGAACTATAACTTCTATAACGATTGCTCTGCAGAGCTTCGTAGTCTGCTTCTCCCCTTCGGCATATTCATGCCCCGGAATTCATTGGCACAGATCGATGCAACGTCCCGGAAGATCGACCTGGCGAAGTCGGATGTCGACGCGCGGATCGATTATCTCGTGAAAAACGGCAAGCCGTTCACGACTCTCATCCATATTCCCGGTCACATCATGATGTATATCGGCAACAAGGTCTTTAACGGAAAGCTGGTTCCGATGACGTATCAGGATGTCTGGGGGCTACGTCCCAAGGACGCTGACGGTAGGAGCATCATAGGAGGCTCTGTTTTCTTGCCGCTCCTGAAATCTTATCCCGAGGATGCCAACCTGCAGTCGCTCGCTGGGAAGTCAAAATTTGAGGTAGGGTTCATCGAGTAATTGGCTCGAAGGAGACGCTCTGTGCGAGTGTCTCCCTCAAGTGCGGGCCCATATCTTCCTGTTTGTAACGTGATACCCGGATAGAAAGCCGGATGTGGACTTCGGTTAAAGCCAGTAAAACCAACGTTAATCAAATAGTTAGAGGAGAATCCCACTGGTTTTGTAAACCGAAGGTCGGGGGTTCAAATCCCTCACCCGGCACCATTTTGTCTCAATGAATCATGGGTAGTTCGGCCAGGGCCGGCTTGGCATAGACGTAGCCCTGCTGCAGCGAGATGCCCAGGTCCGACAGGATACCGGCCTCACCAGCGGTCTCGACCCCCTCGCAGATGGGCTTTACCCCCAGACCCTCAAGCATGGCCACAGTATGGCGCATCATCACTTGCTTCACCGGTGTGGTATCGATCGCCCGTGAGAGTTCCATGTCCAGCTTCACGTAATCGGGCTGAAAGCGTGACAGGACATTGAGCCCGGCATAGCCTGCGCCGAAATCATCAATCGCGGTCTTGAAGCCCAGGCTATCATACGTCTTCAGGATATGGAGCAGATGTTCGGTATCCAGAGCCTCGTTCTCGCAGAATTCGAAGAGGATGTTCTCCGTCGGAAAATTGACGCGCCCGGCGGCTTCCAGCGTCGTTCCGATGCAGGCGCTGGGCTCGTAAACGGCATTGGGCAGGAAGTTGATCGAGAGCAGGGCACCCTGTTCGGCAATACCAAGCTCTGCGGCAAGGGTGATGGCTGTGACGCGGCACTTCTGATCGAAAGCGTAGCGATTCTCCGGGTTCACACGGGAAAGCACCTGCTGCGCCCCCGCCCCGTCCACGCCGCGTACGAGAGCCTCATAGGCAAAGATGCGTCGCGTTGACAGATCGACGATCGGCTGGAACGCCATGGTGATGGGAATGTCGAACCCGTCGCCATTGCGGCAGCCCGAGCAGAGCTTGCGTTTCCCGCGGGACCAGAACGGAGCAATCATCGAGCCATCCCCCCTTTGAATCGAATTTGCGCCTTGCCGAACGCCTCCAAAGCTCACGAGTTGGTGAAAATTTTTCTACAAAGGCGAAAAATTTTTTTCCTGGGTCAGGAAACAGGCGCATGATCGTCCGGTCGGGACACATACGTTTGGACGTGCCAAAAGAACTGAGATCCTTTTGTCTGATGTTAACCCTCTCCTATCTGATCCCTTTCATCTATAAATTCGCTTATTGCGTCAGAAATCTATATTCGCATGTATGATAGGGCCCATGTTCGAAGAATCGATATGTTGCGACGAGGGACTGAAGACATTCCTCGCCGATCCTGCCATTCGAATTCTGGAAGATGGACTCTACGTTCCGCGAATACCCGGACATTACGATCGGAATTTTGGCCTCTATGATATCTATGGCCGCTTGGTGCAGGAGGCAGGGCCGCGTCGTGGGTGGCCGACGCAGCCTCTGGGCCAGTCAGCGAGTTGCTGTGTAAGCCCATCATCCTCCCACCCGCGTGCACCGGAGGGCTGCTATTTCTACGGCGGCAATATCAACGATCATTTCGGGCATTTTCTCACGGAGACGCTGCCGCGTTACTGGTGTTATCGGGAACGCTATGCGGGTATGAAGATCCTCGTTCATGCGGAAAAGACGCTCGATACGCTTTTCAGTCAGGCATGGATCGCCGGATTTTTCGCCCTTCTCGGGCTCGGGCAGAGCGATTTCGTCGTGTTCGAACGTCCGACACGGCTGCGTATGTTGGTCGTTGCCGGTACCTCCTTGGAGGAAAACCATTTCGCCCATCAGGCCTTTGCTCGTTTCTGCAACGACCTGGGAGAGGAAAACGGTATCGGGATTGCGGAAAGCAGGCCGCTCTATCTATCGCGTGCGGCGTTCAACAGCCAGATGCGTATGATACGCGGCGAGGAGGCGATGCTCCCCCTGCTTCGGCAGGAAGGAATCGCGATCATCGAACCTGAGAAGCTCAGTATCAGACAGCAGATTGGATTGTTCTCAGCGCATCGCCCGACGATCGGGTTTGTCGGATCTGCCTTTCATACAAGCATCTTCTGCGCGCGGCCGGTTGGCGTCGCCCTGACCTGTGATGGGCTCATCTCTTCAAATCATGCTCTCATGGACAGGGTCAATCGCGCGCGCATCCGTTATCTGACGACACCAGGCATCCTGGTCGATCGGTTCATTCCCGGACAGCCCGCCCTCTACAGGCTGGAGGAGCCGCGCCGCGTCGTTCGGCATTTGCTCGATGCCATCGAGGGACGTATCTGGGCCAGGCAACCCGTCTCAGCCCCTCCGGAGAAAATAGAGGGCGCGTGCTTTCTGCTGCAGACCTATCATCAGACTTGGCTGATGATCGACCGGCAGACGGGTATCGTCCAGCATGGCTCCGGAGACGGTGAGCGGGCGCTCAGATTGGTCGTGCGCCTCGATGGGCGGGGGTGGGCCGCCATATCAGCCCCGACCGGAGATTGTCTGACCATGGAGCGGGACAATACTCAGGGTACTACCCTGTTTTATCGCTATCGCACTCATGGCCAGGGAAAGATTTTCCTGTTCAGCCACGAGAACGGATTTTTTGTGTGCCCCACGCCCGATGGCCGAGTGCTGTGCGATCGACCCGCCCCTGCGGAGTGGGAGGAACTGACTCTCATATCACCGCATTGACCCTGTGGCCGTTATTCCGGTTTCAGGGGAGCCTCTGCCCTGATCAGTTCAAAACATAGAAGGCGCAGGCCGCAACCGTGATCGTCACGGGCAGGGTCAGGAGCCAGGCAAGGGCAATTTTGGTCAGCATGCGCATATTGATGCCTGACCCCGCCGCCACCATTGTGCCTGCTACGCCCGAGGTGATGATATGCGTGGTCGAGACAGGCAGGCCGGTATAGCCAGCGGAAGCGATCAGCCCGGCGCCGACAAGTTCTGACGCCGCACCTTGCGCCGGGGTCAGATGCTGTTTGCCAATGCCCTCTCCCAGCGTTTTCACGATGCGCCGATACCCGACCATGGTCCCGATACCAAGACACAGCGCACTCAGCACGCGCACCCAGTAGGGGGCATATTCCACGGTTGGACGCAGCGCCTTCGCCAGAGTGCCGCTCGTTTTCTTGTCCTGCGCCGATGAAGCCGGATTGGCCCCGACATCGCGCAGCCCGGACAGGATCTCGTAAACATCACCGCGTATCTGCGCCGGGGTTGCCGGGCTGGCGGGCGTGGCGAGCCGATCGATTGAGGCCAGGGCATCGGGTTTGAAGCTGTAGCGGTCATATTGCGCAATCAGCGGCCGCGCTTGCTGCGCAATCTGCGCCAGGGCCGTGCGATTTGTCGGATGATCCGGGTTCATCGCGTAGCTTGCGGGCATCAGCCCGATGATCGTGAGCATGATCAGTCCGATGCTCTTTTGCCCGTCATTGCTGCCATGAGAAAAACTGACCGATGTGCAGGTCAGGATCAGCAACGCCCTCACGATTGGATTCGGTGCCTCATCGGGCTTGGGGGGGGTGAACAAGGCGGGCATCCGCACGGCGAAGCGGATGATCAGATAGAGCAGACCCGCCAGAAAGAACCCGAGCAGAGGGGAGAAGGCGAGGGCCCGCAGCACCTTCCAGATCTGTCCCCAATCCACACTATGGCCCAGATCGCGCGCATGAAGGAATGAATCGCCGATCGCGATGCCGATAAGCGCCCCGATCGTGCAATGCGACGACGAGTTCGGAATGCCGAACCACCAGGTGCAGAGATTCCAGGCCAGGGCCGTTCCGAAAAGCGCCACCAGCATCGGCACCGCCGGATTGCCATTGGGCGGTGTCAGCACATCCGGCGGCAGCAGCTCCACCAGCGCATACGCTACGGCAATGCCGCCCAGTAGCACGCCCAGCAGGTTCATGAGCCCGGACCAGATGACAGCCACACGCGGCTTGAGCGCGTTGGTGTAGATTACCGTTGCTACCGCGTTGGCCGTGTCATGAAAGCCATTGGCAAATTCGAACACACAGACGAGCAGGAAGCAGATCGCGAGCATGATCAGCGATCCCGTTGAGGAGGGAGCGAAGTGAAGCATCGATCAGGAAGCCTTTGCAGCAGGACTTTCCCAATCTCGGTCAGCGTTGTGATTTCGGAAAGACTTTGACGCAGGGTTTCTCTGAATCTTCATGATTGCAGGGGAGGGAAGAGATAATCCTGGCCGGGGCTTGCCCCGGCCCCCTCCCGGAGGGCGGCAATCCGACCAGAACCAACGATTTCAGCATTGGCCATTCCGGGTCATATCTTCCCGACCAGTCGGGCCTGTCATCAGCCGGTTGCCCTCATCCTACGCGCTGCTCGATCCGGGTTTCCTGTCTTCATGCTGATGAACCGCCTCTTCGTTTGAGCGATATCTGGAAGCTTTTTCACAAGGTCACCACGAGCTTGCGCGCAGAGACACCGCGGCGCTGTTGCTCCAAGGCCTCAGGGATATGGGTCAGACCGTGGCCTGCACTTTGCGCAGGTGGCATGGCCTTGTAGGCCCCACGTGCAAGTGCCTCCGGCAGGAAGGTCTCATAGATCATCGGTCCAACGTCATTGCTGATGAGGGAACCGGCCCAGATCATCTTGGTGGCTGTTCCCCGGTGGTAGGAGCGTAAAAACAGGGCCAGGTTGCCCACGAGCATCCTGGCGACGGCCGGTACCAGTTTGCGCCATCGGCCCTTGCCTGCGGGTACGTTGTCAAACGAGGTTGGGGGCGTGGCCTGAGCCACGAAGCGGCGACCTGTACCCTGGGCGAGGATATCCATGCAGGCCGACGCCGATCCTTTGCCGATCGCGATGGCACCGGCCATCTTCCGTCCGCGCATCACCTCGATGATCGCCCGCTTCACATTCGGGCTGTTATAGTCAAATGCCGCGTTCGCGCCCAACGCACGGACATAGTCGAAATTATGTGGGCTGCATGTGGTGATAACCTCGTAGCCTGAGGCGCGGGCAAGCTGGATCGCGTTGCTGCCTACGCTGGTCGAACCACCCCAGACAAGCACGGTTTCTCCGGTTGGGATCGGATTGATCTGCGGTGCAGCGAGAGCGAGAAAATCCTTCTGGAATAGGCCGCAGGCCGCGGTAGACAGGCCCAGAGGGAGGACGGCCGCCTCTTCATAAGTAAGAAAGTCCGGTATGCGTGCGCTCATATGCGCAAGCAGCACGACCCGTTCCTGAAAGGCCCCTTCGGCAGCCTTATTGCGGCTTTTTTCCAGTCCTGCCGCCTGGCCGACTACGCGATCCCCCGGGGCGAAACGGGTCACACCCGCGCCGATGGCGATCACCTCGCCGGCAACATCTGTGCCGAGTACCGTAGGGTAACTCAGATAGGCGGTTATCACATCGCCCATTGTCTGGATGTAGCGATCGAACGGATTGACTGCGACTGCGCGCGCACGGATGACGATCTCGCCTGGCCCCGGCGCAACGGACGGTGCAGGTCCGACAACCAGTCGGCTACGTTTTGCGGGTAGCCACAAGGCTGCATGTTCGACCATGGCGTGAGTCCTTTGCGATAGCTCTGAATGTTATCTAGGCGTAATCATCAGGGACCCTCCATGCTCGATGGTCGGAATTTTCATCGCGAACGTCTCATTCTCATGGATCCTCTCTCCGATATTCTCACGCTGATGCGCCCGGGCGGCTACGGCTTTCGTGGTCTTGCTGCCGGGGGGGCGTGGGCACTGTCCTTTCCGGCCGCGGAGGGGTTACGCTGTTTTGCGATCGAGACAGGAAGCTGCTGGTTCCGCTTTGCGGAAGAAGCGACGCCTTTACATCTGCAAGCCGGTGATCTCGTGCTGATGGCCGCAAGGCGGGAAGTCTTTCTGTTTTCTTCAGCATCGGTTGATCCTGTCGATGCAATACCCCTCCTCACCAGCGTGCCTCCGGGCGCGCTGGCAACACTCAACGGCGGCGATGAGTGCCGGGGTATTGGAGGGTTCTTCGGGTTTGAGGGGGCGGCGCTCGATAGCCTGCTCGCCGCTGTTCCGCCCCTTTTGCATATCCGTACTGATGCCACCAAGGCCACGCTTCGCGACGGTATTCGGCGGCTGATGCGCGAACTCGGTGCCCCGCGCCCAGGAGGCGCACTTCTTGCCGGGCATCTGGCCCAGGCGCTGCTGGTGGAAGCCCTGCGGGCCCATCTGGAGGAAGGCGTTGCACAGCAAGGGTGGCTGGCTGCGTTGTCGGTCCCGGCGATGAGCCGTGCGCTTGGTGCCATGCACGCAGACGTTGCGCGACGCTGGACCTTGCGCGATCTCGCTGGCGTGGCGGGCATGTCCCGGCCGAGCTTTGCCGCGCATTTCAGGCGTATCACGGGCGATACGCCCATTGCCTATCTGACCCGCTGGCGCATGCTGCTTGCGGCGGACCGCCTCAGGAATTCATCCCTAACCCTTGGCGAGGTCGCTCTGATGGTTGGCTATGACTCGGAGAGCGCTTTTGGTGCGGCGTTCAAGCGGGCAACAGGACATTCGCCACGCGCCTATGGGAGGCGCGCCGGGTAGGGCGGCTCGAGAACGCTGCATGGGGGGCGGCATCACCCTGACCGTGGGGCGTCCGGGACAGGGAGCTCTATAGAGCGGCTGGATGCGGCACCCCGGCACAGCGGCTCGGTGTGGGATGGCGAGGCATCAGAATGACCGGGGAGCACTGTCAGTGCCCCCCGGGCTCAAGATTCAGCGTCCAAGCTTGCGCAGCTTCTCGCCACTCATCAGGCGCTTTTCGATCACTTCCAGCGACATACCCTTCGTTTCAGGCACGAAGGCGAAGGTGAGGACGATGAAGAAGGCGTTCAGTCCGGCAAAGAGCCAGAAGGTGCCGGAAGTGCCAAACGTGTTCATGAGCGTCAGGAAGCTCGCACCCACGACCATGTTGGTGATCCAGTTGGTAAGGGTGGAGAGCGAAATACCGAGATTGCGGCCCTGCATCGGCTGGATCTCGGAGCAAAGCACCCACATGAGCGGACCGGCAGACATGGCAAAGCCCGTGCAGAACAGCAGCAACAGGAAGATGGCAATGAATTTCGACGTCTCGTCCGACATGTCGGTGTTGAGCAGGATGGCGAGCGCACCCATGCCGAGTGCCATGACCGAGAAGCCGATATACAGGATGGGCTTGCGGCCCCATTTATCGACGAGCCCGACCGCGATGAAGGTGGCGAGCATGTTCACGAGGCCGATAATGGCGGTGCACCACATCTGGGAGGTAGAGTCGAACCCGGCGCGCGACAGGATTTTCGGCGCGTAATACATGATGATATTGATGCCCGCGAGCTGCTGCATGGCCTGGAGCATGATGCCAAGCGCAATGGAGCGGCGGAAATTCGAGTTCGTCCTGAGCAGTTCGAAACCGTGCTGCTTGATCTCGAGCTGCTCGCGAATAGCCTTGATTTCCTTCGCGGCTTCGAGCGGGTCTTCGCGCAGCGAAAGCAGCACTTCGCGGGCTTCCTTGTGGCGACCCTGCATGATCAGCCAGCGCGGGCTGTAGGGCAGGAAGAGCACGCCGATCAGAAAGAGACCGGCGGGAATGGCGGCCACGCCGAACATCCAGCGCCAGTTGCCGCTATAGGAGAAATAGGTGTTGGACAGAAAGGCGAGGAAGATGCCGACCGTCACCATGAGCTGATAGGTCGAAACCATGGCGCCGCGTGTGGCTTCACTGGCGATTTCGGACAGATAGAGCGGGGCGGTAAAGGCCGAGATGCCCACGGCCAGTCCCATGACCACGCGAAATCCGATCATGGAGGGAATGGACCAGCTCAGCGCACAGCCGATAGAGCCGATGACGAAGATCGACGCACCTGCAATGAGCGAGCGCTTGCGGCCGAGCGCATGAGACATCCAGCCCGCAGCAAGGGCGCCGACAGCGGCCCCTGCCATCATGGAACTGACCACCCATTCCTGGGCAAAGGTCGAGGCATTGAATTGCTTGGCGAAGAAATCGAGCGCCCCTGCGACAACGCCAATATCCAGACCGGACATCAGCCCCGCGAGGGCGGCCAGAACGCCGATGACCAGAATCTTGAATTTTGTCGCATCGAAAACGGATGCCAGGCCGCTTTCTGAATTTCCGGCATCTGTGTCTATCGCCATGGGTTCTTGTTATCCTTTTCCGGCGGCACGAAGCGTGCCGACTTCACGTCCATTCCAGTTTTTCATCACCTGATGCGACAATCCGGCCAGAACCTCTCGGTCTGTGTCATTCCAGAGCGACGCACCCAGATCGAGCAGAAGCGCGGCCAGGGCCACTTCTGCTGCACGGTTTGCGCCGTCATCGGTCTTGATCGCCACGCCAAGCCCGAGTTCGGGCAAGGACGCGACCATCACGCCTTCTGCACCCATCTTGCAGAAGATCCGGTTACCGAAATGCGCCATCAATGTCGTATCGAAACGTCCGCTCCCTGCCACCATGAAGGGGTCGGACGCGACTGCTGAACGCAGCCGGGCGGCTGCCGACGCATGGCCGGGAGAAAAATTTCTGCCGGTCCCGAAACGGGCAAATCCTGTTGCCAGAGCCGCAAGCGGGATGGCGTAGGTGGGCATCGAACAACCATCGAGGCCACGATTGGTCTCATTATGTGGGACTGACGTTGCCATGACAAGCGCTTCGGTCACCTGACGCTGCGCCTCGTGGGCCGGGTCGATATAGCCTGCGGGGTCGAGAGACTGGTCGATGGAGAGGCAGATCAGACCGGCATGCTTGCCCGAGCAGTTATTATGCAGGGCGGTGGGCTGCGCGCCAGCCGCGGCCAGGGCATGAGCCGCCGCGTCATAGGTCGGCCAGTGTGCGCCGCATTCCAGACAGGTCAGTCCCTGCCCCGCCTTGACCAGCATGGAGGCAGCCGTCTCGGCATGGCGTATCTCCCCACCGTGCGACGCACAGGCGAGGGCAAGCTCGGCATCGGTGAGGCCAAGGCGATCGGCGGCGCCCGTCTCCACCAGGGGCAGAGCCAGAAGCGCCTTGACCGTGGAGCGGGGGAAAATGGGCTTGTCTATCGCGCCGAGCGCGCGCACCACGCGCCCCGTATCGTCCATGACGGCAATACGTCCATGATGCAGGGACTCGACACGTCCGCCGCGTGTGACTTCGGCGAGGGCGACATCATCCATGACTGGGTCCTTCATTGGTGAGAGGTATTGTTGAATGCGCAGGGAGAGGCGCACTCGTGAGAAAAGCGGAGTCCGACGGGAACATGGGCTCGAAATGCCCTGTCTCAACCGGATGGCGTCTGACGGGAAAGGAGATAGCAGGCCACGCCGAGCCGCGCACTCATATCGGGGTCGGCCTCGATCCAGGGGGTGAGATCGGATTTGCGGGCTCTGAGCAACAGACCGGGCGTTTCGTGCGCATCATCCGCCATGTCCTCCGCCATGTCCTCCGCCTGTGCGGCGAGAAGGGCGAAAACGCCCGATCGTTCGGTCATGAGGAGCGGCGCACGGGCGTCCAGTCTCAATCCTTCCCGCATAAGCTCCTCCCCTTCATCACGGTTCACCAGCAGATAGAGCCACGCATCGGGCGTGTCGGCTTCCGTGAAGGCGCGGTTTGACACGACCAGAAGCGGCGCCTCCTCAGGGTTCAGATGGGTGCGGCGCTCGGGAGGAACATAGGTGAAGAGATCGGCCTCCGGGCGATCGGGATCAGAAGGCTCGGAGTGGGAAACGGGCCGAGGGCTTTTCGACGTCCCTTGTCGTGCGCGCGACTGGCGTAGCGGCCGGTCAGGTCGGGTGTGTGCCGCACCACCTTCAAGCGGGAGTTTATCCATCGGGGCCTTGGCGCGAGACACAGATCGCCCGGCTCAGCCCTGCTGACAGGCGGCACAGAGCCCTTCGATCTCGACCGTGGATTGATGCGGCTTGAAGCCGATCTTGCGGGCGGCATGAGCGATGGCATGGGTGATCTCGCTGTCCTCCACCTCGCTTACCGTCCCGCAGCCGCTGCAGATCAGGAATTGCGCGCGATGGCCGCAGCCATGGCCATGATGGCAGTCCAGACGATGCGCGCAGCCGATGAAGGCGCTCATGCGCTCGATGCGATGGATGAGCCCCTGTGAAAGCAGGAAATCGATGGCCCGATACACAGTCGGCGGGGCCGCATTACGCTGATACTGACGCAGATGGTCGAGAATGTCGTAGGCGCCGACAGGCTTGTTGCTCTGGAGGATCAGGCCGAGAACCAGACGGCGCGTTTCAGTCAGACGGCTCGTACGTGCTGCACAGAAAGCGGCGGCACGATCCAGAAGCGCCAGCGTATCGGGTGAGAACGGGTCCTGAACTGCCGTCGCCGTCGAAGTGAGCATGGAGAAATTCCTTTTCCGGCTTGTCCTGACCAGAGTTCCGCCTCTATATCGCGTATCTCAGTCGTTATAATATAACTAAAGGCGACTTTTTTGCGCCAGTTCCTGCCGATCCTGATCTGCTTTCTGACCCTGCTTGGCTCCGCGAAGGCCGCGCCGGTAAGGGTTTTCTGCGCCGAGGCGCTCTGGTGCGATCTGGCCTCGGGGCTGGGTGGTCCGTCGGTTCATACCGCAAGTGTGCTGACCTCGCCGCGTATCGACCCGCACGACTTTCAGGTCTCTCCCGATATGGCGCGTGAACTCGCGGAGTCCAGTATCGTCGTGCTGACAGGCGGGCATTATGATGACTGGATCAACCCGCTGCTTTCGGCGCAGCCGAGCCCATCCCGCCGCGTGATCTCTGCCGCCGCGCTGTCCGGGCTGCCACAGGGCGCAAACCCTCATCTCTTCGATGACCCGGCCGCCATAGCGCGCGTGATCCAGGCTCTGGGGGCTGAACTTGCGCTCTCCCTGCCGAGTGAGGCATCGGCCATTGCCGCGCGTCAGGCTCGGTATGCCGCGATGACAGCCCGGTTCTCGGCCCGGATGGCGGCGCTGCGTCCCGTCACGAAAGGCCTGCGGATCGCCGTGCTCGAGCCGGTAGGCGGCCCGGTTTTCGACGCACTCGGGCTCGATGTCGTGGATCCTGATTTTGCACTCGCCATGATGAATCATGTCGATCCCGCACCCCGGGACGTTGCCCGTCTGGAAGAGGCGCTTCAGCGCAGGACGATCAAGGCCCTCGTGATCAACCCGGCCATGGGCGGCCCCACGCTCGATCGGCTCCAGACCCTGGCCAGACATGCGGGCATTGCGGTGGTGGCTTTTGACGAATTTCCTGCGCCGTCCGTGCTCTGGCAGGACTGGATGACGTCAAGGCTCGACCGGCTCGTTGCAGCTCTGGGTGTCCGTGGCTGACATGATACCGGCTCTGGCTCTGAAAACCCTCACGCTGACGCATGGGCGTCGTGTTCTGATCGACCAGGCAGATCTGACGCTCGGGCAAGGCACCTTGACCCTGCTCGCCGGGGCCAATGGTCAGGGCAAGACCACACTCCTGCGCGCCTTGATGGGGCTGCATCCCTTGCAGGGCGGAGCGATCGAGATATTCGGCCAGACGCCCCGCCGGGCGCGGCGCCGGACAGGCTATATGCCCCAGGATCGTCGTCTTCCGGCCCCGCAAATGACAGGGCGCGCCTTTCTGGCGGCGTCATGGCAAGGCACGCGTTTCGGGCTTCCCGGCTGGGGGCAGAATCTGAGGTCGGCCCTCCAGGCGTGCCTCGCCATGACCGGAAGTGAGAAACTGGTCGATCAGCCCCTGAGCCAGCTCTCCGGCGGTGAAAGACAACGTGTGTTTCTGGCGGGTGCCCTTCTGGATGCGCCTTCCCTTCTCGTGCTGGATGAGCCGTTGAGCGGCATGGATACGCAGTGGCAGGCCGCAATACTGGCGATGCTGCGCGCGCGCTGCCGTGAGACGGGCATGGCCGTGCTCATGTCGTGTCACGGTATTGAGGCCGCTCTGTCCTATGCCGACCACGTGCTCCTGATCGATGGCCAGAAGCTGGAGCTGCGCGATGCTGCATTATGAGTTCATGCAGAACGCCTTCTTGGCGACAGGCGTAGTCTCGGTTCTGAGCGGTCTCGTCGGCTGGTTCCTGGTACTCCGCGGTCAGAGTTTTGCCGGTCATGCACTCTCTCATATCGGCTATGCGGGTGCGACCGGGGCCGTGCTGATCGGACTCACGCCGTTCTGGGGGATGGTTCTCTCGGCTCTCGCCGCTGCGCTGGTACTGGGGTGGGAGCCACAGGGTGATCAGCGCAGCACTGCGGTCGCAGCCAGCCAGCGCGATAGCGTGATCGGTGTGGTGCTTGCCGCCAGCCTTGGGCTCGGGCTGCTCTTCCTCAAGATCCAGAATGTCCCGGTCAGCAGCACCACCGCCCTGCTTTTCGGCAATGTTCTGGGTGTAGACCGGGCGACCCTTGATCTGCTGTTTCTGTTGGGGGGCGTGTGTCTGATCGGGCTATGGGTACTGGGCAGGCCGCTTCTTTTCGCCAGTCTCGACCCGGATCTGGCTGCGGCGAAAGGGGTTCGGCTGAAGCTGGTCGCCTGTGGTTTCATGGCGCTCGTTGCTCTCGCCACGGCCATCTGCTCGCAGACGATCGGGATCCTGCTGGTGTTCAGTCTGCTGGTCGGGCCAGCTGCCTGCGCCCTGAGGCTCGGTCTTTCTCCCTGGCCTGGGCTGTTCTGCTCGGCAGCCCTCGCGCTTATCCTGTCATGGGGCGGGCTGATTATCGCCTGGTATACGGGGGCGCCAGCGTCTTTCTGCATCAGCGCCGGGGCTGCCGTGAGCTACATTCTGGTCCGTCTGCTCGCGCCGAAGAACCGCTGAGCCGCAACTGAGAAACGCCGAGCGCTTCGTCTGGCGCGCGATCAGGCGATGCGCCAGTCTATCAGCATGATGACCACCACGAAAACGGCCAGCACGATATGCATGATGATCAGTTCACGCAGGTTGATCGTGGGTACGTCCTGCCTGGGCTTCGTCGGTTTGGCCATAAGGCGCTCCTTTTTGCTTTTTGCCCTGCGAGCTTAAACCAATTCGTGGGTCTTCAGTTATATCGTCATGATAAATAATGCAGAGCCACAGGGCCATGGTGCGACCCCTCATGAGGATCATCCCATCGAGGTGTCCCCCTATGCGAAATATATCCTGATACTCGCCGCCGTCGTGGCCGCCATATGCGGCGGTCTTTACGGCTATGATACGGGCATCATTTCCGGCGCGCTGCTATTGATCTCGGATGACTTTCATCTGAGCAGCACCATGCAGGAAATGGTGGCCTCTGCCATCCTGGCTGGCGCAATCCTGGGCGCTCTGGCGGCCGGGTCTTTTTCAGAAAAATACGGAAGGCGCGCCTGCGTGACCCTGGTAAGCGGGGAGCW
>NZ_PNQZ01000063.1 GCF_003994335.1 Asaia sp. W19
CCCCGTGCAAAAACCATTGATAAGCGCCTCCTGGCGCACGCACGACACTCGTGTTGTCGAGCACATAGACACACAGGATCTTCCCGCCTCTGTCACCCGCAGCGGAGAGCGCCGGATGATCGGCCAGACGCAGATCATCACGAAACCAGACGAGGGAGAGTGGGGCATCGGACATGGGGCGGGTACTCGGATACGGAGAAGGCGAAAGAAGGCGTCGGATACCTTCACGGTGTCGTGTTTCAGCGTGTCAGTCGGGCTCGGGTTCGCCTCGTTGGGGTTTCTGTGGCCTGCACACCACAGCGATGCCGATTCTCATTTGTAACGATGCAAACCCTTGCCGTGTCGAGACGTTCTGGGAGGCGAAACTCTTGATAGGAAATTCTTCCATGACTACGGCTTCCTTCCTCCGCACCGGTGCTCTCGCTGTTCTTCTGGCTCTGCCGGCCCTGGGCCTGTCGGCATGCAACACGGTTGACGGTGCCGGTCGCGATGTCAGCTCCATCGGCCATGACGTCAGCCGTGGCGCTGGCGCGACCCAAGGCGCGATCCATAATTCCGTGCCGCAGGCCGCCACGCACTGAGCGGGGCAGACCTGAGCCCGGCAGGCCCGCCTGGGTCTGCTTGGTAAGAAGTACCGTCCCTGTTTCATCGGGGTATCGGCAAGAAAGGCGGTGCCTCAGGCATCGCCTTTCTTTTATTGACGGCCTTCAAGTGCAGCAGGATGGCCATGGATAGTCCGGGCACGACTTGCAAAATTGCCCAGACGCAGCACATAGTAGAGAACCGGCCGGTCAGGCCGGCTGATAATTTGACGTTCTCAGGGCGGGGTGGAACTCCCCACCGGCGGTAGGTGCCTTGGCACGAGCCCGCGAGCGCTTTCGGTCCCTGGGCCGAAGGGACAGCAGATCCGGTCCAAATCCGGAGCCGACGGTCATAGTCCGGATGGAAGAGAACAACATACGCTTTCGCAAGAGGTTCCCTCTTGTGAAGACGCCAGATGTTCGCGCCCGGGGACCGTCCAGACAGGATGGGACCGTATTACCGTGCCGGGAGATTTCTCCTCCAGCCCCGCCCCGCAGGCGAGGCATGCGCCGCAGAGTGTTTCAGCGTCGGAAAGTCGGGGCGTGCGCTTGGGTTTCGAGGCCGCGCTCGATGAGGCTGCACGTTATCTGGGCGCCACCTCTCCCAATCCTGCCGTGGGTTGTACCTTGCTCGACCGTGAGGGCGGTATCCTTGTGGTCGCCGCCCACCATCGTGCAGGCGCGCGTCATGCCGAAGCGCTGGCGCTGCATCAGGCTCGTGAGCGGGGGGTGATCGACCGCGTTGTGACTGCGCTTGTCACGCTTGAGCCGTGCAATCATGTCGGGCGTACGCCGCCTTGCAGCGAAGCGCTGCGCGACAGCCCGGTCGAGACTGTCTGGGTCGGTGTGCGCGATCCCAACCCCGTGGCGGGTGGGGGGATTGCCCGGCTGCGGCAGATGCCAGAAGGACGTCAGGTGCGTCTGCTGGAGGAAGAGCCCGGTTTTGCTGACCTTCATGAGGGCTGTCAGGCCCTGATTGCGCCCTTCGCAACGCGCATGGTCAAGCAGCGCCCCTGGATTACGGTCAAGCAGGCGCTGGATGCGCAGGGCTCCATGATACCGCCTGCAGGTCGGACGACTTTCACCTCGCAACAATCGCTCGAGATCGCCCATCGCCTGCGCCGCGCAAGCGATGCGATCATCACCGGCATCGGCACCATCCTGTCCGATAATCCGCGTTTCGATGTGCGTCATGTGCCGGACCATGAAGACAGGGCCCCCCGGCTTGTCGTGGTGTGCGACCGGCAGAATCGCCTGCCGGATTCCTGGCGTGAGAAAATGATCGGCAGCGGATTTCGCGTGCTCGTTTCACGTGATCTCGCCGAGATTCCGGCCCTGCTGGGTGATCATGGCGTGAACTGGGCCATGGTCGAGGCAGGCCCCTCCCTGCTTGACGAGATCAGGCGTCTCGGCCTGTGGGATGACTGGCTGGTTTTCCATGCCGGGGAGTCCGGGGCCGGGCACTCCGGACGCGCGCCCTCAGACAGGGATCGTGCCGTAATCACCTCTCATGGGCCTACGCCCCTGCGTTTCATTCTGGATGAAGGGGCGCATCCCCTTCCTGCTGACAAGGTTGCACTCTGATGTTTTCAGGCATTATCGAGCATATCGGCCGTATCAGGACTGTCGAGACACGCGATCAGGCCATTCTGCTGCAAGTCGAAACCGGCTTGTCGGACATGGATCTGGGAGAGAGCATTGCCGTCAATGGCGTCTGTCTGACGGTTGCCGCCTATGATTCGACCGGGCTTGCCGATTTCTTCGTCAGTGCCGAAACCCTGTCGCGCACGGCGCTCGGGCGTCTGTCGGATGGGGCGCGGGTCAATCTTGAGCGTGCCAGCACACCGGCCACACGCCTGTCGGGACATATCGTGCAGGGTCATGTCGATGGTCTTGCGCATCTGGTGTCAGTCAGCCCTGTTGGTGAGTCGCGTCATATCGTCTTTCGTCTGCCCGCCGCCCTGCGTGGCTATGTGGTGGAAAAAGGGTCGATCGCGCTCGATGGCGTCAGCCTGACTGTCAATGAGGTCAGCGACGTCAAGGGCGAGGCCTTTACGATCGCCCTCATGATCATTCCCCATACCTGGGACCATACGGGGCTGTCCGAGATCAGTCCGGGTGATCCGGCCAATGTCGAGGTCGATGTTCTCGCCAAATATGTCGAGAGCCTGCTGAAATACGGGGTGCGCTCATGACTGTAATGCTGTCCTACCCGCTTTCGCGTGCCATCGCGGCGCTGCGCGAGGGGCGCATGGTGATGATGATCGACGATGAGGGGCGTGAAAACGAGGGCGATCTGGTGATTGCCGCCCAGTTTGCGACCCCCGACGCCGTCAATTTCATGGCCACCCATGCGCGCGGACTGATCTGCCTGCCGCTTGAGGCAGAGCAGATCGATCGGCTCGGTCTGCCCATGATGCCGCGCCGTGGCCATGATCCACGTGGAACGGCCTTCACGGTTTCCATCGAGGCGACCACCGGGATCACGACCGGCATCTCTGCGGCGGATCGCGCACGGACGATCCAGGTTGCGGGCCATCCTGATGCGCGGCCCGACGAGATCAGCACGCCCGGGCACATCTTCCCGCTGCGTGCCCATCCGGAGGGCACGATCGCGCGTGACGGTCATACGGAGGGCGCGATCGATCTGGCGCGTCTGGCCGGGCTCCATCCGGCGGCGGTGATCTGCGAAGTCATGAGCGCGGATGGCACGATGGCACGTCTGCCCGAATTGCGTGAGTTCTCGGCTCGTCACGATCTCCCGGTGATCTCGATCGAGGAGATCGCGGCGTGGTGCCGGGTGCATGGTCGTGCCGCGCTGGGTGATCGTGTTGCGCCGGAACCCGTACCACCTGCGGTCGAGCGTATTGCCGAGGCCGCCCTGCCGAGCGTTTATGGCGGGCATGATCTGCGTATCCAGGCCTTCCGCGCGCCAGATGGGATCGAGCATGTCGCCCTCATCAAGGGGGATCCATCGCAGGGTGTGCCGCTTGTGCGCCTGCATTCGGAATGTGTGACCGGTGACGCGCTCGGTTCTCTGCGCTGCGATTGCGGTCCCCAGCTTCGTGAGGCGCTGGAGCGTATCTCCGCCGCGCCGTCGGGCGTTCTGGTTTATCTGCGTGGTCATGAGGGCAGGGGGATCGGTCTTGGCAACAAGATACGTGCCTATGCGCTTCAGGATGACGGCAAGGACACGCTCGAAGCTAATCTGGAACTCGGCCTGCCCGGTGACGCGCGTGACTGGGTGACCGGCGCGGCCATTCTGCAATCGCTTGGCATCGAGGCGCTGACCCTGTTGACCAACAACCCGAGCAAGGTGTCGGGTCTCGAGGCAGCAGGACTGCGCGTTGTGAGCCAGGAACGTCTAGAGGCGGGGTACAACCCGTTCAACCGGGCCTATCTTCATGCCAAACGCACCCGGATGGGCCATCAGCTGAGTGATGCCTGGCCGGATCTCGTCGATTCCGTGATTGAGAAATAAGGAAGCCCCATGAGCAAATCCATTCCCGTCGCCCCCGATCTCACACTGGTGCCGACGCCCAAGCTCGCCCTTCTGGTCAGCCGTTTCAACACGGACGTCACCCATGGTCTGCGCGATGGCGCGCTCGAATGGCTGGAAGAACACGGCATTCGCGATGTCGACGTGTTTGACGCGCCGGGCGCCTTCGAACTGCCTCTCATGGCGCAGGCTCTGGCCAAGACAGGCACCTATGAAGGGGTCATCTGCCTTGGCTGCGTGATCAAGGGTGATACGGCGCATTTCGAGTTCATCAGCCTTGGCGCCACGATTGGCATCATGCAGGCGCAACTCGCCACCGAAACACCGATCTCCTTCGGCATCCTGACCACCTATACTGATGAGCAGGCCCAGGCGCGGTCGCGCAAGGACGTGCACAACAAGGGGCGCGAGGCTTCCGCTGCCTGTGTGGAGACGCTTGCTTTCCTGCGCAATACCCGTAGCTGAGTCATTTCGTGACAGCTCTGTGACATGGGCGGTTTCCCAATCAGGGGACAATGCTCTAAACCTGCCCGGACCATGGCGCTTTGGCGTCTCTCCGTGGCAGGGTTCAACAAACGTCAATGCTCGCAAATCTCATCGGATCGATCGTCGCGTTCTGCACAAGGCGCGCCCTTGTTGTTCTGGCGCTTTTCACGCTTCTGACGGCCGGAAGCCTGTATCTGACCGCCCAACGTCTTGGCGTCACAACCGATACCGATGAGATGTTCGCCTCCAGCCTGCCCTGGAAGAAACGCAATGCAGAGCTGAGCCAGCTTTTCCCGCAGAATGACGATCTGATGGTCGCCATCATCAAGGCGGACATGCCGGAGCAGGGTCGCGCCACGGCGCGCGAGCTGGCCAGAATCCTGAAGGCGGATCACAAGAATTTCCGCACCGTGCGTCTGCCCGATGATTCCCCGTTCCTCCAGAATCACGGCCTGCTTTATCTCGACAAGCCCGTTCTGGGGTCACTGCTCGACGCCATCGTGGCAGCCCAGCCTTTCCTTGGCACGCTCTCCGCCGATCCTTCGTCGCGCGGTATTTTCACGGCGCTCGGTCTGCTGGGTGAAGGGCTCTCGGCAGGTGAGGACATTCCCGCGAGCTTCGATCCCGAGCTCAGGGGCTTTGCTACCGCCCTGCAGGATGCGGCTGGGAATCATCCCAAGGACCTTTCCTGGCAGAATCTGCTGGCTGGACCGCTGGGCGATATGGCCGGGCGCTATCAGTTCGTGATGACCCAGCCGCATCAGGATTTCGGGTCCCTTCAGCCGGGGGGCGAGGCGAGCGCTGCCATGCGCAAGGCCATCGATTCCCTGCCTTTCGTCAAGAGCGGCAATGCCATCGCCATGATCACCGGCCCGGTCCAGCTGAGTGATGAGGAGTTCTCGACTGTTGCTCACGGCATGGGCTTCGGGCTGCTGACCTCGCTCGTGCTTGTGGCTGCCTGGCTGGTTCTGGCCGTCCGTTCCATGCGCGTCATCGTGCCGATCCTGATCACGCTCGTGATCGGCCTGCTGCTCACAACGGGGTTCGCGGCTATTGCCGTGGGCAAGCTCAATCTGATCTCGGTGGCTTTTGCGGTACTGTTCGTGGGTATTGCCGTCGATTTTGCCATCCAGTTCTCCGTGCGTTTCAGAGGTCAGCGTCAGGTTTCGGGCGCCGCAATGACACCGGAAGATGCACTGGCCGAGACAGGGCGTGAGACAGGGCACCAGATCCTGGTTGCCGCACTGGCCACAGCCGCTGGGTTTTTGGCCTTCGTCCCGACCAATTTCGTCGGTGTGGCGCAGCTCGGTCTGATTGCCGGTATCGGCATGATCATTGCCTTTCTGTGCACCATGACGCTTCTGCCAGCACTGCTGCATCTTTTCCGTGCGCGCCTGAGCCGTGGCATGCCGGGCTTCACGCGACTTGCTCCGGCAGATCACTTCCTGCGGCGCTATCGCAAGCCGGTTCTGGCCTTTTTCGGCATTCTGGCCGTAACGGGTCTCGCGCTCATCCCGCGCCTCAGCTTCGATGCCGACCCGCTGCATACCAAGAACCCGGACACGGAAGGTATGCGGGCCATCCATCTTCTGGAACAGGACCCGCGCGCTTCGCCTTATGACGGTGAGGTGGTGGTCCCCAATCTGAAGATCGCGGCAGAGCGCGCCAAGCAGTTCGAGGCCCTGCCGAGCGTGTCTTCAGTCATGTGGCTGGGCATGTTCGTGCCGGAGAACCAGACCGAAAAACTGGCCATGATTCAGGATACGGCTTCTATCCTGCTGCCTACGCTGGTCGGGCAGGAGGTTCAGCCCGCGCCCGATGCGAATGCGCTGCGTGCCAGCGCGGCTTCTGCCGCGAGCAAGCTGGGCGCCGTGCTTGACAAGACTGCTCCTGACTCGCCGCTGCGCAGCATCCAGCACTCCCTCGCTGAGCTCGCGAAGGCACCCGACGCCCAGATCCTGGCCGCCAATACGGCATTGACGCGCTTCCTGCCGGAGCAGCTTGCCCAGCTCGTCGATGTGCTGCAGCCCACGCCGGTCACCATCGAAAGCATTCCGCCGGATATCGCTCGTGATTATGTGGCCCCTGACGGGCGCGCGCTCCTCAAGATCCTGCCCAAGGGACGCATGTCGGACAGCAAGGTGCTGTACCACTTCCTGAACGACATGCTCACCGTGGACAAGAATACGGCGGGCACGGCGCTCGAAGTGGTGGAGAGCGCGCATACGATGGTGCACGCCTTCTCCACAGCAGCGATTTCGGCCCTCGTGATGATCGCCATCATCCTGTTCGTGGCTTTGCGCCGCCTGCTGGATATGGTGCTGGTTCTGGCCCCGCTCCTGCTTTCCGCATTGCTGACCGTGATCCTCATCGTCACCGTGCCCGAGACGCTGAATTTCGCGAATATCATCGCGTTGCCTTTGCTGCTGGGCGTGGGGGTGTCGTTCAACATCTATTTCGTCATGAACTGGCGGGCAGGGATCAAGAGCCCGCTCACCTCGCCCACCGCGCGCGCCGTGCTGTTTTCGGCGCTGACCACAGGCACGGCTTTCGGCTCGCTTGCAGCGTCAGAGCATCCGGGCACGGCCAGTATGGGCCGTCTGCTGCTCATGTCGCTGGCCTGCACCTTGCTCGCCACGCTGACCTTTATTCCGGCCCTGCTGCCCAAGCGCAAGATCGACGCGGAGTGATCTCTTCCGCATCCCGCTTCGCAACGCGCGGAGCAGGGATGCGGAAAATCGGACTGGTCAGACACGGTTTTCCGGTGTTAGGGACGAGCGATAACGTATCTGTGAGTTCGCCCCGATCGTGTCGAGTCAGTTCTTTCGCTGGAGCCTCGCCGTCGCCTGCCTGGCGGGGCTTTCAGGGCCGTTGCCCGCATGGGCGACCGATGACGAGGATGAAGAAACCGGCTCGGAGCCGAGTTACCAGATTAATGATCCCTTTCCGGATCGACCTTTGCAGCCGACGAGCGTCCCGGCGTTTGGCCAACCCAAGGCCGTTTTCTACAATCCGTTCGGTCTGACGGACTGGCTGCGTCGCCGGGGGATCGGGCTGCTTTTCGATAATATCAACGAATATACGGCGGCTGTTACCACACCCACGAAGCATGTCGGTGATTACAGACAGGGCTCGAGCAATGCCGGGCAATATGCGCTCTCCCTTAATGTGGACTGGGAGCGCATTGCCGGGATCAAGGGGTTTGCGACCCATATGGTCGTGACAGGACGCTATGGCACGCCTGCCAATCGCATGTTCGGCGACTGGCTCAACCATTCCTCAGAAATTTATGGGGGAGGCGGCAACGTAGTGGTGCATCTCGTCATGGCCTATGGCGAGGAGACGCTTTATGGCGGCAAGCTCTCCATCGCGGCCGGGCGCATGGCCGAACTGTCCGATTTTGCCGCAAGCCCCCTGTTTTGCACGTTCCAGATCAATGCGATCTGCGGTCGGCCCCGTGCGGCGGCCGATACCGGCTATGCCTCCACCTTCCCCGCGGGCAACTGGGGAATCAGGGTGCGCGGCAGGCCTTTGCCGCAATCCTATATCCAACTCGGGCTCTACGTGACCGAGGAGGGTATGTTTTCTTACACGATGAACCGGAGCGGCTTCAAATTCGACGGCGCGTCGATCAATGGCGTGCGCCTGCCGCTCGAGCTCGGCTGGGAGCCCAGGATGCGCGGGCATTTGCCGGGCCATTACCGCGTGGGCGCCGCTCTGACCACCACGCCCCTCTCGGACATCCATGAAGATCAGTATGGCCAGCCTTATGCCCTGACCGGGCTGAACCAGCGCCAGCATCGCGCCAGTTACAACACCTGGGTGATGATGGATCAGAAATTCATGACCTATCGAAAGGATGCGGCAGGGCAGGACACGGATTCCGGCCTGACCGCGCTCTGGGGCTTTCTTTACAACGACAAGCGCGTGTCGTTGCGGAACTGGCAGGTCTATGGCGGTCTGATCAGTCGTGGCACCTGGAAATCGCGTCCCGAGGACACGATCGCGATCGCTTTCAGCTATACGGCGATCTCGCCGGGTGTGCAGCGCACCGAGGAATTGCTCAGGGCGAGAAATGCGGTACTGCCCTATCGTGCCACCGGCATACAGCGCCATGCCATCGTCATGGAGGCGAATTATGGCTGGCACGCGTGGCGCGGGGTCTTGATGCAGCCCATGGTCGAGCTTTTCGTCAGACCCAACGGGCAGGGCAACCTCAAGGATGCCGTCCTGCTCGGCTTCAAGACCCACGTGGAGTTTCTCTGAAACCCGTTTCCCCTTGCGTATCGCGGCCAGGGCCGATGCACGGCAGAAACATGACGATCCGGCAAGCTTGCGTCTTTGTGGGTGAATGCCAGGACGCTCTCATGCCATGAATCATGTCTCAATGTTTCAGGAGGATGCTGCATGGAAGCCCAGATTGACGGGTCGCTCTTTCCCGTATTGCGTATCGCCCTCCAACCGGGCGAACGCCTGACCGCGGAAACCGGCGAATTGTCGTGGAAGAGCCCCCATGTCACGCTCACCACCAGCACCTCGGGTGCGGGGAAGAGCGGATTTCTCGGCTCGGTCTCACGCATGATCGCCGGAGGCGGGTTGTTCATGACCGAGTATCGGGCTGAGGGAGCCCCCGGTATCGTGGCCTTCGCGGCCAAGATACCCGGACACATTACCGAGCACGCGCTTGATGGATCGCGCGCCTATCTTGTGCATCGTCATGGCTTCGTTGCCGGGACCGAGGGGGTGCGCCTTGACATGGCCTTCCAGCGCAAACTCGGTGCGGGATTATTCGGGGGCGAGGGGTTCATCCTGCAACGTCTCTCCGGGTATGGCCGGTTCTGGGCAGAAATGGGTGGCGAGATCGTCACGCATGATCTGGCACCCGGGGAGCAGATCGATGTCCATCCCGGCCATGTGGGCATGTTCGAGGAAAGCGTGCAGTTCGACATCACGACGCTACCCGGCATACGCAACAAGATCTTCGGAGGCGACGGCGTGTTTCTGGCCCGTTTGACCGGGCCGGGGCGCATCTGGCTGCAGACACTCACCTTGTCCAATCTCGCCGGAGCGCTCAGCCCCTATCTCGGGATGACGGAAGCGACAGGCGCAGCCGAAGGCACTCTGCTCGGCTCCTTGGTACGCAAGGCGTTCAACTGATCCCGACGCCGCGCGATACGCCCTGTCTCAGGGCAGTCGCGCCTCGCGCAATCTGGCGAGGAGCTTTTTCTCGGCCGGAGGATGCGCGTAGAGCGTTTCAAGAGGAACAGCGTCATGGCCGAGCATCCAGGCGACTTCCAGATGATAGAGTCGATAGAGTCTGCTCCGGCGCACATCCATTGAAGGATCATGCGCCTGGAATCGCGCGAGATTGTCCCGGATATCGAAGTCACCGCCCTTGCCGATGAGATCGGCATATCCCTCATTGAGCCATGCGGGGCGGGTCAGGGCAAAGAAGCGTCCGAAGCTGCGGCCTTGCATCACATGCGTCGCCTCATGGGCAATATAATAGGCGAGCGGGCGTTCCTTCGCATCTGCCATCGGTCCGGCGTAGGAAGGAATGATCCTGTCATGAGGGATGTCCGACCGACGAAGATAGATATTGGATGTGAGCGGCGCGATCACGATGCCCCCGACGCTTGGGTGAAACAGCCCATAGAGCTGTAGCCGCCACCGTGCGTTGCAGAAAAAGACGTGGAAGCGCTGCTGTGACGTGTAGAGGCTCGATGTCTGCAAGCGCCGGATCGCATCGTCCAGAACGACGGTGATGGAGCTGTCGATAGGGCGATCCGACCAGAGGTCGAATTGCCGATACTGTATCCGATAGGCAAATGCCGGTTCAGGATAAGCCAGGACACCTATATAGGTGGCGACCAGCCCAGCCAGAGCGAGCGCCCCACGGCGCAGCCGGGGCAACAGCGTTTTCAGTTGCGAAGGCGCTGTTGCCTGAGACACTCCTGGAGGCCTCGATGTCAGATCACGTAATCCACGGGAGGCAGACGCTGATCCATCCCTAGTGCCGGCATGGAGGTGTGGCGCGTGCCAATCCGACGGGCCGGATTACCGACCACCGTGGTATAGGGTGGCACGCTTTCGAGAACGACCGAACCTGCCCCGACCTTGGCCCCCTCGCCGAGTTCGATATTGCCCAGAACGATGGCGCCTGCCCCAACCAGGACGCCGCGGCGCACCTTGGGATGACGATTACCGGTTTCCTTGCCCGTACCTCCCAGCGTGACACCCTGGAGCAGGGAAACGTCATCTTCGATGATGCAGGTTTCACCAATGACGATGCCTGCGCCGTGATCGAAGACAAGGCGTCGCCCAAGCTGGGCTGCGGGGTGGATATCCAGACCGAAGCGCTCGCTCACAAGGCTCTGGAGATGGCGGGCCAGATGCTGCCGATCATGACGCCATAGCCAGTGCGCAATCCGGTAGGCCTGTACGGCGTGATAGCCCTTGAAGAAGAGGAATGGGGTCACGTAATCCGGGCAGGCAGCGTCGCGCTCGCAAATGGCGATCATGTCTTCTGCGGCGGCCGCTGCAATTTCGGGCTGCTCGATGAGTGCCGAGGTGACGAGGGCCGAAAGCACGGGGGCGGAGAGCGCGCGATCAGCCAGTTTCGTACCCAGCAAGGCTGCCAGCGCACCCTGAAAATTGCGGTGATCGCTGATCCCTGTCGCGAAAACGCCCTGGATCAGAACGTCGCAACAGACATCGCTCTGTTTGAGCATTTCCTTCCAGATGGCCTCGAGATCGGGCGAGGGCTGGTCCGAGGGGGCACTCATAGTCCCATGGCCTTCTTCACGAAGGCGCGCCTGAGACCGGGAAGGCGGCTCATGGCCTCCAGACCCAGATCGCGACCGAAGCGCAAAATCGGGTTGTCATTGCCGAAAAGACGCTCCAGCCCGTCACAGGCGGCCATCATGGCCATGTTACCTGGTCGGACACGACGCTGGTAGCGGGCCAGGAGATCACTGGCCCCCAGATCCCCGCCCTGCTCGAAGCGCGTTTCCAGCAGATCGGTCAGGGCAATGATGTCCTTGAACCCGACATTGAGTCCCTGGCCCGCGATAGGGTGCAAGCCATGGGCGGAATCACCGGCGAGCGCGAGGCGTGTCGCCGTGTAGCGCTGGGCGTATTGCGCCGAAAGAGGATAGATCCAGCGTCGTCCAACAGGCACGCAAGCCCCCACATCATCGCCCAGACGCTCCATGATGGCACGGGCGAACGCTTTGTCATCCAGCGCATAGAAGCGTTCCGCCCTGCGGGCGGCTTCGGCCCAGACAATGGCCGAACGATGAGGATGGTCGCTGCTGGCAGGCAGGGGGAGGCGGGCAAATGGCCCCTGGGGCAGGAAGTGTTCGAGCGCCCGGCCGTCATGAGGGCGTTCATGATGGATGATACTGATCAGGCCGCACTGGTTATAGGGCAGCTTCGTGACCATGATGCCGGCCTGCTGGCGCAGTGGGCTCTGTCGACCCTCTGCCGCAATCACGAGCGACGCCCGATAGACGGCGCCCGAACTCAGCGTCACCTCGGCATGGGTGTCATGGAAGACGAATTGTCCGGTCTCAGGGGCAGCGAGTGTGAGCGGCCCCTCATGGGCGGTCAGAGCCCGGTTGAGCGCCGCACGCAGATCGCGTGCCTCGATCATCCAGCCAAAAGGGGTTGCGGTACCGTTTTCGACCGGCGCGTCCTCAGGGCCAAAACGCAGCCCATGGGGGGAGGCGGGCTCGCCTGGTCGGCCATCGCTGACGGTGATGCTGTTGATGGGCTGCGAAGGAGCGGGCAGGTGCTGCCATATCCCCGCCGCGTCGAGCATGCGGCGCGAGCCCTCGGTGATGGCATAGGCGCGTCCGTCAAGCGATGGATGCTCCATGCCGGGCAGGGGCGCGCGGTCGATGAGCAGAACCCGAAGCCCCGATGCCGCGAGACGACAGGCCAGAGTCGCCCCGACAGGACCCGCGCCATTGATGCAGATATCGACCTGGTTCATGGGGCTTTCTTCTCCACAGCTCTTGTGACCGTGGCTTTTTTAATGCAGCCGCAGGAAATGGGAAATGGAGCTCTCTAGGCTCTTGCCAATCTCGTTATGAAACTGGCACGATTTGGTCTTACGAGAACTGGCAGGACTGTTTGCAGAAACAGGGGCCTCTTGCGGTGCGGAGGAATGTAATGAAGCTCATTACGGCGATTATCAAGCCGTTCAAACTGGATGACGTTCGCGAAGCCCTGACCCCATTGGGGGTACAGGGCCTAACGGTTACCGAGATCAAGGGTTTCGGTCGTCAGAAAGGTCAGACGGAGATTTATCGAGGCGCGGAATATCAGGTCAGCTTCCTGCCCAAGGTCAAGATCGAGATCGCCGTTACCGACGATATCGTCGATGAGGTGGTCGATGCGATCCTGAATGCCGCCCGCACCGGCAAGATTGGCGACGGCAAGATCTTCGTCTCGCCGCTCGATACTGTCATCCGCATCCGCACCGGCGAAACGGGAGAAACCGCCATATGAGCCGTATCCTCAAGGCGATTGCACCTCTCACCGTCGCACTGATGCCTCTTCCCGCCCTTGCAGCGCCTCCGGCCATCGACACGGGCGATACCGCATGGATGCTGGTCAGCACGGCGCTCGTCCTGCTGATGACTATTCCCGGCGTCGGCCTGTTCTACGCGGGCATGGTTCGCAAGAAGAACGTGCTGGCAACGCTGATCCAGTCGGTCGCCATCTGCTGTATTGCCAGCATCGTCTGGATGGTCGTCGGCTACAGCCTGGCCTTCGGTACGGGCACGCCCTGGATCGGCGACATGTCGCGCTTCATGCTGAACGGCGTGGCCGAGCATATCAGCAAGGGGGCCGATCAGGCCTTCGTCATGGGGGCGAACTCCGCCAATCCCGTGGCAATGACCATTCCCGAGAGCGTCTGGGTCATGTTCCAGATGACCTTCGCCATCATCACTCCGGCTCTGATCGCAGGCAGCTTTGCCGAGCGTATGAAGTTCTCGGCGCTCTGTGCCTTCACGGTGTTGTGGTCCATTCTCGTCTATGCGCCGATCGCGCATTGGGTCTGGAGCCCTCTCGGCTGGGTAGCCGGTATCGGTGCCGTCGACTTCGCCGGTGGTACGGTCGTGCATATCAATTCCGGTGTGGCCGGTCTGGTGGCCGCTCTGGTTCTCGGCAAGCGTCGCGGTCTTGGGCATGAGGATTTCTCGCCCTTCAACCTGACCTACGCCATCATCGGTGCCTCCCTGCTCTGGGTTGGCTGGTTCGGATTCAATGCAGGCTCGGCCGGTGGCGCCAATGGCCGTGCAGGCATGGCCATGCTGACCACGCAGGTAGCAACGGCAGGCGGTGCCATGGCCTGGATGGTTGCGGAGTGGATCCACTCGCGCAAGCCGACCGCACTCGGCATCATTTCCGGAGCCGTGGCCGGTCTCGTGGCCATTACGCCTGCCGCTGGTTTCGTATTGGCGGGTCCGGCTCTGATCATTGGCCTCGTGGCGGGTGTTGTGTGCTTCTGGGCTTCCGCCATTCTGAAGCCGCGCCTTGGCTATGACGACAGTCTCGATGCTTTCGGCGTGCATGGTACGGGCGGTATCGTCGGCGCATTGCTGACGGGCGTGTTCGCCTATGGTCCGCTTTCTGCCACCGATGCCAATCCGGCTGGTGTGGTGGGTTCCTTCGCACAGTTCGTCCGTCAGGCCGAAGCTGTGGGCGTGACCATCGTGTGGTGCGTGATCTTCACCTTCATCATCCTGAAGGTTGTGGACCTCACAATCGGCCTGCGTGTCACCCGTGACGAGGAACTCGAAGGTCTGGACATGGTTCTTCATGGCGAGCGGATCAACTGATCCGCAAGCTTCTTCACTTCGGGGACATACCCATGGCACTGAAACTCTCTCATGGCCGCGTCTTGATGGCCGGTCTTCTGCTTGGTGGGGTGGCTGTCGCCAGCCCTTCCGCCATGGCCCTGTCGGCCAAGGAATGCCATGCGAAGTTTCAGGCTGCCGAAAAGGCCGGCACGCTGAACGGGCAGAAATACAAGGATTTCAAGGCTGCCCAGTGCGGTGACGTCTCGACGGCTGCGGCGCAGCAGGCCATGCCCGCCCAGGAGAAGGAAGCTGCGACCGACAAGAAGGTGACCACAGAGGCTCCGGCATCGCCAGGCGCCGGGATCGCCTCGAAGCCCTCTACCACCGCTTCCGGGAATGTGGTCTTCCCGACCTCTGTCTCTACTGCCTATGCCAAGCTCTCGCCGGGCAAGGCGCGTATGAAGACCTGCCTCGACCAGTACCATGCCAACCAGCAATCAGGGGGGAATGGGGATCTCAAATGGATCCAGAAGGGCGGTGGCTATTACTCGCAGTGCAATGCAAAGCTGAAGTAAGAGCGCTCCTCAGCGCATTGTGCAAAAGCCGCCCGTCGCAAGACCGGGCGGCTTTTTTCATGGCTAGGGTTCTTACGCCTGTCTGATGGCGGGGCAGGTCAGCAGCGCGCGGGCCGCGCTCTCATCGGTCACCAATGTGTGGCATCCCAGTCCCTTGATGGCCGCGTAAATCGCCGGAGCACGCGCGACGCCACCCGAGGCAAGCACGAGATGCCGTGTTGCGGCGAGAGTAGGGAGCGGAACCGACATGATGCGTTGACTCAACGCATGATCGATCTCCTTTCCGTCGCGATCCAGGGCGTGGCACATGATGTCGCAAATGGCCCCTTCCCGTTGGAGCATGGCGTATTCGTGCGGGTTGATGGCTCGGCGGGAGAGGGACAGGGAATCGGCACCGATATCGCCCACACCCAATACTGCCATATCAAGAGTGGCTGCCATTTTCTCGAGGCGATCGAGGCCGCAGCGTTCGCGCAGGATGCGGGCCGTCTCGGCAGAATCGACGAGAAGGGGGGCAGGATAGAGATAGCAGGCGGCGCCCATGCGACTGGCCAACTGCCAGGCATAGTCGGTCGTGTTCTCGGGGCCTGATTCAATCATACCGCCCAGAAGGGAAATCACCTGCGCTCCCGAAAGGCGCGATGGCCGGAAATGGGCGAGCGAAGCGGTCAGGGTACGTCCCCAACCAACCCCGACGCTCATATTGTCCGTGAGCGTTTCGGAGAGAAAACGCCCCAGTGCAGCGCCAACGCTCCGTGAGGCTTCGCTCTGGTCTCGCGCTTCGGGCACGATGATCGCTTCATCAAGCCCGAGATGCCGTTCGAGCGCCGCTCCGAGTTCGATCGCTGTCAGCGAGTCAGAATCGATCCATATCTGGACCTCGCCACGGCGCAGCGCCTCATCGAGCAGGCGAATGATGGTGGTGCGTGCAAGGCCGAGGGCTTCGGCAATCTCCTTCTGCGTCATGCGCCGGTCATAATACATCCAGGCGGCGCGCAGACGACTCTCCCGGTCGTCCATCATGCCCTTGCTCTGCTGTCGTTTGAGACGTGCCATCTGCCCGCTTTCCTGTGAGATGTCGCGGTCGCGTGGCGGCGGCGCGCGCGATGACGCATATGTGTCGGCGCTACCACGAACATATGTCCTGACAAAAGATCAAAAGTCCGTATCGTCTTTCCCTGAGATTGATGAGGAGAACGCAATGACCTCGAGAATCGCGCCGGGTGACTGTCCTGGGCTCAGATTATTCCTTGATACCGCTGATCGCGCGGCGCTCCGGCGCTGGCTGCCTACCGGGCTCTTCCACGGAGTAACCACCAATCCGACCATTCTGGATCGTTCGGGGCTGCACAGTTCGATCGAGGATATCGCACCGCTCATGCGTGAGATCCTGGGCTATGGTGTGCCCGAGGTCCAGGCGCAGTGCTGGGGTACCGAGACAGAAGCGCTCGTTGAAACGGGGCTTGCCTTGGCGGCCCTCGATCCACGTCTCGTGGTCAAGGTGCCGATCACCGAGAAAGGCATCAGGGCTGTGTCGATTCTGCATGGGCATGGCGTACGCACCACTCTGACAGCTGTTTACGCCGCTCATCAGGCGCTGACTGCCGCCGCCGCAGGAGCGGATTACGTCGCTCCGTATTTCGGGCGGATTGGCGATAGCGGGCAGGATGCGCCGGGTATCCTGAAGACGATGCATCAGATCCTCCTGGCTTCAGGGCGCGCCACAAGGCTGCTTGTAGCCAGTCTGCGCCGTGCTGATGATCTGGCCCTTCTGGCTGCCATGGGCTGCGATACTTTCACCTTCAGTCCTGTCGTGGCCGAGCAGCTATTCAGCGAGAGCCTGACCATCGATGCTGCGGCGGCCTTCGAGAAGACGGCGGCACGGCACTGAAAGACGCTCAGCTCGGGTCCGCCCCCTGATAAGGCGAGGCCCGGCGGGTTCCAATGCGAAAGAACAGCCATGGGCGGTTCCATTCTCTGCCTCGGTGAGGCGGTCATCGATTTCATTCCTGTTCGCGCCGAAGGGGGAGCGGCTTACCGTCCGTGTGTCGGCGGTTCCTCCTATAACGTTGCGCGTGCGCTCGGCCGGCTCGGGGTGCCAACGGAGTATGGTTGTGCCGTATCCACCGATCTCTTCGGTGATCAATTCGTGGAAGGCCTGGCGCAAAGCAGGGTCGGGCGGCACTTCCTGACGCGGATCGATGCCCCTTCCACACTCGGTTTTGTCAGTCTCGATCAGGCGGAACCGGCTTATGCGTTTTTCGATCAGGGCGCGGCGGATCGGATCTGTTGTGACATGCCCTCCGTCGGAGCGCTTGCAGGGATCGACACGCTGCATTTTGGATCGATCGCCCTGATACGCGAGCCCGCAGCAACGGCGTATGAGACGTTGTTCCTGCGTGAAGCAGGTGGACGGCGACTGATCAGTTTCGACCCCAATATCCGCGCGTCGCACGTGAAAGATGCGCCCGCTTATCGCGCGCGCCTGGAGCGGCTGCTTTCGCGCGCCGATATCATCAAGATCAGCGGGGCGGATCTGGACTGGCTTCATCCGGGTCTTGCCCACGACGAGGCCGCGCGGAACTGGCTGGCGCATGGGGCGAAGCTTGTGGTGATCACCCATGGCAAGGCGGGGGTAAGCGGCTGGAGCCAAGGGAGCCACGCCCACGCTGCTGCCCTCAGCGTGGAGGTGATCGACACGGTCGGTGCCGGAGACAGTTTCATGGCGGGGTTGCTCGCCGGGCTCCATGAGCGCGATTGCCTGGAGAGGGAAACGTTGCTGTGTCTCAGTTCCCAGGCCTTGCATGAAGTCCTGGCCTATGGTCAGCGCGTCGCCAGCCAGACCTGCACTCGACGCGGCGCAGACTCGCCCTGGCGGGAGGAGATCATGACATAATGGGAACCTGCATTATATCTCTGTGTTGTGGGTTGAGGCAGTCGGTTGCTTGCGTCCCATGACTTCCGAGAGGGTCTTCCCGCCTTCATTCTTCCACTCGGTCCAGCCGTTAGTGGCTCGGCCGTTCACCATGTCACCAGCGGCGCTAGGGGAAGAAAAACTCACATCCCTTCGGAAATAGAGGCGCTCTCCTACAATTTCCAGTTCACCTGACTCGATAAGATACTCGCGTTTCTTTCGTGCAGTCGGTGTAATCGATTGCGTCGACATTTGCGCTCGCCCCCAAGATCCCGCCAAAACCACGAGCCCAGTTTCCGTATAGCGCCCCGAGGCTTGGGCACGATCGTTCCGGAGGAATATCTCGATGTCATGGGAAGTGCTGGAAGCAGTCGCTCTGGTTTCTTCCTCGTCTTGCGCTGCCCGTGAGGGCGGCTGTTTGATCAGCGTTTCAAAGACCGGATAGCCCAGCGTCGTTAGAAGAATACCGATCGTTTCGAAAATTTCACGGCATTCTGCATCGAGCGCCGCCGGGGCGTGGGGCCTGCTTCCTGCCGTGCCGTTTATAAGCGCGTAACGATGTGCTTGAATAGCTCGGTTGATTGACTGCCACTCCAAATAATGGGCGTGAGTGACGGTCAGGCTGTGGGTGAGGGAGAGAGCTACCAGCGCTCGGTTCCAGAAATCTTTACCATCGTGATGCTGCTTGAGGCGAGCACCGAGAGCACTGGTTTGTCCAATATAGGCTTTGGGCTGCCCGGTTTCCTCATCCTCGCCGAAGAGCCAGTACACCCCCACATGGGTAGCTTCTCTCATAGTGAGGAAATGGCTCAGTCGTGCGCGTGGTATCTCGATGACTTGCACGATACGCGTGGTGATTGCGGCGATGCGTATACCTTGGGGATCTCCATCCGGAAGGAAGATCTGAATGGTCTGCGGATGCGCCATGGAGGGGTTTTTCTCACGATAAGAGAGCAGCGCCGTAGAAGCGGGCGCGCGAAGAGAAATACTCTGAGCCTTTATGTCCTATTCGGAAAGGGGCGATAGGAGGTGGAGGAAGCATGGCTCAACCTCTATTGAGGACAAGGTAAGGTTGATCATCCCTATTCTCGCAATGATAGGATACGATCCGTTTATAGTGAAGCATGCTTCACTATTAGATCGTCGAGGATAAGAATACTGCCAAACTGCTTTCCTCGTATGGGATGTCATCTTCGATGAAATCCCGTATGATCTATCGAGAGACACTAGGTGTCAGCCCGCAAAAGGCCGAGCAGTTCCTCCCGAAAGCAGGCGATAAGGCGATTCCTGACCAGTCGACATCAGTGATTTGACCCCAGCGAGGCCGGAAAACATCCGGCCTGCCACCCTTCAGATCCTGAGAATCAGGGCAGTGGCTTGCCACTGAGGGGTTTTTGGGGAGCCGCTACGAGACGGTCCATCAGATCCTCGAACCGGGGGACGTCGATCTTCTGCACCACGATCGTCTTTCCTTCGCCCAGACCCGGTTGGTAGCCGGGCGTCCAGGAGAGGATATCGCCATAGGAGGGGCCGAACTGGCTGTTCACATCCACATAGAGCTCAGCCTTCTGGGTGATCAGGCTTGGATCGAGCCAGACCGCCGCCGCAATTTCGTCCCAGAGGGGGAAGCCGGGCTCGCGTGTCTTGAGCGATTGCGCAACCGGGGTGCCAGAGCGTGACAGGCGCTTGAGCAGCGCAGGAGTCAACTCGGTGTCGGTCGAGGGATCCACCGGGATCATCGTGATCCTGGCCCAGGGAGCGCGCAGGGCAATACTCGCTCCCTCGGGATCGAAGCGGATGTTGAATTCGCGACGCGGGGCATTGAGGAATTCGCGCGCAAATTGATGGGCGACCTCGTCCGGGCGTGTCTGACGCGGGTTGAGGCTGCCCCCCATATAGACCAGTTCTTTCGCCAGGGAGGCGAATTCAGGGTCCAGACGCTGGGCCAGGGCCAGATTGGTGAGCGGCCCCGTGGCGATGATCGACACCTGGTGCGGGTAGCGATGCACCATGTCGATCATGAAATCGGCCGCGCGCTCATGCTGCGCCTTGATGGTCGGGTTGCCCTGCGGGAGGTCGGGAACCACGTCCGGGCCGTGATAAGGCGGGAGTTTCTGAAGGGTGGGTTCCACCCAGTGCTTCATCCATACGCCCTTCCAGACCAGCTTTCCATAAAGCGCCTCCCAGCGCTCGGTCTGAGCCTCCGTGTTGACCAGAGGATAGGTGGCTCCGGTATAGACGGGCAGGTCGGGGCGTCCCGCAATCTCGACACCACGCAAGGCGTCGGCGGTGGCTTCCTTCGTCCAGGCATCGCCCGTGACAGTCGTCACGCCCAGAACCTGCACATCCGGGGCCTTGATGACCATCCACTGCGCAAGGGCAAAGCCATCATCATCAAGGATCACCTTGCGAGGCTCGGCATGGGCGGTGGCAGCGCCAGCACCAGCAAGCAGACCCACAAAGGCCAGAGCCAGACGCCATGACGGCAGACGTCTGAGTCCGGTCCGGTTCAATCTTTCCGGGCGGCGGGCGTTACGAGGCATGGGCAAAGGATTTCATTATCTGGAGGCTCCAAAGATCGATATCGGCAGCCAGGGTGAGGCGCGCCCTGATTGCCTTGGCCGGGCGCGAATGAGATGCCCTGACGAAAAGAAGGGATCAGTTTGAAGCCTGAGACTCTAACCGGCAATCCGGTAAAATCGGGTGCAGTCTGACGATGAGGCGAGCAGGGGAAGAAGTCATCACCCGCTTAGCGCCGGGTTGCGCTTCTGAAAGATGCATCCGCGGCATCGTCCGGATCGTCATGGGGTGCTCATGCCAGACTTGGCAGACAGCGCCCGCCAGATACGGCGGGGGACTTCCGGATCATTTTGATCGGAAAATGTGTCGGGCCGGTGAGGGCGGATCGAGAGGGTTTTGGCTGGCGCAGAGCTCGGTACGTGAGGGCGCGTAGAACCCCTTGCAGTGTGCGCGCTGCAGTCGGCAGGAGGCAGCGCCAAACAGGCCCTCAGGACCATTTTTAGAGCGATCAACCTACCGGGAGAATATGTAATTTTCAGGAAAGGGGACCTGGTGGAGAGAGTTGGATTCGAACCAACGTAGGCGTACACCAGCGGATTTACAGTCCGCCCCCTTTAGCCACTCGGGCATCTCTCCAGGTCGGGACGGGGAATATGGCGGATCAGGATTGGTGTCAACGGGCATTCTTCATTTTTGTTGCATGATACGGCCGTTGCTCCCATAGAGCGCAGATGTCCAAACGCCCCTCCCGCCCTTCCGCCGCCCGCGCTCCGGCTGGCCGTTCCGCACGCTCATCCGAGGGGCGCTCGACCGCCTCGGGCTACTGGATGTACGGCCTTCACGCCGTTGAAGCCGCCCTGCGTAATCCTGACCGCCAGGTTCACGAATTGCTGGTGACCAAGGAGGCTCTTTCGGCGTTAGAGGCCAAGCAGGCACCGATCCGTCTCTCCCCCAATGTGGTGGAGCGCCAACGTCTCGATCATCTGTGTGAGCGTGACGCCGTGCACCAGGGTGTATGCCTGCGTGTCGAACCGCTCACACCGCCTTTCCTCGATGAGGTGCTCGAAAGCCGCGAGGGGCCGCTTCTGATTCTCGATCAAGTGACCGACCCGCGCAATATCGGTGCGATCCTGCGTTCGGCCGCGGCTTTTGGCGCCGCAGCGCTGGTCGTGCAGGATCGCAATACCCCGCAGGAGGGAGGCGCTCTCGCCAAGGCGGCTTCGGGCGCGCTGGATGTCGTGCCCGTACTGCGCGAGGTCAATCTCTCACGCATTATCGCGCAGCTCCAGAACGCAGGCCTCTGGACGGTCGGTCTCGATGCCGATGGGTCGGTGCTGAACGGGCAGGGCTTCGCCGGGCGACGTGTCGCTCTCGTGCTTGGGGCTGAAGGGGCAGGCCTGCGCCGCCTCACCCGTGAAAGCTGCGACGAGATTGCCAGCGTCTATATGCCTGGTGATATGGAGAGCCTGAACGTCTCGAATGCCGCAGCGGTCGCCCTTTACGAGCTCGTACGCCCAGCCTGAGAGGGGGGCGCCAGCAAGCGCGCAGACATCCCTGATGTTTATGGAAAGTGCATGGGGCGTGCGCCCGCCCGGGCTGCGCATCGCAGAAGCGTGTTCCCTTCCTGTGAGAGCCGCCTTGCCCTTCTGATCAGGGCTGCGTCTTACAGAGGCACTGTGTTAGCCTTGCCCCCTGGTGAGTCGTCTCAAAAGGGGAACGTGCATGAAAGCGGTTGGCTACAAGGCGCCCGGCGCGCCGGAAATCCTTGAGGATATCATCCTCCCCGACCCCCTGCCGCCTCAGGGGCGTGACCTTCTGGTGCGAATCAAGGCGGTCTCGATCAATCCAGTTGACACGAAGATCCGATGCCGCGCGGGTGCGCTCGAAGGCGCGACCTGGCGCGTACTCGGCTGGGATGCTGCAGGGATTGTGGAGGCGATTGGCCCGGATGTGACGTTTTTCAGACTTGGTGACCATGTTTTCTATGCGGGCGAGCTCATGCGGCAGGGCAGCAATGCCGAGCTTCAATGCGTCGATGAAACCCTCGTCGGGCATATGCCGCAAGGTCTTGACTGGGGGCAGGCTGCATCGCTCCCCCTGACAGGCGTGACGGCGTGGGAAATGCTCTTCGACCGCATGGGGGTTACCAGTCTGACCGAGGGCGTTCTGCTGGTCGTGGGTGGAGCCGGGGGCGTTGGGTCGATTCTGATCCAGCTCGCGCGCAAGCTCACGGGACTGACCGTGATCGCAACTGCGTCGCGCCCCGAAACGGAGGCATGGGTGCGTCGTATGGGGGCGCATCATGTGATCAATCACCGCGCCGATATGGCGGCCCAGATAAGGGCGCTTGGACTCGATGCGGTGACGCATATCGCCTCGCTCACGGCCAGCGATCGTCACCAGGCTTTCTACGAGGAAATTCTCGCGCCGCAGGGACATGTGAGCCTGATCGATGATCCGGCCAGTTTCGATATCATGGGGTTCAAGCGCAAGAGCGCGGTGATCTCGTGGGAGTTCATGTTCACACGCTCGCTTTTCGCTACGCCCGATCAGGGGCGTCAGCACGAGATACTGGAGCAGATTTCCTCGCTCGTGCAGGCAGGGGCAATCGTGCCGACCGATCATAAACGCGCCCAGGGTCTGAACGCCGGCATTTTGCGCGGCCTGCATGAGGAAAGCGAGAGCGGTACAAGCATCGGCAAGACTGTGCTGGTCTATTAGCGCCGCCGCTTTCTGGCTCCCGATCCTTCTGCGCGGGATGGGTCTTCAGGCGAGAATGCGTATCCCGCTCGGGGCCGCCTCAGGGCTGCGCCAGAACATCCCGCCCTGCAGACGCTCTTGTATGGCGGGAGGAAGAATGCAGCGTCTGGGCTCAAGACTGACTCTGGGGCGCAGATGATGCAGCCCCGGCGTCGACAGGCAAGCATCGAAGGCATCACTGCCGATCTGGTCGATGCGCTCGAGATCATAATCATGAGGGGGCAGGTCGAGCGCGCGCGTCAGCGTGTCGAGAGCTGCTTTCGGGTATCGCGCGAGATAGTCGTATTCCACTATGACGAGACGATGCGCAAAAGGGCCATGGAAGGCTTCGGTCAGAACGCGCCATGCATAGCCGAAGACGCCTTCGGGCGAGAGCAGATGCTCAATCCGGTCATGCTGGGTTGCGCGCCGCGCCATAGGCACCAGTCGTGATGACAGAATCGGATCGCTCACGATCAGACGCTCGAGCGAGTCCAGAATCCAGATTGGGTCACGTACGCAGCAAATGACCTTGGATTGGGGGAAGATTGTGTCGATCAGCCCCAGCCGCGCACACCAGTCCCGGTGGGTGTCGATGATCATGCGCTGGGTACCGGAAGGCGCATAGTAGCTGCTCACGATCTGCCTCAGTACGCGGTCGCGACGCGTGGGATCGAAATCACTCGCATGATCACCCTCTGCCATGAGGGAGGAAACACGCAGGATCATCGGTGCAACGGGTGAGGTGCGTCCTGAGGTTATCAGAGCCGGATTCTGGCTCAGAAGGGATGAGAGAAGGGTTGATCCGGAGCGGGGCAGTCCGGAAATGAAATGAACATCTGGTCCCGTATGCAGCACGCGCGATGATCCCTGGCCTAAGCGTCTCTAAATAAGTGAGGGACTTCGCTTATCCGGCGATAGGGGGGGCAGCAATCGGGCAAGCAGGGCGCAATCTGTGCTCTGAAAAGCACAGGCAAGGAATAAACCTTTTGCGGCCTCGGGCGATAAGATGGTTCGAGCGAATTGTGATGCATAAATGCAACACGTCACTTTTCGTTACCGAACGTAATGGTCGTGTCACGGTCTGCGGCATCGCGCTCTGTCGGTCTCCATGCCGGGCGGATGGCAGCGCCTGACACGATTGCCGCTCAACGCCGACGCCAACCTGGCATTTGTCGTCAGAGCCGTAACACAGGAACAGGCATTTATGGGTATATTCAGCACCATCATGACGAAGATCTTTGGCCATGCGGAGGCGGCTCCGGCCAGTGGATCGGCAGGCGGGGCTGCCGCATCAGGCGACGCCGTGCCTGCGGCGGCGTCTTCCGTTCCCTCGGCGCCCAGCGCCCCGGTCGATGTCGACGCGGTTTTGTCCCGCCTGCAGGCAGAGAAGGGCCAGACCCTAAACTGGCGCACGTCCATCGTCGATCTGTTGAAGCTGCTCGACATGGACAGTTCGCTGGAAGCACGCAAGCACCTCGCTCAGGAACTGCATTATACCGAAAGCACGGAAGACAGTGCGGCCATGAATGTCTGGCTGATCCGTCAGGTCATGCAGAAACTGGCCGAGAATGGTGGGAAGGTCCCTGAAGACCTGCGTCACTGATCTGACTGCGTGACGGGCTGCGCGCCCGTCACGTCTTCAGACGGCGAAATGTCGGACCATCGCGCTGAGTGCCAGAGGGTCTTCCTCCAGCATCGCGCGTCGGTAAAGCTCATCGCACGCGTCCAGGCTTAGCGAGCGAATCATCCGCTTCACGGGTGGCAGCAGAGCGGCTGACATCGAGAACGAGCGGAGCCCCATACCGATCAGGAGCGCCACGGCGCGTGGGTCCGAGGCCATCTCGCCACACACACAGATCGGTCTGTGGGCGCGCAGTGCCTCATCCACCGACAGGCGCAGCAATTTCAGCAGCCCGGGATGGAGCCCTGTATAGAGATCCGATCCCATGGCCGAAGAACGATCGACTGCCAGCGTATACATGGTCAGGTCATTCGTCCCGAGCGCAAGAAACTCCGCCTGACGCACAAGCGCACCGGCCGTCAATGCGGCGGCGGGGGTCTCGATCATGACTCCCAAAGGGGGCAAGTCAGCAGGAAGTTTCACCCCTCTGCGGCGTAGTCTCTTGGCGCAGCGCTCATAGATCTGCCGTGTAGCCAACACCTCATTGACCGAACTCACCATGGGCAGGAGGATGCGCAGCTTTCCCTCCAGACTGGCGCGCAGGATAGCGCAGAGCTGAGCTTCGAGAATTTCGGGATGACGCAGCAGCAGGCGCAGGCCACGAACGCCGAGTGCCGGATTTTCCTCTTCCTGCTCATCCGTAATCCCGAGCTGCCTCAGCCGCGCCAACCCTTTCTCGCCGCCCCAATCCAGCACACGGATCGTGGTGGTCATCTCCTGCATATCGGCAACGAGGCGGGCATAGACCGCATACTGCCCGTCTTCATCCGGCAGAGCCTCGCTCTCATCGAACAGGAATTCGGTGCGAAGCAATCCGATGCCTGCGGCGCCATTGCGGTGCAGCAGGGGAAGCTCATTGGGAAGTTCGACATTGGCCAGAAGCTCGATATCCTCGCCACTTACCAACCTGCTGGGCAAACGCCGCAACCGGCCAATGCCCTTACGCTCACGGGCCTCCTCAGCCATGGCCGAGCGAGCCTCGGCCAGCGTTGCCGAATCCGGATGCAGGACCACACGACCCGTTGTGCCATCCACGATCACAAGGCAGCCTTCCTGCATGTGATCGATCAGGGTCGGGACGGCCAGCACAGCGGGCACGTTGAGCGCGCGTAGCATGATGGCCGTATGGTCTGTTACGCCCCCGCCCTCCGAGAGGACGGCGGCGATACGGTTGGGGTCGATGACGGCGGCATCCGCGGGCCGTATCTGCTCGGCCACCAGTACCGAGCCACCTGGGATATCGGAAAAGGCCCGGAAAGAGACACCTGTGAGATTACGCAGCAGACGGCGGGCCACCTCACGGAATTCGCCCTCGCGTCTTTTTGCACCCTCGATTTCCTCTTCCGGCATGCCCGGTTGCGGCCCTGCCTGCGTCGCGAGCGCGTCACTTTCGAGCTGAACCGCAGCCTCTGCGGTCAGGCCGTCCTCGGCAAGGCGACGATGCGCGGCGCGCACCAGGCGCGAGTGATTAAGCATACGCTCATAGACAGAGAGCAGTGCATCGATCTCAATCCGACCCTCATCCGGGAGCGTGTCGAGTTTACCGCGCAGTTTCCTCAGTTGCTTGAGCGTGAGCGCAATTGCCTGATCGAGCCGCGCACGCTCGGCTTCGGCACCGAGAAGCGAAGGCACGGCCTCAATTACGGGCAGTGGGCGCTCATAGGCGAGGCTTGCCCGGGCGATGACTACCCCTTGCGAGATGCCAACGCCCTGCAGAATTTTCATGGGCTGATCGTCTGGCTGGGCCACTTCGCTCGGTGGCCGCCGCAATCGCTTAATCACGTTCACCAAAACCATCCGCGACGAGAGCGCAAAGCGCCTCGATCGCGGCAGCGGCCTGCGCTCCGCTAGCCGAAATCCGGACCATCTCGCCGCGACCGGCTCCGAGCATCATCAGCCCCATGATCGACAGGGCCGATACGCTCTGATCATGACGGCTCACCTCGACGGTCGCATCAAAGCGCTCCGCCTGAGTCACGAATTTTGCTGCGGCGCGGGCATGAAGGCCGAGCCGGTTGACGATGGTCACATCGCGCTCCAGCGTCGGGCCTGCACTCATCGGGCGGCCTGACGCAGGGGCGTCAGAAGAGGGGTAATGGGAGGGACATAGCTCATGGTCGTATTGACCACCATTTCACAGCTTTTACCGCCCTGCAAACATGAAGCCGGTAGCTGGTAGGCAGCCGCGATATATTTGCGCCCTGCCATTGTGGCCAGCTCGGCGCATTCGGCCAGACTGCGCGTGCAGCGGGTCTTGGCCAGTTTCACGAGCATCGGCACATTCACCCCGGCCAGAACCTCCACGCGCCCTTCCTGACGCAGGGAGAGGGCAAGATTGGAGGGGGTGCTGCCAAACATGTCGGTCAGGAGGAGAACGCCATCTCCGGTATCTACGGCGCTGATCGCCGTCTCGAGCAGGGCGCGGGCGGTAACGACATCGTCGTCGGGCATGATGCCCATCACCGCGATCTGGGGCTGAGGCCCGACAACATGGGTGACGATTTCAAGAAGAGACTGAGCGAGAGAGCCGTGTGTAACAAGAACGATCCCGATCATCGGGGCATTCCTTCATGGGGTACGTAGCGCCCTTTCAGGGGCGAACCCATGACATATTGGTCATCCGACGACGTTATCAAGACGGCTCTGTCCGTATCTGTTCATCCGGTACCGCACGTTGCTGGGGCGCGCGTACCCATCTCCATGAGCTGCGTCCCTGACGTGCCAGTTCTCGATGCATGACGACGATCGGTCCGTCTGACAAGAGTGTAATGTCGTCAGAGCTGCCCAACGTCGCTGCGATCTCTTCAACAAGTGTTACAGAACGGTGCTGACCACCCGAGCATCCCACCGCAACGGTCGCATGTTTCTTCCCTTCGGCGACGAAACGAGGCAGTACAAGTTTCAGTAGATCGAGGATCCTGGACAGGAACACGTCGTAATCGGGATCCTGCTTCACGTATTGACGCACGACAGGATCGAGCCCGGTCATTGCCTTGAGATCAGGATCGTAATGCGGATTGCGCAGAAAACGCGCATCGAAAACGAGATCGGCCTCGCGGGGCAATCCTGCAGGATACGCAAAGGATTGCAGCGTCACCGTCATCGAGTCGCCATCATTCTGATGGCCGAATCGGGCCTCGATCAGGCGGCGCAGGTCATGAGGGGGCAGGTCCGAGGTGTCGATCACCAGATCGGCAGCCCCCAGAAGCGGGGCCAGCAGCACAATTTCCTGGTCGATGCTCGCAACCAGCCCGGGGGCTGTGCCTGTGCTGTTATCGAGCGGATGACGCCGCCTCGTGGCCGTGAAGCGACGCAGGAGGATATCGGTCTCGGCCGTGGCGTAGAGCAGCTCGACCAGCAGGTCGTTCTGTGCGCGGAGCTGGGCCAGAGCGCCCAGAACGGCCCTGGCCTCGAAACCGCGCGTGCGCACGTCGATCCCGATCGCGAGGGGCTGGTCGCTTCGCGCAACCAGTGCGTCGAGCAGCGTCAGGGGCGGATTATCCGTCACCTCGTAGCCCAGATCCTCGAGGATACGCAGGATCGAGGATTTTCCGGCTCCCGACAGGCCCGTGACCAGAAGTACGCGTCGTGCGGGTGTCACGGTTCAAGTCTCCTGCCAGGCCGTAAGGGGGGAAGAACGGAAGATGTTATCGCGCTTCCGGCGCCATGGGGAGGGGGAGGACAGGGGGCGTTGCCCCATTTACGCCACAAAGCAGCGTGAGTTCGCCGTTTATGCACCGCAGGGCGCTTCGGATGATCGCTACCGCGTCAGCCTGAAACCCGTTCATCCTGATCATCCAGGCGCCGGTTTGCGGGTCGCTTGCCATCTCAGGCAGACGGGTTACCGGCCCATTCTCAACGAGCTCTATCCAGAGTTTGACGGCGGTACTGGCCTGATGAGGCATGCGCAGAATACCGAGCCCCCTCACCTCGATGAGCCCGGCGAGACGCGGCTCCGGACGGGCCATACCCGCCTCGATCAGGATCCGGTCATCGCCCACCAGGTCGAACCCTGAGTCGATCAGGCGAAGCAGCAGGCTCGACTTTCCACTGCCCGAGGGGCCGGTCAGAACCACCCCCATGTCTTGCCAGTGTGCACAGGAAGCATGAAGCCCGGGCGTCGCCCCAGCCTGCGAACCGGCGGGGGAAAGGGGGGAGGCTGGAGAGCAGGGGGCAGGGGGCGCTGCAGGGCCTGTCGGGGCGATAAGCGATGTGCAGCGTTCGGATTGTGCGATATGCTGGGTTTCATGCACGATCATCACTCCTCTCCTACCCGTCCTGCAGCGCTACAGGACAGTGTGACCTATTACGGCGTGACGGGACTTGGTCCTGATGGGCAGGCACCGGAGAGTCTGATCGAGGAATGCCAGAACGCCCTGATGCGTATGCGCGAGATTCTGGCCACCCATGGTCTCGTGCCCGAGGATATCACCCATCTGGCCTACATGATTCCTGATAGCAGCGTTTTTGCCGCCTGTCAGAGAATCATCGCCGAGGCCCTCGGGCCCGCCCGGCCTGCCATGACCCTGCGCCTCAAGCCCGAATTCGACGTGAAAGGGCAGCGTCTGGAGTTCAACTTTATCGCGGCGCCCTGAGCGGGGAGCATCGGGAAGCGTCGAGCCGTCACTCGGCGGCAGAGGCGTCTCGTGACGGGCTTAGGAACGATTGAGAAATGGTAGCCCCGGAGCGGCGGACTCGTGCCTCGTGCCTCGTGCCTCGTGATCGGGCATCGTCCCTGGACGCGTGCCGTTCATGGAGGCGAGGGCAGATATCACGATGAAAAAAGGCGGGAGAGCGACCGCTCCCCCGCCTCGAGGTTCCGGGAAACCCGGTCCTCCTCATCCGACCTCAGTGACGCGCGGAATAGAGGGTCGTCAGACGGTCCGGCGTGTTGGCGATACGCTCCAGATGCGGGTAGCGCAGGCCATCATGATAGGGGATGGCCACCGTGCGGAAATGTTCCCCTGATTTAACCAGGAGCGTGATGGGCGCCTTGTCTGTCTTCGCGGCCTTGATGGCGTCGATCAACCCATCGGGTGAGAAGCTGTCGCCATTGACGGCCACGATCTGGTCATGGATGGCAAGTCCCGCCTTATAGGCCGGGCTGTCCCACGCAACCGTTCCCAGAGAGCCATTCTTGGCGTTGATGATCACGCCCAGAGAAAAGCGCAGGCCCACGCGGTGGCGGTTCTTGAGCAGCTGCGCCTCGAAGGCATTTTCCTGATCGGTATAGACCAGCTTGTAGCCGCCCGTTTCGAGCCCGTTCAGCGGCGCGCGCTTCTGTACGGTGCTGATGCGCTCATGCAGGAACTTGGCCCAGTCATAGGGTACGATCTTGTTGAGCGTCAGAACCACATCGTCGAAAGTATAGGGGCTGACGATGATGCTGCCATCATTCGTGCCGAAAAACGCCTTGGCGAAATCATCGAGCGATTTCGTGTCATGAGACAGCTTGCGGATGGTCATATCGGCATCCAGCCAGACGAGCTGACCTTCAACGTAATAATCTTCCGAGCGCTGGAAATCGCGCCATGAGAGTGGGGCGCGCTGGGCGATGATCGGGTCATTGGTCGTATCGGCCACGGGGCGCCAGCTACGGCCTGCCTGCGAATCATAGCTCGCAGCCATGAGCGCCAGGCTGTCGAAGCCCTGATCCTTGGTGACCAGTCCCGATCGTGCGGCAAGGATATTACCCCAGAATTCGGTCTGGCCCTCATAGACCCAGAGCAGCGAGCCGCGCTGGGGCGTATTGAAGGTGGCCCCATAGAGATCGGCTGGGCGGCGATATTTGCCGTTCCAGGAATGGGTGTATTCATGCGCCAGCAGGTCGCGCTGCGGGAAGGAGTGCTTCCAGTCCGTGAAATAGTCTTCGGTTACGCTGTCTTCGCTCGACTGATGATGCTCGAGACCGATCCCGCCCAGCTCGTCGGTTAGCGCCATCAGGAAGTCGTAATGCGCGTAATGCTGCGAGCCAAAGGTCAGCAGCGCCTGCGTGACAAGATTGCGGTGGATCTGCAACTGCGCGTCGTCATAGGCGAGGTCGCCCGGCTTGTCGGCCACCATGTTGAGCGTTACGGGAACGCCGCCCGGCGCGTTCAGGGCAACCTTCTTGAAGTAGGCCCCGGCAAAGATCGGAGAGTCGACCAGGGTGTTGTACGGCACGGTGCCGAAAGTGAGCGTATCGCCGTTGGCCGGACCCGTGGGACGCAGGGCAGTGGCGGCCTGCCAGCCATGAGGCAGGGTCACGCTCGCCTGATAGGGCATGTTGCGGGAGTAGTATCCGGCTGGGTAGAGCGAGACCTCGTTCCATTGCACATTGACGATATGCGGCGTCATGACCACGCGGCCCTCGTCATCCGTAACAGGCGATAGCAGCTTGAAGTCGAGGTCGATCTGGGTCTGCGCCTTGGTGACAGGCACATGGAACGCGAACACATCCACCGGATCGCGCAGCCAGGAGAGGGTCTTGCCCTCTGAATGCACGACGAGGCCGCCGAGCTGGGTGATCGTGCCTTCAGGCGCATGACCGCCGGGCACCCATTTCGGATAGAGCAGCACAAGCTCGCCTGCTTCGCGCGCGGCCTGGGGCACGGGCAGGGTCTCATGAATGCTCATCACGTGATGCGCCAGATCGGTAGCATTCACGCTCAGCTTGATGGTGCCGGGAAAGGCGCCGTCCTTGGCCTGAGGGAGCGGCGAGGGCAGCGGGGTCGCCTCGGGCTGAGGCTGGGCAGCCAGGGCAGGCATGATCGGGCTGCCGAGGATCAGGGCAGTCAGGAAGCTACCGGCGCGGAAGAGGCGGATCGTCAAGCGGGAACACTCCGGAAAAAAGGCGTGGCTGAAACGGTTCATTACCAAAATGGAAACGGCGCCCTCTGGCAACCCATATTCCGGGTTTAAATGCGTCCCGCAGGACGTATCGCGACATGCGGCTCTGACCTTCCCAGGGCGCGGCTTCCGTGACCCAATCTCGCCATGGCGCTGGTTCCGCTCGTCAGCGACAGGCATCGTGCACGCAGAAACGCTCTTCAGCGAGAGGTCAGAAGCCCGATATCGCCGCCGATGGCCGCATGGTTGATCGTCACCACGGTTTCGCTCAGCAGCCATTCGGGGCGGACGGTATCGAGATCATAGACCGGTACGACCATGCCCTCCCGGGCGGTGACCGTCAGGGCGGCCTGCTCGGCGCTTTCTGCTCCACGCTGGATCAGCATGGCGTCGCATTCGGGCAGCGCGCCGGGGTCCACGCGCGTGATTGCGTTGGCAAGCTGGCGCGAGACCTGACGCAGCCATTCCACAGCGGGATCGGGTGCGAGCACGAGCACGGTATTGCCCGTGCCCAAAGCGAGCCCGACTGCGTGGAGCAGGGAAGGCCAGCTTTCACAGGCGCAAAGAATGACGCCGCGCGGACGCAGGCTGTAGCGGTTGCTTTCGCCGGAGGGCGCCGGCAGGTCGAATGACAGCCCGCTCAGCGCGTGAGCAATCACAGCGCGCACGCGTCGGGCCGAGGGCGGGTCACGCGGCTCGAGAAAGGACAGGAAAGCGCGTGCGGTAGAAGGAACCGGCGTTTCAGGAGGCGCGACGATCGGGCAGGGCGCGCCGTGCATCAGCCTCGGCAGAAGAAGCGGTCCGCCCAATTTGGGCCCGGAGCCGGACAGGCCTTTGCCCCCGAAAGGCTGCATCCCGATCGTGGCCCCGATAATGGCCCGATTGACATAGATATTACCGGCTCGACTACGTGCGCAGGCGCGCTCGATCATGGCGGGAAGGCGGCTCTGTACGCCGAACGTGAGTGCATAGCCTGTTGCGTTCAGCGCATCGATCACGCCATCGAGTTCATGCCGCGCGTAACGCCGTATATGCAGGACCGGGCCGAATACTTCCTGGCCGATATCAGCCACACGCCCGATCTCGATCAGGGTTGGCGCTACGAAATGCCCCCGCAAGGTCTCGGCCTGCATGTCAGGCTGCCAGACGCGATAACCCGCGCGCCTCATGCGCTCGACATGGTCTTCCACACGCGCCCGGGCGCTGGCCGAGATCACCGGGCCGATATCGGTCCTGAACTGGTCAGGCGCTCCGATACACAACTCGCGTATGGCGGATTGAAGCCGCTCGATCAGTGCGTCGGCTCCGTCTTCCTGAATCAGCAAGACGCGCAGCGAGGCGCTGCGTTGCCCGGCGCTGTCGAAAGCGGAAGACAGGATATCAGGAATGACCTGCTCGGGGGGCACGGAGCTGTCCACGAGCATGGCGTTCTGCCCGCTCGTATCGGACAGCAGGGGTACAGGCTGACCCGTGCGCCCGGTACGCCCGAGCAATTCGCGACTGATGGTTTTCGCAACGGCTGTCGAACCGGTGAACATCACGCCGTCTATGCGTGAATCCGCGACGAGCGAGGCCCCGACATTTCCTTCACCGGGCAGGAGCTGAAGGGCACGCGCGGGAAGCCCTGCCTCCAGAAACAAGCCGAGCAGCCGGGCGGCGATCAGCGGTGTTTCTTCCGCAGGCTTGGCGATGACCGCGTTGCCCGCAGCCAGAGCGACCGCCACCTGCCCGGTGAAGCTTGCGAGCGGGAAATTCCATGGGCTGATGCACAAAATGGTGCCAAGAGGCGCGCCGAGCCCGCCTGTTTCGGCAAGGCTGCGTAGCTGGGCAGCGTAGTAGCGCAGATAATCAACCGCTTCGCGCCATTCCCCCACGGCATTGGCCAGGGTCTTGCCCGCCTCGCGCATCAGCAGGGCGATCAGGGCTATCTGGTCCTGCTCCAGAGCCAGAGCCATGCGATCGAGACAGTCGGCGCGGGTGCCGGGCTCGGTTCGCCGCCAGATCATGTCGGTTTCGGCGGCATTGAGCGCGGCGTCGATATCGCGTGGCATGGCATAGACGACCACCCCCACCCGGTCTTCATGGGTGGCCGGGTTGGAGATGGCGCGCGGTCTGCCTTCCGGTCGGGGCATGGCGGCGCCCATCGGCAGAGCCTCGAGCAAGGCAACCTGACCGGGCAAGGTGCTTGCGAGCGCTCGCAGTGTGAGCGGGTTCGCCAGATCGAGACTGGCGGCCGAGACGCGCTCGGGCAAGAACAGCTCGGTAGGGGGCGTGATACGCTGGCTTGGCATGCCGCGCGGCAGGACATTGCGCGCCTTGGCCACGGGATCGGCGATCAACGTATCCAGGGCGATGGTCCGGTTGGCGGCCTGATTGACGAAGGAGCAAGGAGCCCCGTTCTCGAGCAGACGACGCACCAGGGTCGGGGCGAGGCGTGAATCGGGGCCGATCGGGGCCATGATCCGACAGCCCGGCGTTGCAGCATTCTGCCCCGTGCCGCTATGTCCCGCACCGGAAGCGGCGTTGGCGCGCATCAGTGGGGCATAGAGCGTTTCGCCCATGCCATGCAGGCAGCCGAATTCATATCGACCCGGGGTGAACGGGTTGGCCAGCGCCATGATGGTCGCGATGCTTCGCGCATTATGGGTGCCGAACTGGGGATAGAGCGCTTCCGGCGCCTCAAGTGCCTGTCGGGCGCAGGCGATGAAGCTCACATCGGTGTGGCATTTGCGCGTGAAGACCGGGTAATCGCTGGCCGATTCCCTTTGAGCGTCGCGGATCTCCCGATCCCAGAACCCGCCCTTGACCAGACGGAGTACGATACGTCTCTCGGTTTCGCCCGCGAGCGCGATGAGATGCTCGATCACGGGCAGGCATCTTTTGTCGCTGGCCTGCACTGTGAAGCCCAGTCCGTTCCACCCTGCCAGCTCATGCAGATGGCAGAGCGCCTCGAATAGATCGAGCGACAGCTCCAGTTCCGTGCTGCGACCGGCATCGAGGATCAGGAGAATATCGGCGGCACGCGCGCGTTGTGCCAACGTGGCGAGAAAGGGCAGCAATTCGGCTTTGATGCGTGCAAGCTGCGTGGTCTCGAACCGGGGGTGCAGCGACGAGAGACACAGCGAGAGGGCCGGGCGCTCGAACAGCGTGTCTCCCCGAGCCTGACGTCCCAGCGTATCGACCATGGTGAGTGCGTCGCGCCGGGCCATTTCGGCTTCCTCGGCGGTCTGGGCCGTTTCGTGCAGGGCGGCATAGGCGAGTGTGAACCCTTGCTGTTCCAGCTTGCGCCCGCGCCGCAGGGCCTGATTCAGGGTTTCGGCCAGAACGAACTGGCTGCCCATCATGCGTATGGCTTTTTCCACCCCGTGACGAATGAAGGGGGCCGTTCCGCGCATGGCCAGGCTGCGCAGCCCGCCCGTCACGGCATTGAAGCGAGACGAGGTGGACATGGCCCAGCTCGCGGCATTCAGGAAAAACGGATGGTCATGGCCGCCATGATGCAGCCATTCCCCCTGGCCGATCTGGTCATGGATCAGCGCATCGCGTGTCGGGGCGTCGGGAATGCGCAACAGCGTTCCCGCAAGGCAGAGCAGAGCCTTCCCCTCGGCCGACACAAGGGGGAAGGCCTGCATCATGGTCTCGACCCCTTTTGTATCGGCGTTCTCACGCAGGGCCGTGGCGAGGATGCGGGACTGAGCCTCGATCTCTTCCATCTGGCTGTCGGTCAGGGTCGCGCGGGTGAGGAGGGGAGCAAGGATTTCCGCCTCGGGGCGGCGGGCAGCATGGGCGATGGCCTCACGCGTGGGCGAGAGCGCCGGACGATGAGGAAGGAAACTGGAAAACGGAATCATGCTGTCTCAGTCGCGCGAGAACCCAAAGCCCGAGTCTAGACGGGCCCATGGAGCAGGAAAACCCTGCGGTCGTTACTTGTGAGTCATGAACGCCCGGGGATTGGCCCCCGCCCGATCAAAGGGGCGCGAGGGACAGGTCACGCGGGGCACTGGCGATGTGACGGGGCCGGAGCGGCTGCCCGTGCGGCATCTGCCGGAGAACGGGACAGGCGACAGACAGGCCTGAAGGGTGTTGCGCCGATCAGGGATGACGTCTGGTGAAGAAACGCACGTTGCGCTCTTCGATGTTCAGATCGCGCAGGGCGTCGGCGAATTTCTCGAAATGCGGGGTCTTCAGATGCGCTTCGAAAGCGGCGCGTCCGGTGTAGACTTCATGGAGCACGATGATGTCAGAGGCATCCTGTTGTGTCAGCACGTCAAAGGTCAGGCAGCCTTCCTCATCGGCAAGGGAGCGGTCGCTGTCATAGCGGCACATTTCGAGAAACGCCGGGAAGCTTTCGGCGGGAGCCGCAAATTCCGCGATGACGGTGAAATGCTCGGACATGGCTATAACTCCATCGAGTTTACTGAATTGACTTTTCTGCCCCAATTCTGCGAAGAGTAAACACCGATTCACGGGAGAGACCGGACAATTTTTCCGGCGCCGAAGGAGCAACCGCCCCGGAAACTCTCAGGCAAAAGGACCGCGATCGGCTGGAACTTCTGGAGAGAGGCATTCCTGTGGGATGTCCGCCGACGGGATAGCGATCTCAGGCAAAGGCGACAGAAGGGGCGACGATTTTTTCGTTTTCTGCCTTGGGGGATTCCGCCCGTTGTCCGACGCGCTCTCATTCACGCCGCTCAATGACCTGCATATCGAGCTCGGAGCTCGCATGGTGCCGTTTGCGGGCTATTCGATGCCCCTGCAATACCCGGCCGGGCTCATGGCAGAGCATCTGCATACGCGCAAAAGCGCGGGGCTGTTCGACGTTTCCCATATGGGACAGCTGCGGATCACCGCGAAGAAGGGCACGCTTAACGATGCCGCCCTCGCACTTGAAAGCCTGATCCCTGTCGATCTGGCGGGTCTGGGTGCCAACCGCCAGCGCTACGGTTTTCTCACCAATGACGCAGGTGGTATCCGTGACGATCTGATGGTCGCCAATATGGGTGACTGGCTGTTCGTGGTCGTCAATGCCTCCTGCAAGGCCGCCGATACGGCGCTGATGGAAGCGGCTCTCGGGGATCGGGTGGTGATCGAGAAGCTCGATGATCGCGCCCTGCTGGCTCTTCAGGGGCCGGAAGCCGTCAACGTGCTTCTGGATCTCTGCCCTGAAGCGGCCGAGATGCGGTTCATGGATGCGATCGAGGCCGATATCGATGGCGTTGCCTGCACTTTGACCCGCTCGGGTTATACGGGTGAGGATGGCTATGAGATCGGTATCCCGGCCGAGCATGCCGAGCAGATCGCCCGCGCGCTTCTGGCCGATGAGCGCGTTCTGCCTATCGGTCTGGGCGCGCGCGACAGCTTGCGTCTCGAGTCCGGTCTTTGCCTGTACGGGAATGACCTGGACGAAACCACCACACCCGTCGAGGCCGCCCTTGGCTGGGCCATGCAGAAGGCGCGCCGTGAAGGCGGCGCACGTGCAGGGGGCTATCCGGGCGCCGAGATCATCATGAAGCAGGCGCGTGAGGGCGTGTCCCGCCTGCGCGTGGGTCTGGCGGCGGAAGGGCGTGCGCCCGTACGCGCTGGTACCGAGCTTTTTGCCGATGAGGCGGGCACGCAGAAGGTGGGTGTCGTCACCTCCGGTGCCTTCGGTCCCAGCATCAATGCCCCTGTGGCGATGGGCTATGTGGAGACGGCTCATGCCGGCCTCGGCACCACGCTCTACGGCGCCCTGCGCGGCAAGTACGTGCCGGTTCAGGTGCGCGCCCTGCCTTTCGTCCCGCCCGGCTTCAAACGCTGAAAACCGTCAACTGAGAGAACGCGATCAATGAGCACCACCTACTACACCCCGTCCCATGAATGGATCCGTCTCGAAGGCGATATCGCCACGGTCGGCATCACGGCTCATGCTTCCGACGAACTCGGCGAGCTGGTTTTTGTGGAAGCCAAGGACGAAGGCACCGAAGTGCCGCAGGGTGAGCCTGCCGCCGTTGTCGAATCCGTCAAGGCCGCTTCGGACATCTATGCCCCGGTGAGCGGCGTTCTGGCCGGGTTCAACACTCGTCTTTCCGATGAGCCGACCCTGGTCGGTACAGATCCGGAAGGCGAGGGCTGGATCTTCAAGCTCCGCGTGAGCGACTCCGCCCAGCTCGAATCCCTCCTCGACGCAGATGCCTACAAGGCATCGCTTTGATCTGACCGCCGGACTGGCTTGCCGGTCCGGATCCCTTTGTACCGTCAGATCCGGATGGCCGGTCTGATGCTTCCTTCCGAGCACAGGGTGGCCCGTGCCGTCCTGACTCGTTTGCGTTCCTGACGAGGATCTGCCGAGACGTGACCCGTAACGCCCCGCTCAATACGTCGCCCAATACATCGCTGTGGCCCGCGCATGAAGACGACCAGTTCGTCTCGCGCCATAACGGCCCGCGTCCCGGCGAAGTCGTTTCCATGCTCAAGACGCTCGGTGTACCGAGCATCGATGCGCTGATCGAGCAGACCGTGCCTTCTGCCATTCTGGACCGCAAGGCCTCTGGCGTCGGTCCTGCGCTGACTGAGAGCGAGGCACTGGCGCGGCTGAAGCAGATCGCAAGCCGCAATGTGGTCATGCAGTCCATGATCGGGCAGGGCTATTACGGCACGATCCTGCCTCCCGTCATCCAGCGCAATATTTTGGAGAATCCGGCCTGGTACACGGCCTATACGCCGTATCAGCCAGAAATCAGCCAGGGCCGTCTTGAAGCGCTGCTGAACTTCCAGACACTGGTCTGTGACCTGACCGGGCTCGATATCGCCAATGCCTCGCTTCTGGACGAGGCCACGGCCTGCGCCGAAGCCATGGCGCTTGCCCAGCGCAACGCCAAGACCAAGAGCACGGTATTCTTTGTCGATTCCGACACGCATCCCCAGACCCTTGCGGTGCTGCGGACGCGTGCCGAGCCTCTGGGCTGGACCATCCAGCTCGGTAACCCTGAAACCGATCTCGAGCCTGAAGCCGTTTTCGGTGCGCTGCTGTCCTATCCGGGCAGCTCGGGTGAAGTGCGTGATTTTCGTGGGGTGATTGCCTCCCTGCATGAAAAGGGTGCCATTGCGGCCCTTACCTGCGACCCGCTGGCCCTTGTTATGCTTGAAGCGCCCGGCAAGCTGGGCGCCGATATCGCCATCGGCTCCATGCAACGTTTCGGGGTGCCCATGGGCTTTGGTGGCCCCCATGCCGGGTTCATGGCCGTGCGTGACGCCTATAAGCGCACCATGCCAGGCCGTCTGGTTGGTGTGTCGCGTGATAGCCGCGGCGCCTCTGCCTATCGCCTCGCACTGCAGACCCGCGAACAACATATCCGTCGCGAGAAGGCGACCTCGAACATCTGCACGGCACAGGTGCTTCTGGCGGTCATCGCTTCGATGTATGCGGTCTATCACGGCCCAGAGGGTCTCCGCGCCATCGCCCATCGCGTGAACCGTCTCGCGTCCATTTTGGCCGAAGGCCTGCGCGAACTGGCCGTCAAAATCGAGACCAGCGTCTTCTTTGACACCATCACGGTCGAAGCCGGTGAGTCCGCAGCCCTCGTGCTCGAGCGCGCCCGCAAGGTCGGAATCAATCTGCGCGATGCCGGTGAGGGGCGTCTCGGCATTGCCTGTGACGAAACCACCGAGGCGAGCCATATCAAGGCGCTGTGGCGCTGCTTCTGCCCGGATGATGCGCGCCTTGCTGCGCTCGAAGCCAGGCTGGACGGTGCCACGACCATCCCGGAATCGCTGACGCGCAGCGGGGCGTTCATGACGGCCGCCGTCTTCCACGCCCATCGCTCCGAGACGGATCTGTTGCGCTATATGCGCCGTTTGTCCGACATGGATCTGGCGCTGGATCGCACCATGATCCCGCTCGGCTCCTGCACCATGAAGCTGAATGCCACGGCCGAGATGATCCCCATCACCTGGCCGGAGTTCGGGGCGCTTCATCCTTTTGCGCCAGCCGATCAGACCGAAGGCTATCAGGAGCTCTTCGGCATTCTTGAACACGCGCTTTGCGCCGTGAGCGGGTACGATGCCGTCTCGCTTCAGCCCAATTCCGGCGCGCAGGGCGAATATGCCGGATTGCTGGCCATTCGCGCCTATCATCAGGCCAATGGCCAGAGCGAGCGCGATGTCTGCCTGATTCCGGCCTCGGCCCATGGCACCAACCCGGCTTCCGCCCAGATGGTTGGCATGCGCGTGGTCGTCACAGCCTGCGACGCCACGGGGAATGTCGATCTGGAGGACCTGCGCAAGAAGATCGCCCAGAATGAAGGCCGCATCGCAGCCCTCATGCTCACCTATCCCTCGACGCATGGCGTGTTCGAGGAAGCCGTGATGGAAATCTGCGAGCTCGTTCACGAGGCGGGTGGTCAGGTCTATCTGGACGGCGCGAACATGAACGCGCAGGTCGGTCTGGCACGTCCCGGTCTTTACGGCGCCGACGTGTCGCATTTCAACCTGCACAAGACCTTCTGCATCCCCCATGGCGGCGGCGGTCCGGGCATGGGACCGATCGGGGTCAAGGCGCATCTTGCCCCACATCTGCCCGGTCGTCCGGAGCGTGGCGATGCCCGCGCGGTGTCGGCTGCCCCCTTTGGCTCGGCCTCCATCCTGCCGATTTCGGTCGCCTATGTGCTCATGATGGGCGATGACGGTCTGCGCGAGGCCACCGAAATGGCGATCCTGAACGCCAATTACATCGCAGCCCGTCTCGAGCCGCATTATCCGGTGCTCTATCGCGGCAGCAACGGACGCACCGCGCATGAATGCATCATCGATCTGCGTCCGCTCAAGGATGCTGTGGGCGTTACGGTGGATGATATCGCCAAGCGCCTGATCGATCATGGCTTCCATGCCCCGACGGTCAGCTTCCCCGTGGCAGGCACCTTCATGATCGAGCCGACCGAATCAGAAGGAAAGGCCGAACTGGATCGCTTCTGTGACGCCATGATCGCCATCCGTGAAGAGATCCGTGCGATCGAATCCGGAGCCATCGCTATGGAGGCCAGTCCGCTGCGTCATGCGCCTCACAGCACCGCCGATCTGGTGGGTGAGTGGGACCGTCAGTACGACCGTATGCAGGGCTGCTTCCCTAACGGGCTGGACCGCGTGAAGTATTTTGCGCCGGTCAATCGTATTGATAACGCCTGGGGTGACCGCAATCTGGTCTGCTCCTGCCCGGATATCTCGAACTACGCCGAAGCTGCGGAGTAAGACGGGTCGACCCTCGTCCTCTCCGAGGGGCGGGGGTCTTCTTTTTCTGGAAGAAAAAGAAGCAAAAAGACTTTTCTGGTTTTGGCTGGGGGCGTTGTGGAGCGTTTTCGCCCTCGGACCGCCGGAGGCATTTTCTCATTCGGCGGTGACCCTGAACCGGCACCTGCGCTTGCTTGTGCTCTTCTGGCTCAGACCCTCATCAAATCAAAAGTTTTTTGGTTCTTTTTTTCCAAAAAAGAACGCTCACTTCCCATCCTGCCGCACATGAACCCAAACCCCGCCTGTCAATTCGACAAGGCGTTGCGGCGTCATGCGTACCGAAGCCGTGATCGACCCGGCGGCGGGGATGATTTCGTCGAAGGCCTGGAGGGACTCATCGCAATAGACGGGGAGGGGAGCAGGCAGACCAAAGGGGCAGACACCGCCAACCGGGTGACTGGTGACGTCGAGCACGGCTTCAGGGCCCAGAAAGCGGGGCTTGCCGCCCAGCGCTTCGCGGGCGCGCTTGTTGTCGAGCCGCGCCGCACCCGCCATGACCACGAGTACGATACGCCCGCCCACATCTACGCAGAGCGTCTTCGCGATCTGATCGGGCGCCACGTTGTGCACGTCGGCGGCCTCGAGGACGGTGGCGGTGCTGCGGCCGTCATCGATGATCGACAGATCGGGGGCAAGGCGGGCGAGTTCGTCGCGAACAGAGTCCAGGCTCATACGGGTCTCAGCGTCTGATCAGGATATAATTGATGGTGAGGTCGATATCGAAATGGTCGCCCTTCATGTCCGGTGGCACCGGCGGCAGATGGGCGCCCTGGAACATGCCTGTGGTTGCAGCATCGAGGGAGTAGGAGCCCGACTGCCCGGTGAGTCGCACGGACTTCACCCGTCCGTCGCGGTCCAGGACCACATGCACGGAGGAGGGGCCGTCCTCGCCATTCTTGATAGCGTCTTCAGGGTAATAGAGATGCGCGCGAATCCAGCGATCGATCTCGCTGCAATAGTCATCGCTCACCCCGCGAATGGAGTTGCGCGTCATGAACGGCGCGTTGATCTGCCCATTGGTCGACAATGGACCGAGTGACATGTCGATCGGCGCACCAGAACCGCCACGGCGCCCGCGCTGACGACGCGGGGTGGAGGGGGCTTCGCCAAAATCGAGCGTGGTCATATTCGCGAAGGGGTTATCCGACTGCCTGGTGGTCGGGCGGCGGCTCGAACGATGGCTATGAGCCCGCGTCTGGGTCTGCCTGCCCGATTTGGCAATGCCGGGGCTGACCGGACGGTCTATCTGGGTCTTGGGCAGCTCTGTAGAAGGGCCCTCGGGGACAGGCGGAGCTGCGGGCGGTGTCGGGGTCGGAACGGCCGGGGTCGGGGTGGATTCGGCCTGATCGGGTTGCTGTTCCTGCTGTTGCTCGGGGCTGGATGCCGAAGGGGCATCGTGGCTCTGCGAGGGCTTTTCCTCCCCGCCCGGCTTGTCCTCATGCGGGCCAGCCATGCCACTGCGGGAGGGCGGCGCGAACATCATTTCGACCTGAGGCTGTTCTATGCCCTCGGGCAAACCGCGCGCATGGCGGGCGCCTTCGAGCAGCAGCAAGCCGATCAACAGGGCATGGGCGATGGCCGAGGCGACGAGAACGGTCGTGACGCCCGGATCTTCGAGAACCTGAGGGCGGATCAGTGAGGCGCTGGCCGGTTTGAGGTCCGGCTCGAGCCCGGTTCTCGGCTCGTGGTGGGAAAAACGGAATCGGCTGCCCTTGACGGGGGGAGGAGCGCGCAGCGACGCGGCAGCCGGCGCAAAAAGCAGCGGTTCGTTTCGCACCCGCTTCTTGCCCGGGCGCAAAGCATTGGCCACACCGGAAGAGGGCGGAGCCGGATCGACGGGCTGGGTGCGTTTCAGAAGAACACCTGTAGAGAAACAGAACACACGCCGCCACGTGGCCGGGCAGGCGGCGAACTCTGCATGACGACACGATCTGGCACTTGCCGCTATCATGGCATCGGACCCATCATCTTGCCAAGCGCATGAGGGCCAAGCTTGATACAGAAGAGAAAAAAGATGGTTCTCGATGATCCCGATCTCTACCGATGCCTCAGTCAGGATCCGTCGCTCGCCGCGGCCATGGAGCGCATAGGTCCCTGCCGCCTCAGGGGAAGCGACGGCAAGACGCCTTATCAGGCGTTGTTTCGCGCCATTGTCGGGCAGCAGTTGCACGGGCGCGCGGCGGAAGCCATTCTCGGGCGTATCTGCGCGCTCGGCGATGGCGAGACACCCAGCCCTCAGGATCTTGCGACCTACACGGATGAAAGTTTGCGCGCATGTGGTCTCTCTGCTGCCAAGCTTCTGGCACTGAGAGGGCTGGCCGAAGCGACCATATCGGGCGTCGTACCCGATCCGGTTGAAGCGCAGAACCTGAGCGATGACGCCCTGATTGCCCGGCTGGTTACACTGCGGGGGATCGGGCGCTGGACCGTCGAGATGTTGCTCATTTTTACATTAAATCGGCGAGATGTCCTGCCGGTCGATGATTTCGCGATCCGGGCAGGATGGCAGAAGCTGCGCGGGCTGGACCTGCCACCCAAACCCGCAGCATTACGCGCAGAGGGTTTGCGCTTTGCCCCCTATCGCTCCGCGCTCGCCTGGTATCTCTGGCGCCTGTCTGAGGAGGGCAAGGCCATCAAGAATGTGCTGACCGGAGATTGAGCGCCATGACCTGCCCGCCTCAGTGCCGGGTCAGGTCCGGAATAATCGAAAGCAGGAAATGCAGCCCTGGCGTGATGGTCGAAAGCGGGATGCGCTCGTTCAGCCCATGGCTGAAATCATCCGACGACTTGATGAAGATCGGGCTCGCGCCATAGCTCGGAATGCCGAGCTGCCTGAACCACATGCTGTCGCTTGCACCCGAACTCATGCTGGGAAAGCTCGGAACGCCTGGAAAAGCTGCCTGAGCCGCTCGTGCGATAGCCGGGGGAAATACGCCATCGAGGGGGGAGGGCTGTGTTTCGACCGAGCCTGCACTCCGGTCTTCGATCCGTATCGTCGGGTCCTGAACGAGCGCATTGAGATCACGCATGATGTCCCAGCGCGAATGCCCGGGGAAGATGCGGCAATTGATATTGGCTTCGGCGTGTTGGGGTAGGGCGTTCAGCGCATGGCCGCCCTTGATCATCGTGACCACACAGGTGGTTCCAATGCTCCCCACAAGCGCCGGATCGGCCCGCAGCGTGGCCACAGCCTCGGTATTGCCGGGGCTCGCGGCAAAGGCGCGCATGGCGGCTGCCAGCCTGGGGGAGGAGAAGCGCGCGGCATTCATGAAGTAACTGCGCGTAAGGGCATTCAGCTCAGGGGTGAAGGGATGGGCCTTGATCTTGAGCAGGCCGCTCGCCAGGACGTCGATGGCGTTGCGCGCACGTGGCTCCGAGGAATGTCCTCCCGGGTCACTGACGGTAAGCGCAAAATCCGCGTAGGTTTTTTCAGCGCCCGACCAGCTGTAATAGAGGGGGCGCCCGGTTTCCTCGTCGAGAACGCCCCCTCCCACATCCAGATTGAGAACCTCTTGCGCGTCGGAAAGCGATTTGGCGAGCATCTGGCTCGTTTGCATCGTCGTCTCTTCATCTCCCGAGAGAGCAAGGACGATTCCGCGCTCCGGACGGTAGCCCTGCTGCCTGAGATGAATCAGTGCTGTGATGCCGAGCGCATTGCTCATTTTCATATCGGTGGCGCCCCGACCGAAGAGATAGCCTTCCTCGACCACCGGGACGAAGGGGTCTCGAGTCCAGTCTGACGCGTTGGCGGCCACCACATCCATATGGCCCGAGATGACGAGCGGCTTCAGCGCCGGATTACGGCCCGGCCAGCGCAGGGTAAGATAGGCTGTCTGCCCCACAGGCGTGATTGTGATGGCCGAGGCGGGAAAGCCGCCCTCGGTCAGCGTTTTCTCGTAAAGGTGGGCGACATCCATGACCTGATTGTCCGGGCCTGCAACGGAACGCAGGGCGATCGAACTCTTCGCCAGATCAAGCGCCTGCAATCCGTCCCGTGTGAGGGAAGGCAGAGGCTCGGCCTGGGCGGAGCCGATGCAGAAAAGCAGCATCAGGGCGGAGCGTCTGATCATGGAAAAACCTTGCACAGGGCCTGACAATCAGATGTTCTCGATAAAATCGAGCATCTTTTCGGAAAAGAGTTTCGGGTTGTCCGCATGCAGCCAGTGACCCGCATCGGGGATGGTCTCGAGCCTGTAGTGCGGGAAGAGACGGCGCATGACCGGCTCATGGTCCTTGGTGATGTACGGAGAATGTTCCCCCCGCAGGAAGAGCGTCGGTCCCTCATAGACGTAACCCTCGGGAACATAGGGCCAGTTCTCGATATTCGTCATCGAGCTGGCAATGTCCCGCAGGCCGATCTGCCAGCCCGGCTCTGGACCGAGACGCACGTTCTGCAGCATCAGGTCACGCACGCTGCGGTTCGGAATATCCCTGGCAAGAAGCTGGTCCGCCTGCTGACGGTCGAGGTGATCGGGAAAATGGATGTGCAGCATCGCCTCGGCCAGAGCCGCCTGGCCGAATCCCGTGCGCGCAGGGGCCATATCGCCCACCAGCAGACCGGATACGAGCTCCGGATATTGAAGGGCCATGATCATGGCCAGCTTGCCGCCCATGGAATGCCCGACCAGAATGGCGGGTAGCGCTTCATGATGGCGCAGGGTCTCGACCACGTCATCGACCATGGCGGGGAAGTCCATCGGGCCGTGAGGGCTCTCGCCGTGATTGCGCAGGTCCAGCGCCAGGGTGCGATGGGTGCGCGCTACCTGGCGCTGCAGGAACCCCATATTGCGCCCTCGTCCGAACAACCCATGAAGAAACACGACCGGCGGATGTCCGGCGGGCTGGGCCGAGAGGCGTTCGATGACGTTCAGCAGCACGGTGAGAGGATCCTTTCAGAGCAGCGGAGTGGGCAGAGTCTGGGGTTTTCTGTTGCCTGCGGCAAGTCTGAACGACAATAAGGACAGTGCTCGCCCCCGGCTCTGGGGATCACGTCTCTCGAAAGTCATGTCAGGATCTTTCTTGGCCTCAGGGTTTTCCAGAACTGTCAGAGGGCTTGCCCTTAAACGGCTCCGGCTTGGTGTGCCTGTTCCGTACTATGTGCGCGCGCTCGTCCGATCCAATGAAATCTGGTTGACTGTCTTATCATCATGTGTCGGCGCGCTGGCCGGAATATGCGTCTGGCTCATGACCTGCAGCACGCTCGCGGCGCATCGCTGGCTCTATGCCCTGCATAATGATGGGCGTCTTTCCGGGCTGGCCAGCCTCGCCCCATGGCGCACTCTCGTGATGCCCTGTCTGGGCGGGCTGGTGCTCGGCCTGTTCGGGCTGCTGATCGCGAAACGCTTCCGCCATCGACCCGTTGACCCGATTGAAGCCAATGCCCTGCATGGTGGACGTATGTCGGTGCGCGACAGCACTATCGTGGCGTTCCAGACCTTTCTTTCCAATGGCAGCGGAGCGTCGCTCGGGCTCGAAGCGGGGTTCACGCAGATTGCAGCCGCGCTCGGGAGTTTCTGCGGCCGCCTTTTCAGGGTGCGCCGCGCCGATTTGCGTATCCTGGTAGGGTGCGGGGCTGGCGGCGCGATCGGGGCGGCCTTCGATGCCCCCATTGCCGGCGCATTCTATGCGTTCGAGCTGGTGATCGGGACCTATTCCCTCGTCAATCTTGCGCCTGTGGCGGTGGCGTGTATCGCGGCTGTGGGCACGGCTCATCTGCTGGGAGGCGTCAGCACGACGCTTTCTCTTCTGCCTCATCCCCAGTTGACCCTGCGCGATACGCTCCCGGTGCTGGCGCTCGGCGTGTTCTGCGGGCTGATCGGCATTGGCACCATGCGGGGGGTCACTCTGGCCGAGGTGTTATTCCGCCACCTTTCCCTGCCGTCCTGGCTGCGCCCTGCGCTGGGCGGGCTCATGGTAGGGGGGCTCGCGCTCTATTCGCCGTCCATTCTCTCGGCGGGCCATGCTGCGGTCAGAAAGGTTCTGGAGGAAGGACAGGCTCTCGGGCCGATCTGCCTGCTCCTCATCTTCAAGGTATTGGCCTCGTCCATTTCGATCGGGAGCGGCTTTCGCGGTGGGCTGTTCTTCGCCTCGCTTTATCTCGGGGTGCTCTCCGGATCGCTTTTCGGCTTTGGTCTCGAGTCATTGGGCCAGGGAGGCCCCTCGGTCACGACCTGCGCCGTGCTCGGTATGAGCGCCACGGCGGTCGCGATCATCGGTGTGCCCATGACCATGACCTGCCTGATCCTTGAGATGACCGCAGATCTGTCGCTCGCGAGCGGTGTGTTGCTGGCCAGCGTACTCTCCCTTCTCACAGTGCGTCAGCTCTTCGGTTATTCCTTTGCGACATGGCGTTTCCACCAGAGAGGGGAATCGATTCGATCCGCCATCGATGTGGGCTGGCTGCGTGAACTCGTGGTCGAGAAACTGATGCAGCGCGAGGTACCCTGTCGCGCCCCGGAGATGCGTCTTGCCGAGGCGCGACTGAGCTGCCCGCTCGGAATGGGGCCTCACATCGTTCTGACTGAGCCAGGGGGACGTTATCGCGGGATCGTGTTGCTGTCTGAAATACACGCCCCCGATCATCCGCCCGAGTGGTCTTTGGCGAGCCTCGCCCTGCAGAGGGAGACGGTTCTGACACCCGGCATGTCCTGTCGCGAAGCGGTCGGGCTGTTCGAGCGGGCTGAGGCGGATGCACTTGTTGTTGTGGCTGATTATGCCACCGCAAGGGTCGTGGGAATGCTGAGCGAGAAATACGTTCTGCGCCGCTATGCCGAGGCTCTGGACCGCACCAGAAGGGAGCTGGCCGGAGAGGCGCGTATGGTGTGACACGCAAGGCGCAGCGGGGCGAAACGGGCTGAAGAAATCATTGTCCAGCTGTTACGAGGCGTTGACACGACACGTCGACATGGGTAGCAGACGCGCACCAAGGACTCCCCGCTCAGGGGAGAAAAGCGAGGTATGGAATCGTGGGCGCACAGGACGACCTGAACGTTTCCTCGCAAGCGGGCGAAGGTGCTGAGAGCTTCGACAAGAGGCTTGCAGAGGCTGAAGCCCGGATGCGCGGCAAAAGCGGCAAGTCGGACAACGTTTCCACGCAGGATGGTGGCAATGCCGATTACTCGGCATTCGGGCTGGCAATGAGGATCGGGACCGAAATGGTCGCGGCACTGGTTGTCGGTGTGGTTCTGGGGTATGGGCTTGATCGCCTGTGCGGGACCAAGCCTCTCTTTCTGATCCTGTTCTCGCTCGTCGGCGGTGCGGCAGGAATGCTGAATGTCTGGCGTGCGGTGAAAAACGCCAACGTCTGACGTCCCGGCGCAGGGTATGCGTCGGTTTTTGGGTTTTCATGGATTGCCGGGGTCCTCCCGGGATCTGCATCGTAAACGGGAGAGGCAGCTTGGCCGCCGGATCAACGATTGACGCGCTCGGCCAGTTCGAGCTTCATCCTGTTCTCGGGCAGATCGGCGAGGCGCTGCGCTTCAGCCAGTCTCCGGCCTTCATGCTGGTGGCTGTCGTCCTGGTTCTCGGCTTCCTGTATATTGGCATGCGCCCCGCTGCTGTCGTGCCGGGACGAATGCAGGCCGCGGCTGAGCTGGGCTACGACTTCATCCATAACATGGCTGTCGAGACCATTGGCAAGGAAGGCACAGCCTTCTTCCCGTTCGTCTTCGCTCTGTTCTTCTTCATTCTGGCTGGCAACTATCTGGGCCTGATCCCTTATTGCTTTACCTTTACGAGCCATATTGCGGTCACGGCTTCTCTGGCCATCCTCGTTTTCGTGGTGTCGATTCTGGCCTCGCTGAAATACCAGGGCATCAAGTTCTTCGCGCATTTCATGCCTGAAGGTGCCCCTGCATTCCTTGCGCCGCTTCTGATCCCGATCGAGATCCTTTCCTTTCTTTCGCGACCCGTCAGCCTGTCGATCCGACTTTTCGCCAACATGATGGCTGGTCACGTTCTGCTCGAAGTTTTTGCCGGCTTCACCCTGATGCTGGCTGGTCTTGGAGCTTTCGGGTCTGTGCTGGCCGTGACGCCTGTCGTCATCAATGTCGCGCTGACGGCTCTGGAATTGCTGGTGGGCGTTCTGCAGGCTTATGTGTTCGCCATCCTCACCTGCATTTATCTGCGTGAGGCTGTGGCGCACTGAGTGCACGCCCCGATCCACGCTCAACTGTTGTATCGTCGTAACCAAGGAACCTGACTCATGGACGTCTCTGCTGCTCGCGAAATCGGCGCCGGTATTGCTGTTATCGCTCTTGCCGGTGTCGGCATCGGCCTCGGCAACATCTTCTCCACGCTGGTGAGCTCGATCGCCCGCAACCCGGCTGCCCGCCCCCACGTGTTCGGCCTCGGCATGCTCGGCTTCGCGCTGACGGAAGCCGTCGCGCTGTTCGCTCTTCTGATCGCCTTCCTGATCCTCTTCGTCTGATCGAAAGGCAGGGATAGCCATCATGCGCCTTCCGTCTCGAAATCTCGCTGCCCCGCTGGCCATTGCGCTGGCGCTCGGCACTGTGCCGGGACGGGCCTGGGCCGTTGGCATGCCGCAGCTTGACTTCTCCAACCCCCTGCTCATTGGGCAGGTGGTCTGGGGAGCGGTCATTTTCGCGGTTTTCTACGTCATTCTGAGCCGCTCGGCCCTGCCACGCATCGAAGGGGTTCTGACCCATCGACGCAACCGGATCGAGGGCGATCTCGATATTGCCCGCCGTGCCCGTGACGACGCTGATCGCGCCGTTGACGAGCTGCGTCGCGCCCGCCATGACGCGGCTGCGCAGGCCCAGGCCAATATTGACCGGGTCGTTCAGGAAGCCCGTTCGGCTGCCGAAGCCCAGACCCATGAAATGAACCATCGGCTCATGGCCGATATTGCCGAAGCCGAGAAGCGCATCGCCTCTGCCCGTGCAGAAGCGCTCGCAAGCCTGCCTGGCGTGGCGACCGAGACGGCCCAGAGCCTGATCGAGAAGCTGCTGCGCCCTGCAGGTATTGAGAATGCAATCTCCGAGGCACAGGTGCAGGACGCCGTCCGCACCGGTCTCGCGGCAAGCAGAGGCTGAGGGATAACGCGATGTTCCACGATCAACGTTTCTGGGTCGCCGTTTCCTTCGTCGCCTTTTTCGTGCTGTTCGGCGGCAAGCTCTGGAAGGCCATCGCGGCCGTTCTGGACGCCCGCGCCAATCAGGTACGCAGCAACCTCGACGAGGCGAGCCGCCTGCGTCGTGAGGCCGAGAAGATGCTTGAGGATGCCACGCGCGAGCGTGAACAGGCTCTGGCCGAATCCCGTGCCCTGATCGAGCGTTCGCGTGAGGAAGCCGCTGCCATTGCCGAGCATGCCCGCCGCGAGGCCGAGGCTGTGGCATCACGCCGCGAGCAGATGGCGCGTGACCGTATTGCTGCCTCCGAGCGCCAGGCAATACGGGAAATGCGTGAAGTCGCGGCCGATGCCGCGATCCAGGCGACACGCGCTCTGGTCGGCCAGTATCTGCGCTCTGAGCAGGCCGGGGCCTCAGCCCTGCTTGATCGGGGTATCAGCGACCTGCCCCAGGCGCTCAAGGCATCGAATGAGGCCGGATCGCGCAGCCAGAGCGCTGCGTGACCGATCTGTCCGGGCGTCATGCCCGGACAAGCCATAGGCGGTTTCTGCCATGAGTGTACGACTTTCCATCGTCATTGCTGTTCTCAACGAGGCGGAAAATATCCGTCCGGTTTGCGAGGAACTCGCGAACGTCTTCGAGAACGCTCCCGATATCGAAATCCTTTTTGTCGATGATGGCAGCACGGATGCCACCTGCGAGGCGCTTCTGGCGGCGCGCGGGGAGCTGCTTCCCGGACTGCGCCTGTTGAGCCATGATCGGCGTCGGGGAAAGTCGGCAGCCCTGCGCACGGGCATCGAGGCGGCGCACGGGAACTGGATTGCCACGCTCGACGGTGACGGACAGGACGATCCGGCGGTTATCATCGACATGCTCAAGCGGGCCGAGGCCTGCAAGGAGGGAGAGCCGCTGGTGGTGGGTGTGCGCCTCAAGCGTAGCGATCGGTTGTCGCGTGTCATCGCCACGAAGCTGGCCAATGGCCTGCGTCGTCGTCTGCTCAAGGATGGCTGCCCCGATACCGGCGCCCCCATGAAGCTTTTCGCGCGCTCAGCCTTCCTGCGTATCCCCCAGTTCGAAGGCGTGCACCGCTTTCTTCCCGCCCTGCTGGGTTGTTACGGGGCGAAGCTCATCTGTGTGGAGACGCGTCATCGCGCCCGTCTGCATGGACAGTCCAAATATACCAATTTCAATCGCGCGCTCGTCGGCATCCGTGATCTTCTGGGTGTCATGTGGCTGCTCAATCGTACGAGACTGCCGGGCCGCGTAACCGAACGCTGAGGGCTCTGATGACTCTGACCTGGCGCCACTATCTCGGCGTGGCTTTGCTGACCCTGCTGATCTTCCTGCCGGGGCGTATGAGCCTCGTACCGCTCGATCGCGACGAGCCGCGTTATATGGAAGCCTCGGCCCAGATGATCGAGAGCGGCAATTACGTCGATGTCCGCTTCCTTGATCAGCCGCGTTATCTGCAGCCCGCCGGGATCTACTGGCTCGAGGCAACTGCCGAGCGAATCGCAGGCGGTCCTCATGCGCGCCATGTTGCCTGGCCCTATCGCATCCCCAGCCTGATCGCCGCCATCTCGGCGGTGACCCTGACCGCCTATCTCGGCGCAACCCTTTTCGGTGGGGTGGCCGGTCTTCTGGCGGCGGGTTTTCTGGCGGTTTCCACGCTGCTGACCGCTGAAGGCCGCATGGCCACGATCGATACAGTGCTGCTGCTGGATATCCTGCTGGTTCAGACCGCGCTGCTGCGCGCCTATATGGACGAACAGCGCAATCGTGTGACGCCGCTTCCAGTCGCTCTGCTCTACTGGGTGGCGCTCGGTTGCGGGCTCATGCTGAAGGGGCCGGTGGTACTGATACCCGGTCTCGCCACCCCCCTCGCGCTTCGTATCATCGAGCGTCAGGCGCGCTGGTTCTGGCGCCTGCGCCCGAGCTGGGGCTGGTTGCTGACCCTCGCCGTGGTGCTGCCCTGGTGCATCGCCATCGGCGTGGTGAGCCATGGCGAATTTTTCTCGCGCTCCGTCGGGACGAATTTTCTGGGCAAGATCGGTCATGGACAGCAGGCGCATGGTCTGCCTCCGGGCTTCCATATTGCGATCTTCCTGTTGGCCTTCTGGCCCGGTTCGCTCTTTCTGGTTCTGGGCCTGCCCGCCATCTGGGCGCGCCATCGCGAACCCGCCATCCGCTTTCTGTTATGCTGGATCGTTCCGCACTGGCTCGTTTTCGAGGCGATCGCGACGAAGCTGCCGCACTATGTACTGCCCACCTATCCAGCTATTGCCATTCTCACAGCCGCGACCTTGACCCGCTGGCCCCTGCGTCGCCCCAACGCTCTCTGGGCAAAGGGCATGATGGGGCTTTATGGGCTTCTCTGGGGCGTACTCTCCCTTGCTTTTGTCGTGGCGGGGGCGATCCTGCTCTGGACGAGTGAGCATCGTCTCGATTATGGCGCGCTGATTGCGCTCGCCGGGGCCTTGCCGCTGGTGCTCTACACATTCTGGCTCATGTGGAGGGCCGATCGCTTTCGGGCAGCCTGGGTGATGCTGAGCGCAGCCGTGGTGATCCATGCAGGGATATTCCTGACGGTCATTCCCAATCTGGGTCTGTTGCAACTCGCGCCGCGAGCTGCCGCTCTATACGATGATTACCGCCCTTGCGAGAACAGTACCCTCGTTTCCGTTTCCTACTCCGAACCGAGCCTGGCATTTCTGGCTGGGTCGAACACAAAGCTTCTGGGAGTGGGGCCAGCTTCGGAATTTCTGACGAAGAATGCGGCCTGCGCATTGGTTCTGGTCGACCGCAAGGATGAAACAGCTCTGCATGCGGCGATGGAAACCCGAGGCTTCGGTCTGACGGAATATGGCCGCGTGAACGGGCTCAACTATTCCAATGGTCATCATCTGGATCTGGGACTGTTTGCCCCTGTGCGTCAGTAGAGACTGACAGAATGAATAGCTTGAAGAGGGAAGGCGATATTATTTTTATTCGCTTAACTTCTTCAAGTAATCATCGGTTTGATCGCTAGGCGATCAGGCAGTGCGGTCAGCGGCAATCGTGGCAACAAGAAGAGCGCCAATAACAGGAATGAAGGAGATCATCGACAGGGCGCTGAGGGCGCTGAACGGGTGGGCGAGAATGTTGGCGATTTCGACGGTAAACATGAGAATTTCCTTGGTTATCTGATGTGTCGGCGCGGTAAGAGCGCTCAAACCAACCCAAAGGCAATCTCATAAAACGCGTTCCAGCAATGCAGTAAACGCATGGAACGAACATGATTTCTATTTACAGGTTACTGAGGGTGTCCGGGTGATATAAAATTCCGCCTCACCCACCCTTGAATGTTATCTTGTTGCTTTGATGAGCGCCATCGGCTTGGGAAGGGCACCGTCTCTTTTCAGGCCATGCCACGCGAGAAACGTGTCGACCAGAAAGGAAGAGAGCGCACCGACCGTGCAGAACAGGGCGCCTCCAAACAGAAAGATGAGCCAGGCGACGGTCTGGCTATTGTGCAGGCTGCCAACGAAAAGCGCCAGAGCGGCGCCGCAGGTCGAGGCGCCTCCAACCCCCCCCAGCATGATGGCGCTATCGAGCGCGAAGACCCGGCGTCTCAGTCGGCGCTGATGGCGTTCGAGTCTCGCGAGTTCCTCCGGGTCATCCGTCTGGCCATCCAGGCGATGCGCTACTTCTTCCACATGATCGGATACCCGGGCCAGACGTGTATTGAAGAGCGTCAGGAGGGAGGCCACGCCGGACAGCATGAAAACCGGGGTCAGCGCGGTCTGGATGACATGCGCAACGCTGTCGATGGGTTCGGGGGCCAGAAGGGCGTTGAGGCCGACAGGGTCGAGCGCCATGGGGCAGGGGCTCCGTAGTCTGGAGGGCAGGAGAGGGGCAGGTTCTACAGCCCTGGCAAAACTCTGCAACATCAAGGGCCCGGCACTGGCACCGGGGCGAAGCTGTGTTAGAACAGGCTGTAACAGAATACTCCCTGCTTCAAGGTGGAAATTCCGCGCGTGCCGAACCTTCTCTCCCTGCGCCAGCGTTTCTGCGCCGCGCTTCTGGCTGCTCCGCTGGCTCTGGCCACTGTACCGTCTGCGCGAGCTGCAAGCGTCGAATTCTCCCGACTCACCTGGACCGAAATCCAGGCTCAACTTCAGAGCGGCACGGATACCATCATCGTGCCTGTCGGCGGGACCGAGCAGAGCGGCCCTTATATCGCGGTCGGCAAGCACAATGTGCGGGCTGAAGTGCAGGCTCAACGGATCGCTCAGGCGCTCGGTCATACGCTGGTAGCGCCGGTCATGGCCTATGTCCCTGAGGGCGGGACGGATCCGCGGAGCTCCCATATGCGTTTCGCCGGCACCATCTCGATCCCGCCTGCCGTGTTCGAAGGGGTAATCGAAGGCGCGGGAGAGAGTTTTCATGTACAGGGTTTTCGTCGTGTCGTGTTTATCGCCGATCACGGCGGATATTTGTCCTATCTCAAGGCGGCTGTGGCCAAGCTGAACAATAAATGGCGCGGTCAGGGAGAGGCGCTCTACCTGGCGGCTTATTACGATAGTATCGGGTCCACCTATGCTCAGGTCCTTCGTCAGAAAGGCTTCGGGGCCGATCTGGGCAAACATGCCGATCTGAGTGATACGGCGCTCATGCTGGCCATCGACCCGGGGATGGTACGTGAAAAGGCCCTCAGGGCAGCGTCCCTGCCAGGCGCGGCCCAGGGTGTGTATGGGGGGGACCCCCGTCCCGCCACTGCGGATCTGGGGCGTATCGGCACGGAGATTCAGGTTCAGGCAGCACTCAATGCCCTCGGCAGATCCCGCTGAGATGAATCGTTTTCAAGGAGCATCTATGAAGTTCTCACGTCATGCGTTCGTTGTTTCGCTGTTGGGTCTGACGCTCGGCGCAGCCCCTGCGACACGGGCGCAAGAGGCCGCACCGAAAACGGTTCCGGCCAGTCCTGCCGTCCCGAACGAGACGGCCCCTGCAGCCCCCGTCACGAATGCGCCTGCATCCGGAGCTCCTTCCGCCGCCCCCGGCGCGTCTGCAGCGCCTGCGGTGGCTGATGCCCCGGTTCAGACCATACCCGGAATGCCGCCCGTGCTGGATCCACACGACATCTATAGCGAGACGGTGGCTGGCAAGATCTCGCCTGCGATCAAGGACGATCTGGCACGCGTCTATGTGCCCAATCTGCGCGGCAACAGCGTTTCGGTCATTGATCCGGCGACCTTCAAGGTTGTCGACACCTTTAAGGTCGGCCGCAGCCCGCAGCATGTCGTGCCGAGCTGGGATTTGCGCACGCTCTGGGTCACCAATAATGCCGAGGGCAGCAATGACGGCAGCCTGACGCCCATCGACCCGCGCACCGGCAAGCCCGGTCAGGCCATCACGGTCGATGATCCCTACAACATGTATTTCACCCCCGATGGCAAATACGCCATCGTCGTGGCCGAGGCTCATGAGCGCCTTGATTTCCGTGACCCGCATACGATGGCGCTTGTCGGGTCGGTCGAGGCACCGCAATGCAAGGGCATCAACCACGCCGATTTCTCCATCGACGGGCGCTACGCCATTTTTACCTGCGAGTTCGGGGGGTATCTGGCGAAGATCGACACGGTCAATCGCAGTCTGATCGGCTATCTGAAGCTTTCCAAGGGCGGTATGCCGCAGGATATCCTGACAGCGCCTGACGGGCATAAATTCTACATTGCCGACATGCATGCCGATGGTGTGTTCGTGGTCGATGGCGACAGTTTCAAGGAAACGGGTTTCATCCCGACCGGCCCGGGTACCCATGGCGAATATCCCAGCCGCGACGGCAAGTTCATGTATGTGGCCAATCGCGGATCGCACAAGATCCATGGCCCACGTCGCAGCCCCGGCAGCGTCTCGGTCATCGACTTCGCGACCGATAAGGTGGTCAAGACCTGGCCGATCCCCGGCGGTGGGAGCCCCGACATGGGCAATGTCAGCGCAGACGGCAAGCTGCTCTGGCTCTCGGGCCGCTTCGATGATGTTGCCTATGCCATCGATACCGAGACGGGCGACGTGAAGAAGATTCCGGTCGGTGCAGAGCCGCACGGCCTGACAGTCTGGCCGCAGCCGGGTCGTTACAGCGTGGGTCATACCGGCATTCTGCGCTGACCTTGCTTATCCCGCCCCGGGACCAGCTGTGGCATCGGGGCGGGGCTTGCCTCAAGGACGCCGTTGCCCTTCCGGTCTGAGCCTGGGAGCTGGCGCATCATCCAGCCTCTCGGGTAAGAATGCGCTCCAGCGGGTCCGAGGCCTGCATCCCGCCTGCGATTGTACCAGAGCCTTGCGGGAGGCCAGAGGCGGGTTCACAGGCCTTTCTCCAGGCATTCCGCGAATGCGGGCACACGACAAGATTCGCGATGGGCTGACCCTGATGGACCAGGCGCCTCAGCACCGTGTCTTCCCTTTTGTCAGCCTGCGTCGATGCGGATGGCTGCACAGGGTTGTGACTGGACGCCCGTCTCGGTCTAACGCCTTTCTGGGCAAAAACATCGCTTTCCGAAGGAGCCCCACCCCGATGCTGATTTCCGCCCCGACGGATTATCGCGAGGCTGCGCGGCGCAGGCTTCCTCCGTTCCTGTTTCACTACATCGATGGCGGGGCTTATGCGGAATATACGATGAACCGCAACCAGGCTGATCTGTCAGCCGTCGCGTTGCGTCAGCGTATTCTGAAGAACATGGCCGGGCTGGATACGTCGATAAGCCTGCTGGGACAGAAATTCGCTTTTCCCGCAGCTCTGGCGCCAGTCGGGCTCACCGGTATGTATGCCCGAAGAGGCGAGGTTCAGGCTGCGCGCGCGGCGGCGCGCAAGGGCATACCCTTCACGCTCTCCACTGTGTCGGTCTGTCCGATCGAGGAAGTGCAGAGCCAGTCGCCCACCCCCATCTGGTTCCAGCTCTATGTGCTGAAAGACCGCGGCTTCATGCGTCATGTGCTGGAACGCGCGCGCGAAGCGGGTGTGACCACACTGGTCTTCACGGTCGACATGCCCATGCCGGGGGCGCGCTATCGCGATATCCATTCGGGTATGTCAGGGCCCTATGCAGCAGCCAGACGCCTTGCCCAGGCAATGGGCCACCCCCATTGGGCCTGGCATGTGGGGGTGAGGGGCAAGCCGCATGATCTGGGGAATATCTCCACCTATCGGGGGCACCCTACGGGGCTGCAGGATTATATCGGCTGGTTGGGCCGCAATTTCGACCCGTCGATCAGCTGGAAGGATCTCGAATGGATACGCACCTTCTGGAAGGGGCCCATGTTGATCAAGGGTATTCTCGATGTCGAGGATGCGCGCGACGCCGTCCGCTTTGGTGCTGACGGGATCGTCGTGTCCAATCATGGGGGAAGGCAACTCGATGGTGTGCCGTCAAGCTGCCGCGCCCTTCCGGCCATTGCTCAAGCCGTGAAAGGCGAACTTGCCATTCTGGCCGATTCAGGTGTCCGTTCCGGGCTCGATATTGCGCGTATGGTTGCCCTCGGGGCCGATGCCGTGCTGCTGGGACGTGCCTACATCTACGCGCTTGCGGCAGGCGGTCAGAACGGTGTGAGCCGCCTGCTCGATCTGATGGAGCAGGAATTGCGCGTCGCCATGACCCTGACCGGCGCCCGGACCATCGACCAACTGACGCGGGAGAGTCTGGTCAAGGCGCTCTCCTGACATCCCCTCCCTGGCGTTCAGGGCAGTTTCTGCCCCGGCTCATAGCGGGATCTGGAATTGCAGCCAGTAGCGGTCGCCCCGCGTGCTGTTTTGAACACCCATTTCATGTTGCCATTTCAGGGCTACCGCGTAGGGCGGTCTGAAAAACCAGATCAGTTGCGGACCGAGACCGTATTTGGCCAGGCGATTGCCATCCCCCACACGATGACCGTTCTGGACGTCATTGGTGAATTGCGAGGTGACGAACCCGTTCAGCCCCAGCCGCAATTGCGGCAGCGCTGGGCTCAGCATGTAATTTGCGCCGAAATCGATATTGATGACATTACCCGATTTATAGTCTGTCGCGCCATTGCGGGCATTGATCTGCAATTCCCCTTCGGCCGAGACATCGAAGCGTTTGGTCGGCATCCAGGTCAGTGCGGCTTCCTGATTGAACCCGAAAACATGCGTGGATTCATTCACCAGATCCGTCCTGCTGAAGGAGCCGATCGGCAGAAAGGCGCCCTCACCCAGATAAACGTGCAGTTTGGGCGTATGCCAGGACAGGTAGAGCGGTGCCAGGTAAAGCCAGTTTGGCCCAAAAGCCGTACTCCCCTGACCGCCTGCACGCAGGGTCAGGCTGTTGATGGCCAGAATGGCGCTGCTCGAGAGCGTCGCGCCCAGAAACTGTCCGTGCCAGCTATGGAACAGGCGGGCTGCATTGGCGATGGCCGTGGCCCTGAAACCGGGAACCGAGGATTTCCTGCTCGTGCTTGAATAGGCCCCATTCGGATTCACCACAAAATAGTCCTGCCAGTAGGTCTGGCCTGGCGGAGGGGTGAGCGCAGGATAGATGGTCTGAACACCCGAGGCCCAGTTGGTCTGCCCACCCTCAGTTGCCTGGCTGGCGGGTGTCAGCGCGCCGAGCATCGCCATCAGACAGACTGCGCGCGTGAGATGCCCAGTGAACTGCGTTTTCATCTGATCCCCCATGGTAATGCTGTGGGGAAAAAATCATCATGAGCGAGGCAGGTGGTTCTTGTCCGGGAGAGAGGATTTTCTTGCTGCGCGCTCGCGCTTTGTCCCAGGGCGGAACAATAACGATACCGCAACGTATTGGGGCGTGATATGGGCGGTTTCAGGCCAGATGGGGGCACAAAGGGAGGGCAGGGATCATGCCGCTCGTCATGCAAAGCTATGATACGCTGGGACTGTCGCCACGGGCGGGACTGGAATTCTGGCAAGATGTCGTCTGCCGGTCTTTCGTCCCGCTGGAATGCCGCGCTCAGGGGGCAGGGTTCCACGGGGCGGTAAGGCGCCTTGAAATGGAGGCGTTCAGCCTCACGACTGTCTGCTCCGGCGCGCAATCGGTTGCCCGAACGCGTCGTCTGATCAGCGCCGCCGGGGAGAGCCATTATCTCGTCAGTCTCGGGGTGACCGGCAGGGGGCAGGTTATCCAGGATGGACGGGAAGCCATCGTGGCGCCTGGCAGTTTCGCCCTCTATCACACCGACAGGCCCTACACGTTGCGCTTTAACGAGGATTTCGAGCAGATCATCCTGATGATGCCGACTGAGGCGCTGGACGCCCGGTTCGGCCATGCGCCGGGCCTGACCGCCACAGTGATGGACGGCGCCAATCCGCTTTGCGGTCTGGCTGCGTCCTTTTTTCACGGGTTGACCGGGACCAGCCGATCCCTGCCGGATCTGCTCGTCCCGCGCCTGACCGCGCAGGCGGCTGAACTCGTGGCCTCGATGCTGATCGCCTCGGGATATCGTTCAGGCGCGCCGACGTCGCATCGCCTGACCATGGGGCTCCAGATACGCAACGCGATAGAGACGAAGCTGCGTGATCCTTCTCTGGGGCGCAAGGCGCTGGCCGAGCAGTTTCGTATCTCGACGCGCTATCTCGATGACCTGTTTGCCGATCAGGGCATGGGCGTCTCGGAATACATCATGAAGCGTCGTCTCGACTGGGCGCGTGAGGCGCTCGCCGATCCTTGTCGTGATCGCTACCAGATCGGCGAGATCGCAGCGATGAGCGGCTTCGTCAGCCAGGCGCATTTCAGCCGCGTCTTCGCTGCGGCCCATGGCTGCGCGCCACGCGCCTTCCGTCTGGCCAGCCGTGAAACCCGAGAGACAAAGGGTCTTTCGGATGGCTGAACGCCTGCCCTGCATGCCGGATATCATGAGGCATGTTTTGCTTCCGTAGCGGACAAGACAGGTGATCGTTGCGCTCTAGGATCGATCCTGTGCCGGGCTTTTCTGTCCGGCTGGAGATCTATTGACGGAGCGGAACAGTGAGCCTCAAGCACCCTCGATACAAGGTCGCTGTCGTACAGGCAGCCCCTGTCTATCTCGATCTCGACGCCACCATCGACAAGACGATCGCCCTGATCGATGAGGCCGCAGCGAAGGGGGCGGCGCTGATCGCCTTCCCCGAAACATTCATCCCCGGCTATCCGTGGCATATCTGGCTGGACAGCCCCGCGTGGTCCATTGGGAGCGGTTTCACCGGGCGTTATTTCGACAACTCGCTGGCCTATGACAGCCCGGAGGCCGATCGCCTGCGGGGCGCGGTCAAGCGGGCAGGAATCACCGCCGTGCTGGGTCTGTCCGAGCGTCAGGATGGTTCTCTCTATATCGCCCAGTGGATCATCGGCCCCGATGGTGAGACGATTGCCACCCGACGAAAGCTGCGCGTGACCCATGTGGAGCGTACGGTCTATGGCGAGGGCGATGGAAGCGACCTGGCGGTCCATGCCGTGCCGGGTCTGGGGCGCGTCGGGGCGCTCTGTTGCTGGGAGCATATCCAGCCCCTCACTAAATACGCGATGTACGCCCAGAACGAGCAGGTGCATGTGGGCGCCTGGCCCAGCTTCTCGCTCTATGAGCCCTTCGCCCATGCGCTGAGTGCCGAGGTGAATATTGCGGCCTCACGCGTCTATGCCGTGGAGGGCGGCTGTTTCGTGCTGGCCCCGTGCGCCGTGGTTTCCGAAGCCATGATCGAGGCATTATGCACGACGCCCGAGAAGCGGGGTCTGCTCAGGGCAGGCGGGGGCGCTGCCCGCGTCATTGGCCCGGATGGGCGCGATCTTGTCGCGCCCCTCGCGCCGGATGAGGAAGGTCTTCTGATCGCCGAGATCGATCTGGCCGCCATTCCGATTGCCAAGGCTTCTGCGGACCCGATCGGGCATTATTCGCGCCCTGATGTGACGCGCCTCCTCTTCAATCCGGTACGGGCGCGCCGTGTCGATTACATGCGCCCCCGCGACCCCGACCCGGTCGAGGCAGGCTCCTTCTGCGTTCCATCCGGCCTGGAGGATTGAGGATGGAAAGCGCCATTGCCCCCCATCTTCGTTGCCCCCGGCATGATCCGGACTTCAATCCGCGTCGCATAAGCGATGATTTCCTGCCGCCTTTCCCGGCCTGGACGGCGAGGGACAAGACGAAGCAGGACCAGAGCGTCATGGGGTATTTCGGCGTGCAATGGCGCGATCCTGCGCTCGAGGAGGCCGCAGATCGTCTGCTCGACACGCTGGCACAGCGGTTGGCCGGATCTGCCGTCAACGTGGAGCGGGCGGTTTTCGAGGATGGGGCGGGATATGCCAATGCCGTGCTGATCGGCTACTGGCCGGACCCTCAGGCCCACGCCGGATGGTGGCGTGGGCAGCAGGAGTGGTGGCATGAGCGGGCCCGTGCGCTTGGCGGGCTTGGGCTGTATCGGGAGGTTTTCCTGCCGCGCAGCACCCATCTGGAAACGCTGTTCAGCGCGTCGGACCGGCTGGAGGGCATCGGTGTTATGCTGGGAGGGCGTAGCGCGGAGCCCATTCAGGAACATGGTTATTGGGGCGGGATGCGCGACCGTTTGCCTGCCAGCCAGAGAGAGGCGCTCGCGGCCTCAGGAGGACGAAAGATCGTGCCGATCGCGCCGGGTGCGCGGCTGGTGATCGGGCATGAAGGTCTGGCCCTGATCCGCTCCGGTCAGGACTGGTCGGATGTGGTCGGGCAGGAACTGGCGCTCTATCGGGACCGGATCGAACCAACGCTGCGCGCAGGCATGATGTTCCTGCGCGATGAAGGGGTGGAGATCGGCTGCTATTTCAACCGCTACATGCAAGTGGATGAAACGCGGGGAGGCAAACCCTGTCGCAGTTTCGGCATGAGTGTCTGGCGTGATCTGGCCTCTCTGGAGCATTGGGCCGAGCATCATCCCACCCATAAGGCGATTTTCGGCGATTTCATCGAAGTGGTGCAAGCGCTCAGAGGCGTCCTGAACCTGCGTCTGTTCCATGAGGTGGCCGTCCTGCAATCCGACGCGCAGATCTACGAGTATCTCGGCTGTCATGACCATACCGGTATGCTCAACGGTCTGGCCTAGGGTACCCTGCCAAGGACAGGTTCAAGGGTCCGTAGCAGCGCGATCAGGGTCTGGGCGGGGAGGGGCAGTGTGCCACTGCCCGCTCCCTCTCAGCGGGTCGGAAAAGTTTCGCCCACCATCGATTCGCTCAACTTCCAGAGTGCCTCGGCCCGTGCGGGATCGACGGCGTAGGCGCGCACGCCGGGGATGGTGATGCCGAGGGGCTCGTTATCGGGGACAATGGCGCTCACGCTGCAATTCTCGCCGTAGCGACCGCCAATGGTCTGTGGATCGGCTATGGTTGCCGCCCAGACTGCGCTCGCCGCGCCTTGCGGGATGGATTTGAAAACGAAGGGGGGACGCCCGGCCTCGGCCTCCTGCCGATTGATCCCTTCAACCATGGCCTCGATTGCGCCCTCGGGCATGTGGCGTACGAGTTCCGTGGCGATCCCGCCGGGATGCACGGCCATGGCCCGGATATCACGGGGCTTGTGGCGCGCATCGAGCGCGACGGCGAACAGGATATTGGCCGTCTTCGAGCGGCCATAAGCGCCGAATGGTGTGTATTCGGTGCGCTCGAAGTTCGGGTCGTCCAGATCGACATCGCCATAGCGATGCCCGGCAGAGGACAGCATGATGACCCGCCCGCCCGGCTTCACGAGGGGCATGAGCCGGTTCACGAGGACGAAATGTCCGAGATGATTGGTCCCGAACTGCGTTTCGAACCCGTCTTTCGTATATCCCAGCGGCGTTGCCATCACCCCCGCATTCGCGATCAGCGCATCGAAGGGAAGATCGGTGGCCAGCAGGTGATCGGCGCAGTCACGCACGCTCGCCAGATCCGCAAGATCGAGGGCTGTGACACTGAACAGGGCGGGGTCGATCATGTGTGTGGCCTGTCGGGCCTTGGCGAGATCACGCGCTGTGCCGACAACCTTTGCCCCATGGGCGACCAGCGCCCGGGCAGTTTCGATACCGAGCCCTGCTGAAACGCCGGTGACAAGATAGCGTTTGCCGGTGAGCGACACGCCGCTGAGCACGTCGTCGGTCGTCGTTTGTGCGTTGAAAGAAGTGGACATGAACAGCCTCATGGGCAGAAGGCGCATGCGTCTTGCCGGCCGACAGGACACAATCTAAACGGAAGCATACTCCGCTTCTCATATACGGAATCATATTCCGTTTAACAAGAGGGTTCTCTCCGATGACCGACACCCCCAAGGCGCGCCGTCCGCGCTCCGATGGGCAGCGTAGCCGCCTGGCGCTTCTGGCTGCAGCGCGCAGTGCCTTCATGGCAGGGGAGAGTGATATCCGCATGGATGCCATCGCGTCGCGTGCCGGAGTCGGGGTTGGGACGCTCTATCGTCATTTCGCCGATCGTTCCGCCCTGATCGAGGCGGTTTATGCCGATGAACGCGATCAGCTCGTGGCGTCGGCTCCGGTTTTGGCCGCCAGCCACGAACCACTCGAAGCGCTGCGCCAGTGGATGCAGCTTTTCGTGGCTTATGCCGCGACCAAAAAGATCATGACTCCGGTGCTTGAAACCGTGACCGGCGGCGCGGCCTCTCTGCATGAACGCTCTGGCGCACCGATTATCGACGCCATGCAGCGCCTGACATCGGCCTGTGTCGCGGCAGGCGTTCTGCGAGACGATATCGATCCTATGGACATGCTGCGTGCGGTCTACGGGGTCTGCACGATCGCCGGAGACAGGCCGCAACAGGCCATCCAGTTCATCGATATCGTTCTCGCTGGCGCCCGTCCCGGGGTAACGCCCTAGGAGAGCTGCCTGCCTGCCTGCCTGCCTGGCGGGTCGGGCGCAGCGCGCGCTTATTTCATGGGGAAGCCGAGCGTGCGCAGGGAAGACAGTATCGTATCACGCCCATGCAGGGCTGCCCGTGTCGCGATTCGCGCCGCCATGGTTTGGGACCATAGTCTCGGCGGCAGGCCCTGCTCCTTCTGAAAATCACCGTCGCGCGCGTCATGCAGTGCGATCAGGGACGCCTCATCCGCTACGCCATAATGCTCGTGATGGAGCACGACCGGTTGTGGCAGGCGCGGCTTGACGCTGGCCGGGCGGGACGGGTCGGGATAGCCGACGCAAAGTCCGAAGACCCCGATGCAGCGCGCGGGAAGACCGAGTTCGCGGGCGACTTCCTCGGGATGGTTGCGCAGACCGCCTATATAGACGGTTCCCAGTCCCGCAGCCTCGAGCGTGGCGACGGCATTCTGGGCAGCAAGAGCCGTGTCGATGGCGGCCAGAAGCGTGACCTCGGTATAGTCGAGCGCCTCATGGCCCTGGCCGGTCGCGCTGGCGACCCGCTCAAGGCGGGAGAGATCGGCCAGCCACACGAGGAAGACCGGTGCCTGGGTGATGTGGGCCTGGTTGCCACAAAGCTCGGCAAAGCGGGCCCGCCGCCCGGGATCGCGTAGCGCGACGACGCTCCAGGCCTGAAGGTTGCTCGAACTTGCGGCAGATTGCGCAGCAGCGATGGCGGCTTCGATGGTGCCCTCGGGCAGGGCGTCGGGCAGATAGGCGCGCACACTGCGATGGGTCAGCAATGAGTCGAAAACATCGGTCTGCGCTGCGGGTGTTTCTGCCAGCTCCGGGGGAGGGGCGGTACGATACCGTTGCTGCCAGAGGGTGGTGAGGCGATCGGTCATGACGGGCTCCACTTGGGGCCCGTCCGTGCAGGGGCAGGACGCAGCCTGTGGCGCGCCTGCCCGACGGGCCTTCAGGCGGGGTAGGTTAGGAGCGAATGAAGCGGTACGTCCAGCTTGTCGCGGCCGCCCAGACCGTCCAGCTCGACCAGGACCGAGGTGCCGACCACTTCGGCGCCAACATTCTGCAGCAGCCTGATCGAGGCCGAGAGCGTGCCACCTGTGGCCAGGAGATCATCGAGCACCACCACGCGCTGGCCCGGCTTTACGGCGTCTTCCTGGATGTGCAGTTCGTCCTGACCGTATTCCAGTCCGTATTTGAGCGCGATGGTCTTGCCCGGCAGCTTGCCCGGCTTACGCAGCATGATGAAGCCGCAACCCAGACGCATGGCGACCGGAGCGGCGGTCAGAAAGCCACGGCTCTCGATTCCTGCCAGCAGGTCGGGCTGCCACGGGGCGATGGCGCGCGCAAGACGGGCGGTTGCGATCTGCCAGGCATCGGCATTACGGATCAGGGTCGAGATGTCGTAGAACAGGATGCCCGGCTTGGGGAAATCCGGGATCTCGCGAATATACTTCTTGAGATCGAGTTCCGGCTGGTCGCCGTGCGTCACGTTCTGGGCCATGGTCCTGCTTCTCTTCCCTGGTTTACTGGAGCATCAAAAGGCGCGGCATCTAGCCGCTTCGGGTCGCAAAAGTAAATGTCGGGCCGCCCCAAGGCTCAGCCCTTGGACGCCTCTGCCGTCGTGATCGCCTCGAGCAGGGCAGCCCGACGGAATGGCTTGGGCAGGATCACGGCACCCGGTACCAGATCGTCACGCGACGAGGAATCGTCGAAATCACCCGAAATCAGGATCACGGGCAGGGCAGGGCTCGTATCCCGCAAGCGCAGGGCCAGTTCGGCACCAGAGCTGCCCGGCAGGTTCAGATCGGTGATCAGAAGACCGGGCATGGTGTTTGCGGCCAGAGCGAGCGCCTCGCTGGTCGAGGCTGCGCGCAACACGCCCCGGTCGAGGGTGGAGAGAATCGTTTCAACGATAAGGGCAATGGAATCGTCATCCTCCACAAGAAGGACAGGCGAATCGGGCATCTCTCAACTCTCCACCACGGGCGCTGCCGATTATTCGGCAGGCGATACGGATTTGTGGCCGTGGGGACGCAAAATGGCAAATACGCCCATCATCAGAGCCGCAAACAGCATCAGCGCGGCCATGGGCATGGGGGTATCTGCAGGCAGCAGTCCGATAGCCGTGCTGGCCAGTGAACCCAGCGCGTATTGCATGGTTCCTGCAAAGGCCGACGCGCTCCCGGCAAATTGAGACTGGTTGCTCAAGGCCCCCACCATGGAATTGGGGCCGATGATACCGGTCATGCCCAGGGTGAGCATCATGCAGCCCACAATCGGGATCAGCATGATCGGGCGGATGTGATGGGTCGGGCCCAGATACTGCTCAGCCAGCATCACCACGACCAGAAGCGCGATGGCACCAAAAATCGCGATGACCAGTGCCCAGCCGAGCATGGCCGAGGAACTGACACGTCCGACCAGAGCGCCGTTGATTTGTGACGAACCGATCATGCACACCGCGAACAGGCCGAACAGCATGCCGTAATGGGCGGGGGTAAAGCCGAAGATATGCTCGAACACGGTGGGAGCTGCCGTGAGGTAGGTGAAGGACAGGAAGCCACAGAAACCCCAGACCAGAGCATTGGTAATGAAGCAGCGCTCACGCGCGATGAAGAGATAGCGGTGCAGGAGCGAGAGCGGCCGCAACTCGCGACGGCTTTCGACAGGCAGGGTTTCGGGAAAGGCACGCAGCAGGAACAGCACGCACACCCCACCATAGACGGCCGACACCCAGAAAATGGCCCGCCAGCTGATATAGTCGAGCGCGATCCCCCCCAGCATCGGGGCGAGAATGGGCACGATCCCCTGAATGAGGATCAGCTTGGACATGAGCTTCGCGGCTTCGTTTCCAGTTGAGAGATCGCGCACGCAGGCACTGGGAATCACGATGCTGGCCGAAGCCGCAATGGCGGCAACGAGCCGGAAGACGCACATCCAGCCCATTGTGGTGGCCATGGCGCAGCCAACACTGCCCAGCGTGTACACGATCATGCCGATCAGCATGGGAATGCGTCGCCCGAAGCGGTCAGCCAGAGGCCCCATGCTGATCTGCCCGATAGCCAGACCGACCATCCAGGCCGAAAGCGTCATTCCGGCACTGCCCGCGGGGGAGTGGAGCGACCTTTCAAGCGCTGGAAAGGCGGGAAGATAGATATCGGTCGAAACCGGACCCACCGCCGTCAGGAACCCCAGAAGCAGGGGAAGCCAGCCAGGCATGACGACAGGGGTGGCCCGGGCAGGGTCGCCCCGCAATCCGGTGGCAGAGTTGTCAGAAAGAGAAATCCCGTCGGGAGAGGCCATGAGGCGCTCCTGCTGGATGATGGACTGCAAGATGTTAGACGTATGCCCTGTGTCGGACAGGTTCCGCGCTCTTCAAGCGCATCAGGAAGAAGGCGGTTTTTGGACCAGTCTCTGGCAATGAGGTGTCAGATATCGCAGCGCTCAGGTTTTTCAATGACTTTTTTCGACCCTGCCGGAAGAAAGTCACGCAGAGGGCACGACAAGGCCGTCACTTTACGTCGTCATTCCCGGCTTCTTGAGTCAACGTCGCGAGCGCACCGCCCTCTCTTCTGGCACGTGCCATGAGCAGCCATGCGAGAGCGGAGGAGCCCGCGAAAAGCGCAACGCCGAGCCCGATCTGTACGCCCTGCCCGAGTTGTGCACCGGCACCGATGAGGACGAAGACGAGGTTCTGGGGAATGGCGCCCAGAAACGTGGCCCAGCCGAAGGCGCTGATCGGCACTCCATAAAGCCCGGCGGCCACGGTCACCATGATGGCTGAGCCGACGGGCATCAGTCTCAGGGTCAGCACCGCCTGGAATGGGGTCTTTTCCAGAATATGCCCTATGAGCGCCAGACGCCCCTTGAAACGTGCCTGCCAGCGTGCGCGCTGCGCAGGCGAAGCCATGCGTCTTGTCCACAGAAAACCCAGGAGCGCTCCGGCCAGGCTTGCGGCGCTGGCCAGACCGAAACCCGCCAGGGCCCCGAAGACAAGACCAGCCACCACACAGAGTGCCTGACGGGGCAGGCCGAACAGGCTGTAGGGAATGCCGATGGCGAGGAATACGAGAGGCGCGAGAGGCTGATGCTTCCACCCTTCGATATAGGCGAGCAACGCCCGCGTCAGAGAGAACTCCCGCACGGCAAGGAGCAGAACCGTGACGAAAGACAGGGTCAGTGCGGGCTTCCAGAGGGCCTTGAATTGTGACTGACGGGCGGGGGAAGGGATGGGCAGAACAGGGCTCCATTCGGTGTGCACCGAGCGATTAGCAGTCCTTTAACGCCAGAGGAAGCACCCTATGATGCAGATGGGTAACAGTGGGTGACGATTCTGTCACCCGAGGGCAATTGTCACGCAGGTTTCGTTGCTGTTGGTGAACGTAACTGGTAGCCGGGGAGTAAGTTTCTGTTTGATGTCGTAACGATATTATCGACGTCGAGCAGCGACGCTCTGATCGTCAAGTGCCGAGGGAACCGCTACTCTATGTCGTCCAGTTTCACGCATCGCTGTCTTATGATGCTTCTCACAGGGACCGCCCTTGCAGGAAGCATTCAGGTCTCGACCGCCGCGCCGACCCGTCACAAGCACCATGCGTCCAGCCATCGGACGGCAAGCTCGGCTCCTGCCAAGGTTGCAGCCCCCGCTGCTGCGCCGGTTGCAGCGGCTGCCCGCCCGGCTCCTGTGCCGGTCATGGCGCAATCACAGCCTGAGGAAATCGCCGTGACAGGCCGAAGCAGCCGCAGCCGCCAGCCCGGTGGCGGTTTGCTGCGTGTCGAGACGGCTCCCAAGGCCGTGCAGACCATCACGCATGACTTCATTGCCAAGCTGGCCCCGAGCGTGAACCTGCAGCAGGTCATCGCCATGATGCCGGCCGCAAACGTGACGCAGGCCGACCCGTTCGGTCTCTATACGGGCCAGACCAATGTCCGTGGTTTCGACACCACCGAAATCGGCTGGCTTCTTGATGGCGCGCCGCTGAACGATATCGGTGGCGGTCAGTTCTATGCCAACGAAGTACTGGAATCCGAGAACCTCGAAAGCGTCTCGATGCAGCCGGGCTCGGTCAATCTCGATACCCCGGTGCTGAGCGCCTCGGCCGGTATGACGACCATGACCATGAGCAATCCGACGCATCGCTTCGGCGGGGTGATGGATGTGTCTTTCGGCTCGTTCGACACGTTTCGTGAATTCATCCGTCTGAACTCTGGCGATATCGGCAATAGCGGCGTGCGTGCCATGTTCGCCTTCAGCCATACCAAGGGCAACACCTGGCGTGGCCCCGGTCAGGCCGAGAAATACCATTACGATTTCAAGATGGTGAAGGATTTCCGTAACGGAAGCCATACCGGTCTGACCGTGGCCTATAACGACCAGACCAACGATTTCTATCTGGCCCCCAATCTCAGTCAGTGGCGTACGACAGGGTATTCGACCAATTACGCGACGGATTATGCTGGTCCGAATGCAGCAGGCGCAAATTACTACAAGCTGCACGTCAACCCGTTCGAAAACGTGGTTGCAGCCCTGCCGACTCATATCGTCATCACGCCCAAGCTGACGCTCGAGGACTCGCTGTATTTCTGGCACGGCATCGGCAACGGCACGGGTGCTTCGGTCATCAATGCCTCGAGCTATATGGGCAACCAGGCCGTCAAGCTCGATCTGGGTGGTGCCAAGAGCGCTCTGGCGCTGGCTCCGTCGAACCAGGAGCAGTTCCGCACCGGCAACACCATCTCGCTGCATTACAAGCCCGATCATCACCACGATATCTCGCTGGGCTGGTGGTACGAATATGCCAACCTGTACCAGTACTCGCCTTATGGCATCGTGAACCAGGCGACCGGCGAGGCGAACAATATCTGGGGCACGACCGACATCATCAAGACGACCACGGGACAGCCTTTCCGCGCCCGTGACTTTCTGTCGCTCACGCAGGTGAACATGATCTTCATCGGCGATACGATGAAGTATTTCAATGACCGCCTGAACATCCAGATCGGCTTCAAGGAAGCGATGGTCACCCGTCGCATGTACAACTACACGCCGGGTACGCAGTACAACCGCAACCTGCACACGCCCGAGCCGCTGCCCCAGATCGGCATTGCCTGGAACTTCAACAAGCAGCACCAGATCTATGTGTCGGGCAGCACCAACTTCAAGGCGCCGTCCAACACCTCGCTGGTCGATTATTACAACACGGCAGGCAGACAGACCCAAAGAGGTGGACCGTCCAAGCCGGAATACACCATCCAGGAAGAATTGGGTTACCGCTATAACGGTGAGCTGATTGTCGGCTCGATCTCGTTCTTCAACTACAACCTGACCAACCGTCAGCAGACCCTCAATTACTATGACGGGACGGCAGGTGCCAGCTATAGCCAGACGGTCAATGCCGGTGGCCAGACCACGCGCGGCGTCGATATCCAGATCGCCACACGTGCCTGGCACCACATCCGCCCCTATGCAACGTTCGAATATCTGCACTCGACCATTGATAACAATATTCGCGTGAATAACGACCTGCTGCCGACGGCTGGCAAGATCGCCATCCGTTCGCCGTCCAAGCAGGCCAAGTTCGGCCTCGATTATGACGATGGCAGCTTCTGGTTCTCGGGTCAGGTTATCTACGTTGGCAAGCAATATGCCAGCTTCATGAATGACAGTTCGATCCCGCAATATGTCACGAACCAGGTGGGTATCGGCTACCGCTTCAAGAACCATGGTTTCATGAAGTCGCCGCAGATCCAGCTGAACATGACCAACCTGACGGGCGCCAAGTTCCGCAACGGCGTGTATGGCTTTACCACCAACCTGAACCCGACCAAGGGTGTGTATGGCACCATGATCGCTTCCGGTGGTCAGCCCTCCTACTACCTGAACCCGCCCTTCTCGGCGATGGTCACCCTTTCCACGGGGTTCTGATCATTCCGCAAGGGGGGCCACCGTCCAGCCAAAATGGCTGGCGGTCGGTTCCGGGGCGATCTCGCATTGCAGGCCTCTGCGGCCTGCATTCACGAAGATCGTTTCCTGCTCAAGCGCGTGTCGGTCCAGAAGGACGGGCACGCGTTTTTTTTGTCCGAACGGGCTGATACCGCCCGTCTTGTAGGCGGTCAGGCGTTCGGCATCGGGCGGGGCCATCATGGCAGCCGATTTGCCCTTCAGAGCAGCGGCGACCGCCTTGAGATGCAGCTTGTGATCCGACCGGATGATCGCGCAGGCAGGTTTGTCCTTGTCCACCCAGACCATCAGCGTCTTGAAGACACGTTCAGGCGAGACGCCGAGCGACTCTGCCGCCTGCAATCCCTTGCGGCTCGCCTCGGGGTCATAATCATGCGCGTGCAAGGTGTAGGCTATGCCCTCTTTCTCCAGCAGGACGAGGGCAGGGGTCTGGCCAGAGACGGGCTTCATCGCAGGGGCTCCATGAGACGTGTGATTGTGTCTCATCAGAAAACCGCGCTACCTGTCTGTCAAATCGTCCCGCAATCGCGCCCCCGTACCGTTCTCCGGCAATAGTGTATCAACCCTGTTCGACTTCCACGGGTTGAGGCAGCGGCTTGCGGCGCAGAAATGCCAGCACATTACCCAGCAGGATCAGCACCAGCCCCGCCAGCATCGGCACAGACCAGGTCACCTTTTCGAGGAATGCCGACATGCCGAGGGCAATGACTGGTGAGAGAATGGTCGCATAAGCGGCGCGATCCGCTCCGATGCGCCGCACCAGTTCGAGATAGAACAGAAACCCGGCGACCGAGCCGAACAAGGCAAGGTAGAGCAATCCGCCCAGCCAGCGCGTCGTGAGGGGGAATTGATAGCCATGACCTGAGAGCGGGATGACAACGGCGAGCAGTGTGGCACCGCAAATCATGCCCCAGAAAATGGTATTGGTGAGACTCAGATCGAACCCGGCCAGATGGCGCGAGAGCATGTTCCCGCAGGAAAACAGGAACGTCCCCAGCAAAGCGAAGCCCATGCCCGCAAGCATCAGGTGCCAGTTTTCATGAGCCATATCGCCGGCCAGAAGAAGGGCCACGCCACACACTCCCAGAAGCCCCCCGGCCAGCACGCGCATATCCGGTGTCTTGCGGAAGAACAGCCAGAGATTGAGCGTGTTGAACAAGGTGGCCATGCTGAAGATGACTGAAACTGTCCCGCTCGGCAGATAGAGTTCAGAACTGTAGATGCCGAGAAAGTTGCAGGAGAACAGGCAGGCACCCATGCCCGCGATCCACGGCCATGCCGCTTTGGGTGGTACACGCAGCTTGCCGGTCAGGGCCAGACCGGCCCCGATAAGCGTTGCCGAGAGAACGAAGCGCCAGAAAATGGCCACGTCGGCAGTCGTTCCGCCAATCTGGAGATGAATGGCGAACCAGGTCAGCCCCCAGAGGATGACAACGGCGAAAAACAGGAAGGGGGCCATCGATGCGCTTTCTTGATCCCGGAGACAGGGGAAACCTACCTTATGGGATCGCTCTCTCCGGAAAAAGAGCAGCTTATGACGAAAACGTCATATTTCATGCGACTTTGAGCCGGATGACGCGTTGTGAAACCCGTCCTGCCAGCGCCAATGCCGCTGAGACCTTGGCTCCCTGAGGGGCAGTGTCTCTGAGGCGTAAGGCCAGACGGCAGAACCTGGCAGAAAGGAACAGTGTCATGAGTTCATTCACGGACAAGGTGAGCGGCACCGTCAAGCAGGTAGTTGGCTCAATCAAGGAAGAAACCGGCAAGCTCACCCATAACGAGAGACTGGAGGCCGAAGGCGCTGCGCAAAATCTCGAAGGTAAGGCCGAGAAAACGAAGGGCGATGTGAAAACCGCCGTCAATAACGGCATCGATAGCGTCAAGGAAGGCCTCAACAAGCTCTGAGGTTTCCATGAAATCCGCCTCGCACTACTCCCCGAGGCGGATTTCTCCTGCCTGATCACCTAGCAGATCAGAAGCGTAAGGGCCGATATCGCCAGCAGGCCTCCCATGAAGCGATTGATCAAAGCGGTATGGCTTGACATCACATTAAGACGATACAGGGAAAGCCCGAGTACCGCCCAGCCGAGCTGAGACGCGAGTCCAATAACAAGCTTTATGCCTATCATGAGCGCCAGCGTCCGTAACCAGTGCGGGCCTTGGGGAAGATAGGCTGTGCCGGTCGTCAGCGCCATCATCCATGCTTTTGGGTTGGACCAGCAGAGCAGGAGCGCCCGGCTCCAATGAGGCAAAGCATTTTCAGACGTTGCGTCGGGACGCTGACAGGCAACCGACCAGGCGAGATAGAGCATCCAGCCGGCACCCAATGTCCCGAGTGCTCGGGTAAGAACGGGCATGGGCTGCAGGATAATGCCGCCGCCGATTGCGCCGACAACAAGCATTGCGCCGAACGCCAGGGTAATAGCTGCGATGCTCGGCAGGGTACTCCTCAGCCCGGAGCGTCCGGCAATGGTCATGATCAGCAGATTATTCGGCCCGGCGCTTGCAGAGCTTGTCAGCGCGAAGACCAGAAAGGAGGCGATAGCCTCACGGGAGAGGCCAAGGGAAGTCTCGAGGGGGAAAGTTGCTTGCATCGAGGGAGCACCGTGTCAGGGCCACGCGGCAAGACCTCAAAATGTCCCGCCGTAGAGGCGGGGTTGGGAGAGGGCCTAGCAGAAACTCTGCACACGCACCCGCTCGACCCTGCCTGTGCAGGAGACGGGTACGACGACGGAGAGAAGCTGCTGTGCCATGGAAAGATGAGCCTAGCGGTATCCGGGGCACTCGCAAGAACGCGCATGCACGCTGAGAGAGGAAAAATCTCTTTTTTTGGATTAATTTGTTTGTGGTGTGTTGGTTGATGGGGGGTGGGAATCGGGATTGGCCTATGATTGGCGTGGGTTTTGGGTGTTTTGAGGAAGTGTTTGACAACCCCCCCTGGTTTCCGTAAAAGCCCGTTCACCGCAGCGGACGACGCTGGGGTGGCTGCCTGAAAGACTGAGTAAGATCAGTAGTTTAGGCAGGGTTCTTTGAAAATTGAATAGGAATGGAAGGGATATGTTGGCGGCGCTTTGGTGTTGTCTGAACCAGTGGTTCTGATGATGAG
>NZ_PNQZ01000064.1 GCF_003994335.1 Asaia sp. W19
ACCCCCGCCATTCTGATCGTCGCTGACAATCTTGATCTCGGGATATTTGGCGAGAACTTCCTTGCAGCCCTTCACGCGATCGATGATCGACGAGACCTGCGGACCGTTTTCGATCGCCACCTCGCCTTTACCATCCAGCTTCTTGGCAAGGTATTCGCATGAGATGCGTCCCGCCGCGACGTTATCGGTCTGCACCGTTCCATCCACACCGGCCGAGGCGACGTCCACTGCGATGACGGTAGCGCCAGCTTTCTGAACGCGCTTGACCGCAGGCATCACGGCCTGGGGGTCCACCCCATTCAGCAGAATCAGGTTCACACCGGAAGTGACGAAACTGTCCATCTGCGAGAATTGCTTGTTGAGATCGTAATCCGCAGAAAGCGCATTGATGCTGGCACTCGGGGCCACGCTCTTGAGCTGCGTGGTAGCACCTTTCACCAGCGCGACGAAATACGGGTTTCCGAGCGATCCGACTGAGACGCCCACATTGCTGATGCCATCGGCCCGAGCCGCCGGGGCAGTGAGAACAGTGGAAAGGGCGAGCGCGCCGAGGAAGAATTTTGTGCGAGTGATCATCTTGAGACATCCGAAACGGAAGAAAGACAAACTAGGTGAGCGTTTGACCCGGGGCGAAGGGACAATGGCCCCGGGGGTGAGCCCCTGAGAGGCCCACCTTGGGAGGCCCGGGCAGACCCCGGGGGAGCGCAGTGTCAGGTGCGCGCCGTCGGTGCCCGGAAGCGGTCGAGTGCCACGGCCACAATGATGACCAGACCCTTGACGATGAACTGCCAGATATCCGACACTCCGATGAGAATGAGGCCATTAGTGAGCACGGCGATCAGGAGCGCCCCGACGAGCGTGCCCCAGATCGAGCCGATCCCCCCGACAAAGGACGTGCCGCCCAGAATGACCGCGGCGATGGCATCGAGCTCATAGGACTGACCAAGCTGCAGGCCATTTGCCGCGTAAAGGCGGGCAGAGGACATGACGGCGCCAAGCCCTGCGAGCAGACCCGAAGCCGCGTAAACGAACATCAGGACAAGCCCGACGCGAATACCGGCCAGGCGCGCAGCGGAGGGGTTGCCGCCGATGGCGTAGATATGCACGCCCAGAACCGTACGACGCAGGATGAACCAGCTCGCCACGACCACAGCAAAAGCGATGACCGCAAGCCAGGGAATGGTGAAGGTCGAGGTGATCGCGATGCCATCATTGCCGATCCAGGCGAAGGAAAGATCGGGATTGAAAATCGTGCGGTCATTGCCCATGAGCCGGGCGAGCCCTCGTACGGCGGTCAATGTACCCAGCGTCACGATGAAGGGCGGAATCTTGACCCCCGCAATCAGTGCGCCGTTGAATACGCCGATCAGCAGACCTGCGCCGAGACAAGCCGGCACAGCCAGCCAGGCCAGATGGGGCAGTAGCGAGACAATCAGGCCGCACATGGCTGCGAAAGCCAGAATGGAGCCGACCGACAGATCGATACCGCCCGTTAGGATGACGAAGGTCATGCCCGAGGCCAGCACGGTATTGATGGATGCCTGCTGGGCAATGATCGAGAGATTCTGGCCCGACAGGAACCGATGCCCGCCGAGAAAATGAAAGCCCAGCGCCAGAAGGATCAGAACGGGCAGCATGCCAGCTGCCTGCATGATGCTGCGTGTGGTTGCGCGCGCGTTCAGCTGGGCGGCTGGTGAGGCCGCCACCGCCGGGTTGAGAGTATTGCTCATTGACGTGATATCCTAGGCGGCGATTGGCGAAGGGGAGGCAAGCCCGACAGCAAGAGACATGATGGCCTCCTGCGTGATCGCACTGCCTTCGAGTTCACCCGTGAGATGACCCTCGCGCATGACGAGAACGCGGTCACTCACGCCAATGATCTCGGCCATTTCGCTTGAAATGACGATGATCCCCAGCCCCTGCGCCGCCAGATCATTGATGATGCGATAGATTTCGGTCTTTGCCCCGATATCGACGCCACGCGTCGGCTCATCGAGGATCAGCACCTTGGGCCCTGTTTCGAGCAGACGGCCCAGCAGGACCTTCTGCTGGTTTCCGCCGGAGAGTCCACCAACATTGGTGAGCATGTTCTGCGCCTTGATGCGCAGGGCAGAGAACGAGCCCGTTGCACGGGTGCGCCCCTTCGTCTGGTCGAGCACGCCCATTCGGGAGTCACGCTCGACCACACCCAGATTGATGTTGCCGCTGCAGGACATGTCGAGAAAGAGACCGAGCGACTTACGGTCTTCAGTCAGATAGGCAATGCCTGCTGCGAGCGCGTCGCGCGGCGAGCGGATCTCGATTTTTTTCCCATCGAGTAAAACACTGCCGCCCGTTTTGGGGTCTGCCCCGAAGATAAGCCGGGCGAGTTCCGTACGCCCTGCCCCGACCAGACCGGCAATTCCCAGCACCTCGCCCGGACGAAGCGCGAAGCTTGTCGGCTGGACGCGCCGGCCATCTGTCAGGCCCTCGACCTGCATAATCGGGGCCGCATCGCGGCGGACGTGATTACCGTCCTTTTCATAGAAGCTCGACAGATCACGCCCGACCATCATGCTGACGATCCGCGCCGAGGAAAGCTCATGTTTCTCGAGCGTCCCGACATGGGCGCCGTCGCGCAGTACCGACACGCGATCGGCCAGTTCGTCGATCTCATCCATGCGGTGGCTGATATAGATGAGCGCCAGACCCTTCGCGCGAAGCTGGCGGATCAGAGCGAAGAGCCGGTCGGTTTCACGGGCCGAAAGCGCCGTGGTGGGCTCATCAAGCACCAGAATGCGTGCATCGCGGTGCAGGGCACGGGCGATCTCGACGAGCTGCTGCTCCGCGACCGACATAGTTGACAGGCGATCTTCCGGGCCAAAAGGCGCACCGAGCTCCTTCAAAAGGTCCCGGCAGGCCTCGTTCATGGCGGCACGATCAATCATGCCGTTGCGACGCAGCTCCGAGCCCAGATGGATGTTTTCGGCTACCGTCAGGTTCGGCGCGAGGGCCAGTTCCTGATAAATGATCCCGATACCCAGCGCCCGTGCAGAGGCCGGGTTGGTGATTTTCTGGACCTCACCGGCAATGCGGATTTCACCGCCAGGATCGGCTGTATAGGCGCCCGAGAGGATCTTCATCAGGGTGGACTTGCCCGCCCCGTTCTCACCCATCAGCGCCAGAATTTCACCGCCATAGGCGATGAGGGAAACATCCTTGAGAACACGCACCCCGGAGAATGTTTTGGAAATACCCTCGACATGCAGGAGCGGCGTTCCGTCCTGCGTGTCACACAACGTGTGTTGGGCCAGAGTCATGGGACCAGTCTCCCGATTTGCGCCTGAAGCAGCGGGGAAAACTTGCTTGGTCCCCTTCTGCCGAAATCGAGAGAAGCAGATATTTTGTTAAATTTATATAATGTTTTTGCAATCTTTAATTAAGTAACGGAGACGTGATAGTTAATTCGCGTCCATGTTGATCGCATCCCATCAAAGCCGCGCAATGCGCGTCCGTACCCTCTCCCTCGCCGAGCCCCGGAGCGAATCGAACCATCAATCAGCTGAGTTCCTCCCCCCGGAATCGAGCGCTTTAGCAAGGAAACCTTCAACGTTTTCGAAACCCTCGGCCGCGATCATCGGAGACAGCATTCCGTCTATGGCAAGCATAGCCAGGCCATGGACCCTTCCCCATAGCCCAGCCATACGCGCCGCTCCGCCTTCAATCCCCCCTGTCGCCGGGTCTAAGCCCTGCGCGAGGCCACGCAGGGCCTCGAAGGCGGCCTGCGAGGCCGATTGCAGGACCTCACTGCTCTCCAGAAGCAGGGCACGCCGGAACATGAGCTGGAAGAGGTTCGGATTGGCGATGGCGAAACGAATATAAGCCATACCAGCCTCATGCGCGGTTGAGGCCTTACCCAGTGCGAGCGCCAACTCCCGATATCCCTGTGCAGCGAGGGCCGCCCGAAGCCCGGCCAGACTGCCATAATGCGGCACCGCAGCCGTTGCCGAGACACCCGCCCTGCGGGTGACGGCGCGCAGGCTCAGCGCCTCCAACCCGCCGGTCGCGAGCAGAGCACGCCCTGCCTCAAGAAGCGCATTGGCGAGGTCGCCATGATGATAGGAGGAAGATGGGTCGTTCATGGTGCCTCACGGAGTTCCTGCCAATCTTTACAATAAAAAGTTTGACTCCGCCATGATCTGAGCGGCAATCTTTACGGTGAAAAGATACCAAAGCTGATTGAGGTACCCCTATGAGTTTCTCGTCCCGTCTCTCTCGCCTGCCACTCCGGGCAATCGTGCAGGAATTTGGTGGCCTCGCGCTTGTATGGGTTGGCGAGATGGCGGGGCTTGAGGCCTACGCCTTGCCTGCCAGTCTTGCGTTTGTGGGGGTGAGCGCTCTTCGTCGCTATCGTCGAGGCGCGGGGTTCCCTCCGCCTTGGGTTGCACTCAACGGTGGCGCGATCGGCTTCGGGCTTGCGAGTATCCTGCTCCGAGACAGGATGAGCCCTGATTACTTCGCCGCGTTCTGTGCCGCCATGATGGCGGGTTTATTCCTCTGGGGGAGCTTCTGGCGCATCTCCCTGATCGAACATCTGGCGCGGCAACGCGGAGGGGACGCGATGCAAGACCGTACCGAAGCACCGGGTATCGACCGCTTTTTCAGATTCTACACGCGCATATGGGGAGCGTTTTTCGCGGTGCGTGCCCTCGTCTTCATCGACATGGCGCGCATGCCTGCCCATCACGGGCCCGAGGCCTTTGTTCTCCGGCTCAGCCTTGTCTTCATGATTGCAGCGAGCTTCTTCGGGCCTTCTCTCTATCGGCTCCATCGCGCCTGTCAGAGCACGAGATGACGCCTTATCCTTGAGAGGGGCGCCGCACCTCTCCTCCCCGTACGCTTCGAAGCGCCAACAGAAAACGAAAAAAGCCGCCCCGAGGGGCGGCTTTTCCATGTTCTGAGACCGAGCCCGAAGGATCAGGCGCTCTTCGCCATGATTTCGTCGGCCACGTTGCGCGGCACCGGATCATAGTGATGGAACTGCATCGTAAACGACGCGCGGCCCTTGGTGGCCGAACGCAGATGCGAGATGTAGCCGAACATTTCCTTCAGCGGCACCTGAGCGCGGATCATGACGGTCGAACCGGCCGTCTCCTGGCTCTGGATGATGCCACGACGACGGTTGAGGTCGCCCACCACGTCACCGACATGGTCGTTCGGGGTCGTGATTTCCACATCCATGATCGGCTCGAGGATGACCGGGCCAGCATTCTTCATGCCTTCGCGGAAGCAGGCCTTGGCGGCGATTTCGAAGGCGAGAGCCGACGAGTCGACGTCATGGTACTTGCCGTCGAGCAGCGTGAACTTGAAGTCCACCGTCGGGAAGCCAGCCAGCACGCCCGTCGAGGACTGCATGCGGATGCCCTTTTCGACAGCCGGGATGTATTCCTTCGGAACCGTACCGCCAACGACCTTGTTCTCGAAGCTGATGCCTTCGTTACGCTCGACAGGCACGAACTCGATCTTGACTTCAGCGTACTGACCCGAACCACCGGACTGCTTCTTGTGGGTGTAGGTCTCGGTGTGGGCGCGCGAGATCGTCTCACGATAGGCCACCTGAGGCGCACCGACATTGGCTTCAACGCCGTATTCACGACGCAGACGGTCCACGATGATGTCCAGATGCAGTTCGCCCATGCCGGACAGGATGGTCTGACCCGTTTCCTGATCGGTCTTGAGCTGCAGCGAGGGATCTTCCGCGGCCAGCTTCTGCAGGGCCAGCGTCATCTTCTCGACGCCGTCCTTGGTCTTCGGCTCGACCGAGATGTCGATCACCGGAACCGGGAACTGCATGCGCTCCAGAACAACCGGATCAGCAGCGTCGGCCAGGGTGTCACCCGTCTGGGTGTCCTTCAGACCCACGAATGCGGCGATATCGCCAGCGCCGACCTGCTTGACTTCCTCACGCTTGTCAGCGTGCATCTGGAACATGCGGCCAACGCGTTCCTTGTGACCCTTGGTCGTGTTCAGCACGGTGTCGCCCGACTTCAGGACACCGCGATAGACGCGCACGAAGGTCAGGGTGCCGTACTTGTCGGAGATGATCTTGAACGCGAGACCGGCGAACTTGCCATCGGGATCGACCGGCACGATCGGCAGGAAGTTCTCGTCAACCTCTTCGCCTTCCGGCGGCGCGATACGGATGCCTTCGACTTCGTCAGGAGCCGGCAGGTAATCGATAACGGCATCGAGGAGCGGCTGAACGCCCTTGTTCTTGAAGGCCGTGCCGCACAGGACGGGACGGAACACGCCGGAGATAGCGCCCTTCTTGATGCACTTCTTGAGCGTTGCGACATCGACATCGCCCTTCTCGAAGTATTCTTCGATAGCGGCTTCATCGACACTCAGCGCGGTGTCCAGAAGGTTCTGGCGAGCTTCAGCTGCCTTTTCCTTCAGGTCATCGGGAATCTCGGCGTAGTGGAACTTCGCGCCCAGCTCGCCGCCTTCCCAGATGATGGCGCGCATTTCGACCAGATCGACCACGCCAACGAAGTTTTCTTCAATGCCGATCGGCAGCTGAAGCGGAATAGCGACGATGTCGAGCTTTTCCTTCAGCGTGTCGAACGCGCGATAGAAATCGGCGCCGGTACGATCGAGCTTGTTGATGAAGATGACGCGCGGCACGTTGTAACGGTCAGCCAGACGCCAGTTGGTTTCCGACTGCGGCTGAACACCGGCAACGCCTTCGATGATGAAGATGGCGCCGTCGAGCACGCGCAGCGAGCGGTTCACTTCGATGTTGAAGTCGATGTGGCCCGGGGTGTCGATGATGTTGATGCGGTGGTTTTCCCACTCGCAGGTCACGGCTGCCGAGGTGATCGTGATGCCACGCTCACGTTCCTGCGCCATGTAGTCGGTGGTCGTGTTGCCGTCATGCACTTCACCGATGCGATGCGACACGCCGGTGTAGTACAGAATACGCTCGGTCGTCGTGGTCTTGCCGGCATCAATATGCGCGGTGATACCGATATTGCGGATCTTCGAGAGAGCCGATTTGGCTTCTGCGACGCTGCTTTCGGACACGGGATACCTCCAGAATGCGATGAAAGGTGCTTCAGGCCGCCCCGAAACACCTTTGCCGTGGCCGTCACAGATCGACGCGCTATGCCAGAATATTCCCGGTGGTATGCCCTTCGGGAAGCTTGGGGAAGACGTCGAAGCCGGATCGACCAAGTCGGGCCTTGTGATCGAGTGGCTGAATGAAACAACCCGACCACGTTTTCAAGGCCAATTGTGTTGCTGCCTGCCTTTTCCGCCGGGGCGTCAGGCTGGCGCCGTCAGACTCAAGCGGTCTGAGCGGCCTTGCTTTCTTGAGCGCGCAGGATGCGGCGCTTGATGACCTGAGCTTCAACCGGGAGCTTGCGGTTCGGCGTGCTGATCAGGAACGAGTCCAGGCCGCCATTATGCTCGACCGTACGGATACCCTGGGTGGAGAGACGCAGACGAACGCCCGTGCCCAGAATGTCGGACAGAAGGGTGATTTCCTGCAGGTTGGGCAGGAAACGACGACGGGTCTTGTTGTTGGCGTGGCTGACGTTGTTGCCCGTCAGCACACCCTTGCCCGTGATTTGGCAGCGGCGTGACATGGACTTGATCCTCGGTAGTAATATGATCGCCGAGACCACTCCCGGCATACGACGATGCGTTAAGGCGCGGCTTATGACGGAGCCCCCCGCTCCCGTCAAGCCGAAAGCGTCGCAAACTGTCATTCGCCGTCTGAAAAGGCGTCCGCACAAAGCAGTTCACCCGTGCGGATGCTGTCGATTGCGGTTTGCAGCATCCGCACCATCGTTTCGGCATCGGTGGTCCGGGCGAGCACGCCCAGCGAACCGCCGAGCAATGCCGAGGCGATCAGTTCGGTCGGCAGGTTCTGCTCCACAAGATAGCCGATTGCCTTGTCGATCACGGCGCCGCACTGACGCAGTTCTTCGGGGATCTCGACGGCATCAGGGTCGTCAGAGAGCTCATGAGCCGCCTGATCCCGGATTTCCGCCTCGATATTCTGGTCGGGATGGAAGTCCTGGGCGAGGTCTTCGGCCGGCTTGGTCATGAGAGTTCTCCTCTTGAATTGGGAATGCGCGCGGCAGGCGGTCTGGTGACCAGCCGGACGCGCATCATCGAGCAACAGTTAGGGAAGCACTGGCGAGAAAACTAGGTCGCTGCGGTGGATTGATGGGTCACCATCTCGAAATAGGCTCCATGTTGCGCCATCAGCGCCTCATGGGTGCCCTGCTCGACGATGCGCCCGGACTCGATCACCAGAATCCGTGTTGCGTGCCGTATGGTCGATAATCTGTGGGCTATGGCGATCGTGGTCTGGCGGGAAGTCACCTGACGCAAGGCCTCCATAAGCCGCAGCTCGGTGCCGGTATCCAGCGCGCTCGTCGCCTCGTCCAGCAGAAGCAGCCGTGGCTTGCGCAGAATGATGCGCGCCAGAGCAATACGCTGACGCTCTCCACCCGAAAGCTTGAGGCCACGCTCGCCAACCAGCGTTTCATACCCTTCCTCAAGGCCGTCGATGAAATCATGAATCTGGGCCAGACGCGCGGCCTCTTCGATCTCCTCCTGAGTAGCCTCCAGATGACCATAGGCGATGTTGTAGCCGATCGTATCATTGAAGAGCTGCGTGTCCTGCGGGACCACGCCGATCATGCGATGCAGATCGACAGGAGCGAGGGTCGTCAGGTCCTGCCCATCCAGCAGGATAGAGCCTGAACGCGGCGCATAAGCCCCAAGGATGAGCCGGGCTATGGTTGATTTTCCTGCCCCGGTCGGGCCGACAAGCGCAAGCGTCTCGCCCGGCCCGGCATCGAAGGAAAGGGTGTGCAGGATTTCGCGCCCGTCATAATCGAAACTGACATCGCGAAACGAGAGCGAGGCAGGCTCGATCCCTGCCGGAGCGCTGCCAGTATCCCTGCCCTCCCCGCCCCGGGGCGTCTCGTCCATCAGCTCGGTCAGGTGCTCCAGATCGACGCAGGCATTGCGCCACCCCGCATAGACGAGGTTGAGCGAGATGATGGCCTGATAAAGCGTGCGCAAATAGGTCCCGATCAGCACGAAGGCCGCAACATCCAGTCTTCCGGCCGCCAGATCGCGCGCCGCCATGAGGAACAGGGCAAGCGTTGCCAGCGCGATCATGGCGTTCTGACTGACCGAGGACAGACCGGCGACAAAGGTCATGCGCAGACTGGCCTTTTCCTGCGCGCGCCGCGCGCGCTCATAGCGCGCATATTCATGGGGCTCATTGGCGAAATGGCGCACGGATTCGAAATTGAGCAGGGAATCGAGCAGGAAGTGCTGCGCGCGGCCATTGGCCTCATTGCGTTGTCGCCGCGCTCTGACCCGTTGGCGCACGAACCATTGCGCGAGGGCGATATAGCTCACGAGCGCTACAGCAATGACTGCCGCATATCGTGGACCAAGGAAATGGAACACGACGGCAATGGTCAAACCCGTATCCAGCACGGCTGGCAGCACATTGAAGAGCGCCAGACGCAACAACGTGTCTGCGGCCTCAGAGCCGCGCTCGATGGCGCGTGTGAGGGCGCCTGTCTGCCTGTCACGATGAAAGCGATAGGGCAGATCGAGCAGGTGCCTGAAGGCCTCCTGTGCCGTCAGCGCCTGGAGCCGCTGTCCAACCGGCTGATACACCAGTTCCTGCAACGCCGAGAAAACGCTCCGGAAGAAAATCAGCCCGGCATAGGACAGGATCAGCATAACAGGCACGACCACCCGCAGATCCGGCACCGAAAAATGCGCGACCAGTCGGCTGAACATGTAGGGTGTGGCCAGAATGCAGAGCCGCTCCCCCAAAAGCAGCAACAGCGTCAGGCCCATGCCGATGCGGAAAAAGCGGATGTCATGTGACAGGACGAGACGCCAGGCCCGGACGAGGCTGGTGACAGCGAGAGGCAAACGCCAGGAGAAGGACATGAGTCCAAATTGTGGTGTGCGTCAGCGTTTTGCAATCGCCTCCTGTTACGCGATATCGTTGCCCCTCAGAGTAGAGAGTACCGCCCTCCATGCACGACAATCGCCTTGCCCCGTTTCTGGCCCATATCAGGCAGTGCAAGACTGCCATTCTCCCCGGGGACAGACGCCTTTTTCGGGCGGGGGAAACGCCATTCGGGCTGGTCGATCCCCGCGCCTTCGCGGCCCTGACGGAGCTTGGTCTGGCTCAGGGGGAGGAGTTCCGCATCGAGGACGGCACAAAGCTTGTCGGGCTGGGCGTTACCCTCGCCGAGCGCGGGCTCTATCGGCCTCATGACGAACTCTTCGACGTATTCGACAACCAGGGGAAGGTGATCGGCCAGATCGATCGTGGCGCCCTGCCCCTGCTGGGCTGCACCGCCGCCGGTGTGCATCTGAACGGGCTGGTGCAGAAAGATGGCCAATGCCTCATCTGGATGGGCCATCGCGCTGCGAACAAGCGCCTCGACCCGGGCAAACTCGACCATCTGGCGGCAGGGGGCATCTGCACAGGCCTCACCCCTATGGAAGCGCTTATCAAGGAGTCGGGGGAGGAAGCCGCTATTCCGCCCAAGCTCGCGGCACAGGCCCAACCCGTCGCGACCCTGCGCTACGCCATGGCACGGCCCGAAGGCCTGCGCCAGGACACGCTCTACTGCTACGATCTGCTCCTGCCAACCGAGTTCGTCCCGCAGCCGGTGGATGGAGAAGTGGCCTTTTTCGAGCTCATGGCGCTCGAACAGGTCTTTGCTCTGGTACGCGACACGAACGACATCAAATTCAACGTCAATCTCGTGCTGATCGACCTCTTCCTGCGCCATGGGCTTTTCACGCCCGATGAGAGCACGATCCTGCGTGCGGCGCTCGATCGCCAGTGAGACCTCTGTCCTTGCATCGGATTCTTCCTCCCAGCCTCGCGCTGATTCTCGGAGTCACGCTGCTTGCGATTTCGGGATGTGCGACCGCACCGGCTCCCGCGCCGCAGGAAAGGATACTCTGCAAGGCGATTGCGGGTGCCCCCTCGGAATCCATCACCCTTGCTTTCGGTCTCTCGCTTCCTGGAGGAGGCGAGATCACGGAGGCCGACTGGAAGGATTTCCTCGCGCGCGAGGTGACGCCTGACTTCCCTGCCGGCCTTTCGGTTACGGAAGTGCGTGGACAATGGCAGGATACGCCCGCGTCACCGATCATCCACGAACGCGCGCGACTGGTATGGATCATCGCGCCTTCTGGTCCCGGTCTGGGCGCGAAGCTGACGGCCATACGCAACGCCTATAAAAAACGGTTCAACCAGAGTTCCGTCGCCGCGTTCATCCACTCTGGCTGCGCCTCCTTTTAGGCGTATCCTGCACCCTAGAGTGGACTGGCATGTTGACGCGCGACCGTAACTTGCCAGAAATGAGAATCGCCCTCCTGATGTGATCAGGATTTACAGGAAAACAGGCAGCGTCTCCGGAACCGCGAAGCGTCATTTCACGACGGTCGGAGCGGGCGATGCTGGCCCCGAGGAACATGATGACCAACCCGAACGCCATGCCACCAGCCGGCCTGACCCGACCATCTGCCGAGTGTCAGGACCAGCCGGGGGAAGACGATCTTACAGAGGCGACCGGCTCACCCGTCGGGCGAGGACAAAGACGCTCCAGAGGTCTTCTCGGCTTCTTCTTCATTGCTCTCGCCCTGTTCACACTCAAGAACTTCCTGCCAGCCCTGCTTTGGGGCTGCGTCTTCGCCATTGCCTCCTGGCCGCTTTATCAACGTACCGAAAAGCGCTTCGGGCGGACGGAATGGCTTCCCATGCTGTTCACCGCAGCCATCGCGCTCATCTTTCTCGTGCCGCTCAGCCTCGTAGGATACAAGGCTGCCGAGGAGGCGCAGAGCGCGCTGCACTGGATCGACGAAGTGCGCCATACTGGCATACCGATGCCGGAATGGCTCAACGATCTGCCCTTTGAGCGGGCCCAGGTGGCACGCTGGTGGCAGAACAATCTCGTCAACCCGGAACACCTCAATCGTCTCTTCCACTCTTTCGATGCCGGTCATGGCATGGCCGTCACCAGGCAGGTCACCACGCAGGTTGCAAGACGTGCGACGCTCTTCCTGTTTTCTATCCTAACGCTGTTCTTCCTGCTCCGTGATGGTGCGGATATCATCCACCGTGTTCTGGTGGTGTCGAACCGGACCTTCGGCAAGCGCGGAGAGAAGCTGGCACGGCAGATGATCTCTTCGGTGCATGGTACGGTGGCGGGTCTTGTGCTGGTCGGGCTGGGAGAGGGCTTCGTGATGGGCATCGCCTATGTGCTGACCGACACGCCTCAGCCACTGCTCTTTGCCCTGCTCACAGGCGTGGCGGCCATGATCCCGTTTCTGGGCCTGCCTACGGTCATACTGGCTGCCCTTCTGATCATCGTTCAGGGCAAGATGATCGCGGGCATCGTTATCATCGTGCTCGGGGCGATCGTGATTTTTGTGGCGGACCACTTCATTCGCCCTGCTCTGATTGGCGGAAGCACGCAAATGCCGTTCCTCTGGGTCCTTCTGGGCATTCTCGGGGGTGTGGAAACCTGGGGCTTGCTCGGCCTGTTTCTTGGCCCGGCCATCATGGCAGCCGTCCATCTGCTGTGGCGTATCTGGAGCTCGGATACGGAAAGCCAGCTTCGCGAGGAAGCACAATAGGCCTGCCCTCCAGAGGGCTTCTGATCGCTGAATCATGGGAAGGGCCGGCTCGACCGGCCTTTTTCATGCCCGTTGTCCGGGCGCATCGGTGCACAGACACTGGCACTTCCGCACCGGGCGAGATGCGCGATGCTGCACAGATCGACAGGCAAGCGCGTCTACACGCGGCGAAACCGCTTAATCTTTGAATTTTGGAGATAAGAACCGCAGGACGAACGATATCGGGCAGGCGGGATTCGAACCCACGACCCCCAGTCCCCCAGACTGATGCGCTACCAGGCTGCGCTACTGCCCGTCAGTCCTGCGGTACAGGCCGTTTAGCAGGGGGGCGCTTATCCTGCAAGCGCCCCAAGGCCAGTTTTTTGCACGATCAGCGTTTTCAGGCGCTTGGCAGCATTTCGCGCAGATTATCGAGCTCACCCAGCACATCCTCGAGGGCGAGACGCAGAGCCCGACGCTCGTGGCGCCACCGTTCTTCCTTGGCACGCAACTCTGCCAATTCATCCTGGAGAATGGCGTTCAGCTCTGCCGCGCTACCGCCCTGCGAAGGAGCGGAGACGACTGCTTCCCCTCGAGCTTCCGCCTCGGCGTTAGCGAGCGGTGAAATGATAGAGACTTGTGTGAACTCGGCAGGCAGGGCGTTCGTCTCTTCACCTGCATCGACAGCTCCTTCATTCTGAAACGCCCGATGACCTTCTCCAGGCTCTGCGATAGACGCCTCATCAGCATCAGCTGCCATGGGGCCGGAATCCAGATCCACGCTCTGCTCTTCCACAGCGGGGTGGAATGCTGGAATCTCGAAAGGCGCTCGCGGGGTCTCTGACGCGGCGCTTCCTCCATCAACTCCGGTGGCTTGCCGGAGTTCGGGCTCTGCTGGCGCAGAAGCAACCACTGGAAGCGGCCCCACGGCTCCGTGCTCTTTCAGAACACGCTGAACGCCTTTGATCGTGTAGCCCTGCACGTAAAGCAGGTCCGTGATCTGGCGAAGCGTGTCGATATCCTCGGGACTATAATAGCGTCGTCCGCCACCGCGTTTGAGCGGCTTGACCTCGGGAAAGCGCGTCTCCCAGAAACGCAACACGTGCTGCGGAACATGAAGCTCGTCGGCAACTTCACTGATGGTGCGGTAGGCATTGGGGCCCTTCACCAGCCGATCAAGATCGCTGCGCTCTTCAGCCCCCTTAAGCAGATCAGGTGCGGAGTGGGTGGTCGTCATGAATCATCGCCTTCACTGGCAAGACCTTCAATCGACTCGCCATTCACCTCGGCCCTGAGAATCTGGCTAGGCCGGAACACCAGCACCGAGCGCGGCAGAATCGGCACCTCGATACCGGTCTTGGGATTGCGGCCGACCCTGCGGCCTTTCTGGCGGACGGAAAAAGTCCCGAATCCGCTCAGCTTGACCGTCTCGCCTTTTTCGAGCCGCGCAGCGATCAGTTCGAGAACCGTCTCGAGCAGATCGGCGGATTCGTGCCGGGACAGCCCTACTTCACTATAGATGTGCTCTGCTATTTGCGCGCGGGTCACCGTGGTCATGACAGCACCGTATCATGACAGTAATGAAAATCAATCAAATCAGTGTTCTGACATGACCCGTCGACGGGTTCTACAGACGCAGCAGCGCCGAGCCCCAGGTCAGACCGCCGCCAAGCGCCTCAAGCAGCACCAGGTCTCCCGGCTTGATGCGCCCGTCGCGTACCGCTTCGTCAAGCGCAAGCGGTATGGACGCCGCAGACGTATTGGCGTGACGATCAACCGTCACGACCACGCGATCGAGTGGCAGGGCAAGCTTCTTGGCCATGCCCTCGATGATACGCAGATTGGCCTGGTGCGGAACGAGCCAGGCAATATCCTGTCCCTGAAGCCCGTTCGCAGCCAGAGCCTCGTCCACCACTGAAGAGAGCTTGGCAACCGCGTGGCGGAAGACCTCCCGCCCCTGCATATGCAGCACAGGCTTGGCCGTAGCGGGTCCATCCACGTACAGGATGTCGCCATGGCTTCCATCACTGTGCAGATGGGTGGAAAGAATTCCAAGCCCCTCTTCCTCGGTAGCTTCCAGTACAACCGCACCCGCACCGTCGCCGAACAGGACGCAGGTCGTGCGATCCTCCCAGTCGACAATGCGCGAATAGACTTCCGTGCCGATCACCAGCGCCTTCTTGACCTGACCGCTGCGAATGAATGCCTCGGCGGTAGCCAGGGCGTAGACGAAGCCGGAACAGGCCGCCGTCAGATCAAAGGCGAACCCGGCCGCCATGCCCAGCTCCGCCTGTACGCGGACAGCCGTTGCGGGAAAGCACTGGTCGGGCGTCGCGGTCGCCACGATGACGGCACCAATTTCCTGCGCATCGATTCCGGCATAGGCCAGTGCAGCACGAGCAGAATTGACCGCCATGCTGACGGCCGTCTCGTCCTCGCCGGCGATGTGACGCTGCGCAATGCCGGTACGCGTCCTGATCCATTCATCTGAAGTCTCGATACGCTCGGCCAGATCGGCGTTCGTGACAACCTGCTTCGGCAGATAGCTGCCAAATCCGGTCAGGCGCGCGCGCAGGGACATGTCGTTTCCTCTTGTACTGATGCCGGGAAGGCAGACCCTGCCGATACCAGCCTATCCGTTATCGCGCCAGTAGCGCCCAAGGCAGCCCCCGGAAAAGACAGACCATGCGTCAGGCCGCCGGGGAGAAGGCAAGGCAGGTTGGAGGCGGGTATGGCCAAGGACCTGTAAGCCCGCATCGGGCCAACAGAACCGATCAGGCCGCCGTCGTGGAAGAAGCGAGCTCTCTCTCGGCCTCGGCGGCCATGAGAGCCTCGACCTGACGCAGGCGATCGCGGATCTTCTCATTGATCGAATGGGTTACGGCATCCATCGCCACATCGATGGCGGCGGCAAAACCTTCGGCATCCGCGCCACCATGAGACTTCACGACAATTCCGTTAAGACCGACGAACACAGCCCCGTTGTATCGGCGCGGGTCGATCCATTCTTTCATGCGCTCCAGTCCGGGACGCACGAGAAGATACCCGATACGGGTCAGCAGGTTGGTCTTGAAGACGCGCTGCAACAGCATCGAAACCAGCTTGAGTGCGCCCTCACCCGTCTTGAGCGCTATATTGCCCGAAAATCCGTCGGTCACGACGACGTCGGTCGTTCCCGCTGTGATATCATGGCCCTCTACGAAGCCATGAAATTGAGCGGAAAGCGGCGAATCGCGCAGGATATCGGCTGCGGCACGAAGGCGCTCGTCACCCTTCAACTCCTCGGCGCCGACATTCAGCAAACCGATACTGGGCGCAGGGAGACCGAGCACCGCCTTGGCGAAAGCCTCACCCATGACAGCAAACTCGACCAGATTGCGCGTATCGCAGGCAATATTGGCCCCCAAATCGAGCATCACAACGTCGCCACGGGCCGATGGATTAACCGCCGCCATGGCAGGACGCGTGATTCCGGGGAGCGTCTTGAGCACGATCTTGGCAAGAGCGAGCATGGCACCGCTGTTGCCAGCTGACACGACGCCGCCCGCCTCGCCCGAGGCGACTGCATCAATCGCCATGCGCAGCGAGGAATCCCGCATGCGCAGGGCTGCCGTCGGCTTCATTTCCATGGAAATGGAGGAGGGCGCGTGGCGGATTTCGCAGATGCGCTGTGCCTTGGTGTAGCGGGCCAGCTGCGGACGCAGCACGGCTTCATCACCGACCAGCAGAATCTTAGCTGTAGGATGTCGATCGGCTGCCCGATCCAAACCGGCCAGAACGATCTCGGGGGCATGATCCCCGCCCATCGCATCAATAGCCAAACTGTAAGGCGCAGCCTGGCTGGCCGGCACATTCAGGTCAGTCATGCTCCGCCCCGCGTCTCATTTCAAACAAGATGCGCTGACTCTTTCACCGAGCCAGCCCCATCGAGCCTCAAACGCGAACGGTCGTCTTCAGCGTCTTGCCGGAAGCCACGACTTCACGACCGTCATAATGACCGCAATGCGCGCAAACATGATGCGGGCGCTTCAGCTCACCGCAGTTGCTGCACTCGGCGTGAGCCTGAACGGTCAGGGCGTGGTGGCTGCGACGCATGCCCATGCGGGACGGCGTGGTCTTTCTCTTGGGGACGGCCATGGCAGGAGCCTCTTTCTTCTTAGATCGTCCCTGCAACCGGTCGCCATTCGACCGCAGCGGGAAACGATACTGTTCACTATGATCAGGCGGGCGGCTCTAGCAGACCCGAAGCCGGGTCGCAAGCATCCTGTGCGTTTCTAGCTCAGATCCGTCTTTTTTTTGGGGAGAGACAGACCGGCCAGGGCACCGAACGGGTTGGGTCGGCCACCTGCTTCATCTGCGGTTTCCTCTGCCGCCTCACGGGGGGCTTCGTCAACCGCATTTTCGAGGGCGGCTCCCGGCTTGCGCGGATAGGCGGGTAACATCAGGGCAAGCTGCTCGCTGGCGATCTCTCCCAGGTCGAGTGCATTCCCCTCATAGGGAATCTCGTCAATCGCCTCGAGATCCGAAGCCGTCTCCTCTGAAAAACGACGTGCAGGAACCATCCGTACCGCAAAGGACTCATTCAGGGCGTCTTCGAATTGTTCCCCTGTGATCACGCATTCCAGCACCACATGGGCGGTCAGCACGCCTTCGAGCACAAAATTATCCGACGCTTCAGGAATGATGCGGAAACGACAGTCGAGCGCACGAACCGCCGGAATGTCCAGACGCTTTGCCAGCTTCCTGCACTCGTCCTCCTTGGCCTTGATCGTCTCGCTCAGCCCCTCATGGCCGATACGGTTGATAACCAGACGACGCGAGAATTCCGGCTGGGATGGAGGAACACTTTCGAAATCCTGTCTGTCGCTCATGGCTGCCTTCCTGACACTATCTGCGGCGGGAACATGCTTGCGCATCGGAAAAACCGGCGAGCAAGCTCCCTTTTCCGAATTGCCTTACCGTTGGTGTAAGCAATATAGAAGAGTCTGATCGTCTTGCGACGCTGATGAAACATCGTTTCCATCGCAGCATGACCATCTTACGAATCTGTTTCGATCACTGCAGGACGACATAGCCCGCCATGAAGAGCGCCTCCAAGAAGACCGCCCCGCGGCAGCAATCGCATGCGGGTTTTGCGCGCGCCCTGCTCTGCATCGCGCCGCTCGCTCTGGCCGGCTGTTCCGTTTTCAGCCCGATTCCCCAGAATCGCGGTTCGCTGATCGAGAAAGACGATTATTCCCAACTCGTGCCCGGAACCAGCACGCGCAATGACGTGACCGATCTGCTGGGCTCGCCCACGGCCCATGCCACGTTCGATGACAATACCTGGATCTACATCTCGATGGTGACCGTGCCGCAGCCACTCGGCTTCCCGCGGGTCACGAAGCAGAATGTCCTGGTGCTCGCCTTCGATAATGGCGGCGTTCTGCGTCGTATGGACACGCTGCATCGCAAGAATGGCTACAATGTCGGTATGGTCGGTGAAACCACCCCCACACCGGGCACCAAGATCAATGTCCTGCAGCAGCTGCTGGGCAATGTCGGTCGTTACAACCCGATGAGCAACATGGGCAGCACCTTTGGCGGCACGCAGGGGCCACTGGGCGCCGGTGTGGGCACGGGTCATGGCGGTACGGGCAACTCGGTTCCCTGATATCTCCAGGGGCCAGGAAACGGTCCTATGGCCATGTTTTTGGCATAACCCTTTTCGGACGGGCCCGGTCTCAGGATCGGGCCCGTTTCCGTTCCGGGCACACCAACTGCCGCCCAAGGGATGTTCACTAACGGTTACGTCCCAGCGCTGTGTCGAGGCGGAGGGAGTTCTTTAGCGTTCGCTGAGTGACAGAGGCGGTGACGTCTCGCTTTGGACGGGACTTCGATGGGTACGTAGTGCCGCTGTGCCCCGCTCTACGTTTCAGCGCGGCAGCTTGAGCATCACGCGCAGGCCGCCCAGCGGACTGTTACGCAAAACCACGCTGCCACCATGCGCGGCCATGATGTCACGGGCAATGGTCAGGCCGAGCCCGCTTCCCCCTTCAGGGCCGGAAGTGCTGCTGAAAGCGCGAAATACATCCTTGCGCCGTGACTGGGCGATACCGGGACCATCATCGTCAATGGTGATCTCGATCATGCGGCCGGTCTGACGCAGAGAAAATGTCATACGGCCTCCATGCCGGCGCGCATTCTCTGCCAGATTGATCAGGACGCGCCGCATGGCATCAGGACGGACCGGCACGATCAGACTCTGCTCGGCGTGAATGGCCAGCACCTCCCCTCCGGCTCGGGTCGTTGCCGCCGCCACATCGCGCAGTATGGCCAGCAAATCGGTGGGAACGGGATCTTCCTCGCCCTCCCCCCGTGCGAAGGAGAGATAGCTGCCGATCAGTCGTTCCATCTCAGCAATATCCGCCACCATGTCCTCGATATCAGGGCGCAGTTCCTGGGCCTCGATCGCTCCCTCCACAGGCATCATGGCCAGTGTCAGGCGCAGGCGGGTCAGTGGCGTGCGCAGGTCATGCGATACGCCCGCCAGAACGGCCGTACGCTGCGTCACGAAGCGGTTCACGCGCGCCTGCATGCGATTGAAGGCCAGGGCCGCCTTGCGGATCTCGAGTGCACCCTGAGGCTGGATCGGACCGTCATCACGTCCAAGCCCGAAATTTTCGGCCGCCTTGGCGAGACGACGCACCGCGCGCACCTGCCGCCCGACAAACAACCCGGCGACGATGAAAAGGAGAATGGCACTCCCAACCTCCCAGGCGACAAACAGCCAGATCGGCCCCACATCGAGGCGCTTGCGCGGCACGATCACATCCAGCACCCCGTCGCCCAACGGAATTTCCAGTCTCACGCTCTGACGTGTGGCGTTCCAGTCGATCTGACAGGGTGCATTGAAGATACGCTGCACCGCGCTCATCAGATCCTCGTCCATAGGACCGAGAACGAAAGGCATGCGGCGCGGCACGAATTTCTGTCCGGGATGGAAGGTGATGTCGAGCTGCATACGCCATCGCGCCTGCGCGATGATCCAGTCCTGTGACGTGGGCTGATGCTCGATCGAGTCCTTGATCAGGGCGAGATCGGCCACCACACTATCGGCAAGACGGCGCGAAACGACATTGAGATAATTCCCATAAAACAGCTGAAGCGCCACGATCTGCGTGATCAGGAGGGGCATCAGCACGATCAGCAGCGATCGCCCCTGAAAGGAGCGCGGGAGCAGCCTGCGTATCAGACGCTCCATCATCCGTGCGGCCTGCATGATGGAATTCAGCTCCCGGGCTTCAGCACATAGCCCTTGCCACGCACGGTCTGCAGAAAGCGGGGCTCTTTCTGATCGGGCTCGATCCTTCGGCGCAGACGGGTCACCTGCACATCGACGGCCCGCTCACCGATCTCATCCATGCCAAGCGCCTCGGCAATGGCCTCACGTGATAAAATTTCGCCAGGGGACCGTGTCAGCACGCCCAGAAGCGCCGCCTCACCGCTTGTCAGGTGCACGATCCCCTCCGGTCCCGTCAGGAGACCACGGCCCGTATCGAATTCCAGCTTCCCGAGCCTGAGGAGCCGCGGGGCCCCGGTGGGGCGAGGCACATGACGCCGCAGATGGCTCTGAAGCCTGAGCAGCAATTCGCGTGGTTCGAAGGGCTTGCCCAGATAATCATCCGCGCCCGATTCCAGCCCGATGATCCGATCCGCCGGTTCGCCACGGGCTGTGAGCAGGATGATGGGCCAGACTTGCCCCTTTTCGCGCAGCCAGCGCGTCAGGCTCAACCCATCCTCGCCCGGCATGGTGATGTCGGCCACCATCGCGTCGGGCTGGGTCACGGACAGGATCTTGCGCGCGGATTCGGCGTCCATCGCCGTGGTGATCCGGAAACCGTGCTCGGACAGGAAGCGCTGCAAAAGGCGCAACAAGCGCGCATCATCATCCACCACAAGCACATGCGGTTGAGTCATGGCGTCTCTCCCTCCCCCTGCAACGTTGCCAGCACACGTCTGAACCCTTCAACGGCCTGACCGCCCGCAGCCCTGTAGGCCGTCGTCATGCGATCGCGCAACGCGGCGAAAATCTCTTCTTCGATCGCCGCGCCCTGAGGCGTGAGGTGCAGATGCTTGAGCCTCTTGTCACGCTCATCGGGGCGCTGCTCCAGCAGGCCGCGCGCCATGAGGTCCTGCAGAACCCGGTTCAGGCTCTGCTTGGTGATGTTGAGACGCCTCAGCAGCGCGCTCATGGTCAGTCCTTGATGGGTCGAGACCAGAAACATCACACGATGATGGGCCGATCCCAGTTGCTGGTCGCGCTGAAACGGGTCGCAGAGCGCACTCAGTTCGCGCCACGCCAGCAGCATGGCCTCATAGGTCAGGCGTATCTGTTCTTCACGAAGATAGAGATGCGCCTGACCCGGCGCATCGCGCTGTACACGCAGGCCCGACATGCTCACCCCTCGCTGTCGCGCGGAATGGCGAATTCCTCAGCGTAGCCGAAGCTCGCGAAATCGGTCATGCGCATGGTGTAGAGAATACCTTCGAGATGGTCGTATTCATGCTGCAGGACATTGGCATGAAAGCCCCGCGCCTCGCCGCTGATCACCGTGCCGTCCAGGCCGAGCCCCTTGTAAGCCACGGCGGCATGACGTGGCACTACACCGCGCAGGAGCGGCAACGAGAGGCAGCCTTCCGTACACTCCATGACTGCATCGCCCAGAGGCGTGATTTCAGGATTGATCAGCACACGCGGCGGAATCGGCGCCTCGCCCGCCATACAGCGCGGCTCTGGCACGTGGTAAACGAACAAACGCAAGGATTTGTGAACCTGAGGCGCAGCCAACCCGGCCCCCCGCGAATCAAGCATCGTTTCGATCATATCGGAGACGAGCTGCCTTATGGTCAAAGAATGAACGTCTTCAACCGGTTGCGCCTTCTGGAGCAGTACCGGATGCCCCATACGCGCGATCTTCAGCAACGCCATTACCTGATCCAGTCCTTACCCTTGGGGAAAAGTTCCCGTGCTGGCCTGCATCGTGACATGAATAAATTTCGGGCGATACTGCTCAAACCGTTTGTGTCCCCTCGAAAACCTGTGCTAAGGCGGCGGCCTCTCTGGAACGCTCTGCCATCGGTATCGCGTTCCTGGCATCGCATTTACAAACAGACCATGATTTCCATGGTCGGACAGGAGATGGCAGACCCGTGCAGGTTCTGGTTCGTGACAACAATGTTGATCAGGCGCTCAAGGCGCTCAAGAAAAAGATGCAGCGCGAAGGCGTTTTCCGCGAGATGAAGCTGCGTCGCCACTTCGAGAAGCCCTCCGAGCGTCGCGCTCGCGAGGCCGCCGAAGCGGTTCGTCGTGCACGCAAGATGGAGCGCAAGCGCCTGGAGCGTGAAGGCTTCTGATCAGCCTGCCGAACCGGCAAACAGAACAACCGCCGTCTTCACGGCGGTTTTTTTGTGCCTGCAGGAGTCAGCTCTGATACTCCCAGACGTGAAATCCGGGTGAGAGGACACGCCCCCTCACCCTCTGGCATCTGAAGCGCGATGTCGTCAGTGTGTCATCGCAGCGTCCGGATCCATAAGGCTCTGCGACAGATAAACCGCTTCGAGCGCACGCTCATGGGCGATTTCGCGGGCATTAACCGTACCGGCATGGCCGCCCTCGGTATCCTCGTAATAATAGAAATCCTTGCCCAGTTCAGCGAGACGCGCGGCGAACAGACGTGCGTGAACCGGCTCGACACGATCATCCTTGGTCGAGGTGAAAATGAACGGCACGGGGTAGGTCCCATCCTTTTTCAGGTTCTGCAGGGGCGATATCTTCTGCAGAAACGCGCGTTCGGAAGGTATGGCCATATGGCCGTACTCGGCCGCCCATGAAGCGCCGGCTGCCATGGTCTCGAAATTTTCCATATCGAGCAGCGGCACCCCAATGATGACGGCCTTCCAGAGCTCGGGATGCTGGGTGAACTCGACCCCCATCAGCAGGCCGCCATTGGAGCGTCCCCGTATCCCCAGATGTTCCTTGTCGGCGATATGGCGCGTGGCAAGATCACGCCCGATGGCGGCGAAGTCATCATAGGCGTGCTGACGCCCCGATTTCATTCCCGCCTCATGCCATGCAGGACCGTACTCACCGCCTCCGCGTATATTACCCACAACGTAGACGCCGCCGCGTTCAAGCCAGGTCTTGCCGATATCAGCATAATAAGTCGGCAGATATGAGAGATCGAATCCGCCATAAGCCGTGAAGAGCACCGGGTTGTGGTCGTTCATCTTCCAGTCACGGCGGTGCGTGACGAAATAGGGGATATTAACGCCATCGCTCGACTTGACCCAGAACTGTTCGGTTCGCAACCCGTTGGCGTCGAACAGGGCGGGCGTCGTCTTCACCTTGAGCGCCTTCGCCGCAGCAGCGTCGAAACTCCAGAGCTCTGGCGGGACGATATAGCCCTCGACCTCGAGATAAGCGTGACTCGCGGAGGAGGAAGCGGATTGCAATGAGGCGGAGCTCATGCGGGGCAGGATGAAATAGGCCTCATGCCAGCTTCTATCCTTTCCGGTCGGGGTATAGAGCCGCAAGGATGGCTGCACATCCGTATATACGACAGCGATCACCCCCTTTGAGGTGACGCCGATATCCGTCGTTGTCTCGCTCGCTTTGGGTGTGAAAACAAGGGAGGGCGTCTTGCCTGAAGCGAATGGGTCGACCGCCACGATACTGCCGCGCACAAAATGCCTGCCGGCATTCCAGTCCTGATCGAGACGCAGGATCAGCTTGCCAGAATAGTATCCGAGGAAGCCGATCTTCTGAGGGAGGGCAATCTGCCTCAGCTTGCCGGTCTCCGGGTCATAGATCCGGTATTCACTCCGGAAGAAATCGAGATTGCGTTGGATGATCGCAATCTTGCGTCCGGCCTCATCATGCAGCACCTGAGGCTCGACGATCATATCGCCCTCCTCGCCTCGGAAAATCTCCTTCGCCGCAGCGAGAGGCTGGCCGCGTTTGACCAGCCTCACGCTGAAAGGATAGCCAGAGCGCGTCAGGCTGCCCTCCCCCCAGTCGCGTGAAACCAGCAAGGTATCCAGATCGAGCCAGGCCACGCGCTGCTTGGAGCGCGGCAAATCGAAGCCGTCGGTGACGAAGCTGTTCGTGGTCGTGTCGAACTCACGATAAAACGCCGCATCCTCGCCGGAGAGAGACAAGGCGACGAGGCAACGCTTCGCCTCGGGCTCAAGGCAATCGGCTCCCTGAAACACCCAATCGCGCTTTTCCTGCTTCGAGAGCGCATCAAGATCGATGGCGGTCTTCCAGTCCGGTGCAGACTGAGCGAAGGAGGCGTCAGTCGTGACACGCCAGATTCCCTTGGGATGCGCGGCATCCTGCCAGAAATTCCACAAGCGCCCACCCGCCTGATCCGGCAGTGGCAGGCGGCCTGGTGCCTGTTCGACGCTCAGCACGTCATCGTAGAATTTCTGATAGCGCTTGTCGGCTTGCAGGACATTGGCACTGCGGCTGTTCTGCGCCCTCACCCAATCGAGGGCCTGCTGTCCCTCGACCTGTTCGAGCACCGCACGAGGTGGCACGGCCGGGGCTGCCACTGACGGCCCTGGAGCAGCCAGCGCAGTCACGGGCATCATGAACGGGACCGTAACGACCGGAAGTGACGAGCAAACGAGCGATGTCATCGCCAATAATAAGCGCCTCATGGCGTGTCCCTCCGTTGGATGATCTCGCGAGCCTAGAGCACGCACTGACTAAGGGGAACCAGCCCGGCTTACGGAAATTGTCCAACAACGACGGCATGAGGCGCGCTACCGCGCGCCTGGATACTGATGCGACACTACTGTAACCGGCGTGGTGCGGAGCATGGCCTGCTGTACGCGCTTTCTTTGCCATGCAAGGGCTCAATCAGGCGGCGCTCCTGCCGCTTTCAGGGGAGCCGGTACAGGGTGACGTGGGCGGGTAGACTGAGCGTAATCAGCCTGTAGCAGATCATCGGTTCCCCCCTCAGCATCCGGCAGAGATGTCTTGTGACCTCCCCGCCCAGCCACGAGCTCGGGAGATCAGGCTTCTCACTCTCCCGAAGCAGCAGCATCGCCGGGCCTGGAGACTGTTGAGACCGATCCAGATACGCCCAGCGTCGATCGTAGCTGAATACCGGATGCGCGGGGTCCTGATAGGTCATGATCGCAGCCAGCGCATAATCTCCCACCACGAGGGCGCGGCCCGGCGGCAGGGCGTCGCGTACGCGCGCTGTCAACCCCGACCAGTCAGCTGCCTGGCGGGCAATCACGTCGTGATGGGCCGAAAGCCTGAGTGGGGAGAAAATACCTTGAAGCGTCACGAGCGCGGTCAGAGTCAGACCAAGCGCGCATGCCACGGCAATGCTGCGCGCTGTTGCAGCGGCAGCCAGAGCAGCCGCGGGATAGAGCACCACCGGCCAATTGGCCTGAACCCGCCCCCCGAAGGCATGCTGAACAAACACGATGACCGGCACGAGGCAGAGACAGGCCAGCAGCCGGGGGACACTCTCCATACGCGCGCGCCGCACACACCAGATGACCCCGAGACAAAAGAGCAGGAAAACTAGCGGCGTCGCGAGGCCGATCTGCCCCCCGGCGAGCTCGCCGAGAAAATTGAGCGCCCGGAGAGGGTGCCAATCCCCTGTTCTCCCCCCTTGCTTAAGGAAACTCGCCCAATGATGAGTCGCGTTCCAAAACACCACAGGCAGAATTGCCGCAAGGCCCACCACCACGCCCGCCAACACGCTACCCCACTGCCTCCTGATGCCTGGGGTGAAGAGTGCCCACAGGCCGCAGCCGAAAGCAGGCAGAACGGCCGTGTATTTACTGTCGAAGGCGAGGCCGAAAAATAGACCGATTGCCCCCCACCAGAGTCCTCGTCCGGTGACGTGAAGCCGCCCCAGAGCCCAGAGGGCCAGCGTCAGGAAAAAGACGAGAGGCGTATCAGGCGTGGCTGTTGCCGCGCCAAGTCCCAGCATCAACGTCGCATTGAGCAGCAACGCCGCACGATAACCGGCGGCCCGACTTCCGAGCAGGTCGCGACCGGCGCGAACCAGCACGGCGGACCCCAGAAAAGCCGAGACCGGACCAAGCAACCTGATACCCAAAGCATTCTGACCGCATAGATAGGTGCCTATGCGAATCCATGCAGCGATCATGGGCGGATGATCGAGATAGCCGGGCTGAAGATGCTGGGACCAGGTCCAGTAATACGCTTCATCAGGCGTGACGCCGAGCCGCGCGGCAAGAACCAGACGCAGCAGGGTTAGTACGGCCAGAAGCGCCCAGAACAAGCGTGTGGCGGCGCTTCCCTCAACCCGCCAGAAGGAGAACGTATCAGCGCCAGACGAGTGTTGAAGCAATCGCATAATTCCATACCACACCAATCACGGCTCCCGCCGCACTGGCATGACTCCAATGGCCGTGAGTATCGTAAAGGAGCTGCGCGACACCGATGTTACCAATCGCTCCGATCGCTGCGCCAACCACAAAGATACATAATCCGGGCAGCCAGCGTTTGCCGCGCAGCGGACGATCCAGATAGGTGATGCGGTTGTTGAGCTGGAAATTGGCGAGTATGGCGCAGGCCGTTCCGATAATCTGCCCGGTCGCAAAATCGGCGCCTGCGAAACGCGCCAATTCCGAAACCACAAGATTGACCGCAATGCCAATCAGGCCAACCGCTGCGAAGATGATGAAGCGCGTGGGCAGCCAGCCCCCACAACCACGCTCGATGAGCATGCCCAGAAACTGCACCATCACCAGCGGGCTGAGCTTGCTCTCACCCGCAACGCGCGGGCGAAACACGAATGGCACTTCGATCAAGCGTGTGTCGCGGGGCACGGACAACACTACCTCGAGCAGGATCTTGAACCCGGTCCCGGTCAGTCGGGGAACCGCCTGTTCGAACCGGGCACGGCGCATGGCAAAAAAGCCGCTCATCGGGTCAGAAAGCGGCATTGGCAGGATCGATTGTGCCAGCTTGATCCCGGCTTGGGAGAGCATATGACGCCATTGATTGGCGAGACCGCTGCTATCCCCCCCTTCGACATGGCGGCTGGCCACGGCGATATCAGCCCGATCCTCAAGCAGCGGCATGACCAGATCACGCAGGATACCCTCGTCATGCTGCAAATCGCCGTCCATGACAGCAATGACTGGCGCAGTGGAGGACAGGGCCCCTTCGATCACGGCCGAAGAAAGGCCGCGACGCCCCACACGCCGGATCAAACGAACGCGTGAATCGTGCTGGGCAGCCTGTTCGACAGCACGCGAGGTGCCATCTGGGGAATCGTCATCGACGAAAACAATTTCCCAGCGTAGCGACCCGAGCGCGCGGCGTACTGCCTCGATCAGAGGGCGTACGTTATCTGCTTCGTTGTAACAGGGAATGACGAGTGTCAGATCCGCGGGAAGCGGGAGGCTCATACGGGAACACCGGCCCTGTTCAGACTGGTGCGTATGGTCTGCAATGTCTGCACCCGCACGACATGATCCAGATCGGTCAGGCGTTTGGTCAGGTAATTCTGATGGGCTGCATCACGGGCAACAAGACGTACGAGAAAATCGCCGCCGCCACGGATCATGTGGCACTCGCGCACTTCTGCCCAGTCGGCAACTTCAGCCTCGAAGGCCTCGAGCACGCTGCCTTTCTGGCTTTCCAGCCCGATCAGGGCGAAAAAGGTGAGTGACCAGCCCAGGCGTGAGGCGTCGACATCGGCATGATAGCCCTCAATGACCCCGATCTCCTCCAGCCTTCTCACACGGCGCAGACAGGGCGGCGCGGAGATTCCGGTCCGGCGGGCCAGCTCGACATTGGTCATGCGGCCGTCGCGCTGCAATTCAGCGACGATCTGCCGGTCGATCGAGTCCAGATCGACGATCCCGCCACCCGTCTGACCTGAGGATGATGCGGAAGAGGAACTCCCCAGAGGCGAATCGCCTCTCGACGCATGATGATGGGGAATATGGTCGTCTGGGTCGTGGTCAGTCATCGTCACCGTGGGGTCGGTCAAAACTAGTCGGTTGGCAGGCGCGCTGCATCACCTATATCTGCATCCTGAACCAAGAGCCATGTCTCTTCACACTTGTCATGTCATATCGGTCCGACGCTAGCGGCTTCGGACCCCGATCGAGGACCCAATCAGTGACCCAGAGTTTCAAGACCGATCTGCTCGTCATCGGTGCCGGGCCTGCGGGCTACACAGCCGCCATCTATGCGGCGCGTGCCAATCTCAAGCCGATTCTCGTGGCGGGGCTTCAGCCGGGTGGACAACTGACGATCACCACCGATGTCGAGAATTATCCGGGATTTGCAGAGCCCGTTCAGGGTCCGTGGCTGGTCGAGCAGATGCGCCTTCAGGCCGAGCATGTCGGCACCGAGATGCATTATGACCTGATCACGGAATGCCGCCTCGATCAGAAGACCGACGATGGGTATTTCACTCTGACTGCGGATTCGGGCGCACGATATTTCGCGCGGACCGTCGTGATCGCCACGGGCGCCCAGGCGAAATGGCTTGGCCTTCCCTCCGAGGCCCGCCTGCAGAGCGGCGGCGTTTCGGCCTGTGCCACGTGCGACGGGTTCTTCTATCGCGGGAAGAAGGTTGCCGTGATTGGCGGCGGGAATACGGCGGTGGAAGAGGCACTGTACCTGACCCACCATGCCGACCATGTCACGCTTATCCATCGACGGGACACACTGCGTGCCGAGCGCATCCTGCAGGATCGTCTTTTCGCCAATCCAAAGATCACCGTCTTGTGGAACCATGCGGTTGAGGAAATCCTGGGTGCGGGCAAGCCGGAAACCGTCTGTGGCGTTCGACTGCGCGACACGCAGTCAGGGGCGGAGCAGGAACTGGCTGTAGACGGCGTCTTCGTGGCCATTGGCCACAGCCCCAACACGGCACCGTTTCGCGACACCATTGCCTGTGATCCCGAGGGCTATATCATCACCGTACCAGGAAGCACTCAGACCTCCGTGCCGGGCGTATTCGCGGCAGGCGACGTGCAGGACAAGAAATTCAGACAGGCTATTACCGCGGCTGGCACCGGTTGTATGGCAGCGCTCGAGGCCGAGCATCTACTGGCTGGACTTTCCTGAGTCAAAGATCGTTATTTCTGCGTAAGATCCCCCGCATAAAATGACTTGGCAGCGCCGTGGAATGCTGCCAAGTCAGAGTGATCAAGATTGCATGACCGCATGGAACAGCGCAGGATACCGATCATGCGATGCCCCATTTTCGCGCGGTCGAAGACGAGCTCTAGGAAAGCCGCATGGACTGGGACAAACTGCGAATCTTCCATGCCGTTGCCGAGGCGGGGTCGTTTACCCATGCCGGAGATCGACTCAATCTGAGCCAGTCCGCCGTTTCCCGACAGATTTCCGCGCTGGAAGAAACACTAAATGTGCCGCTCTTCCACCGTCATGCACGCGGTCTCATCCTGACCGAGCAGGGTGAGACACTCAACCATACGGTGCGGGAAGTCTTCTCGAAGCTGTCGCTGACCCAAGCCTATCTGAGCGAGAGCAAGGTCAAGGCGAAGGGCGAGCTCAAAATCACCACGACTTCAGGTTTCGGTCTCGGATGGCTGGCGCCGAGGCTACAGCGCTTCCTCGCACTCCATCCGGATATCGAGGTCAGCCTGATCATGGAGGATACGGATCTCGATCTCGGCATGAGAGAGGCCGACGTCGCCATCCGCATGCATCCGCCCAGGCAGGCCGATCTGATCCAGCGTCACCTCGCTAATTTTCCGATGCCCATTTATTCCAGCCAGGCCTATCTGGACCAGCATGGGATGCCCTTGAGCATTGCCGATCTGGCACAGCACCACCTGGTTGGATTTGCCGGACTTTCCCCGCCATTACCAGATGCCTTCTGGCTGCTGGATCTGGTGCGTCGCCAGACACATGGCTCACTGCGCAACAAGCTCGAGATCAACAGCTTTCCAGCGATAGCGACCGCTATTGCGCATGGTGCGGGCATAGGCTCACTCCCCACCTATCTCGCACAGGCGCATCCAGAGTTGGTGCGTATCCTGCCCCATGAGCCCGTGCCGACCGTCGAAGCCTTCTTCGTCTATCCGGAGGAGCTCAAGATGTCCAAGCGCATCACCGTCCTGCGCGATTTCCTGCTGAGCGAGATTCACCCGACCAAGCCCTGAGACGACCCTCAGGGTCAAAGCTGTGCATCAGGCGCTCTTGCGGCCCTGGTGATTCACGCGCTCGCGCAACTCCTTGCCCGCCTTGAAGAACGGTATCGTCTTCTCACCGACGGAAACGGTCGTACCTGTCCTGGGGTTACGACCCTGACGCGCATCACGCCGCTTCACCACAAAAGCACCGAAACCGCGTATCTCCACCCGATCACCTCTGGCAAGCGCTGAGGAGATTTCCGACAGAATGGTGTGGACGATCAGTTCGATATCGCGGGCGCTCAGATGAGGATGCGCTGCCGACAATTCGGCGATAAGTTCTGATTTGGTCATGATAAACTCTGTACGCTCGCGAAATCTGTAGGCAGGGCGATTCCGGCCCGCCCGTATCGGATCGGGACGGTTACCGTGGCAAAATCGCGACCGCACCGTCAAGTTTCTGATAGGCTGTGATCTGTTCAATCGCCTCGGTCACGCCGGACCAGTCTCCGCCGAATTTGTGATAGACGCGTTCCCAGAAGAATTTATCCGACTTGCGCAGAGGCAGCTCACGCACCGGGAGGTCCTTGCCGTTGGCAATCTGGGTCTTGAGCCACTGCGTCGCCTGCTCCTCATTGCCGATCTGATCGATCAGATGCAGTGGTACCGCCTGACGACCGGTATAGGGTCGGCCATCGGCCAGCTGGCGAATCTCGTCTACGGAACGATGGCGCCCTTTCGAAACCATTGTGACGAACTGATCGAACAGATCATCGACGATTCCTTGTAACATCACCCGTCCCTCCGGCTTCAGCGCCACGAAAGGCTGAGACTGATCCTTCATGGGGCCGGAGGTGATGGTGTCCGTTGTGACACCGATACGACCAAGCAGGGCCGATGCATCCGGGCGCACCATGATAACCCCAATTGAGCCCGTGATGGTGGAAGGATAGGCAAAAATGCGCTGGGCAGGAACTGCAATCATGTAGCCTGCCGACGCCGCGACGCCCTGCATCGAGACCGCAACAGGCTTGCGCGCGGCAAAAGCAGCGATAGCGTCATGAATGGCGACCCCGCCTGTCACACCGCCACCCGGGCTATCGATGACCAGAAGCAGACCCTGGATATGAGGATCCCTCCCGGCCCGGGCGATGGCATCAAGCTGCGGCTTCACCCGATCGCTGATGATTCCCTTGATTTCGAACCGTGCGATCGCATCCGCAGGCGGACCGGCGTGGCGCGGGGCGAACAGAACCCCGCAGGTCACGATCAGCGCTGCGATTGCAATGCCACGCCAAAGCAGAAGACGGCGGCGCTGCTGCGCGTAGACCAGGCGCAAATCACCCTGCGGCTCGAGATTCTCTGCCATGACCCGATTCAGCTCCTGCAAATAAAAAAGGCAACTCATCACAGGATGAGTTGCCTTTTCTGTCTCGTCTACAGGTTAAAAGCGTGATTACGCCTTTTTTGCCCGACCGCGGCGGGCGGGACGCTCTTCACCCTCGGCGGATTCTTCGGTGGTTGCGCGAGGCGCGCTGTCAGCACTGGCGTTGATCTTGCGACCCAAGCCGATTTCGCGAGCAAGATGCGAACGACGCTCTGCATAGTTGGGAGCCACGAGCGGGTAGTCGCTCGGAAGACCCCAGCGCTCACGATACTGCTCCGGCGTCATGCCGTAAGCGCTCTGCAGGTGGCGCTTCAGCATCTTCAGCTTCTTACCGTCTTCAAGGCAGACGATGTAGTCCGGGAAAACCGAACGCTTGATCGGCACGGCAGGCTGGGGACGCTCGGGCTCCGGCTCGGCCTGACCTGCGCCCTGAAGCGCATTGTATACTTGCTTGATCATGCCGGGCAGGTCTTCGCCCGTCATCGGGTTATTGGCAACGTGAGAGGAAACGATCTGGGCGGTCAGTTCGAGAAGGGCCACATTGGTTTCAGATTCTGACATTTATTTTCTCTTTGTTGAAGTTTAACTCTTTTAACTGGCTCTTTTATACCATCACTTTTGTGAGGTAAATAGGTTTAACGTTTTCTTCCATTGTTTTGACAATCTGACTCGTTTGTCGTTAAAGACCTCTCGAATTCACGACTTTTTGCCCTTTCCAGCAAGAATTTAATGCCTCTACCGGATGAAGACCTGTGTAATTTTCAGAACACCTCGTCAAAACCCGTGAAAATACAATAGTTATCGATTGTAAAATTTCTACTAAATCGCGCTGCGCACGAGTTGATTTTCTCTCCATGTCGTCAGATTACAAAATTTTTCCCGGCGCTATAGATTAGCCTCACGATTTCCTTTTGAAAACATCCGATATCGGCCCCCTACGTCGTGGTGTTCGTTGATAGCGGCAAGACCTCATTCCCCCAGCCCTCTCTGTAACCGGTTTGGTAACAATTGTTCCGACTCGGTTATCACGGGTTTTCATGATCGGGTCCTGGCGAGGATCATAGCCGCTCTTTATGGCTACATTGTTGATTGGATCGATTTCATTGAGTGAACAGACCTTTAACAGAAGCTTTCTTTATAACTACCGATCCGCCGCAGCGTGGTTGAAATCAGCAATAGCGGCATCAACCTTGTCTCCCCGGTCAGAATTTGCGTGAAATTCCTCCAAAATGCCCCCTCTCAGGGCGCGGCCCAACGCCGCTGAACATGTGCGAGGAAGTATTGATACGCCGCCATTTCTGTATCTGGCCGCCCTCCCCGGGTTCGCTATCGTCATCTCAGATTACTTGGAGTTCCATGACCATGCTTCACCCAGGGAGCATGCCTCGCGCGAAGACGGCGCCCCAGGAAACTTGACGCCCAATTCCGTTCAGCCGGACGGAGCTCGATATGAGAATCAGCGCGATGCGCGCCCGGCGCCTCACCTAACCAGGAGGCGACACCCCGCATGCTATCGCGCGCGCGTCCTTGCAAGGATCGCCCCTGACGCCCTCCCTGAGACAGCCTGTGAAGATGACCGTGCATGACGATGCGGCGACTGAGCTTGAGCGGCGACGTTGGCCCGGCTCTGTCGACCCCATGCTTTCGCTTCACCCCAACGCGCTCTGATCTGGCGTTTGGCTACAGCACAAGGCGCCTTCATATCCGACCGAAGGCCTGGCCTTACTGAATGTTAAGTTCGCACAGTGGCCTGGGCGCTTTTCTTGCAGTAGCCCGACTGCCATCATACTCGGCCCCGGCTCTTTTCGGCCTTCTGCAACGGTGTAAATCCCGCTCGTGCCCGTCTGGCGTTCCCTCTCCCATCTGTTCAGCCTACCACTCCAGCCTGCCGGACGCCTCGCGTTCATGCCGCGTCGGGAGAAATGGGCGTGGCTTTATGCTCCGTCGCCCCAGGCGGTCGAATTTGCGCTGCGCAATACAATTGCGGCGCTGCTCGCTCTCGGCATCGCCATGTGGATGGAACTCGACAGTCCGATCTGGGCCACCATGACGGTATGGGCGGTCGCCCAGGGGACGCGTGGAGAGAGCCTTTCCAAGGCACGCTGGCGTATCGTGGGCACCGTGATTGGCGCCGTCGCTGCCATCGGGCTGTTCACAGTCTTTCCGCAGCAGCCTCTGCTCTTTTTCCTGACCCTGGCGCTCTGGATGGGGCTTTGCGCCGGCATCGCCACGTTCGTCAGTAATTTCAGGTCCTATGCCCTCGTACTCTCCGGCTATACCTGCGCCATCATCGCAATGGGCGCGGTCTATGACCCGGAGAACGTGTTCATGATCGCGGTCTCACGCTCGACCTATATCGCCCTGGGCGTGCTCTGCGAGGCTGGGATGGGGCTCGTCTTCGCCACCAGTCAGGAACGTCACGCCAGACAGGCCGTGCGCAACAAGCTGCAGACCGCGCTCTCTCTGGTGTCGCTTTCGATCGCCGATATCCTGTCGGACGCAGCGACAACGCCGCGCAAGGCGCGCGAGCTTTTCGCCACCATTCTGCGTCTGAACAGCGAGATCGAATTCGCCGAGATCGAAATGGGTCCTCATGGACACGAGGGCGATCACGCCCGCGCCGCGCTGGCGGCCGTGTCCATTCTCCTTTCACGCGGTTTTGGCATGGCGGCACGACTGGCCGCGCTTGCCCACAGCCATGGCAGTTTTCGCGAGACGTCCCACCATGCCCAGATCTTTCTGCGCAGTCTCGAGTCGCGCCTGACTGGGCGTGAGCCCATACAGTCGATTCTGGGTGAGTTGCATCTGCTCATCGAGGAATGCCGGATCCATGCAGCCCCCTTCGTCCGATCCGATCAGGAGCCGGTTGTCGAGCTTGGTCCGGTCGATGAACGCGTGCTGCATGTGGCGCTGGGCGAATTGCTGAATGACCTGGAAATCGCAATCATCGAATATGACGCCAGCACCCATCTGATCCCGGGCGACCGCTTCCATTTCAAGCTTCAGTCCCACCACGACCCGCGCAACGCGATCAATAACGGTCTGCGCGTGATGGCCGCCGTCTTGTTCACAGCCCTGGTCTGGGAGGTCACGGCCTGGCCCAACGGAACAGGCTTCATCTCGATGACAGCGCTGATCTGCGGGCTCTTCGCCACGCAGGAAAATCCGGTTCTCGGAACGACCACCTTCCTCAAGGGAACGCTCTGGTCCGTGGTGGCCGGAGGTATCCTGACCTTCATCTTCGTCCCGAAATTCGACACCTATGAGATGTTCATCATGGCCTTTGGACCGGCCATGTTCATAGGCGGCCTCGCGCGGGTCAACGCCGCCACAGCGGGTGCAGCCGCGGCCTACGGGCTGCTCATGCCCAGTATGGTGGGCGTACAGAACCATCACCGTCTTGATGAGATCGCTTTCTATAACGGCGCAATGGCCACAGTCATGGCCGCCTCAGCCGCCGTGCTGGTGTTTCACACCTTCCTGCCATTCAACCCCCAATCGGAGCGCCTGAGATTGCGCCGTCAGATGCTGGACGAGTTGCGCGCGCTGTGCCACCTGCGCAAGGCACCCGAAACGCGCCAGTGGATCGGTCGCAATATCGACCGTTTTGCGCGCCTGATACGCCATGCTGGCCCGTCTCCCCTGCCCATCGTCGAGAGCTATCTGCAGGGCACGCTTGCAGTGATGACGATCGGGCTCAACGCCATCCGACTCCGCACATTGCTTGATCGCGAGCACCTGCCCGTTACGGCGCGTCGTCCCATCGAATTGCTGCTGGACCGCATGGAATATACCCGTGACAGACATGACCGACCCGCCCGCATCGCCGCAGCAGCCGTACGCCGGCTACGCGCACTCGATCGCACCGAGACGGATCTGGTCACGCGACTTGAGCTCATCCGTGGCATCTCCTATCTGGTGGTGATCCGCGATGAACTCGTCGCCAATGCGGCCTTCCTCGACGAAACCCATAAATTCACCAGCCATACAGTTCTGGAAACGCTGCGATGACGCGCATTCTGCCCTCTCTTGCCCTGCGCGGCACCACCTTGCGCTTCGTAGGCAACCCGTTCGAGATGCCCCCTGAGGAGGCCCTCAGGGCCGAACCAGGCAGCGTGGTCGTGATCGAGAAAGGGCGCATCGCCGCTATCGGCGCCTGGGAGACGCTGCGCAGGACGTTACCTCCCGACATGACGGTCATCGATCACGGCGCCTGCCTGATCGGACCGGGATTCATCGACGCCCATGTGCATTATCCGCAATTCGGTGTCATCGCCTCCTATGGCGAACAATTGCTTTCCTGGCTCGAACGCTACGTTTTCCCCGAGGAGCACCGGTTTGCCGAGCCCGCCTATGCCCACCGGGTGGCCTCGATGTTCCTGGATACGCTGCTGACCCAAGGCACCACGACAGCCGCCGTCTATTGCACGGTCCATCCGGAATCGGTCGAGGCGTTCTTCACCGAGTCCCGGTCGCGCAATACACGCATGATCGCGGGGAAGGTGCTGATGGACCGCAACGCACCGGATTATCTGCGCGACACGGCTCGGAGCGGGTACGACCAGTCCCACGCGTTGATCGAGAAATGGCATGGCAAGGGCCGCGCCCACTACGCCGTCACCCCACGTTTTGCTCCTACCAGCACGGAGGAACAGCTTGAACTGGCAGGCGCCCTGCTCGACACCGCACCCGATCTCTTCATGCAGACGCATCTTCTCGAGACTGTGCAGGAGGAGCTCTGGGTGCGTGCGCTCTTTCCCCATAGGCGCAGCTATCTGGACGTGTACGACAAGGCAGGACTCGTCCGCCCCAGAAGTATATTTGGCCACGCTGTCCACGTGACCGAGCAGGATCTCACCCGCTGCGCCCATTCAGGGTGCACGCTCGCCCATTGCCCCACTTCGAATGCCTTTCTTGGCAGCGGAGCCTTTCGTCTTCTGGATGCCGTCAAGCGCGATCGACCCGTTCATGTCGCCCTTGGCACGGATATTGGCGGTGGCAACAGCCTTTCGATGCTGCGCGTCATGAACGACGCGTACACGGCGGCACAGGCACATGGAACCAGCCTGCATCCGGTTCAATCCTACTGGCTCGCGACGACGGGCGCCGCCAGAGCCCTCGGGCTCGATGCGCTGATCGGCCAGCTCGAGCCGGGTATCGAGGCGGATCTCTGCGTGCTCGATCCCATGGCAACCCCGATCCTGCGTCAGCGCAGTGAGCGGGCCGAGAACGCCTCGGATCTTCTCTTCGCGCTTTCGATGCTCGGTGATGACCGGGCGATCGCCGCAACCTATGTCATGGGCGAGCGTCACAGATCCGTCTCCGCAGGCTGATTTCTCTCGCTGCCCTCAACCGGCGCGCCCGGGGCACGCTCGACCTTCCCCATCGCAGGCTCTGGACAAGCCCTGTCGATCGGTGAGGAAGAATGGGCTGTTCTGCGTTCAGATCATGCCGCGTGCAGCCAGCCAGTCATGATACCATAAGGGCCATTCAGCCGTAACGCGATCGGGCTCGCCCATACCGAAACCATGCCCGCCAGAGGAGAGACGGTGATAGGCCACAGACGTGCCGATCGCCTCGCAGGTCTCGGCCATCAACGCCGCATTATACGGGTTGGCGATGCGATCGTTATTGGCATGCGTCAGAAAGACAGGGGGGTAGCCTGGGGCCACATGGCTCTGGACGGACCAGAGCCGGGCCAGTGCCGGATCCGGATCTGTGCCCACCAAATCGCGATGCGTCGCAGTATGGTCATAGGGCTTTTCAAGCGTGATGACCGGATAGATCAGGGCAGCTCCTGCGGGGCGCACAGCCGGAGCGCCCAGAGCAAGCGATGCCAGCGGACCGGCTCCCTGCCAGTGGGTCGCGGTCATACCCATCAAATGTCCCCCGGCGGAAAATCCGAGCAGGGTAACGCGCGCAGGATCGATTCCTTCCGAGCGGGCGCGTTGCCCAATCAGCGCAAGGGCGCGACGGGCATCCTGAAGCGGAGCAAGAGGACCCTCGCTCCATCCCTCACTCGGAAGGCGATAGACCAGCACGAAGGCCGTAATGCCGCGTGCCGTCAGCCAGCGCGCCGCCGGATAAGCCTCTCGCTGCATGCCGATACGCTGATAGCCTCCACCCGCCGCCACAAGAACGGCACTGCCATTGGGGCGTTCGGGCCGGAAGATTTCCAGGCGTGGCTCCGCGACATTATAGAGCGCTCCCGTCTTGGTAGCCTGTTCGACGCCCTTCGGCCCTCCGCCGCCTGGCGGTGCATCAGGCCAGAGCGCGACCTGTTCGGGCGCTTTCGGGCGGGAGGGTCCGTGACAGCCCGCTAAAGTCGCGACCGAGCCAAACAGGGTCGAAGCCAGCATTCTCCGACGATCGATGCGCCTCGCCACAAACCTTTCGCTCGACATGAGGCTGGCTCCTTCGCGTGCCGTCAGGCCCTAGGCCTTTCTGACGAATTCCGATTTGAGATTCATGGCACCGATGCCGGGCACCTTGCAGGAGAGATTATGACCGTCATGCCCGTCAGTAAGACGCACACCCTTGATCTTGGTGCCCCCCTTGATAACGGAAGACGACCCCTTGATCTTCAGATCCTTGATAATGGTCACGGTGTCCCCATCCGCAAGGGGATTCCCATTCGCATCGCGAATGACCGAGTCATCAGCCTGGGCAGGCATACCCTCGGCAATGCTCCATTCGAGCGCGCATTCGGGGCAGACCCAAAGCCCGCCGTCCTGATAGATATGCTCACAGCCGCATTGCGGGCAGATATCGCTTTTCACGATCTTGTCGTCCTGTCTTCCTTGGCGCGAGCACCGGTTATCAACCGGTTCGCATTCCTTTTTCTCAATGGGTAACGAAGCCTCTACCCTTTTCCTCAGGGCATTTTCCAGAGCAACGTCAGAAAGAAATGAAAGGCTCAGCGTGCGGGGCGTCCGGACTAAGAGGCGCAAAACAACCTGCTCACAGGAAAAGGGGCGCACGTTCTGCTTCATCAGAAACAGAGGATTTCACCGCATTATATCAGGGAAAGCGACCGGCTGATCCGAAGGGACCCGTAAGGCGGGTCTGGCGGAGAGGGTGGGATTCGAACCCACGGTGCCCGTGAAGGCACAACGGTTTTCGAGACCGTCCCAATCGACCACTCTGGCACCTCTCCGTAACAGGATCACCCGGTCGTGGGCGGCTTATAGGGGGCAGATCATGCCCCTTGCAAGAGGGGATGAAACGATTCTTTCACCCTGCCCCGATTTGCCAGGGACGCATGGCCGCGATTTTCCCTCCGGCCCGGCTCGATAATCATTGACGGACCGGCCCCCGCTCTTGTAGTGAGCCCCCCTCGCGGGAGCGCTTGCGCCTTCTGCCAATAATAAAAAGCGACTGGGCAATGCCGACTGGGGGAAAACCCCGGCAAAATTGCCAAGAGATCGGATTGATAGAGAGTTAAACCATGTTCGCAGTCATCCGCACCGGCGGAAAGCAGTATCGCGTCGCCCCGCAGGCCACGCTGAAGGTTGAGAAGCTCGAAGCCGAAGCCGGCACGACCATCACCTTCTCCGACGTTCTGGCCGTTGGTTCCGACGCCGGCATCAAGATCGGCGCCCCGCTCGTTGCTGGCGCCACTGTTACGGCAACCGTGATCGCCCAGGACCGCCTGGACACGGTCATCATCTTCAAGAAGCGTCGCCGGCAGAACAGCCGCCGCAAGAATGGTCACCGCCAGCACGTGACCGTCCTGCGCATCGACGCGATCAACGCAGCGTAACTGACGCTAGAGAGAAGGAGAGACCTCCATGGCACAAAAAAAGGCAGGCGGTTCGAGCCGTAACGGACGCGACAGTGCAGGCCGCCGTCTCGGCGTCAAGAAGTTCGGCGGCGAAGCCGTTCTTGCAGGCAACATCATTGTCCGTCAGCGCGGCACAAAGATGATGGCCGGCTCGAATGTTGGCGTCGGTCGTGACCACACCCTGTTCGCCCTCGCCGATGGCGCCGTGAAGTTCACGCGCCGCGCCGAAGGCCGCGTCCACGTTTCCGTGACGCTGGCAGAAGCCGCAGAGTAAAGACTGGCCACAACCAGTTGACGGGAGAGGCCGGTCCGCATGGGCCGGCCTTTCTTGTTTGGACCGTTTATTTTTGGACGAAGACGAGACAGACCATGAAATTCCTCGACCAGGCCAAGATCTATGTGCGTTCCGGCGATGGCGGGGATGGTGTTGTTGCGTTCCGTCGCGAGAAATATGTCGAGTTCGGCGGTCCCGATGGGGGCAATGGCGGTCGCGGTGGCGATGTCGTCTTCCGCGCTGTCCCAAACCTGAACACGCTGATCGATTTCCGCTACACTCAGCATTTCCGTGCCCGCAAGGGCGGGAATGGTGCAGGCTCCGACCGCACCGGTGCCAAGGCCGAAACCGTGATCATCAATGTGCCCATCGGCACTCAGATTTTCGACGATGATCGCGAGACCATGCTGGCCGATCTCGATGAGCCCGGCAAGGAAGTGCTGCTCTGCAAGGGCGGCGATGGCGGGTTCGGGAACGCCAATTACAAGACCAGCACCAACCGTGCCCCGCGCCGCGCCGACAAGGGCTGGCCGGGTGAGGAACGCTGGGTGTGGCTGCGCCTGAAACTGATCGCCGATGTCGGGCTCGTAGGTCTTCCCAATGCCGGTAAATCCACGCTGCTTTCGGTGTGTTCGCGCGCCAAGCCCAAGATTGCCGATTATCCCTTTACCACGCTGCACCCCCAGCTTGGCGTCGTGCGTCTCTCGGCCACGGAAGAATTCGTCATCGCGGACATCCCTGGGCTGATCGAGGGCGCCAGCGAGGGCGCCGGGCTGGGCGATCGCTTCCTCGGCCATGTTGAGCGCTGCGCGATGCTGATCCATCTTCTGGATGGCACAGAGAGCCAGCTGGTCAAGAACTATCGCATGATCCGCGGCGAGCTCGCGGCGTATGACGAGACACTGGCCGAGAAGCCGGAAATCATCGTGCTCAACAAATGCGACGCCCTGACCAAGACCCAGATCACGGCCAAGACCAAAGCACTGGCTAAGGCCTCAGGGGCCGAAGTGTTCACCTTGTCGGCAGCCACTCATGAGGGGCTGGCCGAGTTGCTGCGTATCGTGCAGGATCGCGTCACCCAATACCGTCTGGAAGAACGCGAGAACACCCCGTGACAAACCGTCTGGCCGAAGCGCGCTGCGTCGTCATCAAAATCGGCTCGGCCCTGCTGGTCGATGCCGAAAACGCCGCGCTTCGCCATGACTGGCTCAATACGGTCTGCGAGGATATTGCCCGACTACGTGCCCAGGGCACGGATGTGGTCGTCGTCTCCTCCGGTGCCATTGCTCTGGCACGCACCCGGCTGGGGCTGGTCGGGCGCAGGCTGCGCCTGGAGGAGAAACAGGCCGCTGCCAGTGTCGGACAAATCCAGCTCGCCCAGGCCTGGAGCGCCGCTCTGGCCCTTCAGGGTCTGACTGCGGGGCAATTGCTGCTCACGCCGGGCGATACGGAAGATCGCGAGCGACATCTGAATGCGCGCGCCACTCTGCGTACCCTGCTCGCTCTGGGTTGCGTCCCGGTCATCAACGAAAACGACGCCATCGCCACCACCGAAATCCGCTTCGGCGATAACGATCGCCTCGGCGCGCGCGTGGCGCAAATGATCGGCGCGGATACGCTGATCCTGCTCTCCGATATCGATGGGCTCTACACTGCCGATCCAAGGCTGGACCCGAAGGCCGAGCATCTGCCCGAAATCGAGACCCTCACGGAATCGATCATGGCCATGGGAGGCGCTCCGCCACCGGGCTATTCATCCGGCGGCATGCACACCAAGCTGCTGGCCGCGCAGATCGCCACCCGTGCAGGAGCGCGCATGGCCATTGCGTCCGGGCTCTCGATGCACCCGGTCAGCCGCCTGCTCGATGGAGGACGCTGCAGCTGGTTTCTGGCCAGCGAGGATGCTGGTTCGGCACGCAAGCGCTGGCTTGCCAGCGCGCTTGAGACGAAGGGCAGTCTGATCATCGATCAAGGTGCAGCCCGTGCCTTGCTCAATGGCGGCTCCCTGCTCCCCGCAGGCGTTCGCGAGGTCGAAGGCACGTTCAAACAGGGCGATCTGGTGGTGATACGTGACGCAGCCGGTCACGAAATCGGTCGCGGCCTGACCGCCTATGATGCCGAGGACTCGCGCCGGATTGCCGGTCATCGTTCCGAAGAGATCACGCGCTGCCTTGGCCATAGCGGGCGCGACGAGCTGATTCATCGCGACGATCTCGTCCTGATACGCTGATCCCCACGAGCGAGGAGCTCTGGCCCACACACTCCCTACGCTACCCTGTCTGACTTGCAACGGCGCGCAATGACCCGCCGAACACACGCCATGGCGGATCCGGCAATGTCCGCACGGCTTGATGACCGGATCGGAATTCAGGTCATCAGAGCGCTATCCCCTCCATTGACCTCGAATTCCGCACCGGTTGTGAGGGCTGCAGCCTCTGACGCCAGAAATACGGCGATCGGAGAAATATCCTCCGGTTGGAGCCATCCCACCGGTTCGACCTCGCTCCGGGCGCGATCGCGCCAGGCTCTGGCCGGTGAAACCTGGCCCTTGACCGAGTGGTGGGCCTGCTCCTCAACTGCTGCCAGACGCTGGGGATTCAGGGTCAGCGCGGTGCCGACGAGGCCGGGGATCACCGCATTGACCGTCATGCCATACGGAGCGAACTCCATGGCGGCGGATTTCATGAGCCCGATGAGGCCCCATTTGGAGGCCGAGTAGCTCGATCCGTTACGTGTTCCATGACGCCCCTGCATCGACGAGACGATCAGTACACGGGCTCCGGGACGCTTGATCATATGTGGAACGAAGGCCCGCAGGGTTCGGGCGGTTCCATTCAGATTATTCTCGATCTGATCATCCCAATCGGCGTCATCCATATCGAGTATGGCTTTCCAGCCCTGTATGGCGGCATTTGCGACAAGGATATCGATCTGTCCGAGAGTTTGCGAAACCTGCGCCGCCGCAGCACGCATCTGGGCGATCTGCCGGATATCCGCCTTGATCACCATCGTCCGGCGGCCAAAGGCCCTTATCTGCTGCGCCGTCTCCTCCAGTTCATCGCCCGTTGCGGGCACGGCGTCAGCAACGGAGCTGATGGGCCCTGCGATATCGATCACGGCCACATCGGCCCCATTAGCCGCATATTCCACCGCGATCGCCCGACCTATGCCTCGAGCGGCGCCCGTGACAACCGCGACGCGTCCCGCCAATTGCGATCCACGTCCGGCATGGATGCTCCCCGCGCTGAATGCGGGAGCGGGTTGAGGCGTGGTCCCTTTCAACGAGGCCGCACCGGCCGTTATAGGCAGTGCTGTCAACAATGCGGCCCCGCCGGCCAGCAGGGATCGACGGTCGCGTATCTGGGAAGCCTCGGTCGCGGCGCGCTGGGCGGCCTCATCATGTCTACGGGTCATGTTGTTGTGACTCCTTGTCCTCACCTTCACCCGTGCAGGATACACGATCGTGCCAAGGGACGATAAACGAGAATCGCCAGCTTTATTTCTTGTATGCAATCAAATTGGGATACTCTATTCGAGATGACGATGCAATTTGTTGGTAGTGACTATCGACTTTTTGTATATTTACTATATATTAAATTATGTTTCTCGATTAACACATTGCGTTTACCATTAATCCGGCCTTGGACGTGGCTTGATCGGCCGCTCGTCAGCTTCGCGCATGGCTCGACATCCAGCTCCCGGAACGGAACATGACCCGTCGAGGGCGCACTCCCGCCCGGCGGTACCCCGGACCGGAGAGAGGCTCACCTATTGAAATGGATCGCGAATGCCCCCCCCCTTCGGAGGCAACGTGCCCACTGAGATGGGCCTTGGGGGGCGACTATCGCCACAAGGACGGTGCGTGCGCTTTGCTTGAACAGCGGCGCATTATGTCGCCGCGTGGGCCTCAGGGCCGGGGGGGCCAACGCAGGGTCGGCTCGGAACGCACACGACGCGCACCGGCCTCCTCGGCCTGGCGCAACCTCTCCGCCTCGGCCGCGGCGCTGCGGGGAGCCATTTCCTGTCGCTGTCCCTCCACGCGATACCCGTCATGTCGCGAATAGTCAGGGCGAGAAGTATCGGGGCGAGAGGTATCGGAGCGGGAAGCGTCAGGGCGCGACATGTCCGAACGGGCAGCTTCAGGACGGGTCGCCTTGAGCCGCCACGCCTCATCGCCATCTGGCACGGCCTGATTAGGGCTGCGCGCTTCCTGCCCTACGGGCGGGCGGGGCGGACGCGGGGCCTCGCGCGGTGGTGGGGGGTCGAAATGGGTCGGACGCAGAATACGCTCGATATTCTCCTGCGCACCGGATTCGGCATAGCTGTAATCATCGCGCGCCTCGGGCGGCGGCGTCTGACGCTCCTGGGCTCGATCCAAGGGCCGCTCTGGCGCACGATCCCGCCGGTCTTCTGCTACCATGTCACGCTGGGGGAACGCCTCGCGGGGCGGAGCATCGCCCCGTGCACCGTCATCGCGGGGCTGAACGGGGCGCTGGGGGGCCTGACGGTTCGCCTCGGTCGACCAGGGCATGATTTCAGGCACGCGAGCAGGCTCAGCCGTGCGATTCTCGATAGGCGCGGAGCTGCGCCGCGGGGGCGCATAGACAGGTTCACCTGAAGGGCCTGTCTCGGGAATACTCTGGCCCAGACGCATGGCGATGATCCGCAATTCGGCGCGCACCTCATTGAGCTGCAGCTCGACCTCCTCGAGCCTCGGCTTCACGCCGAAAATCGAGAACGGCATGAGGATGAACATGAGCCCCAGTCCCAGCAGGACAAATCCTGCCAGGAACTGCATCCAGAGTGGAAGTGAGAGAAGCGCGGTCGTCATGATCTGCGATCTATGCTATTTTTATCGACTCCGCCAAGAGGGATATTCTACGGTACCTGTCCAGGACCTGGCTCACGGATTTCGACGCGTGCGGACCGACCTCACAGGCGGCCCGGCGCGAGCAGGACGGCCCCGCCATGACGCAGGTCGAGCCCCCTGCCCTCGCGCAACGCCGCCAGGGATTGATGGAACAAACGCACCCGATACGACACCACCCCGGACGGGCTCAGCCAGCGCTCGAATGCCATTGTAGTGTCAGGCGCTGTGCCATCTGGCTGATCGCTGAAATGCCAGTCCAGACCGTAACGAGCGGCAAGGGCATCCAGTGTCGTGTCGTGCCCGGCAAAAGCCAGGAAGCGGGTGGTGCGCCCCAGCGGCATGGTGTCGGACAGCCTCACCGCCTCACCAGAGAGAAAACGCTCAATCACTTCTGCCAGCAGATGCGCCTTCTCCTGTACGAGCACACCCCGGCGCCGTGTGAGACGCGCCATGGCCTCATGCACGGGAAGGACGCGAGACAGGAGCCGAGGATCGATCCGCTTTACCCAGTCTGGACTAGTCTGCTCCCGGTGTGACCGATCGAGGCCCTCGACGTAGATCAGAAGCAGATTTTCAGCGAGAGATGCCGCCAGAACGCCTCCCCCCTCCAGCACTGGGCGGCCTTTTTTCTGCCCGGTCGTAAGCGCTTCGGCAAAACAAGGCTCGGTGTTGTCTGCGCATCCTCGCGGCGCGAGGAAGGCCTGAAGGGATGCAAGTCCCTCGCTTACTGCTGCGGACCGGTGATCGCGGTCTTCCTCCCGCGCGCCCTCGACGTCCTGATGGATGGCCCCGTAATTCTGCGTGATGAAGCCGGGGGATGCACCCTCGAACAGAGGATCACGCTTCCCTAGGAAGAGACCCTGCGCCCCGATGGCGTCGTTACGCGTAAAGGCAGCCGCCATGATCTCGCCGCTCTGCATCGTGCGTTCATCGGCTGAGTCGGCCCAGATGACGGGAGCGGGCCGCGACAGGCAGGGTCTCTGCTGTGCGGAGTGTCTGATCGTCTTGCAGGCCAGATCATAGAATCGGGCGATATCCTCCATCATGACCCGCAGCGTAGCCCGACCGTGATCGGTCAACTGCCCCGCAACGACAGGCCATTCAGGCCAGATCACCCCGGTTTCCCGGGCCAATGTGGCCGGGTCCTGCGTAGGGCTGCGTATGCCGTGCCGTGCAACAAGCACCACGCGATCGAGCCTGTCCTGCGCGCCAGGCGAGGAAGCCGACACGCTCAGCCCTGCAGGGGAAGCCTCACAAGGCGCCAGGCTCGACCCGAGCACGATCAACGAAGAGAGAAGGAGCGCTCTTCTCATGGGAGGGTGACGGTCAGGTTGAAGAACACGGAGCGCCCTGCCAGACGCCAGTAAAGCGGCGCACCATCGGGATAACCCGCGCTGGCTGCTGATTGATTTCCAGCGAAATCACTGATCGCGCGATTATTGAACAGGTTCGAAATCTTGAGGCTGGGCGTCACGTCCCGCATGAAGCCGCCCAGCTTCTTGAAATGCCACCCCAAAGCGAGATCGGCCGTAGTGGTGCTTCCGATACGGTACTGATTGGCAAAGACCGTGTTGCCGCTGCTGTTGGTGGTGCTGTCGAGCCCATAATGATTCCCCACAAACTTACCGATGAGCGAGGCATAGGGGCCTTTGTTATCGTCATAGAGCACGCCGAAAGACGCGAGCACATTGGGAGTCGCCGCAACACGGACAGAGCTGTGCTTGTATTGCGCGTCATTCACGCTGTAATTGCCGTAGAGAGACACGCCATGCCCGATGGCGTATTGCCCTTCGACTTCGAGCCCCTTGTAGATCGCACCACCGCTATTGACCGAAGTGCTTTGGGTGCCGAAGCCCGGCACCTTGATCTGAGCCGAGGCAATGAAATTGGAGAAATTGATGTAATAGGCGTCAAACGACACCGTCCAGCGCTTCTGCTGCACCACTGTACCGAGCTGATAGTTCAGCGTCGTTTCGGGGCTGACATTGCCGACATTCTGAGTCTGAAACACGCTCATGGGTGGTGCCAGAAAGCCGCGCGCAATCTGGGCGTAGGCGCTCCAACCCGGCAGAATAATCTGATTGGCAGAAATCGACGGCTGCCATGAGGTGAATTTCTGGGTCGCGTTCAGCGGCACTTTGGTCGATTTATTGACCGCAGCATCATAGTCTCGCCGGAAATAGGAATATTTGATGCCGGGCTTGATGATAGTGTTTTTGAACGGCTTCCAGTCGAATTCGAGATAGGGCTGCACCGTCGTATTAAAATCCGAGATGTCATAGCTATAGGCCGAGCCATTCTTGCCAGGCACCATGATCCCGCCCTTTGTCAGGTCGAGTGCATAGGTATAGCGCCGATCATCCTGCAGATCAGCCCAGGCACCGAGCAGCACATCGCCCTGAGAGGTATGCGCCTTGAAGGTCAGGGTATCGCCGTAATCGCGGAACTTGGCATCAGCATATTTGCCGGGCACGTCGCTCTTGTACGTCGCAAGCTTCTTGCCGCTCGCAGAATAGAAGGTCACGCCATTGGCGCCTGGATCATCCGAGCTGGCATCGATCGATTCCGTGTAATCATGCTCGAAGCCGTTCGTGTAGAGCCGGTTCTCGACGGTGAGCCAGGGCAGAACCTTGCTCTTGATGTCGACATAATCGAAGTCGGAGGTATAGGTGCTCGGCTGATACCCGGCATAGCACTGCAATGTCGCGTTAAAGCACAACCCGTAATCCTTGCCATACTTGCGATACTGCGCCAGCGTCGCCCCCTGAGTGGTATTCTGATTTTCCCAGTTATAGGTGGTCAGCACAGTCAGGGTCGTGTTCTCCCCTAGTCTTGCGACGTCCTTGAAAAGCAGATTGTTACGCCGCTCGCCCGAGCCGGTCAGATATCCATCCGTTTCCTCGTGCTGCAGATCGAGCACCATGGAGCCGAAGCGCGTCTTGCCTGAATCGACCTCGACACCGCCTGCACGCGTATTGAAACTGCCATAGGTGCCATAAGGCGTCACCCCGAAGCGATTGGCGGGTGTGCGGGATTCAAAGCCGATCGTGCCGCCAAAGGTCGCATTCCCGATGGTCGAGGCAGTGCCAGGACCGCGATTGACCTGCACCTGACCCAGAAAATGCGAGATGAAGAGCGAAGAGGTGGTATGGTGCAGGTCGCTGGCATTCCCGAAAGGGATGCCGTCGAACAGCATATTGTACTGACCGTCCTGGAAGCCGCGCAGGCTCATCGTCTCGGCCTTGCCCATGCCGGGACCGTTCGGATTCTGGGTCCAGATGCTGGGCTGGAACTTGATGATGTCATCCACACTCGCGAGCGGCACGATGTTGTTGGTGATGAAGCGCCTCTGAATGACGGAAGTCGGCTCGGTAATGGTCAGCGGCACCGTGGAAGGAGCCAGACGCTCAGCGCGCCCGATAACCGTAATATGCTCCTGCCCCGTCTTCTCGCCATGCTGATCATGGGCGAAATTGCTCCCACGCGCAGCATTGGCAATGACCACCGCCCCATCGGACTGGACATGGGCACTCAGGCCAGACCCGGCCAGAAGCCGGTCCAGCGCCTTATCCAGCGTCAATCTGCCCTTCAGGGCGGGTGCCCTCTTGCCGCGAACCTGATCGCTGGAAAAAAGAATATCGCGCCCCGATTGACGGGCCAGACCGGTCAAAGCGTCCTCCAGCGCGCCTGCGGGCTGGCTCAGACTCAGCGCCTTGAGCGTATCGGCAGAGTCCAGCCCGGCCGTATTCGTCCCACCCGGTCCCTGGGCAAGACCCGAATGCGGCCATGCCGTAAGCGAAAGAAGAACCAGGGCAAGCTTCTTGCGTCTGGCGGACACGTGGCAGGGAACACGGATCATAAGCGCGGTTGTCTTTCAGGATGGGATCGGAAATGGTCTCTGTCCTGCTTGACGACCCAGACCCAATCCTCCTCATCATCCCGCCTGCCGTTTCATCAAAGCTTAACAATCGCGATACGGTCGCGCTCGATCAGCACGCGCAACGGCAACAGATGGGCGAGCGCATTGAAAAAACGCTTCGGGTCACGCGTATGAAATACCCCACTCAAACGCAGATGCGCGAGAGAAGGCGAAAGCAGAACCACGGATCTGTCGCTGTAACGCGCCATTTCCGCAACCGCCTGATCGAGCGGGGTTTCATGAAAGATCGCTCGCCCTTCTCGCCAGGCCAGCAGATCGTCCACCCGCCCCTCCGTAACCCGCGCCTGCAGGGTCCGGCGGTCGAACACCATGAGTTGCCCGGGGCCGAGCCGCGCTGCCGCGGCATGCACATGGTGCAGGTTCAATCCACCCGAAATCACGGCCAGGATCATACGATCGGGCGTGACATCGAGCGCATAATCACCGCGCTCCCCCGAAATGCGCCACGCGCAGCATCCGAAACGGAGGGCCGCCTGTTCTGGCCTGAGTGAGAACGCAAACCGTCCCTGGCCGAAATCGAGCTTGTGACGTTCCGGCCCGCAGGTGAGGGCGCTACAGGCGTCCATCTGCACAGTCACGGCACCCATGACGACATGGCGCGTCTGGTTCCTCCCCGTCCTGATGCTTTGCGCATCGGCGGTCTGGGGCGCCGCAACGGCGCCGGCGGCGCAGAGGGCGAATGCGCCTAATACCGCCCGACGAGAGTGCGGCGCCGCACGTTGCGCTGGCGCAAAACTGCCGGATTGCCATATCTGCGAAACCAGATCATAGGCCTTGTGATGAGCCTCGCTCTCTCTTAGCCAGGCGTGGAAACGCGCCCTGTCCTGATCCGAGCAGCGATCGGAGAGAAGACGCGCCTGCCAGTCCGCCGCCTGTTCGACGTGGTCTGGTGTCACGAGCTGCCCTCATCCATGAGGGCGAGCGCCAGATGGGCAAGCGCGCGGGCGATCGATTTCTCGATCGTGCTGACACTTACGACCAGTTGCCCGGCAATCGCGCTATAGGTCAGCCCGTCGAGCCTGTGCAGGAGGAAGATGCGGGCAGTGCGCGCATCGAGCTCGGCAAATGCCGCGCGGATACGGGCCAGTTGCTGACGCCCCAGCACGATACGCTCGGCGCCGGGTGCTGCGCAGACCGGGTCCAGCCCTGCTTCATCGTCGAGTGAGGAAAACCGGATACGCTTCTCGCGCCTTGCCCGATCGATCGCCAGGTTGCGCGTGGCGCGCAGCACATAGGCCTCGGGATGATCGATCCCGTCCAGACCGCGCTCGAACAGATGGAGCAGTGCCGTCTGAAGCAGATCATCGGTATCGCTGCGTCGGCTCTGACGCCGCACACGTTCGTGCAGGGAAACCCAGACGGATTGCTCGAGGCACCATTGAGCCGCTGACATCGCCACCCTGCCAGTTATGAAAAGCCGGAATTGCGGCGGTTCATAACAATGGCGAAACACCCTGTCAGTCGGGATCGGCCCGTGTCTTCAAATCTTCACGGAACCCGCGGGGCAATGCCGTATCAGGCCTGCCCTGCGAAGGCGTTACATGCCGAGGGCGCGGCGATAGATGTCGAGAAGCGTCTCCTGCTCCTCGATCTCGTTGGGCTCTTTCTTGCGCAGCTTGATGATGTTCTTGATCGTGGCCACGTCGAACCCGGCCGACTTGGCCTCGCTGAAGATATCCTTGATATCGCCAGCAAGGGCCTTGCGCTCTTCCTCCAGGCGCTCGACGCGCTCGATCACGCTGCGCAGACGGTCGACGGCAATGCCGCCCACATTCGAGTCAGGATCGGCAGCCTGACGCGCGCGGCTGGCGGCGGCTTCGTCGATATCAAAAGGCATGTCGGACATGATGACCTCGAAAAACGGGGGTTGCGCTTGGCCCTGGCGGACCGAAACCGCACCAGATGCATGAAGGCAGCGCCCGCCTGCATTGGGGGAAGAAGGGGCGGCTTATCGCGCCGGGAGTGTCCGGGTCAACGCCTATCGCATGGGAACCTTGTGCTGCCCTGGTGCATTGCCTTGCACCCTTGTCGCTAACGAGCGGTGCATGTCATAAGACCGCACTGCCCATTTCGGAACCGGAGAGCCAGGAAGATGACCCAGTGCCACCAGGTCGCCCCATTCGACTACGTCATTTTCGGCGCCACCGGCGATTTGACGATGCGCAAATTGCTGCCTGCCCTTTACTATCGTCTGACCATGGGACAGGTGCCTGATACAGCTCGCATCATCGGGACGGCACGCTCACCGCTCAAGCGCAGCGAGTATCAGAGCCGTGCCCGTGACGCGCTCAAGCGCTTCGTGAAGTCGGATGATTTCGATGAGGATGTGGTCGATCGCTTTCTCGACATGGTCCATTATGTGAGCCTCGATGGCTCCAAGCCTGACAGCAACTGGGAAGGCCTGCGCGAGGTCCTGAGCCACAAGGCGGAAGACCATGTGCGCGTGTTCTATTACGCGACCGCCCCCGACCTTTACGGCGCAATCTCGAAGAACCTGCATCATGAAGGGCTGATCACCGAAGACAGCCGTGTGGTGTTGGAAAAGCCGATCGGCATCGATCTGAAGTCTGCCGACGAGATCAATGAGGCTGTGGGCCAATACTTCAAGGAAAGCTATGTTTTCCGTATCGATCACTATCTGGGCAAGGAAACCGTCCAGAACGTGATCGCCCTCCGCTTCGCCAATCCGCTTTTCGAAGCGGTGTGGTCGGGTGAGCATATTGAATCCGTGCAGATCACAGCGGGTGAACTCGTCGGTGTCGAAGGGCGCGCGGCCTATTACGACAATTCGGGCGCACTGCGCGACATGGTGCAGAACCACCTGCTGCAGGTGCTGTGCCTGGTTGCCATGGAAAAGCCCGACACGCTTCAGGCTGATGACGTACGCGACGCCAAGGTGGCCGTGCTGAAATCCCTGGTCCCCCTCGATGCCGCCAGCCTGCCCACCAGCACGGTGCGCGCGCAATATACTAAGGGCCACAGCAAGGGCTCGACGGTCGATGGTTATCTGGACGAGCTTGGCCATGAGAGCAACACCGAAACCTACGTTGCCCTGCGCGCGGAGATCGACACCCCGCGCTGGAAGAATGTGCCGTTCTATATCCGCTCGGCCAAGCGCCTGAAGGCCAAGGTCAGCGAGATCGTCGTCACCTTCAAGCCCTCTGCCACCAAGCTCTTCCCGTCCCAGCCCGAGAAGAACGTGCTTGTGATCCGCATCCAGCCGGATGAAGGCATTTCCTGGCAGTTCAACGTCAAGAACCCGATGGATGACGAATTCGGCCTGTGGGAAACCACGCTGGACGTGCATTTCGAGCGCGAGTTCTCGGTGCGCTATCCCGATGCCTATGAGCGCCTGCTGCTCGACGCAGTCCGTGGCTACCCCGTATTGTTCATCCGCCGCGACGAAGTCGAGGCCGCATGGAAATGGGTGGCGCCGGTGATGGAAGCCTGGGCCAAGAACGAGGTCCCGATGGCACATTACGCCGCTGGAAGCTGGGGTCCGGAAGAAGCACGTCAGATGCTCGCTCGCGATGGGCAGATCTGGCACGAAGACATGGAATAAGGCGCAGACTTGGCCTCCGATCCCAAAACCCCTCCCCGCACGCCGACCTCCGGGTCAGAGAACGCTCCCACCCCCCACCTCGGCTCGGGTCGTGCGGGGCGTCGCAAGCCGCGCACGCTCAAGCAGCATCTCCTGCGGCGGCTCGTCGTACTGGTGCCTGCCTCGCTTCTGGCCATTCTCGTCATGAAAATGGGCTGGCTCGATCAGGCAGCAGACAAGATCCAGTTCGATCGCCTCGCCTGGTTCGACAATACCAAGCTGGTCGAACATCTGCGTGTTCTCGTCACCCATAATGGCATGACCGATGTCCCGGCAAAATGTCTGGTGCCCATCGTCAACGGCAATGACCCGCCGGAAGCAACGCGTATCGACTTCATGGAACGCAGCAATAATGGCTGTCCAGGCAAGCCGGGCAGTTTCGACCGACTGTTTACCATCAAGGTCAACCGGGCTGATCGCCTACTGGCAACGGACCAGGGCACGCCTGGTCGGTTCCACGCCATAGCGCAGCAATAACGAGAAAGGCCGGGGACACTTCCGGCCTTTTTTTTGCTGAACCGCCCAGCGAAGTCACTCATTACGAGATCCTGTCTTCCTGCCAGGCAGCAAACCGCTCCCGAAGATAGCGTCCGCCCACACGCAGGGCCTGACGCCCCTCCACGACGGCCGCATAGAAATTGAGGAAACCGTGGATGGCCCGCCAGTAACAGACAAGCCGCGTCGTCACTCCGGCTTCTCGAAGCAAGCGGGCATAAAGCTCCCCCTCACCGCGCAGCGGATCGAATCCGGCCGTGACGATCATGGCAGGCGGCGCCTGGGCCAGATCGCTGGCGAAGACCGGAGCGAAATCCGGGTTCAGCATGTCGCGGTCACTGCGGATATATTGACGGCCATACCAGTCGAGCAGGCGCGCCGTCAGCATATAGCCCTGGGCGTAGGTCTCACGCGTAACGGGCGACAGAAGCCCACTGACCGTCGGGTAGTATAAAAGCTGTGCGACGACGCGTTCGAGCCCGGCGGCCCCTGCGCGGCGCGCCAGGACCGCAGCGAGATTTCCCCCCGCACTGTCACCGCACACAGCAATCGGCAGATCGAGCAGCCTGGCCTGCTCATGGAGCCAGAGTAACGCGTCCCATCCATCATCGACCGCCGCCGGAAAGGGATGTTCAGGCGCCAGCCGATAATCGAGGGAGAGCACCATCGCACCCGAATGACGGGCGAGGCGGCAGCAGATTCCGTGATGTGACACCAGGTCGCAATGCACGAAGCCGCCGCCATGAAGGAAAAGCACCAGACCGCGCACGGCTCCTCGTGGGCGATAGAGACGCGCCGGACGATTGTCACAATCCGTCGCGCCTGAACCACAGGGCAACATGACCGGACGCCATGCCCTGATCTGGAGGGAGGAGAACCGCTGAGGAAAACTCGGGATACCGGTCATCCGGCGTAGCGCAGCGAGCGTCTCCGGGGTCAGGCGCTCCGGAAGCGGCAATCCGTCACGCCCTCCTGCCGCACGTTTGAGCCAGTTGAGAAAGAGCCGATAGAGCAATCCGGGACGTTGGGCGGGAGAATCTGTCATGCGCAGGACGGTACTGGCACGGTGACGTCCTGATCCAGATAAAAGCACCATCGAACAGGCGAGCCCCCTCCTGCCCGGCACTGGCGTGCAGCAGGAACATCCGGCGCGGAAACCTGCCGCAGACGCCGGTGGCAGGATCTTACACACGTGGCCATCAAGGACAGACCAGTCCCTGAAAGTATCGCGCGAATAAGTTTGGCTTACCGCGCATGAAAATAACAGGTTTGACAGTGACACTCCCCGTCACTTTATTCTCTTCATAGAAATGAAGACCTCTTCATCGCATTGATATGTAATAATCATTAAATGCCGGAATAAAGTGATGCCTGACGAAGTAGTTCCCGTGAATACTCATGGAGCGAACGCCCTCTACGCGCGCGCTGCTGCGGCGATATCGCCACGGGCCGCCTACGAGCTGGGGGCCACCGGGAAGACGACCACCGTGTCAGTCGGTCAGACCATGCGGTTCAGCGGGTCTTCAGATCGTGCCTCGACGATCAATGTGCGAGGCGCCATCGTCAATAATGGCACGATCGATATTACAGGTATCTCGCTGACGCCCTATCAGCCTGCCTCGATTACCGGGTCGGGCACGATCAACCTCAGAAACGTGCAGCTCAACGGCTACACACGCAATCCGACCAGTTATTCGCTGTTTCTCGTCTCGGGGCAGACGATCAACATGGAAAATTCGTCTCTAGCCGTGCGCGGTGGGATGACAAATACGACGATCAATCTCAAGGGATCGAATAACTATATCGCCTTCAACTTCCAGTCCGGCCCCGTCAATCTGAAAATACGCGGCTTTTCTCAGGGCGATGTCCTCTATGTCTGGAATGGAAACGGGTCGAACAGCTTCAGCTACGACCCCGCCACCGGGATATTGACGATCACTCAGCTTACCAAGACGATACGCCTGGATATCGGTCTCGGTTATGATCGAAACGCGTTTTCAAATGCCGACAGCTATAACGGCAACAAGGGCGTGACCTACACGCGCGCCGCGCCGTGTTTTTTGCCCGGCACACTCATTGCCACTCCGAATGGTGAGCGTAGCGTCGAGACGTTGCGCCCGGGAGATCTGGTCACGGTCCTTCGCGGTGAGAGCCGCGAGGCGGTGCCGATCGTCGCTGTCCATGAAGGGGAGCAGACCCCCAATCCCCTCCTTGCGGAATGCTGGTCCAACCATCCTGTGCGGGTTTGCGCTCACGCTTTTGGTGAAGGTGCCCCCCATCGGGATCTGCGGCTTACTCCTGAACATTGCCTGTATCTTCAGGGTCGATGCGTCCCTGCCCGCATGCTGGTCAACAAAAACTCAGTCATCTACGAGACGGGCTCTGCCCCCTATCGTTACTACAATCTCGAACTGGAAAGGCATGAGGTCCTGTTCGCCAATGGCTTGCCCGTCGAGAGTTATCTCCCGGCACAGCCGAACCCGGCGGAAGAGCGAACAACCTCTGAGGGTGCTCAGGCAAGCCGCGCTGCGCTTATCCCGCTGCCGATCGATGTAACGCCACCCTTCGTTGCGTCTCTCTATGCTCGTTACGGTCATATTGCGCCGCTTTCGCGTCAACGCGACCCGCGTGATCCCCGCGCTGCCGGGCTCTGTATGAGCACGGAACACGGGCATGTCCTCCCGCCCCGCTTCACCGGCGGGACGAAGGTCGCTTTCGGCCTCCCTGCCGATACGCGCACCGTGATCCTGCATGCACGCTGCTTCATCCCTGCGGTCGATATCGGCGCCTTCATCGATGACAGGCGGACATTGGGCGTTCTTGTCGGGAGGATCACGCTCACCGACGACCAGGGCACACGTGATATTGTCGTGCATCTTGACGACGAAGCGCTGGAAGGATGGCATCCGCGCGATACATCGGCATGCCGCTGGACCTCGGGCGCGGCTTTCATCCCCCTTCCTTTTCCCGTTGGCCCGCATGGCGGGACTATGATGATCACGATCCTCGATTCAGCGCCCTGCCCCCTGGGGACGACGCGCTTCCCTGCCCATCTCGCAGCTGCCTGACCAGGCTCGCCGGTCAGGGCAAGCTTATGAGAGGTGGAATGAAGGATAAATTCCCGGTGTGGCGCTTGACCCTGGGGAGCGCATCGGTCAGGTTGCGCCCGTCAGACGGTCGGGCGATCGCTGCTGCGCCGGTGAGAACCGTCGTGATGGAGGAAAGTCCGGGCTCCACGGGAGAACGATGCCGGCTAACGGCCGGCGGGGGTGACCCTAGGGAAAGTGCCACAGAAAACAAACCGCCTGCCCGGCTTTCGGGCTGCAGGCAAGGGTGAAACGGTGCGGTAAGAGCGCACCGCTCCTTCGGTAACGCGGGAGGCAGGGCAAACCCCATCGGGAGCAAGACCGAATAGGAATGGCGGATCCATCCCCCGGGATGGGATCAGAGGCTCTCCCGCCTTGTCATTCGGGTTGGTTGCGTGAGGCCGGTTGCAAGACCGGTCCCAGAGGAATGATCGCCCCGCCTCAGGGCGGACAGAACCCGGCTTACAGACCGTCTGACATTACCCGCGTGTCGGAGCGCGACGGATCGCTCTCTCGATTGCCCCCTAAACCCGGGAGAGTCCCTGCTTGAAGCGGCGGCAGGATCTGGCAGCCGGATCATGACATATGACGCCCGAATAACGTGGCCCAATCCGGCTCGAAGGGCATTTTGCGCCACAATCATGCCGCAATGTTCCGCAGCCATGCCTTAATAAGAACATAACAAAAACGATGTATTGCGATGTCCGGGCAGTTTCTTTTTATTGCCCACAAGAACATAATAAGAACATACAAATTGCCGCATTCAAAAAAACTCCGAAATTCTGCGGTTTTTGCGCGCGAATTGTTTGACGTCCCATGAAATCCCATGATATCCCAAATTTATCCCGGACGGTCCTTCTGACATGAAGCGCAGCGCCTTGTCCCGTGCCGGGAGCGAAACATCAGCGGCAATTACTCCAGCGGAAAGAGGAGGCATCGAACGGCGTGAGTGTGTTTCTCGGCACGCATCAGAACCGTTTCGACGCCAAGGGCCGCGTGTCCATTCCGGCCTCCTTCCGCGCCGCCCTCAGGGCGCAGGCCCAGCCCGATGAGAGCCTCGTGATCTTGCGTCCCTCCCATCTGCATCCCTGCATCGAGGCATGGCCGAGTGCCGCCTTTGCCACGCTGGCGGGTCCTGTCGAGTCACTTGATATCTTCTCCGATGACCATGACGACCTCGCCGCCAGTCTCTATGCGGACGCCTATCCGATCGATGCCGACAAGGAAGGCCGCATCATCCTGCCGGATGTGCTCAAGCGTCACGCCAATCTCACCGACGAGATTTCCTTCATGGGTCTCGGACGCGTATTCCAGATCTGGGAGCCTGAGGCTGGCGCCAAACGCCGCGAAGAGGCACGCGCCCGTGCGCGCCGCATGACCAGCCGCGCCGCTGCGCCGAACGAGGTGGCGTCATGAATGCGCTCTCTCCCCTTGCTCTGCTGACCGGCCATGACCCTGGCCATGTCCCCGTGATGCTGCCGGAAGTCCTCGACGCCCTCGCACCGCATGAGAGCGGTCGTTACGTGGATGGCACCTTTGGTGGAGGCGGCTATACGCGGGGCATTCTGGCCCGCGCGGCATGCAGCGTCTGGGGGATCGACCGCGATCCCACCGCCATTGCGCGTGCCGAAGCCCTCGCCGCGGCCCTTTCAGCCGACGCCCCCGCGCATCGTCTGATACCTGTAGAGGGCACGTTCGGTGCCATGGCGGAACTCCTCGGTGACGCTGCCCCTTTCGACGGCATCGTGCTCGATATTGGCGTGTCTTCCTATCAGCTCGACGAAGCCGAGCGTGGTTTCTCGTTCAGGCATGATGGCCCGCTCGACATGCGTATGGCGCAGTCGGGTCGCTCCGCTGCCGATCTGGTGAACGAGGCCGAAGAGGCCGAGCTGGCCGATATCATCTACCATTACGGTGAAGATCGTCTTTCGCGCCGGATCGCCGGTGCCATCGTGCGTGCGCGTCAGGAAGAACCGATCCTCACCACCGCGCGCCTGGCCGATGTCGTGCGCAGTGTCGTGCGTCCCGACAAATCAGGCATTCATCCTGCCACACGCACCTTTCAGGCATTGCGAATTGCGGTGAATGACGAGCTCGGCGAATTACAGCGCGCTCTGGATGAGGCGCCGTCCCTGTTAGCCGAAAATGGCCGCCTTGTGGTGGTGACCTTCCATTCCCTGGAAGATCGTCTTGTGAAACGCGCCTTTGCCCAGGCCGCGGGGCGGGTAAGCCGCCCGTCACGCCATGAACCCATGGCCGAGCGCTTTGTCACGCCGGATTACGTCCTGCCCCATACCCGCCCTGTCCTCGCCTCGGATGACGAGATCAGTCGCAATCCCCGTTCGCGCAGCGCCAAACTGCGTAGCCTTCTTCGTACCGCACCATCAGCCTCTGTTAGGGGGTCTCTCTCATGATCCGGCCGTTCACTCTTCTCTGCGCGCTTCTTGCTGGTGGTTCGGGACTGTTTCTCTATACGAAGAAGCATGAAACGACAGTGCTCGATCAGAACATCACAAATGTGGTGCAAAAGACCGAGCGCGTCAGACAGCAAACGGCGATGCTGCGGACCCAATGGGCGCTACTCAACCAGCCGGACCGCCTCAGTGCGCTTTCCGGGCGTTTCCTGGGGCAGCTTCATCCCATGGCTCCCACGCAATATGTGCGCCTGGCGAGCATGATCGAGGGGCTGCCTGCGCCCAGTTCGAAACCTGCCTTCCGCGATCCGCGCGAGAGCCTGAGCATCGCCGTGTCGAACGCCCCCGCCGCTCCGAGTGTCGTCGCCCCCGCGGTCAAGCCCGCAGAGCCGAAGACTGTGGCCCCGACCCCATCCGCTCCGGCGGCACGTGATACGGCAGCCCTCGTGGCGAGCGCCGAGCCCGCTCGTCACCGCTCTGCACCCGCATTGCCCGTCGCGCCGGTCATCGCCCCTGCCGCGACCGCACCGGCACGTGTCGCCCTTGCCTCGGCTACCCCGCGCGCCCAGCCTCCTGCCCATGCAGCCACGGCCGCGCCTCATGCCCTGCACGCGCCCACCCAACGCCCTGTGGTCGAACTCGCCCAGCAGAGCAGCCGCCCTCATATGGTCTCTGATGAACTGGGGCAGGCAGCCCATCACAGCCATCGCTATGATGCCGTCGTTCATGCCACAACGCGTCCCGGCGCGGCCGGCACAGGCGATACCGATCTGGCCGTTCGTCTGGCGAGCTTTCGGGGCAATCGTCCGCAGGCGACGCCCGCCACCTCATGGCACAGTGCCCATGTCAGCGCTTCCCCCCATGTGACGCATGGCAACGCGGAGATTGCCATGCAGGCACCCAAGCCCCATCATGTGCAAAGCGATTCCGGATCTTCTTCATCCCTCGCCGGCTATGGTGATGCTCTGCCACCGCCTACGCCTCTTGCCAATTGAGCGGATATGAAAGCGGCTGAGCATGGCTGGCAGGACACCTCCCCCCAACAGGTCGGGCCATTCCGGTGGCGCGCCCTCGCGTCCTGAAGGCAAGAGCACCAAGCGGGTCAGGGCGTCGCTCGACCAGATGCACACAAGACTGATCGGGGTCGGGCTCGGGTTTCTGGTCCTTTTCGGCCTCGTGGCGGGCAAACTGAGCCTCGCCACCGTTTTCATGCCTATGGCCCCCGAGAAGCGACAGATCGCTTCACAGGTGCCTGAAATTCCGAAAAGCGACCCGAAAGGGCAGATCGCAGGCGATTTCTCGTTACCGGATGTGCATCGCGCGAGCATCGTCGATCGTAATGGGCAGACCCTCGCCCTTTCTCTGCCCGTGGCGCAGGTCTATGCCAATCCGATGGAGCTGATCGACGCCCCGGATGCAGCGAAGAAGCTCAAATCCGTACTGCCCCAGCTCGACGAGGCAGAGACAACACGCCGACTCTCGCTGAAGAAGCAGTTTGTCTACATTGCCCGCGATATCTCGCCCGTGCAGGAAATAGCCATCAATAATCTGGGCATTCCGGGCATCTATTTCGAAGCGAGCGAGCGACGTCATTACCCGCTGGGCCGTACCGCCGCGCAGATTCTGGGCGGGGTGGATATCGACGATCACGGCGTGGCCGGGGTCGAACGTTATTTCAACGAGCGTCTCAACAAGGATCGCACCCCGCTGCGTCTGTCGCTGGACGTGCGTATCCAGGCCGTGGCCCGGGAAGTGACCCAGGCCGCCATGGACGAGTTTCAGGCCATCGGGGCTGCGGCCATCGTGATGGATGTGAATACGGGCGAGATCATCTCCATGGTCAGCCTGCCCGATTACGACGCCAATGAGTTCGGCCATGCGCCTGCCGATGCACGGTTCAACCGCGCCGTCACGGGCATGTACGAACCGGGCTCGACCTTCAAGCTTCAGACCGCGGCCATGGCCATCGAATATGGCGTGGCCCATATCTGGGATCGCTTCTCGACCATCCCCATCCATATCGGTCGCTTCACCATCTCGGATATCAAGACCGATCACTTCGCGCCCTGGCTCGCCCTGCCCGACGTTCTTGCCAAGTCATCGAACCCGGCTGCCGCGCATATCGCACTCGACGTGGGCGCGAAACGGCAGCAGGAATGGCTGCGCAATATGGGGTTCTTTAATCGCGTGCCGATCGAACTACCCGAGGCTGGACGTCCCATCGTACCGTCTTCGAAGAACTGGGGCGTTTCGACTGTCATGACGGTCGGCTTCGGTCACGGCGTGGCTGAGCCACCGCTCTCTATCGTGCGCGGCACCGCTGCCACGGTGAATGGCGGCATTCTGATCAAGCCTACTCTCGTGGCACGCGAACAGGATGACGGCGCAAAACCGGATGAGGAGGCCCTCCCCCCCGGTGCGACCGCGCCCGGCGGTGCCCCCCTGAATGCACCCGGCGGAACGCAATCTGGCACGACGGGTGCGGCCGCACCTCCGGGCGCCCCTGTTGTACCCGCCGCCTTCAGGCCCGAGAGCGATGCCTCGGGCGATGCCCCCGCCCCGCCGCCGCAGCCTCAGGGTGACCGGGTCGTATCGGAGGAAAATTCCAGGCTCATCCGCAAGATGCTGCGTCTTGACGTAACGCAGGGCACGGCGCGCAGCGCGGAAGTACCCGGCTATTTCGTAGGCGGCAAAACCGGTACGGCTGAAAAGGTCGGACCGAATGGCCGATATCTGAAGCACGTCAATATCTCGGCCTTCACTTCGATTTTCCCGATGAATGCACCGCGCTACGCCGTCTATGTCATGCTTGATTCGCCACACCCCACCCCCAAGACCCACGGCTTCGTGACGTCTGGCTGGAACGCCGCCCCGACGACAGGAAAGCTGATTGCACGTATCGGGCCGATGCTCGGGCTGTTTCCCGACACGAAGAACGCCGCAAAGATCGATGCCGAGATGGCCATACCGCTCGAACCCGGCATTCCGCCGGGTAAACGCGCCCTCGGCCCCGGCAACGATCCGGGTGATCCGCGCATCGCTGCGCAAAAGGAAAAGGCGGAAAAAGACGCCGCCAAGGCTGCCGAGAAAGCCGCCAAGCTCGCTGCGAAGGCCACCGAGCGCGCCGCGCGTCACTCTTCTGAACGAGGCTGAGCCATGCGCCTTTCCGAACTCCTGAAGCGGGCCGGACTCCCGGTCCCGCCGCTCGCCGTCGATTCATCGAAGGCCGACCCCGAAATCACAGGGATCACCGCTGACAGCCGCGCCGTAGGGCCCGGCATGATCTTCGCCGCCTTGCCCGGCGTCGCGACCGATGGCGCACGCTTCATTCCCCAAGCCCTGTCCCAGGGAGCAGCCGCGCTTCTGCTGCCGGAAACGACGACCGTCGCAGCAGACGTGCCGCTCATCGCCTCACAGGGGCCGCGCCATGATCTTGCTGTGCTTGCCAGAGCGCTGGCGGGGCCGCAGCCGGCGCGCATTGCTGCCGTCACCGGCACGAATGGCAAGAGCAGCACGGCTGATTTCCTGCGCCAGCTCTGGTCTTTGTCCGGCACGATGTCGGCCAGTATCGGAACGCTCGGTCTCATCAGCGATGTCCCGGTCGAGGCTCCGCCCCCGCTCACAACGCCTGATGCGGTCTCCATGGTTCAAACGCTTGCCCGGCTCAAATCTGCCGGAATCGAGCATGTAGCACTTGAGGCGTCATCGCACGGGCTCGAGCAGAATCGTCTCGATGGCGTCGCGCTTCACGCAGGCGGGTTCAGCAATCTGACGCGCGACCACCTTGATTATCATGGCACGATGGAAGCCTATCGAGCTGCCAAGCTGCGCCTTTTTTCTAGCCTCCTGCCACCGGGCGCACTCGCCGCGATCAATGCGGACATGGATGCGGTAACGGTGTCCGCCCTCCGTGAACTGGCGCAGTCCCGTGGGCTCAAACTGCGGTGCGTGGGCGAGCAGGGCGAAACCCTGCGCCTGCTACGCGCAACACCCCTGCCCCATGGGCAGATCATCTCTCTTTCGCTCCTCGGCGAAGCCCTGCCTGAAATCGAACTTGGACTCACCGGACGTTTCCAGGTTGATAACGTGCTTCTGGCCGCCGCCATGGCCTTTGAGCAGGATGAGGACGCGCGCGCTGTGCTGGATCTACTCCCCCGGCTCGCCGGTGTGCGTGGGCGGGCCGAGCTTGCGGCAACGCTCGATAACGGGGCCGGTCTTTACGTGGATTATGCCCATACGCCGGACGCGCTCGAGCACCTGCTGCACAGTTTGCGCCCTCACGCCTCAAACCGCCTGATCGTCGTCTTCGGCGCGGGCGGAGATCGTGACAGGGGCAAGCGTCCCCTTATGGGAGAGATTGCCGCAAGGCTGGCCGATCTGGCCATTGTCACCGACGACAATCCGCGCAGCGAAGACCCCGCCAGCATACGCGCCGCCATCAGGGCAGCCTGCCCCGACGCCCTCGAAATCGGCGATCGTCGCGCAGCCATTGCCGCAGCCCTTGCGCAAGCGCGGGCGGGCGATGTGGTCGTTGTGGCTGGCAAGGGTCATGAAAGCGGTCAGACGGTGGCCGGTGTCACCACCCCCTTCGACGATCGTGCCGTCATTCGCGAGCTGGCCGGGGTCGCCCCATGAACACCCTCTGGACCAGCGCGGAACTGCGTGCCGCGACGCATGGCATGCTCGACGCCGAGATCGTGGTGACCGGCATTTCCATCGATACGCGCAGTCTCGAGCCTGGCGACCTGTTCATCGCCTTGCAGGGAGAGAACAGCAATGGCCATGCCCATGTGGCGGCGGCCCTGGCAAAGGGCGCGTCTTGCGTCATGGTGCATGAGGCCGGTGATGTCTCCGACCCGCGCCTGTTGCGTGTGGCCGATACGATGGAAGGGCTGCGCGCCCTCGGCCATGCCGCACGGGCGCGCTTTACCGGGAAAATGGTCGGGGTGACCGGCTCGGTCGGCAAGACCACCACGAAGAACATGCTGCATTGCGCGCTGGCTTCCATCGGGCCCACCCATGCCGCCATCGCTTCCTATAATAATCACTGGGGGGTGCCCCTCACCCTGGCAAGAATGCCGCGTGATACCGCCTTCTGCGTGGCCGAGATCGGCATGAACCACCGCGGCGAGATCGCGCCACTCGCTGCCATGGTGCAACCCGATATCGCTGTCATCACCACCATAGGCAGTGCCCATCTGGGCCATATGGGCAGTGTAGAAGCCATTGCGGAAGAAAAATCCGATCTCATCGGCGCGCTCTCGGCGCAGGGCGTGGCCATTGTACCAGATGATACCGGCATGGAGGCCATTCTTGCCGGCGCCGCCGCGCGGTCGGGCTGCCGGATTTCCCGCGTCGGGCTGAGCGCACACGCCAGCTATCGGCTGACAGCGCTCGAAACCGGAGCGGAAGGCTCGCGGTTCAAGTTCATGAACCGTGACATCATGCTTTCCGCACCTGGAAGCCATCTCATCCGCAATGCGGGGCTGGTTCTGGCCACGATCGATGCGCTCGGATTATCCCTCGACAAGGCGGCAGCAGCGCTCGCAATCTGGCGCCCCGGCGCCGGGCGCGGACAGGTGCAACCCATCCTGGGCGGTCAGGCCGCACTTCTGGATGAGAGCTATAACGCCTCTGTTCTGTCGATACGCGCAGCGCTGGAGACCCTTGCGCTCATGCCAGCCAAGCGTCGTATCGCCGTACTGGGCGATATCCGCGAACTGGGTGATTTCGCCGAGCGCGAGCATCTGGCCCTCCTGCCCGATCTGATGGCCCATGCGGATCTGGTTTTTTGCTGCTGCCCGCATATGCGCCATGTTTTTGACGCGCTTGCCGAAGAAAAGCGTGGCGTCTGGCAACCAGACGCGGCATCTCTCGCCCCCTTCGTCCAATCCTATCTGAAAGCCGGTGACGTGGTTCTCGTAAAAGGCAGTCTTGGCAGTCGCATGCGCGACATTGTCACCCCTCTTCTTGCTGGGGGCGTGTCAGGCTGATGCTGTATAATCTGATTGCCATTCACGACACGACCCATGGCGGTTTCTTCAATCTTTTCCATTACCTGACCTTCCGCTCGGGCGGGGCCTGTCTGACGGCGTTCGTCATCTCGCTGGTCTTCGGCCGCCCTTTCATTGCCCAGCTCAAGCGCATCCAGCGCGAGGGTCAGCCCATACGCACGCTCGGTCCCGAGCGGCATATTCTCGAGAAGGCCGGCACGCCCACGATGGGTGGAATGCTCATCCTGATTGCGCTTTTTGCCTCGACCCTGCTCTGGGCCGACCTCACCAACGGTTTTGTCTGGGCGGCGATGTTCGTCACCGCGGCATTCGGTGCGGTGGGGTTTGCGGATGACTATCTCAAGCTCTCCAAGCGCAACACGAAAGGCGTGTCCAAGCGCGCCCGTCTGGGAAGCGAGTTTGCCGCATCTCTGATCGCGGGGTACTGGATGGAGAGCCTCATGCCGCCCGAACTGCGGAACATGGTGGCCTTTCCCTTCGTCAAGGATTTCCTCCTGCCGCTGGGTTTTGCCTTTCCACTCTTTGCCATGATCGTCATGACCGGGTTCGGCAATGCCGTAAATTTCACGGATGGCCTGGACGGGCTGGCCATCGTGCCGGTGGTAATCGCCGCTTTGGTTTTCGCGCTGATCGCCTATCTGGTCGGCAATCGCGTCTTTGCCGACTACCTGCAGCTTCATCTGGTTCCAGGCACAGGGGAACTCGGCGTGTTCTGCGCGGCCCTCATCGGGGCGGGGCTCGGCTTTCTGTGGTTCAATGCGACACCCGCTGACGTGTTCATGGGTGATACGGGCTCGCTCTCTCTGGGCGGGGCGCTGGGCGCCATCGCCGTTGCCGTCAAACATGAGCTGGTACTCTGCATCGTAGGCGGTCTCTTCGTGGTGGAGACGCTCTCTGTCGTGATCCAGGTCTTCTGGTACAAACGCACCAAGCGCCGCGTCTTTCTGATGGCACCACTGCATCATCACTTCGAAAAGAAGGGCTGGCAGGAGCCCAAGATCGTCATCCGTTTCTGGATCGTCTCTATCCTGTTGGGGCTGGCCGGCCTCGCGACGCTGAAGCTGCGCTAAGATGACGATACGCGCCTTTCCCTCCGATCTCTTTGCTGGCTCGCGCTTTGCCGTGCTGGGCCTCGGCCGAAACGGCGCGGCCGTCGTGTCAGCGCTTCTCGCCATGGGGGCGGAAGTGCAGGCATGGGACGACAAAGCCCCACCCGGACCCAACGATTTCGCTCGCGACGGGAACGCTGCCCGCTTCATCGCGGCCCCGCTTGAGGAGCTGACGGGTTTCGAAGCGTTGATCCTCTCACCGGGTATCCCGCATCATCTGCCTTTCCCGCATCCGGTTGCCCTGCTTGCCCAGCAAGCCGGGGTGCCCATCCTGTCGGATGCAGAGATCCTCTATCGCGCCGTGCGCAAAGCGGGTTCGCTGGCGCGTTTCGCCTCGGTGACCGGCACAAACGGCAAATCCACCACTACGGCGCTGCTGGCGCATATGCTCGAGAAAGCCCGTGTGCCTGTTGCGGCAGGAGGCAATCTCGGTACAGCTTCCCTCGCCCTGCCGCTCCTGCCCGATGAGGGCGTGTATGTGATCGAAATGTCATCCTACATGCTCGAAAGGCTGGAGAGCTTCCACGCCGCGACGGCCTGCCTGCTCAATCTGACACCGGATCACCTGGAGCGCCATGGCACAATGGCGGGTTATGCCAGCGCCAAACGCCATGTCTTCGACAACATGACCCCTCGCGATCTGGCGGTTATCGGGGTGGATGACGCCCCTTGCTGCGCTCAGGCGCAGGAACTGATTGCGAAGGGTCTGACCGTCACCCTGATCTCGGTCGATAATCCGGATACCGTACGCGGAATATCTGCCGCACTCGAAGAAGCGCCTGCCCTCCCCGGGAAGCATAATCTGCAAAATGCCCTGGTTGCCCAAGCCATGGCGCGCCATCTCGGTCTCTCGGATGAGATGATCACGGATGGGCTGCGCAGCTATCCCGGCCTGCCCCATCGACAGGCTCTGGCCGCTACCATCGATGGCATACGCTTCATCAATGACAGCAAGGCCACCAATGCCGAAGCCGCAGAAAAGGCGCTGCTCTGTTATGACAGGATCATCTGGATTGCCGGGGGCATTGCCAAGTCCGGCGGGATCCAGGCTCTGGCGCCCCTTTTTGACCGGATTGCCAAGGCCTATCTGATCGGTCGCGATGCGCCCCTTCTTCGTGAGACTCTGGAGACGCACGGCGTAGCCTGTGAGAGCGTCGAAACGCTCGAAGCCGCCACCATGGCCAGCCTCGAAACCGCCAAGGCGCTCGGCGTGCCTATCGTTCTGCTTTCCCCTGCCTGCGCAAGCTTCGATCAGTTTGCGAGTTTTGAGGCGCGTGGCGCGCATTTTATCGATATCCTGTCACGTCTGGACCGAGTGGACGCACGGCGTGAAACGGGATCGCCCTGATCTGCAGGGCCTTGGGGGACTGAATTAAGATGGCAGGGCATTCACGTGTCGATACGTCCAGAATCGGACGCTGGTGGCGCAATGTCGATCGCGTCACGCTCTGCTGCGTCGGGATCCTGATCGCGTTCGGTTATATTCTCATGCTCGCTGCAAGCCCGGCCGTGGCCGTGCGCATCGGCGCATCGCGTGAGATGTTCATTCTCAAACAGGTCATCTTCCTGCTTCTCGCAGGGGCCGTGGTGCTTGGCGTCTCCGGGCTTTCCCGCCCAGCGGTCAGGCGCCTTGCCCTGATCGGTGGGGTCATCGCCCTCGCGGCGACTTTCATGACGCTTGTCCATGGCGTGGAGATCAAGGGGGCGCGTCGCTGGATCGCGCTTCCCATGATGTCGGTTCAGCCCTCCGAATTCCTCAAGCCCTTCTTCGCCGTGGTCACGGGATGGCTGTTGGCGGAGCAGCGCCGCCGGGTCATCTTCGGGTCGATGCGTTTTCCCGGCATGCTGATTGCGTTTGGCTGTTTCGGACTCATTCTGCTGCTTCTGAAATCCCAGCCCGATATCGGGATGTTGTCCGTCATCACGATGGTGTTCTTCATCCAGCTATTCGTGAATGGTCTGCCCGTCATTTTCGTGGGTGCGGGTGTTGGCGCGATGATCGCAGCCTTCGCAGGCGCCTATGTGGCCTTCCCGCATGTTCGATCACGTGTCGAGCGCTTCCTGCATCCGAATGTGGGCGATCACTACCAGATCGACACCGCCCTGCGCGCCTTCGGTAATGGCGGAATGATGGGGCGCGGCCCCGGCGAGGGACGGGTCAAGGATCTACTGCCTGACGCCCATGCCGACTTCGTCTTTGCCGTTGCAGGCGAGGAATACGGGCTTTTCATCTGCCTCTTCATCATCCTGATCTTCGCCGTGATCGTGGTCCGCACATTGCTCAAGCTGATGCGCGAGAGCGATCCTTTCGTGATCACGTCCGCCTCAGGCCTGGTCGCAGGCTTTGGCCTGCAGGCTTTCATCAATATGGGCTCGACCTTGCATCTGATTCCAACCAAGGGCATGACGCTGCCGCTCATCTCCTACGGAGGCTCGTCGGCTCTCTCCATTGCCCTTACGCTTGGCATGGTGCTGGCGCTGACACGGCATCAGGTTTCGGCCAGCCCCATCAGTTCCACTTACGCGAGTCAGGGCCACTGGACCTCGCTTCGGGAAGGATCGAATTCATGACCCGTCCAATCGTGATCGCTGCAGGGGGAACGGGTGGCCATTTCTTCCCGGCAGAAGCCCTTGCGACCGAACTCGCCGCGCGCGGTCATGAACTGGTGCTCATGACCGACAAACGGGCAGGCAAACGCACCAGCGGCATCTTCAAGGACCGGCCACAATATGTGCTCGAGGGCACCGGTGTGGCGGGAAAGGGCATCACGACCAAGCTGCGCGGTATGACTGCGCTCCTGCGCGGCGCCTGGGCCGCACGGGCACTGCATCGTCAAATCAACCCGGTCGCCGTGATCGGTTTCGGCGGGTACCCCTCGGTGCCGCCCATTCTTGGCAGCCGCTTCCTGCCTGACTCCAGACGCCCGCTCGTGATCCTACACGAAGGCAACGCGGTTCTGGGTCAGGCCAATGCGCTCCTGGCACGTTTCGCGACATCCATCGCGACCTCCTTTCCCACCGTCGCAAGGTTGCCGCTTGGTCTGCGCGCGGCGCTCACCGGCATGCCGGTGCGCCCGGAGATCGAGGCCCTGCTGGACACGCCCTACACGCCACCGGGCGACGCGCTCCATCTTCTGGTCTGGGGTGGGTCCCTGGGGGCCCGCGTATTCTCGACCACCGTGCCTGCGGCGCTGGCGCAGCTACCGCCGGGGTTCAAAGCCAGGCTCCATGTAACCCAGCAGGTGCATAACAAGGATATTCCAGAGGTACAGGCCGCTTATGACAAGGCGGGCATCGATTGCGTTCTGGCGCCATTCTTCTCCGACGTGGCCTCTCTTCTACAAAAGGCGCATCTCGTCATCGGCCGTGCTGGCGGCTCCTCAGTGGCGGAACTGACGATTGCGGGAAAGCCGTCGATCCTCGTCCCCTTGCCGATTGCCGCTTCTGATGAGCAGGGGGCAAATGCGTCCCAACTGGTCGATGAAGGCGGGGCCTGGATGTTCCGCCAGAAGGATTTCACCCCCGATGCCCTTGCCGCGTTCCTGGCCCCGCTGCTGAACGACCCTGAGCGTCTTGCGGGGGCAGCGGCTGCGGCAAGACGCTTCGCCCATCCGCAGAGCGCCCGCCTGCTGGCCGACCTTGTCGAAGCCCGCATAGTGGATTACCGCTCCCCCGTTTCCTGACACGTCACCTCGTCAACCGATCCTTTGCTGTTTCTCTGAAAGCCTGGTCCATGCGCGCACTTCCCCTTTCCATTGGCACCATCCATTTCGTCGGTATCGGCGGTATTGGCATGTCTGGAATCGCCGAAGTGCTGCATATGCTGGGCTACAAGGTGCAGGGCTCCGATATCAGCGAGAATGCCAACGTCCTGCGCCTGCGCAAGCTCGGCATCATCGTGGCGATTGGTCATGATGAGGCCAATCTGGGGACGGCGCAGGTCGTTGTGACCTCGACGGCGGTCAAGAAGGACAATCCTGAAGTGCTTGCCGCACGGGCTCGGCTGATCCCCGTCGTGCGTCGTGCCGAAATGCTGGCCGAGCTGATGCGTCTGCGCTGGGCCGTGGCCATCGGCGGCACCCATGGCAAGACCACTACCACCAGCCTCGTGGCCTGCGTGCTCGAGCAGGCCCGGCTCGATCCCACGGTCATCAACGGTGGCATCATCGAGGCCTATGGCACAAATACGCGTATGGGCTCGGGCGACTGGATGGTGGTCGAGGCCGATGAGAGCGACGGCTCCTTCCTGCGTCTTCCGGCCGTAATTGCGGTCGTCACCAATATGGATCCCGAGCATCTGGATCACTGGGGCACGGCCGAGGCCATGCAGGCCGCCTATGATCAGTTCGTGTCCAATATCCCGTTCTACGGTTTCGCCGTGCTCTGCATCGATCACCCAGCCGTCCAACAGATGATCCCGCGCCTGTCCGATCATCGCGTGGTGACCTATGGCTTCAGCCCTCAGGCCGATGTGCGCGCCGACAAGCTGATCACCGACCGTCTGGGCGCGACGTTTGAAGTCGTCATCACGAGCCGCACGCAAAAGACGACGCGCAGGGCCGGGCCGTTCCGCCTGCCGATGCTCGGGCAGCATAATGTACTCAACGCGCTCGCTGCGATTGCGGTCGCGAGCGAGATGGACATCAATGACGAGACGATCCGCCTGGCTCTGGCCGGTTTCCGTGGCGTCAAGCGTCGCTTCACGCGCTGTGGCGACTTCAACGGTATCACCGTAATCGACGATTACGGCCATCATCCGGTCGAGATCGCGGCAGTTCTGCGCGCCGCACGTCAGGCTGGTGCGCGCGACGTGATTGCCGTGGTGCAGCCCCATCGCTATTCGCGCCTCGAGGCCCTGTTCAGCGATTTCTGCACCTGCATGAACGATGCCGGCACGGTGATCGTGACCGACGTCTACGCTGCGGGTGAGGCTCCGATCGAGGGGATCAGCCGCGACTCCCTCATCGAGGGACTGCGTGCGAGCGGTCATCGCTCGGTTGTCCCGCTGCCCGGCCCGGAACATTTGGCCGAGATGATCAATGCCATCGCAAAGCCCGGTGATTTCGTGGTCTGCCTCGGCGCCGGTACCATTACCAACTGGGCGCAGGCCCTGCCTGGGCAGCTCGCCGCGCTGAATGGCAAGGCATCATGAGCACCGCGCTTCGTGATCTTACCCCAAGGGGGAGGCTGAGCTTCGATGCGCCGCTCGGCCCACGCGCGTGGTTTCGTACCGGCGGCAATGCCGAGGCCCTCTTTGTCCCCAAGGATGCGCAGGATCTGGCCGAAACCCTGGCCGCCCTGCCCCCGCATACCCCGGTTACCGTGCTCGGGGCGTGTTCGAATGTCATCATTCGCGATGGCGGGCTGGATGGACTCGTGGTGCGTCTGGCGGGCGGCTTTGCGGAGATCGTGATCGAACCGGACGGGCTGATCGCCGGGGCTGCGGCGCTCGACATGATGGTGGCCGAGCAGGCCGCAGGTGCCGGTCTGGCAGGCCTGGAGTTCCTCGCCGGAATTCCGGGGTCGATAGGTGGGGCGGTGGTGATGAATGCCGGGGCCTATGGCTCCGATATGAACGCCGTGCTCGACTGGGCAGAGGTCCTGCTACCGGACGGATCGATCACGAAACTCGATAATCCCGCCCTGGCCTTCACCTATCGCCATGCCGTGCTGCCTCAGGGGGCCATCGTGCTGCGCGCGCGCCTGAGGGCCCAGCCGGGCGACAAGGCGCAGATCCGCGCCCATATTGCCGGGATCAAGGAGGCACGCGAAGCCTCGCAGCCCATCAAATCGCGTACAGGCGGCTCGACCTTTCGCAATCCGGACGGGCACAAGGCGTGGCAACTGATCGATGAGGCCGGGTGTCGGGGACTCATCCAGGGCGGCGCGCAGGTAAGCGAAAAACACTGCAACTTCCTGCTCAATCTGGGCGAGGCCACGAGCGCGGATCTGGAGACGCTTGGCGATCTCGTGCGCCAGCGCGTGCTCGACCATAGCGGCATCGCGCTGCACTGGGAGATCAAGCGACTGGGCAGAAAAGCTGGGGAAGTCTTGCACGACAACGCTCAGCAAAAAGACACACCATCAGTCGCCGAATTGCGCCGGGAGGAAACGCCATGAGCCTGAAAATTGCCGTCCTGCAGGGAGGAATTTCCAGCGAGCGTCCCGTCAGCCTGCGTAGCGGCGCGGGCGTGGCGCAGGCTCTTGTCGAGGCCGGTCATGACGTGGTGAGTGTCGATGCCGGTCCCGATCTGGTGGAGACGATCAGGGCATTGCGCGCTGCCGCACCCGATGTGGTGTTCAACGCACTCCATGGCCCGCTGGGTGAAGATGGCGCCATTCAGGGCGTGCTGGAATGGTTGGGCCTGCCCTACACCCATTCCTCCATCCGAGCGTCTGCACTCGCCATGGACAAGGACGCCTCGCGACGGGTCTTCGCCGCTGCCGGGCTGCCCGTGGCAGAAGGGCGTGTGGTCACCATGGAGGAGCTGGCGGACGCGGATCCGCTCCCCACACCCTATGTCGTGAAACCTGTTGCGGAAGGCTCGTCCTTCGGGGTCGAGATCGTACGCACCGGCAGTAATCGCCGTCAGACTATCGCCGCAGGCTGGGCCTATGGCCATGAGGCGCTGGTCGAGGAATACATCCCCGGTCGCGAGCTCACCGTCGCGGTGCTGGGTGATCGCGCCCTGACCGTGACCGATATCGTGGCAGCTTCGCCGACCGGTGATTTCTATGATTTCGATGCCAAATACGCGCCTGGCGGCTCGGTGCATCATGTTCCGGCGCAGGTCCCTGAGGCGATTTTCGAACAGGCCCTGCGCTGTGCAGAAGCGGCGCACAAGGCGCTTGGATGCTCCGGTGCCTCACGCTCCGACTTCCGCTATGACGAGGACAACGCCCGCTTGATCCTGCTGGAGGTCAATACGCAGCCCGGCATGACGGCAACCTCACTTTTGCCCGAGCAGGCAGCCTATTGCGGCATTTCCTACCCCGAGCTCTGCGACTGGCTGGTGCGTGACGCCCTGACGACACGCGGTAAACGCCCTGCATGAAAAACAGACGGCCAGACGCGCCTTATCGCGGCCCGGTGCAGCAGGACAGGCCTGCCCGTCTCGCGCTGTTCATGCGCCGGCACAAGCGCGGGCTGCGTCTGTTCGTCGCTTTTCTCATCCTGCTCGGGCTGGCGGGATTCGGAATTTCGGCATTGCATCTGTCGAGCTCGGAATCCCGTTTCGCACCTTACCGCGCGAAACTGGTCCAGTACCTGCCATTCCAGATCAAGACCATTCGTGTCGAGGGACGCAATCTCACTCCTGAAGAAGATCTGATGAAGGCGCTCGGCACGTCGGTCGGTCAGCCAATATTCGGGTTTTCGGTCTCGGCGGCGCGCGACCGGATCGACACTCTGCCCTTTGTCGATCATGCCATGGTGTCGCGCCATATGCCCGATACGGTGATCGTGAGCATTGTCGAGCGCAGTCCAATTGCCGTCTGGCAGGATCATGGCCATTTCATCCTAATCAACCGCGCAGGAGAGAAAGTTCCTGATCAGGGGCTCGAAGGCAAGAACGGTCAGGCCTTCATTCGCCTGCCGCTTGTGGTGGGTGAAGGGGCGAATGTCGCCGCATCGTCCCTTGTAGATGCGATGACGGCCAATCCAGTGGTCAAGGATTTCGTGGTGGCCGCGGTCCGGATCGGCCAGCGGCGCTGGAATCTAACCCTGCGCGATGGCGCCTCCGTGCTTTTGCCTGAAGGGCAGGAACAGGCAGCACTGGCCCGCCTGGCGCAGTATCAGGCACAATTCCGTCTGCTGGAACGCCCGGTCGTATCGATCGACATGCGCCTTCCCGACCGCATGGTCATTCATCAGAACGCACCCGCAGCCGAGAACAGCGACGGCAAGCCTGCCGATGGCACGGCGAACTCGGATACGGCGCCTAAGCCGCCTTCCTCCGCTACCGATGGCGGGAAGAGCCGCGTCGACTCTCCAGCCAGGAAACCGGTGAGTGGCCGTTCGGAAACCGACAGAGGTGCCGATCAGGGCCGCGGCCCGGCGATGCGACCGATGAAGGAGCGAACGCCCTCGACTGCGGGTGATGCAGGGAACAACCGGATGATTCCCGCACCGCATCCGACCCAAAGCCCCTCAGCGACCCGTCCGGTTCCGCCACAGGATGCGGAACGCCCCTTGCCCGCCCCTCAGCCACTCAATGGAGCCCCGGCAGAATGAACGATCTCGTCACGACCGATCCGGAAGCTCCCCGCAAGAAGCGCCGTCGCACCGTCCGCAGTCGCGCCCTGCTTCCAGTAAGCACGGGGCGACGCAATCAGGAGCGGTCAGAAGACCATATCCTGGCATTACCCCCGGCTGATGAGCCCGCTTTGCCGCGGCATTGGCGCGTTGGTGTTTTCGGCGTGCTCGATATCGGCTCGACCAAGATGACCTGCCTGATCGGGCGGGGAGAGGCCGATGGCACGTTACGCGTTCTCGGCTATGGATGGCGGCGCTCACGCGGGATACGCAACGGCAATATCGTCGATCTCAAGGAGGCCGAACAGGCGATCAGGGCCACTGTCGGGCAGGCGGAAGACGCGGCCGACCGACGACTGGACAATATCACGGTCAATCTCTCATGCGGTCATCCCGAGAGCCGGCTGTTCAACGCGCGCATGCCGATCGGCGGCCGTGAAGTCGGAGAAGCCGATATGAGCCGTGTCGTGGCCGAAGGCCAGGCGCGCGCCTACACCGAGGGGCGTACGGTCATCCACACCCTGCCCATTGGCTACGCGGTGGACGATACTTACGGCATCGTCGATCCGCGTGGGCAGGTCTGCGAACAGCTCACCGCACGGCTGCATGTCGTCGACGCGGCCACGGCCGCCGTTCGTACACTCGATTCCGTGCTGATGCGCTCCGAACTCAAGATGACCAATCTCGTCTCTGCAGCTTTTGCCTCAGGACTCTCGGTACTCGACGCTGATGAGCGCGAACTTGGTGCAACCGTGGTCGATATGGGCGGGGGTACGACCTCGGTCGCAGTATTCGGCGAGGGAATGCTGCGCCACACCGCATTCCTGCCCGTGGGGGGGCTGCATGTCACTCGCGATCTGGCGGGCATGCTCTCGACATCGCTGGATGAAGCCGAGCGCCTGAAGACCAAATACGGCGCAGCCGAGCTTTCGGCCGAAGACAGCAGCGAACTGATCACGCTTCAGAAAATCGGCGAAGCTGCGGGATCGTTGACCACCGTTTCACGGGCACGGCTCGTTTCCGCCATTCGTCCGCGCATCGAGGAGACACTCGAACTGGTCCGCGACAGGCTCGACGACGCGGGATTTGGTCGGACCGGGCGCGAGCGTGTGGTCCTGACCGGGGGGGCGTCTCTGCTCGACGGTGTCGGCCCCATGGCGGCGCGTATTCTGGATCGTCCCGTCAGACTGGGCCGTCCCCTGGGCATTGTCGGCCTGCCTGAAATCGGGGCCAATTCTGCAGGTTTCTCCACCGCTTCGGGGCTGCTGGCCTGGGCTGCAGGTGCTGATCGCAGCTTCCATGACGCCGATGCCCCCGAGCCGCGCGCTGGAGGCATGCTAAAGCGCCTCGTGCATTTCATTAGGGGTCGCGCGTGAGGAAAAAGTAACCTATGTAGTTCATGCTCTACAGTCATTCTCCTGCCATTCGAGACTGATTTCAGCCCTATTCGGATCACGCCATGACGCTCAATCTCACTGCCCCGCAATACAACTATTCTGATTTTTCTCCCCGTATCACCGTCATCGGTGTGGGCGGCGGTGGCATGAATGCCGTCAACAACATGATCGAGATGCAGCTTCAGGGCGTCGAGTTTGTCGTGGCCAATACCGATGCGCAGGCTCTTGCCGGTTCGCGCGCCGAGCGTCGGGTTCAGCTTGGCCCGCACCTCACCCAGGGTCTCGGTGCAGGCGCAAAGCCCGAAATCGGCAAGGCTGCCGCCGAGGAAGCCGCCGATGAGATCGCGCGCCACATCGACGGCGCGCATATGGTGTTCGTGACGGCGGGAATGGGCGGTGGCACGGGCACAGGCGCGGCTCCGGTGATCGCGAGAATGGCACGCGAGCGCAAGATCCTGACCGTGGGCGTCGTCAGCACACCTTTTGGCTTTGAAGGCGGGCGCCGCAAGAAAGCCGCTGAAGCGGGCATTGCCGAACTTCAGCAATATGTCGATACCCTGATCGTCATCCCCAACCAGAATCTCTTTCGCATGGCCACCATGCATACGACGCTGCGTGAAGCGTTCAAGATGGCAGACGAAGTGCTCTATATGGGCGTCCGTGGCGTGACCGATCTGATGATGGCCCCCGGCCTGGTCAACCTCGACTTCGCCGATATCCGCACCGTCATGGCGGAAATGGGCAAGGCCATGATGGGAACGGGCGAAACGGAAGGCGAGGATCGAGCGCTTGAAGCCGCGAATCGCGCAATCTCCAACCCGCTGCTCGAAGACTCCTCGATGTCCGGCGCGCGTGGCCTGTTGATCAACATCACCGGCGGCGACGACATGACGCTGTATGAAGTCGATCAGGCCGTCGAGCGCATCCGCCAGGAAGTGTCGGATGATGCCATCGTGATCTGGGGCTCGGCCATCGATCCATCGCTCAATGGGCGGATGCGCGTATCGGTTGTCGCAACCGGTATCGATGGCAGCCGTGTGCCTGAGCCTGAAATCGTCGAGACCCATGCCGAGACATCTGAGCCAGCGCCCGTCGCCCCGGACGGTGCCGAGGTGACTCAGGGCAGCGGCTCTCAGCCCCCGTTCCAGCCCGCCTCGACCTACGCCTCGGTGCCTCGTCAGCAGCCTCACTACACGCTGGATAATCAGGGTGGCGCCTCGGCGGCTCCGTCGCCGCATACGGTACCGCAGCAGGCTGCGAAACAGCCTCAGCCGCATGCGCCGTCACCGCGCGCGGGCCTCTTTTCGGATCAGGGACAGCGTCCGGCGCCAGAACCCCAGTCCCAGCCGCGCAGCCTGTTCGGAATCGTGACCGGCGCCCTGCGCGGGCGCCCTGTCTCCTCGACCACGCCGACTCATCACGAACCGGCGCGCAATGAACCGACCGTCGTGGAACGTGAGGAGATGCCACGGGTGAGCGCGTCTCATGACGCCGGTGACGAGAACGGCCTTGATATTCCGGCTTTCCTGCGACGCGAACAGGGACGCTGAGGCGGGCGTTACGTCACATCCTGAAACTGAAAATCGACTTCAGTTTCAGGACCTTAGGCCGTAATACTTGGCAATAAACATTGACTGGTCTGCTCTCCCTCATAGCGGTTACAGCTTTCCGCAGGATCCGGGCTTAAACCGGCCCAAACCAAGGAGAGCCTCTCATCATGCAGATCACGGCCGAAACACCGTTCAAAGCATCGATCGTGCCTCTCCCGCTCTCCTCTACGCCCTCCTCCTTCTCGATCCTTCCCGGCAACGCGCCACGTACCCCGCTTCAGAACACGCTCAAGAAGGCTATCACCTGCGTAGGTATCGGCCTGCACAGCGGTGCACAGGTACGCATGACGCTCAACCCGGCACCGGCAGGCCACGGCATCGTTTTCGAGCGCGTTGATCTGACCGGCTCAGCGCCTATCGCCGCGCGCTACGACAATGTTGTCTGCACTCGTCTCAGCACGGTCATCGCAAATTCCGGCACCCCGGAGATCCGCGTTGCCACGATCGAGCATCTTATGGCGGCGCTTCATGCCAATGGCATCGATAACGCCCTTATCGAGATCGACGGCCCCGAGACTCCCGTTCTGGATGGCTCCGCTGCGGAGTTCGATTTTCTCATCCAGTGCGCTGGCACCCAGATTCTGGAGTTGCCGCGCGCCGTCATTGAAGTCCTGCGCCCTGTCCATGTCGAGGAAGAGAGCGGTGCTTTCGCCGAGCTGCGCCCGGCCCGTTCCGGCTTTGCTCTCGCCATGTCCATTGACTTCTCGGCGTCGGTGATCGGCCAGCAACGCCACGCCATGCCACTCAGCCTGGAGCGTTTTCGTCAGGAAGTCGGTTTCTGCCGTACCTTCGTCGAGCGCAAGGAAATCGAGGCGCTTCAGAAGATGGGGCTCGCTCGGGGTGGATCGTTGCATAACGCGATCGTGGTCGAAGGCGAAACGGTTCTGAATCCCTGCGGGCTGCGTCATCCCAAGGAATTCGTGCGCCACAAGCTCATGGATGCCGTGGGCGATCTCTATCTGGCCGGGCATACGCTCCAAGCCGGTTTCATGGGCCATAAATCGGGGCATACGCTTAATAACAAGCTGCTGAGAGCCTTGTTTGCCTCCGCCGAGAACTGGCGTTTCGTCGGTAGTGAAGAATCGTCGAGAACGGAATTGCGCGCAACGGCGTAAGAGAAACGATCTCATGCGCCCAGGTCTTCCGCGAATGGTCAGGCGTGATATAAGACCGTTCGTTAGTGGAAGAGTCGGCATGCATCAGAACACAGAACGTAACGTACCTCCTGCGCGCAAGCGTCAGCGTCTCGCTGCCGCAACAATGGCAAGCAGTTTTCTGCTGCTGAGCGGCTGCTCCCTCTTTTCGAACAAGGAAGAGGTCAAGGCACCCAAAGTCGCGAGCGCCGAGGCACTGTATAATTACGGTATCGATGCGCTGCATTCGAAGCGTTACACCCTGGCGAGCGGCGAATTCGAGCTGCTGCAGCAGAATTATCCTTATTCCGGCTATGTTGGTAATGCCGAGCTGATGGAAGGCTATGCCTATTATCTGCAGGGCGAATATGCGCTCTCCGTCCAGCAGCTCGAGCGCTATCTGTTGCTGCATCCAACCAGCCCTGACGCCGCCTATGCCTATTATCTGCGCGCACTCTGCTATTACGAGCAGATTGCCGAGGTCCAGCGTGACCAGCAGGGAACCGTTGAGGCACTGAATGCGCTTGAGGAAGTTGTTACACGCTTCCCTCAAACGGCTTATGCGCGCGATGCCCAGCTCAAGATCGATCTCTGCCGCGACCATCTGGCAGGCAAGGAAATGCTTGTCGGGCGTTATTATCAGCAACAGCATAATTACGAAGCCGCGCTTGGCCGCTACCAGCGCGTGGTGGCGGACTTCCAGACGACCAATCACGTTGCCGAAGCGCTCGAGCGTATCGTCGAAGTCAATCTTGAGCTTGGTCTTGTGGACGAAGCCCGCAAGGCCGCATCGGTCCTCGGGTATAATTACCCGAACAGCCAGTGGTATCGTTACAGCTACAATATGCTGCGCAACCGCAACCTGCTCGCCGATCACAGTGTGGTTCCCGGCTCCACGCAGCGTGGCTTCTTCGGCCGCATGTGGCACTCGGTCTTCTGATCCCGCCGAGACTGTTGCGCCGCTATGGTCTCTGCCCGGCTGCGCGATTTCCACGCTGAATAATCGGGACCCCCTTCCATGCTGACTCACCTCTCGATACGCGACATCGTCCTGATCGAGAGGCTCGATCTGCCGTTCCATCCCGGGCTTACGGTACTGACGGGTGAGACAGGCGCGGGCAAATCCATCCTCCTCGACTCACTCAGCCTGACCCTGGGCGATCGCGCCAGTGGCGGTCTGGTACGCGCCGGAGCCGACCAGGCGGCCGTGTCAGCCTGTTTCGAGATACCCGATGGGCATCCCGTTCATCAGCTTCTCGCTGAGCAAGGCATCGCCCTCGATGACCCTCACGAGCCCCTCGTGCTGCGCCGAACGGTCACGACAGACTCGCGCTCACGGGCCTATGTCAATGATCAGCCGATCGGGGTGGGACTACTGCGGCGTATTGCCGCGCTGCTGGTCGAGATTCAGGGGCAGCATGACCAGATGGGTCTGGCCGATCAGAGCACCCATCTCGATCTGCTTGACGCATTCGGCGTCGATCGCCGTGCGCGGGACGCTGTTGCACGCGGGTACCGCCGCTGGATCGAGGCGACGGCTGCCCTCGCCGCCGCCCAGTCGGAAATGGAGGCCACGCGACGCGAAGAAGACTGGCTGAGGCAATCGGTTGAGGATCTGTCCGCCCTCGCGCCGCAGGAAGATGAGGAAGAGCAGCTCGCGGCTCTGCGCATCGGTTTGCAGCAGAATGAGCGCCGGGGCGAGGCTATTGCCGCGGCTCTCTCCGAGCTGACACCACGCGACCGTCGGTCGGCTACACCCGCCGCCGCCCTGCGCAATGCCAGCCGCACGCTGGCGCGTCTCCTTCCGGCGCCGGGGGATGAGTCTGCGCCCAGTTCGGCCCAGCAGCATCAGGCGCAGGAAGCTCTGGCAGCGCTGGAAAAGGCGGAAGAGGCACTGGCCGAAGCCGAAACCCTGCTCTCGCGCCTTGCCGCCGACGCCGACACAGACCCCAAACTGCTTGAAGAGACCGAGGAGCGCCTCTTTGCCCTGCGTGCCGCCGGGCGCAAGCATGGTGTCGGGGTCAATGAGCTCGCGGCCTTGCTGGCCAGCCTGCAGGCGCGGCTCGAGGCGCTCGATTCCGGAAATGCGCGTATCGAGCAACTCCAGGCCGAGACAAAGGCAGCGCGCGAGGTTTTTGCGACTGAAGCCGAGGCTTTGAGCCAGATCCGGGCGCGAGCCGCGCGCCGTCTGGAGACAGCCGTCATGGCCGAGCTCAAACCCGTCCGCCTCGAACGCGCGCGTTTTATCGTCGCGCTCACCCCACTTGAACCAGAGGCCTGGAACCTGCGGGGCAAGGAGCAGGCGTCTTTCCTGATCGCCGCCAACCCGGGCCAGCCTCCCGGCCCTCTGGCCAAGGTCGCCTCGGGCGGTGAACTCTCGCGGCTCATGCTCGCGCTCAAGGTGGTTCTGGCCGAGCGCTCCGCCATACCCACACTCGTATTCGACGAGGTTGATTCCGGCGTAGGTGGCGCCACGGCCTCCTCCATCGGTGATCGTCTGCACCGTGTCGCACAGGATGTTCAGGTGCTCGTGGTCACCCACAGCCCACAGGTTGCAGCGCGGGGCGATCAGCATCTGCGCATCAGCAAGCGCATCCGCAAGGAGCGCACCGAGACGCTGGCAGAGAAGCTCTCGGCGGAGGAGCGTCGCGAGGAGATTGCCCGCATGCTCGCCGGAGAAACCATCACGGATGCCGCCCGCACGGCAGCAGACAGTCTTCTGGAACAAGAGTAATGGACGATATCCACGCCAGAGAACACGCCCGGCTTGCGGCGCTCATCGCGCGCTGGAACGCGGCCTATTATCAGAATGACGCGCCGGAAGTCTCGGATGCGGAATATGACTCCACGCGACGCGACCTCGTCGCGCTGGAGGAAACCTATCCCGAGCTCAAAACCCAGGGCGGGGTGACAGATAGCGTCGGGGCTGCCCCGGATTCAGCGTTTGGCAAGCAGGGGCATCGCCTACCCATGCTCTCGCTCGACAATGTCTTTACCACCGAGGAATTCGATGCCTTCGTGACCAAGGCTGCGCGCTTTCTCGGGCTTGATGCGGCCGCAGCGGATGCGCTTGCTTTTGTCGCAGAGCCGAAAATCGACGGGCTTTCGATCAATCTCACCTATGTCGGGGGCGCGCTCATACGTGGGACAACGCGCGGCGATGGCATGGTCGGAGAAGACGTGACCGCCAATCTGCTGACCATTGCCGATATCCCCCGCAGGCTTACAGGCAAATTCCCTGATGAAATCGAGATACGCGGCGAAATCTTCATGGCCAAGGCCGACTTCCTGACGCTGAACGAGACGATGCAGGCGCAGGGGCAGAAGAGCTTTGCCAATCCCCGCAATGCGGCTGCGGGCTCGCTGCGTCAGCTCGACCCTGCGGTGACCGCGCGCCGCCCGCTTTCGCTTTTCGCCTACGCCCAGGGCTATGCCAGCGCCGCGTGCGCCGACACGCATTGGGCTTATCTCGAGCAGCTGCGGGCCTGGGGTTTCCCCGTCAACCCGCTGTCCCGCCGCATCGCCCATGCGAGCGATATCGCCGCGTATATCGACACGTTGGCGCGCGATCGTGCTGCCCTGCCCTATGATATAGACGGCGTGGTCTTCAAACTCGACGCTATCGCCCTACAGACCCGCCTCGGTTTCGTGGGCCGTGCACCGCGCTGGGCCATCGCTTGGAAGTTCCCGTCGGAACAGGCCATTACTCGTCTTGAGAAGATCGAGATACAGGTGGGGCGTACCGGCGCTCTGACCCCGACGGCTCATCTGCAACCGGTCAATGTCGGCGGGGTGATCGTCTCAAGAGCGACGCTGCATAACGAGGACGAAATTTCCCGAAAGGACGTGCGCCCCGGTGATCTCGTGCGCGTCCAGCGCGCTGGCGACGTCATTCCGCAGATACTTGGCCCCGTACCCGAAGACGCGCCCCGGAGCCCGGCTTTCGTCTTCCCCACACGCTGCCCGGTTTGCGACTCCCTGACAGAGCGCCCCGAAGGCGAGGCCGTGCGCCGTTGCACGGGCGGACTGACCTGTGAGGCGCAGGTGGTCGAGCGTCTCATTCATTTCGTCTCCCGACCTGCATTCGATATCGACGGGCTCGGTGAGCGTTCCATACGTGAGTTTCATGAGATCGGCCTGATCGACAAGCCGGGCGATATTTTTCGCCTCCATGAAAAGGCCGAGCTGATACGCGGTCGCGAAGGCTGGGGCGAGGTCTCGACGCGTAATCTGCTGCGCGCCATCGAACAGCGCCGCAGCATCAGTTTCAGCCGCTTTCTCTTCGGGCTCGGAATACGCCGGATCGGAGAGCGCACCGCGCAGCTTCTGGCGCGCCATTATCAGAGCTACGAGGCTTGGGTTGAGGCCATGAACGCTGCCCGCGTGATCGGATCGGACGACCGACTTGCGCTCGGCAGCATCATGGGGATCGGTGAGAGCATCGTGGCTGATCTTCTCGCGTTTTTCGCCGAGCCGCATAATGTCGAGACACTGGCAGACCTGCGCGGGCAACTCACCATCGAAGAAGAATCCCGCCCGGAATCGGGACCGCTCTCAGGCAAGACCATCGTCTTTACCGGCACGCTGCACAGCATGACCCGACCGGAAGCAAAGGCCATTGCAGAGCGGCTTGGAGCACAGGTGAGTGACTCTGTTTCCAAGAAGACTGGGCTTGTGGTGCTGGGCGAAAAAGCAGGATCAAAAGCCAAAAAAGCGGCAGATCTGGGTCTCAACACTTGCGATGAGGCGGGCTGGCGGGAAATCGCCGGGCTGCCACCCGCTCCGTGACGGACGAATACTGGCAAGGGAGGCAGAAAAGGCCTAAATACGGGCTCACGCTATCCTTTGTCCCTGTTTATGAGGAGCCACGCGCATGACGTTGCTGCTTCTGGGCCTTGCGGCCATGGTGGCAGCTATTGCCGTCTCCATTCTGATTTCCCTGTCTGAAATCTCGTTCGCTGCAGCGCGCGATATCCGCCTGCGCGCGCTGGCCGATCAGGGCGATGCACGGGCCTCGGCCTTTCTGAAACTGCGGCGCAACAGCGGCCAGGTCATCACGGTATTGCAGATCTGCCTCAATGCGGTGGGCGTTCTAGGCGGCGTAATTTCCAGTGAGCTTCTTACCCCTGCTTTCAGCACGGCCCTGATCGAAGCAGGCTTGAGTCAGGGCGTGGCGACCAAGACCGCTGCAACCCTGGCCTTCGTGATCGTGACCGGTCTGTTCGTGCTTTTCGCCGATCTGCTGCCCAAGCGGATCGCGCTCAATAATCCTGACCGGGTAGCGCTGCGCGTGGGCTGGTTTCTCACCGGCGCACTCAGGGTGCTTTACCCGGCGGTCTGGATTTTCTCGATCATCTCGGATTGGCTCCTGAGCCTGCTCCGCATTCCCGCCGCCTCCGCCGTAGAGCCCGTGACCCCCGAAGATCTGAACGCCATGCTAGCAGCAGGCACGGCATCGGGCGTGTTGCAGGAAAAAGAGCATCAGCTGATCCAGAACGTGCTGGCCCTCCAGGATCGTTCCGTCACCTCCGCTATGACGCCACGCGACGAGATCGTGTTCCTCGACGTTCAGGAATCACTCGAATCTCAGCGTGACAAGGTGCGTATCCGTCCCTATTCGCGCTATCCGCTCTGCGATGGCGGCCTCGATCACGTCATTGGATCGATACGCGCGGAGGACGTGCTCGTGGCCGTGGTCGATGAAGTGCCGCCCCATGCTGATCCAAGCCAGCCGATCAGCAGTCAGATATTCCGCATGAGGCGCGATACGCTTTCTCTGCCGGACACGCTGAATCTGTGGGACACGCTCGCCCAGTTCGACACCCATGGTGCCGGGTTTGCGCTTATCGTCAACGAGTATGGCCTTGTCGTCGGGCTGATTACCTTCAAGGACATCATGGGGGCGCTCATGGATGGCCTGGCAAGCCCGTTCGAGGAGCAGGCAATCGTTCGACGTGATGCCAATTCATGGCTGATCGACGGCGCGGCCCCGATCGGCGATGTCTTTCGCGAACTGGATATCGATCTCGATGCTGAACGCGACCTGTTCCATACCATCGGCGGTTTCGTCATGCACC
>NZ_PNQZ01000065.1 GCF_003994335.1 Asaia sp. W19
GGCTGCGCGCCGTCGAACAGCGTGCAGTTGATGGACACKCGGAAACCGCGCTCCTTGGCGGCTCGAATGGCCGACACTGCGCGCTCATACACGCCTTCCTGGCAGACGGACGAATCATGCATCGCCTTGTCGCCGTCGAGATGAATATCCCAGGAGAAGAACGGGTTGGGCTCGTAATCATCGAGCTTCTTCTCGAGCAGAAGACCGTTCGTGCAGAGATAGACATACTTCTTGCGCGCCGTCAGACCCTTGACGATCTCGGGCATCTCCTTGTGGAGGAGAGGCTCGCCGCCAGCGATGGCGATGACGGGGGCGTCTGCTTCAGCATCGGCATCCAGGCATTCCTGCAGGCTGAGGCGCTGGTTCAGGATCTGGGCCGGGTAATCGATCTTGCCGCAGCCCGCACAGGCGAGGTTGCAGCGGAACAGGGGTTCGAGCATCAGAACGAGCGGATAGCGCTTGCGACCCAGAAGATGCTGCTTGACCACATAGCGTCCGACACGGACGGCCTGCATCAATGGAACGGCCATGTATCTCTATGCTCCTACACCAATCGACGTGCACGCACGGGACCAGAAAAGGCCCGGCGGAAATAGCGCGTCGACGTCAAACGTGAGACCCGCAGGTCGTATGATTTCGCAAGACATCACCGAAATCGGGACCGGCGCGCAAGACTGAAAAGGATACGAACGGGATGGTAAAACGCTGCCTATACACCCTGCAGGTTGCCCACCTCAACATCGATGACGTTTCATTGCGCGATCTGTGTCATTTTGGCGACATGTAAAGGCAATAACTAACCAATTTTTAAGCCGAAATCTGTTGCACCCCACATCGTGATTCGCGCATTCGCTCCCCTCGTTATTGCAACACGGTGGGAAGATTGCACTTTTCGACGTTATGTCGGACATATGCGACAGTGATTGATGAGCGGATGTCTTGTTTAAAACACGAGCCACCCCAGCTTCCGACTACGGATCCGGACACCTGTCGGCACCGTTTACCGGGACAGATTTGAGGACGCAGCATGACACGATTTCCCATCACCACGCCCGACGCGATTCCTGCACGGCGCCTGAGCCGTGCCGCGCTCGGGCTCTTGGCCCTGATTTCGGCACCCGTCGCGTCTTCCTTCGTGTTCATGCCTGCTCCCGCCCTGGCCCAGTCCGAGGCCCAATCGCCGGCCGTGGCGCCCATCAACGACCTTTATACGGCCCTGAAGCAGATTCAGTCCCCGTCCAGCGGCACACCTGAAGCCCGCGCCCAGATCATGGCTCCGGTGATCGATCGGATTTTCGATCTGTCGACCGTGCTCCATAACTCCATCGGCATGCGTTACACGACGCTGTCTGCAGATGAGCAGACGAAGCTGCTTACCGCTTTCCGACAGTTCACCATTGCCCGCTATGTCTCGAGCTTCAAGCAGGGTGGTACGGCGCAGTTCACGGTCAGCCCGACCACGCGTCCCGCCCCCACGGGAGGCAGCACCATTGTGAGCACATCGATCGGTGACGGGTCGGATTCTGCGACCGCTATCAATTATGTGATGATGCCTTCTGGCGGCGGATATCGCATCGTCGACATTCTGCTCAATGGTCACATCAGCCAGGTTGCCGCCCAGCGCGCTGATTTCAGCTCGACGCTGGCCCGCGGCGGCGCGGATGCCCTCGTGACCCTGCTCAACCGCAAAACCGCAAAGTTTATGAATAATTAAGATGCACTGTCGGCCCCCTGCAATAAAACACCTGGAAAAGGGGAGAGGGGGCGCGTGACTCTCGTTTTGAACTGGCTAGGTTATGCCTCTGCGGGGATCGCGTTGTGTGGATGCGCTCAGTCGGCAATAGGCGCGGGGCTGATTACTGCGTTCCGGCGCCAGGAAAAGAGCGCAGTTCTCCCCGATGCGCGCCAACCCACGCGCATCGGGGAGAACACAACCCAGATTCTCCCCCCGGTGACGGTGCTCAAGCCCCTGCATGGCGACGAGCCGATGCTCGAACAGGCTTTGCGCAGCTTCTGCGAGCAGGACTACCCGCGTTTCCAGCTCGTCTTCGGCGTTCAGCGCAAGAGCGACCCAGCCATCGCCATCGTGCAGCGTCTGATGCAGGACTATCCCGAGCGCGATATCAGCCTCGTGATTGACGATACCGCGCACGGAACGAACCGCAAGGTCGCCAATCTGATCAATATGTATCCGAGGGCGAAGCACGATGTCCTCGTGATTTCCGACTCCGATATTCATGTGCAGCGCGGCTATCTGCGCGACATTGCAACAACGCTCGCACGTCCTGGCGTCGGCCTCGTGACGACGCTCTATGCTGGACTTCCTGCAAGCAAAGCGTTGGTGCGTGAGTTCGCCGCCTCGCAGATCAATCATAATTTCATGCCTGGCGTGATGATGTCCCGTCTGCTGGGGCGTCAGGACTGCCTTGGTGCCACCATGGCCCTGACGCGCAGGCTGCTGGAACGGGTGGGCGGTCTGGCGGCTCTGGCCGATCACGTGGCCGATGACGCCATTCTGGGCCAGCTTGTGCGGGCCCATGGGCAGGAGATCGCCCTCGCCCCATGCATGACCTGGACAACCGTTGCCGAACCCTCGGCGGGCCACATGATCGAGCACGAATTGCGTTGGGGGCGTACGGTCAAGAATGTAGAGCCGGTCGGTTACGGTCTCTCGGCCATTCAACTTCCCCTTTTCTGGTCGAGCGTTGTCCTGGCCTGTTTCTGGCCCGCACGCGGTGCTCTGTGGTTTTTCCTTGGCGTCTGGGCGGTTCGCAGCCTCGCAGCCATGGCGATCGACCGAAACGTGGGGCGCCTATCCCCTGCCCTCTATGCCCTGTTTCCGCTGCGCGAATGGCTGTCTGCCGCCATCATGGTGGGCAGCGCGCGCGGCAAGCGCGTGGCCTGGCGTGGTCAGACCCTCCATATCAGGCGAGCGGCGTCGATTACACCGCCAATACAGCCGGTCGAACCCGGGGATTAGACTTTTTACCGTTTCAGCCTCATATGCTGGGGCATTCGTCAGGAATACCTGACCCTTTCACCTTTGCGGATCTTGAGATCCGGTGGTTTTTGCGAGGACCTTCATTGTCATGATGCGCACGCTCTTTCTTCAGCCCCCTTCATTCGACGGTTTCGATGGCGGCGCCGGGTCGCGTTACCAGGCCAAGCGCGAAATCCGCTCCTTCTGGTTCCCGACCTGGCTGGCACAGCCTGCCGCCATGGTCGAAGGCTCACGCCTGATCGATGCCCCGCCGGCTGGCATTGGCATGGAGCCGATCCTGAAGGACGTGATGAATCGCGACCTCGTGGTGATGCACACCTCCACACCGTCTTTCGCCTCTGACGTACGCGTTGCGCAGATGCTCAAGGACGCCAATCCCAAGCTGATGATCGGCATGGTTGGCGCTAAGGTGGCGGTGCAGCCTGACGAATCGATGGCCAAGGGCAGCCCGATCGACTTCGTGGCGCGCAACGAGTTCGATTTCACGATCAAGGAAATTGCCGAAGGCCGCGATCTGAAGGACGTGGACGGCATCACCTGGCGCAACAAGGATGGCGAGATCATCGCCAATCGTGACCGCGCCATGATCGAGGACATGGACTCCCTCCCCTTCGTGACCGAAGTCTACAAGCGCGACCTCAAGATCGAGGATTACTTCATCGGGTATCTGATGCACCCGTATATCTCGATCTATACCGGTCGCGGCTGCAAATCGCGCTGCACCTTCTGCCTGTGGCCGCAGACCGTGGGGGGCCATCGCTACCGCACGCGCAGCCCCGAGCACGTGGCTGCCGAAATCCGTCTTGCCAAGCAGTATTTCCCGCAGGTGAAGGAGTTCATGTTCGATGACGACACCTTCACCGACGACCTGCCCCGTGCGGAAGCCATCGCGCGTGAAATGGGCAAGCTGGGTGTCACCTGGTCATGCAACGCCAAGGCGAACGTGCCCTATGAAACGCTCAAGATCATGAAGGAAAACGGGCTGCGCCTGCTTCTGGTCGGCTATGAGAGCGGCAACCAGCAAATCCTGCACAACATCAAGAAGGGCATGCGCGTCGAGACGGCACGCGAGTTCACCAAGAACTGCCACAAGCTGGGCATCAAGATCCATGGCACCTTCATCGTCGGCCTGCCCGGCGAGACGAAGGAGACCATTCAGGAAACCATCCAGTTCGCCCGTGAAATCAACCCGCACACGCTGCAGGTTTCGCTGGCAGCTCCCTATCCCGGCACGGCGCTGCACAAGCAGGCTACCGAGAATGGCTGGTTCAATGAAGCTGAAGCCGAGCTGATCGACGAGAACGGCGTGCAGATTGCCCCGCTGCACTACCCGCATCTGTCTCATACCGAGATCTTCAACTCGGTTGAGGAATTCTATCGCAAGTTCTACTTCCGCGCGCCGAAGATCGCCTCGATCGTCAACGAGATGGTTCGCAGCCCGCAGATGATGAAGCGTCGTCTGCGCGAAGGTGTGGAATTCTTCCAGTTCCTCAAGGGCCGCAACGCGGCCTGATCACTCAGGCGTCGTCTGTTCCCATGCGTCGTTTGATCATCTCGGCCGATGATTTCGGCCTGAGCGAAGAGGTCAATGAGGCCATCGAGATTGCCCATCGTGATGGGTTGCTCTCGACGGCCAGCCTTATGGTAGCCGGACCCGCAAGCCTGGACGCCGTTCGTCGGGCCAAGCGTCTGCCTAATCTGCGGGTCGGGCTGCATCTGGTCGTGATCGAGGGCGATACGGCCCTCCCTGGCGCGACCATACCGGCCATCGCCACGCCTGATGACCGGTTCGGCACTAGCCAGCTCGGTCTGGGCGTGTCCTATTTCTTCCGCCCCGCCGCGAGGCGCGCGCTGGCACGTGAGATCGAGGCCCAGTTTCGAGCTTTTCTTGCCTCGGGCCTGTCGCTCGATCACGCCAATGCGCACAAGCACATGCATCTGCACCCGACAATCGGGCGCCTACTGATCGAAACCGGGGGGCATTACGGGCTGCGCCATGTGCGTACACCCAGCGAGCCTGCCGGGCCACTCAACGCTGCCGAGATCCATCTGGACTCGCTCGGGGCCTCGGCCATGCGCCGCTGGTGCGGGATATTGCGTCATCAGATCGCCCGAGCGGGCATGACAACCAATGATTCCTGTTTCGGATTGGCCTGGAGCGGCCAGATGCGCCCGGGACGTGTGGCAGGTCTGGTCCCGCACCTGCCCGAGGGTCTGTCTGAGATGTATTTCCATCCAGCTCTGGAACAGAACGCGCTGCTCAAACGCCTCATGCCCTATTACGACCAGCGTGGCGAATTTGATGCCTTGGTGAGCCCGGAAGTCAGGGAGGCTGTGCGCAAAAGCGCTGTCACGCTTTGCGACTGGTCGGGCAGGCCTGTCGCCACACCCTGATCTCCCGAAAAATCATGCACGCGAGCTTCCTCCCGATACGGCTCAAGGCGCATCGGGAAAAACGTGAAGCCCGCCACGCGGGCTTCACGTCAGACACTCTCAGAGAGCGGAATCCACCCAGGCCTTGAGCGCACTCTTGGGAAGCGCACCGGTCTTCTGGGCGACGACCTCACCATTCTTAAACACCATAAGCGTCGGAATGCTGCGCACACCAAAACGCGTCGGGGCTTCAGGATTCTCGTCGATATTGATCTTGGCCACCGTGAGACGGCCCTTGTACTCGCCACCAATCTCATCGAGCGCCGGCGCGATCATCTTGCAGGGGCCGCACCATTCGGCCCAGAAATCAACCAGTACCGGGCCTTCGGCCTGCAGCACATCCTTATCAAAGCCGCTATCGCTGACAGCTACGGTATTTTCGCTCATCCTGTTCTCCCTTTCCAATGCAGACCGCTCAGGTCCGTCTCAGCATCACATATCAGCAGTTCCTTCTCGGCGTTCAAGAGGGAAGAGCGCCTGTCGGTTCCACCACGTCGCGTGCCGAGAGGCTCCAGACTTCAGAACCTCCCTTCAAGGCACCGCGTTCAGCAGCCCCGACTCCTTGTCCTGGCAGATCGAAAAACCGCGATCGGCCCCTGTGACGCGTGTTTCCCCCCAAGAGCCGAAGCGGCATCGCGCGCACGTGACAGCGAAATCGCCCGCTCCTGAGAAACACGGGGGAGCGCGCGACGTTTCATGGTCAGCTTCCCTCTGTCGGGGAAGCATTCTCTTCGGGAGGCGCCTGAAGGCGTCGCCCGGGCCAGCCAGTTGGAGAAGCGCTTTTGTCGATGCGGTCCATTCACCCTGCGCACTCTGCGCGAGCCCTCTGCCTCCGGGTTCTGGGTGGCGTGAGCCTGGTGGCTCTTATCGCGACCGCACAGGCACAGCCCACCCTGGCGCCGCTTCCCCCATCGCCCGACGCCCCTGATTACGTACCAGTACCCTTGACTGCCGCCGCACCGTCGAGCAGCAACACGCAGCGTGTCCCGATGAGCGCGTTTGATCCGCTTGTCACCCCGGCAACACAACGTCTGCTCCCCGGCAAGATCGTCTTTTCCATGCTGGTAACGCCCGATCTGACCAAGGCCGAGAATTTTTACGGTCCGCTTTTCGGCTGGAGTTTTCGCCCTGTGAACGGGGGTAAACATCCTCGGGTCGAGATCATGCAGGCTGGCCGGGCCATCGGGACGATGGTGGCGCACCCGCTGGATAACCCGAAGCAGGATGTTCCCTTCTGGCTTCCTTTCATCTCAACTTCCGATACGGCAACGGTGGCACGGGTGACGAAGCGCTATGGAGGGCACGTTCTGTTTGGCCCGCGCAAATGGGACGGGCTGGGTCAGGCAGTGATTGTTTCCGACCCCCAGCAGGGAATATATGCCGCGCTGAGCGCCCAGTCTGGCGATCCGGAGGATCTCTCCACTGCGCCCATGCTGGATAGTTTCTCCTGGGCCACGCTCCTTACCCCCTCACCCAGCACCGCCGCCGGGTACTATCAGATGCTGTTCAATTACCAGGTCACGGCTGCTCCTGAGGCCGATAGCGGCGCGCATTACATCCTGTCCTCACAAGGACAGGAACGGGCAAGTGTGAACACCCTTCCCCCTGACGTGATGCCCAGAGATAAGGCGCGCTGGATACAATTCGTGCAGGTGCGCAACAGTGCCACCACCGCGACACGGGCGGTTTCTCTCGGTGGACAGGTCATCGTTCCAACCCATGTCGATCGCGATGGAGCCCTGATATCCGTGATCGCCGACCCGACCGGCGCTGTATTCGGTTTGATCGAAGCCCAGAGAGACATGCTTGAGATGGGACCGGCGCAATGAGAAAGGCTTCTTGCGGCAAATCCGCTGCGCTCTTCGCGCTGCTCGGCCTCTGCGGGCTTGGCTTGTCCGGCTGTTACGGCCATGACGATTATTACGGAGGGGGCTATTACGGCTATCCCGGCGGGTGGGGGCGTCAGGGCTGGAACGGGGGCTATTCCGTTGGCCCGCATTACGCCGGACGTGGCTGGGGTGGACCCGGCTATCGCAACCGTTATGACCGGCCGCGTCAGGATCATGGAGATCATGACAGGGGGCATTTCGACCGCAATGGCGGCGGCCACCATCACTGATTTCCTCAGACTGGGTGCCGTCCTACTCCTGCCTGGAACGTTTGCTCCCGTATGGGCCACGTCTCAGCCTGTCATGGTCAGCTTCTGACAGGCGCAGGCTGCGCGGATCGGACAGGGGCTGCTTGGCTCCGAGGCCGTCGAGGCATAGGGTGGGAGAGCATCCCCACCGGGACATGCCCCCCGGCGCCGGGCTGCGGCAGATCAGGGTTCGAACGGGACAAAGCTGAGCGTTGGCCCTTCCGTCCAGACCAGAACCAGCACGATCTCATGATCAGGATAGAGCTGTGAGAGCACAGCGCCATAAGCATTCATCTGGCGACGATAAGCAGCGGGTACGGCCTGGCCCGGTCGCGGAGGCTTCTGGCCTGTCTTGTAATCACAGAGCATCACCTGGCGAGGCGTCACACAGAGGCGGTCGACCTGTCCCAGCACAACCTGGCCTTGCGCAATGCCCGTCACCGGCTGCTCCGCAAGACTGCCGGGCGCAAAAAGCGGAGCCAGATTCTCATGAGTCAGGATGGCGCGTATCTGGGTCAGAAGCTGCGTGCGGTCCTCTGCCGGGAGACCATGGGCCGGCTGGGCAAGCCAGTTTTCGGCCAGCACGTCCCATTCCTCAGGGTTTCTGTCCGGCAGCCATTGCAGGAGCCTGTGCACGAGTGTGCCCCGGTTGATGGCCCGCGCGCGTCTGCTCTCATGCCCTGCCGCCAGAACAAGCGGAGAAAGCGCAGGGGGCGCCTCGCCAAAACGCGCTTCATCCGGTCGGCTGGGCGCCAGAGGTCGTGTGAGGGCAGCCTCCTGTGGCGCGGGGATTACACGCCAGTCCGGTGCACTGCCCAGAAATCCGGGGAGCGCTATCAGAGCAGGTTCATGATGCCTGGCAGGAAGTGCGGTTTGATGCTCGGGCTCGGCTTCGATCACGAGGGCCTCTCCCTCCCACCCGCCCTCGAAAGACTGCGGTGCAGCCCCGAGACGGTCGAACCCGTCCCGGCAGAGCGTGTACCATGAGGTGTCGCTCTGCTTCTTTCGGGGTTCCCAGCCGCATATTACAAGCCAGTCACTGGCCCTTGTGAGCGCGACGTAGAGCAGGCGGTTACGCTCGGCCTGCGCCGCCGCTTTTTCCGCTTCTTTCAGACGGTCGCCCAGATCGGAAGGCAATTCCCGGCCCGGCATCCAGACGGGCAGATCAAGACCATTCTGACGGGTCCAGAGCAGCTTTCTCTCGCCTTGAACCTCCCCTGTCATATCGGGCAGCACCACCAGACGCGCCTGCAACCCCTTGGAGCCGTGCACCGTCATGATCCGCACGGCGTCGATCTCGGCCTCGGCCTCACGCTTGACCGTCAGGCTGCTCGAAGCGAGCCAATGCAGGAAGCCCTGCATGGAGGGCGCATGAAGCCCCTCGAAACGCAATGCCGCAGAGAGCAGGTCATCGAGAGGCTCTGCCGCTTCCGGCCCGAGGCGGGCGAGCGCGCGGGCGCGCCCTTCATGGCGGCCGAGCGCATCGGCAAGGATCTGATAGGGCGTTGCGAAATCGATGCGGGTCTGGAGTGCGGAAAGGCGCTTCCAGGCGCTCTGCCAGTCTGGCCGCTCACGATGACGCTTCCGCAGCACGGTCCAGAGCGGCACATCACCGCGCCCCATGGCAAGATCCATGAGCGAGGAATCGCTAACCCCACCAAAAGGCGAGGTCAGGGCCGTGGCCAGGGTCAGGCTGTCCTGTGGCAGAAGCAATGCATGGCACAACGCCATCATATCCTGAACGGCGAGCGAGTCAGTCAGTCCCACTCCTACCAGCGTGGCGACCTCGACTCCCTGCCCCTTGAGCGCGCGGATCAGCGCCCTGAGGAAAGCAGAGCGCCTTGGTACCAGGACCAGAATCTCCCCCGCGCGCAGCGGTGCCTGACCCGGCTGGGGGGACTTGCCGATCTGGCCTGCAATCCATTGCGCCAGATGATCGGCCAGTTTCTGGGGAGCCCGGCTCTGGCCCGCATTGCCCTCCGGTGCGGCCCAGGGATCATCGATCCCGTCTTTCTCGTCCTTGGGCACGAGCGGCCATAGTTCAACGCGTCCGCCCTGTCCGGGACGCGCCGAGCGATGAGGCGGCAGAATGTCGCGCCCGGGCTCACGCAGCCCCTCGGCCGCCAAAGGGTTGGCGAAAACCGAATCCACCAGATCGAGAACGGGCGCGACCGAGCGAAAGGACACGCCGATCTCGGGGATGCGCCATTCCAGCCCTGCCCCCTGAACCATGGCCTCGAAACGCTCGCGCGCCCGGAACAGGCCTTCGGGATCAGCGCCCTGGAAAGCGTAAATGGATTGCTTGAAGTCACCCACAGCAAAGACCGTGCGGGGCCGCCCCTCCATTTCGCGCGCGCTCTCGCCTACGAAGAATTCCTCGACCAGCGCGGTGGCAATCTCCCACTGGGCGAAAGACGTGTCCTGTACCTCGTCCAGCAACAGATGATCCAGACCGCCATCGAGTTTGTAGAGCACCCAGGACGCCCCAGGGTCGCGCAGCAGATCGCGCGTGCTTGCAATCAGGTCATCGTAATCGACAAGCCCCCGCTGAAGCTTGTCCTGCGCGTAATGGGCCAGGGTGGGCGAGGCGAGCGCGAAGAGCGCAAGGTTCAGCGCCACCAGACGCTCTGCCGCAATGCTGCGACCCAGCGCGATCAGGCGCTCGGCCTCCCGGGTGAAGACCTCCATGATATGAGGACGATCCCGGTTGATGGCTGCGGGCACGAATCCCCTGGCCGCGCGCGGCGTGCCGGTGCCAGTCACGAAAATGGCCTGCCAGTCCTCGGCGTTGCGATCATGAGGCGAACGAGACAGGGCATCGAGCATCCGGCTCAGCAGAACCTGCATGGTAGGAGTGCCTAGGGGCAGCGCTTCCTGAGCACAGCGCCGCAGGGCCTCTTCCTCGGGTGGCGCAGTACGCTGGCTTTCAAGGCCATCGAGGCTCTGCTCCCCTGCGCCAAAAGCCCGACGATAGGCGCGTTCGATCGCACCCGGCTCGATCTGCCAGCGTGCGAAGCTCTGGCGCAATCTGGACACACGTCCCTGCAAGCCCCTGATGCGTTCGAGATACTCTTCCAGCCCCACCTGTCCTGCCAGAAGGCTGAGACGCGCCTCCATGGTCGGGTCCCCCATTGCGCGGGACAGCGTGTGCTCGATGGCATTGGCCAAAGCGAGGCCTGAATCCGTCTCTTCCATGAGGGTGAAATGCGGATTGATTGCGGCTTCCAGCGGAAAGCGCCGCAGGAGCGACTGGCAGAAGGCGTGGATCGTGCCGATCTTCATGCCACCCGGCAGATCAAGCACGCGCACGAACAGCGCGCGCGCCGCCTGCCGCGTCTCAGCCGAAACAGGCACGCTGAGCGCATGAAGCTCCCGGTCGAGTGCATCATCGGGCAAGGAAACCCAGCGCCCGAGACGCGACTGAAGGCGATTGGCCATTTCAGCCGCTGCCGCACGGGTGAAGGTCAGACACTGAATGCGCGCGGGATCCGAACCCGGCACGAGCACCGGCGCGCCTGTCTGCGGGTCAGACACCAGAGCCGGCAGCATGAGGCGCAACAGACGATCGATCAGCAGCTTGGTCTTGCCGCTTCCAGCCGAGGCCGAGACGAACACGGAAGCCAGGGGGTCGGAGGCCAGACGCTGGATATCGTTGGCCGAAGCGATGACCTGGGATGAAGATGTAGAGCTCGGGCTCATTCTCCACCCTCCTCACGTGCGGCGCTCCACTCCGACACACGCGCCAGATGGGCGTAGTCGCTGTAACGCGGCACATAATCGGGATGCGGGTGCGAGCGATAGGCGGTTTGCGGATCATCGAACGCCTCGACGCGGCGTCGCAGCCGATCGAGCGCGCTCTCGACCAGGGTGTCCAGCGCCTCTGCCTTGCCCGGTACGGAAAGTTCCTCCCCCCGGTTGCGGTCGCCGGTCAGACGCCAGTAAAGCAGCGAGGCCGTCTCGGCGGAAGGCAGATCGGCGAACCCGCCAAGACGCAGCATGGCAGCCTCAAGCACGAGTTGCGAACTCCATCCGGCCTCGACATCGCCCAGCTTGGGCAGGCTGCCGGTCTTGTAGTCGATAATCGTCGCGCGCCCATCCTGACCGATCTCGATACGGTCCGCACGCGCGCTGAGACGAAACGGCGCATAGGGGGGTGTCAGGGTCATCATGCCCATCTGCTCGGTCTTGAGCAGGCGCGGGGCTTCACGCATGGCCTCGCGCTCGCAAACCCAGTCGGCAATACGCAGCACGCGCGGGCGCCACCACGCTGCAAGGGCCGGGCGCAGGTCGCGCTTTGCCAGCGCGTCCAGCAGGGCCTTGTGTAGCGCCCGGCCTCCTTTCTGGCCATCGGTCAGCCAGCGTTCGAGCCCTTCATGCACCACCACGCCGATATCCGAACGGTCGGCGGCTTCTTCCAGAGCCGGAAGGGCCTTCAGCCTGAGCACATGGCGGGCATAGATAGCGTAGGGATCGCGCAGCCAGGTATCGATTTCCGTGACCGACAGGCGCCTGGGCCGACTGGCAACAGGGGGGCGCGGCTCCGGCGGCGGTACGGGGCACGCCGGGCCAAGCGGCTGATCCATACGTGCCTGCCAGATCAGGGCCGGATGGGATGGCAAAGACTGACCGCGTCCTTCCAGCAGGGCCTCGAGACGCACCAGCCACCGCGCCGGCACGGCAGGGGCGCCGTCACGACGCGAGGCGCTGGAGAGCACGATCTCACGACCCGACAGAAAAGCCGTGGTAAAATCATGCGCTGCCGTGCCGATCAGACGCTCAGGCGAGGGCAATCCGGCCCGTGTGCGCATGGGGCGGCTGAGCCAGGGGCCGGGATCGGTGGCGGGCGGCCAGATCCCCTCGTTCAGCCCGCCCAGAATGACCAGATCGGCAAATTGCAGGCGCGCCTCGAGGACGCCAAGGATAGAGACACGCGGATGCAGGGCCTCGCCGTCGCGCCCCTGCAACACGCGCTGCCCGAACACCATCTGCCCCGCCATCGAAGCCAGCAGGAAAGCGGGCATACCTGACAAGGTTTGCGGTGGGAGCACGGCACCATGCGTCATCAGGCTGGCGATATGGCGTGAAAGGGCATGGCCCTCTGCACCGAGCCAAAGCCTCTCATCCCCCGGCTGATCCTGTGTGGTGGTCAGAGCCTCGGCCGCGCGTACCAACGCCGCCAGAAGATCCGGCAAAGGATGGGCAGCCTTGCCAAGCAGTGGAGAAAGCGCTTCGGACAGACGATCGAGAAACGGCCCAAGCGGTTCTGCCTGATCGGGGCTGTCGGCTGTTTCGGCGCCGCTTTGGTCCTGCTCGTGCAGCGCACGGCGCAACCCGGCAATGCCCGGCGGCGGGGCTGGCCCACGCAGAACGAGCCGCTCCAGCCGGCGCGCCGTGGCGCGGCAATTACCCGGCGTGGTGCCGAGCGCCACGAGCGGATGCTTCAGCATGGCCAGCAACGCCACGGGAGCGAGATCGGCCGAGGCGGCCTCCGCTATCAGACGCAGCAGAATGGCGGCGGGCGTCAGGGCCAGGGCCTCCCCCGCGCTGTCATCAGCCACAATGCCGAAACGCAGCAATTCGGTCGCGACACGTCTGGCCAGAGCGCGGTCTGGCGTGACCAGTGACGCCGTACGTCCCGGCCTGTCGACTGCTTCGCGCAGGATCATGGCCAGGGCAGCGGCCTCCTGCTGCTGGTCATCCGCCTCGACGCGCGTGATTCCGGCAAGCGGGAGACCCTCCCGGCTCTCCCCCCAGGCGGAGAGTCCCTCCATGGGGCGCATGAACAGGCTGGTAAGGCCGATCCGCGCACTCAGGACCTGACGGGCAGGCTCATCCTGAGGATCAACGCCGTCTGACCAGACAGCCATGGTTTCACGGGAAACATCCAAGTCATTGAGAAGTCGTCGAAATCCGGATTGAGGGTGGCTTTCGGGCAAATGGGCCCAAAGTGAGTCCGGCAAATCGAGATCGACACCAGGCAGGATCACGCAGCCCTGAGGCGCGTCCAGCACCGCCCGCAGAATGGCGCAGACGGCAAACATGCCATCGGTGAAGCCGACAGCCCAGAGCGGTCCCTGAGGCGGGGCATCACGCCAGCGTGCCGCCTGCGCCTGCAGGACGGCCACCTGCCGGGCCACCGGGTTCATCAGCCCCGTCTCGCGCAGCCATTCAGGCCAGGCCTCTGTGACGATATGGAGGAATTGCAGCGTCTTGTGCCAGTGATCCGCAAAGCGCGGCTCAGCTGCATCGGGCAGGCGCTCGCGCAGATCGACCGCGACACGCTCGGCGTCATCCATCAGCTCTGCCAGCGCCGAGGCAAGCGGCCAGGCCTGCTCAAGCGTCAGATCCGCGCTGAACACCCCCTTTGCCTGCAGGACCAGAGCCGCCAGAACCGACAGGCGGCGCAAGGGATCAACAGCAGGCGGAAAGGAGAGTGCATCGGCACCGGCCAAAGCGAGGTCGTCCTCATTCACGTCGCTGACAGGCACGATACGGGGCAAAAGCGCGGCCCGCCCATCGAGACAGCGCAGAAACGCCTCAGTGAGATTGCGCGCGGCCCGTCGACTCGGGACCAGAATAAGCGCATTTTCCGCGCCGTCCTGCGCCGGTCCTGCAAGCCAGCGACGCGCCACATCATCGAGAAAGGAGCGATCTGCCGGAATGGTCACGAGGGTCACAGGCGGTCACTCCACCCCTCGATCTGCGCCGTACGACAGGCTTCCTCCGCCCCTTGGGTGAGCGTGAGGTGGAGCGCGTGAGCCGGGAGTTCATCCCCCGCCCGCTCTGGCCACTCCACGAGCATGATGCCCTCCTGCACCTCATCCCAGCCCAGCTCGAAAAGGCCGTCGGGCCCATCCAGACGCCAGAGATCGAAATGCGCAACCGCTCCCTTTGATGTGTCATAGAGCTGAACGAGAGAGAACGTCGGACTGGGTACCTCCAGCGTCGGATCGTTAGCCAAGGCCCGCAGAAAGGCCCGAGCAAACACGCTCTTGCCCATGCCCATTTCACCATGCAGCGCGATCACATCTCCAGGCTTCGACAACTCTGCGACACGGATGGCAAGAGTTTCGGTGGCAGACTGGTCGGGAAGATCGAGTTCGCTCATGGGCGTAGTCTAGAACCGCACCAAGGGGATGGGTAGGGTAAAGCAGATGCGCCTGCGCAACGAGACAGGCCCCATGGACTGTGAGGGTTCCCGGGAAGGATGTTGTCGCCTTGTTCATTCCTCTTCTTGTCGACGGAATCGAAATGGATGCGTGCGTCGCCGGCGGGGTTTTGGGTCAGATCATTGCCGCTTGAGCGCCGGAAGAATACCGACCCGCTCCTACCTGATTGCGCTTGGCATACTTATTTGTATTCGGGAAATTATTTCGATCATTTTCGCCGTCTCACTTATTGACTACTCAGGCGCTATAACTTCGGCGGACCCGACAATCCGGGTTATGCTCACAGCTGATCGCTGTGGCGTTGCGTCATCGAGCAAAGGGGTATCCGCCCAAGAAAGAAGACTACAATAAATAAATAATCAGGTATTCATTGGTAATACCAAAGCAAAGATAAGAATAGCTGCGTTCAGACATGTTGTTTTCAATATAAGACCGAACGACCGGAATTATGCGCATCGGTAGAATATTTGCGAGATCACCATACTTTCGGGCGCGTTTCCTCCCAATTGAATAGCGCACGCTGCAAAAACCACCATGACAAACCCAGATTCCCAGCAACTTCACGGACAAGGTCTTCTATGTCGAAACGATCCGCGGCGCATGCTTTTCCGCCATGCCTTGCGAGCCTCTTGAACGCAGACCATACCTCTTCATCTAGTCAAGAATAATACACTGGGATGATGTCTGCTGCTTGATGCGTGAAGGATCCGCTGAGCTTGGAGCAATACGATTTCTCTGGTCAACGTACATGGGGAGACCGTGTAGCAAGGGCGTAACGACATTCGCTTTGCACCATCCCCTCATCTTTCCACACGCGATAGGGTGACGATATTCGCGACCCAAAGTGACGTGGTAGACCTGATCCGCGGCGCTTTTGGACGGGGGCAACCTCGGGCCAACCCCGGAGCAGGACTTCTTATGCGGACCATTCTGTCGCGGGGCATTAAAGGAGCCTCTGTCGAAACCTCACTTTATACTACCATAGCCCCGATAAGCGGGAAGATCGACCTTGTGCAGGATTGCATAGCCCCGGAGCCCGAACCCCATCACAACGGCCATGGTCCCGGCCAGAATGGGAGGCATATCCAGTTCGTGCAGCCCGACATAAAGCCCCGAGGCGAGAGCGGCAGCCGTGACGTAGAGTTCGGGGCGGATCACGATAGAGGGCAGTTCGGCCAGCACGTCGCGAATGATGCCGCCCATGCACGCCGTGACAACCCCCATGATGGCTGCAGGCAGCCAAGGGATACCATAAGCCAACGCCTTCGCGGCGCCGTACACCGCGTAGGAGGCCAGGCCGAGGCCATCGAACCAGTCGATGGCGCGCTCGGGCCACAGGCGATGCGGCGTGCACCACACCAGAAAAGCGATACCCAGACAAACGGCCAATGGCGCCGTTGCGTGCATCCAGAAGACCGGTGCGCCGATCAACAGGTCACGCAGCGTACCGCCGCCTACCCCTGTCATGGCTGCGAAAAAGGCGAAGGTCACGATGTTCTGTCGCGCCCTGGCCGCCACCAGGGCGCCCGATATGGCAAAGACGGCGGTGCCCGCCATATCGAGGTCCGACAGGGTCGAGGCCGAAAGCGCATGGACGGAGGCGAGTGTGGCAGGGCTCACGCAGCGAGCGCCTCGATATCGGCGGCAAGCTGCGCCACGCGTGCGGGATCGGCGTCCCAGGCGAACATGAAGCGCGCGCCCCCGCCGATGAAGGTGTAGAAGCGCCAGCCCTTTTCGCGCAGCCCCTCGAGCACGCGTTCCGGCGCCTTGAGAAATACGGCATTAGCCTGCACCGGGAACATGAGGGACAGCCCAGGGAGCGCCCCGACGCGCGCGGCCAAAGCGCGGGCGCAGTCATTGCCATGGGCACCATTGCGCAGCCAGGCACCGCTTTCAAGGAGTCCGATCCAGGGAGCCGAGATGAAACGCATCTTTGAGGCGAGCTGCCCTGCCTGCTTGCAGCGATAATCGAAACCCTCCGCGAGGGCGGAGTCGAAAAACAGGATCGCCTCCCCCACGCCCATGCCGTTCTTGGTGCCTCCAAAACACAGCACATCAACACCCGCTTTCCATGTCATTTCCGCCGGGGTGCAGCCCAGCGTGGCGCAGGCATTGGCGAAACGCGCGCCATCCATATGCAGGCGCAGCCCATGTTCCCGGCATGTCTGCGCAAGGGCGCGTATCTCGTCCAGGGAATAGACCTCGCCCGTTTCCGTAGGCTGGGTGATCGTTACCACCTTGGGCTTGGGGTAGTGGATATCGCTTCGGCAGGTCGCCAGCGCTCTGATATCGTCTGGAAAGAGCTTGGCGTGGTCTGTGCGCGCCACCAGGAGCTTGGACCCGTTGGAGAAAAACTCGGGTGCGCCGCATTCATCGGTTTCGACATGGGCGAAGGACGAGCAGATCACGCTGTTATAGGACTGACATAGCGCAGCCAAAGCCAGAGAATTGGCCGCAGTGCCGTTGAAGGCGAAAAATACCTCGCAATGCGTCTCGAACAGCGTGCGAAAGCTGTCTGCGGCACGGCTGGTCCATTCATCCTCGCCATAAGCGGGCACCGATCCCGTATTGGCCTGACGCATGATGTCCCACACCTCGGGACAGATACCGGCATAATTGTCACTGGCGAATTGCTGGGCCACGGGCGCAGGGTCCTTGATCGCTACCGGGATCGGAACGGGCTTCAGACAAGGCAGGGTGTGGCATGTCCCGAGATTGCCGGAGCGGCCACATCTCTCCGGGTGAGCGGAGATACCACCTTGCCCGGGAGCAGGTTGGCGCCGGAGAAACGATACCGGCTCTTGATGCTGGCGCCTTTGGTATCAAAGCCTGACAGGCCGCGCAATGCGCTTGTGTCCATCGGCTCTGGCGCAAGGGGGTGCATCGCTTGACGGAATGTGGTTTCTATCGCCCTCATTGCTAAGCACGACTGAACAGAAACGGATGACAGCTGACATGGGCCAGACCCCTCTCGACATCGATGTGGCCATTATCGGTGCAGGGCCGACCGCGCTTTTTGCCGCGTTCGAGTGCAGCATGCTCAAGCTTTCCTGTGTGCTGATCGACGCTTTGACCGAGATCGGAGGCCAATGTGCGGCGCTCTATCCCGAAAAGCCAATCTACGACATTCCCGCCCATCCCTCCATCGAGGGTGGCGCGCTGATTGCCGCACTCGATGCCCAGATCGCGCCCTTCGATGTGCCGCGTCTTCTGGGCCAGCGTGTCGAGAAACTCGAAGGAAATCGTGGCGCTTTCACCCTCTCCACCGATAAAGGTAATGTGGTGACAGCGCGCGCTGTGATCATCGCGGCTGGTGCAGGGGCATTTGGACCGAATCGCCCCCCGCTCGACGGGCTGGACGCTTATGAAACAAGCGGCGCCGTGCAGTATTACGTTCGCAAGCGCGCCGATTTTACAGGCAAGCGTATCGTGGTAGCGGGCGGCGGCGATTCCGCACTCGACTGGGCGCTCTCCCTGTCCGACATTGCGGAGAAGATCTATCTGCTGCACCGGCGCGATCGCTTCCGTGGCGCGCCGGAAACCCTCGCCCAGATCGAGGCGCGTGTGGCCGATGGCCGCATCGAGAAGGTCGTGCCCTACCAGCTTCATGCGCTTCAGGGCGAAAACGGCGCGCTTGCAGCGGTGGACGTGATCGATCTCGAGGGTCAGGTACGCTGTATCGAGGCCGATACGCTCCTCCCCTTCTACGGGCTCTCCACCGATCTGGGGCCGATAGCGACCTGGAACATCGATACGATACGCAGCACCATTCCCGTTACCCCTTCGAGCATGGAAACCAGCCTGCCCGGCGTTTTCGCCATTGGGGACGTGGCCACCTACCCCGGCAAGCTCAAACTGATCCTGCAGGGTTTCAGCGAAGGCGCGATGGCGGCCCATGCCATTCACCCGATCGTGAATCCCGATCAGGCGCTTCATTTTGAATACTCCACCAGCAAGGGCGTACCCTCGGGCTCTTGAGCCGGAATGGGGTGTCAGTTTAGTATGATCTCGAAATGATCGGAAGATTTGAGACCCTGATGACAAGCCTGCCAGATACGGCGGAATACGAGGCCAGACAGCGCGCAGGCGGGTGGCTACGCATCGACCTCGACGCGCTGAAGCATAATTATACCCTGCTGAAATCACTCGCAGGGCCGAATGTCGCTGTGGGAGCGGCCGTCAAGGCTGATGCCTATGGACTCGGGGTCGAACGGGTAGCCCCCGCCCTGTACCGTGCCGGATGCCGGCGGTTTTTCGTCGCGACGGTCGAGGAGGGGCTGAGCCTGCGCCCTCTTCTGCCTCAGGATGCCGCCCTGTGCGTTCTCAATGGGCCGACACCGGGCAGTGAGGCGCTGATCAGAGCGCAGAATCTGACGCCGGTGCTCAACAGCCTCGATCAGTTGCGGCGCTGGGCGGCGCTCTGCCTGGCTGAACCCGGACCCACCTCTTGCCTCGTGCAGCTCGATAGCGGCATGTCGCGCTTCGGACTTTCCGAAGCCGATATCGATGTCGCCGTGGCTGACAACCTTCTGGCCGGTCTCGATGTCAGCCATGTCATGAGTCATCTGGCCTGCGCTGACGATGCATCCTCACCGCGCAATGAAGGCCAACGCCTGCGCTTTGAGGCGCTGCGACGCAAGCTTCCATCTTCCCTTCCCGCCAGCCTTGCTGCGTCGAGCGGCATCTTCCTTGGCGAGGCCTATCATTTCGATCTGGTACGCCCAGGCTATGCGCTTTATGGCGGCAACCCAACCCCCGACCGCCCCAACCCGATGCGTGCTGTCGTGACGCTTCTTGCCGGTATGGTGCAGGATCGCTGGATCCCGCCCGGTGTGGCGGTGGGCTATAGCGCGCGCTTCGTGGCCGAAGCGCCCACGCGCATCGCAACCCTTTCCGTTGGCTATGCTGACGGGTTCCACAGGCGCGCTGGCGGTCTTGCCAGTGCCGTCCTGCCCGACAGTCCCGATATCGCGCTTCCTGTCGTAGGGCGGATCTCGATGGACTGCATGGCGCTGGATCTGACCGCGCTGGGAGACAGACCCCTGCCCCCCGGCACCGGCTTCGAGCTGATCGGCCCCCATCGTCCGCTGGACGATCTGGCCGCGGCACTGGATACGATCGGTTATGAGCTGCTGACCGGACTCGGCACGCGCTTCCATCGTGAATATATCGAGAGTTCCTCATGAAGATCATCGTCATGGGCGCCGGTGTGATCGGCGTCACCACAGCCTGGTATCTTGCCGAGCAGGGCCATGAGGTCGAGGTCATCGACCGCCAGCCCGGTGTCGGGCTCGAAACCTCCTTCGCCAATGCCGGTCAGGTTTCACCGGGCTATTCCACACCCTGGGCCATGCCGGGACTTCCTCTCAAGGCGGCGCGCTGGATGTTCGAGAAGCACGCACCGCTGGTGGTGCGGGCTGCCGCCGTGAACACGCCCATGCTGCGCTTCATGATGCAGCTTCTGAGCAACTGCACGCATCATGCCTATGACATCAACAAAAGCCGCATGCTGCGCATTGCGGAATACAGCCGCGATTGCCAGGCAGAACTGCGCCGCAGCACGGGCATCACCTATGATGACGGGCAGAAGGGCCTGATCCAGCTTTTCCGCACGGACAAGCAGGTGGAGCACGCCCATGAGGATATGCGCCTGCTTTCCGAGAGCGGCGTGGCCCATGAACTGCTCGGCACCGAAGAGGTACTGAAATACGAACCGGGTCTCACCGGGGCGCGCCAGATTCTCAAGGGCGGTCTCCGCCTGCCGGGCGATGAATCGGGCGATGCCTATCTCTTCACGCAGCGCCTCGCCGCCATGGCGGCGGAGAAGGGCGTGAGCTTCCGCTTCCGCACCGAGATCGAGGCGATCGAAGCCGCAAGCGACGCCATTTACGGCATTCGCACCAGTGCCGGTCGCCTGACCGCCGATGCCTATGTGCTGGCTCTGGGCAGCTACTCGCCCCGTCTGCTCAAGCCGATCGAACTCGATCTGCCGGTCTATCCGGTCAAGGGCTACTCGCTCACCGCGCCGATCACCGATGAGAGCCGCGTCCCGACCTCCACGGTCAATGACGAGACCTACAAGGTGGCCATGACCCGTCTTGGCGATCGCATCCGCATTGGTGGTACGGCAGAACTGACCGGCTGGCGCCTGAAGCTGAGCCAGGACCGTCGCGAGACGCTCGAACTCTCCTTCAACGACATGTTCGGTGGTGCCGATCTGAGCCGCGCCCGCTACTGGACCGGGCTGCGCCCCTGCACGCCGGATGGCACACCCGTCATCGGCCCGTCGGGACGTTACAGCAATCTGTGGCTGAACACGGGCCATGGCACGCTGGGCTGGACCATGGCCTGCGGCTCGGGTCGTATCCTCGCCGACCGCATCAGCGGCAAGCGCACCGACATTCCCTCACTGGATCTGTCACTGGACCGCTACACGTCCTGATGAGTTAAGGGGCTCCACCCCGTGACGGCGCAGAGCGAAGCATCTGCGCCGTCACGCCAAACCCGGAAAGCAGCTTGTGGGAGTCTTTCAAGAATACGGACTCGAGCGCATCGCAGGTTTCTGACGTCGCCGTCACGCAGATTGTGTCGCGCCCCTCTCCCCGATTTTGGAAACGCCCCCTGGCTAGGCCTCAATACGCCATTGGTGTGCCTGAGCCGCGACGCTCATTTTAAGCAAGATCATTGCACAAGACGCAGTAAGCCGATAACTCTGAACGTTCCCGAGAGACGATGCCGCACCTTTCCTCGCCCAGGATAAATGCGGTCAATGACCGTATGTCAGATATCCGCTCTGTCAAAACCTATCAGCCGCCCCATCACGCCACGAGCATCTTCCAGGCCGTGACCACCATCGGTAGCCTGCTTGCCTGCTATGCAGCTCTTTTCATGGGCATCTCTCACCATATCTACGCCGTGTTGCTGCTGCTTCCCATAGCGAGCGGCCTCGCGATTCGGACCTTCACGCTCCAGCATGATTGCGGGCATGGCTCACTCTTCCGTTCGGCCGTGGTCAACCACCACGTCGGGCGTCTCTGTTCGCTTTTCACATTGACACCCTACGACCACTGGCGTCGACACCATGCGATACACCATGGGGATTGGAATGATATCGATAGCCGAAGAAGAATATCGGATATCTATTCTGACTGTACTACAGTATATGAATATTACAAAATGTCACCTGTCGAACGCATAGTATACAGAATATTCAAAAATCCGATTATCTCCATTTTTATTATACCTCCCATTATATTTTTCATAGTCTATCGTATTACCTTCGATGCACCTCGCAGCTGGGGCGTTCACGTCACAAATCTCTGTCTGCTGCTTCTCTATGGCGGTCTTGCCTACCATTTTGGCGTGGCGACAACCGTGTTGCTCGCATTCGGTGTCGTCTATCCGGCTGCGGTCATCGGCGTTGCCCTCTTTCTGGTGCAACACAAATTTGAGGGGGTACACTGGGAGCGTTCCGAGAATTGGAATGCGTTCGAGGCGGCTCTCACCGGATGTTCGTTTCTGCGCCTGCCTGGCTGAACTGGTTTTCAGGCAGCATCGGGTTGCATCACATTCATCATGCTGCCCCAGGCATTCCGAACTATCGACTAGCGGCCTGCCATGATGCGCACCGCATTTTCAATGACGTCAAAATCATCGGATTGCGCGAAGCAGCGCGTGAACTGTTCCGCCACACACTCTGGGACGACTCGAAAGGCGAGATGGTGCCCTTCGCGACGGTCAATCGCGCACGACCACGCAAAACGATCATTGTCCCCACTCTGATCTGAGTCCAACAGACAGGTCGTCCGGCGCGACCACGGCCTGAGCAACCAAGGCTTTTTCTCCCTCGGGCTGGTCGGTTCTTGGCGAAGCCCTATGGAACGCGCGGCGTCGATCAGCGCTATCGCCCTGCAAAGGGCGGGGGATCATCTGCCGGACAGTGAAAATCGAGCACCGCCCAGTCAGGTGACTAACAAAAAAAGGGGCCGTTTCCGGCCCCTTTTCCGTAACCAGTCTCAGGACCGATCAGTTGCCGGAAGCATCCTTCTCGGCGGCAGCTTCTGCACCCTTCTTGTGGTGCTTGTGCTTGTGCTTATGCTTGTGCTTGGCACCCTTCTCTTCAGCCGGAGCGGCAGGAGCCGCTTCGGAAGCCGGTGCCGGAGCCGTAGCAGCCGGTGCGGCGGGAGCAGCAGGCGCGGCAGCGGCAGGAGCTGCAGGAGCGGCTTCCTGCGTGGTCTGAGCGAATGCAGGGGCACTCAGCGTCATGGCAAGAGCAGCAACACCGGTCAGAAGACGACGATTGAAAACGAGCATGAAACGAGCTCCAGAATACGAATTCACATAATCACAGGCGTCAGTCAGACTGGTTAACAGGCCGCCTGAACTTATGACTTCGGGAACGCTATCAGTATTTTCCACGCTCGTCTTGAGGAAAATTAGATAAAATACGTGTAATCGCACGGTAAAGGCGTGTTTATGCCTTAATGCCGACATGATTACAAAAAAGGCCACCGCGATGCGGTGGCCTTTCCTGGATCAGGCGTCAGACTTGACCTTCGACATGCGCTTGCGCTCGTTCGGGTCCAGGTAACGCTTGCGGATACGCACCGCAGAGGGGGTGACCTCGACCAGCTCGTCATCTTCGATATAGGCAATCGCCTGCTCGAGGCTCATCTTGCGCGGCGGGGTGAGAAGCAGCGCGTCATCCTTACCGGCGGCGCGAATGTTGGTCAGCTTCTTTTCACGCACGGCATTCACGTCGAGATCGTTCTCACGCGAATGCTCGCCCAGGATCATGCCAGTATAGATCTTCTCGCCAGCTTCGACGAACAGCGTGCCGCGATCCTGCAGCGAGAACAGGGCGTACTGGGTGGTCGCGCCATCTTCTGCCGAGATCAGCGAACCGTTACGACGGCCTTCGATCGTGCCTGCATAAGGCTTATAGCCAGCGAACAGACGGTTCATGATGCCTGTGCCGCGCGTGTCAGTCAGGAACTCACCATGATAGCCGATCAGGCCGCGCGACGGGATGAGGAAGGTCAGACGAACCTTGTCACCACCCGACGGACGCATGTCCTGCATCACGCCCTTACGCATCGACATCTTTTCGACGACCACGCCCGAATAGGGCTCGTCGACATCGACCAGAACCTCTTCGTACGGCTCTTCACGCTCGCCGGTCTCTTCGTTGTTACGGAAGAGAACGCGCGGACGACCGATGGTCAGCTCGAAGCCTTCGCGACGCATGGTCTCGATCAGCACGCCAAGCTGAAGTTCACCACGACCGGCAACCTCGAAGGCTTCGCTTTCGGCGCTCTCGGTCACCTTGATGGCCACGTTGCCTTCGGTTTCCTTGAACAGACGGTCACGGATCTGGCGCGACGTCACCTTCTTGCCTTCACGACCGCCCAGAGGGCCGTCATTGATGCGGAAGGTCATGGTCAGGGTCGGCGGATCGACCGGGGTCGACGGCAGCGGCGCATCGAGAGCCGGGTCTGCAATAGTGTCGGGAATGGTTGCGTCGGACAGACCGGCCACAGCCACGATGTCACCGGCTTCGGCTTCATCCACCGGCACGCGGTCCAGACCGCGGAACGACAGCAGCTTGGTCAGACGACCCGTTTCCACGATCGTGCCATCGGGGCGCAGCACGCGCACCGGCATGTTCACGCGGGCGCGGCCCTGCTCGATACGACCCGTCAGGATGCGGCCCAGGAAGTTGTCGCTCTCGAGAATGGTCGAAACCATGCCGAACGGCGCTTCCTTGTCGAGGCCCGGCGTCGGCACATGGCGCAGCACCAGGTCGAACAGCGGGGACAGATCCTTGCGGGGGCCGTTCATTTCCAGATCGGCCCAGCCCTGACGGCCCGAAGCGTACAGCATCGGGAAGTCGAGCTGATGCTCGTCGGCGCCCAGTGCTGCGAACAGGTCGAAGATTTCTTCATGAACTTCATCGGGACGGGCATCGCCACGGTCGATCTTGTTCACGACCACGATCGGACGCAGGCCACGGGCCAGCGCCTTGCCGAGCACGAACTTAGTCTGCGGCAGAGCGCCTTCAGCCGAGTCGACCAGGATGATCGCGCCGTCCACCATGCTCAGGATACGCTCGACCTCACCACCGAAATCGGCGTGGCCCGGCGTGTCGATGATGTTGATGCGCGTCTCGTTCCACACGACCGAGGTGCACTTGGCAAGAATGGTGATGCCGCGCTCACGCTCGAGGTCGTTGCTGTCCATCGCGCGCTCAGCAACGTGCTGGTTTTCGCGGAACGAGCCGGATTGCTTGAGAAGCTGGTCAACAAGGGTGGTCTTGCCATGATCGACGTGCGCGATAATGGCGATGTTACGGATTTCCATGAAGCGGTCCTGATCGGGCTTGCAGGGTCATGCCCTGCCGGATCGCTCCCTGGGAACGACACAAAGCCGGGACTGACGGATTGGCCGTCTTCTGCACAATTTCCCGTCAGAGTGCAATGAAAGGATCGGAAAGACCGGGTTTTTTAGCGTTTCCGGGTCTTATTCTTGCGCGTTACGGAACCGTACCCCGCCGCTTTGGGCGGGGTACGCCCCTCGCATCGTCATGTGAGAGACGAGGGTTTCCAAAGGGTGACCGCCCTTTGGCAGGGTTCGGAGCGGAGCCCCGAAACAGCCCTCAGGCCTTGAGCGCGAAATCGGCAGCAGGGCGTGCCCCCATACGGGTGATGATCGCACCAGCCGCCTCATTGCCCAGCTGGCCACAAGCTTCGAGGCTGCGGCCCTTGGCCAGCCCGGCGAGGAACCCGGCAGCAAAGGCATCGCCCGCGCCAGTCGTATCGACCACCTTCACGGCCTCCGTTGGAACGACCAGCTTCTCGCCATTGGCCAGAATGACCGCGCCCTTTTCGCTACGTGTCAGCACGACAAGAGCCGCATCGCGCCCGGCCTGTGCGGCAGCAGCATCAAAATCCTCTGTCTCGTAAAGCGCACAGATCTCCGCCTCATTGGCAAAGAGAATATCGATGTGACCGGCCACGAGTGCGCGGAACGCAGCATGGTGGCGTGCCACGCAGAACGTATCAGACAGGGTGAGCGCCACGCGGCGACCCGCCTTATGCGCGGTTTCCGCCGCCAGGATAAAGGCTGACTGGGCACGGTCCTTGTCGAACAGGTAGCCCTCCATATAGGTCACGCCAGCCGCGGCAACGGCCGATTGGTCAACATCCTCCGGCCCGAACTCGGTGCAGATACCCAGATAGGTGTGCATGGTGCGCTGGCCGTCGGGGGTGACGAGAATGATGCATCGCGCGGTCGGGCGATCGGCGTTCTGGACGGGGGCGGAAGGATAGAACAACTTTTGCGCTGTCAGATCCTTCGCATAGTCCAGACCGGCTTCATCGGAGGCGACCTTGCCCAGATAGCCCACCCGCGCGCCGAGACGGGCTGCCACCACGGCGGTATTGGCAGCCGAACCGCCCCCCATGACCTGCTCCGGGGTGATCTGTGCCTCGATCGAAGCGGCCTGATCGGCATCGATAAGGGTCATGCTGCCAAGAGGCGAGCCCAGAGCCGACAGGGTTTCATGCGAGACCGGAGCCAGAATATCGACGATGGCGTTGCCGATGCAGAGCAGATCGAGTGTCGGGGCAGTCATGAAGTCTCCAGCGAAATGAAATTGGGCAAGGAATATCGTGTTCACGCCATGAAATGACCAAGATCAGCCCTGATCGTGACGATGCGTGAACGACAGGTACGGCATTCTCGCCTCAAGGCCATGACACAAGACCGGGTCAGGGTCAAAAACCGCGCAGAACCGCCTTTTAGCGACTTGTCGATTTCGCCTCTTAACGTGTAATCCGGGTCTGGACGGAAATCGTGTTTTGCACGTGATTTCGTCTGGCACCAGCCAGCTTCGGCACCCGAACCGCCACCTTCCAGAACGCGCAGCGGGGTTCTCTTGTTCAAACGACGCAAACCAGAAGATACAGCGCCTCCCTCTCCATCTTCAGGTGCATCGGCCACCAGCGGCCAAAGACCGACTGCCTCGGGCGCAGGTAGTTCGTCGCTCTTTCCTGAGCGTCCGGCCCCAGCGGCAGACGCCTCTCCAGCCTCACAAATCAAGGATTCTGCCGCGATGGGTCGTTCGCCTTTCCCTACCCCCCCTGCTCCTGCCACACCGGCAGTACCCTCCGCTCCGGCTCGCCCGGCGGCCGCAGCCGCGGCCGCCCCGGGTGGTCGCCGCGAGGCTTCCGATCGCCGTACGCTGGTCGTAGGCCGCGGCATCTCGGTTCAGGGCTCGATCCAGGACGCCGAGCGTCTGGTGGTTGAGGGCACAGTCGAGGCGACACTGCTTCAGGCCACCGAACTCTCCGTCGCGCAGGGCGGCGTGTTCCGTGGCGAGATCGAGGTGGAAGACGCCGATCTGGCCGGGACGATCGACGGGACGCTGACGGTGCGCGGCAACCTGACCGTGCGCGCCACGGGACGCCTGATCGGCAAGACTCGTACACGCCGTCTCCAGGTTGAAGATGGTGGCCAGATCACGGGTCATCTCGAAATGATCACGGGTGATATGCCTGCACGTCCGGCCTCGATCGAGACGCCTGCGCCTGCCGCAGAAAAGACTGAAGAAACCACGCCGAGCGTCTGATCGGCTGGTCGGTAACAAAGAAAAAGCCCGGTCCTTCTGGACCGGGCTTTTTTCATGAGAGCCCCTCGGAAGACGGCTCCGGCACTAATGGCGCGAGGCGCTGCTCAGCCCACGCTCTCCCGGCGATCGCGAAGCTTTACATAGGCCACGGCACAGTGCTCGGCACAGTAAGGCTTACCGGGAACCGGCTTCGCACCACAGAAATGAAAGCCCGGTGTACCCGGATCGCCATTGGGCCAACAGCAGGCAGGACCACGACGCGGCGAGGTATCCGCGGTCAGAGGGCGCAGAAGCGGACGGAGCATCAGATCTGGTGCCATGGTCTTGGCCTCTGCAGGTTTGCGGGGTGAGGATGCCTTGGGCGCGGCCTGCGCCTCGTCTTCCATGACAGCCGAAGAAGCCTGAGCGGGCGCAGGCTGGGCGGCCGCAGTCCTGACCGCCGGTTCCGCACGGCTGGCGGCTGACGGCGCGGGCTGGCTAGCCGGGCGCATGGTTTCGGCAGAAGACAGCGGAGCCGCCGTCACGGGCGCAGCGTCAGAAACGGATGCCCTGGTTTCAGGGCTCTTGACCGAAACGGCCTCAACAGGCTGCGCACTCTCCGCCGGCGCGCTCGCGACAACAGGCGCAGCCTCAGCAGCAGCGTCCTTGCGGGGTTTGGCCGAAGCACGAATAGGCGACGGACGGGGCGGCAAACCCAAACGATGCGCCTTGCCCACAACGGCATTCTTGGTAATCGAAAGCTGTCTGCCAATCTCGGCAGTCGACAGTCCTTCCTGCCACAGCGTCTGAAGACGGGAGATTATTTCGTCAGTCCATTCCATCGCCCGTGCTCCTCATTCAGTCCTGTGACGTAAAACTAGGGTGTCGATACGACTTGCTCAATCCGTAAATCGGATTTTTCTATGATGAGACTGGCGGATAAACACAGAGCTCTTGTCCAAGTCAATCTGAACTCGCGCGAATTACCAAAGAATGAGGACGATTGGGCCTCTGAAGCCCAATGCTGCGCCCTCATCTCGCCTGTTTCAGGGCGATACCGTCTCTTCAGAGCTCTTTTGCGCGCGAATAAGCCGGACAGAGCGCCCCGCGACTGCAAGCTGGATATCTCCACGCAGGAGAGCAAGGGCATCTTCGCCGAACACAGCCCTGCGCCACCCCTGCAGAACGGGGCTATCTGTCTCACCCAGAGCGAGACTGTCGAGATCCTCGCTATTCGCCACCAGCTTGGGGGCGACGCGATTGGCCTCACAGCTGGCGGCGAGAACGACCTTGAGAAGGGCCACGAGCGCGGATGAAGGCTTGGCGCCCTCCGGCTTGCGCGGAGGACGCGGCAAATCCTTCTCGGGCAGATCGAGCCCGAGTTTGATGGCAGCGAGCAGACCCGGTGCTGCCTTCCCCTCGGCAAAGCCGCGCGACACGCCCCGCACGCGTGACAGGGAGTCTGCATCCTGAGGGCGCACGGCAGCGATCTCGAGAAGGCTCTCGTCACGAATGAGACGCTGACGGGGAATGTTGAGCGCCTGAGCCTCCATTTCGCGCCAGGCGGCGACCTCGCGCAGGACGCCCAGCATGCGGCGGTTATTGGTGCGCGCCTTGAGGCGCTCCCACTGGCGGCGCGGGTCGGGGCGGAAGGTTGCCGGGTCGTTCAGCACGGCCAGTTCGGCATCGGCCCAATGCAGGCGGTTCTGCTTTTCGAGTTCGCGATGAAGCGTCAGATAGACATCGCGCAGATGGGTGACGTCTGCCGCCGCATAGGCGATCTGCGCCTTGGAGAGCGGGCGGGCGGACCAATCACTGAAACGATGGGTCTTGTCGATGCTCGCCCCGGTAATGGCGCTCACCAGCGTGTCGTAGCCGACCTGATCGCCATAGCCACCGACCATGGCGGCCACCTGAGTATCGAAAATCGAGCAGGGCAACGCATCGAACAGATGCAGGAAGATTTCCAGATCCTGACGGGCCGCGTGAAAGACCTTCACGCAGCTTTCGGTCGCCAGGAGATCGGCCAGCGGAGCAAGGTCCAAGCCAGGGGCGAGCGTATCGATCACGGCAACATCGGACACACCGCCAAGCTGCACCACACAGAGTTCCGGCCAGTATGTATGCTCGCGCACAAACTCCGTATCGATCGTAACGAACGGCTCCTGCTTGAGTCGGGCGCAGAGTTGCGCCAAATCGTCTGTAGAAGACACGATGACTGGGGCTGGGAAACCGGCTTGAGACACTTGCATCTCCCATCCATACATCAGGGCAGACCCTCATGACCACATTAGAGAATGATCTCGCAGCACTCAGCCAGCTGGGTCGACAGACCGTGCAGCCGGACAGCCCCGAAACCGCCACGCTCGAGCGCGTGCCGAGCCCCCATAAGGGACGCGACTACGTGGTACGCTTCACCGCACCCGAATTTACCTCGCTCTGCCCGGTCACGGGCCAGCCCGATTTCGCCCATATCGTCATCGACTATATTCCGGGTGACTGGATTGTCGAAAGCAAGTCGCTGAAGCTGTATCTGACCAGCTTTCGCAACCATGGCGCGTTCCATGAAGATTGCTCGGTCAGCATCGCCACGAAGCTGGTCGAGGTTCTAAACCCGAAATGGCTGCGCATCGGCGCCTATTGGTATCCGCGCGGCGGTATTCCGATCGACGTATTCTGGCAGACCGGCCTGCCACCCGAAGGGGTATGGGTTCCCGCCCAGGACGTGCCAGGCTATCGCGGCAGGGGCTGATTGACGTTTCCGGGTCGGCCCCGAAGACGGCTCCTGCACATCTGGTCCTGAAATGGGGCCCGTTCTGGAAATTCCTTTTAATGGTCTTCAAAGCGCTTTCCCTGACAGACTGGCCCCTCCTGATACAGGAGACGCCTCATGCAATCGATTGCGCGCGCTTTCATCGTCGCGACCCTGTCGGGTCTGTACGCTCCCTGGACACCAGCCCGGGCGTCTCCTCCGCCGGCCTCTTTTCTCTTCCTGATCCAGCAGCGTTGCGATGTGCCCACGGCCCTTCCGGGAGATCCCGCCTGCCGCACCATGCGCCCTGTAGAGCCGGGAGAGGACCCGCTTTATCGCCTGAGCAACGGCGCAGAGGGAGAGGGGCGGATCGATATGGTGAATCTCCCGATCGAGCGTCATGGAAAATGGCGCGTCGTGAGCCCGGACGCCCATGTGAACGTGACTGATGCGACCACAGGGATCAAAGGCGGCGTGTCCGTCGAGGGCGTTGGGGCGCGCTTTCTCTCAGTGCTGGGCAGTTGGAGCCCCGTCGCAGTCTCGCATTTCACCAATGCGGCCTGCGACGCCATGCCCGACAACTCTGACCGGTTCCTCGATTCCTGGGTGCTCGGTCCGGCTCAGGACGGCACAGCCATGGCAGGACATGGCGAAACACGTAGCGGCAACCTGACCCGGCATGAGGGGGAAACGGATGGACCCGGCTGTCCTGCCCGTTTGCGCAAGGCGGCCTATAGCTGGATCAGGCAGGACTACACGTACCGCTCGGGGCGGCGCTTTCCGAGTCTGGTTTCCGTGCATTACAGTGCCGCCAGCCCGCAAGGTGGACCGGGCGAAGCGGAGCAGAGGGAACGGCTCTATCTCGCCTGGGGGCTCGGCCTGGCACGTTGGGAGAAATGGTCGCGAGAGGATTGGCGCAACCCGAAGACAGGCGAAACGGCGCTGGATCAGGCGCGGCGCGTATTCGTGTCGGGCCGATGCAATACACCGATAGGCGACCGCGATCAGGGTGACGGCGTGACTTATGGTGCCGTCTCGTCAGACGGCACCTATGCCGAGGCGATCAGGACGGCACCGGATTCTCCGACCCATCGCTGGGTCCTGACGCAATGTCAGGACTATACCAGCCTACGCGCCGGCCCGACGCGCGATTTGCAGCAGATGAGCGCCGGAGCCAGTTCGGAGTTCTGGCGATAGGGGTATGGGGTGCCGACACCCCCTGTCACGATTTTGCCGGGAGAGCTGGACAAAAAAAGACCGGTGTCCTTTCGGACGACCGGTCTTTTTTCTGATTCCGTATCGCGACCCGATCAGTGGATCGGATGCGCGGCCTCTGCGGCTTCGATTGCAGCGCGCGTTGCCTGGATCTTGCGAGAGATGCGTTCCTGATCGATGATGTCGTCAGCGGCGACATTGGTCAGCTGCATTTCCAGCATTTCCAGACGGGTTTCCGCTTCGCTGAGCACGATATCCTCGACCGGCAGGGCCTCATCCGCGAGGATGGTGCAGCGATCGGCCGTGATATCGGCGAAACCACCGGAGACGAAGAAGCGCTCGGTTACGACGCCTCCCTCATAGAGGGAAACGACGCCACCGCGCAGCAGGAGCATGATCGGCGCATGATCCGGCATGGCCGCGATATCGCCTTCCTCGCCCGGAATGACTGCCATCTCGACTTCCTTGCGGAAGAGCAGCTTCTCCGGGCTGATGATTTCGACCTGAACCGGCATGGGCTTACGCCGACTCCTTCATCTTCTCGGCCTTGGCGATCGCTTCTTCGATCGGGCCGACCATGTAGAAGGCGCCTTCGGGGAGGTGATCGTACTCACCGGCAACGATTGCCTTGAAGCTGCGCACCGTGTCATCGAGAGCCACCAGCTTGCCCGGCGACCCCGTGAAGACTTCAGCCACGTGGAAGGGCTGCGACAGGAAGCGCTGGATACGGCGCGCACGGGCCACAACCTGCTTGTCCTCTTCCGACAGCTCGTCCATGCCCAGGATCGCGATGATGTCCTGCAGGCCCTTATAGGTCTGAAGGATACGCTGCACGTCACGGGCCACCTGATAGTGCTCGTCACCAACGATCTTCGGGTCGAGCGAACGCGAGGTGGAATCCAGCGGATCGACAGCCGGGTAGATACCCATTTCAGCGATCGAGCGGTTCAGCACGGTCGTGGCGTCAAGATGGGCGAAGGTCGCGGCCGGTGCCGGATCGGTCAGATCGTCGGCAGGCACGTAAACGGCCTGAACCGAGGTGATCGAGCCCTTCTTGGTCGAGGTGATGCGCTCCTGCAGGGCGCCCATCTCGGTGGCCAGCGTCGGCTGATAGCCCACGGCCGAGGGGATACGACCCAGCAGCGCCGAGACTTCCGAACCGGCCTGGGTGAAGCGGAAGATGTTGTCCACGAAGAACAGCACGTCCTGACCTTCCTCATCACGGAAATACTCCGCGAGAGACAGGGCAGAGAGGGCGACACGGGCGCGCGCGCCCGGCGGCTCGTTCATCTGGCCATAGACCAGCGCGACCTTCGATCCCTGGGTCGAGCCGTCCTCACCGATCTTGATCACGCCGGCATCCTGCATTTCGAAATACAGGTCGTTGCCTTCACGCGTACGCTCACCGACACCGGCGAAAACGGACACGCCGCCATGAGCCTTGGCGATGTTGTTGATCAGTTCCTGGATGATGACGGTCTTGCCGACGCCAGCGCCGCCGAACAGGCCGATCTTGCCGCCCTTCAGATACGGGCAAAGCAGATCGACAACCTTGATCCCGGTGACGAGAATTTCGGAAGCGGCGGCCTGATCCTCAAAGGACGGGGCCTTGCGGTGAATCGGGTAATGCTTGTCGGACACAACCGGGCCACGCTCGTCAACGGGCTCGCCGATGACGTTCAGGATACGGCCGAGCGTCGCCGGGCCGACGGGCACGGTGATCTGGCCACCGGTATCCTTCACTTCGCTTCCGCGAACGAGGCCGTCGGTGCTGTCCATGGCGATGCAGCGCACTTCGCGCTCACCGATTTCCTGGGCCACTTCGAGCACAAGGGTCTGGTCGCCAATCTGGACGTGCAGCGCATTGAGGATATGCGGCAGCGTGCCTTGGAACTGGACATCGACCACGGGACCGCGGACCTGCGTCACGCGACCCACGACGTTGCTGCTGGCAGACGACAGAGTTTCGGACATCGTATTTCGGCTCCTGCGTAAAAGTCTCAGACGGCTTCAGCGCCGGAGATGATCTCGATAAGTTCTTTGGTGATGTTGCTCTGGCGGGTGCGGTTATAGCGCTGCGACAGAGAGTCGATCGCCTTGCCTGCATTCCGTGTCGCGTTATCCATGGCAGTCATGCGGGCACCCTGCTCACCGGCGGCGCTTTCGAGTAGCGCGGCGAAGAACTGGACCTGGATGTTACGCGGCAGAAGCTGAGCGAGCAGCTCGGCTTCATTGGGCTCAAACTCATATTGAGCGGTATAATCTGTCTTGTTGTCGTTCTTGGCCACGGGCAGGGGCACAAGAGCCTCTTCCGTCGGGACCTGGGTCATCGCGTTGACGAAGCGGTTGAACACGACCGTAACGCGATCGACTTGGCCGCTCGTAAGCAGTTCGGTCACGCGCGTGCCGAGATCGGCCGCCTTCTGGAACTGCACTTCGCGACCGCCCGTGCCGTCGATACGATCGATCAGCTTGCCCGGGAAGATGCGGGCCATGGCGTCGCCGCCCTTGCGCCCGATCGGCAGGATGCGCACGGTCTCACCCTGAGACTCTAGGCGCGAGACGATCTGGCGCACACTGCGAACCAGATTGGCGTTGAACCCACCCGCCAGACCGAAATCGCTGGTCAGCAGAACGACGAGATGCGTCGAGCCCTTGCCACCTTCCATCAGGATGGGCAGCTCGCCCTGACCTTCCGTCGCGGCAGCCAGTTCGGACAGCATGCGACGCATGGCAGCGGCATAGGGGCGCGAGGCTTCGGCATGCTTCTGAAAACGGCGCAGCTTGGAGGCTGCAACCATCTTCATGGCGCTCGTGATCTTGCGCTGCGATTTCACGCCCGCGATCCGGGCGCGCAGTTCCTTCAGCGAGGGCATGATTCGTCCTTAGGCTGCGAAACGCTTGTTGAACGCAGTGAGCAGCTCGGTCAGCTTGGCTTCGACTTCCGGCTTGATCTGGCGATCATTGCGGATGGCATCGAGAATGTCCTTGCCGGGGCCGCGCATCTCGGCCAACAGCGTGGCTTCATAACGCACCACCTGATCGACCTTGACGACGTCCACGAAACCGCGCGTACCGGCAAACAGAACCACAACCTGCTCTTCAACCGGCAGCGGCGAAGTCTGGGGCTGCTTCAGCAGTTCCGTCAGACGGGCGCCACGCTCAAGCTGCTTGCGGGTGGCGGGGTCCAGATCGGAAGCGAACTGCGAGAAGGCTGCCATTTCGCGATACTGGGCGAGGTCCAGCTTGATCTTGCCGGCAACCTGCTTCATCGCCTTGATCTGGGCGGCGGAGCCAACGCGCGACACCGAACCGCCCACGTTCACAGCCGGACGGATGCCCTTATAGAACAGGTCGGTCTCAAGGAAGATCTGACCGTCGGTGATCGAGATGACATTGGTCGGGATATAAGCCGCAACGTCACCCGCCTGGGTCTCGATGACCGGCAGGGCCGTCAGCGAGCCGCCGCCGAATTCATCGGACATCTTGGCAGCGCGCTCGAGCAGACGCGAGTGCAGATAGAACACGTCGCCCGGGAAAGCCTCACGGCCCGGCGGACGGCGCAGCAGCAGCGACATCTGGCGATAGGCCACGGCCTGCTTGGACAGATCGTCGTAGCAGATCAAGGCATGCATGCCGTTATCGCGGAAGAACTCACCCATCGAACAGGCCGAGTACGGTGCGAGGTACTGCATGGGAGCCGGATCGGACGCGGTGGCGGCGACGACGATGGAATACTCCATCGAGCCTTCTTCTGTCAGCGTGCGAACGAGATTTGCAACGGTCGAGCGCTTCTGGCCGATGGCAACATAGATGCAGTACAGCTTCTGCTTCTCGTCACCCGTGGCGTTGACGGGCTTCTGCGCGACGATGGTGTCGATCAGAATGGCCGTCTTGCCGGTCTGGCGGTCACCGATCACGAGCTCGCGCTGACCACGACCAATCGGCACCAGGGCATCGATGGCCTTGATACCGGTCTGCATCGGCTCGCACACGGACTGGCGCGGCATGATGCCCGGAGCCTTCACTTCGGCGCGCTTCATGACAACGTCGGTCAGCGGGCCCTTGCCGTCGATCGGGTTGCCGAGCGCGTCAACAACGCGGCCCAGAAGCCCCTTGCCGACCGGCACTTCGACCACGGCACCGGTGCGGGTGACGGTATCACCTTCACGGATACCCTCGCCATCGCCGAACACGACAACGCCAACGCTGTCCTCTTCGAGGTTCAGCACCATGCCGCGATCGCCGGTGGCCTGGAAATCGACCATTTCGCCGGACATGGCATTGGACAGGCCATAGACGCGCGCAATGCCGTCACCGATGGACAGGACGGTGCCCGTCTCGGAGACCTGCGCTTCGTCATTGAAGGACGCGATCTGCTGCTTGAGGATGTCCGAAATCTCTGCGGGACGGATATCCATCACGCGGCTCCCTTCATGGCATTCTGGATGCGGGTCAGACGCCCGCGAATGGAGGTGTCAAATAGCTTGGCGCCAATCTGCACGACAAGACCACCGATCAACTCGGGCTCGACGCGCTCGATCATGGAAACGCGGGCATAGCCCGCTTCTGCCAGGCGAGTCTGCAAGGCGCTGCGCTGGCCTGCCGTAAGCGGCTGTGCGCTGCGCACTTCGGCAATCGTCTCGCCACGACGCTTCGCGTCCAGGGCAAGAACGGCACCGAGAATTTCATCGACGCGGGCGACGCGACGGTTAAGGGCGATCACGGCCACGAAACGCTTGAGCGTCTCGCTGAAGCCCTGCGCGTTCAGCACAGCTTCGAGACCCTGACCGGCCTGGCGGGAATCGAGACTCTGGTCGGCCAGGAATTCGCGCAGCGAGGCGCTCTCCGCGATCAGCTTGCGCAGGGCGCGCACCTGATCCAGCACTTCAGGGAGCACCGATTTTTCATCAGCATAGTCATAGAGCGCAAGGGCGTAGCGTTGCGCCATGCCCCCCGACACGTCCCTGCTGACCTGCGGTGCCTCGGCTGTTTCGACCACTGTCACGTCTGGCGTTCCCACCCCAATTACACAAACATCCTGATGACCATCGCGACCATAGTGCCGGGCAATGCGCCCTGGGCATCGTGCATGGAACCGATCGATCATGACTCAGGTAACGAGACTGTTCGTCCCGATTCCGCAATAACGGATCAGGCCTCGCGGGGCGTCTAGCACGCAGGCCGCGCCAAGTGCAACTGACACTCTGCGGCGCAAAGCCCGGAAAAGCACGCCGTTCTACCAGGCCGTCCTCCTCCGAAGCGTGAAGACTACCTCACCCTCCCCCAGACACCTTCGGGGGCGAACCGTTCCGGATTTGCACTTTTGCGTGTGAACTTGCGAAAAGAGCGCCCTCGGTAACCAACAGACTCGGAAAGCCCGCCTCTTTCATGCCCCCCGTTCGCCCCGCGCCCACTCTCGCACGCGTCCGTTCTTCGGCCTGTACGCTGTCTCTGCAGGTATTTGTCGCCCTTGTATTCACCCTCTGCGGCTTGACCTGCCCTCCGCTGGCCAAAACAGCGACTGGCGCACCCGCACCCGCACCCGCGACCGGTGAGAACGCAGCAAAGGAGGCAGCCCCCCGCATGCCGGAACAACCCGCGGGCGTGCCTTACTGGGACAACTGGACAGATGGGCAGGGCGTCAGTCATCTGACCAAATGCAAGCTCAGGAATTTCACCCTGATGCACATGGCAGCCCATGCCGATCCGCAATGGGTCAATCACGCCCAGCAGGGTCAGGCCCGCATGGTCACGAGTGTCCAGCCAGCCGCGTGGAAGGGCGGATGGCACGCCCCCGAAAGCGTACAATGGATCATCCCAATACAGGGCGTCTGGTTCGTCCAGAGCATGGATGGTACGCGCGTTGAGCTCAATCCAGGCGACGCCCTGTTGAGCGAGGATGTTGGTGGCAAGCCCGATCCTGAAGGCCATGTCGGTCATTTGTCAGGAAATGTGGGGGACGCGCCCGTCGCGCTCATGATCACCCAGTTCGCCGCAGCCCAGCCCAGCCATGCGCCGTGTCAGACCCGCTAGGCCCGGTATCTACCCCGAAGAACCAGGGAAAGCTCAGGCGCCTTGTTTCAGGGAAGCCCCGCCCTGATATCGTGCCGTTCAGAGAGATCGGCACCCGCTGATGATGCAGACACCGCTCTTCTCGCGGCCAGCCAGTGCAGTGCGCGGAAAGCAGATTTTCTGGGAAAACTCGGCTGGAGCGGGCGAAGGGAATCGAACCCTCCTCAGAAGCTTGGAAGGCTACTGCATTACCACTATGCTACGCCCGCGCTTCAGCTGATGGCTCTCCCTAACGCTGATCCCTGCAGGACGCAAGAGACAGTTTTACCCGAAAAACTGCAAATGATCTCTTGACTTAACCGCCAGCGCGCCGCATTACGCCGCAAGTGGTCTCGTCATGACCCAACCGAACAGGATGTCTCATCCGAGACGGTTGACCAGGCGGACGACGATAGGGGTGTAGCTCAATTGGCTAGAGCGCCGGTCTCCAAAACCGGAGGTTGAGAGTTCGAGACCCTCCGCCCCTGCCACCACGCCGCAGCCGCTGGCTGATCATGTCAGCGAGCGGAGTCGGGCGCGGTATTCCGCCACGCGCGGCTTTCAGATAAACATGAGGATGACGGTGTCGGTCACTACCCCCAAGCACGGGTCGCAGCAGTCTTCGCCCTCCAAGGGAGGCGCATCGAAAGACGCCCCGAAACCCTCTTCCAAACCAGCCGCCCGCTTCAATCTGGTTCAGTACCTGAAGGATGTGCGCACGGAGGCGACCAGGGTGACCTGGCCGACACGCCGTAACACGCTGGTCACCACGGGTGCCGTACTTGCGATGGCCGCCCTTACTTCCGTATTCTTTTTCGTTGTCGACCAGGTCATCGGGCTTGGCGTGCGCGAACTCTTTGGCGTTGGAGGCTAAGACGAACAACCATGGCTAAGCGTTGGTACGTCGTGCATGTCTATTCCGGGTTCGAGAAGAAGATCGCGACCCACATCAAGGAACAGGCTGCCCAGAAGGGTCTGAGCGACCAGTTCGAAGAAGTTCTGGTTCCCTCCGAGGACGTCACCGAAGTTCGCCGTGGTCGCAAGGTCAATGCCGAGCGCAAGTTCTTCCCCGGCTATGTCCTGGTGAAAATGGAACTGACCGATGACGCATGGCACCTGGTCAAGGACACGCCCAAGGTCACCGGCTTTCTGGGGACACGCAACCGTCCCTCTCCCATCACCGAAGCTGAAGCCGAGCGTATGCTCAAGCAGGCCGAAGAAGGTGTCGAGCGTCCGCGTTCGGCCCTCACCTTCGAGATCGGCGAACAGATTCGCGTGGCCGATGGCCCCTTCACCTCGTTCAATGGTGTTATCGAGGAAGTGGACGAGGAGCGTTCGCGCCTCAAGGTGAGCGTGTCGATCTTCGGTCGCTCTACCCCCGTGGAACTGGATTACACACAGGTCGAGAAGCTCTGATCGCTTCGCCATAAACGACAAAAAAACCCACCCCCGAAAGGAGGCGGGTTTTTTCATGCCTGGAGATCAGGGCTCGAAGAGGCAAACCCCTCGGCCGGAGGGGGATATCCCTCCGAAACTTCAGGGCGTGATCGGCAGGACCGGCAAAGAGCGGATCTTTTGCGCGGCCATGTCAGCCAGTTGTCCGGTCAAGATGCTCAGCCCCGCGACCAGCGTGCTCGCGCGCTTGTTGTCCAGCCGGGTTTCGAATTGCACCGGAGTCGTCAGGTTCGGGCCGATTCCCGGCTTGTCACCATGTACCGAGAGGGACCCGATCAGTGAGGCGTTCCCCTGCTGATCCGCATTGAAGGCGGTGATGGTCACCTCGACGAAGGCCTGAGGCTTGGTCGAGACCGCGTCGTTCTGGGCAAACACGGTGCTGCCCGGCAAGCGCTGGGCAAGATCCCGTGTCAGCACACGGCCAATCATATCGCCGATCGGTTCGCTCCAGGCATTCCCCTTTGCCATATTGAGCTTGTAGTCCTTGTCCTGCCGGACGATCTCGTCACGATCGAGGCTGGCGGTCACGACAGGTGTGCGTATCTCAACCGTGACCGGGCCGCCTGGTTGAGCCATACCGGAAACGGGCGCGATAGAATAGAGATCCGGGTCGCTGCCACAGGCGGTGAGACCGGTGGCCATGAGCAAGGACAGGCCCAACAAGGCGGCAGGGCGACGCGACCGGATCTTCGAGCCCTGGCGCGGGCGGGAGGGAGAGAGCTTGTTCACGTCAATGGCGTCCCGTAATCAGTGCCGAGGGGTGGTGGTTCAGATAATCCGTCAGGAAGCGTATGGAGCGAGCAGCCTGACTGAGCTGTGTGATCATCGCCTGCAGATCGCGATGGAAATCCGTATCGCCGCCATAGCTGGCCAGGACCACCTGGGCATTCTTCAGCGTTCCCTGCAGCGCATCGCTCATGGCAGGCAGTTTCTTGAGGAACGGCTTCATGCCCTCATTGGCGTTCTGGGTCAGCTCGGAGATATGCCGCAACGAATCGCGCAGGGCGACTATCGACTGCTTGACCTCGGGGCTGGCCAGGCGCTGATCGGCATGGGCCAGAAGATCGTTCAGGTGCTCGCCAATCTGGGTCAGCGGCATGGCCGCCACCTTGTCCATCGTCGTCGCAGCCGAGGCCATGATGCCGTCGATTCCGCCAGGCTGGCTCGGAATGATAGCCACACCATCTTCATAGGTGATTGTCGCCGGCTTGGCATTCTTGACGAATTGCAGGCCGATCATGGACTCGCCGGTCAGGAAGCTCGCGCTCTCGACCGAGGCCCGCATCCCCTTGGCCACAAAGGCCGCCAGAAGCTTGTGCTGCGAATCACGTGAGGATTCTTCCGAGTTCAGCACGCGCTCCGGCTCGAGCTCCATTTCGACACGGACCCGCGCCGAGGCATCCTGCTCGTTCACCTTGAGCGAGACATCGGTCACGCTACCAACCTGAATGCCGAACATGCTGACCGTCGCCCCTGTCGTCAGCCCCTTGACCGAGCTGTCGATATAGGTGGCCGCCTTCACGCGCTGATGGTAGCGCGCATTATCGGCCTCGGCCTGGCTGGCATAAAGGCGGAAGACAGAATTCGCCGGAGCCTGAGGCGCATCCACCTTGAGACGACGCGTCGGCAGACCAAAAGCAACACCGCCCGAAAGCAGCGCCTGCAATGAGGTCAGCTGAACCTTGAGACCGCCAGCGCCGAGCCCGACCTGAACGCCAGACACGTTCCAGAAGCGCGTATCGGTGCGCAGATAGTGATCATAGGGCGACTTCACGAAGACCTGGACCATGATCGGCCCCTCGCCCCCGGGTGGCATGGTATAGCCCAGCACCTCACCCACCGACATATCTCGGAAAAATACTGGAGCCCCCTCGCCGATCGACCCAAGAGTGGGCGTGACCAGCATGAAGGTTGAGCCGGGCTGATCGGAGCGCACACCTGGCGCGGCCTCGAGCCCGGTGAAATTACTTTCGTAACGCCCTCCCTTCTCGCCAGGGTCGATCGCGATATAGGCCCCTGAAAGCAGGGTTTCGAGCCCCGTGATACTGGCCCCGTTGATACGCGGCCGTACGACCCAGAACCGGGTATGGTCGGTAAGGATATCTTCGGTATCTCCGTTCATGCGCACATGAACGATGACGCGGCGCATATCAGGGGTCAGGCTGATATCCTGCACTGTCCCGAGCGTCACGGCCTTGTTCTTCACCTGAGTCTGGCCAGCCGTCAGGCCGGACGCCGTATCGAAGGTGATGGTGATATCCGGCCCGCGATTGGCGAAGCTGCGCCAAGCGAGCCACCCCGCGATCACGATGGCGATGATCGGTATCAGCCAGACGATCGAAAAACGTGTTTTTCTGACCCCGGCCTTTTTGGGGGCGGGTGTCTGCTGCGGGGATTGGTCGTTTTGGTCGCTCACGCGCGCTCAGGCTCCATATCGTGAGGAGGAAAGGGATGACCGGCCTCGGAGATCCCTCCTTGGTCGGAATTTTGTCTCGCCTCGTCGGGGGCCGGTACCGGACCGTTCTCCCCGGCGGCGTCCCACATGCTACGCGGGTCGAAGCTATGCACCGCAAAGATCGTCACGATGACGACGATGGTGAAGAAAACCACACCCGGGTCCGCCAAAACATTGGCGAGAAAGTTAAAATGAACGATCGCAACAAGAATTGAGATCATGAAAACGTCGATCATCGACCAACGTCCGATGATATCGATCAGGCGATACAATTTGGTGAGCTGCCGCAGGCCGCGCTTTTGCTTGCGCCATGTGCCCAGTACCATGAGCGCCAGGGAGACGATCTTGAGCACCGGAACGGTGATGGACGCGAAGAGCACCAGAAGGGCCAGGGGGATGAGATTGGACTGCCACAGCTCGATCACGCCATGAATGATGGTGCTCGTGTCGGGTTGACCCATCTTGGTGTAGGTCATCACTGGCAGAAGGTTGGCCGGGATGTAACAGATGATCCCCGCCAGGAGCAGGGCCGCCGCATTGGTCAGACTATTCGACTTGCGCCGGCGCAGGATCTGATGGCAGCGCGGGCAATCGCCCATATCACCCTCACGCGGCACTTCGTGATCGAAGGCCATGACCAACCCGCAGGAGTGGCAGGAAAGCATGTGCTGGATGGGCGGCATGGACTCTTCAGTCGCCGTCAGATGCTCGACCGGGAGGATGCGGCCCTGACCGTCTTCCATCTCCTCGCGGATGTCACGATTATGCCAGATACGTTCGACATCGAGCGTCGAATCCGTAGCCGCCATGGTAATCATGAGCGCCGCTATCAGAAACACACCTGCCTGAAGATCGACGATCGCCAGATCGATCAGCTTGGTATAGGCCACGAAAACACCGAGGATATACACCTCGATCATCGACCACTCGCGCAGGCGCTCGTACCAGGACATGAGGCACGGTGCCCAATCCGGCATGTGCCGCCGGCTGGCCCCGTAGAGAATGGCCCCCATCAATGCGATTACGACGCCCGGCATGACCAGAGTAGTCAACCCCACGATCACACCGATTTCGCCAAACCCCTCCCGCCCGAGTTCAATCGGACCGGTCAGAATGGTTACCGTATTGACGCGCCCATGCACGTTGATGGTGAGGAGATGGGTGAGGAGCAAGGCCAGATACAGCGCCGCCGAGGCGATGCAGAAGGCCGTTGGCGCGGCGATGGGCGGTGTATGCCGCCGTCGCGCAAGCTGCGCGTCGCAACGTTGGCAATACGCCACTTGCCCACGCTGCAGGCGTGGTACGGTCTGGAAGAGCCCGCAATCGGGACATTCCCGCAACCCCTCCACCACCTTGAGGGTGGGCATGGGAGGCGCTGCGGAGGTCATGGTGACGGCATTGCGCCACAGACGCTTATGGAAGCGATCAGACATGAAACATGTTGTAGCGAACGATTCCGTCGAGAGATAGGTGTTTGGCCTGTTGCAGTCGCGCCCGGTCTCGGCTATAGCACCGCGCCAAGGACGCCGACATAGCTCAGGGGTAGAGCAACTGATTCGTAATCAGTAGGTCCTCGGTTCAATTCCGAGTGTCGGCACCATTTCCCCCTCCGTTATCCTGCATGATCCATCTGCGCGAGGCTGCGCCTTCCGAGCACCCAACCTGCGACGCAATACAACGCGAGGAAACCGAGCGGGATCCAGTCGCCGCGCAGGCTTTGTGCAACGAGATCGCTCAGCACCGTCGCAAGATTGATTGCACAGGTTGCGATTGCCAGCACCGGCACCACACCGATCCAGAGTGTACCAAAACGTACTCCGCCAAGCGGGACGCGAAATCTGGCGGGCGAACGGTCTGTTTCCCCCCGCAGGCGCATGACCGCCACGGCGATCACGACGAAGCCGATCATGGTCCCAATACTGACCAGATCGGCCAGAAGGGTGATGGGGAGAAGCGCCGCCGTAAGGGCGGTGAGCCCGGTCGTCAGGGCGATCGCCAGAACAGGCGCGCCGCTCCGGGCATCGACCAGACTGAGCCGTTCACTGATCAGGCGGTCATGCGCAAGGATATGGCATAGCCGCGACTGCCCGTAGAGACTGACGAAAAGCACCGAGCCCAGCCCGATGACGGAACCGAACTGCAACACCACGCCAAGCACAGGCATGGCAAGCGCCTGCACAGCCAGAGCAACCGGAGAGGCCACATCGAGCTGACGAAATGGCACAAGCCCTGTCATGACCAGCGAGACCAGGACATAGAGAACGGCGCTGATGGCCAACGCGCCGATCAAGCCAAACGGTACATCCCGCCCGGGATGTCGTGCCTCGGAAGCGGCGATCGAAATCGAGTCAAAGCCGAGATAGGCAAAGGAAACCACCGCCACGGCACGGAGCAACCCGGCTAATCCAAACGAGAATCCCCCCTCGGAAGGCGGGAGGAAAGGATGCCACAAAGCCGTGTTCACGTGGCGACATCCCACCCAGACGAACACGACCAGCACAGCGAGCTTGAGCAGCACGAAACCGCTATTGGCCCAGCTTGCCTGCCTGATGCCGCGAGAAAGAATGAGCCCGAGGGTGAGGACCAGGAACAGGGCCACGGCATTGATCTGCGGTGCGAGATGAAAACCGCCTGACTTCCAGATGACGGTCGAGCCCGTCACACTGTCCGGCAAGGTCACGCCAAGGGAGGACAGCAGCCCCGAGAGATAGCCGGTCAGCCCGACTGAGACGGCCGAGCCGGCCAGCGCATACTCAAGAACGAGCATCCAGGCCACCCACCACGCCGGCCTAACGCCCAATGTGGCGCGAGCATAGCCATAGGCGCCTCCCATTGCTTCCGGCAGGGCTGAGGCCAGCTCGGCATAGCACACCCCCGTAAAGCCACATCCTATGGCGGCCAGGACGAAGGCGAGCGAAACGGCAGGGCCTGCGTAATGCGCGGCGGCAATGCCAGGCAGTACATATATTCCCGCCCCGACAACGCTGCCGATACCCATCATCAGCAGGCCAAACGGCCCAAGCTGACGATGCAGAGTGCGAGACTGGCCGTCTTCTGCCATGGTGCCGTGTTCCCCAAATTCCGATTGGTGAACAGCGTGACGCCACGCCCGGCGCAAGGCAAGCCCGCTATAGCTTTTCCGGGCGCAGGAAAAGCTCAGAACATCATGTTGACCGCGATCTGCGGAGCGACATTGAGGCTGGTATTATGACCAGCAAAGAAAGTGGAAGCGCCGGCAACCACACCGAAGCGGGGGGACCAGCTATATTCGAGGGCGGGCGCGACCATCCAGTCGCCGGAAGACCCGCTGACGCGGTCGATACGACGCCCCGAGCCCTCAGTCCCCCATACGCGGGCACCATTGGCCCAGTCGCGCAGCAGATCGACTGCAAGAACGAGACGCTGATTGAACCCGAATTCGAATGACGCTCCGGCCTGACCGCTCATCCCCGGTCGCCCCTTGCCGACGAAGCCTTTGGTCGTACCATAGCTCGTCAGATCATTGAGGCGTGCCGAGCTGACGGCGCGACGGAAGGTTGCCCACATACGCAGACGGAAGGTGTAGTCATGAGGCAGCTCATAGGTGGATTGCTCGACCAGCGCCGTACGGAACACATAGGCCCCGTTTCCGACCCCGTCCTGACTCCGCCCTAGATTAGTGTAATCACCGGTCGGCATGAGCATGCCGGCGAAAAGACTGAGCGAGGGGATATAGCGCTTGGGATTCGGATCGAGGAAGCGCCAGAGGAAATCGACTGGAAGATCGCCGAATTTCAGGCCGCTCGTGCTGCCGTCGTGACGCTTCCAGCCATAGCTGATCGCCGGAAATATCTGGATACTGACATTATCGGTCAGACCGTATTTGACCATGGTCGAATTACTGACGGTACGCTGCCCTGATTCCATGGGCATGCTCGCGCCATTTGAACCAAGATAATCGACTGCCTGATTATACGTCAGATAGGGCTCTATGCCGAGCACCCCAGCCTTGAACTGAGGACCGGATGGTGAAATAAGCGACCCGGTATACCATTGCTCGCGCTTTGGTTGAGGCTCAGCATCCGAGGCCCGCACCGTAGTGACCGAACAGAACGCAATTGCTGCAGCAGCGAATTGGGAAATCCTGATCAAGATCGGACGAAGTCGTCCTGCAAAGGAATGATACTGTCTCAAAATCCGGTCGCATTATTTTATTGTTACCTAGCGACGGTTTAAAACCTTATTTCAGGAAGGCAATCTTCCAGAGCCAGGTTTTTCTTGAACACAAAGTCAGAAACCTTGATACGCAAGCGTCAAAGCACCCTCTGGTCACGGAGTTGTGAACAAAGAATAAATCTTGGCGACCAAAATACAGATTGTATTGTGATGGTGATTTTGGAAGCGACGCTCCAGACTTTTGAAGAAGAAGTCTGGAGCGGGCGATGGGATTCGAACCCACGACCCCAACCTTGGCAAGGTTGTGCTCTACCCCTGAGCTACGCCCGCGTTCCGTTGGACGGGTGAATACTGCCTGCAGCGATGGGGCGCAAGGGGGTTTTTTGAAAAAAGGCGTTTTTTTTCACTTTACTCCGAGAGCTCTCCGCCGGGCTTGCTTCCGAATAGCTTCAGAACAATCTTGTAGCCATGTTTGAAAGGCGGTTCTGCTCAGCGCGGCCGCAGCTCCGGAACAGAGAGACACCATGGATTACATCATCGGACAGAGCCCCTCACCAAAACAGGAGGGACAATTCGCTCCTCCCGCCGCCGGCGCCATGATTGTCGATGCTGATCAGCGCAGCTTCATGCCGGAGGTGCTTGAGGCCAGCCGCCAGATTCCGGTTCTCGTCGATTTCTGGGCACCCTGGTGTGGCCCATGCAAGCAGCTCACCCCGATACTTGAGCGCGCTGTCACGGCGGCCGGCGGACGGGTGAAACTGGTCAAGGTGGATGTCGAGGCCAATGCGGCCCTTGCTGCCCAGCTGGCGCAGATCGGTTTGCCTATCCAGTCCATTCCCCTCGTCGCTGCCTTTTATAAGGGGCAGATCATGGACATCATGCAGGGTGCCCAGCCCGAGAGCGAAGTGCGTCGCTTCATCGAGCAAGTCGTCAAGGCGACCGGCGCGAGCCTGCCGAGCGCTGAATTGCTCTCCGCCGCCGCTACGGCGCTTCAGGATGGTCAGGCCGCAGAAGCTGCAAGCCTCTATGCCTCGCTGCTTGAGATCGAGCCGGAAAACGCCGAAGGCTGGGGGGGCATGATCCGTGCCCTGATTGCGCTCGATGATGATGAAGGTGCCGATGAAGCCCTGAGCCAGGTACCGCCCAAGCTGACCGAGCATCCGGCCATCTCGGGCGCGCGTTCCGCACTCGCTCTACATAAGGAGAGCCGTCAGGCGGCGTCTGCCCTCGACGGCTTGCGCGCCGAATGCGCTCAGGCCCCCGAAGATCTGGCGTTACGCTTCCAGCTTGCCGGAGCGCTCAACGGCGCAGGGGAGAAAACTGAGGCCGCCGATACCCTTCTCTCGATCATCAAACAGGATCGCGACTGGAATGAAGGTGCGGCCAAGGCCGAATTGCTGCGCTTCTTCGAAGCCTGGGGCAACACAGACCCGGCCACGCTGCCTGCGCGACGCAAGCTCTCCGCCCTTCTGTTCTCCTGAACGCCCTGGCAGGGGGCTACTCCGCTCCCTGCCTTCCCATCTTTCCAGGGCGGATTACCATGTTATGCCGCCCTTCCTCCTTTTTTCAGTCAGGAATTCACGCATGGCCCAGGATCTCGACCCGCGTCTTCTCTCGATGCTCGTTTGCCCCGTTACCAAGGAAGCGCTCACTTATGACCGCGAAGCCCAAGAGCTCGTCAGCAAAGGAGCCGGGCTGGCCTATCCCGTGCGTGACGGTATTCCGGTCATGCTGCCGGAAGAAGCGCGCCGCCTTTCCGCCTGAGACAAAAAGCCCAGTTCCGCACGCGCACCACACCTCAAGAGCGGTATCTTGCCGTGCACAGGCCAGATCCCCATCGCCACGGTCGCATCCCGATCAACGAAATGGCCTCACGCAGGATCAGGGACCATTCCCTGATCTAGCGCACGACAAAAAATGCTGTGTCGATCGTGAAGCTTCCGTCTTCAGCGATCTCGAAGACCTCGCGGACCGACGGGCTCGTTGCCTGCTGCAGGGAGAGGATGGCCTGCCGATGCAGGTCCGGCGTGCGTGTCCGCGCAACCCAGCTCCTGAAATCCAGCCGCAGACGAAAAGCCTCCTGCGCTTCCACGGTGAATCCCGCCTTCGCCAGTGCCAGACGCCACTCATCCACGCGATAATTGCGCATATGGGACGGGTCGCGCAGGGTCTCGATGGCTTGCAGGACCGAGTCTTCCATCGCCCCGGGCGGTGCCACCGTGTCGATGAAGACCCCCACGCCCTGAGGACGTAGGACACGTCTCGCCTCCGCCAGTCCGCAGGCCAAATCCCCCCAGTGATGGGCGCTGTAGCGACTCACAACGGCGTCGAAGGCATGGTCGGCAAAGGGGAGTGCTTCAGCAAAACCGCAAACCGGACGAATGGATGCGAGGCTACGTGTCGCAGCCTCCGTCTTCACGGCAATCGCCATGGTCCGGGTCGGATCACAGGCGACGACCTGCGTCGCGCAGGCAGCCAATGCATAGCTTACATGTCCCCCGCCGCAACCGAGATCGAGCGCGCAGAATGGTGCTTCAGATTCGAGAAGCATCTTGAGCCGGTCGAGATCCTCACCCTGAGCATGCGTCGCGCTCTGAACGTAATCCTGCGCGCGATCGCTGTATTGGCGGGTAACGAACTCACTCATGACCAGCATCCCTCTTGCCATAGGAAACTTCGGCGTCCGGCACCGCATATTGCGGCTTGACCTCGCTGGTGACTGTCTCAGTCGCGAGGCCTGGCAGCATGGGCGGTCCCGACTGCCCATCCATACCCGGAATTGCTACGGGCAGCGACGCATAGGCGCGCGCCATGCGATCCCGCTGGGGGGGGCGACCGGGCGGGTGGCCTGGCGGACCATTGACCGCAAGATCGGGCTTGGGTGGGCCAAAGCCATTCCCCGCGCAGCCGGTGAGTACCGCCATGAAAATGAGGAGCGGGGTTGGACGCATGAGACAAGTTCTATCAACCTCGCTCGCACCCGGCAATTGACGGATGGAAGTGCGTGCGGCAGGCAGGGCGGATTGTCTCAAGGAGAACTCTGCGTGTTCGATGGATCGCTCGCCTCACCTCGCGGCCGAAGAAAGGCCTGGATCGACAGCCTGTTCGTCGATCATGCGATCTTTCGCCTGCCCTGGACCAACCTCGCCCCTGTCATTCCGGGCAAGGTCTATCGCTGCAACCACCCGACACCAGCCCGTCTCGCGCGGCTCAGAGAGCGGCTAGGGCTCAGAACACTCGTCAATCTTCGCGGTCATCGCCGCTGTGGCTCGGATGCCCTCTCACGCCATGCGGCAGAAGCCATAGGCCTTACCCATATCGACATGGCCTTTGAGAGCCGGGGTGCGCCTCATCGTGACCGGATCCTGCGTTTTGCCGGGCTCTACACCCACATCGAGCAGCCCATGCTCATGCATTGCAAGTCCGGTGCGGACCGGGCCGGGCTGGCCTCCGCATTGGTGATTTTGTTCGAAGGAGGGAGCGCGGCGCAGGCGCTTCGCCAGCTCCATTGGCGCTTCGGCCATTTCAACCGCTCGCGCACCGGGATTCTGGATGCATTCGTCCTGCGCTATCAAGCTCAGGCAGAGGGCCGTATTCCCTTCCTGGAGTGGGTTGCACAGGAATATGACGAGGTTCAGCTCAAACAGGATTTCGTCGCAGGCAAGCTGTCCTCCTTCGTGACCGATAAAGTCCTCCGCAGGGAATAGAGGTCAGACCACGGACAGCGGCACCCCATGGCGGAGAGTCCTCCGACATGGGGCCCGATCCTAGCTGGCCGAGGCCATGCTTTTGACAAGGCTGACGAGTTGGTGCCTGACGCGCTCATCTCCGATGCGCTGGAAGGCTTCCAGCAACTCGCGAGCCGCCTCGTCGAGAACGGCCCGGATGGGTGCGCCTGCGCGCTCCGTCAGATCTGGGACGCATCCCCCCGTAGCGGCCACGAATGTGGGGGGAGTTTCTGAAAATCCCGATGTCCGGGGGCCGAACCGCCCCCCATCCTGCTCATTGCGCGTCAGATCATCGAAGAAAAATCCGATTGGCACGTCCAGAACGCGTGACATTTCATACAGGCGGCTTGCACCGACCTTGTTCGCACCGCGCTCATACTTCTGTACCTGCTGGAAAGTCAGGCCAAGCGCGGCTCCCAGCTTCTCCTGAGACATTCCCAGCGAAGTCCGGCGAAGTCTGATGCGTGCGCCCACGAGGGCGTCGATCGGACCCGCAGCCGATGCGCTTTTCGCGTTAGGGTTCATGAATATGGACTCATACTGAGGGTAACAGCATGCGCCAATCGCAATGCGTTAACCTTTTATTATCTATTTTCGACGGCGCCCAAACAAAAGAGCCAGTATGGCGGCGAGCGCGCACAGGCTGAGCGGCACCGTTCTCCCACAGGATGAGAAGATGGTCGGTGGGTGTGGCGGGGGCAAGGCAACAACAAGGCTGTCCGGCTTTCCCCAGGGCAAACGCCCCAGCAGATGCCCTGACCCGTCAAAGGCGGCGGTAATCCCCATATTGGCTGCCTGGACCACCGGCAGCCCCTCCTCGACGGCGCGCATTCTCGCCGTGGCCAGATGCTGCCGGGGTCCGGCGCTATTTCCGAACCAGGCATCATTGGTGATATTGGCAATCCAGTACGGGCGCTTACTGCTGACCGCATGACCCGAAAAAATGATCTCGTAGCACACCATGGGAGCGACGGCTCCAAGGACGGGCAAGGACCAGGTCGCGAGACCTTTCCCCGGCGTCAGTTGATCCGGGAGCAGGTTGAACGGGATGAAACGGGGCTGATACTCCCCAAAAGGAACCAGGGTCGCCTTGTCGTATATGGCCTGGATACGACCGCTCTCATCAAGCGCCATGATACTGTTGTAGAAGCGGTTCTCGGCATCCCGGCGATCCGAGCCGATCATGCCCCAGGCACCGTCTGCGGCCTGGGCGATGATGCGGCGTGCGCCCTCCTCCTCATCCAGCAACCCGGGGAAGCCGGATTCTGGCCAAAGATAGACAACAGGACGATCGGCCGCGATATCACGGGCCTTAGCCACGCCCTCACTCGTAAGGCGCAGATAAAGCCTGAAGGCGTCGAGTGCGCCATTTCGGGTGAGAATATCCTTTTCCTGGACATTCCCCTGCAGGAGCGCAACCACAGGGTTGGAAACCGGCATCAGGACCGGATGAGAGAGACGATACCATCCGCCTAGCCCCCACACGATCACGAGCCCGGCGAGGACGGCTCGGGTTAGATTGCTGTGCCAGACGAGAAGCCCGATCAGAACGACGAGGAAGGTCAGACCGTCCACGCCGATGACAGAGGCTGGCTGGATAAGGATATCGCCGATCACACCCGGAATCTCGACGATACTGCCCGTCGGATTCCAGGGAAAGCCGGTGAAAATATAGACCCTTCCCATGTCAGCCAGTGTCCAGAGGGCGGCCAGCAGGACCATGCGCATCAGGCCCGCTGGAACGAGCCGGCATAGGAGAACGGGCACCATGATGAACGGCGCGAGAATGAGCGCGCATCCGGGGGCAGCGATCGGCACAGCCCACCAGAACTCATGAGCACGCGTGAGAATGGCATTGGTCAGCCAGGACAGCGCCGCCGTGTGGAAGGCCAGACCAAAAAGGAAGCCGTGCAGGGCCAATTGGCGGGTAGTCGCTGCATCCTGGGCGCAGCGATACAGATAGAGCAACCCCAGAGCCAAAGCAGGAAGGCAATATACGGGCGGCAGGGCCAGAGCGGTCAACGCTCCGACAACAAGATCGGCCAGAATCATTTTCCCGGTGGAAAATGGGAGCCGGCTCGGCGGGAAGGAAGAATTCCTGAGCCGGAAAGACACATTCTGCTCCTGATCTACTCGAGCGCGTCCCTCAGGCGGCGCTCGTAATGACGGTAGTATTTATCGGCCAGCAACTCGCTTTTCACGAGCACGGCAACATCCGTCGTGTTGAATTGTTCATCAACCACCGCTCCATCACCGATGAAGCCGCCTAGGCGCAGGTAGCCCTTGATGAGGGGGGGCAAGCGGGACAGGCATCTCCTGTGATCGAGCAGATGCGGATCGCTGCGTTGCATATCGACGTAGCGATCGGGGAGCGCACGAATACGCAAGGCCGGGGGGGCCAGATGATTGTGGTAGAGATAGGTCAGTTCGTCAGCCATCAACTCCGGGTTGGTTCCGGGCAGGCTGGCACAGCCGAACAACACATCGATGCGGTGCAGGAAGATATAGGAAGCGATACCGCGCCAGAGCAGCTGCATGGCTGAACGGCCACGATAACGCTGGTCCACACATGAGCGCCCGACTTCGAGCAGGCGACCAGGAAACTCGATCAGGGGCGAGATATCGTATTCGCTCGAGGTGTAGTAGCGCCCGAGCAAGGCTGCCTTGTCGCTGGTGAGCAAACGATAGGTGCCGACCACACCCTCCGCACCTGAAGACACGGCGTGGTCGATGACAAGAAGATGGTCCGCGACCTCATCGAATTCATCGATATCGCGCTTCAACCGAGCCGTCTGCGCACTCGGCCGGGCGCCCATCTCCTCGAAGAAGACACGGTAACGCAGGGCCTGAGCGGCCTCACGCTCCGCGTCGGTCGTCGCGATACGAACACCCAGCTGACCGCCGCGCAGTTCCGGAAAGGCATCACGCGCAAGGTCGAGGGTCGAGAGGGACTGACCGGCAGGGGACGTTGTTTCGCCGTCAGTGACAAGCAGGCGAAACATCTCGGCATGCGAAGGTTTGGCGTTCATCCGTCCTGACCTGTTGTCTCGCCGGGCTTCTGCGGCAGGCGTCGACCAAAGAGTTCGAGACGATGAGAGACCAGATCGAAGCCAAGGCGGCGCGCGAGCGTCTCCATCAGGGCGGCATGATCCTCATCTTCAAATTCAACCACATGGCCGCTATCGACATCGATCAGATGGTAGTGATGCTGATGCCCGGGCTCGCTCGCCTCGTATCTGGCGCGCCCACCACCGAAATCGCGACGCTCGAGAATGCCCTTCTCCTCAAGGAGGCGGACCGTACGATAGACCGTTGCAATCGAAATGCGGGCATCCATCTGCGAGGCGCGGCGATAAAGCTCCTCAACATCCGGGTGATCTTCCGCTTCGGACAATACGCGCGCGATGACGCGACGCTGCCCTGTCATTTTCAGGCCTCGTTCGATACAGAGTTGCCCGATACGCGACTCTTCCTGAGCCCGCCCGCTTCGCTTTGCGTCAGCTTTCGCTTCAGATACCATGGAATACGGCGTAGCCGAAAAACCTGCCCTTTGCCAACGTTAAGTCGCAGGCAAAGGGCGGCTTTCTCATCGCCTGTGGCCGAGCCCGATCTTGCGCGCAAGATTTGAGCGATGACTGGCATAATTGGGCGCGACCATCGGATATTCGGGGGGCAGATCCCAGCGCTCGCGATATTGCTGGGGTGTCATGTCATACACGGTCTGCAGATGGCGGCGCAGGAGCTTGAGCTTTTTCCCGTCTTCGAGACAGATGATGTAATCGGGAAAGACCGACTTCTTGGGCGGTACTGCCGGTGTAGGCTTCACAGTCTCGGGCTTTGTATTTGCGACATTTGAAAGTGTCTGATGCACGGTCCGAATAAGATTGGGTAGATCCTGCCCCGATATTTCATTATGAGTGACGTAAGCAGAAATAATCTGCGTGGTCAGCTTTTGTAAGGTCAGGTTTTCCGGCTCGCTCGACATTCCGTTCTCTCCATAGAGTATATACACGTTAAGATATACTCATATGTAAATGGAATTCAAGAAAATCTGCAAAATACAGTTGAAGATAAGATATAATGACAGTGAAAATTGTTGATATCACCCAGCAGATTTGTCCGATGACAACAGTCCATGTGCGGCTGGCGCTGGATCAGGCCTCTAAAGGCGATGAACTCGAGATCCTGCTGAAGAGTGAAGAAACACTGAGGAATGTGCGGGTTCTACTCAACACTCTGGGAGAGACCCCCTTCGAGACCCACCCTCACGATGAAGACGAAACGCGCTACAGGATCACACTCGTCAAATCATGACGCAGAACCTGAGCATCACTCCCGTCGGGATAATAACGCTTCCTCAGACCGCATGACCTGAAGCCACAGCACGCATAAAGCGCCAGCGCCGCGCCATTCGTGGTCGAGACCTCGAGGAACAAGGCTTCGACCGCCCTTTGGGCCAGGAATGCGACCGCATGATCCAGCAATGCCCGGGCGAGCCCCTGCCGTCTGCAGGCGGGATGTACCCCAAGGGTCAGGATTTCTGCCTCATCCCCGGCCTGACGCACGAGGATGAGCCCCCGCGGCTGGTCTCCGTCGAGAGAGAGCCACCCCAAGGCCCCAGGCGTGCCAAGCAGTGCGTGGAACGCGTCGCGGGTCCAGCGCTCTGCTTCTGGAAAGCAGGCTTCATGAACCGCCGAACAAACTGCGGCATGGCACGGCCGGGCAGGTTCAATCCGCAATGCGGTCATCCGACGCTGGGGGCGGGACGCAGACCCTGCGCCGGCAGCTTGGCTTCCGGCGCATCGACATAGACGGGTTGAAGGGAAGGGCTATCAGCTACGGCGAGCCCGGCTTTGAGCACCAGCGTGATATCCGGATGCGTCAACTCCTCGCGCCGCAATGCTGCGCCGGAAAGCGACGCCACGCCATTACCGATCACGTGCGTCTCGTCTGGTAGATCAAGGCTGTCAGGTGGTCCAGCCCAGAACCGCCCATCGGAAAACTCGGCGAAAATGCGATTGCGACGCGCATGGGTCACGCATACCGCCTGCGCCCATTCCGGTCTGGCCCTGTAGCATTGTCCAGTCGTGACACCGCGCAGCCGCGCGCCGTATCCGGCGGACAGCCCGTTTGCAAATGCGAGGCTTGCCCGTAATCCTGTAAACGAGCCTGGCCCGGTGACCGCCACGATGAGATCAGGACCGGAGAGCCAGGCGGCGGCGCGCAGCATATTCCGACAGATAGCAGCCAGGAAAGCTGTCGCTCCCAACCCCTCAAGGCGCTCATGAGCGACACAGAACGCACCGTCGAAGAGTGCAATATCCCCGCTGGCCCCCGCGCCCAGAGTGGCACCATTGAGAACGAGGCATCGGAGCGACCCGGAGCCAGGCATCAGAGCACCAGGCAGGCTTCGTCAAATCCGAGACGCATCGCCCGCTCAGGCGCTTTCTCGGGCCCAGGATAACCGAGGCCCGCGATGAAATTTACACGCCAACCGGTGTCGTTGAGGAAAACATCCTCAACTGAATAGGCGTCGAAGCCGGAATAGGGCGCAACCGCCAGACCGAGCGCACGGGCGGCCAAAATGAGATAGCCCCCCTGAAGGGAGCCATTACGCATTGCGGTTTCCTCGGACAGGCCGACATCGGCGGCAAACCAGTTGCGCAGTCCCTCTTCCCTGTTCAGCCGGGGGAGATGTTCGAAAAACAGCGGGTCGTGGCATACGAGGACGACTACCGGCGCCGAGAGACAGGACTCGACATTGCCCGGCGACAGAGCAGGACGCAGGCGCTCTTTCATGTCATCTGCCGTGAGGAAAACGAGGCGAGCCGGACAGCAATTGCCGGAGGTCGGACCGAGTTTGAGCAAGTCGTAAAGCGCGACAAGCATTTCACGCCCGACGGGCTGATCGGACCAGCTCCGGGGCGTTCTCGCCTCGCGAAACAGTTGATCGAGCGACAATGCATCCAGTGACGTCTGGAGACGGGGCTCTGGATGACTCTCGCTCAAACTCTCAATCCTCAACCTGTTCGACGGCAACCACTTCGGGAACATAGTGGCGCAGCATGTTCTCGACGCCATGCTTGAGCGTAGCGCGCGATGACGGGCATCCGGCACAGGCTCCCTGCATGGTCAGCCGCACGATGCCGTCGCGATAGCCTCTGAATACGATATCCCCCCCGTCGCCTGCAACGGCAGGACGGACGCGCGTGTCCAGCAACTCGCGAATCTGGGCGACTACAGCCTCGTCTTCAGGGGCGATCGCCTCTTCCTGCGTCTGCGCCACGGAATCGAGACAGGCTGCGCCTGACTCGAAATGTGCCGTGATTGCCGTGAGCAGGACCGGCTTGAGCGTATTCCAGCTGAACTCGTCAGTCTTGGTGACGGAGATGAAGTCACCGCCGAGAAACACACCGCAGACGCCCTCGACGTCGAAGAGCGCGCTGGCAAGCGGTGACCGCCCCTCGGCAGCTTTCGGGTCAGCGAAGTCGGCGGTCCCGCGATGACCGGTCACAGCACGACCGGGCAGGAACTTCAGAGTGGCGGGGTTTGGGGTATCCTCGGTCTCGATAAACATCACGGCTCTCAGATAACGGTTGCTGCCGTGACATGTGCCATCAATCGCGACTCTGCAAGTCCTTTATCCGCGATTCAGGCCTGCGTCACACCAAGCGGCAAGGTAATCTCGACGCATAGCCCTCGTCCGGGCGCGTTATGGAGATCGACCTTCCCTCCCGCGCGCCCGACCTCGCGAGTGACGATGGCCAGGCCAAGCCCCATCCCGCCTGTTGCGCGAGAGCGCGATCCTTCCACGCGGTAAAAAGCCGAAAGAACCTTTTCGAGCTCAGCCTCGGGAATGCCCGGACCGTCATCGACGACCGAGATCAGCGCTGTCTTTCCATCGGTCCGCAGGGTGACATGAGCATCCCCACCGTAATTGCAGGCATTATCAATCAGGTTCGCGAAGACACGCTTAATCGCCAGAGGGCGCACCAGCGCATAGCACCGGTCTGGGCCCTCATAGCTCGTATCCCTGCCGCGATCGCTCTGGGAGTCGAGCAACGTGTTCAGAATGGCCACGAGATCGACCTGCTTGACAGGCTCCGGATCGAGATCACCCGCGAGGTAGGCGAGCACCCCGGTCACCATCGCCTCCATCTCGTCGATATCGGCTTCTATGGCTGCCTGGGTCTCCTCATCGTCCATGAAACCGGCACGTAAACGCAACCGGGCAAGCGGCGTGCGCAGATCATGGGAAACCGCTGCCAGGATCTCGGTCCTGTCATTGATTAGACGGCGGATACGATGCTGCATCTTGTTGATGGCTTTCGCCAGACCACGCACTTCGCGTGGTCCGCGCTCATCGACCATCGTCCATTGCATATCGTCGGATTTTGCGATGCTGTCCGCCACCTGCGCGAGCGCGCGCAGCGGCGTGCTTAGAGAACGCACGATCATGGCCGCGGCGATAGCAACTGCACCAGCGGTAATGGCCGCAGAGGCCAGCCCCCCAGTCATATGACGATGCTTCAGGATACCCGGCACGTTGAAGGCCAGAAGACTGCCATCGGCCAGTTGCAGCGTGCCATGAATGCTCGAGGAGTCAGCCCGATCCGCCCATACATGGATATTGGCTTTCCCGAGATCGCGATCGTTTGCAATCAGGCTGTCTTCGACGCGGCGCAGGCGATGCGGCTGGTCCAGATCGATCGGCTGGTTGGCCGAACGCCACGCCACGCTGATCCCGTTATCTGAAAGAAGCGCCCCCAAAAGGCCGCGCTGGCTTATGGGGGTCGTGCGCAGCACGCGCAGATCGGTGCTCAGTTCCTCTGCCAGCTGGGTGATCCGGCTGTCATCATCGATATAGGTCTCGGCCTCTTCGTAAAAAAAGGCACTTGCGACAAACACCAGTATGACGGCTGCCAGAAGGACAACGCTGACACGCCCCACCAGACCCACTGGCCAGAGACGAATGATCCGGGGCGTGCCTCCCCCACCCAGAGAAAACGGCATTCGGCCTCAGACGCGCTCGACTTCGGCGACAAAGATATAGCCGAGACCACGGACCGTACGGATCAGGGCATCGGCGTCAGCCCCGAGCTTGCGACGCAGGCGGCTCACCAGAACGTCGATGCTGCGATCCGACACGTCACCGAGGCGCGTGCGAGACAGCTCGAGCAAACGGTCACGGGCGATGACGCGCTGCGGATTATCCAGGAAGCTTGTGAGCAGGTCATGCTCTGCGCCAGAGATATCGACGACGGCACCAGACGGGTCCGTCAGTTCACGACGACGCAGATCGAGCTTCCACCCGGCGAACAGGATCGTTTCCTTGCGTGAAACCTCGGTTGGTGCCGCGCCCTGACCACGACGGAGCACGGCGCGGACCCGGGCCAGCAGCTCACGCTGACCGAAGGGCTTCGCCACGTAATCATCGGCGCCGATTTCGAGGCCGAGAACGCGATCGCGTTCCTCGCCTCGGGCAGAGACCATGATGATTGGAGTCTGGGCCAGCGGAGCTTCGCCCGGATGATTCGTTCCCTGACCGTTACGGATGGCGCGGCAAAGCTCGACACCGCTGGTCTTGGGAAGCATGACGTCCATGACGAGGAGATCGACAGGACCGACAGCGAGAGCGTCCCACATTTCATCGCCAGAGGCGACGCTGCGGACCCGGAAGCCGTCACCCTGAAGGGCACGCTGAATGAGGGTTCGCATGCCGGGATCGTCTTCAACGATAAGGATACGAGCCGGCAGGTCGGGAGCGGTAGGTACTGTCGTCATTATCCCATCGATCATGCTGTGGTAAACGAGATTTGATACAATCTATGTCTCAAATCGCGCAAGAACAACCTTCTCGATGGGGTTTGCGACGCATTACCTCATTTTGATGGTTTGGAGATCAGAAGGGTCCAGAGCTGGGCCAGATCCTGGGCACCATGATCACCGTGGACGTCGGCGAAGGTCTTGATCGCGTCATCCTCGCGACCACCATCCATCTGCGCCATACCATATTGCAGCTTGGCGCCCTCAGGCGCGACGGGCTTCTTGGCGAGGCCTTCACGCATGAGGGCCAGACCTGCGTCCACCTGTCCGTCCAGAACGAGATTATACCCGGCCGTCAGCGAAGGTGCCGCGTTGGGCAGCTTGCGTGCCGCTTCGGCGTCCGCTGTCAGGCTCGCCTTGGTTTCAGCTGCGCGCTTCACCACCATCGCCTTGAGGCGGGCCTCGCGGGCCGCACCGGCATCCTTGCCGAGCGCACCGCTGGCATAGGCCTGGTTCATGAGGTTGAGCCCGAGCTGGGGCAGACCGCCCTGCACGGCGCGTTCGACCATGTCCATGTAATCCGACGGCTCTTTCAGCACGCCGGTAGCCATACGCAGACGCTCAAGATTGAAGGTGAGTGCATCAGGCATCTGCGGATCGGCCGCAAGATTGTGAATCAGCATCGCCCAGTAATCGGGCTTGGAATAATACTTGGCCAGGAGCACATAGGCATGCGTCTCGTTGGCTGAGTCTTTCATCTGGTGATAGCAGGTCGCCAGGAACTGAAGCTGGTTCTCGGCCGGAACATGCTTCGCCTTGATCTCGGCGTTGATCTGATCCTGCTGGACGCGCGCTGCGTTCTTGTAGTCCTGCTGCAGATAATAGGACTGGACCAAGAGAGTCTGCATCTGGGGATTGGGTCCCGCGATCTTCAGATAGCGCTCGATCGCCGGAACGGCTTGTGCATAGTCCTTGGCATTGTAGGCCATCGTCGCATTGGCCATCAGCATCTGCTGTTTCGCGGCCGCCGGAGTGCGCGGCGACGCGATGAGCACGTCGTAGGCCTTGGATGCAGCAGCCACATCGCCCGACGAAGCCGCAACGGCCGCGCGCATCTGGGCGATGGTGTATTTCTCGTAATCGGTCTTCCCCGGTACCGCGTCGGCGGTGTTCACCGCACTCATGGCCTTGGCGTAGTTCTTAGCGCCCAGAGCCGTTTGCGCATCCTGCAGGGGCTTGCCGACCTTGGCGCTCAGCTGGTCTTCAGCGTGAGCAACCGTAACCAGGCTGGACCCGATGACCGGAACGAAAGAGGAGGCCGCCAGAAGCGAGCTGGCAACCAGGAGGGCGCGAGAACAACGGGGAAAACGCACTTACTGTCCTTCCATGAACTGGTCTTGACCCACGATACCGAGCTTGGTGATGCCAAGACGCTGCGCGTCAGCAAGCACATGGGCCACAGTCTTGTAGTCTGCCAGGCGATTCGGGTGAATATGCATCTCAGGCTGATCGGGCATGTTGGCCGCGTTCATGAAGCGCGCCTGAAGATCGGCCTCGGAGGAGACGGGTTCGCCATTCCAGCTGATGGAATTGTCGAAATCGACCGCAACGGTGACAACCTTGGGCTCTTCGGTGCTGGGCGGCGGATTGCCCTGCGGCAGGTCCAGCGCGACCGAATGCGTCTGAAGCGGGATGGTGATGATCAGCATGATGAGCAGCACGAGCATGACGTCGATCAGGGGCGTCGTGTTGATATCGACGATGCCCTCGTCTTCATGCGTGCTGTCGGATCCAACGCTCATGGCCATGAGGGAACTCTCCAACAGGCGGAAAGCCGGCCAAGACCGGCATCCGGGAAAAACGGAGCCGGAGTGCCCTGCCACCTCGCTGGGTCGGCACGGCACTCCTGAAGCGGGGTCCTGACCGAAATCAGGAGTGAGGCTGCTCGGTGATGAAATCGATGCGATAGATGCCAGCTTCCTGACACGTCGCAACAATCTTGCCGACAGCTTCGTAACGGGCCTTGCCGTCGCCCCGGATCTGGATCTGGGGCTGGGGCTTGATGACCGCGACCTTCTCGAGACGATCGAGCAGATCCTGATGACCACGCAATGGAACTTCGTTCCAGTACGCCTGACCATTCGCCGTGACCGCCAGGACGATGTTGCCTGGCTTGGTCTGGGTCGGCTGGTTGGCGTCGCGTGGCAGCTGCACCTTCACGGAATGCGTCGCAACCGGGATGGTGATCAGGAAGATGATGAGAAGAACAAGCATGACGTCGACGAGCGGCGTCGTGTTGATCGCCGAAACGACTTCGTCTTCTTCACCACCCCCACCGACGTTCATTGCCATGATCAGGCAACTCGCGAGCTGGTGGTCGTGGTCGTCGGGCTGTGATCAACGCTTACCGTCGGGGCAACACCGTGACGGAAGCCACCCAGCAGCACGGACTGGACGTCGGCAGCGAAGTTGCGCACGCGGTCCATGGCACCCTTGTTGCGGCGAACGAGCAGGTTGTAGCCAAGAACGGCCGGAACGGCGGTAGCAAGACCGATAGCCGTCATGATGAGCGATTCACCAACCGGGCCGGCAACCTTGTCGATCGAGGCCTGGCCTGCAATGCCGATGGCGGTCAGAGCGTGATAGATACCCCAGACGGTACCGAACAGACCAACGAACGGCGAGGTCGAACCCACGGTGCCGAGGAAGGCAAGGCCACCCTGCAGACGCGTGTTGATGGTGTCGACCGAACGCTGAACGGACATCGCGGTCCAGCTATGCAGGTCGATGGCGTCGCGCATCGAGCCTTCATGATGCTCTGCAGCAACGATACCCGTCTCTGCGATGTAGCGGAACGGCGAGGCCGGCTTCAGGGCAGCAGCGCCTTCCTGAACGGTCGGCTTGGTCCAGAATTCACGGGCAGCTTCCTTCGAAGCAGCGAAGACCTTGGACTGCTCCAGGAACTTCGTGACCATGATGATCCAGGTACCAGCGGACATGATCACCATGATGATCAGAACGCCACGAGCGATGGCATCACCGTTGGACCAGAGCGCGCTCAGGCCATACGGATTTTCCTGCGACTTCGGCGCGGTGGCTTCGGCAGGCGCCTCAGGAGCCGGGGCTGCAGCGTCGGGAGCCGGAGCGGCCGGGGCGGCGGCATCGGGTGCCGGAGCGCCAGCAGCAGGAGCAGCGGCGTCAGGAGCCGGAGCGGCGGGAGCAGCAGGAGCGGCGGCATCAGGGGCTGCAGGAGCAGGCGCGCCCTGTGCCGGAGCGGCGGCGTCGGGAGCAGGAGCGGCAGGCTGGGCAGCCGGCGTTTCCTGGGCAAGAGCAACGGCCGGCACGACCACACCTTGCGCCACGGCAAGCGTGACTGCCAGGGCCGGGGCGGCGAGAGCGGGAAGGCGGAACAGTCTCGTCATTAACTCCAAATCCTCTGAAAAAGAGCCCCTTCTAGAAGGACTCTGGCAGTGCCGGCACGCTCACGGGCGGGCGCGGCTTGGTTTCTCACTATCCGGGGCGTGGAGGCTGCCTGCCCCCTGCCCCGCTGGGAGCCGGGGCGTATCAGGCCCCTTTTCCCGTCATTCCTGTGTGCGACCGGGTGCTTGGTCCCGGCCGCGCCGCACTCAGTCATCACCCAAGGTGAAGTTGATGTGCAGCGTATGATGGTGCTCGACCACCGGCTGTCCGTTCGTAACCGCAGGCTGGTAACGGGCCTTGCGGAGGAACTCCATGGCGGCTTCGACGAAGGCGTGGCCGCCGGTCGAATTGGTCACCTGACAGTTCGATGTACGGCCATCCGTGCCGATATCGCAGGCCACCGTGACACTGCCTTCACGGTTTTCTTCCAGCATCTCCTCGGGGAAGACCGGACGGGCACCGTTGATCGGCGAAGCACCGGCCGAGTGATCCGGTACAGGCGGGCCCGGAGGCGCTGCGGGAGCGGGCGGTGCATTATTGGCTGGCGGCACAGGTGCCGGCGGCTTCTCATGCGTGACCTGCTTGATCACATGCTTCTGTGGCGGCGGCTGAATCTGGATCTTCGGCGGCGGTATGTACGGCGGCGGCGGCGTCGTCATCTGCGGCGGCGGCGGCGGTGGCGGCGGCGGCGGCGGCTTCTTCGGTTCCGTGATGATCTTCGTCTTGATCGGCGGATGGAACTGTTCGACGATCTTCGAACCCAATCCGTTCACCAAGGCGTAAATCACAACGATGTGGAAGAGCACAGCGATTGCGATGCCGACGATGTACTTCGTCGGGCGTCGCTCCTGCTCGGCGTAGTTCATCGGTTGTGTCACTCCAAACCCTCTGTCCTGAGCCCCACACCTCTCTTGGCGAGAGGGGCGGACCGACTTGTCATTATCGCAACCGCCCCATGCGACTTGCGTTCCGGTCAGGCGTCAGTCTGGCCGACACATCCCGAAATGTTTACCATGCTCCCAGCGCATGGCTCCCGTGCAAATTGGGCAAAGGTAAGGCATTGCTGTCAAGTCAGTTTCGTTTCGTTCATGCCATTTTCCGGTCGGCAACGGATTGCATACCAGCGACACGACACTTTGAGACACAGTGAAACGGAACATTAATTCACTGCAAGAGTAATATTTATGAAACGCGCAAAAAGGGGCTGAAAGTCTTGCGCTGCAAGAGATTCAGCCCCTTGTGCCACCTCAGCCCTATTGAGCGTTGGCGCTGGCCTCGGAACGCGTTGCGCCAACGCGTTGAGCCAGGGCAGCGGACATGAAATCGTCCAGCGCCCCATCGAGAACAGCGTCGGGATTACCCTTCTCGACGCCGGTACGCAGGTCTTTCACCAACTGGTACGGTGCCAGAACGTAGGAGCGGATCTGGTGCCCCCAGCCGATATCGGTCTTTGCCGCCTCGGTCTGGGCCGCTGCCGCCTCACGCTTCTGCAGTTCCGCCTCGTATAGCCGCGCCTTCAGCATCTGCATGGCCGTAGCCCTGTTGCGATGCTGCGAGCGATCGGTCTGGCAAGCCACCACGATTCCGGTCGGGATGTGCGTGATGCGAATCGCCGAATCGGTCTTGTTGACGTGCTGCCCACCCGCGCCAGAGGCGCGGAACGTATCGACCTTCAGATCGCCGTCATTGACCTCGATCTCGATCGTGTCATCCACCACAGGATAGACCCAGACAGACGCGAAGGAGGTCTGGCGTCGTGCTGCGGCATCGAAGGGCGAGATACGGACCAGACGGTGCACACCGGCTTCGGTCTTGAGCCAGCCATAAGCGTTGGCACCAGTCACCAGAAGCGTCGCAGACTTGATGCCAGCCTGTTCGCCCTCGCTGGTCTCCATGATCGTCACCTTGTAGCCACGCTGTTCGGCCCAGCGCGTATACATGCGCAGCATCATTTCGGCCCAGTCCTGGGCCTCCGTGCCACCAGCGCCCGCATTGACCTCGATATAGCAGTCATTGCTGTCCGCCTCACCCGAGAGCAGGCTCTCGATCTGACGCGCATTCGCCTGCTCGGCCAGTTTGCGCAGGGTCGCGACCGCCTCGGCGACCGTGTCTTGATCCTGCTCGTCCTCGGCCAGTTCGACCAGCTCAAGCATATCGGCAGTGTCCTGCTCGATCTTTTCAACACCCTCGATCTGCGTGGCCAGCAGCGTTCGCTCGCGCATCAGCTTCTGAGCGGCATCGGCATCATTCCAGAGATCGGGATCTTCTACGCGGTGATTGAGTTCGGCGAGGCGTGTCTGTGCTGCATCCCAGTCAAAGATGCCTCCTCAGCAGTGCCACCGACTGCTTGATCTGCTCCGATAGGGCCTCGGTTTCGGCCGACATGATTCATGCTCCTGCGTGTTGGATGCGTCTCAATAAAGGCCGCCCATGCCAATGTCACCCTGTGGCTGGGCATTAGGGGCCTGTTGTTTCTTCGGGGCACCGGAATTTTCGGCCCCCGCTTCGCCCAGACCGGCCTGGCTGGATGCACCCGCCATATCGGTCTCGGTGTCATACAGATCGGTCCCGGTATCGGCCGCCGTAAGTGCCTCGGTACCCGCCCCGAAGCCCTGCAACGCGATACTCATACCTGGCACCTGATCGGCCTTGAAGCCATCGACAGCCATCAGGCGGCCCGTGTCATAGCGCGCCAGTGTCACCCCCTCGGGAACGCGGAAACGGAGTTCCGGACGTCCCTCAAGCGCCACCTTCATGAAGCGGTTCCAGATAGGGCCGGCAATGCGCCCTCCGGTTTCGCTCTTGCCAAGCGATTGCGGTGTGTCGAACCCGACCCAGACCACGGTGACAATATCGGGGGTGAACCCGGCAAACCACGCATCGCGGAAGTCCTGACTGGTGCCGGTCTTGCCTGCGATCTCACGCGTGATGCCTTGTCCTGCGATCGTGCCGGTGCCGCGCTTGATCACGTCCTGCATCATGGCCGTGATCTGATAGGCACTGGCAGCACTCGCCACTTGACGCCTTTTGTCCTGAACCTGGGGTACCTCGATGCTGCCAGGCGTGGAAGCACTGACAGGCGGGGTTGCAGCGGGCTGAGCCGGGGAAACAGTACCGGGAGCCCCCGATGCCGCGGCGGGTTGAGCAGCCGCAGGCGGCATGGCTGGCGCGATCACGGCCGTCTGGTTGGGGGCCTGCAAGGTTGTCCCCAGGCTCAGCCCCTCAGGCTTCCACAGAACCGTCCCATCACGATCGAGCACGGCATCGATGAGGGACGGCGTGACCAGCTTGCCGCCGGAGGCGATGGTAGCATACGCCCCGGCCTCGCGCAGGACGGTCGTCTCGACCGCACCCAGGGCGGCGGGGAGCACATGGGGCATCTGATCGACGAGGCCGATCGAGATGGCCATATCAGCCACCGATTTCATGCCAAGATGCGCAGCAAGGCGGATCGTCACCAGGTTGCGGCTCTCACGCAGCGCGTCGTGCAGCGTCGTGGGGCCCCAGTTATCTTCCTCGTAGTTCTTCGGATGCCAGTCCCCATAGGACACCGGGGCATCGTCAAACTTCTCGGACGGGGGAATACCCTGCTCCATGGCATCGAGATAGACGAAGGGCTTGAAGGACGACCCCGGCTGACGCAGTGCCTGGGTGGCGCGATTGAACTGCGATTCCTTGAAGGACCAACCGCCGACCATGGCCAACACGCGTCCGGTGCGGGCATCGAGGCTGACAAGGGCCCCTTCGACCTTCGGAACCTGACGCACGGCCACACGTCCGGAATCAGCCTGGGGCTCGATCATGATCACATCACCCGCAGCCAGGCCGCCTGCACTGCGCATCCAGCCCAGATCCTTGGGCAGAACCTGCCCTTCCTGCGCGGAGCCTTTCGATACCCAACCCACGCGCCCCTGAGCCGGGTTCAGCACCACGGCCAAGCGCCACTGATCGATCATGCCCGCAGGCGGCGTCACATCCTTGAGCGCTGCCACCCAGCTTTCACCTGCAATCGCGTCATGCAGTTTCGCGACGGGGCCGCGCCAGCGGCTATGCGCGCGGTCATACTCCATCAATCCCTGGCGCAGGCTCAGCGTGGCGGCATCCTGCAGCTTGCGGTCGAGGCTGGTGTGAACCTCAAGCCCGCCCTGCATGGCCCGATCGGGGCCGTAGCGATCAATCAGCTGGCGGCGTACCTCACTGCCAAACCATTCGGCATTGGGCAGCGGACCGAAGCGCACGGCGTCATGAGGAATGAGAGGCTCTTTCTGCCCGGCCTCGGCCGCCTCACGCGAGATGGCATGGATCTCGGCCATGCGATCCAACACCCAGTTGCGTCGCTCTATGGCGCGCTCGGGATGGCGATACGGGTTGTAATTGGCTGGTGACTTGGGGAGCGCGCCCAGAAACGCGGCTTCGGCATCAGTCAGCTGATCGAGAGGCTTGTTGAAATAGGTCTGTGCCGCCGCCGCCACGCCATAGGCGCCATTCCCGAGATAGATACCGTTCAGATAGATCTCGAGAATCTTGTCCTTGCTCAGCGTCTGCTCGATGCGCAGGGCAAGAAGCGCCTCCTTCTCCTTGCGCTCCAGCGTGCGGGCATTGCTGTTGAGCAGCATGTTGCGCGCCACCTGCTGGGTGATCGTCGAGGCGCCCAAGGCGCGCTTGCTGCGATGAGTCAGATTCGTCAGCTCGGCACGAATGATCGCCAGAGGATCAAGGCCGGCATGGGTGTAGAAATTCTGGTCCTCAGGCGCGATGAAGGCATTCTTGACGCGCTCGGGAATGGCATTGATCGGCACATAGATGCGTCGCTCGGCCGCCAGCTCGGCCATGATGCGGTCGTCGCCCGTGTAGATCCGGCTGACCGTGGGCGGCTGATAGGTCTTGAGCGTGTCGACGCTTGGCAGATCAAAAGCGATCCGCTCATATTGGTGCCAGATAAACAGGCCCGAGCCCGCAACACCCACCAGTACGATGCCTGCCGCAATGGCAAGGCCCTGACGCCAGCGCCGGAACCGCGGTCCTCTCGGGGGCTGACGCCCCCCCTCCGGCCCCCTGTGTCCCCCAAGAGGTGTACGCCCGTCATTCCCGCCGCCTGAGGCGACAGAGAACCAGATCAGGGGAAACTCCGAGGAGGAAAGGGCGGTCGAGGCGTGGATCATGAATGCAAACTAGCATTGTCTTGAGGCGCCGTCGCCCCCCTCTCCCCGGGCAGAAACACCCGGTGACAAAAGGGGAAGAGACGGATCGCGACCGGCACGATAGCGAAGGCGCCGTCAGGCGCATCTGGCGGCGATGACCGTCATCGCCGTCATGAAGGCGCCAGATCGCACAGTAGAGCTCCGAGCCTTCGCGGGCGCTTCGCTCCTCCCGCGTTTTCAGCCGGCGCGCGTGAGAGGCGCGCGTGGCGTTTCCTCTTGGGAATAAGGCCCTGCAGACAGGATTTCGAGCGACAGAAGACGATGTTCGCTTCCCTCGTCAGCAGGGAGGGAGAGATAGGCACTCCCCGCAGTCCAGCGCGCCGTATCACGCGCGCGCGCATGCCACCCCTTGAACTCCTGATGGGTCAGATGATCACGGATTTCCTCGATCTTGCCCGACGCGAAGTGGAGGATCTGTCCGATCTCGACCCCCAGCCTGCGCCTGTCGTCCACAAACGGGCCGGTCACATCGCAAGGGCGCGAGGCACGCGAGCGGATGAGTACCGATCTGGCAGAAAACGGCAGAATGAAAACATGCTTCTTGCCTGCCACACGCACGGGACGCAGGATCGTGCCATCATCGCATTCAAGATGCAGATCGGCTTCATGGGTCGGATTGCGCTCACCGACCTCCGTCAGGCCAGCCCGTGCCGCGATGGCGCGCCAAACGGTTTCGATCGTCTCACGGTCACGTGCAAGCGGCGCGGCGGCGTCTGTGTCCCAGCTCAGATGGCGGGGCGTCAGGATGGGCGCGCTGGACTGGCAGTCATACAAGGCGCGATTGCCGGTATCGAGATAACTTTCGGAAGATGCCCCCTCCGCCAGAACCACGGAATGAGCCTCTGTCTCGAAATGGAAGTAGTCGAAGGCGCGCCGCGTACGGTCGAACGCGATGGAGTGGCCGTTCACGAGCTGGCGTGCCGGGATGAATTGCCCCCCCACCAGGAGGCAGTGCTCTGCCGTGACATAGAGATCGCGCTCCGGCACCACGCCGTCCAGCGCTCCCTTGCGGATGCACACAGGATAACCCGCACGATCATCCTCAAGCTCTGTATCGACCGTGCAATGCCCGCGCCCGGTCCAGGTGATCTGGCGGGCTACCTCCTGCCCTTCCACCAGAGCAATAACCATATCCCCCGTTCTGAGCATCTCGACCGGCACGTCGCCTCCAGGCGTGCGGATGAGCGTACCCGCCAGATAACAGGCGACAAGCACCACCCCAGACGCCGAATCAAGGAAGACGGCCCCGGTATTACCGATACCGGCAATATTGAGGGTGAGGGTTGACCCATCCGTCAGGGAGATCAGCATCATGTCACCGCTTTTGTTGACGGCGGCGATCTGGCTTTTGGACAATCCGGCTATGGTGATCCGGTCGGACAGCATTTCATTGGCGCCATTGAATCCCGTGATCATCGTAGTGGGCAAGGCCCCGGCAGAAACGGTCATTTCGGCATACCCAGCGCCTGCCAGATTGATCGTCCCACCGACCGTCCCATTCAGAACTGCCGAACCACCCGCCTGCACGCTAACCGTGCCGACAATCTGACCTCCCCCGGAAATGGCGATCGTGGCCCCCGAGGCCACGGTGCGATCATGGGCCGCACCGGCAAAGACATTTTCGAGCGCCCCCTGACCGGTCAGGGTTCCCCCGGAAATATAGCCCGAATTGGTGATCGTACCATTCAGGACCGTGCCGTTTCCGCATTTGAGATAGGCGCCATCCGCTACGGTGCTATTCGAAACCGTGCCGCCTCCGGTCACGATGACATTGGCATTGCCTCCAATAGAGGAACTGATGATCTTGCCGCTGCCATTGACCGTAATACCGCCGCCATTGATACTCTCGCCCTGGATAAGGCCGCCATCCTGAACCGTGACCACGCAATTCGTGATGGAGCCATACCAGAGCGCCCCACCCCCCTGAACAATGATCGTCATCCCGTTCCAGGGATACATATTACTGATACCAGAACTAATAATCGTGGGATTCGGCATGATCTTAACCTTCTACGGGTTATTTTGTTTGCGAATTGAGATCATGCCGACCGAACAATCGAAAGTTAAAACCGCCCCCCTCACGTTAATCGACATTAAAGTTAACGCCGTATTGAAAACTCTATTTTATTGTTGCTGCTCCTGACACATCACGCCCGTGAGTCAGCCCCACTCCACTCGCTGAAAACTCTGAACGACCGGGGATTGAAGGCAGGATCTGTTGAAGCACAGGGGGCTCGGAGACGACGCGAACGCCGCCTCTCTATGATCACGCTGAGCGTCGGAGCGGTGCAGAGCCTGTGCACAACACCGCCGTGTCGGGTCAGGAGGTAGCGGCACCCTGCACACCGACCTGAAGCATGTAGAGCGCGCTGCCCGCGCACATGACGAGGTGATCTCGCTTCGGCCCGGCGAAGGTCAGGTTGGAGCAGCCCTGAGGCAGACGGATACGCCCAAGCAGCACACCTTGCGGGCTGAAAACGAACACACCGCACAAACCGAGCGGGCCGGTCACACCGCACCAGAGATTGCCAAAAACGTCGGCCCTGAAGCCATCAGGATTCATTTGCGCGCCATGGAAACGCATGTCGGCAAAAACACGTCCGTTTGTCAGATTATCGCCCTGAACGTCAAAAACATGGATGGCCTGATCGCCGCCTTTCTTCTGTCCCGGCCCGGCCGGGGTCGACGCGATGTAGAGCTTTTTGAAATCGGGGGAGAAAGCCAGACCATTGGGGCAGGTCACATCTTTCTCGAGCAGCACGGCCTTGAGCGTCCCATCGGGCGCGAGACGGAACACGTGGTCCTGCTGACGGCGCACACCGCCGATCTCACCAATCAGCTCGCGACCAATCTTCCAGCGTATCTTGCCATCGGGATTAGTCGGGCCTCCCGGCTCATCGGCATGGCCTTCCGAGATATTCGTGCCATAGCCTGGATCCGTAAACCAGACGCTGCCATCGGGATGCGGCACGACATCATTGGGGGAGTTGAGCCCCTTGCCTTCGAACTTGTCGGCCAGTGTCGTGACGCTGCCGTCATGCTCGAAACGCACCACGCGGCGGAAGAAGCCTTCACAGGTGATGAGGCGTCCCTGGAAATCAAAGCAATTGCCATTGGCTGCATAAGAATCAGGGCGGAACTGCGTGACCTCGCCGGTTTCCCAGATATAGCGCAGCGCCTTTGACTGGACGACGTCGCTGAAAACGAGATAACGCCCCTCGCTGCTCCAGGCAGGCCCCTCTACCCAGTCCCCCTTGTCATAGATACGGCGTATCGGCGCTGCGAAATAGGTCAGACCACTGAAGGAAGGATCCAGCGCGATCACATCGGGATCGGGGAAATAGGCCGGACCGGCTGCAGCGCCCCACTGGCGGGGCGGCTGACTGATCACACTGGGCGGAGTCGCGATAACCTCGGACGCGGCGCGTGCCGGAATCGCCGCGCAGGCGGCGCCACCCAGGGCAGTAGCCAGAAACCCTCTGCGGGCGAGGGGGGTCTTGAAGTCCATCTTGTCGTCCTGTGACCATCTTGTGGGATTGCATCCTAGACTGCAACGTTTCACGCTGCGTCACGGATGATGTGAGTTTTGTATCAAGTTATTGTCAGCAACCCCGGCCTGTCTCGCGCGTGTCTGTTCCATCCTATACTGAGGCAACGCCACGCATTGACTCGCTCCGTCAGGGCGGTGTCACCTCACATCAACTCCCTGTCGCCAGATCAAGGACCCGAGTTCCCATGACCTCTGTCAGCCCCCTCGCCGGCAAGACGCTGGACAAAAACGCCCTTGCCGATATCCCGGCCCTGATCAGCGCCTATTATAATCGCAAGCCAGACCCCGCCATCGCTGCACAGCGCGTCGCTTTCGGAACCTCGGGGCATCGTGGCTCCTCCCTCCATACAAGCTTCAACGAGAATCATATCCTGGCCATCGCCGAGGCCATCTGCCGTTATCGCAAGGACAAGGGAATCG
>NZ_PNQZ01000007.1 GCF_003994335.1 Asaia sp. W19
CGGCGCGGGGCAGAATGGCGAGCAACGCCCCAAGGCCGGGCCATGTCAGATCCGCCGGAGGCAACGCCAGAAGCAGGCAKGCCCATAGGGCCAGCGCTGCGCCGAGGCAGGTTTCCTGCACTCTCATGATGGGTATCCTCATTCCTGCCAGTCAGACCGAGATCCAGGTGAAGGCCGCATCGGTCATCTTGAGAGTCAGAGGCGTGCTGCCCTGGCTCCCCGTGAGCACCTGCACGCTCGCTCCGATCCGCAGCTTCGTGCCGGGTGTCAGATTCGTGGCCATGAACCGCGCTGTGACGGTCTGGGCGTAAGACCGATCGATCCGCGTGTTCGCCCCTGTCGCGGCCATGGGCTGGGCCGGGCTGTTGCCCTGCGCATCCACCGTCCAGATCCCGATGACCGTGCGCACGGCCAGCCACGAGCCGGAGGCTGTGGCATCCGGTACGACTTGCAGATTGGCCGCGAATTCGGCCCGGAGCGTCGTGCCGCTCGCCGTCACGTCCAGGCTTCCCAGCGTCTGCAGGGCACTGGTCCAGACCGATTCAGGCAGAGTCTTGATCCCCTGCGTAACGGGCGGGGGTACGGCCTCGGCGGGCAGGTCGGAATAGACATAGACCAGCCCCGTGAAATTGAGCCTGTCCGTCCGGTCCTGCGTCGTGCCCAGCACCTTGTCGCGCGTGATGACGGCGGGCGTGCCATGCGTGAGCCGCCCGATCCCCCATTCGGCCTGCGTACCGTCATCGGCGCAGTAATAGACCTCGCCATCCTCAAACGCGCCGCTCCACCCGCGCCGACCGGCTGGCGCACCGCTCAGGGCAAAGGGGCCGGTTCCCGGATTATTCGAGGCCTCGAGCACGAAAGAGGCGAGTTTGGGCATCACAGGCGCTCCCTGATGGTCATGGTCGTGGCGCGCCGATCGGCAGCGCCTGCAGGACAGGTCACGTCGCCCGGCGTCAGCCGACCGAAAACCATGGCGCTGTTACGGTCGGGTGCCGAAAGATCGGGCACGAACAGAATATTGCGGCCGGTTGCGGCCGTGGCGCCGATCGCGCGGATCATCGGCAGTTCGTCTGCGCCGAGCGACTGGTGATCGATGGACAGCACGCGCTGGCGATAGCGCAGAGTGGGGTACTCGACCCCCGACAGGCTCGTGGCTTCATCGATCGTATTCTGGCGGCCTTCGCTGCCCTGCCAGCTCATATTGCGCGCGGGCTGCCAGAGCGGCCCGAGATAGGCGAGCGGGAGGGACAAAAAGCCGTCAGGATTGCCCTGATCGGTGAGCGCGATATCGATCTGGGTAATGGCCATCTCGCTCGGAAACACAACCAGGAACTGCCCCGATGCCGTGTTGGCCGCCTGCATCCCGCTCAGAAACACCGGATTGGAACCGTTGCGCGCTACCAGCGAGTATTGGGCGCCTGCCGTGAGATTGGTGCGATGATACGAAAAGCCCCGGCACAGGATGGGCCGTGGCAGATAGGCGATGAGATAGGCTTCCTTGCCCGAGACGCGCCAGGCCGCCGAGGGGGCGCCCTGGTCGTTTTGCAAGTTCTCCAGGGGCAGTTCGGGCAGCTGTGCGTTGCCCTGCAGGCGCGCGCCCATCAGCGCGTTTTCCGCGCCGAACGCGCAGGTCCAGGCCTCGGCCATGGCCGATTCTCCAATCGTTTGCAGTGTCGGTGTTTTGGGGTGGCCCTAGACCAGAACGGTCAGGGTCACGGTTGCCTCGGCCGAGCGGATCTGCTCACCCACCACGAGGCCGGTCGCCCCCTCGCGCAGGCCGGGGGCGGGCAGCACCAGGCGCAGGGCCTGGCCCAGATCGATCCCGCCCGCGAGGCTTCTGGGAAGCGTGACGCTCCAGAGATGGCGCTCGGTTCCCCAGAGCGCGCCATGCGCATCCGCAACGCCATGGGCATCCGGCTCGTTCACAAGCGCGGTCGGGATGACTGGCAGATCGCTGGACTGGCGATAGCGCAGCTTGATGGCGGGCAGATACCAGCTCGCCACACGGTCTTCCTGCAGTACGAAGCTCTGACGCTCGGCCGTGATGCGCGGATGCAGGCCACTGCCGCCCTGTTGCAGGGTGTGGTTATGCGCATAGCCGATCCGCCACCGATAAGGCGGCGGGGCGAGCCCGGCATCGAGCGTCAGCCCCGCGAGCGCCGTCACATGGTCTGAGGTGAACCGGCGATCGGGCGCTGCGCCCGGCATCTGCAGGGCCACGGGGGCGAGTGTGCCCTCATGGCTCGGCACAAGCCGGATGCCCAGACCCGAAAGCCAGGCGTTGACAACCTGCCGCCCTGTCACGGCCTGGCTGCCATCCCAATACCAGCCCGCCTCGCGCGTATCCTCCCATGAGCCGGACAGCCAGTGTCCCGGCATGGTCAGATCCTCGATCAGCATCTGGCGCAGCAACGGCAGGAGCGTGCGCGGTGCGGCGCCGGAGGGGAAATTGCCGACCGCATCGACCGTGATCGCATAGACCGGCTTCGTGCCGAGACGCACGAACAGACCGGACGAACTGCTTTGCATCTGCCAGGTGCCCGGCGCCGGGGGCGCTCCATAGAGATCGGCCACGGAACCGGCATAAGCGATGCCCCCGGCAAAACCGCCTTCATAGAGCGCCGTGACCGAACCCGGCCCGTCGCTGATCTGATAAACGAGATTGACCGTATCGATCAGCACCGGCGTCAGATTGAGCGCGGTACCGCGCAGACGGGGCATCGAGCGCCCCTTGACGTTGCTATCTCCGCCGAACCGGCCCGAACCGGCATAGCTGCCGACTGGCATCATGATTTCATCGAGCCAGCCCGACACCTCGCGCAGCGCGATCTGCACGCCAAGCCGATCAGGCTGCCAGGGACTGCCCAGCCCGCTGAATACGGGGGTGAGGGCAGAGCCTGGCGGGTCGAGATCGATCTGGCGCGCCTGGTCATGCGTCCTGCTGCCCGCCTTGATACGGATGGGCATCCGGTCGATGACGCGATCGCGGATCAGGGCGTCGTACCGTCCATCGGGATTGGCGAGGGTGATCGCCCCCCAGCTCTCGCGCACGGAGGGCGAGGCTGGCGAGAGATCAAGCCGCCGATCGATCGAGAAAGCATCGGTCAGCAAGGGCGGATAGGGCGTTCCGTGTTCATCGACATAGCCCCCATCGGACAGGCGCAGCGTGTCGATGATGCTCCGCCGGAACGGCAAAAGCGTGAGGGTTCCAGCCGCGCGTGTGCCGTAGCCCCGGTCGAAGGCCACCGCGAGCGGGCGCTCCGCATCGATCTCGACCGTATGAAAGAGCGGCCCGTTCATGCCGCCCTGCCTTGAGCCTGATGCCGCTGCTCGGCGAGTTGCCGATTGGCGATGTCAAGCTGCTTGTTCGCCGTCTCCAGCAGCTTGTAGAGCGCGCCGGACAGGGATTGCGTGCTGCCATCCACTGTCGTCTTGAACGCTGATTCCGTGAGGACATTCGGCTTGAGCGTTCCTACCGTTTGAGCCAGCTGCTGGACGGCGTTGAAGTCCACCGCGTATTCCCGCCCCGAGCCGTTATAGCTCTGGCTCTGGGCGAGAAACGCCTCTGCCGTGCTGCGCAGGGATTGCACCGCCTCGTAATCGCCTTGCTGGGCCTTGCTCGCAACCGATCGGAAATTGTCATTGGCCGCCCGGTATTGCGCCTCGGCCGAAAGAGGCGAGTAGCTCGACAGATTGAGCCCGTTGGCAAAATCGACCAGATTGCCGATGACCGACGCCACCGTGTTGGCTACCTGGTCGCGCTGCTGCCGTGCTTCGTCCGCCGCGCGCAGATGTTCCTGGCGCAGGGCCTTGATCGCCTGCGTCTTGGCGTCGGCCTCTGCCTTGGCAGCGGCGGCGGCCTTGTCGGCGTAGCTTTTCTGGATGGCGAGACGCTCGGCCGCGAGGGTCTTTTCGAGCGCGGTCGCCTGGTCGAGATAGGTCTGGTTCCCCGTATAGGCCTCGCCGAGAAAGCCCTTCCAGCTTTCGGCGAGCTGACGCTTTTGCTGGGACGCCGAGAGATCGAAATCGAGCAGATCGGCGCCCTGCTGATCGCCCTGGGCTGCCAGAAGCCGGGCTTTCACCGATTGCCCGCTCTCGCTCAGGCTGCGCATGTTCTGCTCGTACCCTTCCCGATAGAGCGCGCTGAACTTGTCGTTAAGCGCGTTGCCGTCGAGCCCGTAGGAACCGGCCTGACTTGCCGCGTCTGCATAGGTCTTTTTGAG
>NZ_PNQZ01000066.1 GCF_003994335.1 Asaia sp. W19
CCGGGCGCAAAACCATCACCCGCTTTTCCAGGTCATGCTGGCGCTGGGCAATATGTGAATGCCGCAGATCGATATGCCCGGTCTGGAGGTCGGTTATCTCAGGGGCCGGACAGCGAGCGCCAAATTCGACCTGACGTTCAGCCTGACGGATCATGATGGCGGTCTTGGAGGTGAGATCGAGTTCGATACGGATCTGTTCGAGCGCAGCACGGTCAGTGCCATGGCCGAACGCTTCTGCATGATCCTGCAGAGCCTCGTTCTGAAGCCGGATGCGCTGGTAGGGGGGCTGGATATCCTGCTGCCCGAGGAGAGGGAGAAGGTTCTTGTTTCGTGGAACGACACGGCGATGTCGTATCCTGACACGCTGTGCCTGCATGAGTTGATCGAGCAGCAGGTGGCGATGACACCGGATGCACCGGCGGTGAGCTTTGAGGGGCATACGCTCAGCTATGCGGAGCTCAATATCCGGGCCAACCGTCTGGCGCATCATCTGATCGCGCTGGGTATCGGGCCTGACATGCCGGTTGCGGTCTGTCTGGACCGCTCGCCCGAGATGATGATTGCGCTTCTTGCGATCCTCAAGGCGGGCGGGGCCTATCTGCCGCTTGATCCGTCCTATGCCTCGGGCCGCCTGCAGCGTGTTCTTGACGATGCGCGCCCGGCGGTCCTGCTGCACGATGCCTCGGGACTTGCCGCACTGGGGGACTGGGCAGCACACGATACCATCCTGTGCAATGTCTGCGCGCCCGTCACACCCTGGCAGGCCCGGGAGGCAGGCAATCCTGATCGCCACCGTCTGGGACTGACCAGCCGCAACCTCGCCTATATCATCTACACCTCCGGCTCCACAGGGCAGCCAAAGGGGGTTGCGGTCGAGCATGTCAACGCCGTGGCTTTGCACGTTGCGCAAAAGCGTGATTTCGCCGCCACCTGCCGTAGCCGTGTTCTGCAGTTCTCGTCATGCAGTTTCGATGCCAGCATATTCGAAATCGTTATGGCGCTCACCGCAGGTGCAGAACTTTGTCTCATTACCCAGGAGCAGCGACAAAGCATCGAAACACTCTGGCATTTCATGATTCGCGAGAAAATCACGCATACGCTTCTTCCTCAGGCACTATTCAAAATCGATTTTGGCCTGGAATTCAATAATTCTCTCCAATATCTGTTTTTTGGGGGGGAAGCTCTCGGTGCGGATGTTATCACGCGTGTTCATGAAGTAAGTCAGTCCACAGTTATCAACATTTACGGCCCGACCGAAACAACTGTTTATGTCACGCACTGGGAGTGTCCGCGTGACATAACGGGTTTGCATTCTGTGCCGATCGGTCGTCCGATTGCGAATACGCAGCTCTATATTCTCGATCCTGCGGGCCATCCCGTGCCGCCCGGTGTATCAGGAGAGCTGCATATTGGCGGTCATGGTGTGGCGCGTGGCTATCTCAACCAGCCCGAACTGACGGCGGAGCGCTTCATCGCCGATCCCTTCTGCGCGGATGGTCGTGGCAGGCTCTATCGCACAGGCGATCTGGCCTGTTACCAGCCTGATGGGACCATTCTCTTCCTTGGGCGTATCGATCACCAGATCAAGATCCGCGGCTTTCGTGTGGAGCCGGGCGAGATCGAGACAAGGCTGCAGGAACAGCCCGGCCTGCGTGCGGCGGCGGTCATCCTGCGCGAGGACAGGAAGGACGATCCGCGTCTGGTTGCCTATGTGGTGCCGGAGCCGGGGCATGTTCCCGACAGCGCTGCGCTGCGCAATACGCTGGCGCATGAACTGCCCGACTACATGGTGCCGAGCGCCATTGTCGCGCTCGATGCCCTGCCGCTGACGACGAATGGCAAGCTCGACAGAAAGGCCTTGCCGGTTCCGGACTGTACGGCCGTGCAGATCGGACGCGCGCCCCGCACGCCGCGTGAGGCCGTGCTGTGTTCGCTGTTTGCCGAGCTTCTCGATCGCGAGAGCGTGGATATCGATACGAGCTTCTTCGATCTCGGCGGTCACTCCCTGCTGGCGACGCGCCTCATCAGCCGGATCCGCACTATTTTCTCCGTCAGCCTGCCCATACGCATCATCTTCGAGGCCCCCACCGTCTGCGCACTCGCTACCGCCATGGAGAAAATCGAAAATATCGACGGAGGTAGCCTCACCCTAATCAAGGCTGGAGGAGATCGAGAGCCCCTATTCTGTATTCACGGAGGCGCTGGACTTGTTTGGCCATTCCGGAATCTCGTCGACGATAAAGTCGGTGATAAATGTGAGCACAGGGCCATCTACGCTATCCAGGCCCGCGGTCTTGAAGACGGCGAGTGTCTTCCCGCGACCATGATGGAGCTGGTAGCGGATTATGTCGATCAAATCACAAGCAAGCAGCCGAGTGGTCCCTACTATATCTTGGGCTGGTCGTTCGGCGCCGTCGCCGCACATGCAATATGCGAAGCCCTAGAATCGCAAGGACGGGAGGTGGCCCATCTGATAATGCTTGACGGGTATTACGGCGAGATCAACAAGAGGGAGATGGGTACGCGCGCCGACACGGAGATTATTGATATCGCAAAGCGATATGGTCTCGATAATATCGATCATGAGATTATGGTTCGGGTGAATAATGTCTATCAAAATTGCGTTGCACTCCTGATTGGACACAATCCTCGGCCCGTGCAGGCCGATTGCGTGTTTGTGCAGTCGAGACAGTCATTACCCAGTCATGGAGACTTGCCGAACAAACTCTGGAAGCCCTTCGTGTGCAGTGCTTTCGAGGTCATCGAGACCGATATGGACCATTTCGATATGCTCTCGCCTGCGAATGGACGCGAAATCCGGCGCCTCATCCGAAAGTATCTCGGGTAAAGGGATGCAGGGGCATAAGAAGAGACTCCAGACGGTAGATTACACAGATGGCCCGATCTTAGGCCATCTGCTGAAATCATGTCCTGCAATTTTCCTGGGCATTGTGTTTCAGTCGCTCTGCCTGGTGGTAGACACGTATTGCGTTTCCTATTTCAGCGCGCAGGATGTTGCCGCTGTCTCTGCAGTTTTTACACTGTTGCTTCTCACTTCGGTGTTTTCGCAGGTCTTCTCTTCTGGCGGGATTGCCTGCCTCGCTCCTATTATCGGCAGCAAGGATAAGGCAGGATTTCTGAAAGCCGCGGCAGATGCTCTGAACTTTTCGTTAATCATCATGGTCGCCTATCTGGTACTGATCGCTCTATGTTCAGGCACGTATTTGAAGGCGATTGCAACCGACAGTCATGTCGATGCACTATCCAAACAGTATCTTTTGTTTTTCCTTCCCGCTCTTGTGCTCCCTCTGCCGATCGCTGCTATGAGCGCTTTTTTCAGAGCAAGCGGTATGCTAAGCGCACCCGTCGGTGCTCTATTGGTGATGATCGTCATCAACATTGTCCTTGCGCCCTGTCTGACCTTCGGATGGCTGATCTCCTATCCGTTAGGTGTTGTCGGAACCGCTATTGCCAGCTCTGTTTCCAATATAGTTGGCTTGGCGATATTGTTTGCATTATATGTCCGCGGTCATGACTCCTTGATATCGCTCGTACAGATCCCGTCGAGAGAAACAGTGTTTTCCATTTCTCGCGCTGGCATCCCGGCGTCAGGCGAGATTTTGATCATGTTTGTTGTTGGTGCGATTATATACTCACTAGTGAGTCCTTATGGAGCCGATGCTCAGGCCGGTCTCGGAATAGGATCAAGAACATTGCAGTTGTTGTTCTGGCCGGCTCTTTCCGCAGCTTTTGCGACAGCACCGATTATTGGGCAAAATCATGGAATTAAGCACAAAGAAAACATTTTAAAATCTATAAATTATGGCATTATTATTACGTCTATATTGATGTGTATCGGGATGATATTGATCATATTTCTGGGATATATGTTTATCAATGCCATCTCTGCAGATGAAAATATAGAAAAATATGCAATAACGTATATGAAAATAAAATGCCTCAGCTTTGTCCCGTTAGGTATTTCCATGGTGGTCTCCAACGCGCTGCAAGCGCTTGGAAGATCTGGATTGTCTTTCGGTGCAGCGGCCTCGCAGATGTTTCTCTTCGGCGCGCTGCTTGCGTTCCAATCTACCATTTCTGGTTTGTCTTTCGTATCATTGTCTATTGTCGAGGTATCTTCGTACGCTTGCCAAGCCATTCTATCTTTATACCTTCTGTGCTCAGCAATTCGACGCCTGGATTACTGAGTTGGTAGAACTAACGCGCGCATGGTGCGATTGCCTGCCTACGAATGTGATCGTTGCAAAAGCGGATCTCGAAGCTGGTCACTATCCGCTTTCGCAGACGGACGCTTTATCACTGCAACGCGTATCGGCCAGGCGCAGGCTAGAATTTGCTGCAGGCCGAGCTTGCGCGAGAGCGATCTGCTCGATGTTGGGTCGGTACGATGCAAATCTAGGCATTTCCGCCTCCGGTGCTCCTGTATGGCCAAGAGGGCTAGTGGGGACGATTACGCATTCAAGGAAAATGGCTTTAGCCGCGGGCGCATCCGCGAGAGACTACGAGAATATTGGGATCGATACCGAAATCGTGGGGCATATTGAGGACGGAATTTTAGATCTATTGTTTTCCAAGCGCGAAATAGAGTTCGTGGAGTCTCTGCCATATCCTGAGCAGGAGAAGGTCAAGACCGCTCTTTTCTGCTCGAAAGAGGCCTTTTTCAAAGCAAAGACTGCAATGCAGAAGTCGTTTAATAGCCCAAATGAAATTGAAATAGACGTGGATATTTCTACCAAAACTTTTCGCTCTCGGGTCGGTGATTGTACTGACGATATTGGCCTATACTATTTTCACGGGCTACACTGCGTCGCTTTTTATCTCTGTAAGACACAAATTCATATTTAGGTCACGTTAACGGCAGCACGGCAGATCTCGACGACAAGCGCGTCTTCAGTCGACTACGAACGGTACCGATTTCCGCTTAGTTGATCGCTACACGGTGTGGCTGCATTTCAGTGTCCCACTGAGCCTTTTTCTATTGGGAAAATGCTCCTCGATCGGGCCATTGTCGTCTCTTAGGCGGCAATCCATCGATGTAGTCTGAAATTCGTCTTCGTCCCCGTCGGCGCCCTGCGTCCTCAAAAAGCCTAATCCTGCTGATTTCCGGCATCTGGACGAGATTCGTTTCCTGATCCGTGTCTAGCTCGTGTTAACAAAAAACAAGCCAACGCCTTGTCGCGGCGGATTGAGGAAACCGACGAAGAACAAGGCATTCTTGTCGTCACGAGGTGCAGCTTTATCGCAATGGAATCATCGTAAAGAGGTCTTGGATCATCTGATACTTACGGAAACCGTTACCAGTTCCATAGCCCAGCTTTCCCTGGGCTATGGAACTGGTACGGTCATCGAGGCAGCTGCGGCTGTGTAGTCTGAAACCCGCCCCTCTGTGAAGACAGACCCGAAAGGACGTCCCTAATTGCCACATCCGGGGTGGATCGTGCTGATAAAGCCGCTGCGTGATCGACCCCAACCCTCCGAGCAAGCCCACCTTTTGGGCCTGTGGCTCGCGAATAGGCATAGGCTACAGCGTCGCATGGATCATGCGCTGCCAGTCATCACACAGTCCTCAATCTATCGTAGCTTGGAGGAAGGCGTCCCACATGCCATGTTCAGCCTAAAGCCTTCGTTTAGATGGCAGAGGCGGACTAATCAGCGCCGATTGCTGATCCGTCAGGTCACCCCGCGTCATATCTGTCTGCTCGCCCGTTATCCTACTTACACAGAGCTAATTGGATCTCAGGCGGCTCAAATAGGAACTTTTGGGAACGTCGCTAGCTGACTTACCAAGTGCGGGGGAGGCCTCGGACTGCCCCAGAAGAGGCTGGATATCCTTGGGCCCGTCCCAGCGAGAGTGGTAAGCGAACTCGATGGGGCGCAGTTTTAAAATATCCCATTCTCAGAACGATTCCGGGATAATCCCGGTCTGACGTCGCGAAAGCAAAAAAAACTATCAATTACGATAGAACATTTGAGAAAACTATGGATGCCTAACATCAATACCGCAATTGGTCTACATAGCTATTCCCAGTGATTTGAGGTATCTTTCTGTCTACGCGCTTTTTCCTGTTTCTTCCTATTCCCATTCTTGGGTAAACAATCCGGGGAGGCAAGAGCTGATTTCGAAGGTGCTCGTGGCTTGTAATGTGCTCGTCATGGTCGGGTGAATCATTGTACCGATCTGACATGTGATCTCGAGTTGTATGAGCGATTGATGGCTCCTCTATAAATCACAAAATATGCTTAGGGTGATCGATAGGTGGTGGGGATATCGATCATGCGTTGGAACTGGCGACTTCAGGACTCGACATGTTTCCAATTCGATAGGGCTCGTTGGTAAGGCGCTGAAAAGTGACTCTTAAAGGGCTCGGTTGTCTTCATTGGCTCTATGCAACACCTGGACGCTAACGCCACGCAGCAGCTTGTCGTGCAACTGCTGTCGCAAGAAACGATCCAGAGCTGGGCTACCGAAGGCGATCTTCTCATAAGAAGGTAGGTGCCGTTTGTAGCTGATTAGGGGGCGTTCTCATCGCTCGCACCCACCACGCCACGATTGATGCGACGTCGCCGGTGGAAATGCTGAGACGTCCTCTCTGAGATCGAAAGTCGAGAGGGAGGCAAAATCATTGATGATCACATATAATGACCCTCTGCACGGCGCTTGATAAAATTGCACAGGTTCGGCGCATGGCTCAGATGGGTTCGAACTGTTGCAAAAAAAATCTCATAGAAAATCCCGCAGAAGGAAAGTGCCGGCAGACAAGTGAAGACGACATGAGGTCGTTCTCATCGTGTGGTGACATAAGGATCGATATAAGTCTCCTGCTCTTCTGCCAGCCAAGATAGACGAGACCGCTTACGAAGCTTCGTGGCGCATCCCTCGTCCGAATTTACAATCTCGACCATGACGTGGATCCGTGACTGAATGTCGAGACCGAGACGTTTCAATTCGCTCTCGAGCAGGCTGAGAGAGATTTCAAATTTGACCACCCCCGGCTCATTGGAGAGCGTGATATCGCTCGCTCCGGCTTCCGAGCTTGTTGCTCGGGCAGCATTCAAAGAAGCCGAGCAATGGACGTAGGTGAGGGCGTCCCCAACATTGCCTTTATCGGGATGGGGTATCACACCTCGCTCGTGCCTGTCTCGATCACGCATGTGATCTTCCAGCACGCGCTAGATACAGTCCGTCTCCTGGAATGGAATGGAGCACACCATTCCCCATGGCCAAGCGTCCGCGGAGATAGGTGGCGACCGGCCACCCTGTCACCTCTCTGCCGTCATAGGGCGTGTAATCGATGGCACTCTCAAACAGCTCCGGTGAGATCGTTTTGCGAATGGCAGGATCCCATAAAACCAGGTCCGCGTCTGAGCCCGGCGCGATCGTTCCTTTTCTAGGATATAATCCGTAGCGTTTCGCAGGATTTGTGGCAGTAACGCGGACGAAATCTGTCAGATCGATCCGATCTCTGGTTATGGCCGCATCGAACAGAACAGGTAGGCGCGTCCCAAGTCCCGGCATACCATTTGGTATTTTGGAAAAATCGGCATTCCGCCCGTAGCGCGCCTTGCCTGAGGAGCCTTCATAAGTATAGCCACAGTGATCGGAAGAGACGACTGAGATCGTGCCGTCACGCAAAGCGCCCCACATACCCTCGCGTTCTACGGCGCTCCGCAAGGGGGGGCTGCATATGAATTTTGCCCCCTCGAACCCTTCGCGTTTGAGCTCATCTTCGGTCAGGGTCAGATAATGCGTGCATGTTTCTGCCGCTACCTGCACTCCGCGATCGCGCGCACGGGCAATCTCTGCTGCGACTTCCGGGCTCGAAACATGAAATATCTGTATCGGTTGACCGGTAACTTCGCTCAGAGCAATGGCTCGGGATGTGGCCTCGCGTTCGACACTCACTGGCCGCGATGTTGCGTGGCTGTGGGCGTGGATTTTACCCTCAGCTAGATGCTGGGACACCAGAAAGCGTATCGCCTCATAATTCTCGCAGTGGAGGGAGATGATCACGTCGTAAGGAAGTGCGGCAGAAAGCACCTGCAGGACCTGATCATCTGCAAGATGAAACGCGTCATACGTCATGAATACCTTCAGGCCTGCCGCGCCCAGTGCCACGACTTCAGGTATGCCCGTCTCCAACGTTTCCCGATCGGTGCGCGTGATGATTTGATGAATGGCATAGTCACAGCGCGATGCGTGGCCTTTATCGCGATAAGCCAGGAACTGCTCCTTAAGGCCTTTGCCGGGCAAATGGGCTGAGAAACACACAACTGTAGTGGTTCCACCGAGCAGCGCCGAGCCGGTGGCCGAGGCGAAACCGTCCTCATGAACGGTGCCATCCGCCTCATCTTGCTCAATATGGCAATGCCCGTCGACGCCTCCAGGCATCACGAGCAAGCCTGTTGCATCGACTTCTTTGTCGCCATGGAGATGATGTCCCAACGCGGCGATTTTCTCCCCGCTTATGCCGATATCGGCCCTGAAACGGTCGGTGGCGGTAACAATCAGGCCGTTCTTGATAACGAGGTCGTAGCGGGTCATTGCAAGCTCCTTCGAGGGCGGAGGACGTTAGCCGCCGCGTAGAATTTCCATGCAATCTGCAGCGACATTGCGCAGATGCGTGACCATGGCCTGCCGGGCAGCATTCACATCCCCCTCCAGCAAGGCATCGAGAATGGCGAGATGTTCAACAGTCGAGGCGGGCACACGACCAAGCGGGTATGAAACCTCGCAAAGTCTCGTAAGCGTGCGCAGGGAGTCGATCGTACGTACCATCACGCCATTTCCGGTTGTCTTGGGAAAAAGGAGATGAATGCGGTCGTCGAGCTGCCATTGCGCAGCAGTTTGCTCGGGTGTCTCTCCCAGCTCCACAACTTCCGCGCGCAGCGATCCGAGCATATTCCGGTCGAGCCGATCAAAGGAAAGCGCAATGGCTTCGCTTTCGAGGATTTCTCGAATATGGATGCCCTGGAAGAACTCGGCGGCAGAGACATTGCGTACGGCAAACGAGCGTGAGCCCTGTTTGACCAGAAGGTCTTCCGCGGCCAGGCGCATAAGCGCCTCGCGTACCGGTGTCCGCGAGATCTCGAGGTGATCGGCCAGTCTGCCCTCAACGACGGAGGTGCCACCCGGCAGTTTTTTCTCGAGAATCATCTGTCTGATCTGGGTGTAGGCCAGCTCTGCAAGATTCTGCTCGCGTTCAGCAACCCGGTACTCACTCATGCCTCTTCTTCCACTTTCATTGCGGCTTCCAGCGCGTGCTGAAGAACCAGCCATTCATTGGAAGAGAGGATATCAGAAGGTCGTCTGGTGCGGCAGGCGCTCCATTCTCCCATCATGACGAGGCATGCTTTGAGCCGCAACGTGGCCCTGCTGGACGGTGCCTTGCCATAGATCAGGTTGGCGAGCGGCTGGATCGCTTCATGGATCGTACGGGCTTTTGCCATATCGCCGCGCTCGACGGCATTCCAGAGCCGGCATATGGACCGTGGCAGTATGGCAGCGAGGCTGACGAGACTTCCTGTCGTGCCGATCGCAAAACAGGGAAGAAGATGCTCATCTCCCGAGGCCATGATCTGCACATGCGGTGCAACCCGCGCGGCCAGTCTCCTGTGGCGGTCATAGGCATTGGTCTCCCAACTGCCTTCCTTGACCGCAATGACGCCAGGCAGGCCGAGAAGGGTTTCGAGCAAGGGAAGGCTATAGGCCATGCCGCCACTGCCAATGGAGGATTGATACAGCATGACCGGCACCGATGACGCGGCGCATATGGCCTCGTGATGCGCGATAATTGCGGCATCGTCCTGCGCCACCGCCCATGAAAACGGGGGAAAGACGAGAAGGGCATCTGCCCCGGCATCAATAGCGTCCTGCGCATGGAGACAAGCCTCTGCCGTATCTTCGGCCAGAATCCCGCTCACGATCAGACGTCTCTCTCCAAGCGTCTCGCGTGCAACCTGTATGATCTGTTTCTTTTCTTTCCGGGCAAGCAGATGGTTTTCGCCTGCATGCCCGTTGCAGAGAATGCCGCTGATCTCGTCTGTTGCCGTGCAGGAGCGCAGATGAGCGCGCAGCAAGGAAAACTCGATACTCCCTGTCTCATCAAAAGGTACGAGGGTCGCGGCATAGATCCCCCTGAAATGAGAGGCCGTTTCGAAAGACGTCATGACGATCCTGTCAGGAGAGATTGAGGAGGCAGAGAGCCGGCCTTTGTCGGCGGTGGGGGAGTGAAACGACACGGGTCAAATGCCCGTAGGTCGGGGGCGCCCCCGAGGATCCGGTCTGCCAGAAGGCGGGCCATATACGGGCCGCTGGTAAAACCGGAATGGACGGAGCCGATGACGAACCGACTATCGTCCGTACCAAGCGCGCCGATCAGGGGCATAGCGTCAGGTGTTTCCGCCTCCTGCCCGAGCCAGACCCTGAGCACCATGGCGTTTCTGAGCGCGGGAATGACATGCTGGGCCAATCTCACATTGCCGCGCAGGTTTTCGGGTATGACGCGCGTCCCTCCTGCTTCAAGCGTACCTTCTCCCTGCCAACCACCGCCGATGAGAACACTTCCGTTGGTGAATTGCTTCAGCGAGAGCAGGCCGTTGGCGATGCTGATGACGCTGCCCATCACCTTGCTCATGGGCTCAGTGACGACGAGCTGGTTGAACAGACAGCGTATGGGGATGGGAAAACCCATCCAGCGAAGCATTTTCTCGAGCCAGGCACCTCCGCTCGCCACGATGCGCCCGGCACGAACAGGATGGGCGCGCTCACGCAGATAGATCGCGTGATCGCTCCCGTCACCCGTAACGATCCGCTCCACCTCGCTGTGTTCAAGCAGGGTGACGCCTCCTCGTTTCAGTGCGCGTGCATAGGCTGCCCCGACGCGATAGGACGGGATATGGCCGTCCAAAGCGCATGACGCCGCAGCACGTAGTCCCGGATTCAGTCCAGGTTCGATTTCCAGGGCTTTCCGGGCAGAAATAACATCGATTGGTGCGCCCGCTTCCGACCTGACATGCGCACGCGCTCGCAGCAGGGCTTCCTCAGCCTCGGTGAAGGCCAAGGACAGTCCGTGAGTGGAAACAGCGCCTACCGGCTCGCCAAGCCAACGCTCCGCGTCGAGCCACATCTCCCGCCCCCTGATGGCGTGGGGTATCAGTTGAGCGCGGGTCATATGCAGGGTCAGCGTGCCTGCGTTGATTCCCGAGGCAGCGCGAAAGAGCACTCCCCGATCCACGAGCGCCACCTTCATGCCTGCCTGGGCAAGGAATAACGCTGTTGTTGCGCCCATGACGCCCGCGCCAATGACAACGGTGTCGTAGCGTTCGGGGGCGGTTCCGATGGTCACGCTCATAATGGCGCCGCCTTCGGAAGCGGGATATCGTCATAAACGAACTCTCCCGAAATCGTACTCAGTGGAAGCGGGAAAAACGGGGTTCTTGCCGTGAGGATTCCGGTGTCCTGCGGGGATATATCCCCGGACTCCATCAGGATCTGACGCAGCCCGTCCTCGCAGGAGCGCCCCTGGCAGGGGCCCATGCCGCAGCGTGTCCACGCCTTGACCTGATTGACATCTCTTGCCCCTGCCGCGATGGCCTGGCGTACAGCCGAGGCCATGACCTGTTCGCAGCGACACAGGATCGTTGTATCCGGTATGGCAAGAGCGCAGTCATGACCGGACCGCATCAGGCGGCGCATCGTGACGGAAATCGCGGCCAGTTTTTGCAGGCGTCGAAGCGCCGGCGCCGCCAATGAGTCGAATTCGGCCTTGGTTATACGCCCGGTATCAAGCGCGATGGCATGGGCGGTGACAAGTCCTCTGAGCCGTGAAGCCTCCGCGCCCTCTATCCCGGCTGCATCGCCTGTCACATAGAGGTTAGTGATATCGGTGCGCCCCGCCGTATCAGTGACCGGTTTGAAGTAATCTCCTGACGGATCGTATTCATGCCGAGCTCCGGCTGCTCTCGAGAGGAGCGTTGTGGGCTTCAGGCCATCGCCATAGGCCAGTATGCTGGCATTCACGGTCGAGGAGGATTTCCTGCGATCCTTGGGGCAGATTGTCACGAGAACCCCATCTTCCAGATTCTGGATATCCGAGATGCGGGCATTGTAATGGATAGGGATGCGGGCAGCGGTGATCTGCGCCATCCATCGCGTGGCTTCCAGCAGACGCTCGGCGTCGCGATACAATTTCGTACCGAGTTCGATCCATTCCCCCACCCCTGCAGACGACACAATGGCCGCGACCTTGCCGCCAAGCGCAAGCACCTGGTGGGCGACCGAAAAGAGCAGCGGCCCGGATCCAGCCAGGACGATACTCCGACCGGGGAGCGTCCCACCCCCTCTCAGGAGAATGCTTGCACCTGCAAGGCCGATAACCCGCGGTGTCGTCCAGCCCGGTGCAGGAAGGAAACGCTCAACAGCGCCGTTGGCGATAACCAGTCGCTCGGCTCGGAGCTGAGCCATGCCATCGGGGCCAAGCAGATCGAGATCAAATCGCCCCGTCAGCCCCCATATGCGCGTAGCACGACGATGGTCGACCCCGGAAGCAGCAAGATGCTCACGTATCCTGTCGCCCTTTCTCCGTTCCTGGTCCGCACGGATTCTTTCTCTGGCATAGGGTGATGGGGCCCTGAAAACCTGTCCGCCTGCATCGGGCTGATCATCTATGAGCGTGACGGCAAACCCGTATCGAGAGAGTGCCACCGCGCAGGTGGTCCCGGAGACCCCGGCGCCTGCAACCGCGATATCGGGTCTGGGCTCAGAGGCGGTCATAGGGAAGAACCTGCATGTCGGTTTCAACAAAGGTGCGGCAGGCCTGTGCAGGCTTGCCATCAACGATGACACGGCACTCCTGACAAACACCCATGAAGCAAAAAGCCCCGCGCGTACCACGCTGGCCCTGACCCGGCATTCGGCTCTGTCCAAGGGCAAGATATCCAGCCCTGATCAGCGCAGCCGTCAGAGGCTCCCCTTTATAGGCTTCGAGCTTCTTGCCCTTGAAAGTGAGACGCACCAGGGTCACGATATTTCCTTATCAGAACGTTTTGATAGAGAATCTCAGAAACGGGTTTATTATCGTATACAAAGCGTATATTGCGATTAGATGAGGGGCGGGGAATCCGCAAGAGTAAACTCGCATCGGGGCAGGAAATCATCTTATGAGCAGCCTCACGGACAAGGCAGCGCAGAGCGTCAGGTGCGATGCCGGGTTGAATAGGTGTCGTGCCTTGTTCAGGCGTGGCGTCGCTGCGCGCGCGGCTGTTCTCTTCCTGAGTCTCCTCGGGTCTTGTGCTTTTGGTCCCGGGATGGCGCAGGCCCGTGATCTCGACGCGATACGAGCGAGCGGGCATCTGAATATAGGGGTGGAGCCCGGATTGCCCCCATTGGCTGGTTATGATGATCACAATCGCCTTGTGGGTTACGATCTCGATGTCGGCTCGTACCTCGCTCGCGAACTCAGGGTAGAGCCGCGCTTCGTCACGGTGACTTCAAGTGGGCGTATTCTCTATCTTCTGACGGGTAAGGTGGATGTCGTGCTCGGTGGGCTGACACGGACCGCCGATCGTGAGGCCGTCATCGCGTTTTCCGCGCCTCTCTATCGGGAGTCATTCGCGGCCATCATGCCGGGTTTTTCTCCGGTGCAGCATTTTGCCGATCTCACTACGGGCCGTTTTCGTCTGGTTGAGGTGCGTGGCTCCACCGCCGTTTCCTTTATGCGGGCACAGGCGCCCAGAGCGGCAATGCTCGCTCTTGATACATATGAGGATGCGATGCGCGCCCTCGCTCAGGGCCGGGGGGATGCACTGGTCGATGTCATTGACTATGTCGGGCATCTTGTTCCCCAAGATCCTCGCTCCCCCTGGCGCATAGAGAGGGGGTTTGCGCCGTCGGCCGGAGAGGACGGTATCGGGATGAATCCGCGAGACCGCGAACTCATCGCAGAGGTCAACAGGATCATTGAGGCGATGCGCAGGAGTGGCGCATTGCGTTCCATCGACAAGCGCTGGTTCGGTGCGGATACGCATTCAGAATGAGCGGCCTCGATTTTCATCCTGTCATGCTGAAGCTGCCTTTCCTGCTTGGAGGTGTTGGTACGACAATGCTGCTCGCGGGCATTTCCTTTGCTCTGGGTCTGCTTCTGGCGGTGGTGCTGGTGATCATGCGCGTCGATGGGCGTGGTCCGGTGAAACGGCTGAGCGTTATCTACGGGACGGCCCTGACGAATACGCCGCAATTGTCCCAGATCTTTGCGCTGTTTTATTCACTGCCGTTATTCGGCATGACGGTATCGCCTTTCATTTCCGTACTGACGGGCATGGCGCTCAATGCTGCGGCATACCTCGCAGAAATTCTGGCAACTGGTCTGCGAACCGTTCCGCATGCTTATCATGACGCTGCGCTCACGCTTGGGATGAACCGTTTTCAGATTTGGACCCGTGTTCTTCTTCCTCATGCCGGAAGGGCCATGTATCCGGCGCTTTCGAACCACTTCCAGATCATGATCCTCGGCTCCTCGATGGCCTCCATTTTTGGCGTGGAGGATCTGACCGGGCGTGCGTACGATATTGGCACCTCAAGCTTTCGTATCGTCGAAGTAATGAGCGTTACCGCAGGCCTTTATATCATCCTGTCCTTCGTCCTTGGGGGGCTTCTTGCGCTTTTCCATCACCTCTTGGAGCGCAGGGTCTGATGGTTTTCTCGGTCTATGATATCGCCCTTTTCGAACACGCTGTTCTGCGTACGGCCATTCTCTCACTGGGAGGCGGTTTGCTTGGGGTGGCTGGGGGTATTGCCCTGACCGCCATGCGTCTGTCGACTGTGAGATGGCTCCCGGGCCTTGGGCTGGTCGGTGCAGCCTATGTGCAGATCATGCGTCGGATTCCCTTCATCGTGACGCTTTATGGCCTTTTCTTTCTCGCTGGTGCATTGGGTGCCGATATCGGGGCAATGGGCGTGGCAATAGGGGCCATTGGCCTGATCGCCTCGGCCTATCTCTCGGAAATCATCCTGGGCGGTATTCGCACTGTCGGCCCTGAGCAATTCGATTCCGCACTCGCTCTCGACCTTCCTGTCTGGGCGCGCTGGCGCCATGTGGTTCTGCCGCAAGCCATGAGGGCCATTCTCCCGCCGGCAATTGGCTATCTCGTGCTCTTTATCAAGGATACGGCGCTGGCTTCCCAGATTGGTGTCGTGGAACTCAGCCAGGCGGGTGTGATCCTTTCAAGTCGCGGCTTGCCAGCGACACCCGTCTTTATTGTCGTCCTCTCACTATACTTCGCCTTGTCCTATCCGCTGACGCGGCTGAGTCGTGCTCTGGAGAAGCGTCTTGCCCTATCTTGATGTAAGCAATGTTTCTGTTCGAAAGGGTTGTAAGGAGATCCTCGGCGATGTGGGCTTTCAGGCCGGCCGTGGGGAAATCGTCAGCCTGATTGGGCCATCGGGTTCGGGCAAGACAACCATGCTGCGCGCCTTGATCGGGCTGCAGGGCGCTCAGTCGGGCACGGTTACCGTCGACGGACGCAGGATCGACCTCTCGGCGCCCAAGGCTGCCGCCTCTTTGAGACACAAGGCCGCAATCGTGTTTCAGAATTTCGGTCTGTTCGATCACATGTCGGTCCTGCGTAACCTGACCCTGGCACCCACGCTGGTGCATAAGCGGCCTGGCGACGAAGCCGAAAAAGAGGCGCGAACGCTCCTTGAAAGGCTCGGAATCGAGGACAAGGCCAAGTTGTCCCCGCGCGAACTCTCAGGGGGGCAGAAGCAGCGCGTCGCGATTGCCCGTGCCCTGATGCAGCGCCCTGCCTTGCTCCTGCTGGATGAGCCGACATCGGCTCTTGATCCGGCGCGTGTGCGCGAAGTCGGGCATCTGATGCAGGACCTGGCCGCTGAGGGCATGACAATCATTCAGGTTTCACATGCCATGCAGGCTGTGCGCAGCGTGTCGAGCCGCATCATTCTTCTGCAAGAGGGAAGGGTGATCCATGCCGCTGATAGCGCTGACGCCGCCACCCCCGATCATCCGATTGCGCGTTTCATGAATTCACAGGACGCCCAGGACAACATGGCCTGACCGCTTTGAAGGTCGGGGGACATCATTTTCAATTGAGAGTAAAATCATGAAATTTCGCGGCACTTATACGGTGATGATTACGCCTTTTGATCAAGAGGGTCAGGTGGATCTGTCTGTCCTGCGTCGTTTTACCGAATGGCAGATTGCGCAGGGTATTGCTGGTCTGATTCCGCTTGGTTCAACGGGTGAATTTCTGTCCCTTACCGACGAGGAGCGTCATCTCGTTGCCCGTACCGTTATCGAGCAGGCAGATGGTCGCGTTCCCGTTCTGATCGGAACAGGCGCTGAAAACACGCACGATGTCATCCGATACAGCCGCGAGGCTGAAACGCTGGGCGCAGATGGCGTCATGATCATCCCGCCATTTTATTCCACCCCGACCGATGACGAAATCTTCGCGCATTATCGCCTCGTTTCCGAGGCTATCGGCTTGCCGATCATGCTCTACAACAACCCAGCGACAGCCAATGTCGATCTGCGCCCCGAGCTGGTCGCACGGCTTTCGACCCTCGCCAATTGCCGCATGATCAAGGAATCGACAATGGATGTCACGCGTATACGCGACATCCAGCGCCTGTGCGGCGATGACATGGCCGTCTTCGGCGGGATTATGGGATATGAAAGTTTCCTCGAAGGGGCAGTGGGCTGGGTGGCCGTTGCCTCAAACGTCGCGCCGCACGCCATGAGCGAGATCTTCCGCCTTTGTGACGAATATCGCGACATCGCGCAGGCCAAAGCTCTCTATCATCGCTACCTCCCCCTGATCCAGCTTGTTGGCGGACAGGGGTATGTTGCGGGTAGCAAGGCGCTGCTGGGAATGATGGGCCTCGATGTTGGTCTTCCCCGGGCGCCGCGTCTCCCCCTCCCGGAGATGGCGCGCCTCAGGGCGGGCGAAATCGTGCGTGATCTCGATCTCAGGTTTGAGGGCCCGGTCTGAGATGCGGGGGAGGGGATTTATCTGCGCGGCCTTTTTCCTTTGGGTAGCAGCTATCGGGGCACCTTGCGGTTTTTCGTCGGAACTCGTTCCGGACAGAGCGCGTCCGACAAGAGGGGGGGAGGCCGAGATCGATAGCGCGACTGCTTCTGGCCATCTACCCGACGATGGTAACGCCAGCCGTCATGACTCCTGCCCGGTGCTTGATGGGTTGGTCAGGCCGGGAGAACTGGCCCTCGCGACAAATCCCACCTTGCCGCCACTCCAATATGTGGAGCCCTCCGGGGTGCTTGCCGGATTGCGTATCGATCTGGGTAGCGCCCTGGCGAGAAAACTATGCCTGCGAGCGGTCTATCACCGGGCATCCTTCGCCCAGCTCACGCTCGGGCTGCTCGAAAAGCGTTGGGATGTCATCGACACCGGTATGTTTTTCACACGCTATCGCGCGACGCTCATGACAATGGTGCCCTACGAGCTGCAGGCGATCAGTGTGTCGATGCAGGTCGATGATACGAGCAGGATACAGGATATCGCTGCACTTTCCGGGCACTCCGTGGGTGTCGAGATGGGGGGGATGGAGGAGGCTCAGGCCCGCGCCACCGATGAATCTCTGCGGAAATCAGGGCGGGCAGGGCTCGATATCAAGACGTTCCAGAACGTTGGCATTGCTTTTGCTGCGCTACGGGCCGGACAGGTTGCTGCCGTCCTGTCGATAGACGCGGTTGCGCAGCGCAATGCAGAGCAGGGCGGCGTAAAGCCTATATTGCGCGGGTTGTTTCCGACGCCTGTCACTCTGGCCTTTCGCGATCCCGGATTGGCACGTCTCGCGGCAACCGTGCTCGAACATATGCGCGTGAATGGCGAGCTGCTTCGTCTGATGGCGCCCTACGGCGTCGCGCCGTTCGATCATGTGATCATGGCGATCGGCCCCGATATGGCCGCCAGCAGAAGCCGATAAGGAGCCCCTCATGCAGGTCTGGAATTGGCAAGGTTTTTTCTCCTATCTCGAAAGCGGCTATCTTTTCCGTGGCGCGCTGATCACGATAGGTATGACGCTGATTGCGATCATCCTTGGCTTTGTGCTTGGTCTTGTACTGGCGCTGATGAAGCGCTCACCCGTTTTGTGGCTCTCGGCGCCAGCGCGACTTTATGTCTGGTTTTTCAGAGGGACGCCGCTGCTTGTACAGCTGGTGGTTATCTATGCCGGTCTGCCAAAGCTTGATATCCGCCTGAGCGTCTTGAGTTGCTCCATCATCGGGTTGACCCTCAACGAGGGGGCCTATCTTGCCGAGATCATCCGGGCGGGGCTGAATGCAGTCCCCAAGGGGCAAATTGCTGCAGCGCGTGCCTTGGGCCTGAGTGAAAGGCAGATCGCCAGGACGGTGACATTTCCGCAGGCATTCAGACTGATCATCCCGCCACTTGGCAACTCTGTGAACAGCCTGCTCAAGACGACGAGTGTTACTTCCGTGATTTCCATGGAGGAACTCATGCAGCGGGCACAGATCCTTGTGCAGGATCGGTTCATGGTGCTCGAGCTTTTCTCGGTGGCAGCCCTCTACTATCTGGCGATGACAACCGCCTGGGACGCTCTTCAAAGGCGCCTGGAAATCTATGCTGAGCGTCCGTACCGCCGGGAGAAGAGCGTGTCGGTAGGTCAGAAAGGCATTGCCATCGATCTCTCACAAGATGCTCGATAGGGGCATGCGATGCTAGATTTCACGTTCGAGGGCCGTCTGATTACCGCACAGCGCGGTCAGACAGTGAGTGCAGCCCTCCTTTCAGCGGGTGTGCTGGACCATCGTACGGCGTCCGACGGCACGAAGCGCGGTGCCTTTTGCGGCATAGGCGCCTGCCAGGAATGCCTGCTTTCGATTGATGGCGGTATGCCGCAGCGTGGGTGTCTCACCGAGGTCGCGCCGGGCATGAATGTCAGGCGTGCGCTCGCCCTTCCCGTTGACGAGAATGCGCCTGGCGTGTCGTCACAGGAGCCCCAGCGATCCGAAGCAATGCGTCCCGACAATCACGGGATGTCAGATGAAGCGCCGCTTGAAGAGATAGGGTGCGATATTCTGATCGTCGGGGCCGGCCCAGCCGGACTGGTGGTGGCGCGTGAACTCGCCAGAGGCGGGCGCGACGTTCTCCTTGTTGATGAGCGGCATCTTCCGGGCGGTCAGTATTTCAAGCAAAACGCTGTTGCCGCTGCCCAGGGCGACGCTCAAGCGAAGCGCGGAAGTATGCTGATTGAGGAAATGGTACATAGTGGCGCCCGTTATCTGGGCGATACCATGGTCTGGAGCGCTGCACGTGAAACAGATGGCCTGGTGCTAGGTGCAATAAAGGCAGGCCAGGCCTTTTACATCCGGCCTTCCCATCTGGTTATCGCGACAGGCGCGCAGGAAGCGCCGAGAGCGCGCCCCGGCTGGACCTTGCCTGGTGTGATGACCACCGGGGCCATGCAAACATTCGGGCGTGGTTATGAGGTAAGGCCAAAGGGGCCGCTCGTCATTGCGGGTAATGGTCCGCTCAATCTGCAACTGGCGGCAGAATATCTGGCGCATGGGGAGACGCAGATTAGCGTGGTGGAGGCTGCACCGCCACCCTGGCGTCGACTGCGCCAGATGGTTCTGGCCTTCATATGGTCGCCACGTCTGGCCCTGACCGGGGCACGGCATCTTTTGGCCCTCCGGCGAGCGGGGGTTGCGATTTTATGGGCGAGCGCTGCTTCGGCATTTGACGGTAAAGGCTCCTTGCAACGTGTCTGCATTCGGGGGAAGGACGGCAGTGAAAAATGGGTGGAGGCGCGTCTCTGTGCACTTGGTGACGGGTTTCTTCCCGCCAGTGAACTCGCGCGACTTCTGGGCTGCAGGACGCGGATCTCCACGCGTTTCGGGACGCATCCTGAGACCGGCCGCCGTCATGATGGCCGGACGGAGCAGGAAGATATCTCGATTATTGGCGAGGCAGGGAGTTTCGGCGGAGCGACTCTCGCCCAGGCTCAGGGGGTGCTCTGCGCAGATCGCCTTCTGACACCGCATCAGGGAAGCTCGATAAGGGACATAGCGTCCCGACTTGTACGTCGCTCCCTGGCGAGGCTTCGTTATGCTGTGGCTGCGCGCTTCCAATCCACGCTCTGGAAGCTCTATGAGCCGGATATCGTCCTCTCACGGTCCACCGGACATACGATCGTTTGTCGCTGCGAGTGTGTGACAGCCAAAACGGTCATCGAGCGGATCGAGCGCGATCACCTGTCTGATCTTGCCGCGATAAAGCGGGCAACGCGCGCTGGCATGGGCCGATGTCAGGGACGTTTCTGTCAGGCCACGTTGATGCAGTTCCTGCCCCAGCCGGAGGACGTGCAGGCTTTTACCGCCCCACAAATACCGCTTCGACCTGTTCCAATAGGGGCATTGGCGCGTCAGAAGCCCGAATGGCGGGGGCATCGTCGTGTCGAGACCCAGCGAGGGAGACCATCCCCGCGCCCGATCGACAAGACCCGCCATCGTGTCGCCGATGTGGCCGTCATCGGTGGCGGTCTCGTTGGCTTGTTCGCCGCCCGTGCTTTGGCCCAGGCGGGGCAGAAAGTGGTTGTGCTGGAAAAATCACGATTGGGCGCTCTTGCATCAGGGGGAAATGCGGGCAGCCTTCACGCCCAGCTCATGGCGTTCGATCCTGCTGAGGAAGGGGGCGGTGTTTCCTTGCAGGCGAGAACACTGGATCTGCAACGGCGTTCGATTGCGCTATGGCAGGCCCTCAGGCCCGAATTTGATCGCGATATCGAATTGAGTGTCTGCGGTGGTCTGGTGATTGCCGAGACTGATGCTGATATGGCCCGTTTGAGACGAAAGGTCGCGATAGAGCAGCAACTGGGTATTGCGTGCAGCATGGTGGACGCCCAGCAATTGCGTGTCATCGAACCAAAACTCAGGGAGGGTTTTCAGGGCGGAGCCTATTGTCTCGAAGAAGGCAAGATCAATCCCCTGGCAGCCACCCTAGCTCTGGCGCGGCTGCTCCGGGAGCGCGATGTCACGATTGAGGAGGGCCAGCGTGTCCGGGGTCTGAAGCAGGTTTCCAACGGTTTCGAAATCGATATGGATAACGAGGGCTGGTCGGTCGGGGCAGTGATCAATGCAGCCGGAGCCTATGCCGGTGATATCGCCGGTATGCTTGGTCAGTCTCTTCCGGTCTATGGCGCCCCCCTGCAGATGATCGTCACCGAGCCCGTGGCGCCTGTCGTGTCCTCGCTTCTCGCGCATGCCAGTCGGCATCTGACACTCAAGCAGGCGAAAAACGGATCGTTGCTGATTGGAGGCGGCTGGAGTGCCGGGATAGATCCGATACATGGTCATCCTCGTCCCTCGCGCGCCAGTCTCGAGGGAAATCTCTGGGTAGCGCTTCGCCTGCTGCCAGCTCTTTCCGGCGTCCGGGTTGTCAGAAGCTGGGGGGCGATGAACATCGATATCGATGGCGCACCTATTATCGGGGTGCAATGCGATAGGCCGGGATTCTGCTCGGCCGTAACGGCCAATGGCGTCACCCTTGCGCCGCTCATGGGGCAAGCCGCATGCGATCTCGTGCTGGGAAAAGACACAGGACTCGACCTTACCCCGTTTTCGCCTGATCGTTTCAGGAGCAATATTTCATGATCACGCTGGACAAGGTTTCCAAATCCTACGGCGATTTCCCTGTGTTGCAATCTTGCTCGGCAATTATCGGCCGAGGCGAAGTCGTTGTTGTATGTGGCCCCTCGGGTTCGGGTAAATCGACACTCATCAAATGCATCAATGCGATGGAAAACTTCGACGCCGGTCAGATTACTGCCGCAGGTATCGTCGTCGCACCCGGAACACGACCCATGACCGAATTGCGCCGCAAAGTTGGAATGGTGTTCCAGAGTTTTGAGCTTTTTTCGCATTTGACAATCGAGGACAATATCCTTCTGGCGCCGAAACTGGTTCTCAACCGTGGGCGTGACGAAAACAGGATGGTCGCGCAGTCTCTGCTAAAGCGCGTGGGGCTGGGCGAGCATGCAAGAAAATACCCCAGCGCCCTTTCCGGCGGACAGCAGCAGCGCGCCGCCATCGCGCGGGCTTTGGCCATGCAGCCTGAAATCCTGCTTTTCGACGAACCCACCTCTGCGCTCGATCCGGAGATGGTCCAGGAGGTGTTGCAGGTTATGACGGAGCTCGCGAATGATGGCATGACGATGATGTGCGTCACCCATGAAATGGGCTTCGCCCGACAGGTCGCGACACGGATTATCTTCGTCGATCGCGGCCAGATTCTCGATGATTGCAGCGCCGAGGCCTTTTTTGCGGGTCGCTGTTCCGTGAGGGCGCGGTCGTTCCTGACACATACATCTTCCGAGCTGCTCCGGTAAGCAGCGCCTGCCTTTCAGATGAGCTTTTGTCCAGGCGTGACCTGTGCCTGTGCCTGCATTTCACCTGAGGCGCGCCATTCCCTAGCATGATTGCTGGATGGACCCCGTTTCACAGAAAAATACACGGAATCGTAATATTTCGCTTCCTCATCGAACTCTCATTGTATACAAATCGAATATCAAATGAGGACAAGAGGTCGAGGGGAGCTGCGGTGCGCAAACTGGCCCAAAATGACAGGCAGGATTTGTCTGCTGAACTGATCAGTGTCATCGAGCGGAATTTTGAGCGGGAGCAGGTTCCGTTCCTGCAGGAGCTGGTTCGTGTTGCTTCCGACAATCCGGCAGGCGACTGCGCCCCGCATGCGGCCCATACGGCTATCCTGCTTGAGACCATGGGCTTCGAGGTGGAGCGTCATCCGGTCCCTGAGGCAGTTGTGCGCCAGCACGGGATGCTGAGCGTGACCAACCTCGTCATCCGCCGGATGTTTGGTGATGGTAAAGGTCCGGTTTTAGCCTTGAATGCCCATGGCGATGTCGTGCCGCCGGGTGGCGGCTGGACGTGTGATCCCTATGGTGGCACGATTATCGAAGGGCGCCTGTTCGGCCGGGGCGCTGCGGTATCAAAATCCGATTTCTCCACCTACATCTTTGCATTGAGAGCCCTTGCTGAACGCGGGAATGGCCTCAACGGGCAGGTCGAGGTTCACCTTACCTATGACGAGGAGACCGGTGGTCATCTTGGCCCAGGATGGCTGCTCGATCAGGGAATAACCCGCCCCGACTATGTTATCAGCGCAGGCTTCACCTACGATGTGATGATTGCTCATAATGGCAGCTTGCAGCTTGATGTAAGGCTCGCTGGCGTGGCAGCCCATTCGGCCTGGCCTGAAACCGGTCAGGATGCGATCGAAGCATGCACCCGGATCATGCAGGCCCTTTATCAATATCGAGACGGACTTTCCAACATTCGTTCCGCTGTCGAAAAAATAGATACGCCCACTCTGGTAATTGGCGTCATCTCTGGCGGGGTCGCAGCCAATATCGTGCCTGAAATGGCGCAGTTTCGTCTTGAGCGACGTATCCTCCCGGATGAAGATCCCGCCCTGGTCGAAGCCGATCTCAGGACACTGATCCTGGACACCGCAGGCGGAGTCCCCTGCCAGATCGAGCGCCATCTTCTGGCAGATCCACTCGTGCCGTCTGCTGGCCAGACCCCTCTCGTTGAGGCGCTTCAGGACGCCGGTCAGAGTGTTCTGGGTGAACTGATACCGGCGTCCGGCATGCCTCTTTTTACGGATGCCCGCCTCTACGCCAAAGCCGGCATTCCCACTGTCTTGTATGGCGCTGGCCCGAGAGATCCGCGTGAGGCCAATGGTCACCGCGCCAATGAGCACGTGGTTCTTGATGACTTGCGCCGCGCCACAGAGGTCGTCGCGTTGGCGCTGTCGCGTCTCCTTCAGTGAGACTTTTCCTCGCTTTCAAACGCGCCCCTGGGCGCGCGCCGATTTGGGGCACAGCCCCCGTATTCCTGGAAACCGATAATAGGCCGCGCATCTGCGGGATATGGAGCCGACCATGAAGATCAGAAAGCTTGCGCTATACTCAACGATCCTGTCGGTTGGCCTGTGGGGCAATCTGGCTCAGGCACAATCTTCCCCGGAGGTGAAGGCATCCGGCAAGGAGGTGCGTAAGGAACCGTCTCATGCAACGAGCAAGAACGGTCATGGTGCAAAGGCAAGGAAAGCCGCTCAGATCCGCAAGCCAGTCAGTGGCGGTGAGGAAGCGCTGATCGTAACCGGCACGCATTCCACAAATCGCAAGGCGCGACAAAGCACAAGCCCTATTACCGTTCTATCTTCGGCGACGCTGCGTCGTTCGGGGATGCTCAATCTTGCTGACGCACTGACGCGCACCTATCCGTCTATCAATATCAGCACGATGGGCAATGATGCTGGGGCATTGACATCGTTTATCCGTATGCGTGGTCTCAACCCGAACGAGGTTCTGGTGCTGGTCGATGGCAAGCGTCGTCACACCACCGCCAATATCAATGCCGATGCCGGTCCGAACTTCGGTGCGACGCCTGTCGATCTGAACATGCTTCCTTCGAACATGATCGATCATATCGAGATTCTCGAGGACGGCGCGGCGGCGATGTACGGGTCGGACGCCATTGCGGGTGTCGTGAATATCATTACCAAGAAGCAGGACCACGGCGCCTCCATGAGCGCACAGACGGGCGCGAATGCCTATAATGGTGACGGTTGGCAATATCAGCTGAATGCCGATGGCGGGACGAAGCTGGGCAAGGATGGGTTCCTGCATATCGGCGCGCAGATTTACCACACCGATCATTTCGTAACGAATACCGTTGATAACCGCCTTGCTGGCTACGTGCCGGCGGGCGCTGCAAATGAGCTCTATACCGGCTCGGTCAAAGTGCCGAAAAATTCGAACAAGATCATGAGTACACCCGAGGAGACACGCGAAAATCTCGGGATCAATTTTGGCAAGGATATTACCGAAGATCTGTCTTTTTACGGACAGGTTACCTACGCGCATCGTCATGCCGAGGCCTATGAAAATTATCGCGTGCCGTCTGGTACCAGCGCGAGCAATCCGGTCGTGTTCCCCTACGGGTACTCCCCTCTTGAGACCATTGATGAGAATGATTACGCGGCTACGCTGGGACTGAAGGGTGGCCATGTCTTCGGGTTTGACTGGGATCTGAGCACGACCTGGGGTGAGGATCTCGACAAGATCACGGTACAGAACACGACCAACCCCAATATGTATGCGGCGACAGGATACACGCCTACGACGGTGCGGGCTTCGAATTTTCGTATGGCGCAATGGACGAACAACCTGGATTTCAGGCGTAATTTCCGTATCGCGAATGCCGTGCCTGTGACTGTGGCTTTCGGTGGCGAGCATCGTCTTGAGCAATATACCATTCTCGCTGGAGAGCCGGCTTCCTACGAATACGGGGGCACATCCGCGCTGGCCGGCTTGACTCCACAGGATGCCGGGAAATGGGACCGTGACATATGGGCAGGTTATCTGGACGGGGATTTCCATCCTCTGAAGAACTGGGATCTCGATTTCGCCGGCCGGTTCGAGCATTACACCGATGTCGGCAATACCGAGAATGGCAAGGTATCGACACGGTATGATTTCACGCGCCGTATTGGAGTACGCGCGACGATCAGCAACGGCTTCCGGGCGCCCACAATGGCGGAGCAGCACTATAGTGCGATCAATGTCGGTCCGACCTCGGTGCTTGGCTTGCTGCCTGTCTCTTCGGAAGCTGCACGAGCCACAGGGGCGTCGCCGCTGAAGCCAGAGCGTTCGACCAGTGCGAGTGGAGGCATTGTACTGGAGCCGATCGACGGGTTTCATATCGAAACTGACGTGTATCAGATCAATATCCGTGATCGCGTCGTTCAGGGCGGGAATGTGACAGGACCGACGGCGATCGCGGCTTTGTCCAGCCTTGGCGTTTCATTGCCTGCCCTGACCCAACTTTCCGAAAATGCAGTCCAGACCTACTACTTTACCAACGGGGCCAGCACCCGGACACAGGGGTTGGATATCAAGGCAGACTACATGCTGCGCATGCACCGATACGGCAATGTCACACTGTCTATGGCGCTCGACCTCAACAGAACACGGCTCACGCATAACGGAATGTCATCGAGCGGCTCACCCCTCCTGAATGCTCAAAATATTGCCTATCTCACGACTGGTTTTCCACGCAGCAAGATCATCCTGAATGCCTATTGGACCCTGGGGGACTGGGACGTGAATTTGAGGCAGACCCGGTACGGTGAGACTGTCGGTATGATGACGTATCAGGACTGGACCCCAACCGCTGCGATCTGCCCGATTGACGGCAAGCAGTTACAGCAATCCAGCACATGCTTCGCCCAATTCAAGAATACGCCGCGCTGGCTCACCGACCTTGAAGTCGGTTACCGGATTTCACCACGCTGGCACATTGCGGTCGGTGCCAATAATATCTTCAATATTCGTCCCAGAAAACTGCCTGCGGAGCTCAATCAGCTGGGTGGCAATCCTTATGATACGTTCTCCTCCCAAGTGCCGATGACCGGCGGGTACTACTATGGAAGGGTCAATCTCACGCTTTAAGAGTTTTTGAGGCAGTTATTGGAGGCCTGCCCCTAATTTTTTATGTAAATGCCACAGCAAGCTGGACGGGCTTCCGGATACGTTTAATAGAGAAAGCGCTACTTATTCGGAGTGATGGAAATAGATCTCGGCAATATCATCTGAATGCTGCCGTTACGCGGGTTATAGGGATTGATTGGAACATGTACCCCGATTATCGGTGGCATGTTTTAGGAGCTCGGTTGCAGCCTAACATTGTATGAGGCCCATTAGGCTAAGGACTCATAGCCACAACATGAAGGTAGCGGCGAGGCAGATGGCTGAGAAGAAGACGGTCGGGCATCTGTCGTAGCGTGTGGCGACGCGCCTCCGGTCCTTGAGCCGGCCGAACATGATCTCGATACGATTGCGGCGCCGGTTTTGCGTTTGTCGTAGCTCACTGGCGTCGTGCGGGATCTCCGGCCTGGAATGCAGGGTCTGATCCCCTTTTCCTCCAGCTCGTCCCTGAATCAGTCGGCATCATAACCGCGATCAGCCGGGAGCCACTTTGCAGCGGGCAGATCGTCCAACAGGGCGGCAGCCCCGGTGTAATCGCTGGTCTGGCCTACCGTCAGGAAGAACCTGATCGGGCGGCCATTCCTGTCTGTCACCGCGAGCAGTTTCATGTTCATGCCGCCTTTGGTCCGCCCGATCAGGCGGCTTGGCCCCCCTTTTTTATCCGTAGGCTGGAAGCCGTGCGGTGCGCCTTCAGGTAAGTCGCGTCCATCATGATCGTCTGGTGATCCAATCTGCCGACCGCCAGACCATCCATCATCCGGGCAAAGATCCCCATGGCGCCCCAACGTTTCCAACGATTGCAGAGCGTTTTGTGCGAGCCATACTCTCGCGGAGCATCCCGCCAGCGCAGCCCGTTGCGGTTCACGAAGATGATCCCTCTCAATACACGCCGGTCTTCAACACGCGGTCTGCCATGGCTCCTTGGGAAAACCGGCTCCAAACGCGCCATTTGCTCGTCCGTCAGCCAAAACAGGTCGCTCATCTTCAGTCTCCTCAGGGAGCCTGAATCTGATTTACCCCCCCCCCCCAAATCAATGGATCCTGAGCCTAGTCGAGACTGTGTTCCGGAAGCTGTGGAAACAGACTTCCCTAGGAAGTCCGGCTCTCCTTCTGAGACGCGCGAAGGCCTGAGAGAAGCTCGCTGAGCGGACGCCCTTCTTAGTGACGACCAGATCCGGCATCAGCCAGACCTGATCAGGCTTCATGAAAGGCAGAATACCCTTTGCAGTCAGCTCAGGGTGGATTGGTACAATGCGTGTGCCAGTCTGTGTCTTCGGGGAAAATCCAGTCTCGACATTCGGGCGGATCTGGAAGCATGCGACACCCTCAATATTCCCAATGTCGGCGCCTCGCAGGTTGCAGATCTCACCGAGTCTCATACCTGTGTAGGCAGCAATATTGATGATCGCGGCTGCAGGGCGTGCAGAGGGCGTGCGGCTCGACCATGGTGTTGTACTGAGCTGCGCCAGCTCAGCATCGCTGAAGCAGCGTCGTTCGACCTTCTTCGTGACATGGTAGTCCCAGCCCGCCCAGACATTGCGTGACACCAGATCACGCTGCAACAGGAGCGCCCAAAGAGCGGAGAGACGAGAGAAGTGGTTCTTGACCGTCTTGGCGCTGATGGTCTCGAGCTTCTCGGTTTCAGCGCGCGCGACCTCGTCACGGATCGAACGACCGTTGCGCTCCTTGCCGTGGGTGGAGGGAAGACGGAAGAGGAGATCACGGAACTCGCCAGCGGTCTCGCCGGTAATCCGTTCGACCTCCATGTCGCCGAAGGCATCGATGAACAGGTTAAGCGCTTTGCGCGTGCCGCGTTTCGTATCCTCTGAGCGATTGGTATCCGGGTAAATAAAACGCTCCGCAGCCATGCTGACCGTCAGAAGCTTTGAGCGGGAGCCGGAGCTTGCCAGCTTTTTCTTTGGTGTGGTTGTTCCGCGCGGGTCTGGTTCAGCAGTCAGCGGCACTGGGGCGATAGATTCGCTCTTACTTGCCGTTCCGATGTCGACGACGATGCTTTTAAGGAGATTGACCTGAGCGGCCAGATTGGCGGCCTCCGCACGCGCTTCAGGCAGATCCTTCTTCACGATTTTCCGCATCGTTTCGAGCCGCTCGGTATCCTTGGCAAGATAGGGGCCGATGATAGAGAGAAAATGCGTCACGAGGTTGTTGAACTCGAGGAAGCGTACCTGAACCTCTGTCATCTCCCTCTCATGCTTGAGCTCGAGCAGGCGCATTTCGATGGCATGGGCAGACTCGGTATCGCGAACGAAGCTCTCATAAAAAGTGATGATCTCGTCCGGTGTGGGCGGTCGGTCTTTCGAGTCACTCATGGCGCGCACCTTGTCGAAGAACTGTCCGGTTCGGTCATATAGCTGCGCCGCCCGTCTGCGAGCCTCGAGTTTAGCCGAAGTATCAAGCGAAAGGGAGATCTCGGACCGCCCCATGAGAGGCTGGATATCCTTTGGCACGGCCCTGCGAAAATGGTAGCGGGACCCTATCAGACGCAGCATCAAAATTTCCCATTCTGGGAAGAATTCCGGGAAACTCCCGGTTTGACGCGTTGAGAGCCAAAAAACCTATCAATTTCAATGGGATAGTGGTCCGAACTATGGGACTCGAAACCATACAGGTTCGAAACGCACCAAGATAAGGCACTGAAAAACAACCATGTTTCTCAAGCGATGTTGCGTGATAGTGTAGCAGAGTTTGCTACATCCTCAAGCGTCAAATACATGTCGTGAGGCGCTGAATGGTTCTCAGTCCGACCCCATACTTCTTGGCCAAAGCAGTCCCGGTCTCTTCTCCATAGCGCCTGCGGATAGCTTCTTGGGCTTGTCTGCTGAGCGTGGGTTTCCTGCCCATTTTCACGCCACTCTCCATGGCTCTCTTCCTGCCAGATTGGGTGCGGTCGATGATGAGAGCGCGTTCGAACTCGGCAAAGGAAGCGAGGAGGTTCAACGTCAGGCTTCCCATCATGTCATCTCTGATAGTGCCAACCCCTTGGATGGTTGTAGCGATACCTTGCTGTCTGATGTTTTGAATTGAAAACGAAAACGAGTTCGATAGCGGATGGCCCGGTTCGGAGACGGTGTCGGAATAAATCGGTCTTACGCTGTGCGCGGCGCTGCCCCGCCTTCTAGCTGTGAATCTACCACAGAAATCTCGCAGGTCGGAGGTCGCGCTCGCGCCAGCGACACGACGTAACTAACTGCATTCTCGACGACGGGCGCAGCCTTTGGGATACAGAGGGGCACCTTCAAACGTAAAGCCGTAGCTGATAGACGAGTTTTACCTCGTGGTCTCTTGTAGGCTAGCCTGATAGCGTGCACCGCGGTTACAGTATCTCTCCACTTATGGGGGACAGGAGCGATAGTGGGTATTAGGGGATTCACGTCGGTTTTCGCGGCCGGGACTGATCAAGCGCTATCATCTGCGGCATTAGATATTGTGTTTGTTCATGGTTTGTCCGGAGGATTCGAGACAACTTGGAAGGCCGAAAATGGTGCCTTCTGGCCTCAGTGGCTTGCCGATGAGTTCGACTCCGCGAACGTGCACCTTGCTGGATACGATTCCGGTGCTTTCGCCAGTTTTTTACTTGGTAGCGGGGCATCGATCCAAGACCTCGCGAGTATTCTCGCTGATGGACTCATCAGCCTGCCGCACCCAGCAAAGGCGATTGTGCTCATTACCCATAGCCTAGGAGGCCTTATCGTCAAGCAGATGCTTCGCCGGTGTGTCGAGTCCGCGGATAGTCGTTTTCAAAATCTCGCAAAAAAGGTACGCGCCGTCGTTTTTTTGGGGACCCCACATCAGGGCGCAAGCTTGGCCAAGACGTTCGACACAATACTGCGGCCGTTCAAAAGCAGAGCTGCGCAGCAACTCGCCTACAGCAGCGACAATCTCATAGATCTTAATACCTTCTTTTCAAGTTTCGCTGTGCGCGAGAGGGTTGTAGTCCGGCCTTTCTACGAGACTGATAAAACGCAGGGTATCCAAATCGTTGATCGAGTCACCGCCAACCCCAACGTCCACGGTGCCGAGCCTATCGCGGTTCAGGCCGATCATATTAAGATCTGTAAGCCTGAGTCGAAGCAGTCTCTGGTGTATCGGTCAGTCTGCGAGCTCTTGCACTCACTACTTTCACCAAGTCGCAGCCTCGAGGTGGTTACGACGCCTGCCATCAATGACACAAATTCCTCTAGCACGACCCTTCTCTCGTCTCATTCAGCCTCGGAGTGTACGTATGCTCATGCACTAGCCACTCCCGGCGTTCCCGTATCATCCTCTGATGACAGAGTGCCCGACGGTATTACATCCGATATCCTTGAGGACTTCGCCTATTTTACTACAGTCGCATCGGATGATCGTCGCTCGCTTGCGCAAAAACTGCGTGATGCGGATCGCGGATATCAGATTGGTGATGCCACCCGGCGCAAGGAGCGTTTCGCGATGGTGCTCCATCGCCACATAGCACAACCCTCGGCGGTAACTCGTTATATGCAACTATTAGGCGCCATAGAAAGTCGGTTTAGCCGGCATGTACGCCGGCGTATCAGCGAGGGAGCGTCGCTGGAACAAGTCGACTATGCCATTCAGTCGGAAGTGTTAGATCCGTGTGCTCAACAGTTTTCCAATCCGGGTGCCGAGATTTCCTTGGCACTCGTAGATAACGCGCTTTGCTATCTTGCAGGTAATTGTCATGTGAGCTGGGACAAATGACCGAGCTTCGTATTTGGCACGCAGCTCGAGATCCTTATCATTGCGCCTTTCGTATGATCCGTTTGTTGACGTGGAAACACGATAAGCTACCGGTTGCTCAATTGCGTCTGCTCGACATGCTTCTTATGTATCCGTCACTCTCTTTACGAATGAAGTTGCCATCAACTGTGCGGGATAAATTGCGGGCTTTGCATCTGCCACCTATAAAGAAGCTTTTTATTAGTCTACCTAGTACTGCGTCTATCTGGCAGGACCTGCAATTGTACCAGTCGACGGCGCTCAAGCAGTTGGCTGGTCGTAGCTTGCTTGATCGAGACGCTCTACGTGATCACTATGCCGCGCTAGACTCAAACCAGCTTCCCATCCTTTTGCTTAATCGAGTGCATGCCGAGAACGCCGCTCAAGCCGCACTAATGAAATTCCTAATGAATGATATAGCTACGATCTCTGCAAGCGGCCCAGACAATATCTTCAAAAGAGCTGGCGTGCCAGTGAGGGGTTCATTTACGTGAGAAGTCAACTGATTGTCGACCGCATGCTCGTTTATCAAGCGAGCAACGTGCTTTACGACGAGCGCTTTCATCGCGGAGTAAACATAATTCATGGGTCAAACGGCTCGGGTAAATCGACTCTCGCAGATTTTATCTTCTTCGGTCTGGGCGGCGATCTTCGCGAGTGGAAGCCTTACGCATCGCGAGCGGACGCGGTCATGCTACAACTAACCACGCCGCAAGGCACCATCACAACCAAACGTTACATTTCGCCTGACGCTGCGCGACCGATGGACATATACTTCGGCCCTATGGATCAGGCACTGGCTGCCGGGACTGATCTTTGGCGGCGCTATTCATATAGCCGACCCGACAGTGATTACAGTTTCAGCCAAATCCTCTTCCGGGCGATCGGACTGCCCGAGGCGATCAGTGATGGCGCCAGTAATTTGACAATGCATCAAATTCTGCGATTTCTATATGTCGACCAACTTACGCCTATCCAGCGCATCTTTCGCGTCGATCGTTGGGACACTTGGCAGACCCGCCAAGCTATTGGCGAGTTGTTGGCTGGCGTCGGCGGGTACGAGCTTTACGACAAACAAATCTTGCTTCGGGAAGTAGAGAAGAAACATAAGGATGTGTCCGCGACACTGACAAACCTGATGGCAATTGCCTCGGGATACGGTGAAAACATCTTGGTCGATAATATCGAGACAAGTATTGCCTCCGCAAGCCAAGAGCGCGCGACCCTGCTCGCTGCAATCGAAAAGCTCAGCAACGACGAAGATGATGGCGTGGTGATGCGGGAACTGACAGCGGCCCAGGCGGAGGCCCTGAAATCGTTTCGTATAAGCCGTCGCAAAGTGGTGGATTTGACCGATGCGATTGAGACACTAGAGTACGAAATTGCCGATGCCGATGCTTTTCTAGAGCATTTAGACAATTCTTTGCGCGACTTTAACGACGCAGCGCTAACCTTTTCTGCTCTGGGCCGGCTCGACTTCGATTTTTGTCCAGCCTGCTTTGCAGTTGTGAAGGAGAAAGCAACTGGTCACTGTCAGCTGTGTGACGAGCCGCACAAGCCCGGTGCTAATGACTCACGCACATTGGCTGTCAAGCTCGATCTGCAAATGCAGTTGCGCGAGTCAGCTGTTTTACAGGAGCAACGACGTGCAGAACTGAAAACCATGACTACAAACCTGCGCATCGCGAAGGTTGAACTGCGCCGGATTACAACTACGATCGAAGTGTCACGTACAGGGCCGGCAAGCGAGCGTGAGGTCAACATTGCCACTCTGAGCCGCAAAGCAGGCTTCATTGATAGCCAGCTAGAGGTATTGCAAAAACGATTAGAGCTGGGACGCAATATCAGTGCGCTATCGCAACAGAAAGAAAATCTCAACGCTGATATGAATCGTTTAAAACGCCAGATTGAAGCGATTAGACTCTCCCAAGAGCAGAGGAAACACTCTGCATATAAGATGATATCGGACACCGCCAAGGGGCTACTCGACGACGACCTAGAGGAGCATTCCGACTTCGGTAAAGTCGATTACGTCAATTTCAGCTTTGCCGAGGATTGGGTCGCTGTCAACAATGATAAGAACAGAGCAGGCAGCGCGAGTGGCATGGTTGTTCTCAAAAATAGTTTCGCTGCGGCGACTCTGCTTTCGTCGATGACTGATGCTGATTTTTGTCTCCCGCGGTGGATGCTTTTGGACAACATAGAGGATAAAGGGATGGTAGAGGAGCGGTCATGGAATTTCCAACGCTTGTTGGTTTCGCGCTCCTCGCAGAGTGCGCATATTCACCAAGTAATTTTTACCACATCGAAGATTGCGCCAGAGCTGGAAGGTAGTGATCTCGTCGTGGGGCGGAAATATACTAAGAAAGCGCCATCACTCGACTTTATCGGATCTCTCGAGGCGCACAGGGATGCTTGATACGTTTTGCTAGGGTGCGGGGTTGGTGAGCGAATTCACGAACTCTTCCTCGTATTGATAGATAAAAATCGAAAACATCAATATTGGGTTTATCTGACGAAGATTTGGACGGTTAGTATTATGAATATTTTGATTCAAGGTGCCGCGTCAATGCGGGAGTTATCGGCATGAGTAGTAGAATGGTCGGCCGTAGGTATTGCGCATGTAGATATCAGTTCTTTGCTTTTCACGTTTGTCATTAGTCACTTGGTTCCTTCCTCGATCTTCCCGTCTGCTCATCCGGGTAGGAGCACGCAGGTGCTAGTCTTTCTCGCAGTAAATGTCAGAGAGGCGCTCTCCGTTGCTGAGCTGACGTGGCTCTTGTTCGTCACAATTGAATGAAAAATTGGATCTAACTTAGACCTTTCCCAGCTAAAAGAGCAGGAGGCATCACGATTTAGGTGTGGAGTGTGAGTCTACAAAAAACTTGTTCCAGACGTCAGCAGACGTGATAACTGTTTAAAAATTGCATTTTTAGAGGCTCACCTGATGCCGCAATATGACGCTATCACCTTCGATACACAGACTATAGAGCGGCAAGCATTCAATTTTGATGGTCCTCTCTTAGCATCGTTTCGTCAGTTTCATGATGGTAGGATCAAGGTAGTTATCTCCGATGTGGTGGCGGAGGAAATAAAGCGTCATATGATTCCGGTGATTGCAGACGCAAAGGAAAAATACATCAACGCCGTCAAAAAAGTGCAGAAATTCAACCTGATTTCCTCAGAAGCCAGCATTCCGGATTTGATATCTCTATCTCCTGAACAAATTGCGGAGAACCGGTTTTTCAAGTTTATTTCTGATATCGATGCTGAGATATTGCCTGCGGATCCGGTGTCAGCCGCTGAATTATATCGTAGATATACGGCTTCTCTCCCTCCTTTCTCAACGAATTTAAAAAATAAGAAGCACGAATTCCCGGACGCGATAGCCTTGCTCAGTCTCGAGAAGTGGGCTCATCAAGAGGGCAAAAGGATCATAGCGGTAAGTGGGGATAAGGACTGGGAGCTCTTTGCTGAACAAAGTCACCTTATTGACGTTGTAGAGGACCTTTCTGACGGAATATCCAAGCTTCTCGAAAGCACGACAGGATTGAAAGGACTTATCAAGGCCTATTTTCGCGAGGCAAGCGAGGCATACTTGGCCCATGGAGACCAGTTAATCCTCAATTTTCTCAACTCCAGCACTGACGAAATCACCATTGAAGCTGACGGGAATAGCCCGTATGAATTTGAATTAACTACTTACAGTGTCAAATTTCTTTCTTGGGAGGCTAATGTTGAATCCCCAGATGGAATACTGATTTTAGAATCAAAATTGGACCTAGTTCGCGTGAGTGTGAAGTTTATACTGGAGGCTGAAATTAATGGCGAATTTTTGCTAAGTGTTTGGGACTCCATCGATCACGAATTGATCCCTTTGACTGGGAGCGAAGAGCAAGTCACAGAAACACTGGAGGCAACAGCGATTGTGGATTTTGAGAAAGAAGAAGACGGCTCATTTTTTATTTCAAATTTTGAACTCGAACCATCAAGTGTATGGGTAGACTTTGGGGATATTGATCCAGATGCTTCTTTTTACGGGGATTATTGAGACAATTATCATTGAATGAAAATTGGAATATATGTGTGGCGTCACAAATATAAACCCTAGTCAATCTTGATAAGGCTTGATGTTTATTGGTAAATAATTATCTAATCACCATATAGTACGCTTGGTAAATGTAAATCTTATGTAAATAACATATACTAAAAAATAGATAAAGCGCTATCAGAAAATAGATGATTCGCACGACCGTCAGTCTAAACCAGTTGGCCGCAGGGAAGGGGCATTTTGTCGGTTATGAGATCTTCGGAGGCTAGGTCTACATTTTGCTGTTTCTCTTCATTTGAGACTTTACCGTCTCAAAAACACCTGTTTTGGGAATAGTTCATTTTTGCATGGCTGTGAGTCCGGTCATGCAATTATGGGACGGGGTTTGTGATACGGTTTTCAGGAGTTCATGGCGCGCCATGCCGTCATCTTGGAGACGTGCAGGAGCTTGGCGACCTCCCTTGCTGACAGCCCCTGCGCCTTGAGGCGTCTGGCCTGAGCAAGGTCTTCTTCGGGCAGGGAGGGGCGCCTTCCCAGACGTGTTCCTCTGGCCTTCGCCGTCTCCAGCCCTGACATCACACGCTCGCGGATGATGTTGCGCTCGAACTCCGCAAAGCCTGCGAGGAGCAACAGGAACAGCTTGCCTCCGGCGCCTGACGTATCAATGCCGAGATTGAGGATACGCACCGCCACACCTCGTTTTTTCAGCACATCAATAAGGGTCAGCACGTCCAGTGCGTTACGCCCCAGCCTGTCCAGCTTGGCGACAATCAGCGTGTCTCCCGCGTGGAGCTTCCGCACTAGTTTCCTGAGCGCCGGTCGCGTCTTCCATGAGGTCGCCCCCGAGATGGTCTCGGTCACGATGCTGTCCTCGTTCACGCCCTCACGGAGCAAATCCGTGACCTGATTGTCTGTCTGTTGTCGCGATGTGCTTACTCTCGCATAGCCATATTTTCCCATATTCCCGTCCTGTCATTGCGGGACAGCTTTTCGGTACGTCTGCACCCGGTTTCGCCATCCTCCCATTATCGTAACAGAATCAGGTGTTTACGGGATATCCTGGGGGCAGGTTCAGCACTGCACAGGGTGTGTGACGGCCTCATTCTGTTCGGAATGAGCGTCTGTTTTTCCCCTGTTTATCGGGAGGAATACCCTCGGGATGGATATCGAGATTTTCGGTCGCAAGGTTTGGATTTACGGAATCCAGGGACGGGTCAGCGGTTTGCGGTCATGGACCGAGACCCACACCACAACCTCGGGAGGACAGGTCAGGGATTGCGGGCCTGGCGGTCTTCAGGTGGATGCACCAAGGGTCAACGTCCATACCACCCATCACCAGAGCTTCTGGGTCATTTCGCCCTCAGGCCGTGAGTGGCAGGGGAGGGGTAACTATCCCCTGCGGGAAGGTCAGGAGGTGCGTGTTCTCTGGGCGGGCCTCGGTGGTCAAACCACAACGGGTCACGTCGTGATGCATAACCGGACGCTCCAGAAACTCTGGACCAATCCGGTGGATTTACCTGGTGCGCTGAGCTTCCATGGCATCAAGCGCCTGACCCTGAAATATCTTGCCGTGTTGGCTGTGGTGTTCGGCGTCTCCTTGTACTTCCCGCTCACCTACAGCGACGCTGGTGCTGGCGCCTTTTTCAAAGGTCTGTGCGTGTGTCTGGTTCTGGTCGCTATCGGCGCCATGCATCGCCTGCGGATGATACGGGACAACCAGAGCGAAGCTCTCTCCGTCATTCAGAAAGCCGTCGCGAATGACCCAGAGCTTCAACAGTCGCTTTCGGCCTGACGCACAGGGGCTGGCTTTGCCGTTCCGGCGCCCCGTCTTTTTCTTCCCCACCTACATAAGGACTGACATCTCATGAGACCCTTCGGTTCTCTGCTCTCTTTGCTCGTGCTTGCGGGTCTCACCGCCTGTGCCTCGGCTGGTGATGCGTCGATGAAAAACCTCACCGCCTCTGAGGTCGATAGCGCCATCCATGATGGTGTCACGACTGGTGATGAGGTCCAGCGTCGTTTCGGTGCGCCCTCCGAAGTTTCTCAGGAGAACGGGGCCACCATCTGGAGCTACGCCTATACGTCTGGCCGTGAGGATGGTCTTTCCATGGCTCAGGAGGCAGTCGGCCTCAGCTTCATCGGCACACGGACCAATAATGAGAGCAAATCCCTCGATGTCACGCTGAAGAACAACATCGTCCAGTCCCATCGCTTTGCCGTCAAGCATATCAGCGGTGGTAGCGGGGTGAGACAATGACCATGAAACACGCACTCGCCCTTCTCGTCCTGACGATGCCTGTCACGGCGCGGGCCCAGACCATGACCGAATGCATGATGGCGCGAAATCAGGGCATGATAAGCCCTGCCTGTGGCAAACTGCTCGGCCTGTCGGACAGGTCAGCCCAGCCTCCCGAGGATAATGGTGGGGTGCATCTGAAACAGACGCTCTCCTACATGCCTCTGGGCAATCGTCTGGGGAGTGCCAGTATCCTTGGTCTGTCTCTGGGTATGACGCAGGAGAAGGCCACGCAGAGTCTCAGGAGCTGGTGCCTGCGTGACCCGAACATCGTGAACACGGCTATCTCCACCACCTATAAAGGCGCGCATGTCGAGACGCAGTTCTTCCCGCGGCAGATGCAATGCTCCAAAGGCGATGACACCATCGAGATAACGCTTTCCGCTCCTGTGATGGGGTCGGTGGTCACGCAGATAGAGCGGAATGTCTCCTTCGCTCCGGACAGCGCTCCGACCTTTGCAACATTGCAGGAGGAAGTCGCCGGGAAATACGGTCTGCATCTGCCAGTTCCCGGCCCCTATGGGGAAGCCAGTCGCCAGCTCTATGCCAATATGGCAGGTCAGGAGGTCGAGGGGGTAATCCACGCGGTCTCGCCCCGAAGCGAAGACATTTCGACCTATGACGTGCCGGGAGAGACCGGGCTGTTGCAGGTGCGTCTCCAAGGCGTGTCAGGCAATCCGGCCAATATCGGTCATATCAGCTTCGACCTGCACGACATGCGGGCTGAACGCATGGTGGCGAGCGAATTGCTCAAGCAACTCAATGCATCCGTGGATGCGAAATTGGGCAAGGCGTCATCGCTGAAGCCCGAGCTTTGACGCTCTCATCCGGGGGGAGTTATCCCCTCGGCTAACTTGTCCTCTCACACAATGCCCATGATGCCAGACAGGGACGGGCGGGGACTGGCTGATGTGGGACGGGTTGGAGAAGGCGTATGTGAGGCATTGCGTGTTCTGTCGCCTCCGCCTGTGCCTGATTGCACATCATGTGTCTCCATCGCCCCTCTGTCTGCTCTCTGACGCAATGTGCTGACGCGGGCCTTGGCAGAGAGAAGGTTGATGCAGGCAATCTGCATGACCTCGCCATCCTGTGTGTCTGCGAGATAGGCCAGAACCTCTTTCAGGGCCTGCTTCTCCTTCAGATAGTCTTTCACCTCATGCAGGTTCATCCAGTCGCGGTGCTTGTGCTCGCGACTGCGAACAATCCAGTCCGCTATCCATTTCATGGCGTATGAAAAATTGCTGTCATCGCTCATATCGAGTTTGCCGATATCGTGTCGGTGATAGCCCAGAGTCTCCAACGCCTCATCGAAGACGGCTCTGGCCTTGCGGGCTTCTGCCCTGTGCCATGGCGTCCAGAGTGTCACACGGGATTCTGCATCCAGCCAGTTCTGTCTCACTCCAGTCAGGCGCTTCTCATGGCCAGCCCTGATATACGCTGTATCACGCGATTTTGGGTCGGGATGAGGTTCAGCAGGGAGATGAGACCAGCGGGACTGGAAGCTCTCGACCAGCTCGGTCAGCAGGTCAGCGAAACGCTTCTGGCCATGCAAATGGTCGCGGAGTTGCTGTTCCTTCTCTGCCTGCGCTTCGTTGAAATCAATGACGGCCTGCACCTCTGATTGTGTCATGCCCTTGGTAATACTGGCGCGTGTCTTAGGGGATGACGCAGATATGGTTCCAGTCCCTGCGACACTCCGAGTGATGGCGCCGGTTCTCAGGACAGGCCCTGATATTTTTCTCCCGCTTGCTGGTTCAAGGGTCGTGCTGACGGAATCCTCAGAGGAGTTGCGTGGGTCCGGTGAAGGTGTTCCATCCTCAACAGCAGAGGGGTCAACGGGGGTTTCCCCCTTGCCAGTTGGGTCTCGTGATGTGTCACGAGGGCCAGGGCTGGCTATGTCTTCCCTACCTCCCTGACGTATCGCGCTCTGTTCAGGCGTTTCGTGACCAAGAACAAAGGCGCTGAACTCTGATTTGCGAACACCCAGCAGGCGGGACAGTGAGCCCACGATGACGCCATGCTCGTCTTTGAGAAGCACCACGTTGGGCTTTTTGTCTCCTGCCATCAGAGACCAGCCTTGCGAAGATATTGCACTCTGGAAGGCTTGCCAGTCTGTGCTTCCGGCATAGAGGTCACGCAGGACATATTTGATGTCAAAGGGTCTGGCTCCCTGTCTCTGACTGCGTTTGGATTGTGGGTCGGAGAGGACGGAGTTTGGAAGAGCCCCCTCACAGAGCACCTGCAATCTCTCCCGATGTTCTTCCGGGACTGCGTGATACACAGCCAAATTGTGGCGTCCCTTGGTCAGCGCCAGTCCATGCTTCAGTTCAAACAGACGGGCGACTTTTTCCTGTCTTTCATAACGGTGTGACACGTCCAGAACCTTGCCTGTCTCGGGGTTCGTGGTGCGGACCAGAATATGACAGTGGCGGTTATCGGCCTCGTTATCGTGACGTGTCTTGGTGTGGATGACCGCAAGAGCAACATCGGACGCTTTGAATCCGAACTCCTGCGCCAGCATGGTGATGCAGTCTGCAAACTGCTCTGTGGTTAGTTTCTCGCGGGATGAGAGCTGAAAGTGCTGGACGGCATTGACGCGACCAAAAGCCGTGGCATCCGCAATGCAGTCCTCTATGTCCTGACGTCTGCCTTTCCAGACATGGATGCGTTCATTGTCGCCGGTTTTCTCGACGAGGTGATGATAGATGGCGCCGGAACCAGATGCGGTTTTGATGGGGTTGCTCTTGAGTATCATCTGACCCTCCCCAGCACGCGATTGATGCGGGCTTTGAGGTCATCAAGCTCAGGAAGCTTGGAGGTGATCTCCACCTGCTCCCCGCTATTCATGCGCCTAGCAATCTGGTTGAGGTTATTCCCTATGGCAGAGAGTTCCTGACGCAGGGCCAGAAGCTCCTGTGCAATCGAAATCCCTCCAGCCAGTTCGTCTAGCAGAACCCTGCGACACCAGACCGAGATCCTGCGTGTGCCTGCCTTACGTATCAGTCTTTTTCGTGCGTCCGGTGTGACTCTGATGTGTAATGTCTCCGTTTTCATGGTGTGCCCTCGTTTCCGAGAACTATTGTGGAACGGGGTTGTGCAAAGGAGACTCTTTGAGACGCTGAAGTTGGTATCATTTCGATACAAAAATGTTATAAAGAGGCAGATGCGATCAGCGTGAGGGATGGAACTGTGATTTCTGCGTATGAGAATCTCAAAAGAGAGCTGGGCAGTATCTTTGATTTTGATTGCGAATACGTAAAGGAATCTTGGATCGGTTTTTCTGTAAAACTGTCGCTGTGGGGAGTGCTCGGAGCATCGGTGGCAGTTTGCAATGAGATTGGACTATTTTACTATGGTACTGCGAATAAAATTATCGGATCACCTGAGAATTTTTATTTAAAGCCGATTTGGATGATGGCGGTTGTGGTGATCCTCTCGGGACTGCTGTATCTCGTCGTTCCCAGCGAACGCATAGCAAGGCACATAATACTTAAGGAAATTTCCTCTATATTGACCGCTATGATCTCATTCATTTGGTGCCAATCAATATTTTTCCTTGTTACTTCTTTATATCACCTAAGAAATGTCAAGAATCTCTCAAAGTTTGGACAAGAGTTTGAATACTCCTATCTGCATGATTTAGTGCTTTTTGTCCTAATAATGTTCCTCCTGCAGTTTGCAATCACGGCTTTACTGATCGCTCACAAGGCACGTCGGCTTGCCTTCAGCGGGCCTCGCTAAGTATTTTCCCTCAACAGGATGGGTCGGGGATGTGTTCCTGAGGAGGGCTTGGAGGAGGCTGTCCTCTGGAGCCCATACATTCGCAAGGCGGGCTAGAAGCTCGAACACCTTCTTGGTTCTTATATAAACAAGTTGGAACAGGACCAAAATGAAAGACGGTGTTCTCCTGCTTCAGCTCCTTTGAAATCTTGGCAACCTGGGGTGTGTTTTTCTCTCTGAAGTCCTTCACCACTCTGAAATGCAGGGTATGCAGGAACATGGTTTGCAGTCTCTGGATATCACTTTCGGCATAATGGGAATCAGGATGGCGAGCTGACAGCCTGTTTAGTCTCTCATCAGCAAACCCACGCAGAAGCAGGAGAACAGCCCCTCCAGATGTCTTCTGCTTCATCAGTTGTCTGGCTCTACTGATACGCCATTCAGAGAGAGCGCTGGTGTCCTTGCCCTCGTACACCCCCCGGTATCGGCGCTTGATGTCTTTCCTCAGTCCGATGAAGGTCAGGCTGGTTTCAGGCTTGCCATGGTCCTTGGTCGTGTAACGTGAGGCTCTGGCGACATCACGGATATCCTTGATGGCTTCATCACGCCTGTCGCATTCATTTGGGAACGCATCGAGTATCTGTTCCTCGACCCATGCCCTGTGTTCAGGGGAGACATAGAGCTGGATATGATAATGTGGTGTTTCATCCTCATGGAGTTCCAGCGCTGTCATACCCAGCAGGAGAATATCCCTGTGTCGGGCTTTGCGTCTGACACGCTTCCAGCGTCTGCCGATTTCAGCCTTGGCCTGTTCATAGGAGCAGTTGCGGTATTCTCCCGGCAGGGTGAGGGTCAGGAATAATCCGGCGTAGTTGAGGAAGTTGACTGCGAGGTCATGGATGCCATCGGCTATGGCAAGATTTACCGCATAGCTCCTGCGAAGATGGAACTGGCGCAAATCATGAGCTGACAGGCTTCGTTCGGGGTGTTCTGCATCGAAGATGATAATGAAGCTTTTGGCGCTTGCGGTTCTGGCGTTATCGAATGCCTGCTGAACGTCGTCGTGTTCCGGAAGCAGGCCGATAGCCCTGCGGAGATTGCGCCGTAACCTGTTCGCCTTGCGTGTAAAGACACGCCCGGTGATTCGTCTGAGTTCCTTCAGCTCGGCGTGAGATTGAGAGAGGAGGTCGAAGCCTGAAACCAGGTCGTCTGGCTGTGTTTCAACCCATGCGATAACCTCACGGGCGACCTGTTCGGCCTCTTCATAGCAGGCGAGAAAGACGCAGTTTTCTGCGGTTATTCGTATGATTTGGTCTTTATAGAACCCATGCAGGGGATACAGCCTGCGCCAGATATCTGGCCTGTCGGTTTTTATATAACTCTCTATCTCTTCATACTGCACATCATCCTACGCATTCCCCATGCAAAGCCTGGAGATGCGATAAATGATGTATACTGTCTGTCAGCGGTGCAAATCATCCTGATACTCCTTCGTACAGCCGGTCTGGGTTAATTCTGGCTGTAGGTGGGAGTATAGCACCCGAATGGGCGTATTTGTTTGGATGCGGTATATTTCGTCAGCGATACGAACAACCTGTCTGTCTATTGTTGTAGGGCCTTGATGCGCCAGAACTCGGGATAGACGACAGCATCGGCGACCTTTTTCAGGTTCTCGACCTCGATTTCATCGAGATATTCCTTGATGCCGACCGAACGGCTTTGCCCTTCATGTCCAAGAAACTTATCAATCCAGACGTCACGCAGACCACCCTCGCCATGTTCATGGATATTGCGAAGCTTGGTGGAGACGTAGTGACGAAAGGAGTGGAAAACCATCGTGGCAGGGATTCCCAGCCTCTTTTTGTGGGTCGAAAAGTTTCTGCCAAAAAGCCCCGACCGTCTCTTGTCTTTCCCTGAAAAACTCAGCTCGTGGAACAGATAGGCATGACCCGCCTGTTTCGAGCGCATGGCGAAATCGAGAAAGCCCTCGTCAATCAGTCGCTGACAGACAGGAACAACGCGTGTGCCTGCTTCGGTCTTGGGGTTCCATTCGGTCCAGGGTTCTCCCTCTGTGGCCTCATGCTCCTGAATGACGATGCAGGGGATGCCCCTGAGGGTCATGATGTCCTGATTGCGTAGGCGACAGATTTCCTCCACCCGCATACCCGTATAGGCGCCGACACCAACGATGAAGCCAAACGTCTCCTTTGAAATGGATGTGGCAATCTCGAAAGGGGCTTCCGCCAGTCGGGCAAGATGCTCGTCACTCCAGCGGATGCGCCGGAGTTTTTTCTTCGTGTCGAATGACCAGCCTGTGAACAGGTTTCTGTCCACGAGGTCACGCAGGAGATAAAAGCGCCAGATGGCAGACAGGCGTGAGAAGTTGTTTTTGACGGCCTTGCCTGAGACCGTCCTGAGTTTGAGCCGGGTCGATTCCTCCGCCAGTTCGAGGGCGGTCCTTTTGTCGTTCTTTTTTCTGCCGTGGTATTCCGGGAGCTTCTCCATCACCTCCTTGAACCGTCCGGCATCGGCGCCAGTATAGAGGCGTATCTCCTTGTCTCCGCAGACTTCGAGAAAGCGCCTGATGACATTGCGATAACCTCTGAAGTCGGCGTCCTTCCATTTCTGGGAGGAGGCGAGGATGAACGCCTCGCTTGCTTCGGAGAACAGAGGGCTTTTGTCCGGCTCCTTCGGCTTGGTCCAGGTTTCGATATTGCTGAAGTGGCCGAGGATGGCAGACATCTTCTCCTGCACGTCGAATGCGGGAGAGTTTTTCACGATGGTCTGAAGCTCTTCCACGGACTCTTTCGCTGTCTCGACGAAGGTCATGAACTGCTTGTGGTCCCGCATACGATGGAGCAGGTGTTCTGCATTCATGACGCGATACTGGGACCGTAGCGCTGACAACTCGCTCTCATAGGCAGAGATGAGACTGTCGAGCAGAGGCCGGAGCTGGTCATCGACGCTCTCTCTCAGTGAATCATTGATGTCCTGAAAGAGCTCCTGCGTCACGCGATGCACTCCTGAAAACAGCCTGTCCGTGGCCAGAGAGATTGCACAGGCCCGGCTTTTTGCAAGCGATTTGTCGTTCGTGTCGAGCGTGACCCAGAGCTCGCGTCGTCTCATCAGCTCACGCAGATGTGTCGGAATGACACGTCTGAAAACATATCCGGCAGGGCGTCGAACCAGCATTGGAAGGCCATGATGGGGCACCCGGATGTAGCAAAACACCGGGTTCAGGTTGCGGGAACCTGAAAAACACAATAATTTCAATGCTTTATGTGGTGCGAACTATGGGACTCGAACCCATACGCCCTTACGGACTCGAGATTTTAAGTCTCGTGCGTCTACCATTCCGCCAAGTTCGCACAGCACGGCTCTGGCTCTAGCACGGGGGGAGGGGAGTGAAAATCCCCCGGCGATCACCGGCTCGGGTTCGGGTTCAGTTCAGGGCCAGCAGAGCGCTTCCATGTGTCTTAAGCCAGGTCTGTGCGTCAGGTCGGTGCGGGTGAAAGCGATCGACATGAGCCCAGAACGCGCGACTATGGTCAAAATGGGTCATATGCGCGAGCTCGTGAATCATTACATAGCGTCGTACTGATTCAGGCATCAGGGCCAGGCGCCAGTTGAGCATGATCCGCCCTGCGCGGGTGCAACTCCCCCAGCGAGATCTGGCGTTGCTGCATGCGATGGCGCTGGGGGTGCAACCCATCTGTGCCGCGAGCAAGAGTAATTCGCCTGGCAGGCTCAACCCCGCCTGCTTTTTCAGGAAACAGAGAACGCGTTGTTCGAAACGCTCGAGGTTCCCGCCAATCAGGAGATTTTTGTCTTGCAGGCGGGCAGGCTGGCGTTGCTCTGGCGCATGGACAAGCGTCACGGGCCGCCCTGCCACAGGCAGGCTCGCCCCAGGCGCCACAATGAAGCTGGGCGGTAAATCAGCCAGCCTGTCCTTTACCCAGTCCCTATGCGCGTCGAGAAAAGCCTCAGCGCGCTTGAGCGAAACTGTATGCGGATAGGTCACGACCACCTGTCGCCGTGCCGGGTCGATGCGCAGGGAGAGGCGTTTTGCCCGTTTGGTGCGACGCCACAAGACGGGGCAGGTGCTGTCACTCATCAGCGCCGTCGGGTGCGTTTTCGCCGCTTGCGCGCCACCCCTGCCGGGATCTCGGCAGGCCAGTCTACAAGATGGTCTTCAAGCAGCCCGGCATCGCGTTCGCTGATCATACGTCCCTTGCCGGATATGCCTGCCTCATGCACCGAAGCAGCGGAGCCGGAACGCAAAGGATGCCATTCCGGTAGATCCTGCCCGTCACGTATCAGGATATAGGCGCAGCTCGGCGGGAGCCAATCGATATCCGCCAGAACCTCCGGCGTCAGGGACACGCAATCCGGCACCTTGCGAAAGCGCGCGGCGTAACTCGAGCACTGGCATGATTTCAGATCGAGTAGTCGGCAAGCCACATTGGTAAAATAGATGGCATCCGTTTCCTCGTCGCGGAGCTTGTGCAGGCAGCATTTGCCGCAGCCGTCGCAAAGGGACTCCCACTGTTCACGGGTCATATCCGCCAGTGAGACTGTCTGCCAGAAAGGGCGGGGCGTATCAGACATGGGCATGAGGGGGTGTGAGGAAGCACAGCGCGACCCCGATGGCCAGAATCACACAGGAGAGCGCAACAGGCAGGCGCAGCAGAGGGGCCCAGAGATGGCGCAGTCTCGCGGAGGGGCCTGCTCCAAGACCAGATGCCGCGCGTTTGGCCCCGGCAACGCGTTCCCCCGAGAGGCGCAGCGTGACGGGCACCAGGCAGAGCGGAGCCATCATAAACCCGGCGAGTGCCCAGGATCCATGGCCCCAGCGTGCCGCCAGCGCATGGTGCGCCCAGACTCCGCCTAGGAAAATGCCTGTGGCGCCCAACTGGAGCAGCAGCGGGAAAAGTGTTGCAAGTGCAGGGCGAATGGCCAGCAACAGACCGATGCCGAGCACAGCGCCGCCAAGACAGCAAAGCATATCGGCACTCATGGGGCGGAGGTCAGCCAGGCCTGAAGCCGTTTCTGTAACGCGTCGAAATTAAGCGCCCAGAACGTGTCGCTCATGGCCAGAATGCGGGCATCGCGCCCGTCCTGGGGTGCATCCTGGGTGTCGTCATGCAGGGGCGTCTGGTCACGCAGCATTCTGATCACTGCGTCGGTCTGTTCGGACGGAACGTTGCGCGGGATCGCCCAGGAAAGCCTTTGGCGCAGTGATTGGCGCCATTGTGCCGCGAAGGAGATCCGTGGCCCCAGATCCGCCAGTCGGTCATAAGGCGTCGAGAGCATGAGCGCCGCGCCGCTATTCATGATGCGGCTTGCCTCTTCAGGGGTGCGCCACCAGACCAGATAGGGTCTGAGCTGTTCCAGCTTGCGAAAGGCGCGGTCCACTCCGGCGGGTGAGCCGAGAACGGAATAGACATCTCCTGGGGCAACCCCATCGGCCATGAGGGCGATTTCGAGCGTCCCACGCGGGTCGAGGCGCAGCGCGCGCTTGCCGGGATGGCGTGCAATATCCCAGAAGTCTCCCCAATCCGGCGCAGCATCGCCCAAGCGTCCCCTGTCCCAGGCAAGCACGATCGACTCCTCCCCCGCCTGAATGCCGCAGGGTGAGGCCACGTTATTGCGCGTAGGTGCGGATGACGCAGGCTGGGCCGGGGCGGGAAGGCTCTGCACGAGCCCGTCGCGGCAGGCAGCATAAAGCGTGGTGTTATCTACTATCGCCGCGAGCCAGGGCGAAACGCGGGCCGTGGCGGCATCGCGGAGCGTTGTCAGGCTGCCATCCCATTCCCTGAGCGGATAGGGCTGGTCGGGCATCAGAAGTGAATGGGCATCGATGCTCCCGGAGACCACAGCCAGGACTGATTTAGGCGCGGTGCTTCGCGCTGGCTTGGCTGCACGTGCATGACGCGGGCCATGATGCGTATGATGCGGGGTCGCCATCGCAGGACAGGCAAGACCGGAGAGGCAGAGCGTCACCAGCAACATCCACGTCGCGCGCAGGCGCGTGCCACGCGAGCCGTCATCCGGTTTCATGAGGGGAGGTGACGCGTGCAGGAACTGGCCTTTCCGGGCTTGGGTAAGCGTGAGAACGCTTCTTATAGATCGTCTTTCATGGGAAAGGCCACAGCCTGACTGGCCTGCCACGCAAGTTGTAGCGTGGCGCCCGGCTTGATAGCCCGCATGGACTGCAGTAGCGGGCGACGCATGTCGATCTCTGCCCCATCGGCGAGACGCAGCCTGAGCCGAATCTGATCACCTGCGTGAAGCACGGACTGGATGCTCGCCACGAGCGGCGGTGTGTCATCATCACCCGCTACCGTTGTGCCGAAAAGAGGAGTCATGCGGTCAGGGCGCACACAGAGCGTGCATAGGGAATCCTCTTCCAGCGCCTCGTCAGCCATCGCTTCCACCACGCCACCGCAGGCGAGATGGACCCGGGCTATGTCCTCCTCAATGGCGAGGACACGACCGGTCAACAGATTGGCCTCGCCAAACAGACCCGCGCTGCGTGGATCGCTCGGACGTTCGAGCAGCGTGGCGGCGTCGGCGCATTGAATGAGCGTCTCCCGATCGAACAGGGCGATACGCCCCCCGAGCCAGAGTGCATCTTCACGTCCCCGCGCGGCATAGATCATGCTCAGTCCGAGAGCGCGTTGAAGGGTGGAAAGCAATTGCCGCGCCTTGGCTGCGCTGCGCATATCCAGTCCGGAAAGCACGTCGTCCAGCACCAGAATCGCGGGGGCATAGGCCAGAGCGCGTGCCAGCTTGAGGCGTAGGGCCTGTTCTGGCGTCAGGCGATCGGCCCGCGTCGTGGCCAGGGCTTCCAGCCCTGTCAGGGCCATGACGCGTGCGATGCGCGCGTGGAGCGTGTCAGGGCGCGCGCCCTGCACACGCAGCGGAAAGCCGATATTCTCCGATACGCCGAGATGCCCGAACACCGGGTCACGGGGTGAAACCAGGACTATCGGACGGCGCTCGGGGAGGCAGGTCGTCATGTCCTGCCCGGCAAGCAGGATGCGCCCGCCCACAGGCTTGTCGAACCCGGCGAGGATATCACATAGGCGGCTGAGAACCCCTGGCTCCTCTCCCATCAGGCTCAATGCTTCGCCCTCGGTCACCGATAGGGTGAAAGCCTCGCTTCCATAGAAAAGGCAGAGATTGTCAAGGAGCAGGAGAGGTTTGCCGCCTTGCGTCGAAATCGCCATGAAACCTCGCCTCTCCTCCATGCGTTTGTTACGGAACCACTAATTGCGGCTTCGACCGTGCAAGGAGTTGTGACATGAGCAAATCAGACGTCAAGAAATCTCTGGATGTTGCGAGCAAGTCGGCCCAAGACCAGATCGATACGCTGAAGGCTCAGCTAGAGCAGCTTCTGAAGGATCGTATCAATCCTGCGCTGCTCGATGTCGCTGAGCGGGCAGATCACGCGGTCGCCAACGCCCGTGAGATCAAGGATGTGCAGTTGCACAACGCCGAGGCGCGCGTCCGTGCGCGTCCGCTCGCCGCTGTTTTGATTTCTGCGGTCATTGGCTTTATTGCTGGCCGTGTCTCCAAATAGGCTGTCTCCCACCTGAAGCAAGGCGGCCTCTCGTTTTAACCCGTTCCGGAGGCGGGCAGGGTGATCTGGTGCATGCCGGGCCATCCCGTTTGTTTCGCCTCCGAAGCGCTCTTACGTCAAAGGCTAGCGAATCTTCATGAAGGTCATCGATGTCGGGCAAGAGGCCCTGCAGGCTCAAGGCGAGGTCATGCAGCGTGTGGCAATGCGGATCGGACGCCGTATCGCCTATTTTGTCATTGCGGCCATTTTCGGCCTTTTTGCTCTGATTTCGTTCCACGCGGTTCTCTGGGCTTTCGCCTATAGCGTGCTGCATTTCTCTGCATTCGCCGCTGCATGTTCGGTGCTCGGTCTCGATCTCCTTTTCGTGATCATTTTTGCACTGCTGGGGACGCGCAATGTTGCAGACCCCGTCGAATTCGAGGCGCGCCTGCGTCGTGATCGACGCTTCGCGGAATTCAAGCAGACCTTGGCGCTTTCCACCCTCACCGGCCTCCTGATCGGACCGGTTGGACGCTTTACCGGCAAGCAGCTCTTCACCGTCCTGAAGAACATCTTCGCCCGGCGTTGATCGCCTTGACCGTGTTGTGACCGCCATTATCTGAAACCTAATTTAAAATTCAGGTTTGCCTGCTGGCGGCAGCGCAGTGTTTCCCCTATGACCGTCCTGTCACTGCTCCGGGCTGTCGTCTGGAGCTTATCCGGGATCGGTCGGACCACCTGATGTCTGCGCCCCGGTGGCAAGGCGTGTCTCGATCCGCCTTCCATGCCACTGGGCTCTGCTCTCCTCCTCCTGATTCCAGCCGATCGACCCAGGAAGGATGAGGGAGGACGATGCTCGCGGAATTCGATCTTTTCGGCGTCTTCATTTCCCCCATCGCGGTCTATTCGCTTGCCGCCATTCCCGTAACCCTGTTTATCCGCTTCCTGCTATGGCGGACCGGGGCGATCGAGTGGTTCTGGCATGTCGCCCTGTTCGAGGTCGCACTGTATCTGTGTGTGCTCTGTCTGATGGTGCTCTATGTCTGACGGGTCTGCGTCTGGCAGCGCTGCGCGCCTCAAGTGCCTGCCTGCCTCCCCGGCGCGGTTTCCGGTCGCCAATCCCCTGTTCTCCGTTGTGCCCAAGGATAATCTCCCGTGCTGCTCGCCCGTACGCTGATCCGACTCCTCCTGACCTTCGCGGTGCTCGGGGTGACGCTCCTGCTGGGCTACACGCTGTGGGAAACCTATATGATTGCCCCTTGGACCCGTGACGGACGTGTACGCGTCTATGTCGTCGACGCAGCTCCCGAAGTCTCGGGCACCGTTGTGAGCGTGCCGGTCCATGACAATGATTTCGTCCATCGTGGCGACCCGCTTTTCGTGATCGATCCGGTCCGTTTCCGCCTTGCTATCAGAGAAGCCGAGGCCCATCTGGCCAGTGCGGAAGAGGATTTGAAACTGCGCCGCAACGATGCCAAGCGTCGTATGGGCCTGAACGGCATCGTCTCGGCCGAAGAGCAGGAAATCTATAACTCGAATGTCGAGACGCAGGAGGACGCGGTCAATGCAGCGCGGGCCGCGCTCGATGTGGCGCGTCTGAACCTGCAACGTTCCATCGTGTACTCGCCTGTCGAAGGGTATGTCACCAACCTCAATCTGCGCGTGGGTGATTACGCGCATGAGGGCCAGTCCCGCATGGCGGTGATCGACGCGGACAGCTTCTGGATCAACGCCTATTTCGAGGAAACGAAGATGTGGGGCGTTCATGTGGGCGACGTCGCCCGGGTGAAGCTCATGGGGTATCGCGAGATCATCCCTGCCCATGTTGTCTCGATCGCGCGTGGCATCAATGACCAGAACGGTTCCCCCGACAAGCTGGGCCTGCAGGATGTGAATCCTATCTTTACCTGGGTACGTCTCGCACAGCGCATTCCGGTGCGCATCCACCTGGATCGCGTCCCGCCCGAGGTCATTCTGGCAGCAGGCATGACCTGCACGGTGACAGTGGGTACGCCGCCGCAGGGACAGCGGGGACGTCTGACCACATGGCTGCAGAATCATCTCTGATCATGGTTTCTCTTCCACATAGGCTTGCTCTCCTCGCCCTCTCCGTCGTCATGCTTGCCGGGTGCACAGTAGGGCCCAGCTACAAACCCGACCGGATGAAGCTGCCCGACGGCTTCGTGGAAACCGACCATGCCGCGACAGCCGAGGAGATCGCCCGGACCGAAGCCGAAATGAAGGAATGGTGGGGGCAGTATAATGACCCGCTGCTCAACCGTCTGGTCGCTCAGGCCATCAAGGGCAATTACGATCTGCTCATTGCCGATCAGCGGATCATTGCCGGTCGTGCCATGCGCGAGGAAGCTGCCTCGGCCTGGTACCCGCAGCTTGATGTGAATGCAGGGGGCGGGTCCAGTCGCTACTCGATCAACATCGATAACTGGCCGATCCGCCCCGGGAACCCCCAGAACCGTCCCGAGGCCTCGGTTCTGACCTATGGCGCCCAGGCAAGCTGGGAGATCGATGCGTTCGGGCGTATACGGCGCGAGGTCGAGGCGAGCGAGCGCGCCATCGATGTCAGCATCGAAGACCGACGCGCCACGCTCATGACGCTGCTCTCCGATCTGATGCGCGCCTATGTTTCCCTGCGTGGGGCGCAGCTTCGCCTCTCGATCGCCCAGGCGAATGTGAAGAACGCGCAGAGCGAGGTCGACCTCACCAAGCGGCTCTTCCTTGAAGGGATCGGCAACACATTGCAGATCGCTCAGGCCCAGAGCGAACTCGATAGCGAGACAGCCTCGCTCGAGCCGTTCAAGGCCCAGATCGACACACTGAGCCATGGCGTGAGCGTTCTGCTGGGTGACATGCCCGGTGACCTCAAGGCGGAACTCGAAGCTTTACCCAATGGGGTGGCCTCCCTGCCGGAGATGCCGCGTTTTCCCGCAACGCTTCCTTCGATCGTTGTGGCCAATCGGCCCGATATCCGCGCAGCCGAGCGTGGCTATGCCGAGGCGACGGCGCGTATCGGTGTGGCCGTGGCGCAGCTCTATCCCAAATTCTCGATCCCGCTCACGTTCAATCCGAACGCCTCGGCCATGTATCAGGCCTTTCAGGTCAATGCGATGAGCTGGTCGTTCATGATGCTGGCGACCCTGCCGGTCATGCATGGCGGACGTTTCACCTCGCAGGTGGTCGAGGCACGTGCACGCGCCGAAGCCAGCCGCCTGACCTATCGGAAGACCGTCCTCAATGCCTTTCGCGAGGTAGAGGACGCGATGACGTCATGGCTGCATAACGATCACTACGTTGCCCAGCTTCACCAGGCATCGCTCGATAGCGGCCTCGCCGCAGACCGGGCGCGGCGTCTCTACGCAGCCGGTCTGACCGATTACATCAATGTGCTCACCACCCAGCGGACGCTGCTGGGCGCTCAGGATCGCGAGGCCATGGCCCGCACGGCGCGGCTACATGATACGGTGGCGCTTTACACCGCCATGGGGGCCGGCTGGCAGGGTATTGCCCTGCGCGATACGGCCTTGCCAATCGATGCGGCCAAGCAGAGTATTCTGGCCAAGGCGTTCTCTCGCTAGCGCTCTTGAAATACAGGGGCTGGACACAACATTAAACGCATGAATTCTGTAGTATTCACGAAAAACAGGGAGAAACTGGCGTGAAAGATCCTTATGCAGCGCTTGGCCTGACGCGTGGCGCCACGGATAAGGAAATCCGGAGCGCCTATCGCAAGCTCGCCAAGGAGCATCACCCCGACCATAACCCTAACAACAAGAAGGCCGAGGAAGCGTTCAAGGCGGTCGGTGCCGCTTACGGCATTCTGGGCGACAAGGAAAAGCGCGCCCGTTTCGATCGGGGCGAGATCGATGCCGAGGGCAATGAGCGGGGGCCTTTCGGAGGCGGTGGCTTTGGCGGGCAGGGGGGCTTTCATGGGGGTGGCCCAGGAGGCGCGCAATTCAACCAGGAAGATCTTGGCGCATTCTTCTCGGACATGTTCAGCGGTGGCGGCACTGGCGCAGATTTTGGCGGCGGTCCCTTCGGTGGGCGTCGGCGCAGCCGCCGCGGTGCCGATCGCTCCTACACACTGACCGTTTCATTCGAGGACTCTGTGCTGGGCACGACCAGCCGCGTTACCCTGCCCGAAGCGGGTACGGTCGAGGTCAAGATCCCTGCCGGGATTGAAGACGGCCAGACCTTGCGTCTGAACGGCAAGGGCGGCCCCGGCATGGGTGAGAACGCCCCGGCGGGCGATGCGCTGATCACGATCTCAGTCACACCCAGCGCAGTATATACGCGCGATGGGCGTGATCTCAGAGCCAATGTGCCAGTTGATCTCTCGACGGCCATCCTGGGAGGCAAGCTCGTCGTGCCAACGCCCAAGGGGCAGGTCACAATGAAGGTGCCCCCTCATTCCGATACTGGCACCGTGCTGCGTCTGGGCGGTCGTGGCGTGGGAGAGCATGGGTCGCACAAGGCAGGTAATCTCTACGTCACGCTTCAGGTACGCATCGGCACGGTTGATCCGGCCCTTGAGGCGTTCTTTGCCGGGCAGCGCGCCCAGGCGGAGCAGGAGGCCTGACCCGTGCCGGACAGACAGGGGTTCTTCGACTGGAAGCTCATCCTCACGCGTGAGGTGCTGGGGGTCATTACCGCCCTGTTCTTCACCATGCTGCTCATTGGGCTCTGCTATGACGGCATGCGGATCTCGGGGATCTGGTCCGGACTTTAGTCTTTCCATCACGGGGGAGTGTGTTATCTCCGGGCAATCACGTCTCTTTGCCCGGAACCCCTCTTCATGAGTGCATCCTCCCCAACGGAGCTTCCAACGCGACGACAGGCCTTCTCGGTCGTCTTCGCCATAGAGCTGTGGGAACGCTTCGGCTATTACGGCATGCAGGCCGTTCTCACCCTCTATCTGGTTCAACGGCTCGGGCTGAGCGACGTAGCGGCCAATGTCCTGATTGGCGCCTTTGTCGGCCTGACCTATATCACCCCGGTGCTTGGCGGTTATGCGGGTGACCGCATACTCGGACCGCGTCGGACCATGCTCATGGGGGCTTTTGCCCTCGTTTTCGGTTATGCTGCTCTGGCGATGGCCGATCAACATCGTACGCTGCTTTTCTTTGCGATGGCCCTTATTTCGGCAGGTAATGGGCTGTTCAAGCCCAACGCGGCCAATCTGGTGCGGCGCATCTATGAGGGGGACGATGCCGCTCTCGATGCGGCGTTCACGATCTATTATATGTCGGTCAACGTGGGCTCGACGGTGTCGATGCTGCTGACACCGCTTCTGCAGGATCGTTACGGGCCGGCCAGTGCCTTTCTGACCTGTTCAGGCGGGCTGGTCGTGGGGCTGCTCTACTATTTCTGGCGCCGTCGCTGGATCCATCATGCCGGGTCGGCGCTCGACAAGGGACCGTTCCAGACCAAGCCGTTCCTCATCGTGCTGGGTGGTTTCGTCCTGACTGTGCTGGTCCTGACCGGGATCATCGCAAGCCCGGGTATTGCACGCCTTTGTGTCTGGGCGGCCAGTCTGGCGATTGCGCTGCTCTGGGGGCGCCTCTACTGGCGTTCAGGCGCGGCTGCGCGCCCTGGGTTGCGCCTCACCTTCCTGCTTTGCCTCGAAAGCATGGCGTATCTGATCTTTTATCAGCAGATGATGACATCGCTCACCCTTTTTGCCCTGCGTGCGGTCGATGGTGACCTGCGCATCGGTGGGGTCACGCTCGTTCACCTGAGCGCTGGCCAGTTTCAGGCGCTCAATCCGATCTGGATCATGCTCGCGAGCCCGCTTCTGGCGGCACTCTATAACCGTCTTGCTGCGCAGGGCCGAGACCTGTCCCTGGCCCACAAGATGGTGCTTGGCTTCGGGCTTGTGACCCTGGGCTTCCTGATCTGGTGGATTGCGGCGGCGCATGCCCAGAACCTCGTCTCGGCTTGGGTCATGGTGCTTGGATACGGTCTGGTCTCCGTGGCGGAGCTTTTGACCATGGCGCTGGGCCTTGCCATCATCGCACGTTACACCTTGCCTGAAAGCAGCGGGTTCATGATGGGCTCGCTCTACCTGCTCTGGGGCGTGGCCATGTATGCGGGCAGCCTCGTAGCCAATTATGCGGCCGCAACCGGTGCCCCGATGACAGGGGCTGCTGCGGCGGCACTATATGTGCCGCTCTTCCGTGATCTGTTCGTAGCCGGGCTGATCCTGACCGGGGTACTGATTGCCCTGCTGCCGCTGGCCAAGCGTTGGGACTGCGCCCATGTGCAGGCCACCGGCCCCCACGCGACCCCTGCGGTTCCTCCGGCCATGCCGCTCGAGGTTGAGGGCTGAACACTGACCGAGTTTTCGAGGGGCGTCGGGCCGGGTTTTGCCAAGCGTCCCTCAAGCTGCCTATGATCCGGTGTCGCGCCGGACAGGTTTCCTGCTTCGGTGTTCTGTTTGACCCAGTTCAAGAGGACGAAGAGATGAAGCCGAATTCCCGTTTTGCCCTGGCAGGTCTGGCCCTGATGGCCGGTACGGCCGCTCTGCCCCTTCTGCCACAGACCGGGCTGGTCACGCCTGCTCTTGCCGCAAGCGCCCCTGCAGCAACCGCACCTCTGACCCTCAAGATCCTGAAGGTGGAGGGGAACAAGGCAATTTCCACCGACGATATCATGGCGGCACTTCCCTATCACGTGGGCGACACGGTGACGCGTGAGCAGCTCGATGCCGGCGTGCAGAAAGTGGCAGATCTCTATAAGGCCAAGAATCTTGGCGCAAAGTTCAGTGAGAAAGAGCGCTTCGTGAAGAACACGGTGCAGTTCTATCTCGTGATCGAGGAACAGGCCCCCGAGGCCGCCGCGGCACCCGCGCCTTTCGTGCTCGACAGGGTCGAATTCACGGGCAACAAGAAGGTGCCGACGGCTGAGCTCGAAGCGGCAACCGCACTCCGCCCGGGTGCAACGGTGACCGCCGAGGCTGCCAATGCCGATACGGTAGCAATCCAGAAGGTCTACCAGAAGCATGATATGGGCGTACAGATTCAGCCCGTCGCCACCCAGCCGAACCACGACAACCATGTGGTTCTGACCTATCAGATCACGGAGAAATAAGCATCTTCAGGTTCTCGCTCCTTCGGGCTCACTGCCCGGAGGCTGCCTTCTGACGCATGACACGGCCGTCGTCCGGGCGTGATTTCTATCGGTCTAAGCCGCGAAGCGGATATCTTGCGCTTCGTTTCCTGGATCGACCTGTGTGTGCTTAGGGCATGCGCCTGAAGCGTGTTGCGCGCGTTCAGACGCGCTCGAGCGCTTCAAAGAAGGAGGTTTCCAGCCTTGTCGGTTCCAGCGTTCCGGGAAGGTAGAGAGGGTGCTCAGGCCGCCCTCTCTTGCTCAGCCTCATTACATAGAGGGCAATTCCGGCTTCGTGCAGCCTGAGCGCAACCTCATTGCCCCTGTCGCGAAGTGAGGGATGCGTGGGCGAGCCATAGGCGAGGATGACCTTGTCAGCCTCTTTGGCCATGGCGAGTAGGGCGTCGTCATTACCTGGGCCATTTGGATCAGGCACCTCGAGGAGGCGCTTCTGGTCCGTGCATCGATAGGCAAAGCTGTTACCTACGAACATCGCTCCGTAGCCCCAGCTCCGCGCATAGCGCTGGCATTTGGCCACGGTGCGGTCGTCGCCATATTCAGTGGCGACAGACGGGTTCATCATCAACCACATCACGGTGGGCTTGCTGGGGTCCCACACACGATGAAGGCGATAACGATAGCAATCGCCGGAGCCGTCATACGTAGCGGTGCTCACGACGTCATCCTGCAGGCGAAGGGCGGCGGCGGAGCCAACATGATGGGGAGAAGGTCTGTCGGGCATGGTCAGTTTCATCGCGCCCGAGCCTGAACCAGAGCGCGGAAAGGGGTGAGGGGCAACAAGGACCCAGCCAGCTTACTTGCGGCGGTGCCTCATGACATCGGCCTTGAATGTCTTGAGCGCGGCAAGTGCCTTTTGGACATGATTGCCAGGGGTTTCGGAACTGATCGTCTCAATGATCTGACCTTCCGGCGCGATCACATAGGTCACGCGCTGGGCAATATCGAGCATGGGCATCTTGGCGTCATAGAGACGCGTCACTTTCCCATCGCTGTCAGACGCAACCGGAAACTGGCCTTTGATCTGGCTTGCGGAGAAATCGTCGAGCTTGTGGATGTTATCCATCGACACGCCGATCACACTGGCGCCGAGCGCCTTGAATTGCGGCATCGCATCAGCGAAGCCGTGAGCCTCCATCGTGCAGCCTTTGGTGAAGGCAGCAGGGTAGAAATAGAGAACCACAGGGCCCTTCGCCAGCGCGTCGTGCAGTGTATACGGCATTTCCTGCCCATTCTGGGTGGCAGGAAGCGTAAAATCAGGGGCCTCGCTGCCCTGCTTCAGGGCGGCATGGGCAGCGGGAGCAGCAGCAACCAGTGCGAGCGACAGGAGCGTCGCCGGGCGAATCAGAAGCGTGAAACGGGACATGCGAACTCCGCGAGGGGTCAGAACGACGAACCCGGAGAGACGACCACGCAGGGTGTGTCGCGGCCCATCTTCCGGCAGGCTGCCACGGCATTGTCATGCGACAGGTTCACAAGGCGCGCCCGGTAAAGATGCGCGCGCCCCGATTGCACCGTGGAAACCTGACTACGCGCACCGGAAAGCGAAGTTCCGGCGTGGTTCTGCGCCTGGGCAACGGCGCGCGTCGCTTGCACGGCGGAATTATAGGCACCGACCTGAATGGCCCAGCTACCGCTCTGGATGGCACGTGGGGCGGCCTCTGCCGTGCGCTGGGGCGAGCGGAGGACGGGGCGCGGGGTCATGACGGCAAGAACCGGCTCAGCTGAGAGGCTGCGACCGACGGGAATGGGCTGCACGGGGGCGCGTCCCGCCCAGGCCTGCGCCACATTATCGGGCGATTCCGATTCAGCTGGCGCGTTGAGGCTCGCCAACTGGACTGGCGCCGCTGCGGCGGGTGCACTCGAGCTGACACCGCGTGCTGCCCAGGCCGCGCTGACAGACGAGCGCGATGTCGCAGGCGCTTCAGCCACCTGCATGTCCTGCTGATCGGCCCTGTAGGTCGCTGTCTGGGCCTGACGGCGCCAGGCCGCGCGCACCGCAGAAGTATCGGTATCGTTCTGAGCCACCATCGTCGCAGCGTTCGGGTCGTGCTGAGACACGAGCAGATCGGCCGCAGAGCGGTTGCGTGGCCAGATCCCGGCGATCTGCGGTCCGACATGGGCGACATAGCGGCGCGTCTCGCGGGGCAGGGCGCGCCCGCGGCGAAGATAGGAGTCGAGGCTTCCGGGACCGTCATTATAGGCCGCGAGGAAACCCGGCGACCCGTAGATATCATACATCTGGCGTATATAGGCCGTGCCCGCCATGATGTTGTCATGCGGGTCATAGGCGTCATCGCCTAGTGCGTATTGCGAGCGCATGTCGTCATAGGTAGGCGGCATCAGCTGCATCAGGCCCATGGCCCCCGGCGCCGAGGTGGTGAATTGCCCGTTGCGATCAAAGAGACGCCCGCCCGATTCCTGCATCATGACCGAACGGATCCAGGGGGAGGGGACATCGAATCGCTCCGATGCTTCCTCGATATAGGGACCCCAGGGATCTTCCGGCGGGCCGGGAGGGGCGTAATAGGATTTGGCATGATGGCGGTAATTGGCCGCTTCCTGGGCCACCGGCACCTGCGGGCGCTGGGGCCCGTTGGCGCAGGCCGTCAGGAGAGCGGCAGCACCGGTGATGACGAGAAAACGCGTGGTTCGCAATCCCGAAGGACGGAGCCGCCGGGATTCTTCTTGTCCGGCTTTGCTGTTCGAACGGGAGGGACGAATCATGATGCGCTTCACCTGATGCAACCGAGCTTGATCCGCATTCTGCGGCAGGAATACGGCAAAACTACGGAGGGGACTGCAAGAAAGAAAGCAGTAATTGCAGCGAGGGTGCGACAGGCGGGTCTTTTGGCGAGGCTCGGGCGCCCAGGTTGCGAAGAGGGGGGTTATCGGCTACGGCGTGAGCGATTACGGATCTCGCAAGCAAGAAACCAGAATTCCCCCGGAGGGACATGAGCCAGACTCGATATGCCCGCGCGTGGGATGATCTCAGGACAGGTCTCGCTTCGTGGCGGCTGGCCGTGGTTCTGGGGTGGACGGATATTCGCCTGCGCTATCGAGGATCGGCCCTTGGCCCCTTCTGGATGACTATTTCATCGGTCATCATGATAGCGTCGATGGGCGTCATTTACGCCCGACTGTTTCATATGGTGCTGCGCGACTATCTGCCGTTTCTCGCCCTATCCATGTCGCTTTGGCAGGTGGGGCTGGCAAGCATCCTGCAGGAATCCTGTACCTGCTTCATCGACGCGGAATCGACCATACACGCGATGAAGCTGCCCTATTCCCTGCATGCCCTGCGCCTGCTGGTGCGCAATGCCATCGTTTTCGTCCATACAGTCATCGTACCCGTCGGCGTGTTCGTCTTTTATGGTGTCTGGCCGGGGCTGATAAGTCTGGCGGCCCTGCCGGGATTGCTGGTCTGGCTGATAGACGGCTTCGCGGCCTGTCTGCTTCTGGGGGCGCTTTGCGCCCGTTTTCGCGATATCGCCCCCGTCATCGCGGCCTTTCTCCAGATCGCTTTCTACGTCACCCCCATCATCTGGAAGCCCGAGCAGCTCGGTGCGCGTAGCCGGTATCTGGTGCTCAATCCGTTCTATGACCTTCTCGAGATCGTGCGAGGGCCGATTCTGGGGCATCTGCCCAGCCTGTCCATGATCGCCGTCTCGGCTGCTGTCAGCGTGTTCTGGTGTATCCTCGGATTTCTGACCTTTGTCAGAACCCGTGAGAGACTGGCTTTCTGGGTCTGATGACGATGCCTTCGATCACCCTGAGGGATTACTCCCTCGTCTATCCGATGTTTCACGGCAGTGCGCGCTCGTTCAAGAAGAGCGTATTCAAGGGCATGAGGCAAAAGCTGCAGGACCGGCAGAAGGTCGGTGGCAGCATCATCAGCCGTGAGGATACCACGGTCGTTGTCGCGCTGAGTGCGCTGTCCCTGTCGATCCAGAGTGGCGAGCGCGTCGGCCTGATCGGCCATAACGGAGCGGGTAAATCCACGCTGCTCAGGGCTCTGGCAGGGATCTACGAATCCTCCCTGGGTCAGTTGAGCGTCAGGGGCGATGTCCATGCGCTGCTCAGCCCCCAGGCGGGTATGAATACTGACCTCACCGGGCGAGAAAATATCAGGCTCTATGCCCGCACGATCGGGATGGCCCCCGTTGCGGCGCAAAAGCTGGAAGAGGATGTCGAGGAGTTCGCCGAACTCGGGGCCTTTCTCGATTTGCCTGTGCGTCTCTACTCGTCGGGCATGGCCATCCGACTGGGCTTTGGTGTGGCGACGGCCCCGCGTCCTGAAATCCTGCTCATGGATGAGTGGTTCATGGCTGGGGATTCGCGTTTTCAGGAGAAGGCGCGCGAGCGTCTGACGCGGCTCATCGAGCATGTGCGTATTCTGGTCATCACGTCCCATTCCCTGCCGATCCTGAGGAAATGGTGCACACGCATCATCTGGATGGAAGGCGGGCGTATCCGTATGGATGGCCCGCCAGACCTCGTACTCGATGCGTACGAGGCCGCTGGCAAGGGCTGATTCTCAGCCCTTGAAGATGCCCGTGATGGCGCCAAGCAGCTTCAGCGCTTCCTCACGAGGCCGCTGGAAAGTATTGCGACCGATAATGGAGCCGAACCCGCCGCCAGCATGAATGCCACGAATGGTGTCGAGCAGCGCCTCGGTGCTTTCATGCTCCCCGCCCGAGAAGATCACGATACGACGCCCGGCAAAGGTTGACTGCACGACATGGCGCACACGCGCTTCCATCGTCGAAATGTCGATCTTCTGTTCCAGATAGACTGCCTTGGCCGCGGGGAGCGAAAGGGCGTCTGTCGGCGGTTTGACCTTGATGATATGCGCGCCGCATTCGGCAGCCATATGGGCGGCATAGGCACAGATATCGATGGCGGTTTCGCCAGCCTTGTCCAGCATCGGCCCGCGCGGATAGCTCCAGACGATCACGGCAAGCCCCGCCGCCTTGGCCTCCTGCGCCAGCTCACGCAGTTCATTCATCTGATCAAAGCAATATTCGCTGCCCGGATAGATGGTGAACCCGATGGCCGAGCAGCCCAAGCGCAGCGCATCGGCGACTGTGCCGGTTACGGCCTGGTTCTTCTCGGTTGCCAGCGAATTGGAGCTGTTACATTTTAGGATCAGCGGGAGCTGACCGGCAAAAGTGGACGCTCCGGCCTCGAGCATGCCCAGTGGCGCAGCAAAGGCATTGAGCCCGGCCTCAATGGCCAGCGAGAAATGATAATGGGGATCATAGGCCGGTGGGTTAGCCGCAAAGGAGCGAGCCGGTCCATGTTCGAAGCCCTGATCGACTGGCAGAATCACCAACTTGCCGGTTCCGGCCAGAACACCCGTATTCATCAGGCGGACGAGATTGGCCTTGGTGCCGGGATTGTCGGACTCGTAATTGGCGAGAATGGCTTTGACCTGGGGGGTAAGCGACATGCAACGCTCCTGTTTTATTATCGGCAGACCTCATGGGGAGCTGCCTGTGTGCCGTGTTCCTTCTCATAACTGCCACCGGCGCGATCCGTTTCTTGTCCTCTCCATTCTCGCCTTCACAGATGCGATATCAAATTCCGGGCAAATGCATCCGGGGGCGTCGCGCTGCGTTCGCAGTCCAGATCATCCCCCTGCGCATCAACCGTCCTCTTCGACGGATCAAGCCGGGCACGGGGACGTAAGAGGGTCCGCATGCGCCGTTTCGGTCTATTCGCCTGTCTCGCGACGGGCAGCTTCCTGCTCACCGTTCCGTCCAGAGCCGAGCCGATCGTCTTTACCCATGCGCGCGTAATCGATGGGACTGGCTCCCCCGTACGCGAGGACGTCACACTGGTGATCGACCACGGTCAGATCATTTCCATAGGCAGCCGTTCCGGCTCCTCTGACGGTCAGTCGACGAAGACGATCGATCTGCAAGGCAAGACGATCATGCCCGGGCTGATCAGCGATCACAGCCATGTCGGGCTGGTAGACGGGCTTACAACGGCCTCCCGCAATTACACCCGTTCCACCATTCTCGCCGCTCTCGACCAGTATGTCCGGTACGGTGTGCTCACCGTGACCTCCCTTGGGCTGAACAAGTCCCCACTTTTCGATCAACTGCGCCGCGAACAGCATCAGGGCGTGAACCCAGGGGCGGATCTGTTTGGAGTAGATCAAGGTATCGGTGCACCCGGCGGCATGCCGCCCGAGGCGATGATCGACAATATGGGGCGCGATCAGATCTTCAGACCGAAAACGCCACAGGAAGCGCGCCAGGCTGTCGATCATATGGCCGATGAGGGTACGGATTTCGTCAAGGTCTGGCTCGACGATCTGCGTCTGACCAATCCGGGCAAGGCGCCGCTTCCCTTGCTCGGCGCACCCGTCTGGCAGGCCGCGATTGCCGAGGCACATAAGCGGCATCTGCGTGTCGCGGTCCATATTCACGACCTCGACCTCGCCCGTCAGGCGCTCGCCCATGGCGCGGATATCTTGGCTCATGGCGTACGCGACAAAGCTGTGGACGCCTCGCTGATCGCCCAGCTTGCGAGCCGCCATGCCTGGTATATCCCGACGCTCTCTCTGGATGAATCGAGCTATTATTTCGCCGAGCATCCCGAGACGCTGGAGCAGCCCGTCGTGCGTGGCGCCATGTCATCTGCTCTGGCCGATCAGATCGGGCAGGAGACATGGCGCCGCACCATACTCGCGAAACCGGCTACTGAAGCAGCACGCGCCGCCCTCGCCATGAACATGCACAATGTCCTCATCCTGTATCAGGGGGGTGCCCGTATCGGGTTTGGTACGGATTCTGGCGCGACGCCGTTGCGTCTGCCCGGCTTTGCCGAGCATCGCGAACTGGTATTGCTGGTTCATTCAGGACTGACTCCCTTACAGGCCATCAATCTGGCAACGCAGAAAGCCGCCGCGCTGCTCGGGCTGCGCGACAGAGGCGTCCTCGCACCCGGAAAACGCGCCGACTTTCTGGTTATTGACGGCAATCCGGACAAGACCATATCTGATATCGACCTGATCTCTCAGGTCTGGCAGCGCGGCAAGCCCGTTTCGACCGGGCTCGTCGGCAAAGGAAAGACGCTATGAACCGTACTCTCGGATTTCTGCTTGGTGTCACACTGCTTGCATCGCCTGTCGCCGCCTTCGCGCAGCACGCGCCGGGTGGACCCTCAGGTCATTATGCTGATGGAACCGGCAACAGCATGATCGACAGTCTCAATGCGGCCCAGCTCAATGACAATTACAGGGGCCCCTACTACACGCCTGGTCAGGCCCCCCCGCCTTTCCAGCCGGTGCAACTGGCCCCGCATGCGCCACCACCGCCACCACCTCCGCCGGCCCATCACATTCGTCATCATGCGCATCCTCAGGCACCAATGCCCGATAGCCCTCTGCCGCCGCCGTCCCCGCGATGAGGATCTGACCAGGCATGATCCTTGCCGTGATCCTGGCAGGGGGGAGGGGAAGTCGGCTAGGCGGATGCGACAAGCCCCTCCTCCCCCTGGGGCATCATAGCCTGATCGAGGAGATCATCGACAGGGTCACGCCTCAGGTAAGGGGGCTGGCACTTGCCACCAGGCCGGACCAGATCGGGTCGTATGAGCGGTTCAATCTGCCCGTATTGCCCGATCGCTTTGAGGGATTGGGTCCGCTCTGCGGCGTGCTCTCGGCCCTCGAGTGGGGCGCTGAGCGGGGGGCGAGCGGAGTGGTGACGCTGCCTGGTGACACGCCCTTTATTCCGCGTGACTTTATCGAGCGGCTCGTGCCCGGACCCGCCTGTGCGGCAAGAGAGGACCGGGTTCACCCTCTGCTCGCTCTCTGGCCTGTTTCATGCCTCGAGCGTTTCCATGATTATTTTGAGGCGGCGCGCCTATCCGGCATACGTCGCGCGCTCGCCATTCGCCCTTTCGCCGAAGCGATAGGCGTGCGTCCTGTAAGCTTCGACGAGGGCGACGACGACCCGTTCTATAACATCAACACAGCGGAGGATCTTGCTCGCCTCGCGTTGCGCAAGGTCAGTTAAGCCTATCACGCCTCGAAGGGGCAGGTGCGGTCAGTCCGAATTCCCGAAGTGCCGGGACGAAGTTCTCGTTCTCATGTTTGGAGCGTGCAAGCTTGACCAGAGCGAAGCGCTGCAATTCGTGAAGCCCGCCCCATTGAGCGAGCGTCGGCGGCGCAATATTGTCGTGACGTGCCTGTTCCAGAACACAATCCGGCACGCATCGCGCGTCCTGCCACAGAGCCTCCTCATTCTTCGTCAGAAGCTTGAGCGGTTCGTCGCAGGCGGCCGCGATCAGGATTTTGAGGGCTTCGGCGTAGCGAGATCGTTGCTCTGCCGTGTCGAAAGGCGTGTCGAGCAAGGTCTTGCGCTGGGCAGGTGTGAACTGGCTCCATTGGCGCAGGGTCAGCTTGATGGCGCATAGATCAAGCCGCAGCCGAACGCGCATGGGAATGCACCGCAAGCTTCCCGCGAAATCCTGCTCGAAATCGAAGAATGCGGCTTGGGGGTCGAAGGTCATACGGCAGCCATTCTGACAGTCTCGGGTTTGATGAGGCGGTGGGCGCCGCAGAATACCGCAAGCCGGTCTGGCCGTGCGTTGCCAATGAGCGTCATATCAGCCTGACGGGCAATCTGGATGGCGCGATCGGTCGGCGAGGAGACAGCAACGAGCGTCGAGATTCCGATCGTCAGGGCCTTCTCAACCATCTCGTAGGAGCATCGGCTGGTCAGGAGGCAGAACCCCCGGCCCGCATCGCGAGGGGACTGGCTCAACGTGCCAATCAGCTTGTCGAGCGCGTTATGCCGGCCGACATCCTCGCGGACGTAGTGAATTTCGCCATCAGGAGAGGCCCAGGCCGCGGCATGGACCATGTGCACCTTCTGGTTGAGCACCTGCTGCTCTGGCAGAGCGGCCAGTGCCTTGCGAATGGCGGGGACCGGAATACTATAGGCGGGAAGGCTTGGCACGGCGGTCGCGATATCCTCAAGGGAGGTGACGCCGCACAGACCGCAGCTGCTGCCTCCTGTAAGCAGGCGTTGCCCTCTTCGGATCAACCGGCTGAAATCAGCGCCCGAGATACGGATATGCGCGGTAAGCTGATCCTCATGGCGTTCGATATGGCAGGAAACCAGATCGGCCGCGCAGGCAATGATCTTCTCGGTGAGTACGAAGCCGAGCACGAAATCATGCAGATCGAGTGGCGTCACCATCATCACGGCATGGACATGAAAATCGTTGAAGATGAGCGTCAGCGGGATTTCCTCGGCAATGCCGAGTTCGATACGTTCCTGTTCGCCGTCGGGGCCGATGGCAATGGCGTGACGCAGAACATGGGCGGCTGCGAGGCTGTCCGGGCGTATCGTCATGGTCTTCCTGCCGGCACGATCACGCGCACAGGGATTGATTTCGCAGCAGGCGTGCCGCTGATCTCGTCGAAATGGTTCAGCGGCAGGAGCGGATTCAACTCAGGATAATAGCCTGCGATGGCCCCTCTAGGCATGGGATAGGCGACTGCGACCAGGTCCTCTACGCAGCGCTTGATCCCGTCGGTCGAAAGCGTTTCGAGGCTGACCACCATCTCCTGCCGGATGCCGCGATCCTCCATGTCCTCATCGTTCATGAATACGACCATGCGGGTGTTGTAGATGCCGCGATACCGGTCATTCATACTGTAGATCGTGGTGTTGAACTGGTCATGTGAGCGTATGGTGGAGAGACGCAGCATCTCCGAATCCTCAACGCTGTCATCCACGGCAAGACCGGGGAAGAGCAGGAACTGCGCCTTGCCTGTTGCGGTTTTCCACTCGCGTCGGCGTGGCGGAATATCGAGATGGAAACCCTGCTTGTTGCGGATGCGCGCGTTGAAATCGGCGTAGATCTCGGGATAGACGGCCGCGATCTTGTCCCGGATCAAACCGTAATCCGTAGGATAAAGCGCCCAGGGGATGGGGCTTTCGGGCAGGGTTGCCTGCGCCATGCCGCAAACGATGGCGACTTCGGAGAGCAGGTCCGGGCTCGCGGGTTCGAGCACACCACGCGAGGCAGTGACATTCGACATTGCATCCTCGATGGTCACGAATTGCTCGCCCGTTGCCTGACGGTCGATCTCCGAGCGCGCAATGACCGGCAGGATCAGGGCGTCGCGCCCATGGACGATATGCCCGCGATTGAGTTTCGTTGCGATCCCTACGGTCAGATCCAGCCCCCGCATGGCCGCATAGCCACGAGGTGTATCAGGGATGGCATGGACAAAATTGCCGCCCATGCCGATGAAGACCCGCGCCGTACCGGCCAGCATGGCCTCGACCGCGTCCACCGCATGGTGGCCATGAACGCGCGGGGGTTCGAAACCGAATACATCGCGCAGCCGGTCCAGATAGGCTTGGGTCGGCTTCTCGTCGATGCCTACCGTGCGGTCGCCCTGCACGTTCGAATGCCCGCGTATGGGTGCTATGCCTGCACCCTTCTTGCCAAAATTGCCGCGCAGCATCAGAAAAGCGGCAATTTGCTGGATCATCCGCGCACCCTGCTGATGCTGGGTGATGCCCATGCCGAAGCAGATGATGGTGGCGTGTGACTGGGCATAGATGGCGGCTGCCCGCGCGATCTGTGCCCGCTCGATGCCCGATACGTGCTCGATTTCGGCCCAGTCATGGCGCATCACCTCATCGCGCAGCGCAGCAAATCCCTCGGTGTGCGTTGCGATGAAATCGTGATCCAGCAGGGTTTCGCCCAGGGCCTCACGTTCGAACAGGCATTTCATCATGCCCTTGAAAAAGGCAAGATCGCCGCCAATCCGGATATGGACGAACTCGGTGGCGATGGCGGTCGAGCCGCCCGTCGCCATCTGCACCGCGTCCTGAGGCTCGGTAAAGCGGATGAGAGAGCGCTCGGGCATCGGATTGACCACGACGATGGGCACGTTGCGCTTTCGGGCATGGGCCAGCAGCCCCATCATACGTGGTGAGTTGGTGCCCGTATTCTGCCCTACGATGAAAATGGCTTCGGCGTGATCGAAATCATCCATCACCACCGTGCCCTTGCCGATGCCGATGGCACCGGGCAGGCCGCGGCTGGTCGGCTCGTGACACATATTCGAGCAGTCAGGAAAATTATTCGTGCCATAGGCGCGCACGAAGACGGAATACAGGAAAGCTGCTTCGTTCGAGGTCCGCCCCGATGTGTAGAACTCGGCCTGATCGGGAGAGGCGAGTCCGCGCAGATGGGTGCCGATCAGCGTGAAGGCTTCCTGCCAGCTGCAAGGAACGTAATGATCCGTTTGCGCATCGTAGCGCATCGGCTCGGTCAGACGGCCCTGCTCCTCCAGCCAGTGATCGCTTTGTGCCGCAAGAGCCGTTACGCTGTGTTCGGCAAAGAACGCCCGGGTGACGCGCCGCTTGGTGGCCTCTACCGCGAGGCCCTTCACGCCATTTTCGCAAAATTCGATCTTTTTGTGATGCGTCGGGTCCGGGAAGGCACAACTCGGGCATTTGAAGCCGCCCGGCTGGTTCATGGCCAAAAGAGCACGGGAGCCCTTGGTCACTACGGATTGTTCGAGCAGTGCTTTTGCCGTGGCCTTGACCGCCCCCCAGCCCCCGGCGGGATGATGATAGGGCCGGTAGACGGTCTTGCGTTCGGACATGAGGCGGGTCTCCGGTGAAAGGGGCGGCTCTCCATCATAAACGCAGGAATCTTGCCAGCGATGAAACCGGCTCGTCATATCTGCGTGAAGCGTGTCAGAAGCTGCTCACAATCGAGAAGAAGGTGCCGCGCCTCTGGCCGTATTGGGCCTGTGTCACGCCTACCCCGCTCCCATCACGGATCTGGTAGCGATGGTCAAACAGGTTGACCACATCGGCTCGTAATTTCAGCGAACGGCCAAACGGGACTTTCGTGAAACTATGGGCGTAGCCGATATTGAAGATCGCGTAGGAAGGTTGCTTCTCGAGATTGGCAAAGCCACTGCGCAGCCCGTAGCCATAGAGGAAATCGAGATAGGCCATGTCGTACTTGTTGCTGTAGGAAACACCGGCAGAAGAGGTAAATTCCCCCTGGTGATCGAGCTGGATGCCATGGCGACGAACATAGTCGAGTTCAGCGACCTCGAACTGATACTGAGCCGAGTTGATGTCCTTCGCCCAGGTCTTGACGAATGAAAAATTGCCATAGACCGACCAGCCGCCATGGCGCCACGAATTGCCGATTTCCGCGCCATAGACACGCCCTTTGCGATAGCTGAACGGCGCCAGAATGACAGCGCGACCGAACTGTCCCAGATCGCCCTGATCGCGCGCCCATTTGCCAAAGGCATCGAGCGTGATTTGGTAGTCACGCGTGACATGCTGGAGGATCCCGACATCGACGTAATGCGATTTTTCGACGCGCGTGGGCGTGTTCAGCATGGTTTCGGGCGCATTGGTCGTCCCCGCAAATTTGTGCAGCGTGGCGTCGGAAATATATTGCGGTGACGGTGGCGCAAAATAGCGCGAATAGCCGAAATGCACCGTCGTGGAGGGGCTGGCTTTCCAGACCATGTTCGCGCGTGGGCTCACCTGCCCCTCCCGATGGAAGGACGACGCAAAACGGTCATAGCGCAGCCCGTAATTGAAGGTCAGTTTGGAGGTGATGCGATACTCGTCCTGCACATAGGCGCCAGCTTCGACTGCCCAGTTCCCTCCATGATCGATGATGCGCCGGGGGATGGTCGAGCTCTGGGCACCTGTCTCATCCACCGGAAAGGCGAGGGTATCGGTATCGAGTTTTTCGGAGGTGTATTGCCCGAGAAGCCCGAAACGCAGCACATGATGCGGGGCGATGTCGTATGAGTTATCGATCTGTACTCCGCCCGTCGTGAAGTCGTTTACTTCGCGCTGTGAAATGCCGGAGAACGCGAGATCGCGGGTCGGATCGTTGCGGTACCCGATTCGTCCGTACCGGAAATAGGGAGAAACCTGCGTGTTGAGCTTTTCGCCGCTGCGCTGATACGAGAGTACGGCGTAGTAATTCTGCTCGGTCTGGCCGTCACGCAAGAGGCGGGACTGGATGCTCGGATCATCCGGCGCGATAGTGGATGAATGATACAGGATTGGCAGAGCCGTCGTGTTGGGGAGCTGAAAATCGGCATAGGAGGCGCTGGTCAGCAAGCTGATCCGGCTTTCATCGTCGATCTGATACGCGAGATAGCCGAACCCTTTTTCCTGCTGCGTGAAATCATGCACGGCCCGGAAGGAATTGGTGGGGTTTTCTATCCCGAGATCGTTACGGTTGTAGGAAGCCGTGACGAAATAATCCCATCGCCCTTTGGACCCGCCGAGTTGAAGAGACGGGATGAACGTGTTGTAGCTGCCGCCATAGAGCGAGACCTGATTATTCCGGAGCGTATCGCCGGTCTTGGTTTTTACGTCGATCACGCCGGACGTACGAAACCCGAATTGGGCGGGCAGGGTGCCGGTGAGCAGATCGACAGACTGGATGATGCGACTGTCGAGCTCCTGTCCGAACCCGTTGAGTCCCTCAGGCAGGAGGACGCCATTGACGCGATAGGTCAGCCCGCCATGTTCGCCGCGCACATGGACCTCGCCGTAACTGTCCATGACAACGCCGGGCAGGCGGAGCAGGATCTGGCTGAAGGCGGCATTCTCTCCCCCGGGTGTCACCTCGATCTGACGCTGGTCGATCCCGTAGGATACCGCACCCAGCCCCGGCGCGATGCGCCCGCGCCTTTGATCCATATGGGCGGTCACATTGATCGTCTCGGCGATTGTCCCGGCCTGCTTGGGCGGCAGGCGCACAAGGCTGGGTGGCGGAGTGCCAGGTGTGCTGGATCCATTATGTGCGGGGGGCGTGACGGGCAGGGGGCCCGGTTTTGCTTCAGACATTCTGGCAGGATTCTCCGGTTGCCCGGCACACGCAGGATAGGCGCAGGATGGGGCCTTTTCCGGGGCGGATGCGGCATGCGCCGTACCGGCGAGCAGCAGAAAAGCGAAGGGAAGGGCAATGAGCGACGGGTTTCGACGGTCAGGGAGTGAATGAGAAGATACTTCACTCAAACCCGAATACTCATTATCATAGCAATTGCTATATATCTGACTGCATGTCGGCATATTGGGGTCTGAACCTTCTGCGAAAGGGGTGTAAAACAAGGAGGAAAGGGCGCGAGCCCGGGCTTTGTAGGCAGGCGGACGGGCAGTAACCCGTCCCTTTCGTCAGCGCTGACAGCACCGTGAAGCTGGCTCGCCGACAGGTGATTTGACGGTCAGCGCTGGCTTATGCGTGCTCTCCTGGCTGCCAAGCGGTCGGTTGGCGTGGACTGACGCCGCATGAGAGGGCTCAACTCATGATCGTGTCATAGAGCAGCTTGAAATTGAGCATCAGGATAATTCCCGCCACGCTCCAGGAGAGCGCTTTCATCGCAGGGCGAATGGCGAAGCTCCCCATCTTGCGTCGATCGCCAACGAACATGACCAGCGGAATGACAGCAAAAGGTAGCTGCAGAGAGAGCACGACCTGACTGAAGATCAGTAATGTCCCCACGCCGTGATCGCCATACAGGGCCGTCACAACCACGACCGGCAGGATCGCCAGACCGCGGGTGATCAGGCGCCTTGCCCAATGCGGTAGCGTCAGATGCAGAAAGCCCTCCATGACGATCTGCCCGGCCAGCGTGCCCGTAACGGTAGAGTTCGTCCCGGCCGCCAGAAGGGCCACGGCAAAAAGGGTCGAGGCGATCCCCATACCCAGAATGGGCGACAGGAGGCGATAGGCGTCCTCGATCTCGGCAACGTCCTGATGACCCGTGTTGTGAAACGCCGCCGCCGATACAATCAGGATCGCGGCATTGATGAACAGGGCAAGCATGAGGGCGATCGTGCTGTCCAATGTCGCCCAGCGCAGGGCTTCTCGTTTGCCGGGTTCCGTGCGCGGATAGGCCCGTGTCTGCACGATGGACGAATGCAGATACAGATTATGGGGCATTACGGTCGCGCCAATAATGCCGATGGCGATGTAGAGCATCGCCGGATTGGTCACGATTTCTAGGCGTGGCAGGAATCCCGCCATCATGGCGCCGAAAGGCGGAGCCGCCGCCAAAAGCTGTATGGAGAAGCAGAGCGCGATGATGGTCAGCAGCGCGATAATGAACGCTTCGAGATACCGAAATCCCCGGTTCATCAGAAAAAGCACGATGAGCGCATCGAAGGCCGAGATCAGCGCCCCGAAAAGTAGCGGTATGTGAAACAGAAGCTGAAGCGCCACGGCCGTGCCGATCACCTCCGCCAGATCGCAGGCAATGATGGCGATCTCGCAGGTCAGCCAGAGTACCAGCGTGACCGCGGGCGGGAAATGATCTCGACAGGCCTGGGCCAGATCACGCCCTGTGACAATGCCCAGACGTGCCGCAAGGGCCTGAAGCAGGATCGCCATGAGGTTCGAGATCATGATGACAGAAAGCAGCGTGTAGCCGAACTGCGCGCCGCCCTGCAGATCCGTCGCCCAGTTTCCGGGGTCCATATACCCGACGGCCACCATGTAGCCCGGCCCGACAAAAGCAAGAAAGCGCTGGAACCATTGGGCATGATCCGGCGCGACCCGCACGGAAGAGAAGACCTCAGGAAGGCTATGCGCATCGGCGCCCGACCGATGGATCGGGCGGAGCAGAGGCTTGCGTCCGCCCTTGGGGGCGGGGGGCAGTGTTTCCTGGGCGGTAGGCGGGTTAGACATAAGACGGCACTCAAACCCAATGCTTAGAGATATGCAATATACTATATTCAGGATGAACCGATATTCTGGACCGATAACGTCCTGTTGAGCGGGAAGTTGGGGTCGGAAGGAAGCGTATCAGGGGCGAACGGGCAGGCGCAGGCACGCAGGCGCTATATGCAGTCCGCGCCGGCTGGGCGGACTGGTCAGCAACGGGGCGCCATGATGGGGTGACGCAGGCGCTGCGTGGGGTCAGGATGACCCCGCGAGGGACCGGGGAATACAGGCACCCTCAGGTCTGTTGGGCCGCTTTCATCAGGGGCGGGGCTTGCGGTCTATAAGGCCGGTCAGGCCAGCAGCAAGAGCGCGGTCGAAAGCGGCGAGGGTTTCGTCGCTGACGTAATGCTCGATCCCCTCGGCATCGACACGGACCGTTTCCTCGCTGATGCCGAGCGCACGCAGAAAGCTCTCGACGATCCGGTGCCGGTGCTTCGCCTGATTGGCGATCTCCTGTCCCTTCTCGGTCAGGAAGACGCCGCGGTAGGGGCGGCGATGCACGTACCCCTCGCTGGCCAGACGGGTGAGCATCTTTGCCACGGTGGGCTGGGAGACCCCCAGACGCGTGGCGATATCGACCTGGCGCGCCTCATAACCCTCCGCCAGGAGGTCGGCAATCAGCTCGACATAATCCTCGATCAGGGCATTGCGGCGCGCTTCACGGTTGAGCCGAAACCCCTCCGATTGCGTGTCGATATCCGGCAGGGTGATTTCTCCCGTGCCCGGCTGGCGCGTCTGTTTCCCACCTGATCCTGTCTTGGCGTCCTTCATGGGAGGTTCATTGCAGATTACCCGGCCGATCTCAACCGAAGCTGCGTTACGGGATATGTCGCCCTCCGAGCCCGGAAAAGCGCAGCCCATGCAAACTAGTCCATGCAAACTATACGCAATCCCGCGCAACGCGGCGTGAACACGCCCGAGATTGTGTGCCGTGAGGGCGCGTGTCATGTGTGGGTGAAGCTGATCCGGAGCAGCGCGGAGGGAAGAACTGATGGCCGATCTCGACAGCATCATTGCCGAAATCGTGCGTGAAATGCAGACGATCACCGAGCGCGGGCATGTGGCGGATTACATTCCGCCCCTCGCTCGCGTCGATCCGGGGAAGTTCGGCATCGCCGTGATCGATGCCAGCGGACAGGCCCATGTTGCGGGGGATGCTGACGAGGCGTTCTCGATCCAGAGCCTGTCCAAGGTGTTCGGCCTGACCCTGGCCCTCACATTGGAGGGCAGCGAATTATGGAGCCGGGTGCGCCAGGAGCCATCGGGCAGCGCGTTCAACTCCATCGTTCAGCTCGAGAGCGAGCATGGCATTCCGCGCAACCCGTTCATCAATGCGGGGGCCATCGTCATTTCCGATATCCTGGTTTCGCGTCTGGGACGGCTTGGCGCGCGTCAGGCGCTGCTTGATTTCGCCCTCTCGCAATCGGGTAATCCGGAGGGGCTGCATATCGATGAGAACATGGCGGCCCAGGAGCGCGATACAGGGTTTCGCAATGCGGCCCTTGCCAATTACATGCGCACCTTCGGCAATATCAGAAACCCGATCGAGGACACGCTCGACCTCTATTTCCATCAATGTGCCCTCACCATGTCCTGCCGCCAGCTTGCCGGGATAGGCGGCTATCTCATGACGGGCGGCGTCGATCTGCGCACGGGGCGCATGATCACAAGCGTGCCCGATGCGCGCACCATCATGGCGCTGATGATGATGTGCGGCCATTATGACGGCTCAGGCGCCTTTGCCATACGCGTCGGTCTGCCGGGCAAGTCGGGTGTGGGGGGCGGTATCCTGGCCATTGCTCCTGGTCTGGCATCGGTGGCGGTCTGGTCGCCGGGTCTGAATAGCCAGGGCAATTCGCTGCTCGGCACTTTGGCCCTCGAGCGTCTGGTACAGAAGACCGGCTGGTCGGTCTTCAATCCCTTCCCCCTCTCGGTCCAGACCATTCTTTGAGGGGCGACGCTCCCAAAGGGGCAGGAGAAGCCGGATGAGCCGAATTACGTAATTCTCGATCATGGGAGCGCTCATGGCCGGGCATTTCGAGCATCTGGTGCTCCGGCGCCCGTATCGAACCGACCCGGAAGAGGATGGCATACGGCATGTCGAGGCAGTCGCTGCGAGCCAGCAAGCCTCACCCTGCGCCGCAGTGGTTGGGCGGCTGATAGGCTTCTGGACGCCTGCTCTCATTGGTCGCGTCTCCGTGCCGGAATTTCACTTCCATTTCCTCGACGAGGCGGAATCGATCAGTGGTCAAGTACTCGAATTTGCAGCGGAGCGCGCAGTTCTCGGTTTTGAAGAGAAACCGATCATCGAGGTGACCAACCCGCAAAGCGCAGCCTACAAGGCTTTGCCGATCGATCTCGAAAAGCTCGATAACGATGATCCATCGCATCGAGAGATAGAAGCGGGCGCGAGCGTGTCTTGCGCTGGGGCCTGCTCGTGTCATCATGGCCGCTGAAGCGCCTCGTTTTTACGGTCTGACGCCATGCATCCGCTCGATAGTCTCGTCATCCTTCTTTATTTCGCAGGACTGTCCCTGCTGATCTGGCGTGTCAGTCGGCGTGCAGGCGGCTCGGCCAGCGATTTTCTCTCTGCCCATCACGATCTGCCCTGGTGGGCACTCTGCCTGTCGCTCGTCGCGACCGAAACCTCGACGCTCACCTTCATCAGCATTCCGGGCATCGGCTACACGCGGGGTCTGGTTTTCCTCGGGGTGGCTGGTGGGTACGCCATCGGCCGCAGCGCCGTGGCGCTCTGGTTTCTGCCGCGCTATGCAGCAGGGACCATGTCCAGTGCCTATGCTCTGCTTGGTATGCGCTACGGTGCCCCCATGCAGAGACTCGCCTCAGCCGCTTTTCTGATTACGCGGTTTCTGGCTGAGAGCATCCGGCTGCTTGCCGGGGCTCTGCCCATTGTCTGGTTGCTTGCGCAGTCGGGGCTGCCTCTGGGCCGCTGGGGGGTGCTCGCGCTCATCCTGATATTCACGCTTGGGTATACGATGCTCGGCGGATTACGGGCTGTGGTCTGGTCTGATGCCATTCAGCTTGGGGTATATGGGTTCGGTGCGCTGTTCTGCGTGATGTTTCTGGCCCCGACCCTGAGTGGCGCAGGTTGGCAGGCTGCTGCACAAGCGGGGCTGTTGCGTTTTTTCCATCCTACCGGCCCGGGCAACTGGCTCAGTGACCCCTTCACTGTCGGCGCCGCTCTGGTTGGGGGCGCCATTCTGTCTGTCGCGTCTCATGGGACGGACCAACTCATGGTGCAGCGCGTTCTGGCCGCGCGTAGTCTGGGGGCCGCACGTCTGGCCCTGATGGGCAGCGCTGTTGTGGTGGCCTTGTTATTCGGTCTGCTTTCCCTCCTGGGTGTGCAGCTCTGGATTGCACGGGCCGGACAGAGTCTTGTTGCCCAGGGCCTCGCCTCGCCGGATGCACTGTTTCCGCATTTCATGATCGAGAGCCTGCCTGCCGGAATTACGGGCCTGCTGATCGCAGGGGTGTTGAGCGCCACGATGGGATCGCTCTCCTCCACCCTCAATGCCATGGCGGGAGCCAGCCTGACCGATTTCGGGCCTGCTCCACGCAGTCTGATCGAGCGATGCATGAGGGCGCTGGGCTATCGCCCCGGGCCGCTCTCTGCACCGCGCTTCATGACGTTGTTCTGGGGGGGCGTTCTGCTTCTGGGGGCAGCGCTATTCACTATGGGCAGCCAATCAGCGGTCATTCTGGGGCTGACCGTTGCGGGATGGTCCTATGGCCCCACATTGGGCGCCTTTTTCTCAGCACTGTTCCTGCCCGGGCTGGGAAGGCGGGCTGTCATGATTGGGTTCATCGTCTCGCTTGGCCTCATGGCCGTGGTCCTGGTCGTCGGGCAATATGGTGGCCCAGCGATCGCTTTTTCCTGGCTTGTGCCCCTGGGGATCCTGCTCCACCTTGGCGTGGCCGTTCTGGTCAGGCTGCTTTTCCCCGCGCCTGCTCCCGCTCGTCTTGCGTCATCTTCCCCAAACCGCCCGGAGCCTCGTCGTGACTGAAACGCTCGCCTCCCTCCAGACAGAACATCACGACCCGCGCTACGCGACTATAGAGCTCTGGCCAACCGCAACCATTCTTGATGCGCTTGCCGAAGCCCAGATGGCGGCAACGGCGCTCGTGCGCGCCGCCGTACCGGCTTTGGAAACTGCCGTCGAGGCAGCCCTGCCGAGGCTGCGCGCCGGGGGGCGGCTCTTTTATGTGGGCGCCGGTACGGCGGGGCGTGTGGGCATGCAGGATGGTGTGGAGCTTACCCCCACCTATGGCTGGCCCGCCGAACGTCTGGTGATGTTGCTGGCGGGTGGTAATGGCGCCGCGTCAACGGCCGTCGAAGGGGCCGAGGATGACGAGGGCGCCGCCCGCGCTGAGATGGCCGCCCATGAGGTCGGACCAGAAGACGTCGTGTTTGGCATCGCGGCAAGCGGGAACACGCCCTATACCTGTGCCGCCGCGAAGGCGGGTCGGGAGGCGGGCGCCCTGACCATCGGTATCAGCTGCGTGTCCGGGGCACGGCTTCTGCGCGAAGCCGAACTCGGTATCGTGTTGCCGACAGGTTCCGAGGCCGTGGCGGGCTCGACCCGGCTGAAAGCAGGAACGGCCCAGAAGGCTGCGCTCAACCTGCTCTCCACCACGTTGATGATCCGTCTGGGTCATGTCTATCAGGGGCTGATGGTGGATATGCGCGTGACCAATACCAAGCTGGCCCGGCGTGCCATGGGCATGGTGCGCTCTCTGGCTGGAGGAAGTGATGAGGAGATTGGCGCGGCGCTGAAACAGAGCGATGGCAACGTCAAGCGCGCCGTCCTCCTGCGCCACGGCATGAGCCTTGCCGAAGCGGAGAGGGCTCTTGAGGCGGCTCAGGGTGATCTTCACGCTGTTCTGAAATCCTGAACGATCTCGGGGAAGCGGATGAGCAGTTTCGTTTATCGCAGCATCGGCATGATGAGTGGCACGTCGCTCGACGGCGTAGATGCCGCCCTGATCGAGACAGACGGGGTCCAGGTTTTGCGTCGGGGGCACGCGCTGAGCCTTCCCTACCCGGCTTCCCTGCGTCGCGATATCTACGCGCTGTTTGACCGGGCAGCCGCGTTGCAGGGAGATGAGCCTGATCTCCTGGCGGCCGAACAGGCATTGACCGACTTGCATGTCGAGGCGGTGCGTCAGATCCTGGCAGAGGAAGGCGCGGCCGATCTGGTCGGGTTTCACGGTCAGACCCTCTACCACGCGCCCGAAAACGGCCGGACCTGGCAAATCGGCGATGCGACATCGCTGTCACGACAGACGGGCCTGCCCGTGATCCATGATTTCCGCTGCGACGATGTGGCGCATGGGGGAGAGGGCGCACCTTTGGCACCCTGGTATCATGCAGCCTGCCTTGCTCAGGAGGCGGGGCCCGTGGCCATTCTCAATATCGGCGGCGTGGCCAATGTCACTTTTGTCGGGCGCGACGGCGCGGTGCTCGCGGGAGATACAGGACCGGGTAATGCCCTGCTCGATGACTGGGCGCTGCGCCATACGGGGATAGCCTATGATCGCGACGGTGCGCTGGCCCGTGAGGGGACTGTAGATGCGGCGCGCCTCTGGGCGCTCCTTTCACATCCTTTTTTCGACCGTCCGCCGCCGAAATCTCTGGATCGGCAGGCATTCGCCACTGCGCTCGATGTTCTGGCACCTCTCTCGGCGCAAGATGGCGCAGCGACCCTGGTCGCCTTCACCGTACAGGCCATCGCGCGAACCGCGCTGCCGGAGCCGCCGCGCGCCTGGTTCGTCTGTGGCGGTGGACGTCATAATCCGGCGCTGATGCAGGCGCTCGCACAAGCCGTTCCGGGGGAAGTCAGCCCGGTCGAGGTGCTCGGATGGAATGGCGACATGGTGGAGGCCGAGTGCTTCGGCTTTCTCGCCGTGCGCAGTTTGCGCGGCCTGCCTCTATCCGCTCCCGGTATCACGGGGGCGCCCGGGTTTTTCACGGGGGGGCGGTTGAGTTGTGTCGGGATCAGGCCGGAGCTTCTGGTTCGTGGCTAACCGGACGAGGACGCTCTCAGTGCGTCACGGCACATCTGGAACGGGAGAGGGAATGAGGGCGCTCCCCAGGGATTGATCCGTCCGCGAGAGAGGGCAGATTGACACCATGCTCGGGCTGATGCGTTGATGATGTGTAACATTGAATGGATCGATCATGGCCAAAATCATCGCAATTCTCGTGGGCGCTATGGCCCTGACTGCCTGTAACGGGATCGATCACGCCGCTTGCCCGAATGATCCCACGGCATCGTCCTATCAGATCACGAGTGCCAAATCGGTCCTGCATACCTGCAACTGAGCGATGGGGCCGAGTTCCGGCCCCGTTATGCCCCTCATTCTGGGAATGGGGGGCAGGAAATACATCCGTCATAATTATTTAATGGCGTCGCCATATTAATAAATAAGACGTAAATGCGTCACAAAACTATAGTTTGATACAATAGAAACCCTTCGACAGAGTGCGCGCCGATATCGGATGCGTAACGATACGCATGCGGCCAACCAGTCGGAACAGGTTCATGCTGCGTCACATACCCCATCGCACCGCGTCGCTCCTCGCTTGCAGCGCGCTTGGCGCCCTCATTGCGGCCTCACCAGGTATTGCGGCGTCTTCCGGGCGCGCCGGAGCGCATTCTGCACAGAAGGCAAAAAAGCCTGTCGCGACCCCTGCACGGTCTCGTGCGACAGGGGAAAAGGCCCGACCCCGCAGGAGGGTGATGGCGGGAAGGGACGAGAATGTCAGCGTATCAGCCCATCGCGCGGTTTTGGGCGGCGGGCTGATGGCGCGGCAAAGCGTCGCGCGCTCCGTCTCCATGGTGACCCAGGAATACATCGCCAGGCAATCCCCGCTGGTTAATCCCGGGGTCCTGGTATCCAGCCTGCCCGGTGTGCAGGGTACGAATGAGGGGCCACTGAGCACCAGCTCCGAGACCATCCACATAAGGGGCCTCGACCAGACCCAGATCGGCCTGATCTACGAGGGCATGCCTTTGGCCGATCCGTTCACCTATGGCGCCTATACCTCGGCGATGGTGGATAATGAGGATCTGGCGAATGTAGCCGTGAGCCAGGGTTCTTCGGATTTGACAGCGCCCACCTATAATGCCGATGGCGCCCAGATGACCATGAGCCTGCGTCGCCCGGGGGAGCATTTCGCGCTTTATGCCGAGGGTTCGGGCGGCACACACAGCACAAACAAGGAATTCGTGCGCGTCGATACCGGAGAACTCGGCCATAGCGGGGTAACAGGCTTCGTCTCCGGCTCCTATTCCAGCGGCAATCTGTGGCGTGGACCAGGCAGCCTCTATCGTTGGCATCTGGATGCGGCGCTCATGAAGCACTGGACTGCCAGAAGTCATTCCGAGCTCATCTTTGGTTATAATTATGCGAACCAGACCGAGTGGCTCTACCCCAATCTGGCGCAATGGCACCAATACGGCACCAGCTATAATACCCATGGCCAGTACACGCCGGGCGACACGCTATTCTACAAGCTCAACACCAAGGCGACCAATGCCGTGGTTGGTACGATCAAGAACCATATCGACCTTGGCAGCGGGTGGTCTCTTGATGCGCAGCCCTATGCGGTGGAGACCTACGGACCCAATAATTACGGGGCCAATATCCCGATCGCCAACGGGTATCGCGGTACTCAGAAATACGCTGTTCTGGACGGGTATACCCCGCAAGCGGGTTCTGTCACCGCGATTTCGATTCATCCCTGGGTGCAGACATCCAGCGGTCTGAACATGATTGCGGCGTGGAAGCGTGGCATCAACACGCTGAAATTCTCCTACTGGTATTCCTACGCGGTGCATACCGAGTATCAGAACCATTATCCGGTCAACGCGCTCGGACAATATACGCAGAATAACGGCTACCTGACCGTAGGCGGTAAGCCGATTACCCAATATGACATCAACGGGTTTCAGCAGCTCAACGCGCTCGGGCTCGAGGATCAGATCAAGCTTTTTCATGATCGCCTGACCATCGATGCCGGGCTGCGGGCGAACATGATTTCGCGTCAGTTCACCGAGGATCTGCCGGGGTCGACTCCGTATAGATCTGCGAAGAACATGTTCATCCCGGCGCCCCAGCTTCTGATCAGCTATCAGATCGACCCGGATAATCAGGTCTACGTGAATGGAACGACGGGCTACCGCGCGCCCTCATCCTTTCAGGCGCAGGTGCCCGTCTATAGTTTCACGACGCCGGTGCCGGTCACGCAGCCTCTGGCCAATTTTACGCCGGAGTACATGATCGGCGAGGAGATAGGTTTCCGCCATTACGGGCCGGTTATGCTGACGGTGTCGGGCTTCAATTACAATCTTACCCATCACCAGATCAGTTCTGTTTCCTATATTCCGGGCACCAGTATTCTGACTTCCCAGCCGATTGATGCAGGGGGCGAGTCTGCCAAGGGTGTTCAGGCGGAACTTTCCACCCGCCCGTGGCACCATTTCAGCGCCTACGCCTCGGGGCAGTACATGCATACAAGTATCGGGAATAACGTCGCCTATATGGGCGATGTGCTTCCCACAAAGGGCAAGCAGGAAGTTGCGTCACCCAAGTTCCTGGGATCGCTCGGTCTGACTTTCGATGACGGTACGACATTCGGTAATTTCAATTTCCGCTATTCTGACTCGCAATACTCGACGCTCATGAACGATCAGGGCATTCCGGCCTATTTCACCGCCGATGCATCGATCGGCCGTTATCTGCCGCGCTTTGGCAGGGTCAGGCCCAAGGCCATGCTCAGCTTGATGAATCTGGGCGATGTCCATTATCTTTCCTCCGTGACGGGTTTCACCCCGACGGCGGCTACCAAAATCAAGGGGCTGGGGGGCAAGACCCTGGTCGGATCGCAGCCGAATTATGCGGTCGGCAGCGGTTTCACGGCCATAGCAACGGTATCCGCCAGCTTTGAATGAGATCGAAATGGCTTCTACGGGATTGTCTGCATGCTTCGATCAAGGGGGCATCGGGTCGAGGCCGTATCCCGGTGTGCGACTTTCCCCTAGAGGCGGATGACGCCCGTTCTCCTCAGAGGCGAGCAGACGACTATGCCACCACCCGGCTATGCGAATCACAGACGCGCGGGACCTGGGCAGGGTCACGCAGCCGTGACAACTCGAAAGATGACGAGGCGGTAATGTTCCTCTAGGGTCGATTGGAGTTCAAGATCCATCAGAGTGGGCCCCTTTCTCGTCTGGTATACGCCGTTCACACTGAGTGGCGCAGGCTTGAGGGTTGGGAACTCCCGCTCGGGGGAATGCCGCCCATGAGTCCTCTGCGCTGGCAGATGATTGCGCTCTGCTTCGTCGCCAATATCATCAATTTCCTGGACCGATCCAATCTCGCCATTGCCGTACCGAGGATCGAGGCCGAACTGCATCTTTCTTCCTTTGAGATCGGGCTGGGGTTAAGCGCATTCTTCTGGACCTACGCGCTCATGCAGGTGCCGGTGGGATGGATGATCGATCGCTTCGGCGTGCGGCGTTGTCTCGCGGGCTCCGTGCTCTGGTGGTCGGTCTTTACTGCGGCGAGCGCCTTCATCACCGGGTTGCCGAGCCTGCTGGCGGCCAGGCTGATGCTGGGTGTGGGAGAGGCGGGTGCGTTGCCTGGTTTTGCCAAGGTGGTGTTCAACTGGTTCCCGCGCCGCGAGAGAGGATTTGCCAGCAGTATCTTCGATAGCGGATCCCGCGTGGGGTCGGCGCTGGCGCTGCCTCTGGTCGCGTGGCTCGTCGCCGTTGTCGGCTGGCGCCAGTCCTTCATCTGGACGGGGCTGCTCGGTTTCGTTTGGGTCGCTGTCTGGCTGGTCTTGTATCGCGATCCGAAGGACCATGCCCGTGTTACACCGACCCAACTCGCGCTTCTGGAGCAGGAGCAAGGCGGCATACAGGGAGCGTCTGCTCCGGTTTCGCTCAGGTTTCTTCTGCGTCAGCGTACGATATGGGGCATGATGATCGGTTTCTTCTGTCTCAATTTCGCAATTTATTTCTTCATTACCTGGTTCCCTACCTTTCTCATCAAGGCGCGGCACTTCACCCTTGAGGATGTACGGCTCTACGGGCTCTTCCCCGCCCTTTTTGCCATCCCCTTTGGCTGGATCGGCGGTGCGGTGTCCGATTCCCTGCTCCGCCGTGGGTGGAGCGCCACACGCGCGCGCAAGACATGCCTGGTGGGAGGCATGCTTGTCTCCTGTGTCATTGCGTTCGCGCCTCTGGTTGCGAGTTCCTTCACAGCTCTGGTGCTGATGGGGATATCCTATGCAGCGCTTGCCTTCACGGCGGCCAATATCTGGACTCTGCCCGGTGAGGTCGCTCCTTCGGCATCCAATGTCGCCTTGATTGGGGCTTTGCAGAATGGCGCGGCCAATCTGGCAGGAATTGGGATCAGCACGTTCACAGGGGCGATGCTGAGCCTGACCCATGGGTCGTTCGTCCTGCCGCTCGGTATTGCGGGGTTGCTCTGCATCGTGGGCGCCCTGTCCTATCTGTTCCTCATGGGACCGGTCGAGCGGATTGCAGTGCCCGAGGCAACAGCGCCTTCCGCCTGAAAATTCTCACCCTCTGACTTTCGATTGCAAAGGATTTTCTCATGGCCGAGGCCCTCGTCATCCATGCCCCGCATGAACTTCAGATTGAAACGCGTCCTGTTCCGTCTCTGGCACAGGGTGAGGTGCTTGTGCGCGTCGAGGCGGGAGGCATTTGCGGGTCGGATTTGCATTATTATCATCATGGCGGTTTCGGCGCCGTCAGATTGAAACACCCCATGATCCTCGGCCATGAAATCGCCGGTCGTGTTGCGGACAAAGCCCCGGACGTCATGGGGCTCGAGATCGGGGATCTCGTGGCCGTCAATCCGGGGCTGCCCTGTCAGCATTGTGGGCAATGTCTTGCCGGTCGCAGCAACCACTGCACAGATATGCGTTTCTACGGCAGTGCGATGCGCGACCCGCATATCGACGGGGCCTTCCGGCGGGATCTGGTTTGCAAGGCAAGGCAATGCGTCAGGGCGGAACATAAATCCCCGGCTGAACTCGCGCTGTCCGAGCCTTTCGCGGTGGCGCTGCACGCTGTCAGCCGCGCGGGAGCGTTGATGGGCAAACGCGTCCTCGTCACGGGGGCGGGGCCCATAGGCGCGCTCGTGGCGCTTGCTGCGCGGCTGAATGGCGCATGCGAAGTGATCGTGACGGATATTCTGGATGAGCCGCTTGCGGTGGTCCGGCAACTGGGCGCGGATCGGGTGATCAACGGGCGTGTTGCCCCGCAAGCGCTCGCTGAACTTGCCGGGTCGATCGATGTGCTGATCGAGTGTTCGGGCAACGCGCAGGCCCTGCGCGGCGGACTGGCGCTGATGCAGCCCTGCGGGACGATCGTCCAGCTTGGTCTGGGGGACGATGTGACCCTGCCTCAAAGCCGTATCGTCACAGGCGAGCTGACATGGACAGGCTCGTTTCGTTTCAAGGAGGAATTTGCGCTGGCGGTCACCCTGATCGATAGCGGCAGGGCCGATCTTTCGGCGCTGGTAACCCATCGTTTCGCGCTCGATCAGGCCAGTGCGGCTTTCGATCTCGCTTCTGACCGGCGCCAGGCCATGAAGATCCTGCTCGAATTCTGAATGAGGCGACGGGGCTCAGAACTGGGCCCCGATCGTGCCAATGAACTGCCGGGGTGAGGCAACAAAGAGATTGCTGTTATTGTCACCGGATACGGAAGCCGCACCGTACACCCCGCCTATGTAATTCTTGTCGAACAGATTGGTCACGCCGAAACTCGCCTTGAGATGTTCGGCAAAGCCGATGCGCCCGAAATCATGAGAGAGCGTCATATTGGCCAGCCAGTAGGGTGGAATGCTGATATCGTTCAGAAAGGTCATGGGACGCGCGCTGATGTAATTCACGTTGAAATTGAACTGCGTGTTGCGCCAGCTATAGGCAAGGTTCGCCTTGTACATATAGGCGGGATAATACACTTGGCGCTTGCCCTTGAGGCTGTAGAGGCGACCGCCGTAATTGATGCCCGTCCCCTGGTAGCGCGCATCGTTCCAGCTGAAGCTGTTGGTGATCTCCAGTCCCCTGATTGGGCGTATGGCACCCAGAACATCCACCCCATCCATGGTTTCACGCCCTACATTCATATAGGCGTTGCGGGTGTTATTGGCTGTTCCCGCCGTGATGGAAGCAAGACGGTTATAGTAATCGGTATGATAATAATCGATGGTGCCGGTGAAAAGCGCATCGTCATAGCGATAGCCGACGACATAATTCCAGGTGCGTTCCGGCTTGAGGATTTTCTTGTTCGCGTCAAAAACCTGCTGGGCTGGCTGTGAGGCATTGCCAAGTCCCCCCCATGCGGTGCCTGATGCCACCTGAGAGTAGTAGTCATAGGCGCGCAGGTTTTCCGCGATATCCCAATATACCTCGTGATGATCGAGAAAATGATAGTCGAAGCTGAAATGCGGCAGGAACGCGCCCGAGGCCGTCAGTGAACCACGCGCCGGGCGTCGATAATAGGTGTTCCAGCCCTCGGATTTGAGCTGTTGGGTGAAGTCGTTCTTGGTACCGCCATGGGTGGTCTGGGTGAGGGATTTGAACCCTGCCAGGAGGGTCATACCTCTGATGATCGTCCAGCGATCCTGAAGGAAGAACTGGAAGCTGTTCGAGTTGTAGGTATCTTCGAACCAGGTCGCGCCCGTGCCCTTTTTGAGATCGGACATCATGTTATGCGCGGCGGTCGGTGTGTCCTCGTATAGGCGCGCATTGTAGATCCAGCGGTTGTTCTCGTACCACAACCCGCCCTCGACCAGATTGCGATGCGGGGCTTCATAGGAAAATTTCTGCGTGAAGCCGACACGTTGCATCCCAGCGTGCGCACGTTGCAGGGCCATGGGCACACCGCTGACGCTGCCATCCGCCAGAAGCATGGGCACGCCATAGCTGGGTGAGGTCACGAAGTTGTTGGTGCCCCCATAGACGCCGCTCGAGACGTTGCCATAGGCCACCGTGTCGGAATGCAGAAGCGGGGTAAGGTCGAAATGGCCATTGACCGAAGAGAGATAGCTGCGCTGGATCTGCGAGCCATCCCAGGCATAGTTGCCGACTTCATCATTCGACAGGATCCCCTCATAGCCGGGAGGCACCTGCGACGTGAACTGGGCATAATAGGCCCAGAGCTTGGCCTTCTCGTAATCGGGTTTGAGATAGGTAGTGTCTCGCCCAAGCCGCTCCCACATGTTCTTGGTGAGGGACAGATAATTGGCCTGGGTAAAATTCCCATAGCCGAAAAAGCCGGTGATCTTGCCCGTGCTGCCAACTGGCTGAACCAGCTTGGCATCGGCCTGTAATTCACGCTGATAGCCTTCGCCTTTCCACAGTTTGTTTTCCGTGCGCGCGAAGGACGTATAGAATTTCGTGCCGCTCGGGTTCAGTACCCCGCTATCTGCCCGGGCATAGGTCCGAAAGGCGTTATAACTGCCGAAGCTCTGGCTCAATCTTCCCCCGGCCTTGTCCGTCGGGTCCGACGAGGTATAGGTCATGGCCGCCCCCAGAAGCTGGGCAGAGAACGTATCGAGTGAACCGGCTCCTTGCGAGATGGTCATGCCTGCCAGATCATCCTGGATCATGGCCTGGGTGATGGAGACGCCATTCTGGTTGGTGAAGCCTTGCGTCCCCAAGGGAATACCGTCGAGCGTCGCGCCAATCTGGGTCTGGGTGAACCCACGCACATAAAAAGTATTGGCAGCGGTATCGAGGCCGAAAGCGTCGGAAGACGTGAAATTTGCGCCGGGCGTGGTGAGTGCCAGAATCTGCATCGGATTTGTGCCGGGAATGAACCGATCCATGACGGTACGGGTGACGGCTACTTCGGCAGCATGGGAGCGAAGCCGTTTACCGCTCACAGCAATGGTTTCCTTCTCCGGATTTCGGGTCTGACCGGACGTGAGGGACGGATTTCCGATCTTGGCGACATGAGGAGACGTCGCCGCGCGCTGACCGTGCGGAGGATAGGATTTTTGTCGTGCATGGGTCGTCGCCTGCTCCGCCCCAGGCCTGGCGCCGGGAAGCAGGGTCGGAGTTTTCGAGACAGGCGCACCCAGCGCGCTCGCGGTAAGCCAAAACGGCATCAGCACGAAAAAGGGGCGATAACAGCGTATCAGTGCGCGTGGGGTGGGCTTCGACCCATCGGCGGGGTGGGCAGATTGAAGAAATCCCTGACTCCGACGATGCATGTAACAGCCCTTTGACTCTGAAACGAAACCTTACGTTATGATAACGAAAGATGGCGCGTCAATTGGGGGCGAGCGTAAATAACGTGTATCAAGTCAGTATAGTTCGAAGAGAGTTCGCTTTCAGGCAGGGTTCAAACAGTAATGGGTCAGGTCCGTTCACCCGACGTCGCTCCTTCCAAGCATACGGCCCTGTCGATCGAAAACCACGACATCCAGCCCGCAAGATGGGTCATCGAGGATCTCGCGCGCCTTTCTCGCCGCGCTACGGGCGATGAGCGTGCCCAGTCGCGCATCGCCCAGATCCGCGTAGCCCTGTGCGATACTCGCGGCATTGCGCAGGGCTTCATGCTGTGTGGCGGAAAGACCGAGCGGGGCAGCGAGAATCGACAGGGCTGCGGGATCGGCGAGGGTTCGGCTCGAATGCAGATCGAGGTGACCCTGAGCGAGCTTGGTCATTTTTGCCAGTCCTCCGGCGATCGTCAGTCGGGGGACGGGATGGCGGCGCATGTATTTGAGAAACCCCCCTGCGAAATCGCCCATTTCGATCAGCGCAATTTCGGGCAGGGCATAGAGCGCGCTTATGGCCCCCTCCGAGGTCGCCCCTGTGCTGCCTGCGATATGGGTCAGGCCTCCAGCACGCGCTACATCGACGCCGCGATGGATGGAATGGATCCAGGCGGAGCAGGAATAGGGCACCACAATCCCCGTAGTACCCAGCACTGAGAGCCCTCCTAAAATACCCAGGCGGGCATTGAGGGTCTTCTCCGCCAGACGCGCACCATCCGCAATCGACACGGTCACCACGGCATCGGCTCCTTGCGGCGTGATTTGTTCGAGTGCCGTGCGGATCATGGCGCGCGGGACGGGGTTGATCGCAGGCTCGCCGGGGGGCAGCGGCAGGCCGGGTAGGGTGATCGTGCCGACCCCTTCCCCTGCGCGAAACCGGATGCCGCTCCCGCGCGGAGCGCACTCCACATCCACGCGTATCTGTGCACCGTGTGTGACATCCGGATCGTCCCCGGCGTCCTTGATCACGCTGGCCCAGGCGCGGCCTGACTCGGCACCGAGAGAGTCGAGTGCAAATGCCACGTCCTGTCCGCCGGGCAGGGTTATCGTCACCGGATCGGGGGCCTCGCCCCGTACCAGCAGTGACCAGGCAGCCTTGGCGGCCGCGGTGGCGCAACTGCCGGTGGTCCAGCCCCGACGCAGTGGTGTGGTGGGCATCGTGATTGTCAGACCCCCATCCTCAAGGCAATCGCGTTAGACAGCGCGCGCAGGCTCCCGCTGCGCTCAGTTTGTTCATGACATGCCCCCGTGCAAACCGCCAGCAGCCTTGCTGGTTGTGCGAATAATGCGATCGGTCGAAATCACGCAATATCTGGATATCTCGCCTCGTCGCACCACCCGCCTCCCTGAGAAAGGGGCGCCCGCCACAGGGATACGGGCCTGCAAGCAACGCGAGATGGCCCCCCTGTCATCGATGCGTGTCGCGTATGATCGGGGAGCGCAGCCCCATCACGCCCCGAGCCATGCTTTACGGAGGGGCCTCGTGCCCTGCTGTCAGTGCCGACCGCTGTAACGGGCCCCCTATGAGATTCCTATGGAGCGCCTTGGGGGCTGATCTGTCATCCCTATGCGGAACGGCAGGATAAGGGGGGCTCTCAAGGGAGCCCGTCTTCATGCTCGACATTCTCTATGCAGCGCTTGGCCTGTTCGGCTTCGTGCTTTGCCTGGGCTTCATCTCGGTCTGCAAAAGGATCTGACATGACGCCCGATCTCGTTCTCGCCGGTATCGTGACGCTCGGCCTGCTGGCCTATGTCACAGCCGTGCTCCTCCGGCCTGAAAGGTTCTGATCATGACCCTCTCAGGTTGGATCACTATCGCCGTATTCTTTCTCTGCGTTGTTGCGATCACGCGACCACTCGGAGGGTTTCTGAAGCGCGTGCTCGAAGGCGAACGCCATGGTCTCGCGCGTCTTCTCGGGCCGCTGGAGCGGGGCGCTTATCGCCTTGCCGGGATCGACCCGAACCGCGAGCAGTCGTGGTCGCATTACGCGCTCGCCGTCATTCTGTTCAAGATCTTCTGCTTCATTGCGGTCTACGCCTTGTTGCGTCTGCAGGGCGTGTTGCCGTTCAACCCCTCGGGGCTTGGGGCGGTCGCGCCTGACCTGGCCTATAACACCGCGGTCAGCTTCCTGACGAATACCAACTGGCAGAGCTATGGCGGCGAGACGACGCTCAGCCCGCTCAGCCAGATGCTCGCTCTCACCGTTCAGAACTTCGTCTCGGCTGCGGCGGGCATTGCCATTGCAGCGGCGATCATGCGCGGTTTTGTCAGGCGCAGCGCCGTTACGATCGGCAATTTCTGGGTCGATCTGCTGCGGGTGACGCTCTACGTGCTGCTGCCCGGCTGCGTCGTGCTCACGCTGTTCTTCGTGCTTGAAGGCGTGCCACAAACCCTGGCGACAACCGCTTCGGCTTTCACGCTCGAGGGCGGAAACCAGAGCATCGCACTCGGTCCCGTGGCTTCTCAGGAGGCCATCAAGATGCTGGGTACGAATGGCGGCGGGTATTTCAACGTCAACTCCGCCCATCCTTTCGAAAACCCGAATGCACTGACCAATTTCGTTCAGATGCTGTGTATCTTCGCGCTCGGTGCCGGGCTGACCAACATGTTTGGTCGCATGATCGGTCAGGAGAAGCAGGGCTGGGCCATTTTTTCGGCCATGGCGGCGCTCTTTCTCATCGGCGCGGGTGTGCTCTACTGGTCCGAAGCCCATGCAAATCCGCTCTTCGCTTCCCTCGGCCTCGATGGCACGCTGGGGAATATGGAAGGCAAGGAAACGCGCTTTGGCGTCGCCGCCTCGGCGCTCTTCGCCACGGTGACCACCGACGCGTCATGCGGGGCGGTCAATGCCATGCATGAGAGCTTCCTGCCGCTGGGCGGCATGGTGCCGCTCATCAACATGATGCTGGGTGAGGTGATCTTCGGCGGCGTCGGTTCCGGGCTCTATGGGTTTTTGCTTTTTGCGCTCATCGCGGTTTTCATGGCCGGGCTGATGGTCGGTCGCACACCCGAATATCTGGGCAAGAAGATCGAGGCGCGCGAAATCAAGATGACCATGCTGGCCGTGCTCTGCCTGCCGCTCGTCATGCTCGGCTTCACCGCGCTCGCTGTCGTTCTGCCCGCCGGACTCTCTGCGCTTTCCGCAAGCGGACCGCACGGTTTTTCCGAGGCACTTTATGCCTATACCTCGGCGGCAGCCAATAACGGCAGCGCCTTTGCCGGGCTTACGGCCAACAGCTTCTGGAACGTGACCCTTGGCATCGGCATGATGATCGGGCGCTTCTTTGTCATCATTCCCGCCCTGGCCATTGCGGGGTCGATGGCGGCCAAGAAGACAGCCGCCCCAACGCCTGGCACTTTCCCAACCGATAATGGCCTGTTCATCGCGCTTGTTGCCGGGGTGATCGTGATTGTCGGTGGTCTGACCTTTCTTCCTGCACTCGCTCTTGGGCCGATTGTTGAGCATCTCGCGATGCTCCACGGCACCACTTACTAAGAGGCGCCCGTCTCATGATTTCCTTTCCTTCGCCTGCGCCCTCGCCGGAAACCGAGCCGGCGGGTGTTCCGGAACGCCCCACATTGCGCGCCCGATCGGGGGTGCTGAGCGCGGCGCTCATTCTTCCCGCCATGGTCGAAAGTCTGCGCAAGCTCGATCCGCGCGTGATGGTGCGAAATCCGGTCATGTTCGTGGTCGAGATCGTGACCCTGCTCACCACGATCCTGCTGCTGCGCGATCTGTTCAAGGGCGTGCCGCATACGGGGCTCGCGCTCCAGATCACGCTCTGGCTGTGGTTCACCCTGCTTTTCGCCAATTTCGCGGAAGCCATCGCCGAAGGGCGGGGCAAGGCCCAGGCGGACTCCCTGCGTCGGACCCGTACCGAAACGCGGGGCAAGCGGCTTATCCCCAATGATGCGGGGGGGTATTCCCCAGCCGGTCTCTATGAGGAAGTCCCGGCACCCGAACTCAGCGTGGGCGATGTCGTGCTGGTTGAGGCGGGCGACTTCATTCCCAGCGACGGCGAGGTGATCGAGGGCATCGCCTCAGTCGATGAATCAGCCATAACCGGAGAATCCGCACCCGTCATTCGCGAGAGCGGTGGCGACCGCTCAGCCGTCACGGGGGGCACACGCGTTCTGTCCGACTGGGTGATCGTGCGGATCACTGCGGCACAGGGTTCGACGTTTCTCGATCGCATGATCGCTCTGGTCGAAGGGGCGCAGCGTCAGAAGACCCCGAACGAGATCGCGCTGACCATTCTGCTGGCCGGCATGACGCTCATCTTCATCATCGCCGTGGCGACCATTCCCTCCTTCGCGCATTACGCGGGCGGGTCGATTTCCGTCATGGTGCTTGTCGCGCTCTTCGTGACCCTCATCCCCACCACCATTGGCGCCTTGCTCTCGGCCATCGGTATTGCAGGGATGGACCGCCTGATCCGCTTCAATGTGCTCGCCATGTCGGGGCGCGCCGTCGAGGCAGCGGGCGATGTGGATACGCTGCTTCTGGACAAGACCGGCACCATTACCATCGGTGATCGTCAGGCCTGCGCCTTCATTCCTGTTCCCGGCGTGACCGAGCAGCAACTGGGCGATGCCGTGCAGCTCGCCTCGCTGGCCGATGAGACTCCGGAGGGGCGTTCCATCGTGGTTCTGGCCAAGACCCGGTTCGGGCTGCGCGGTCGCGAGCTCAATGCCACGGGAGCGCATTTCGTCCCCTTTACGGCCCAGACGCGCATGAGCGGTGTCGATATCGGCGCACGTCAGATCCGCAAAGGCGCAGTAGAAAGCGTGATCGCCGCAGCAGGCGAGCAAGCTGGCGCCCTCGCCCAGATACGCAGCATTGCGGATGGCATAGCACGACAGGGCGGCACGCCGCTTGCGGTAATGGATGACGGTCGCCTTCTGGGCGTCGTGCATCTGAAAGACGTGGTCAAGGGCGGCATACGCGAACGCTTTGCCGAATTGCGCCGGATGGGCATACGCACGGTCATGATCACGGGTGACAATCCGCTGACCGCCGCCGCGATCGCCGCTGAATCAGGCGTCGATGATTTCCTCGCTCAGGCCACGCCAGAAGCCAAGCTGGCCCTGATCCGTAGCGAGCAGGAATCGGGCAAGCTCGTGGCCATGTGCGGTGACGGCACGAATGATGCCCCCGCGCTGGCCCAGGCCGATGTGGGCGTGGCCATGAATACCGGCACCGTGGCTGCGAGAGAGGCCGGGAACATGGTCGATCTCGACAGCGATCCGACGAAGCTGATCGAGATCGTGGGGATCGGCAAGCAATTGCTCATGACGCGCGGCGCGCTCACCACCTTTTCCATTGCCAATGACGTGGCCAAGTATTTTGCCATCATCCCGGCCATGTTCGTCGGTTTCTACCCAGCGCTTTCGAGCCTCAATATCATGCATCTGGCCACGCCCGAAAGCGCCGTGCTCTCAGCCATCATCTTCAATGCGCTGATCATCATCGCGCTCATTCCTCTGGCCTTGCGCGGCGTGCGCTACCGTCCCGTCGGTGCTGCGGCCCTTCTGCGTCGGAATCTGCTCATCTATGGCGTGGGCGGTCTGATCGTGCCTTTCATCGGGATCAAGCTGATCGATCTCGTCGTGACCCATATCGGTCTGGTCTGAGGAGACCCCCATGGTCCTTTCCCAGTTGCGCCCCGCGCTCGTCCTGTTCCTGCTGCTCTCGGCCCTGACCGGGCTCGTCTATCCTCTGGCCATGACAGCGCTTTCCACCCTGATGATGCCTGACCGTGCCGAAGGGAGTCTGATCTATGACCGGGGCCGCATCATCGGTTCCTCGCTGATCGGGCAGAATTTCACTGCACCTCGCTATTTCCACGGACGCCCCTCGGCCACCATGGGGCCGGACCCGAAGGACGCGAGCAAGACCAGCGCTGCGCCCTATAATGCCTCAGCCTCCCTCGCCTCGAATGCAGGGCCAACCTCCAAAGCATTGCTCGACCGCGTCACTGCCAGCATATCGGCGCTCAACGCCGAGAATCCCGATGCCATGGCGCGTGGCTGGCGCATTCCCGTGGAACTCGTCACGACATCGGCTAGTGGTCTTGATCCTGATCTCTCCCCCGAAGGGGCCTTGTTTCAGGTGCTGCGCGTGGCGAAAGCCCGCAACCTCGACGAGGAGCGTGTGCGTCATCTCGTGATGAGTCAGATACGTCAGCCGCTTCTCGGTTTTCTGGGGGAGCCTCACGTGAATGTTCTGGCGCTGAACCGGGCCCTCGATAGAATGTCACCCTGATGACAATGCGCGCCCTCCATCACCTGCATAGCCCCTTTGCGCGCATATCCGCTTCCAGAGTGGCCGCTCTGGCCCCAAGTGCGAAGCTGGTGAGACCGCGTCCGTGAGTCGGCGCGATTATGACAGACCCGACCCCGATGCCCTGTTGCGTCAGGGATGCGGCGATGCGCGGCGCGGGCGCCTCAAGATCTTTCTGGGGGCCGCTCCGGGTGTCGGCAAGACGTTCGAGATGCTCAGCGCCGCCCAGCAACTGATGCGCGACGGTGTGGATCTTGTAGTTGGGATCGTCGAGACCCATGGCCGGAGCGAGACTGCGGCTCTGGTCGACGGATTGCCTGTCCTGCCCACTCGCCTCATGCCCTATAGGGGGCAGGTGCTGCAGGAACTGGACCTCGATGCGGTCCTCGCGCGTCGCCCGCGTCTGGTGCTGATTGACGAATATGCACATAGCAACGTTCCGGGATCACGCCATCCAAAGCGCTGGATGGATGTCGAGGAAATCCTCCAGGCCGGGATCGATGTTTTTACCACTGTCAATATCCAGCATCTCGAGAGCCTGAATGACGTGGTCGCCTCAATCACGCGTATCCGTGTGCGGGAGACGGTACCGGACAAGGTGGTGGAGCAGGCGGATGAACTCGAACTGATCGATCTCACCCCGAATGACCTTTTGCAGCGCATGCGTGACGGCAAGATCTATGGGGCTCCGATGGCGGGACGCGCCATGCTGCATTACTTCTCGCCGGGTAATCTGACGGCCCTGCGTGAACTCGCTTTGCGTCAGACGGCGCAGCAGGTCGACGCGCAGCTTGTCGATCATATGAAGGCCAATGCCATCGCTGGTCCCTGGGCGGCAGGTGAGCGTGTCATGGTGTGCCTCACGCTTGAGGATGGCGATACCGGATTGCTGCGTTACGGCAAGCGCCTGGCGGACAGGCTCCATGCCCCCTGGATCGTGCTCCATGTCGAGACAAGCCGTGACCTGACCGAGGATGCGCGTGCGCGCATGGCATCGCAGATGCATCTGGCCCAGTCGCTCGGGGCCGAGACCGTGACCGTTCCGGGCCATGACATCGCCCTTGATGCCCTGGCCTATGCGAAGGCGCAGAATGTGACCCAGATCGTTGCGGCGCATCCTGCCGGAACGAACTGGATCGGTCGGCTGAGGCAGATTCTGGGGCGCAGTACCACCGAGCGTCTTATCCAGCGTTCCGAGGGGTTCCCAGTCCATGTCGTGCCCCGCTCGGGTGAGGCGGTAACCGGGCGGCTGCGTGAACGCGTCCGGCCAAGACTTAGTCCCTATCTCGGCAGTTCGGCCATCATGCTGGCGGCATTGGGGCTGGCACTGCTGCTCAGGCAGGGTCTTGAGGTCAGCAATGTCTCGCTGGCCTTCCTGACCGCCATACTCGGCGTTGCTGTGGCTTATGGGCTCTGGCCATCCCTGTGGGCTTCCGTGCTCGGGATGCTCTGTTTCAACTTCTTCTTCCTGCCACCGCTCTACACCCTGACTATCGCTGCGCCGGATAATGTGGTGGCGCTATTCTTCTTCTTTGGCACCGCCCTGATTGCGAGCAATCTGGGCGCTCGGGTACGCAGTCAGGCTGTCGTCGCGCGTCATAGAGCCGAGATCACGCAGTCACTCTATCATTTCAGTCGCACCATCACGGGACTGACCCGGCTGGAGGATCTGCTCTGGTCGGTCAGTCATCAGATTGCGACGCTTCTGAATTGCCGTGTCGTGCTGCTCATGCCTGAAGAGGGCGCCTTGCGCGTTCAGACAGCCTATGATTCCGATTATCCGATCGATCAGGACGGATTTGCAGCCGCAAGCTGGGCGTGGAAAAACAACCGTATTGCCGGTCGTGGCTCGGATAATCTGCCTGGCGTGCGCTGGCTCTTCATTCCCCTGCGCACCGGGCGCGGTCCGGTTGCGCTGCTGGGTCTGGACCGTGACCGGGCGGGCCCCTTGCTGGATGCTGAGGAGCAGAGCCTGCTCGACGCGCTGGGGGATCAGACCGCCTCGGCCATCGAGAGTATCCTGCTCGCGCGTGACCTCGATCGCGTCAGGCTAGACGCGGAAACCGATCGTTTGCGTGGAGCGCTGCTGACGTCGATTTCCCATGATCTGCGTACCCCGCTCGCCTCCATCCTGGGTGCCGCATCGAGCCTGCGCGATTATGGCGAGGCGCTGGGGGAGGCAGGGCGTACGGAATTGCTCGCAACCGTAACCGACGAGGCGGAGCGTCTCAATCGCTTCGTGGGGAATCTGCTCGACATGACCCGGCTTGAAGCGGGGGCGCTACCTTTGCGTCGCGAGGCCGTGGACTGCGCCGAAGTGGCGGCATCAGCCCTTGTACGTGCGACGCGGTTGCTGGAAGGGCATCGGGTCGATTTCGAGGCAGCGCCTGACTTGCCTATGGTGCCGATCGATGCGGTCCTGCTGGAGCAGGCCCTGTTCAATATCCTCGATAACGCCGCCAAATATACAAATCCAGGAACGCAGATCACGATCCGGCTCACTGTCGAGAATGCGCATCTGGTCCTTGCTGTTCTGGATGAGGGGCCAGGTTTCGGCGCACGTGACCCGGCGGTGCTCTTTGCCAAATTCACGCGTTTTGCGGCGGCTGATACCGCGCGGGCGGGTACGGGGCTGGGGCTTGCCATTGCGCGCGGTTTCGTTGAAGCGATGGGCGGAGAGATCACGGCAGCAAACCGTCCTGATCGCGAGGGAGCGGTTTTCACCCTTCGTTTCCCTCTGGCTGAAAAGGCGTCCTGATGAGCGACCCGACCCTTCTGATCGTGGATGATGAACCTGCCATCAGGCGTCTGCTGCGTACCACGCTGGCAAGCCAGTCATGGCGCATTCTCGAAGCCGGTTCGGGCGAGCAGGCCCTGCATTGCGCCGCCGAAACCCCGCCCGATCTCGTCCTGCTCGATCTGGGGCTGCCGGATCTCGATGGTGTGGCGGTACTGCGCCGGTTGCGTCAGGACCGGCCGAATCTGCCCGTGGTCATTCTATCGGTGCGTGACGATGAACGTGGCAAGGTGGCTGCGCTCGAAGCCGGGGCGGATGATTACGTGACTAAGCCCTTCAGCATGGCCGAACTCGTGGCGCGATTGCGCAATGCCCTGCGCCATGGTCTGCAACAGGAAGGCACCCTGCCGCTTTTCACCTCGGGCGATCTGACGATCGACCTTGTGCGCCGTCAGCTATTCCGGGGCGGAAATGAGATACGTCTCTCACCCAGGGAATGGGATATCCTGCGTATGCTGGTGCGCTATGCGGGCCGCGTCCTGACCCATCAGATGATCATGAAGCAGCTTTGGGGCCCGACAAGCGACGTGCAACAGCTGCGGGTCTACATCCGTCAGATCAGGCAGAAGATCGAGCCGGACCCGGAAAGACCCCGGCATATCCTGACAGAGACAGGGGTAGGGTATCGGCTCGTCTAGGGAGGCGCGCGGGCCTTTCCCTGGTGGTGGGACATTATGGGCGCATCGGGAAAATCGAATTGGACGATACCCTCTGGCGCAATGCCATCATGGCGAAAGATGAGGGTCGCGCAGCGTGTCGATCCCGCCAGGTTGATGATAAAGCGGTGGAACCTTTGTCATCCGACGGGCTTGCACGTGCCGGTGTTTCATTTCCCCTTTGGGAAGCGCTCGGAGAAAAACATGTTTACCCATGTCATGATCGGCAGCAATGATCTTGAGCGATCAAGGGTTTTCTATGATGCGACATTTGAGGCTCTGGGCGGCAGCCCAGGCGCGGTGGATGCGAGAGGGCGGCTGATCTACGCTCATGACGGGGGAAGATTGATGATCACGACCCCGATCAACGGGCAGCCTGCTACCGCGGCAAATGGCGGAACTATCGGAATTGCGGCGAAGAGCCCGAACCATGTCCTCGCTTGGCACGAAGCGGGCATCCGCCATGGCGGGACAAGTATTGAGAGCCCCCCCACCGAGCGTCCAAACGGGATATTTGTCGCCTATCTGCGTGACCCGGACGGAAATAAGCTCACGGCGCGCACAGAATTATCCAGGTGATTGGTCCCGCACGACGGCTCACCCCGGGGATTGGCTGGACGGATCAGGACTGATTGGTCGACGGGCGCGCCGTCGACCGAGGAAAGCCTCAAGGCGAGGTAGCCTGATAGGCTTCATGAGGGCGCACCGCGGTCAAGGTTGTGACCTCGATGAAGTAACCGCCCGGAGCCCGGAAATAGAAGCTCCAGGCACCATGTGCCGTCTGTGGAGGCCGGGTCGCCTTCCCATCATTCTGTAGGCGTTCATAAAGGGTGTCGACAGCTTCACGGGATTCCAGGATGAAGCCGATATGCAGAATGTCGAAATGCTCGGGATAGAGGAAGCCTCCCAGTTTCCTGTCGAAATGATTGATGATCAGCACCAGGCCGTCTTCGTCCTGCATGATCGCCATCGTCGTCCCCCGTACGACGAGAGTATGAAGGCCGAAATAGCGCTCGAACATAGCCCGATCGGATTCCGTGTCATGGCTGTAAAGATTGATGTGGTTGAGTTTCATGATCGTGCCTTTCCAGAGAGAAGGCGGACACGAGCCGATCGCGATGCGGACAGCGACGACCGACCACGAACGAGGCCAATCCTCGTTGTGTCCGGCCATGGCCAAGAGCAGGTTCAAGTGCTCAAGCGTGACTGTCTCAAGAGAGACCGCAGGTTGTCACCATACCTGCATCGCTGTCTTTTTAGGCAGGAGCCACTCTAGAGCACGGCTTGAGCGCGTCAAGCGGCTTGAATGGGGCTCCTGCGCTCCCCGGTTTTGCGGCATACCGCGCCAAACTCATGGAGGTACCCGGCGCGCGCGCTGAGTGTAGATCCTGACGCAGCTGTGCCTGTCAGGAGAGAGGCGCCATGGCGCGTCCGGAATGGGTGGTTCTTACCGCGTAGATCGATACGAGATCAGGCGGCAGCGCGCCTATTTCCGTGTAGAGGTCGATCAGCGGTGATCGCGCGCGATCTGCATGCAAAGATGAAACGTCAGCCGGCGTTGACGATCATCATCGCCCATCAAGGAAAATGTCATGTCAGCCAATTCCTCACTGAAGCGCATTTTCTACGCAGGGCTCATGGTGGGTGGTTATTTCCTTCTCCAGGCTGTCATGATCCTCCTGCATGAGTTCACCCATAGTACGATGGGCTGGGCGCTCGGCTATTCCGGCACCCCCATGACCGTGGTCTGGGGAAATCTGATCACCATGCAGGGCTGGGATGAAGGTGTTCCCTATGACGCCTTGTTTCATGGGCGCGGACATAACGCCGAAGCCGCCATAGGCGGTGCGCCACTGGCGATGCACGGTATCTTGGTTGTCATCCTGATTTCGTGCCTGCTCCATGTGAGAGCATGCATCCGGCCCATTGTATTTTTCGCCCTTTACTGGTTTCTGATCCTCAACCTTGCTGAGCTCATTGCTTATCTCTGGATGCGTCCGTTCCTGGCGACAGGAGATACCGGTCGTTTCAACCAGGGGATGGATCTCTCGCCTTGGGGGCTTTTCGCCTGCGGTTCGCTTTTTCTTGCGGGGGCGCTTTGGGTCTTGCACAGCCGGATCTTGCCTGAAGTCGCCTCCGGACTGGGGAGACAGCGCTGGGCGCAGATACTCGTCATAGCGGCCACCGGTTTTGTCTTGTTTCTGTGGGCGAGCGGACTGCGCTTCCTCGTTCTCTACCCCGATCCGCTATGGCGTGTCGGATTGATCGGTCTGGCCTTGTTCATCGCGTGGCTGTTACTCGAACTGCCCAGGGTGAACGGGAAGCGCGTATCTGAATGACCCCCGCGCATTGCGGATCTTCCAGACCGGATCGATCTGTATCGTGATCCCTTTTGTGGGAGAGATCACTTGCGCTGAGGAGCTTGCCCATCCGTCAGGGTTCCAAGGAAGACAATGATTTTCTCGCGCTCTTCCGGCGTCAGGCTGGGCGATTTGCGCGGGCCGAAAGGCGTGTCGGTCTTGTCGATATTGCCCCAATAGCGCCTTGGCAGATCGTCATTGAGCAGAAGAGTCCCATCCGCCTGTCGCGGATAGAATTGAGACGGTTCAATGTCCCTTAGTTCATAGAAATCCATCACCTGACGCAGCGAGGTAAAGGTGCCGTTATGGAAAAACACCTTACGCGTAGCGCTGTTGCGCAGCGATGGGGTGCGGAAGAAGCCGCAATAGGCTTCGGTATGGCCGATATCCGCGCGGCCTGCCGCGCAGAGACCGAGATCGTAGCTGCCTTTCGGGGCGAGGGGGTTACGCGGGGCGGCGAGGGCTTCGTATTGATGGTCGGTAAAGAGCGGCGGTCTGCCTTCCTCATCGACCATGCTCAGATGGCAGGCGGCACAATTGCCTTTCGACGGGTCATTGAAAAGCCGCAGCCCTTCGGCTTCGTCTCTTGTCAGGCGGATTTGTCCCTCAAGCCAGGCATCATAGCGGCTCGAGTAAGGGTGAAAAACTGGTGCTTCAATCTGATAGCGGGCCAGCGCGAAAAGCGCTTCAGCAATCAGCATGTCGTCCGAAGCATGAGCACCCATCAGGCGAAACAGATCGGCACTATAGGGCGCATGGCGCAGGCGAGCGGCGATACCAGTGCGTGTCGCCGCCATTTCGCGAGGGTCGAAGAGCGGCCCGGCGGCCTGGCTTTGCAGCGTGTCGGCCCTGCCGTCCCAGAACAAACCGCCCTGCGGCACCATGGCCTGAGCCGAGACGCCGGTATTACTGGCCGATTTGACGCCTTTAGCGCTGGGCGGCGATGGGGGAGGCGGCGCCGTTTCGCTGGTGGCATTATCGGGGCCGACGCTGAAAGGCGGCTGGCGCTCGCGATAGGTGAGCGAAGGCACGGCGCGGACGCCGAATTTGTCCATCGCCACACCGCCCCTGGCGAAAGCCAGCGCGTTGTCCGGCGCGTAATGCGCACTCGGTACATGGCACGAGGCGCAGGAAAGCTGTCCAGATCCGGAGAGCGCCTTGTCGAAAAACAGCGCCTTGCCGAGTTTCGCCATGGCGGAGAGTGGGACCACTGGAGGGCGGATCAGCGTGACAGGGCAGGGGTTGCCGCCGTCAGGCGCAGGCGCGCAGTCGCGCGCGAAAGCCTGGGGGATGGTCGCGGCGAGAGACCCGATCAACAGCGCCACCGTGATTAGGCGAGACCACGTGTGCGTGGCCTGCGCCTCGCCCTCATCCGTGCGCGCTGTCATCCACGAAAAATCAGAAAGCCTTGGGCGCTTCATGCAGGACTGACCCATCCCTCGGCGCAAGATAGAGCGGCGTGGCGTCCGGCTTGCTCTGAAAGTTGAACATCCCGTCCATATCCTGTGCGTCCTGATCGAAGGACCCTCCGCCGAGACGCGAGCCATCGAGCCAGTTATTCTCGATGAAGCGCAGTACGGAGCTCTGTGTCAGAAGTGTATGGTCAATGGCATTGCGCCTTGCCCAGGGCGACAGCACCAGAAGCGGGGTTCTTGTGCCGGGGCCGCAGCGGCCATTTGCCGGCTTGCCCTTCAGGCCGTTGGGGGCAGATCCCTTGCCGCACTGACCCGGTCCGTCGAGCTGGTCTGCGGATGCGTCATGCGAGTTGTGCTGCACGGGAGTAAAGGCGTGGTCATACCAACCATCGGAATCGTCATAGGCGATGATGATGGCGGTGTCCTTCCATTCCGGGCGTGACTGGATGAAATTGACCAGACGGACTACGCCCTCCTGCTCGTCGAGCGGGTCGGAATAGCCCGCATGGGCGTCCTGGAACGCCGGGAGTTTCAGGAAAGACACGGCAGGCATATGGCCAGCGCGCGTGGCGGCGATGAAATCCTCTAGATCGTACTGATGATTGGCAGGGTCTTTTGTCTTGCCGTCGGCGGCCATCGTCTGGCCGATGGCCTCGACGCCCGATGGTCGCAAGTGCTTCGGGTTGGATGTGCTCGGATAATACTGGAACCAGTTATGATGGGGAATGTAGTCGACAACCGTCTGAGCCACGACGGTGGAATAGGTGGCGCGCTGGCACCCCGTCGTGCCATTGCGGTTATGTGTCGAGAGGTCGAACCCGGCCATGAAGCCGCCCCAGCTGATACCTCTGGCATTCAGCAGGTCGCCTATATTACGCCCCTCCATCCAGACCTGCTCCCCGGGGAGCGAACAGACATCGCCAGTCGGATCGATATCGTTGATCATGGTCATGCTGCCCTGCCCATCCTTGATGAACGGTGAAGGCAGGGCCCGGGTCGAGGGCTTCTGGGCGGAGGCGGTGATATGCAACCCGTTGGTCTGTCCCGAGACGATCTCGAGTGCACCGGGCGTTGAGGGACCGTAAGTATCTGTGTAGGCGTTGTCGCTCATGGCGAAGCGTTGGGCGTACCGCCAGAGCGCTGTGACGGTATTGCCGTCAAAATATCCCATGACCTGACCGCGCGTGGCAAATGCCCCGACGCCGCCCGGTGAGCCTTTGCCTGTATGCAGCGGAAAGAGATCGGCCTTGCCGCCATTATAGGCCATCTGCTCGGCGGTATAGCCGTGGTTCTGGTCTGCCGTACTGGCCTGGCTGCGATCGAGCCGGAACGGCACGGAGGCGTCGGGCCCATTCGCCGGGTTCGTGTTGGGATTGGTGACCAGCAGATTGGACCGCAACAGCGTGTTGGCGGGTGGCGTTCCGAGCTTCGGCATGAATACCGGCTCGCCCTCCGGGTTTGATGCCTGGGGATAGGTCGCGAAATAATGGTCGAACGAGACGTTCTCATCGAAGATCACGATCACATGCTTGATTGGTGTTTTCGTCCGCAGGTCTGATGCGGATAGTGTTTTCACCGGTTCAGGCGCTGCGCGCGTCACGGTAGCCGGGCTGAGGCAGGTCAGAGTGAGAAGGGCAGCAGCAAGAGAGCGTATCGGACGAATCATGGTGTGGGGCGACAATACCTGTTCTGGATGGGGAGCCGCAGCCCCTCTCGCCTGCGCCACATGGCCGCAGGCGGAGGGGCCGCGCAGGGCTCAGGTCTGATCATCGTCGCGCAGCGTCTCTTCGTCCAGAGACATCAATGCGCCGCGACGCGACTGGAAGGAAATCGTGGCCAGTCGATGCTCCCGCCATGCGGCAACAAGCGTCTGACGCCAGCGATCCGAAGGGGCGTTGGGCGTGTCATGCTGAAGCTGAAGTTCCATTGACCTGCTCCTTTTTCCAGAAGAGTGCCGGGGTACGGCGCCTCGATAAAGGATTCATGCAAGGTGGTGTGTGACCGTTCCATGAATTCGCCCGGCCAGAGCGTCTGATCGCGAAAAATGTTCCAGAAAGAAAGGTCAAAACAGGGGCTTGGCTCTGTTTTTTGATGTCCGACCTGCTCGGACTGGTCCTCTGTCGGAGAACGGGATTATGGGGGCGGAATGCCACAATCCCGTTACAGGGTCTCCACGCCCCTTGCCTGTCCACACGGGCCGATGAAATGCTGGCGTGAAACAAGGTGCGAGCAAGCACCGGGAGATGAACCTATGCCGTTGCCCTGTCATGTTCGTCAGGTCCCCTTGAATGCATCAGCGTCGGAGGATGATTGCTTTTCCTGGGGGCTGCCAGACGGGCTTGTCGGACTGATCAGAGGGCCCAAGGCGCAGGCTTATGCGACGGAAAAAGGGCTGAAGGGTGATCTCTCACTCCCATCATCCCTTGAGAAAATCCAGTCCCGAACCCCTATCTCTGTATGTCATGGTGATCTGGATTTGCCCGGAAAGCTGTGCAGCGTCGAGGAAGTCTTGCCGCCATGTCCCTATCCAAAGCTTGGAGCGTCCGACAAAGAACGTGACGCCTTTCGCAAGGCGCAGCGTTTCAGCATTGCCGCCCTGGCTGTGGAAAATGAAACTGACAGGCTTCTGGCTCAGGCCTATCTTGACCTCACAGGCAAGAGCATCCCGATCATCGATCTGCGTGGGATCGATTTCACAGAGAAACTCGCCCAGGCTCGTCGGGCTTTGTGCGGCTTCATGGCACAGCGCCTGACCAAGGATGCCTATATTCCCCGCTTCCAGCCACAGAGGCTCGGGGAAAGTGAGGCGGTTGGGCCGGAAGCGTCCCGATATTACGGCGCACCCTTCATGCCGGTCTCGATGGACTGGCCGCACTGGTGTTACGACGGGAAGATCGGCCCCTGTCTTTTTCACAGTCAGTATCGGTGGGCCGACCTTCCTGAGCCCATCAGGGCATGCTTGCCAGCGGGGATCGAGGCCTTTCTGGTTTTTGTGAATCCGATTATCGAGGACTGGCCCCGGCTCCCTGACAACCCACCATTCACCATTCGTTTCGTCCGCAAGGGCGAGCCGAGGGTATTGCGCCCCATGCCTGTCAGCGGGGATCTCGAACCGCCTTGTGGGAGGAAAATCACGGCGTTCTGCAAGACACGCGATACGGGGATTCTCATGGAATACGAGTCCCGGCCCGATGCGAGGGCAGAGGACAGCGATCTCGTGACGGCGCTTCGATGGTTGGGTTCGGACGCTTTGATGGAGGCAGACGCAGCGCATAGTTTCCTCCTGAGAGGAGAGGAAAGCGCGGTTCCACCCGCCTCGCCCTTGCTGAACTGGGAAGGAGACAAGTTTTTGGGAGAGCCGAACTGGGTTCAGGGCGCCGACTATCAGACCACACCGGATGGCGCTCCAATGATCGCTTTCCTGCACATCGCGAATGATGGAGTGCCGAATCTCAAGGCGCCGCCCGAGGCTCTCTCTCGCTATGGAGCAGGGATCGTGTGGCTGCCCGAGCAGTGGAGACAAGACCAGTCCTATGAGTCCCAGATCAGGATGACCTGGGAACTGGGTTGAATCGCCTTCGATCCTGTCTCACAGGCGGGTTTCAATTGAAGCCCGCCGAGACACCGGCGAAGACGCCAAAACCGTCACCCGGCTGAAACACCGAGAGTTGCTTGCCTGCGGCGATATAGCCCGGCACGACGATCGAGGCGTAATGGGTGTTGGCGAGATTGTTGAAGGATAGGAAGACCTGACGATGTTTGTGCGGCCATTCATATCCGATGGTCGTGTTAAAGATATGGTAGGAGGGCGCGTAATAGGTGTCGTCATAGGAGCCGGAGACCTTGGACGAGACCTGTGTATTGAAATTGGCATAGAGCCCGTTCTTCAGGTCGAGGCGTATTTCCCCCTGATAGAAATGGGCCGGGATGCCGGGCAGGGCATTATGGCCGAACACCGCGTCATGCTTGAAGTGAAAATCCTGCCAGGTATAGGACTGGCGCAGGCCGAGCTTGCCACCTGACCATTTGACGAGATCGGTTTCCAGCGAGGCCTCGACACCCTGATGCGTCGTCGGGCTGGCGTTGGAATAGGTGGCCGCACCGTAAAGCTGGGAGAGGGGCGTCATGACCGAAAGCAGCTCGTTGCGTACGTCCGAATAGTAATAGGAGACGCTCCAGCGATTGTTTTTCCACTCTCCCCGTGTGCCGGCTTCATAGGTCGTGGCGGTCTGGTTATCGAGCTTTACCCCCGAGGCATTGAGTCCTTGTGCCGGACCGGAGGTGTAGAGCGCGCCTGACAGAAGCTGCCAGTCATTGGGCGGCTGAAAGCTGCGGCTGACATTGCCGTAAATCGAAACATGGGGCGAAATCACGTAGCGAAAGCCGCCACGTGGCGTAAAGCCAAGTCCGGAGGTGCCGACAGAGCTCTGAGTGGGATAGGTGACCTCGGTCGAACGCTGCACGAAATCGAGCGCACCGGCCGCCGTCAGCCAGAAATTATGGAAGAGCTCAAAATTGTTCCGGATATGAAAGTAATTATCGGTGCCGCCGTAATTCGAATGGCGCAGCACGGTGCCGAAGGGGATTTTGGCATAAATGCCGGTATTGGTGCGTGAACGATTGGTCTGCCAGGCTTCCAGATCGGTATAGGTATCGATCCCAAAAAGCGTCTCGCTCTTATGGCCCCACATCCTGTCATCGCGACTATAACGCAGCACGCCCGCGACCGTTTTGTAGCCCCAGCGCTGGGCCGTGGCCGTATTTTGGATATCGATCGGCGCATCCTGATAATCGAAACCGAGTTCGAGTTTGGAGCGGTCATCGATCCGGATCGTGGTCATGTCGCCATAGAATTTGCTGCCGGGCTGGATGCGATGACCATGCAGCGTGGCATAAAGCGCCTGAGCCTGTTTCGGGTTGGTCTCGATCTGGTCGCGGGTCAGATAGCCCGGATAGCCGTTCTGCGTCTGGCGATAGCGGAAGAAAAGGCGTGTCGAGACGTTGTCGCTGAAGCGGTAGCCGTAATTCGCGTTAACGCCGAAGCTGCTTGCGGCTGTCTGGGCCTGATAGCCGCCGCGATAGGATTTGGTGATGCTGATATAATAATCGGACTTGCCGATGACGGCGCCGGAGCTGATCTGCTGCTTGTTGTAATTGAAGCTGCCCGCCTCGACACGCGCCTGGAAATGATCTGCCGTATAGCCCGTCGGGGCCACGTAATTGATTGCGCCGCCAAGCTGCAATCCACCGTAATCGAAGGCATTCGCTCCGCGCAGAACCTCCGTGTACTGAATGCCCAGAGTTTCGAAAAGCTCATAAGGCGTGCCTGCCGGGGTGGTGACCGGCAGACCGTCAAACATCAGCAGAATACCGGAGCGGAAATAATTCGTGCCTGTCTGGATGCCCGAGCCACGGATGGACAGACGCAACCCGTCGCCGCCGCCGGAGCTTTGGGCAAACACGCCAGGCTGAAAAGCCAGCAGATCGGCGTTGGTCAGATTGCGGCTGCGCAAAACCTCCTTGGAATTGATGACCGAGACCCCACCCGGCACCGTATCAAGCTGACGTGCCGCGGCAGCAACGGGGGAGAGGCGACGTTGCGAGACTGTGATGGATTCCGCCTTGCCTGCCAGATGCGAGGAGCGTTTGGGATGCGCGACACCGGTACGGGGGGCTCCGGCTTGGGCGCGTGCCGTGTCGTTCACAGGCTTGGTGGCGGCATAGGCCGGGGCGACAGACCCAAGGCCGCCCCCAGCCAGAAGGGCAAGAATGGAGGCGCTGGAAAGATGGCGTCGCGCGGAGACGAGGCCCGGCACAGGGCGAGACAGGGGGCGCAGGGCGAAGTCAGATCGGTGGCGATGTTTCATGGGGTCGATATCCGGAGAATGGGGTCGTGAGCGCGTGAAAAGGTGCGGAGAAGCCTGGTCGGTGAGTCGGTTCAGGATGCTTGGGTGGGGATGGACATCGCATGGACGGGTGTAATGACTGCATGGGATCGTTCTTCATGAATTTACTCATTTCTGGTCGTTTAATACGGGCGGAGATCGGCCGTCCCCGGTCAGGGCGAGCCCTTTTCCCGGGAAGTTCAGCGCATGGGGTTGGAAGGGCAGAGCCGTTCAGGGGCCGACATACTGCGTGGTTCGGCGCGCACCCGGCGCAAGGCGGGGTCGGCATCGGCGTCGTATCCGAAGACTTCCCATCTCAGGACAAGATGAAGAGCGATGCCAAAAACAGGCGCAATCAGGATGACCCAGAAGATCTGCGTCCCAAGGCTCGTATAGAGCCCCGGCAACGCCCACATGGTCAGCGTCCCGCCAAACCCTGCGATGAAATTTGTAAAGCCGATGCCCGTCCCGCGCAGTTCTGTCGGGTAGCTCAGGGTTGGATAGACCATCTGCTGGCATCCTGGGCCGAAACCCTGCGCGAACAGGAACAGGGCAAAACCGGTCATGACCAGCCAGATTCCGGCATATGAGTGCGGCGTGCCGATGACCGCCAGAAGGGCGATGCCTACAACCTGCATCGCGTACCCTGCCAGCGTGATCGGTCGTGAGCCGAAGCTCCGTGTCAGGCGCACGCCAAGCAACCCACCCGTCAGGGCAAAGACCAGATTGAGCAGGATCGAGACACTGAGCACCTCGGTACGATTCATGTGCAGCATCGTTGCGAGCAGACTGGGGGCGCCGAAGGCAATCGCGGCATAGGAGGTTGCGCTGACGAGCTTCATGCCGATGATCAGAAGCGTGCGCGGCAGGAGTGGCCTGCGGAGCAGGGAGAAGGGGCTTGGAGGGGCCTCGGGTTCAGGAGCCACGGTGATATGAAGCACCGGATCGACCCCATGGGTGACGCGCAGGATGGCGGCGGCCTTTTCCAGATCGCCATGACGAGCGATCCAGAGTGGGGATTCGCTCATATAGCGGCTGCGTACCAGAATGATGATCAACGCCGGTACAGCGCCAAAGCCGAGCGAGGCGCGCCATAGCCAGTCGGGATGGCCTGCCGGGACCACCGCATTCAGCGCAAAGACCAGAAGGAAGCACGCGGATGAGGCCGCATACCAGGTCGGGCACCAGGCCGCGGCGCGCCCCGCCTTGCTGCCCTTGCCGGTGAGCTTGGAGAATTCCGAGAGAAACGCCATGGCGACGGGCAGATCCATCCCCACGCCGAACCCCATGGCAAAGCGGGCCAGAATCAGGATGCTGGCAGTCGGGGCCGCAGCGGCCACGAGGGCTGCGATCACGAAGCAGGCCATATCGGCCATGAACACCGCGTAGCGTCCGATCCTGTCGGTCAGCCAGCCGCCTGTGATACTGCCCACGATGGTGCCGGCACTCATGGCGGCGGCGACCATCCCGGTTTGCGAGCCCGTCAGGCCGAAATGCTTCTGCACATCGCCAATGCCGTAGGAGAGGGTGGTCAGGTCGTAGGCATCGAGGAACACGCCCCCCAGAGCGAGCAGGACGATGATATTCGCATGTCCCTTGCCAGAGGGACCACGATTGACCAGGGCAGCGATATCCTCGGCAGAGCGAATGACAGGGCGCTCGGGCGGATGCGGGGGCAGGGCGCTCATGATCGAACCTCGTCGGGAACGCGCTTGTGCGCGGTGTTCAGTTCTGCGGCGAGCTGGCGCGCCACGGATTGGGCGTTCTCGGTCACTTCCGGCAGGCCCATCAACTCCCCGAACGTCCCGCGCGAGAGCGGCCCGGCGATCAGCAGGGGCGCTGTTCCCTGTGCGGTTCCCTGTGCGGTTTCCCGGGCAGGCAGGGCGTGGTAATCGGGGGCGGTATGCAGCCCGAGACCGGTCGGGTCCGGGGCGATATGACCTTGCCCCGCCAGAGTGCGCAGGAATGGCGTGTTAGAGATGATACCTGCATGATCGGGACCGGTCGTATTGACCACATGATCGACAATGAGCGTCTCAGGCGCTTGCCCACGGAACTGAAGCGTTAAAGCGATCCCTTCAGGACCTGCCATTGCCTCGATGACACGGGCCGCCCGGATAGACAGGCGCTTCGAGGCGAGGCCTCGTGTCAGGATCGCGTCGATCTGCGGGGCGATGCGAAAGCGGTGCACATCCCAGAAGGGGCGCAAATGGCGGATGAGCCTTTTGCGCTCGGCAAGATCGAGCACCGACCATAACCTGCGCCCCTGTTTGCGTGTGGCATCGATGATCTCGTGCCAGGAAAGATCGGGATGCTCCCGCAGTGCCGTTCTGACGTTGCGTAGAAGGCCCAGAGCCGTGGGGGCAGGGGCAAGATGCAGGATATCCGACAGTGCCGAGGCCTCTGCCGCATGGGCGCGCGGGCGCAGGCCGCGTCGCGAAACGGCAAGGATCGGCCCCTGATGGCCGCGGGCCTCAAGGCTCGCCACAATATCGGCCATGGTGAGCCCAGTACCGATAATCGCCACGCGATCCTGCGTTGCGATCCGTGCCAGAGCGTCGTCGCGCCAGGGATTGGCCACGACGCGTGCCTCCTGTGCCAGAGGGCGCAAGGCAGCGGGCAAGGCCGGGGCCGGATGGGTGAGGGCGATCACGACATGGGACGCGGTCAGGCCTCCCCCGTCGCTCAGGGTCAGCACCCAGTTCCCGTCATGTCGCGTCACCGCCGTCACGGCGTCACGTTGATGGACGAGCCGTCCTGCGTCCAGAAAAGGCGCGATGCGTGCGGCCAGATACTGACCGAATTGCGCCCGTGCCGGGTAGAGATCGCCCGAGGGCAGAAAGGCGTCCGGGTCTGTTGCGGCAAGCGCATCGAGATCGAGCCAGGCACGAAAATCGCCGGGCACGGCAGTGTCGAGGCTCATTCGCGCGGCGGGCACGTTGATGCGGTGCTGCGCATCGCGTGTGCCATAGGCCAGCCCGGCTCCGAGCTGCGCGCGCGGCTCGATGATCGCTACCGCGCCTGCCCCGAGGTCGGGACGCTGGCGCAGCAGGTGAAACGCCACCATGGTGCCGGTCGCGCCGCCGCCGATAATCGCGACGGGGTAATGAGGGAGCGTGTCGGACATTATGAGGCCGATACCCGCCCGGGACGATGGCTGCCTGCAATCGTCTCGCCGAACGGTCCCATATTGCTGCTGGCCCTCTGTGTCCGCACCGGATGAGCGGTGGGCAGAAGAGGCAGCACCAGTTCACCGAAGCGATAGGCTTCTTCCAGATGCGGATATCCCGAAAGGATGAAGCTGTCGCACCCTGCGCGGCGGTATTCGTCGATACGTTCGGCAATGGTGGCCGGGTCTCCCACCAGTGCCGTGCCGGCACCGCCGCGTACCAGCCCGACACCGGCCCAGAGGTTGGGGCTGATTTCCAGCTTGTCCCGTCGTCCTCCATGCAGGGCGCTCATACGGGCCTGCCCGACTGAATCGAGCCGCGCGAAAACGGATTGCGCTTGCGAAATGGTGGCATCGTCGAGCTTTGAGATCAGCCGGTCGGCCTCGGCCCAGGCCTCCTGAGTGGTCTCGCGCGCAATGACATGAAAGCGTATGCCAAAGCTCACCTCGCGCCCGGTCTTTGCGGCGGCCTCGCGTACGCGGCTGATCTTTTCACGCACGAGAGCGGGAGGCTCGCCCCAGGTGAGATATTTGTCTACGCGCCGTGCCGCGATATCGATCCCGACGTCGGAGGAGCCACCGAAATAGAGCGGGGGGCCGTTTTCCTGATGCGGAGGGAAAAGGAGACGGCCATCGGCGATGCGGAAATGGGGGCCTTCATGCTCTACGGTTTCACCACGCAGCAGGCGGGAATAGATGCCCAGAAACTCCTCCGTAATCGCATAGCGCGTGGCATGGTCATGAAACAGCCCATCACCGCCATTCTCGCGTGGATCGCCGCCGGTCACGACATTGATCAGCAAACGCCCGTTCGAGAGCCGGTCGAGCGTCGAGGTCATGCGTGCGGCCAAGGTAGGAGATTGCAAGCCGGGGCGCACGGCCACGAGAAATTTCAGACGTTCTGTCGAAGTGATGAGCGAGGACGCCACCACCCAGGAATCTTCGCAGCTCCGTCCTGTGGGCAGGAGAACGCCATAATAGCCAAGCGAGTCCGCCGCGCGTGCAATTTGCTGCAGATAGGGCAGGTCGACTGCGCGACCGCCTTCGCTCGTACCGAGATAGCGGCTATCGCCATGGGTTGGTAGGAACCAGAGCACGTTGATCTTTTCCGGCGCCGAGAGGGCCGCGGAAGTGTCGAAGGACGAGAGACCTTCTGGCGCACGGGCGAACGGGGAGGATACGAATGAAGACGCGAAGGAAGGAAGGCGGGTCATGGCAGGGCGCTTTCTTTCTGCACGGTCTGTTGCCGACCGCTTGATGCTGAAGCAGTTTTGGGGAGGGGGGCGTTCTGGCCGATCCCGGCAGGGCCGGGCCATGACGCAGGGGCGCTGCGATACAGGGCAGCGGGATGGGTGTCGGGCAGCCGGTCGCGCCCTGTGAGTCGATGGCGCAATGTCTCGCCCCGCACAGGGGCAGGGGGCAGCCTGCCGCGACGGCGCAGTTCCGGCGCGATCAACGTGGCATAATCATCGAGGGTTTCGTGGCTGTGATACTGGCGCAGATTGATGCCATCGATCCCGTCCTCATCCAACCAGGCTTCGATATCATCGGCAATCTGCTCGGGCGTACCTGCCCGGAAGAACCGCCCCTCATCGAAGCTGGCAATCTGGGCGAGGGCGGCACCGACCGTCTGCTCGGCAGCGAAGCGACGGCCCATATTGCCGATTGCGCGTCCGCTCCTGGCCAGGGCCTCGCCCAGAGTCAGCGACGGATCGAACTGGCGCAGATCGATCTCTGCCTGTGCGTGAACCAAGGCACCTTCCTCGGAATAGAGCGCGCGATAACGGGAGAGCTTGGCCTGAGCCTCTTCTTCGGTACGCCCGGCAATCAACCCCGCCATCACGTAGAATTTCAGCTCGGCAGGATCACGACCCTGGGCGGCGGCTGCCTCGCGGGTACGGGCGATGGCACGACGCACCTCCTCCTGTGTCCTGCCGCCAATGAACACGGCTTCGGCATGACGGGCGGCGGTTTGCAGACCGCGAGGCGAGCCGGTCGCCTGGAACAGCACAGGGGTGCGCTGCCGCGTGGGCTGCACGAGATGGGGGCCTCCGACGCGAAAATGAGCGCCTTCGTGATGGATATGGCGCACGCGCTCGGGATCGGCATAGCGGTCACCCGCACGATCCTCGATCACGGCACCGTCTTCCCAGCTGCCCTCCCAGAGCTTGTAGAGGACTTCAAGATATTCATCCGCCCGGTCATAGCGGCTGTCATGCTCGAGTTCGCCATCGAGGCCAAAATTGCGCGCGGCATTGGGCAGATAGGAGGTGACGACATTCCATCCCACCCGTCCCTCGGTCAGCAGATCGAGCGTGCTCATGCGCCGCGCGAAAGCGAAGGGCGGTTCATAGGTGGTCGAAAACGTGGCCGCAAAACCGAGCGTGGTGGTCACGGCTGCCATGGCGGGGATGAGCGAGAGCGGATCGAGATTGGGGATCTGAAGCCCCAGACGCAACGAGGCGTCCAGACCGCCGAAACGATCATAGATCCCGATCACATCGGCAAGAAAGATCGCGTCCATACCGGCCTGTTCGGCCTTGCGCGCCGTGTCGAGCCAGAACGCCATTTCGCCGAAGCGGTGGCGGTTATTCCCCTCCTCGCGCCACATGCCGTGCACGATATGGCTCACACAGGCCATTTCAAACAGATTGACGTGCAGGGTCTTGCGGGGGGCGAGCGGGGAATGGGTCATGCGGCGTCTCCCTGACGGTTGGCCTCGGCTAGGCGACGCAGCCCGTCACGATAGGGCGTCCACAGGCGTGTGCCGTTCAGGGCAACATCGCCAAGCTCGCGCTGGCGTTGGGCTGCTGGGTTATGAGAGGCGAGGGTGCGAGCATTGCGCCAATGGCGGTCGAGCCTCAGCGTCTCGGAGGTGGCCGACGCCCCTCCGACCTCGAAGAGAAGGGTGGCCGCCTCGAGCGTCTGCTGGGCGATGATCTGCTGCGCCTTGAAGATCTCCTCCTGAGCGCGCTCGATGGCATCGTCGTCGTGTTGGCCTGCAAGGAAGAGCGGCTCGATGGCCTCAAGCGCGCGCGCTCCTTGATCGGCCAGCACTGCAGTCGAATAGGCGAGAGAGGACAGACGCCCCACCACGCCCTGCACCACGGGATCATGTTTCTGCACTGATTTGCCGGGCACACCGAAAACACGCTCGCGCGGGCGTACGAAAGCCAGCGCATCACGCAGCACGGCCTGGGCGATGCCGGCCAGAGTGGTATTGTGGAATTGCTGGTAATAGGCGCCGAGAAAAGGCTGGCTGGGCGGCGTGTCGGCGGGGGCACGCTCGACGATCTGGGCGGGGGCGATAGCGACCTGCTCGAAGAGGGTCGTGCCACTGCCCGTCAGGCGCTGGCCGAACCCGTCCCAATCATCCACGCGTGTCACACCCGGTGCATCGGCAGGCACCAGTACGCGGACGCGGTCGCCCGCCAGACTGGCCCAAACGATGATCCAGTCGGCATAAAGCGTGCCGGTAGAGTAGTATTTACGTCCGTTCAGAACGAGACCGTTCGGTCCGTCTGTCACCTCGGTGGTCACGCTGGTCTCATTGCCGCGCTCGGCCATGGCCGCACCGAAAATCTGGTTGTCGCGTATCAGACCGCGCCACCGCTCGGCATCGGGCAAGCCCGCGCGTAGTGTTTCGACAAAGGCGAAATGCGCGCGGAAGATCTGCGGGATGTTGGAATCCGCACTGGCGAGGTCACGTAATACGCGGAACGTATCGGTCAGCCCGAAACCAAGCCCGCCTCGTTCCGACTCAAGACGCAGGCGCCCAAATCCGGCATGCGCGAGCGTCCTGACAACCGCGTCGGCTGGCTGCCTCTCGCGGTCTCGTCCGACGGCGCCTTCAGAAATGGAACGAAAATGTTCTGTGAAATCCATGACACCAATCTCACCGAGGATCATAGCGGGAAAGCTATTTCACTTTGATAAACGTTATTATTTTGAAATAACAAAACGGAATGACATGCTCTGTCAACGATGATTCTCGTTAATTTTGAAAACCACTATAAAAAACAGTGCAAATGGAATGGTGTAAATGAAATGGTCTGGCCTTCCTGGTCCGGAAGCAGGACAGAATGCTTCGAGCCATGATGCGGGACGAGTAAGGCTGATCGATCAGGCCCGTTGCGACATTTCCGAAGGGAGATTTTGACGTGGCAGCGCTTTGCAGCATTCCCGCAACGCGAAAAGGAGCGCTAGAAGAGAGAAGAGACGCTGACGGGCAAGGAAGGAGACAGGCAGATGGCGGATGAAGCCTATCTCGGGGAATGGAAAGCCGCGATCAGCCGGAATACCGGAGCGCTCTATCTCGCCATTGTCGAGGCTATCGCGCATTCGATCCGGAAGGGAGATCTGCAGGAAGGGGAGAAACTGCCACCCCAGCGGGTCATTGCGACGCGGCTTGGTACAAATCTGAGCACAGTGACCCGGGCGATCTCCGAGGCCCAGAAGCGCGGCCTGCTGGATGCCACGATCGGACGCGGAACATTCGTTCGGATCAATGCTGGTGAGGGGTCCTGGCGGCAGACCGATGCAAGTGTCATCGATCTGACAATGAATTCGCCACCCTTGCCACGCGACCCCGCATTACAGGCTATGATCCAGGGAGAGATCGGCGCGATCTTTCGCCATCAGGATGTGCAGTCTGTCATGTCCTATCGTGTTACAGGCGGAACGCAACAGGACCGGCAGCTTGCGGCACAATGGTTGCAGCCCGTTCTCGGCCGCCGTCGTGCGGGAGAGATCCTGATCGTGCCCGGTGCCCAGGTAGCGCTTTCTGCCATCATGAGTTCTCTCGTGAAGCCGGGTGAGGCCATCGTCACGGATCAGTTGACCTATCCGGGAATGCGGGCGATCGCGGCGCAGCTTGGTTACGTGTTGCTCGGCACGGAACAGGACCATGAGGGGCTGATCCCCGAGGCACTGGACGAGCTCTGTGCCCGACATCGGCCGCGCGTCCTTTATTGCACCCCGACCCTCCACAACCCGACCACAGCAACCTGGTCAGTCGACCGTCGCGAGGCGGTTCTGGCCATTGCCCGCCGACATCAGGTGCAGATTGTCGAGGATGATCCTTACAGCCTGTTGCTCAAGGCGCCACCTCCAACCCTGGCCATGCTCGATCCATCACGGGTGCTCTATGTGGCGACCCTTTCCAAGGTGCTCAGTCCCGGATTGCGTACGGCCTATATCGTCCTGCCAGGCGCAGAAATGACGCGGCGTATCACGGCGGGAGTCAGGGCTATATGTCAGGCCAAGGCGGGGCTTCTGGACGCCCTCGTCTCACGCTGGATCGAGACCGGACTTGCCCAGCACTGCCTGCGTAGTATCCGGGACGAACTGACCCAGCGTCACCAGACCCTGCGCCAGATCATGGGAGCGCGCGTGGCCGATAAAAGCCCGAGCCCGCATGTCTGGCTGCCTCTGCCGGAATGGTGGAGCAGCGCCGATTTCGTGGCTTTCGCGCGCCGTCAGGGCCTCGCTCTCGTGCCGAGTTCGGTCTTTGCCGTCAACGGGCCCCCGCCTGCCGCCGTGCGTATGGCGCTGGGGAGCGCGCCCGATCTGGCGGGGCTGCGTGAGTCTCTCATCAGTCTGCGTTCCGTACTCGATTATCGTCCCGCCATAGGTTTTTCCGACATCGTCTGAAGCGAGACGAAGTGATGTTGCGATCACGAAAAAGAGAGAATAAAAGGCAATATTTTCAATGGCATGGATGGATCGGGGGAAAATGTTTCGTCTTTTTCGGGTGATTGTACCGCCTTGTCGTCGTCAATCCCGATGAGGATCGCCCATTGATTTCATTGTATGGTTATGTGGACCAGACAATTTTTTGCATCAGGCGTCAAATTCGGGCATGGTGCCTCGAACTTCCCGCAGGGCCATACGGGTATTGCGGGGCAGAAAATCGGAACTTGATATTCCTTTGGCGCCGGACCGGTCGATCAATGCCGACGCCTCTCTCACGGAGAGCCAGAATGAGCGCAGAACTCGCCAACCCGACTTTGGAGATGCAGGAAAAATCGGCCCTGCGTCGCTTGCGCTATCGTATGGGGGCCATGGTGGTCGGTGTGCTGATGTTCCATGTCTGCCTCGCCTGGGCCATTGCAGGCACGTCGGTCGACATGCAGGATCATTTCCACACCAATTTCTGGGCGCTAGGGGCAACGCTTTTCTGGGCGATCTTCGCCGTCTACAACATGAGCGTTTCGTGAGCGGAGCGTACGAGACGCCATCAGGTTATCCCGCCCGCGCCTGATCGCTTACCGGGGAGGCAGCCGCGATCACCTCCCCATAAAGCTGCTCATAGGCGTCGATCATGCGGTCAAGGGTGAAACAGGAAGTCACCCTCCCTCTTGGTGTGCTACGCTCGATCGTTCGCGCTTCCCGAATGGCGCAGGCGAGGGCTGAAACATCCTGTGCCGGCGCGAAACGCCCTGCCTCGTCGCCGATGATTTCGCGCGCAGCTCCCTGATCGAAGGCCGCAATGGGAAGGCCACTCGCCATGGCCTCGATCGCTACCAGGCCGAACGGCTCATCCCAGCACGGCGTGAAGAGAAACAAGGCCGCCTTGCGCATTTCGAGCGAGAGGGCCGCGCCGTCAATCACCCCCTCATAGGTGATGTTGTCATCGAGATAGGGCGCGATCATCGTGTCGAAATAGGCCTGATCTTCCATATAGCCGAAGAGCTTGAGCCCAATACCAGCCTGACGAGCTGCCTGAACGGCGTGATGCGGCCCCTTATTGGCGGTGATGCGTCCACTCCACAAAGCGTGATCTCCTGCCCCTGAAGAGAAGGGCCAGAGTGTCGGATCGATGCCGTTATGCACCACGGTGCTGTAGGGCGGTACGCCATCGGGCCACCAACAGAGATTCTGCCGGGCTGAGGTCACCGTCGCACGGTGGGTAGTACAAACCGTGTCTCGTACCACGCCATGGATCGCCTCAAAGGGGGGAACATGCAAAGATGTCAGGCAGGGCAGACCGGTCCGGCGCGCTTCCTGCAGGATGAAGCGATGCAGGGAGTTGTTGTGCACCACGTCGAACGCGCCGCTGAAAATGCGGTGACGGGCCGCGCCGAAATGTCGGTCAAGCAGCGGGTAGAGCCGCGGGTCCGGCGTCGCGTTTTCCCATGGATAATCCCGATCGTAGTGTACGGGCAGGATCGGGTCGATGGTGAAGCGTGCGTCACTGTCTCCCGCAGCGAAAAGCGTGACCTGGTGGCCACGTGCCTCCAGCCCCCGGGCCAGATGAAAGCTGTGCGCTTCCATCCCGCCCTTGAAGGGTTCTGCAATGGGATGCCTAGGATGTGCGACAAGCGCGATCCGCAGCCTGCGGCTCATTCTGCGGCCATGGTTATGGGGGCGACAGCAATAGGCTGGGCTTCTCTCTCACGCGCCTCCAGAATTCTGATGACCGAGGTCGTATTGGCATAGGGCTGGTGGCTCTGCTGTCCCGTCAGCGCCAGATCTCCGGCATCCGGTGCGCGCAGAATGCGGATGGGGCGACCCGGCGTATCATCGATCAGCCCCATGAGCCTGAAGGCATGCAGCCAGTGCCCCATCGTGCGGTAACCCCATTTGCGCTCGAAGAGCTCCGCATTGCGCACAACCGTTTCCAGATGATGCACGGGCGGCATGTGGTGGGCGTGATGCTGGTGGTAGACCCGCGCGCCATTGACCCAGGCGAGTTGTCCTCCACCCAGGGTATAACCTTTCGCGTAATCCGTGTCCTCGCCGCCATAGCCGGTAAAGGCTTCATCGAACCCACCGGAAAGATCGAAACGCTCATGTCGTATCGCGAAATTCAACGACCAGAAGCAGCGATAATCAGGGCAGGGCTCGACCCCATGCGCAGGTGGTCCGCGTCGATCGGAATGCCGCTCGCAGACCTGTTCGAATGCTTCGTAGCTCCATCCCGGAGAGGCGGTGTTCGCAGGGAGATACTGCACCTCTCCCATCAACAGCGCATCGTGCGTGTGCAAGGCGTCACGATATTCGCGCAGACACTCTGGTGCCGGGATACAATCGATATCCAGAAAGACCAGAAGCTCACCACACGCGACTTGCGCAGCCTTGTTGCGCGCCTCGGCCAAGCGTAACCGATCCGTCTTGATACGGATCTGCCGTACCGGAAAGGGCATTTCCGGGAGGGCCTCATACAGGTTGTCCTGCATGACGGCGATGATCATTTCATCAGGCAGAACAGTCTGGCGTGACAGGCCGAGCATCATATTGCCCAGATGGGCGGCGCGCCCTTTCGCGAGGGTCAGCACTGAAATTGTGGTCATGGCAGCAATATCTCCCGGGTGATGTCGGTGTGATCATTCCAGAAACGCGCAATCAGCCCCTCGATCCAGAGCGCTGTGCGTTCGGCGGGGCGATCGTCGATGGCGGCTCGTTGCAGGTCTGGGGCGTGGCGCGCGTAGGCTTCGGCCAGAGCCTGTGTCCATGCCATGCCCGAGGCGGGCAGATGGGGGCGTGTGACGGCCATCTGGGCGGCTTCCAGACATTCCGCCTTACGGTGCTGCTCATCGAAATAGCGCCATTCCGGTATGGCGAGCCAGGGCTTGCCCGCCGCCAGAATCTGCTGGCAGGTCGTGTTACCCGTGCTGGCGATGATGCAGTCGGCCGCTGCCACGTAATCGGCGGCATTGCCGACCCAGCCGTGATGCTGGAGGTTACCCGGCTCGGTGGCATGCCAGTCGCGCTGTATGGCTCCGATGGTGAGCCATAGCGCCTCTGGTCGATTACGTGCGCCCACCGTGATAGGAGCCTCGCTCATGCCGGTGCCTCCCCCACCAGACATCACGAGGATGACCTCGCGTTTGTCATCGATACCGAGGCGACGGCGTGCGATTTCCTTCTCAGGCAGGATATCCGCCTTGCCGAGCCCCCCTGCAAAGAAGATGCGGCGGCGCAGTTGGGCATCCCATTCGGGTTGAGCCAGCCGCTCGGAAAAAGGTGCCAGAAGGCCAATGGCGCCGTCATAGGCAGCCTGATGGCCCTCATCGCTGCGATCACCGTGCTGGAGCACCTTGATGTGGGGAACGCTGCAGAGGCGGCTGAGCTGAGCGATCTCGGCTGAGACATCGCAAATCATGAGCGCGGGATCGGCCTCAGCAAACCATGACACGATCTCACCCATGGCCTTGCGTATGCCCGGCCAGCCGAGGGGCGCGCAATGGAGGGTGCGCGGCGTGGGTATGTCAGCCAAAGCCGGGTTTTCCTGGCCTGTCGCTTCGAAAAGCGACGGGATGCGGGTCAGGGAAACATGCGCCGGCAATTCGCCGAAGAGGTCATCACGCGCGCAGAACAGCCTTACAGGGCGGGTTGTGGGCAGGGCATTGACGACGGCCATACAGCGCTCGGCATGACCACGCCCCTGATGATGAACGAAATAGCCGACAGGTCTGTTCACGGGCGGCCTCCAGGTGTTCCCGCGATATCGGCGAGGGCAAAGGGAAGGGGGGCAATGTCAGGCAGAAGATCGACACGCCCGGAGGGAAGAGCCGCATTGCGCGACGGATATGCGCCCTCCGTACGGCTCATGAGATCGCGATAGAAATCGATCGACCCGCGCGCGAACCCTTCCCATCCGAGACGGGCCTCGGCCTGGCGCGCGTTCTGCGCCAGGCTGGACCAAATGGCAGGCCCGTCGATAATGCGGTGCAGGGCACCTGCCAGCGCAGCTTCCGATTCAGGGGAGATCAGGATACCATGCCCCAGACTGCCAATGATATCGACGGGGCCACCCTGATTGGTGGCTATGACCGGCAGGCCGACACAGGCCGCCTCCAGCAGAGTCAGGCCGAAGGGCTCGTGACGTGCAGGATTAACGAAAACACCGTGGCTGCGGGCGGCGAGGCGATAAAGTCCCGCGACATCATCCGCTTCATGACGTCGAGGAAGCGCGAAACAATCAGCCAGGCCATATTCGGATCTGATCTCCCGCAGCGTGTCGATCACACGCGCTTCTTCCGAGCCCGCGATCAAGCCGCATTGCTGTCCGGCCAGGATCACCAGATTGGCTTTTCTCTGCAACTCCCGGTCTTGCGCATAGGTCCGGGCGAGAAAGGCGAGATTCTTCTTCTCAACCGGTCGGGCGATGGCAAGAATAAGCGGCCGCTCCGGAGCCTGAAGATGACCCTCTATGAATTCCATCCCGTGATCGGCGCTGCCGGAAGACAGTCTTGGAACCCCCGGTGCGATCACGCGAAGCTTTGCGCGACTTGCGCCAACGCCGTAGCGCGGGATCTGCCGGTTCGCTTCGTCACGCGTTGATACGATGATCCCGTCCGCTCGACGCATCGCCTCTTCTTCCCGAACGATGCGTGCCTTCAGGGCCGGACATTCGGCGGCACCACTCAAAAGCTTGTCCATGCCAAGCGCATGGGGCGTGTAAAGCAGGGGAATACTCTGGGCGCGCGCCAGAGCGAGCCCCGGTACGGCAGCGTCGGCAAAATGGGCATGAACAATATCGATGCGTCGATCCGCCCGGGTGGCGTGGTCCAGCAAGGCCTGGGTCAGGACGGGCAGTTCTGACAGCAGCCCGTCTTTTTCCAGATAGGGGGCGTTTGCAGAGCCGATGCGCAGGATCGACACGTTCTCGGCGACGCGCTCTATTTCCGTGTCATGGATGAGTCCAAGACGTTCATCTCGAAATCGTCTCGTTACGATAGTGACGTGATCGACTTCCGGGCAGCGCGCCTGCGCTTTTGCGGCTTCCAGCACGTAGGCGATATGCCCGCCTGTATCAGGGGTAAGACCATAGGTGACGGGGGGAGCGCGGAGGCAACCGCCAAGCGCAATATGGAGTATATGCACGCGTCACCTCACCTGTGGGGCGGTGTAACGTCTTCGCGAGAGATCGGGTTGCGGCGTGCAACGCACAGGAAAGGATTACGGGCAATATTGATGCCCAATGATGCCGGAAAAGCCCAAAGGGAGAATATGATCGCCCCGGATATGCGAAGCTGGGGAACTTCGGGAGAATTGCTTTTTCCTGCTTCGGTCAGGCGTGAGTTCCTTACCCCGCCTGACCCCAACCGGATTCAGTCCTGCCTGACCAGGACATCGAGGGGAACACGCCCATCCAGATAAGCGAGGGGCAAATCCCCCCCCTGATGGGTCACGCCCTCATGGAGCAGGCTTCTCCAGGCGCCCCGCGCCGGAATATGGGTTTTCGCCCATCCCTCATGGCGGGTGGAAAGCGCGGGCGCCGGTGAGAGCGCCATGGTCAGGCGGGGCGCTATTACCAGGCAAGCGCCCTCGGGGCTCTCGCGCTCGAAGGCGATAATATGGTCGGACAGGGGACCTGTCGGGGCCAGGGAAAGGTAACGACCGGTCTCGAACAGGTTGGGGTTGCGCAGGCGCAGATCGAGTACGGTCTCGATCAAAGCCTGCTTTACACGACCCGTTTTCCAGTCTGTGGCGCTGGCCGCGAAAGAGACGCCCTTCTGGTTCATGGCCTGATGACGCGTGTAATCGACAGGGCGTCTGTTATCCGGATCGACAAGACTGAAATCCCAGCATTCGCGCCCCTGATAAAGGTCGGGAACACCGGGGCTGGTCATACGCAGCACTGTCTGGGACAGGCTGTTGAGCGCTGCAGATGGGCCGATATGAGCGAGGAGCCTGGTGATCTGCGCACGGAAATCACCCGTGATGCAAAGCTTCGCAAAGGTCAGGCAGGCTTCTTCATACGCCTCTTCCGGGTGGCTCCAGCTTGTCCGCTCACCTGCTTCGCGCAGCGCCTTCGTCAGATAGGCGCTGACGCGCTCCGGGTAGGATTCCTGTTCTTCCTCAGCCAGAGGCCAGGAGGAGATCAGTGTCTGCAGGATGAAATACGCATCGGCGGGAACAGGAGAGAGCCCGTGGGAGGTTTTTTCAAGGAGATCCTGTGTTTGTTCCAGCCAGGAGGCGGCGATATCTGGCCACTTGGCTTCCGGCTCACTCAGCACCATCAGTCGCGTGCGGCCGTCTTCTCCACGTTTGTGATCATGGGTCGCTGTGGTGAGCAGCGCCAGGGGATGGTTCGCCTGTCGCTCACGGTTGGTCATATGGAAGGCGAGCGGTGAGGCGGCGAACCGATCGGGATTACATCCCACATCATTGCGCGAGAGCAGGCGGGCGTAACGATAAAAAGCCGTGTCTTCCCCAGCCTTTGCCGTGAGAGGCGCTGTCAGATGCTCGAAGCGCTCGAGGATATCCTGCCGCTCCGTTGTGTCGATACGCGCATCGGCCAAAAACTGGCAAAGCTGGTCGAGCAGCGCATGCTGGTACGAAGGAAGGAGATGCTGCGCAGCGAGACGTGCCCGGTCGATAGCGCGGAAATCCGCTCCGGAATCGCCTCCGTCAGCGAAGTAGCTGCGATAGACAGGAAAGACGATCAGAAGGGCACGCAGGACGGTCCCAAGGGCGTGGGGCGTGATATCGCGCTCTTGCTCAAACTGTTTCTGCAGAAGACTGACAAGCGTATCGAAATCCGCAACGAACGAGGTATCCAGTTTTTCGATGCGTGCAAGATGCTCGACATCCTCGAAATCAGCCATGCCCAGTTCAGACCAGAGCGCCGTCAGAGGGGCCTCGCCGGCAGGATGATGGAGCAGCAGATCCACCTGCTCAAGGAAGTCATAGCCCGTCGTGCCTGTTACAGGCCATTCGAGCGGCAGAATCTCGTTGTGCTGCAGTATCTTCTCGATGAAGAACGGGGCCTGATCCTGTAGCCCTTCCGGACGCTCGCGCCGCAGCCCGTCGAGCTTGGCACGCAAACGGGAACAATATTCCGCCGGGCGCGCGAGACCATCCACGTGATCGACGCGAAGCCCGTCGATGAGGCCCTCACGATACAGTTCGAATACGAGCTTGTGGGCGTCCTCAAAGACCTCCCGACGGTCCATGCGCAACGCCACGAGCGAGGTGACATCGAAGAATCGGCGCCAGTTAATCAGATCACCCGCAGCGCGCCACCAGGCGAGGCGGTAATGCTGGGCATCGAGCAGCGTACGCAATCTTGCGCGGCCCTTTTTCGTGTGATGGTCAACCAGTTCGTTGAGGCGCCCCAGAAGAGCCTTGCCGTCATCGGGTTTCTGGAAGCTTGCGTCCGCTTTTCTCGCGGCAGGGAGCCCGGCCTCCCCCATTATTTCGGTTGCACTTTCGGGCGACAGAGGAAAACGATGATCGCCATATAGAAGGTCGAGCGTTCCACCGCCTTGGGCATAACCAAGCGTAAGCCCCCCGGCATGGATGATATCAACCAGCGGGTCGCCCAGAAACGGAAGAAGGACCTTGTGATGCAGACTCGGGTCTGGGGGTGTCCAGTCGATATCGAAGTGCTGTGCATAGGCGCTGCGCTGTCCCAGACGCAGGACATCCATCCACCAGCCATTATCCGGCCCGACGCCCATATGGTTGGGTACAATATCCAGCAAAAGCCCCATACCTTCCTGGCGCAGGCGCGCGACCAGCCGCTTCAGACCGTCAATCCCGCCGCGGTCAGGATCGATGCGATGGCAGTCGATCGTGTCATAGCCATGCATCGACCCGGGTGTGGAAGCCAGAAGTGGCGAAGCATAGAGATGGCTGATACCGAGTTTGCGGAAATAGGGGATGAGTGGAATGGCGTGATCGAAAGTGAACTCGCGATGAAACTGCAGGCGCAGCGTGGCAGTCAGGGGAAGGCTTTTCATGATCATGACTCCAGACCGGCGACAAGGCTGCCAGGTGGGACTGTGTCTACTGCCCGTCTGGTGGCAGAGCTATAGAGAAGCTGGTCCGGTTCATTGATCCTGCAGGTTTCGTGATCGGACAGGTTGAGCGCTATCGAGAGAATGGTGCCATCATCGAGCTTCCAGCGCGCGAGTACCGATTTATCGCCGATTACCGTTGCGCCCAGACTATGGACATCGGCAAGCCGGGGCACGAGGTGGCGCTTGCGCAGGCCCAGAAGTGTGTGGGTCCGGTCGAGCCAGATACGCCCATCCAGCGTCGCCCGTTCCTCCCGGTCAGGGCGAGACCGATCGAAGGTTGAGAGCGCATTTGGATCCGGGATGCTTTTGCGCTTTTCCGGGTCTTGGAACGACGAAAATTTGGCGAATTCCTTGCGTCGTCCTTCACGGACAGCATCGGCCAGATCCCCCTGGAAGTCGCAGAAGAACAGGAATGGCGTACGGCATCCCCATTCCTCTCCCATGAAGAGCATGGGCACCATCGGGCTCAGGAGCAAAAGCGCATAAGCCGCATGGACGGCGTCGGGTGAGGCGAGTGAAATGAGGCGCTCCCCGAGCGCCCGGTTACCGGTCTGATCGTGGTTCTGCAGAAACAGGATGAATTTGGAGGCAGGGAGGTCGCCGCTCGGCATGCCACGCTTCTTGCCCGAATAAGGGTTCATCTCGCCCTGATAGGCAAAGCCCTCCTGCAGGACGCGAGCAAGGATTTCAGTCGGGTTATCAGCGAACATCTCATAATAGCCCTCCTTTTCTCCTGTCAGCATGACGTGCAGAACGTTATGGCCGTCATCATTCCACTGGGCCGTGAACCCATCGCGCAACAACCCGGCATCGTTGTTCTCGTTTTCCAGAATGAGATGGACCTGGCGGCCGGGCTCGACCACCTCCCGTACCTTGTCGCGCAGCTTGCCGAACCACGCGTGGTCGGTAATCGCCGAGGCCGCGTCGATGCGGACACCGTCGAAGCGGAACTCCAGCAACCAGTACAGGACGTTATCGATAAAGAAGGTCGCGACCTCTGGCTTGGCGAAGGCAATTCCTGTGCCCCAGCTTGAATTGTTCTCGTGATCGAAAAACGCTTCGGCATATTCATGCAGGAAATTCCCGTCAGGGCCGAAATGGTTGTAGACCACGTCGAGAATGACCATGAGCCCCTTTTCATGGGCTGAATCGATCAAGTGCTTGAGTGAGTCGGGCTCGCCATAGGCCGCCGTCGGGGCATAGGGCAGGACGCCATCATATCCCCAGTTTCGTGTGCCGCCAAAGCTGTTGACCGGCATGATCTCGATAGCAGTGATACCGAGCGCCTTAAGCTCATCCAGTCGGTCGCGGACACCGTCAAATCCGCCCATCAGGCCTGCATGGAGTTCATAAATGACGGCTTCCTGCCAGGGGCGTCCCGCCCAGCGCGTGCTGCGCCAGACATAGCCGCTCGGATCGGTCACGACGCTCGGGCCGTGAACGCCTTCTGGCTGAAACCGGCTTGCCGGGTCGGGAACGGCGAGGTCCCCGCGGATCCTGTAGCGATACCGTGCACCAGCAGGGCAGGAGGCTATGAGGCTGAAAACGCCCTCGGCATCGCGATCCATGGGCTGGGGAGCATCATTCTCGATTTCGAGTGACACGCTCTCGCAGGAAGGAGCCCAGAGCGAGAAACGCGTGGTTCCGTCACTCTGGGGGGTGGCACCGAATTGGGTCTCGTAAAGATATCCTTGCGGCATCGGTGCCTCCTGAAAAGGGAAGTTCAGCCCCGTCTGGGCATGAGATACATGACGGCGAGGGGTGGAAGCGTCAGAACGAGAGAATGTTCCATCCCATGCGCAGATTCTCGCGATGCCGTGATTGGCCCCTCATGAACGATGCCTGAACCACCGAAGAGATCCTGATCGGTATTGAGCCTTTCAACCCAGTCTCCACCCATCGGAACGCCGATGCGATAATCATGATGCACCACCGGCGTCATGTTGCAGACAACAAGGACAGGATCGGCATCAGGGGCCTGGCGCAGCCAGGCAAACACGGTGTTCTCGGTGTCGTCAGCGATGACCCAGCGAAAGCCGTCATGCTGAAAATCACGCGACGAGAGAGCGCGCTCGCTCTGATACAGGCCATTGAGCGCCCGCATCGTCTCGAAGACGCCGCGTCCGAGCTTGTCGTTCATCCGGTGCCAGGCAAGCTCGCGGTCATTGTGCCACTCTTCCCATTGGGCAAATTCGCCCCCCATGAAGAGGAGTTTCTTGCCGGGATAGGCCCACATGAGTGCGTAATAGGCGCGCAGATTGGCGTGTCTGCGCCAGTCATCGCCCGGCATGCGCGACAGGAGTGAGCCTTTGCCGTGCACCACCTCGTCATGCGAAAGGGGCAGGATGAAATGCTCGGTATACGCATAGATCATCCCGAAGGTGACGTCGGAACCGTGATACCGGCGCCAGAGTGGGTCCTGCTGCATATAGCGTAGCGTGTCATGCATCCATCCCATGTTCCACTTGTAGCGAAAGCCCAGCCCGCCAATCTCGGGCGGTGCCGTGACGCCTGGCCATGCAGTGGATTCCTCGGCGATGAGCATCGCATCATGACAGTAATCCCGCACAATCCCTGACAACTCACGCATGAAGTTGACGGCCTCGAGATTTTCACGCCCCCCATAGATGTTCGGGCACCACTCCCCATCCTTGCGGCTGTAATCGCGGTAGAGCATCGAAGCAACGGCATCCACGCGCAGTCCGTCCACGTGGAAATTGCGCAGCCAGTAGAGTGCGCTTCCAGTCAGGAAATTGCGTATTTCTGTCCTGCCGAAATTATAGATCAGGGTGTGCCAGTCCTGATGATAGCCTTCCTTCGGATCGGAATGCTCATAGAGATGTGTCCCATCGAACAGGGCGAGCCCATGCGCATCCGTTGGAAAATGCGCCGGTACCCAGTCAATGATGACCCCGATAGAGGCCTGATGGCATCGATCCACAAAGCGGGCGAATTCCGCAGGGGTACCGTGACGCGATGTCGGCGCGTACATGCTGAGGGGTTGATACCCCCAGGACCCGGAAAACGGATATTCGGTGATCGGCATGAGCTCAATATGGGTGAAGCCCAGATCCTTGATATAGGGAATCAGCCGATCGCCCAGATCGTTCCAGCTGATGTAGCCGGTCGGGGAATTGATCCGCTGCCACGAAGGCACATGCAATTCATAGATCGAGATCGGCGCTTCAAGTCCCTGACGGCTGGCGCGTTCGGCCATCCAGTCCTGATCTTCCCAGTGATGCTCCAGCGGGGGTGCAACGATGGAAGCGGTTGCAGGCGGTAACTCGGCGTAGCGCGCATAAGGATCGGCCTTGGCAGGCAGAACGGTGCCGTTCTGCGCCATGATCTCGAATTTGTAGCGCTCGCCCGAGCCGATACCGGGTACGAAAAGCTCCCAGATACCCGCGCTGTGGCGCAGGCGCATCGGATGACGGCGGCCGTCCCAGATGTTGAAATCTCCGATGACGGAAACCCGCAGGGCGTTGGGTGCCCAGACGCTGAAGCGCACACCTGCGACACCGTCGACTTCCGCAATATGCGCGCCCATGATCTGGTCGATATCGCGGTGATTACCCTCGGAAAACAGGTAGAGATCCAGATCGCCGATCAGCGTACCGAAGCTGTAAGGATCACGGGTTTCCTGCCACCCGTCAGCCCAGAGAATGCGCAGGCTATAGCGCGGGGCCTGAAGGCTGATCGTTGCCGCATAGATGCCGCGCTCGTCGATGCGCTCCATCTTCTTTTCAAGCGGTGGCTTGCCCTTTCGTTCGGCGACCAGGCGCACCTCGACCGCGTCAGGATAGAAAACGCGGACGATATTGCCCCGGCCTTCCCGGTGGCGGCCCAGATAGGAGAAAGGGTCGTGGCAGCGCCCCTCGACGATCGCGTCGATCAAGCCCTGCTCCTGAGGCTTGGGGGATTTCTCAGTCACCTGTGTCAGTGTGGTGTCGGTCATGGAATGGAGCGTCTCGCCTCGAAAAAGTCTACGTCAGAAAACGGAGCGTCAGGCATTGGTGCCGAAGCGGGGCAGGTCCGTCCGGCCAAGCCCTGGGTTGCGGGGACGGCTTTGCGGCATTCTGGCCGTACGGGTGAACGAGGTATTCGGGCTCAGAGGCATGCCCATGTCGCTCAGGCGCGGGGCGATATCGCTGTCCCCTACGATGCGTACGGGCGCGCGGCCCGTCATCTCGAGCAGCAGCCGGGCGTAATGCGCGGCTTTGCCATGCCAGGATACGTCATGCAGAGACCCGTTTCGCTGCAGGCGTGCCCAGACAGATTTCTGTCTGAACAGCTTCTTGCCGTGCTTGATGGCGCGATACAGTGCATCTGCCTGCGTCGGGGAGAACAGGATGCCATTGGCCACGCCCTCCTCGATGGCTGCGGCATTTGCATCGACAATCGTGTCGGTCAGACCGCCCACGCGGGCGGCGATCGGCACGGACCCATAGCGCAGAGCATGAAGCTGGGTCAGGCCACAAGGCTCGAAGCGCGACGGAATAAGGGAGGCGTCCACTGCGGAATGCAGGCGGTGACCCAGTGTCTCATCATAGCGAAGATGACAGACAAGATTTCGAGGATAGGCAAGTTGCAGGGCGCGGAAGGACTGCATGATGTCGGCATCGCCCACGCCAACAACGGCGAGCTGGATATTGGCCTGGAAAAGGCGTGGGGCGATCTCGGCAAGGATATCGACGCCCTTCTGCCGGGTCAGACGGCTGACAATCCCGAGAAGCATGGCATTGGGGTCCTGGGGTAAGCCGAACTCTGCCTGAAAGACGCGTTTGTTGGCGCGACGACCGGCGATATCACCAATGGCATAAGGGAAGATCACGGCGGGGTCGGTCAGCGAATTCCAGTCATGCAGATCGATGCCGTTCAAGATGCCATGCAGGGCGCCGGCTCGGGCGCTCAGCAGGCCCTCGAGCCCCATGCCGTTCTCTGCGGTCTGAATCTCTTCGGCATAGGTGGGTGACACGGTGATCAGGCGATCGGCGATCTGCAGCGCCGCTTTCATGTACCCGACCTTGCCATAGAACTCGACACCGTCGACGGCGAAAGCCCGCTCGGGCAGGCCGATGCGCGGCAGAAGTTCGCGCGGGAAAAGCCCCTGGAACGCCATGTTGTGAATCACATGAGCCACGGGCGGCGCGGGCAGTTCGTCATAGCGCAGATAGGCAGGAACGAGCCCGGCCTGCCAGTCATGGGTCATGACGGCATCAGGGCGCCAATTGGGCAGGCAGCCCTGAGCAATACAGGCTGCTACGCGCGAGAGCACGGCAAAACGGATGTCATTGTCCGGCCAGTCGCGGCCGTCCGGGCCGAGATAGGGGCCGCCGGGCCGATCGAAAAGCTCCGGCACATCGACAGCATAAAGATGATGGCCATGCGCCGTCCCCTCCCATACCGTGGCGCGATACCCCAACATGTCATGAAACACATAGGCCTCGGTCTTCTGGACCAAGGCGCTCATGACCGAGCGATAGCCGGGCAGAATCGTTCGGGTCCGTACGCCATGATGACGCAACGCGACGGGCAGCGAGGCTGCCACGTCCCCGAGTCCTCCGGTCTTCACGAAGGGGAACATCTCTGCCGAAACGGAAAGGAGCTGCAGATCTGTCGGAATCGCAACGATCTGGTCTGTCGGCATGGCGAGCCTCATCTTTAGGCATTTGCGGAAGAATTCGCAGGAAAAACGTATGTTAATACTTGTGGAACGCGGGGGAGCTAAAATCGTTATCCGCTCGCGTTTATGTTATCAACTCTAATCCATCCCGGAGCGTTAGGCCTCACGTTGTCCCGGCTCGATCTGTGAAAAGCCTGGCGCAACGGGTCAGGATGGAAAGAAAATCATGAGTGATTCCTTTGCAAAACGCCTGAAGGAAGGGAGCCCCGCCGAACGCGGTGCCGTTTATGACGGCAAGGGCGTGAACTTCGCCGTGTTCTCGGCCAATGCCGAGGCGGTGGATGTCTGTCTGTTCGACCAGAATGGCGAGCGCGAGACGGACCGGATCAGGCTCCCGGAATATACGGACCAGGTTTTTCACGGCTGGATCCCGGATCTGCGTCCCGGCCAGCTTTACGGGCTGCGCGTCCATGGACCTTACGAGCCCGATGAAGGACATCGCTTCAATCCCAACAAGCTGCTTCTCGATCCCTATGCTCGCGAGCATTTCGGAGAGATCGAATGGAATCCGGCCCTGTTCGGCTACCAGCTCGGTCATGCCGACAAGGATCTGAGCTTTGATGAGCGCGACAGTGCACGGTACATCCCCAAATGCGTGATCACTGATCCGGCGGCCCAGCATCTGCGCCCGCTCGGAACGCGTTGGTCCGACACGGTGGTGTACGAGACCCATGTCCGAGGCTACACGCTCAACCATCCTCGTGTTCCGCGTCGCCTGCGCGGGACCTATGCCGGTCTGGCCAATCGCCATGTGATCGAGCATCTGAAATCGGTCGGGGTCACGGCCATCGAGTTGCTGCCGATTCAGAGCTTCGTAGCGGACGAATATCTGGTCGATAAGGGGCTTACGAACTACTGGGGCTACAACACCATCGGCTTCTTTGCGCCTGACACCCGCTATGCCGCCGATCAGGACGATGCGATCTCGGAGGTCCGACGCATGATCGCGGCCTATCATGAGGCCGGGATCGAAGTAATCATGGACGTTGTCTATAATCACACGGCAGAAGGCAACGAACTCGGCCCGACCCTGTCATTCAAGGGGTTGGACAACGCATCCTATTATCGCCTGATGCCGGACAACAAGAGATTCTACATAAACGATACGGGAACAGGTAATACCTTCAATCTCACCAAGCTTGCTCCAATACAATTCGTTGTCGATAGTTTGCGTTACTGGGCAAATGAGATCGGCGTTGACGGATTCCGCTTCGATCTCGGAACAATTCTGGCCCGTGAACTTGATGGCTTCGACAGTGAGTCCGGGTTCCTGCGCATCTGCCGTCAGGATCCAACGCTGACCCATCTGAAGATGATCGCCGAGCCCTGGGATGTCGGTCCGGGCGGGTATCAGGTGGGGCATTTCCCACCGGGCTGGGCGGAATGGAATGACAAGTTCCGCGATACAGTGCGTGATTTCTGGCGCGGCGAGGCCAAGGCCGACGTTTTGGCACCGCGTCTGCTCGGCAGTCCGGACATGTTCAACCATTCCGGTCGTCAGGCCTGGGCAAGCGTGAACTTCATCACGGCCCATGACGGATTCACCCTGCTCGATTGTGTGTCCTATAATGAGAAACACAATGAGGCGAATGGCGAAGACGGCAAGGATGGGACCTCGGATAACCGCTCCTATAATTATGGCGCGGAAGGGCCCACCGAAGACGCCGAGATCAATGCCATACGCTGGCGGCAGTGCCGTAACATGCTGGCGACCCTGATCTTTTCCCAAGGCACACCCATGATCCTTGCGGGGGATGAGTTCGGGCGCACGCAAGGGGGCAACAACAACGCCTATTGTCAGAATAACGACATCTCCTGGGTCAACTGGAGCATTTCCGAGGAGGGCGCGCGCCTTTCCAAATTTACCTCACGCCTGCTCGAATTGCGTCGTCGCTTTCCCATCCTGCGTCGTTCACGCTTCCTGACCGAGGCGTATAACCCCGATCTCGATGTGAAGGAGCTTACCTGGGTCAGCGCATCGGGAAGCGAGATGCACCAGGATGAGTGGTCACTGGCGCAATGTTTCGGGCTGATGCTCGATGGCCGTGCGCAGATGAGTGGCATCATGCGGCGCGGTGGCGATGCAACGCTTCTGATCATCCTCAATAGCTGGCACGATGTCGTCGAGTTCGCCCTGCCCAAGGCGGAAGGCGAGGACTGGAAGCTCCTGCTCGATACGAACCGCCCGGATGACGGTGCCGCTCTGGAGGATGAGCATTTTGCCCAGGAGCAGATCTATACGGTCACGGGTCGATCTGTGCTCTTGTTCGAGCTGATCACGAAGCCTGAGGGCGACTGAACCTGACGAAGGCAGGCGGTGCCCCGATAGTCGCCTGCCTCTTCATCAGACGGGCATGTCCCGGTTATTGGCGATGGCCTCCATCGAGAGATAGGAGGTCACCGTATCCAGTTCGACCTTGCTGATCAGGGTCTGGTAGATGCCATCAAAGGCATTCATGTCCTTGGCCACAATCTTGAGCATGTAATCGTAATCCCCGGCCAAGCGGTGGAAATCGACGATATGGGGGATGGAGAGTACGGCCTCCCGAAACTGGCTGAGCCAGTCATGGGAATGGAAACGCGTACGCACCATCACGAATACGGTGACCCCGAGCCCGACAGCCTCTTGCGAGAGGCGTATCGTCTCGCCCTCGATCACCCCGGCCGCGCGCAGGGCATGGAGCCGACGCCAGCAGGCATTTTGCGAAAGCCCGACCTTCTCGGCCAGATCACGTTGCGAGAGCGCGGCATTCTGTTGGAGGGCGCGCAGGAGTGCCTTATCAATATGATCCATGAAAACCACAAAAACAGATCATTTGATAGAAAGATAGCACTAATCGCGGTGTAGATAGGGAAGGTTTTCCCGGTTTGATCGCTCTATCGTGGCTTATCCCCTTTAGGAGCTGCCCCGATGTTCGACCCCGATACCTGTCTCGATGAATTTGCCCGCTCGCTCGGTGGCGCCGGCGGTATCGAGGCGCTGCGCAAAGGGGTGATTGGTGAGGGGGTGGCGGTCCCGGGACCCTTTGGTGATCATCCATTGGTTTATGCCGATTATGTGGCGTCCGGACGCGCTCTGCTCCAGGTCGAGAACTTCATGCTGACCCAGGTGCTGCCCTATTACGCCAACAGCCACACCCAGGCATCCTATTGCGGGCGTATGATGACGCGCCTGCGCGCCTCGGCCCGCGCCCAGATCGCCCGGCTGTGCAAGGCTCCCGCAGGATATAGCGTTGTCTTCACCGGATCGGGCGCTACGGCGGGGATCAATCGTCTCGTCAGCCTCATGGGCGTCGCCCAGAGCGTGGCGGAGGGACGCACCCCGCTCGTGATCATCGGCCCTTACGAGCATCATTCCAATATTCTGCCCTGGCGCGAAAGCGGCGCCGAGATCATCGAGATCGCGGAAGGTCCGCTGGGCGGTCCCGATCTGGCGATGCTGGAAGCCGTGCTTTCCGAGGCAGGTGCAGACAGGCTGGTCGTCGGGGCTTTTTCAGCCGCCTCGAATGTCACGGGAATCCTCACTGATGTGGATGCGGTCACGCGCCTTCTGAATGCCCACGGCGCGCGCTCGGTGTGGGACTATGCCGGGGGTGGCCCGTATCTGGCGATCGACATGGCAGCGGGCACACCTGCCCAGAAGGATGCGGTCGTGATCTCGTCCCACAAGTTCATCGGCGGGCCTGGTGCTTCTGGGGTTATGATCGTGCGTGATGAGGCCGTGGCGATCGCGCGACCCAGCCTGCCAGGCGGTGGTACGGTCCGCTTCGTCTCGCCCTGGGGGCATGATTACTCCGACCGCGTGAGCGACCGTGAGGAGGCGGGGACGCCCAATGTCGTGGGCGATATCCGTGCCGCACTCGCGTTCCTCGTGAAGGAGGCGATCGGGCAGGATGTCATGGATGCACGTCATGCGGCTCTGCGCGAGCGCGCCTATGCGGCCTGGAGCAACGTGCCGGAAATCGACCTGATCGGCGCATCCCCCGCGATACCCGCTCTCCCCATTTTCTCCATGCGTATCAAGGATTCCCAGCGCGGCGGGCACATCCACCAGCAGCTTTTCACCAGGCTTTTGTCGGACTGCTACGGCATCCAGGCGCGTGGCGGCTGTGCTTGCGCCGGACCTTATGCCCATCGATTGCTTTCCATCGACGCCCCGGCTTCGGATATTTTGCGGCGCGCAATCCTCTCCGGGCATGAAATCGACAAGCCGGGCTGGACCCGGCTTAATTTCAGCGTGTTGATGAATGATGAGAAGGTTGATCGCGTGATCGATGCGGTTGCCACTCTGGCACGTCAGCCCTACCCGATGGCGGATTTCTATCGCTGCGATGAGCAGACGGCGCGCTTCGAGGCGCTTTCCGCCTGAGCCCTTGTGCCAAAGGGAGGGCGCAGGCCTGCAGGCCAGGCTTGCGCCTCAGGCGTCTTCTTCGGTCTCGTTCTGCGCGATCTGAAAGGCACCAGCATTGAGCTTGGATGCGGCGAGATGTCCAAGCGATACGGCGCCAACGCAGAGCACGGCTGAAAGCAGGATATTGGCCAGTGCACGTCCCAGCGCGTCGGCGCGCAGCAGGTCTAGGGTCTGAAGGCTGAAGGACGAGAAAGTCGTATACCCGCCACAGATACCAACCATCACGAACAGGCGCATGTTTTCCGAAACCGGAAAGCGGCCATGGGCGAGCGTCAGCGTGCCGAAAAAGCCGATCACGAAGGACCCTAGCGTGTTGATGGCGAGGATCGTCCCCCAAGGCATGGCGCGGCTATAAGGGGCTGTCGCAACCGACATCAGGTAGCGGCCAAGCGTGCCGATAGCGCCGCCGAGCATGACGAGTAGACAGGTGGTGAAAGACATCGGGTCAAGATACTCCGGTCAGGGGCGTCTGTAGGGCCTTACCACAGGCCGTAGGCTCTGTTCAGGCCTGCAACAGGCTCAAAGTGCGGTCTGACGCGGCATCACTTTCTTCAGGCGGTAGAGCCCCAGCGTCTCGATGCTTGCTCCGGTCCCCGTCGCCTCCAGCTTCAGGAAAGTCAGAGGATTGGCCGGAAAGAGAAGGGCGGTCCCGACAGAGAGGCCGCCATTGGCGAAAACCTCGAGCGTACAGGCATCGAGTACGAGCCTGATATCGAAATGCCGGTCGTCGGGATTGAGAGGGGTCGAGAATTGTCCGGTGAAGAAAGGCTGCTTGAAGCCATTCAGATCAGCCCGGTCAATCCAGAGTTGACCGCTGAACGCATCGAAGCCGATGGTCAGGCTCTCCCCCATGTCATTGCCGAATACGATCACGAAGCGCCCGGTGCGTCCTTTGTCACCCAGGGGGAGATTGGGGGGCATCTGATCGACCGTCGCGCTCAGGGTCAACTCGAGCGCGACACCCAGCGGCAGTTGGACAGATGCGCTCGCCCCGGCGGCCAGTCTCCTGCAGGTAAAGGAAACCGGGGCCTCGCGCAGGGTTTCGAGCCCGCGCGGCGCTTGGGCGAGGCGCAGCCACCCTGAGGAGTCATGTCGGAGCGTCATGAGGCGCGGCAGGGTCATGCAGCCGCGCCAGCTCTGTGTCGGGAGTTCCTGGCAATATTGCCAATTGCCCAACCAAGCGACGGAGACAGCCTGAGTGCCCGGCATGTTCTCATAGACCTGCAGGGCATAGGCGTCCTTTGCAAAATCGGTCAGGCCAATCACCGTATCGTCCGGGGTGAAATGGCTGCCATCGAAGCTGCCCACGAAATATTGGGTGATGCTGCCGCCGGTTGGACCGCCCGGATTGACCGAGATGAACAGCACCCAGCGCGACCCACCACCCTCGACCGGGATCTCGATCAGGTTCGGGCATTCGTAATCGACCCCGAACAGACCCGATGGGCCGAAATCGCTCAGATGCACCCAGTGCTGCAAGTCGATCGAGGCGTAGAACGCGATCTGGTGCAGCCGTGCCTTGGCTACCACCATGACCCATTGCCCCGTGGGGATATGGAAGAAAACCTTGGGGTCACGAAAGGAATTGCTCCCGATATCCAGCACCGGGTTATGCGGAATATCCCTGAAGCTCTGGCCGTCATCCTCACTGATGGCGAGAAACTGCGTCTGTTTTTTCGGGGTCGCTCGCGTATAGAGCGCGACGAGTCCGCTCTTGCCCTCGGGGAACAGGCCCGAACTGTTGCGCACATCCAGTACGGCGCATCCCGTGAACGCCTCTCCGTCCTTCGTCTCGTTCAGCGCGATTGGCTGATCCTGCCACACGAGCAGATCCGGGCTTGTGGCATGGCCCCAATGCACATGGCCAGCATAGGGAGAAAACGGATCGAACTGATAATAGAGGTGGAAAACGCCGTTATCGAAAATGAGCCCGTTCGGGTCGTTCATGAAGCCGCTCTCGGGCGAGAAATGAACGGTGGGGCGATAAAAAGCATCGCTTTGCGTGCGGATGACCGGATGGGCCGTAGCTCCCGGCTGGTCGGCCGGTGAGGGATGAGATGCGTTGGGCTCGGCCTTGCGTTCTCCTTCAGGTGCTTTGGGGGGCGCTACAGGGCCGGGGGCGCCCTGCGCCAGCGTGGCTCCCATCAACCCACCTCCGGTTGCAGCGAGAGAGAGAAGCGCCTTGCGACGGCTCAGTCCTGACAGGACGGTGCATTCGGTCATGGGAGTCCTCTGGTCGGATACGGCAGGCGGTCGGCGTAGAGCCTTGAGCATAGGCTAGAGCGACCGTGACACCAAACCCTGTAGGGGCTGTCGGGCAATACGGGAGCCAGCCCTGACCTGACCGATAACGATATGTAACGAATCTTGCGTCAATAGTTTGATACACATATCGTTATCGAAATGACAAGGCCGCCGGCTTGGATCGTTTGACCTCATCTGCGGAAGGAACCTCATCATGCTTCGTGCAAACAGGGAGGGGCGTTGCGCGGTGTCACTCTTCGGGCTGGTCCGTGTCACTTTCCGGCCGAGAACGACCATGACCGGATTAGGGTTGGCTGGTCTGACAGTGACGGGCCTAACGGTTATCGGGCTGGCACCCAACGGGGTGGAGGTAAGCGGACTGGCGTTTGCGTCCGAGGCCCCCGCCCCAGTCCCACACATAACGGTGACACGGCGACATCGGGCCGGGCGCCCAGGGCCGATGCGTCAACAGGGTCCTCTTGGCGTGAGGCGGCATTCGGGCACGACCACACGAAGCGGCCGTTCCCAAATCGTGGATTCACCTGAGTCAATGGTGATTTCGGCGCATCGTATTGCCTCGCACGGGGCGACAGAAATGGTGACGCGACAGACCATGGATCATTTCACAGCCGGGACAAGCCCGATGCAGATTCTGGCCCTGACGACACCGGGGGCCAATTTCGCCTCTGACGATGCGTTCGGGCTCGATACGCTGGCAAACACGCTTTATATCCGCGGCTTCAACCAGTCTCAGCTCGGCGTCTCCATGGACGGTATCCCAATGGGTGGGCAGGGCTTCCATAACTGGAACGGGCTGGGCGTAGACCAGATGGCGATCCAGGAAAACATCAGTTCCATGACGCTCACACAGGGGGCCGGAGCGGTGGAAATGCCCTCAGCCCAGACGCTGGGCGGCGCGATTACCTTCACGACCGACGACCCGCAGGACAAGGCAGGAGGCCGTATCAGCCAGACATTCGGCAGCTTCGACCTGTTTCGAACCTTCGCTCGTGCCGATAGCGGTATTCTCAATTCGACGGGAACGAAGTTCTACGCTTCCTATGCCCGCACGGCACAGGATCTGTGGAAAGGCTTTGGCGACCAGCAGGAGCACCAGGCCAATTTCAAGCTGGTACAGCCCGTGGGCAGCCATGGAAAGATCACCGCGATCTTCGATTATTCGAATTTCGACCAGTATAATTTTATGAGCCTCACCAAGAATATGTGGCGATTGCTTGGGCGTAACACAACTTATCTCAAGCCCGATTACGCCAAGGCGAAGGAATACGCCTATTATGCGCAAAATGGTGGCATCCCACCGGGCCTACCTGCCGGGATCACCAATGACGAGGTCGGCGATTTCGCCTATGACGGAACGCAGGAGCAGCGGAATTATCTCTCGGCCCTGCGTGGAGATTTCGACCTTGCCTCGAATGTCACCTCCCATAGCGTGGCTTACGGTCATATCTCCAATGGCGTCTATCAGGGGACCAATCCGTTCCTGATCTCGCCTTCCTCGGGCACATTGATGGCCGATGAGGCAGGGCATCCCGATGTGCGCCGTCTCGGCCTGACGCAGAGTTTCGATATCAAGTTGCGTCGTCATACGATCCAGACCGGGCTGTGGTACGAAAATGACCGCTTCAATTACCCGATGCGCCTTTACGAGGATGGCGCAGATGCAGCCCATAATTCGAAAAGCGACTACTATGCCTATCAGGCAACGACCTGGTTTGCCGATTCCTTTAATACCAACACGTTCCAGTTCTATATTCAGGATGTCTGGCACCTGATGCGGGACATGACCCTCACAGGCGGGTTCAAATCGCTCACGCAAACCACCCATGGCGGGACGAGCTTCGATCAGACTGCTGCGCTGGCGGAAAGCTGGGGCACATATTACAGTCATCCGGCCTCAGGTAGTCTGACGGCCTCCAACGCCTTCCTGCCGCATTTCAACTGGGACTGGCATTTCGGCGGCCATCACGAACTGTACTGGGACATCGCCGAGAACATGCGCGCCTATGATTTCGGCACGCAATCGGGATCGGGCAATCCCTGGGGCGGGCTCGGTTCGTCGAGCAATTCGGCGCAGTCTGTTTTCGATGCCAGCAAGGCCACGCTCAAGCCCGAGCGAACTTGGAATTATGTGGTGGGGTATCGCTTCAATTCCGAATTTTTCAGCGGAAGTGCCGATTTCTATCACACTGATTATATCAATCGTCTTGCCGCAATTACCAGCGGGCCAACCAACAACATCTATGCGGCCTTTCTGAATGTCGGGCACGAAACCATGAATGGCGCAGACGTTCTGGGAGCCATCAGGCCAGTCAAAGGTCTAGAAATCACCAATAGTTTCAGCTGGAATAACGCGACCTACGAGGATTCCGCGTTTCCCTATAACGGTACGACCATCAGCATCAAGGGGAAGCATCAGGTCTATTACCCGAAGTTCATGTACAAGGCCAATCTAACCTATACATGGCATCATGCGAGTTTCAATTTCAATACGACCTACACGAGCCGCCGGGCCATGACCTATACCAATGACGAATACATCCCGTCATATTGGACTTCCAACCTGAATGCGAGTTATGATTTCGGCAGGATCCTGTTCGCCCATGAAATGAAACTGTCTCTCGGCGTCACCAATCTGTTCAACAGTGATTATATCGGTGGTGTCTATGGGGCGGCCTCGGTTTCGGGAGATGATAACGCCAATCTTTTCGTCGCTGCGCCCCGGGAGTTTTTCGGAACCATCGCCGCTCAATTCTGAGGCGTCGAGCCTCGACCAGGCCCGGAACATCCGCCCTCACCCTTCGGGGCCTGGGCGGAAGCCAGAATGGTACGAGCGTGGAGGGGAAGCATCGCTGATCGGGGAGAGCGCTCATACAGCATGCCCCGATCACGGAGTGGTGTTCTCAACACGCAAGAAATCATCAGTTTTTGTTAAGAACCGATCTATTTGATGAGATAGCCTCGTTATATCTAACAGATCTGTCACGTTCCCGCATTCTGGGATTGTGGCGGCCTTGGGAGGAATGACGAGATGGCGCAGGCACTGGTTCTGGAAGAGCGTGGCAAACTGTCCTTGCGGGAGATCGCGCTGGATGACACGCTCGGACCTGATGATGTGCGTATCGCTATCCATACCGTCGGCATCTGCGGCAGCGATGTGCATTACTATATCCATGGCGCGATCGGCCCCTTTGTGGTGCGCGAGCCCATGGTGCTGGGGCATGAGGCGTCAGGGGTGATCACGGCCATTGGCGATCGCGTGACGACGCTGAAAATCGGCGATCGCGTCTGTATGGAGCCCGGCATCCCAGACACGCTCTCTCGCGCTGCGCGTCTCGGGTGCTACAATATCGATCCTGCCGTACGCTTCTGGGCGACGCCACCCGTGCATGGCTGCCTGACGCCATCTGTGGTGCATCCTGCCGCCTATACGTTCAGATTGCCCGAGAATGTGAGCTTCGCCGAAGGGGCCATGGTCGAGCCTCTGGCTGTGGGCGTCCATGCCTGCGTCAAGGCGAAGATCCAGCCGGGGGATATCTGTCTCGTCACCGGGGCTGGTCCTATCGGCATCATGACAGCGCTCTCCGCCCTAGCTTCCGGCGCGAGCCAGGTCTTTATCAGCGATTTTTCTGCCCCCAAACTCGCGATAGCCGGGCGCTATGCCAATATCGTGCCGATCAATCTGGCCGAGACGAAGCCTGCGGAGCGTATCGCCGCCCAATGCGGTGAGGGCTGGGGCGTGGATGTCACCTTCGAGGCAAGCGGGTTCGAAAGCGCCTATCGTGACGCGCTGGACTGCACACGCCCCGGGGGGCGTCTGGTTCTGGTCGGTATGCCGCCCGGGAAGATCGCCTTGGATATCGTCGCGGCGCAGGCCAAGGAACTGAGCATCGAGACGATCTTTCGCTATGCCCATGTCTATGATCGCGCCATCGCGCTCATTGCCTCGGGGAGCATCGACCTCAAGCCCCTGATCTCGGGCAGCTTCCCGCTGAGCGAGGGTATCGCGGCCTTCGAGCGCGCCGCGGAAGGGCGGCCGGAAGACGTCAAACTCCAGATCACGCTCTGACTCCCTGCACAGACGAGGCACGTCTCATGTCGTTTCTCAATGGCATCCCTACCGCTCACACCCCCTCGGGTCAGAATGGCCGAGGCGCGCAGAGCCCGGCTATTCTCGAGCTGATACCAGAGCAGAAGACTGGCAGCTTCCGCTGGCACCAGCATGATTATCCGGCAGCTATTGCCTGCTGGAATTACCATCCGGAATATGAGCTGCATCTGATCACGCAGGGTGCAGGCCGGGCGATGATTGGCGACCATATCGGCCCGTTTGCGGTGGGTCAGCTTGTACTCGTCGGGCCGGACCTGCCCCATGCGTGGTTCAGCCCCCTTTCCGAGGGGGAGGTTCTCCGGGGGCGTGATGTGGTGCTCCAGTTCAGTCAGGGCTGGATCGAGGGATTGATCGCGCTTTGCCCGGAGTTGTCCGGGCTGACGCGCATGCTGGCTGAGTCGGTCCACGGACTCGAATTTACAGGGGGGCAGGCTCTGGCCCATGCCGAGGCGCTTGTCGCGCTCGGAGCGCAAAGCCCCGGGCAGAAACTCGCCTCCTGCGTCTCCCTGCTGTCCGCGCTGTCGCAATCGCCCTGGCGGCGTCTTTCCACCGGGCGCGATCGCAGTTTGCCGGGGGGAGCCGGGGTTTCCGGCGCGGCGCGCATCAACCGTCTGGTGCGTCAGCTCCTGACGACCGATCCCGCCACGATCCGGCATGAGACAATCGCCTCCTCCATCGGCATGACGCCCTCGGGATTCTCGCGCCAGTTCCGCGCGGTGACAGGGGAGACGTTCATGAGCTTCGTGCAGAAGCTGCGTATCGGCCATGCCTGCCATCTGCTCGCCACGACCCCCATGGCGGTGACCGATATCTGTCGTGAAGCAGGGTTCAGCAATCTCTCGAATTTCAATCGCGTGTTCCTGAGTTTGCGTGGCTGCACGCCGCGTCAGTTCCGCCAGCAATCGCACCAGATCACCGCGCCTCACTTCATGGTGCGTCCCCGTACCCTCGGCGCTTCAGAGCGTCGCCTGCAGGAGGCATGAGCCTGTCATGACCGATCTCTCCACCCGTTTCTCGCTTCAAGGCAAGATTGCCGTCGTCACCGGGGCCTCGCGCGGGCTTGGCGTCACTATCTGCGAGACGCTGAGCGCCGCAGGGGCCGATATCGTCGCCATCGCGCGCGATGAGGCGCTTCTCGACGAGACGCGCGCCCTCGTCACCGCGCAGGGCCGGACCTGCCTCGCCATTGCCGCCGATCTGCTCGATGCCCGAGCCGCAGAGCAGGCTGCCGCACGCATACGCAGCGCAATCGGCACGCCGACGATCCTCGTCAATAATGCGGGGATGAGCATACCGAAATCGCTCACCGAGCAGAGCGTTGAGGAATGGGATTCCATCCTCAATCTCAACCTGCGGGCGCCCTGGCTCATGGCGCGGGCGCTGGTGCCGGGCATGATCGATGCCGGGGGCGGCAAGATCATCAATATCAGCTCCATGGCCAGCAGCGTGGCGCTGACCGATCACGGCCCCTATGTGGCCTCCAAGGCTGGGTTGAACGGCCTGACCAAGGTGATGACCGCCGAATGGGCGCCGCATAACATCCAGTCCAATGCCGTCTGCCCCACTGTGGTCTGGACGCCCATGGGCGAGCGCGTCTGGGGTGTGGGTGACAAGCTTCAGCGCTTTCTCGAGAAAATTCCCGCAGGTCGCGTCGCCACGCCTCAGGAAGTGGCCGACCTGGTGCTCTATCTCGCTACCCCTGCCTCGGGGATGATCAACGGGCAGGAGATCTTTGTCGATGGCGGCTATACCGCCATCTGACCCGACAGGACCGGGCGCTCCGACCGGTTGAGCCGGGTCGGGACGTCGCATCACCAGAGCCCATGCCCCGCATGACAGGGCATGGAAAACTGCACCGGGCAGGGAATGCCCTATTTCGATGCGAGTTCAAAATGAACAAGTTTCTCAAGACGCTTCTCGCCACAACCCTCATCACCGGGTCTGCGCTCTCTCTGGCCTCCGGCAAGGCTTGCGCCGCCGAGCCGCTCAAGATCGGCGTGTCCTTTCAGGAGATGAACAACCCCTATTTCGTGACCATGAAGGACGCGCTGCAGGATGCGGCCAAATCCATCGGGGCCACGCTGATCATCAGCGATGCCCATCACGATGTGTCCAAACAGGTCAGCGATATCGAGGATATGGTGCAGCAGGGCGTGCAGATTGTCCTCATCAATCCGACCGATTCAGCGGGTGTCGCCTCCATCGTGAAAACCGTGCATGACAAGAATATCCCCATCGTCTCGGTCGATGCCCAGGCCAATGGTCCTATCGACGCCTTTGTGGGATCGAAAAATTACGATGCCGGGTTCAAGGCCTGCACCTATCTGGGCCAGACCATCACCAAGGGCGATGTCGGCATCATAGACGGTATTCCCGTGGTGCCGATCCTGGAGCGCGTGAAAGGATGCAAGGCCGCTCTGGCGAAGTTCCCGGGCATCAAGATTGTGAGCACGCAAAACGGCAAGCAGGAGCGCGATCAGGCCCTGACGGTGGCCGAGAACATGCTGCAGGCCAATCCTGACATGAAGGGCATTTTCAGCGTCAACGATAACGGCTCGCTGGGCGTGTTGTCCGCCATCGATTCAAGCGGGCATGACGTCAAGCTCGTGAGCGTGGATGGTGCGCCCGAGGCGATCAAGGCCATTGCCAAGTCGGGCTCGCATTTCATCGGCACGGCCGCGCAATTCCCGCGCCAGCAAATCCGCCTCGCCCTGGCCATGGCGCTGGCGAAATACTGGGGGGCGGTACCGCCTGCCACGGTGCCGGTGGATGTGGAGCTGGTCGACGCCAAGGGAGCCAAGACCTTCAGCTGGTAAGAGCGGCGCTGTGTCGCGCCACTTCCTATCCCCGATCCTGAACACCTATTCCTGAACACGTATTCCGGGGCGGCAAGGCATCATGACGGAAATCCAGTCTTCTTCTGCCCTGCCGCTCCTGAAGCTGCAGGGCATCACCAAGAGCTTTCCCGGCGTCAAAGCGCTCAAGGGCGTGTCGCTCGAACTCATGCGCGGTGAGATCCATGCGCTTCTGGGTGAAAACGGCGCCGGGAAATCGACCATCATCAAGATCATCGGCGGTATCCTGCGCCAGGATGAGGGCGAGATGCGGCTCAATGGCGAAACATGCCATTTCACGAGCTATCGCGACGCCATCGCACGGGGCATCGGCATCGTGTTTCAGGAATTCAGCCTGGTGCCCGATCTCGACGCGGTCGATAATATCTTTCTGGGGCGCGAAAGGCGCAATGCCCTCGGGCTGAGCCGCCGCACGGCCATGGCGCGTCAGGCGGCGGGGCTGTTCGAGCGCATCGGCGTGCAGATCGACGTGACCGTCCCGGTTGGGCGGCTGAGCGTTGCCGAGCAGCAATTCGTGGAAATTGCCAAGGCGCTCTCGCTCGATGTGCGTATTCTGATTCTGGACGAGCCGACAGCGCCTCTGACGCCCAATGAGGCAGCGCTGCTCTTTCGTGTCATGCGGCAGCTGCGCGATGAGGGTATCGGGATCATTTTCGTCTCGCATCATCTCGAGGAGATCTTCGAGATCTGCGACCGCATCACCATTCTGCGGGATGGGGCGAATGTCGGCCTGACCCCGGTTGCGTCCTGCACCATGGATCATCTGGTCGAGATGATGGTGGGGCGACGTATCGAAAACAGTTTCCCGCCCAAGGCCGATACGGCCGAGCGCAGTGTGTTGCTGACGGCACGTCATCTGCGCAGCCGAAGTGATGCCGCCACGAGCGATTTCGACCTCCACGCAGGCGAAATTCTCGGTTTTGCAGGGCTGGTGGGCTCGGGCCGTACAGAGACTGCTCTTGCCCTGATCGGGGCGCTGCCCTGTCCGGGCAAGAACGTCACCATGCACGGGCGTGATGTCGCCTTGTCCGATCCGGCAGCGGCGCTTAAGGCGGGGATCGGCCTTCTGCCCGAAAATCGCAAGACGGAAGGGCTGATCCTGCCATTCAGCATCCGCGACAATATCTCGATCAATAATCTTGCCCAGTATACGCGGCGCACAGGGCTGATCGACCGGCGCAAGGAGCATGAGAAAACCGCCTCTCTCATGCGCGCCCTGCAGGTCAAGGCTCCGGATGACGAGACGGCAACCGTCACGCTCAGCGGCGGCAACCAGCAGAAGGTGGTCATTGCGCGCTGGCTCAATCGCCGTTGCCCGATCCTGATCTTCGATGAACCGACGCGTGGGATCGATGTCGGGGCCAAAGCGGAAATCTATCGTCTGATGCGGGACCTGACCGGGGAGGGCTATGCGATCATCATGATCTCGTCAGAGCTGCCCGAAATCGTCGGGATGTGTGACCGCGTCGCTGTTTTTTATCGTGGCGCCATCTCGACCATTCTCGAAGGAGACGCGCTGAACGCCGAGGAGATCATGCGTCATGCCACATCAAGCGGTACGAAACCCGTCGGACCGGGATATGCCTCTCATCAGCCCACCGGAGCAGGAGCGTCGCTCCATGCGTGACTCCGTCATGGCGCTGTCACGGCGCTCGACCGCGTTTCTGCCGGCCATGGGGCTTATCGTGGTCGTCATCGGCATGATGTTTCTCAACAGCCGGTTCCTGTCGCTGGGCAATCTGGAGAATATCGGCCGCCAGGTCTCGATCAACGCCATTATCTCGGTTGGCATGACATTCGCGATCCTGACCGGCGGCATCGATCTCTCAGTCGGCGCCACCATGGCGCTTACCGGTACGCTCACCGCCGGGCTGCTTGCCAGCGGAGTTTCTGGCGTTGTGGCCATCGTGGCGGGGATCGGGGCGGGCATGGTGTTCGGGCTCGGCAACGGGCTGTGCATTGCCGGTCTGCGTATGCCCCCCATTATTGTGACGCTCGCCTCGATGAGCATCGCGCGCGGGCTGGGGCTGATCTACACTAATGGCTATCCGGTGACCGGCCTGCCCGACTGGTTCGGCTTTCTGGGGCGTGGCACCATTCTGGGGGTGCAGACTCCCATCGTGATTATGGCGCTCACTTTCGCAGTGGCCTATGTGATGCTCGAGAAAATGCCGATCGGGCGGTATATCTTCGCCATTGGCGGCAATGAAGACGCCGTGCGCCTCTCGGGTATCGATGCGCGTCGCTACAAGGTCATCGTGTATCTCGTCAGCGGCGTGACAGCAGCGATTGCCGGCATCCTGCTCAGCTCGCGCCTGATGAGCGGCCAGCCCAATGCCGGTATGGGGTTCGAGCTCGATGCCATCGCCGCCGTGGTGCTGGGCGGGACGGCGATTTCAGGTGGGCGCGGATCGATCATCGGCACGCTTATCGGTGCGCTGCTTCTGGGCGTGCTCAATAACGGGCTCAATCTGATGAATATCTCGCCCTATGTGCAGAATGTCATCAAGGGCGCGATTATCCTGCTCGCCATTTTCATAAGCCGCCAGACTCGCCCCGGTGCACGCTAGACGCGGCGAGAATGGTTTGCGTCTATCCCCATGCGGGGAAAGGATCGGGCAGACCGGTATGGGCGCTGGGATCGAACACGCTATCCGTGCCCGGTGCCACCAGGCAGCTATCGAGGCGCAGACGTAGGGCCGCCTCGTTCAGCCCCGCGCCGATAAAGACGAGTTCCTGTCTACGATCGCCATAGGTCTCGTCCCAATAGCCGTTGAGCGTGTCGCGCCACGCGGCATCCTCGGGCCAATCCTCCCACGGGATGCTCGCCCACCAACGCCCCGCCGCCTGATTGCGGGCCAGCGCGCCCGCGATACTCAGTTCTCCTACCCAGTCCGGCCGTGACGCCAGCCAGAAATACCCCTTGGCACGCACAAGGCCGGGCCATGATTCCTCGATGAAACGGGCGAAGGCGAGGGGTTCGAACGGGCGTCGCGCCCTGTAGACAAAGCTTCTGACGCCATACTCCTCGGTCTCTGGCGCATGGCTCTCAGGGTGGTAGAGTTCCTGCGCCCAGCGGGCATGACGATGGGCGCGATCAAAGTCGAAGAGGCCGGTATTGAGCAATCGCGCCGGATCGACGCGGCTCTCCGTCGTCGCGATCAGCACAGCGTCAGCGTTCAGGGCGCGGATGATGCGTCTTGCCGTCTGTTTCTGGCTCTCGGTCGCCGCATCGATCTTGTTGAGCAGGATCACGTCTGCAAACTCGATCTGATCGGTCAGTAGATCGACAAGGGCACGGCCATCATCCTCCCCGGCTGTTTCCCCCCGGTCACGCAGAAAATCGGTGGAGGAAAAATCAGCCAGCAAATTGGCGGCATCGACCAGAGTCACCATGGTATCCAGACGCGCGACATCGCTCAGACTGCGCCCGTCCTCGTCGCGAAATTCGAAGGTCGCAGCGATGGGGAGCGGCTCCGCGATACCCGTGGACTCGATCAGCAGGTAATCGAAACTTTGCATCGCAGCAAGGCGACCGATCTCGGTGAGCAGATCGTCGCGCAAGGTGCAGCAGATACAGCCATTGGTCATCTCGACCAGCGTTTCCTGCGTCTGGCTCAACGCCCCGCCCCCGGACCGGATCAGGGCGGCATCGATATTCACCTCGCTCATGTCATTCACGATCACCGCAATACGCAACCCGTCGCGGTTGTTCAGCAGGTGATTCATAAGCGTGGTTTTGCCCGCCCCCAGAAACCCGGACAGGATGGTCACGGGAAGGCGGGGATCACCTCGACCTGTGTTGTTCGGCAGCACTGCAGGAGCGGACCCATCGACTATGGGGGGCAGGGAAGAGGACATCTTGATCTCGGCTCTGAACATGTTATGTTATAACATAACGTAATGAGAGTTCCGACCGTGATCAAGTCCTGCCCGACCCGTCGCATTCTGGCCTTTCGCAGGCAGCCCCTCGATATCACCCTGCCTGTTGGCGATATGACAATCCTGCCGCTCGGGTTGACGCCAGTCGTCCGCAGCGAGGCGCAGCACTACCTTTCACAACGCCCAAGCCTGCTCGTCCTGAGGGGGGATCTCGCCGCTCTCGCTGCGGGGATACATGCCTGTCTGGGCGCGCAAACCCCGGCTCTGGCTGAGGATGTCCTGTCTCTCGCGCGGCTTTATGCCGATACCATCCGTCGTGATGTGCTGCGTATCCGGCTCGAGCAGGTGGTGACGGATAGCTGCCGCAAGTTCCACGTGGATCATCTCGCGCTTCGGCTGTTGCGCAGCTATGTCGGCCCCGGACTCCAATGGACACGCGATGGTGGTGAGGAGGTGCATGACACGCCCCCCGAGGCGCTGGTCATTCTGGCGGGCACCGCACATCCGGAATGGTCTGAGCTTTGTACAGTACGTCACCGCTCGCCGCCCTTGAGCGCGGCGCAAAGACGCGCAGGCGGTCGACTCCTGCTGACCATAGACGAAACTGATCTCGGACCTGACGATCTTGGTACGGAGGACGGCACAGGAAACCCGCTTTCGCCCGAGCAGAGAGCCCTTTGGGATCTGGCCAATTGGGGGGATGGGCGTGTTCGCCATTGAAAGCTGGCCGGATCATGAGGGCATCGGGCTCGATGGTTACGCCGCTGGGCTGACGCCCATGGGGGCGACGCTTACCGCCGAGAGAGCGCACGGCCGCGATGCCGAACCGGGCCGTTTCTTTAGCGAGCGCGCGAACGGCCCCCATGTGCGTGCCGGCGGGCTGGAAGATACGCTCGCCCATCTGCCAAGGCAGGATCTGGATATGGTCATCTGGGCGCGTACCCCGCCCGGAAGCTGGGCCGACGCCATGCGGTGTTTCTCGTCCCCCGGACCAACGCTGCGGCTGAAGGGCACGATAGAGACCGTGTCGCAGGCCATACGGGACCTGCCTCAGGCGCGCGCCTATCCGGATTTTCTGCTGGAAGATGTCGTGCAATCCGCATCTCTGGCCGCCGCACTCTCAGGGTCCAACCGCCTCAGCCTGAGCCTCGCTTGTGGCGCCGAGGTCGATGTACCGGAATCCGGAGGGCGCATGTCCTTGCTCTGCGCCTATGGCCATGACGCTGTCGGCTGGGAGTCCGGCCCGGCGTTGAGCGGGGGGCAGAGCACAGGCTTTGCGCCCTTCAGCCTCGCTTTCATTCCCGGGAGGGAGGAAACGCGCCTGCGTCTGTCGGTGGACCATCCGCGATGCGGCCCCGTGCTCTTTCTGCGTGTCGAGTAGAGGCACTGGGCATAGGGTCAGAGGGTGATCTTGCCCTGGCGATGGAGCGTCTGGATACGATCCGCCGTGCGGAGCGCGATAGCGGTAATGGTCAGGGAGGGGTTCACCCCGCCCGTTGTGGGGAAGATCGAGCCGTCGCAGATCCAGAGATTGGGCACGTCCCAGCTTCGGCAATCGGCATTGACGACCGAGTTCTCCGCCGAGAACCCCATGCGTGCCGTCCCGGCCAGATGGTTGGTGTCGTTTTCCTGACGCCAGATATCCTGCGCCCCCACGAGCTCCAGCGACCGCTGCATCTCGCCCAGCGCATGCTGGATCATCGTCTTGTCATTGTCCTGCCAGCCATAGGTAATACGCGTGATGGGCAGGCCGTACTGGTCTTTTTCCTCGGCCAGGGTGACGCGGTTCTCCATGCTGGGCAGCATTTCCCCGACCATCTTGAGGCCGACCTGATGGTTGTAATCCATCATCTTCTGACGCAGTGCCTCGCCCCACAGCCCGCGCGAGGAGGAAACCGCAGCGGACCATTCGAGTGGCAGCGGTCCCTGGGCCATCCAGCAATACCCGCCGAAGAAATCCTTCTTGTCTTCATAATTCCAGTGCTCGGTAATGGTGAGCGAGGGCGGTCCCTTGTTCCAGCGCACCATCTCCTTCATCCGGCCATAGACGGCCTGATTGGACTGCACCATGAGATTGCGCCCCAGATAGCCCGAGCGATTACCCAGCCCGTCGGGAAAGCGGTCTGTGGCCGAATTCAGCAGCAGGCGGGGTGTCTCGATGGCATAACCCGCCACGATGACCTGCTTCGCACGCTGGAAGTGCCACTGCCCCTCGCGATGGTAATGCACCCCTGTCGCCAGCCCCTCGGCATTGGTTTCGATGCGCCCCACCATGGCGAGATCGCGTATCTCGGCCCCCGCTTTCAGTGCGCGGGGGATATAGGTCACGAGTTGGCTCTGCTTGGCATTGGTCGAGCATCCCACGCGGCAGAAACCGCGATAGACGCAGGAAGGGGAATCCCCCCTCGGTGCCGAGACCGTGGCGAGCGGGGTTTCGGACCATTGATACCCCATGGCTTCGGCACCGCGCGCCAGCCACTCCGCAGCTCCGCCGATCTCATGCGCCCGATAGGGATAGCGGGGGCGTTTGGGTCCCCATGGGTAGGAAATCGGTCCGGCAATGGCGAGATCGCGCTCGGCTTTGTCGTAGTAGCGCCACATCTCGCGCCAATCGAGCGGCCAGTCCACGGCATAGCCGAGCTTGGTGCGCGACTGAAACCATTCGGGCCTAAAGCGCAGCGAAACCATGGCGAAATGCACGGTCGAGCCCCCGACCGCCTTGCCGCTGTTATTGCTGCCCATCTTGATGGGGTTGGCACCGTCGATCAGCCGTTCGTCGGTCCAGTAAAGCTGGCTCTGGCTGGTTTCGTCCGAGGCGAAATCCTCGAGCGGCCTGAAATAGGCTCCGGCATCGAACCCGATCACCGAATAGCCCATCTCGGCCAGACGGGCGATCAGCGGGCCGCCACCCGCGCCGGTCCCGATGACGACAAAATCAACAGCCTCGTTCTGGCTGTACTCGCGCATGGGCACCCAGGCACCCTTGCGAAACACATCGGGGGCACGGCCATTCAGCGCGCGAGGCGTGTGCAAGGGATCATCGAACATTGCGGTTTTCCTTGCGCGTCTTCTCAACCGTTTCCGGTGTGACCTCTATCGCTTCCCATGGGTCGCGCCGGTCATTCTGCATACGCACATACCCACGCGGGCTGGCAGGACCGCCAAAGCCGATCTCGCTCCAGGCGGTAGGATGGGCGTAATAGGCGCCAAGAATATCGGTTAGCACATGACCATTGAAGAAAAGCTGCATCTGCTCGGCGCTCCACCCCGCATGGCCGAGCCTGCCCGCACCGGCCTCGATCATCAGGGCTTCCTGCCCGGAGGGCGTGAGGGCATGGAAGCTCTGATCGTGGCGCGCCATCGCTTCAGCCTCGAAAACGGCGAGGCCATTCTTCCAGGTCTCGCGCTGCGGAGGCAGGGCGGCATCACGAAAGCCGGGGCGTGTATCGCTGAGCAGTTTCTGGTCCACATAGGCGGCGAGCGGCACAGGCGGACGATAGGTCGGTTGCGGCATGACCCGATCGCACAGCGCGCTCAATGTGCGCCATTCCAGCGCATTCAGAAATCGTGCCTCACGCGGCACCGCGAGACGCGCGTCGATCACGCGCCGCGTGGCGTCGTTCCAGGAGGGGGTGAGGCGCTTGTCGAGCACGTCATAGCCCGGATAACGCTCATCGAGGGGGTTCGGAAGGGTGTCAGACATCGCTGTCATCCTCCATGAGGTCGAGCGCTGCCAGACCGGCCAGCGCCAGACCCGTAAAGGCGGGGGGTGCGGGGATGGGCGGCCCGTTGAGCAGGTTCTGCTGGATATTGCGCCAGCCATCCATGTCACGGCCTACGCCGATGGCATGAAAGACCGTGCCCGACACGCCCATGATGGCGGTGGCACGCAGCCACCAGCGGGTCAGGCGCCGGTCTGTATGGGCTGCGCCCAGTGAGGCATTGGTGAGCGCCGCCGCCGCGGCGGGTGGCATGGTCACCGGGAGTGCCATGAAGGGATCGTGAAAGCTGCCGCGAAAATGGAGCAACCCGGCTTCCGCAGTCGTGCCGACCATGCCCGCGCCTGAAACAGCCCCGATCACGCGCCCGGCAGGCAGGCCGAAGAGGCGTGGCGTCCGCCCAATGGGCGTATCGCGTACGCGTTCTGAAAAGAAGCCGAGCAGCCCAGAGAGCCCGATTGCCATGGGCGCCCCTAACGGCGCGCCATAGAACAGGTTCTGCCAGATAAATCGCCCCGGCTTCTGGATCACGTTCCATACATGAAAGCCCGTGCCGATCAGCCCCACGACACCGGTCAACAGGTAGACACCGTCGCGCATTCTGTGTGCAGCCGGGCTCTTGTCGAACGTGCCATGGGCCGAGACCGCAAGTGCCAGAGCCGAGGTGACGATGGGGGTGTACATCGCACGGTTTTCGAAATCGCCCCGATAATGTTCGACCGCAGAGTCGAACAGGACACTGGCGGCCAGAGTCCCGGCTGACCTGTTGAGACGTCGTGCGGCGAGTGTCGCTTTTTCGGGGGAGGGGGGGGGCTCGCTGGCGCGTGGCAGCGTGGCGGGGTGTCGTGCCATGCGGCCGCCGCGTGTTGCGGCGGCGAAACAGGCTGCGGTGAGCGCGCCGGTCAGGCCAAGAGCCCAACCGGCCGCGCCACGCGGACCTTTATACCGCGCCACTCAGGATTTCTTTGTGGGCAGGAAGGTCGCCAGCATTTCCTTGGCGGAGCCACGGATCACGTCAAGCAGTTCGGGCTCGGTGGGCAGGGAAGTGAGGAAGGCCTTGGCTTGTTGCAGGGTGATATGCGGAGGGAGCGGGGGGACATCAGGGTCGGTGCGGGCTTCGAGAATGACCGGGCGATCCGCGCTCAGCGCCTCGTCCCAGGCACCGGCGATCTGATCGGGGTGATCCACAAGAATGCCCTTGAGCTCCAGAAGCTCGGCATATTTGTGATAGGGGAAATCCGGAATGGACTGGGTGGCCGTCGTCTTGCCTTCACCGAGCTGGACGCGTTCCTCCCATGTGACCTGATTGAGGTCCCGGTTATTGAGCACGAGAACGATCAGGCGCGGATTTTCCCACTGCTTCCAGTATTTGGAAATCGTGATCATCACGTTCAGGCCGTTCATCTGCATCGCCCCATCGCCCATACAGGCGATGACGGTGCGTTCCGGGAAGGCCATCTTGGCGGCAACGGCATAGGGCGTGCCCGCCCCAAGTGAGGCCAGACCGCCGGAAAGAGATGCCTTCATGCCGCGACGGATTTTCAGGTCACGGGCAAACCAGTTGGCAACCGAGCCGGAATCGGCGGTGATGATGGCATTCTCGGGCAGACGCGGCGACATTTCCCAGAAGACACGCTGCGGATTGATCGGATTGGCATCCGTCATGGCGCGTGCCTCGAGCACTTTCCACCACGTGGCGACTTCCTTCTCGATCCTCTCGCGCCAGCTTCGTTCGGTCTTGCGCTGCAGAAGCGGGATCAGCGCACGCAGGGTGGCGACGCTATCGCCCTGCAGGCAGATTTCCATAGGGTAGCGCAGAGACAAATTCGCTGGGTTGATATCGATCTGCACGCCACGTGCCTGGCCCGGATCGGGCAGAAATTCGCTATAGGGATAGGCCGATCCGACCATCAGGAAGGTGTCGCATTCCTTCATCAGATCCCAGGACGGTTTGGTGCCAAGAAGCCCGAGCGATCCCGTGACATAAGGGAGTTCGTCAGGGACGGCGGCCTTGCCGAGCAGCGCCTTGGCAATGCCCGCACCAAGCAGCTCCGCAATCTCGATCAGTTCATCCGTGGCGTCCAGCGCACCGGCCCCAGCGAGAATGGCGACTTTCTTGCCTGAGTTGAGGAGGGCGGCAGCGTCCTGTAGCCCCCGCATGTCGGGCACCTTGGACGTAACGGTCTCGCCAATGCCGGTATGGGTATAGCCGTGGGCGACAGGGCCGTCCTTGTAGGGGAGTTCCTGCAGGTCATTGGGCACGATCACGATAGTGGGTGCCCGTTTGTCACGGGCGATGCGTACGGCGCGATCGATCGCATGGCGCATCTGCGACGGCTCGGTGACGGTCACGATATATTCCGAGCCGACATCCTTGCAGAGCGACTGGAGATCGACTTCCTGCTGGTAATTCGACCCCATGCAGGTGCGGGCCTGCTGGCCCATGATCGCGACCACGCCCACATGATCGAGCTTGGCGTCATAGAGTCCGTTCAGCAGATGGATAGCGCCGGGACCGGAGGTGGCGAAACACAACCCGACCTGACCCGTGAATTTCGCATGGGCTGAGGCCATGAAGGCGGCCATTTCCTCGTGGCGTACCTGAACATATTCCACACGCCCCGCGTCGATCTCGCGCTGCAGCGCTACATCGATGCCACCAGCGCCGTCACCAGGATATCCATAGGCGCGCTTGAGGCCCCATTCCTGGAGGCGTTTCCACATGAATTCACTGACATTCATGGACATGGCATCGATGCTCCGGCGTTTGGCTGTGTGGCGGAGCAACGTCGCGTCAAGTGCGAATGTTCATCTACACAGTTTGTAAAATTATTTTATATTCATGAACCGAAACGACCATTGCGAGGTTTTTCCGCGTGTTAGGCGGCGGGAAAGCGATATCCGGTGAGGATCGATCATCCTCACATTAACGTGACGTCAGATCCAGCCGCCGAACGGGCAACGCTTGCCGTTTTGACTGAACGAGAACGGGCCAGCCCCGGCACCCCATGCGACCAGAGCGGAGTTTGACCATGTCCATGACGGCGAAAAGACGCCTCCACGATATCTATCAGCTCACCGATTTCGAGAAGGCGGTGAAGCGTTATCTGCCCAAGGCCGTCTATGAATATGTCCGCAACGGGGCGGGCTCCGAACTCAGCCTGAGACGCAACAGGGCCATTTTCCAACGTTATCTGTGGCGGCCCTATCGCCTGCGCGATGTCTCCTCGCTCAGTACGAAGATTACGCTATTCGGTGAGGAATACGACCAGCCCTTCGGCTTCGCGCCCACGGGTGGCGCCGCCATGACGCGCTATGATGCCGATCGCATCGAGGCGGCGGCGGCACGGCGACACAACCTGTTCTACGCGCTCTCGGCCAACTCGCTTACCCCGCTGGAAGAGATTATCCGCATCAACCCACGCGCGTGGTTTGCGGCCTATCTGCCGAGCGATCTCGAGATCATCGATGGCATGATCGACCGTGTGCAGAACGCAGGTTATCCCGTCCTGCTCATTACCTGCGACGTGCCCGTCCCGGCGCAACGCATTGCCGAGACACGCGCCGGGTACTCCATGCCCATCCGGCCCAATCTGCGCGCCACTCTGGGGGGCATGACTCATCCCGGCTGGACCTTCGGCACATTGGGACGAACCATCCTGCGCGACAAAAATCCGAAGATCGTCAATATCCGTCCTCAGGGCGGGCCGGGGCTCTTCTCGAACGAGATCGCCGCTGTGGGCGGGTCGCCCCATTTTACCTGGGATCATATCCGCCATATCCGCGCGCGCTGGAAAGGCAAGCTCATCCTCAAGGGCATCCTGCGTCCTGAAGATGCAGAAGAAGCGGCGCGTATCGGTGCGGATGGGATCGGTATTTCGGATCACGGTGCGCGTCTTCTGGACTCCACGGTTGCGCCTCTCGAGGTGCTTGAAGAAATCAAGAAGGCTGCGGGGTCGATGAGTGTGGTGATCGATAGCGGATTCCGCTGCGGGGGCGATGTGCTGAAGGCCATGGCGCTCGGCGCGGATGCGGTCATGCTGGGCCGTCCGTTCCTCCAGGCCTGTGCGCTGGCCGGCGGGGCAGGGCTGGACAAGGCCGTGTCCATTCTCAAGACAGAACTCTCTCGCGACCTCGCGCTTTTAGGGGTCACGGATCTCGGCGCGCTCGATATCGCGATGCTGAAGGATCTGGGCGACATGGCATTTGTCGAGCGCGCACCCGAACGGACCTGAGAAAACGCGCGGAAACTTCGTTCAGGGACCGGGGTTGAGAGGGCTGCCAAATTCCTCCCTCTCCGTCGGACGCGCCCTTATGAAGCCTCCTTTGCAATACTCTGAGTCGCTTGAAACTCCGCGTCCGGAAGAACGAAATGTGCAAAGAGCACTGCTCAGGGTTTTCGCGCGGATCGTCAGGGCGACGCATCGCGATCTGGGACATGCGTCGCGTGGTGTTCACGCGAAGAGCCATGCGCTGCTCGCGGGCACGCTGACCATCCCCGACAATCTGCCACCCGAACTGGCGCAGGGGCTTTTTGCGCAAGGCGCACGCTACCGCGTGACGGCGCGACTCTCGGCCATTCCGGGCGATCCGTTGCGTGATGCAGTATCCGGACCGCGCGGTTTCGCGCTCAAGATCCACGATGTGCCGGGCACGCTCCTCCCTGATAATCAGGGGGTCGCGGTTCAGGACTTCCTGTTTGCCAATGGTACGGTTTTCGGTGCGCCCGACGCCGGAGGCTTCCTGAAAAACCTGCGCGTTCTGGCGCTGACCACGGACAGGGCAGAGGGGGCAAAGGCGGCCTTGTCACGTGTGCTGCGTGCCATACAGAAAATGCTTGTTCGCCTCGGCAGAAGGAGCGCCGCGCTCGATGCGCTTGGCGGGTTCATTCCGACCCATCCTCTGGGGGACAGGTTCCACTCCCAGGTGCCGCTCCGTTACGGCGACCATGTCGCGAAGCTCGATCTGGTGCCGGAATCAGAGAGTTTCAAACGGCTCACGGGCACGCTCATCGCGATCGATCATGAGCCGACGGCCATCAGGCGCGCCGTTGCGGTGGATATGGCTCGAGAAGGCGGGCGTATGAGCCTGCGCGCTCAGCTCTGCCACGATCTGCACGACCATCCGATCGAGACTGCGGCAACGGAGTGGAATGAGGCGACGAGCCCGTTTCACGTCGTGGCGAGCCTCGAATTTCCGCCCCAGGCGAGCTGGAGCGAGGAGAACTCGCGCCAGATCGACGACAGGCTCAGTTTTTCGCCCTGGCATGGTCTGGCGGCCCACAGGCCCCTGGGGAACATCATGCGCGCGCGCCGCGTGGCCTATCCGTTTTCGGCAGGGTTGCGGAGCAAGCTGAATGGCTGCCCGATGCGCTTCCTCCCTCTCTCGGAAGAAAAACGCGGAGCAGAGGGCGCAGCTTCTTCCTGAAGGCAGCGAGCCGACTGGCCTGTTCTCGCCAGAGGCTCCGTACTCTCGCCCGACGGAAGGTTCCGGGAAAACCGGTTTGAGACAGTCTGGATGTCTGCGGATCACAGCTCTGGGGAGGGCGGGTCGCTCTTTGTCATAAAACAGGCGGCCCAATGGGGTAGAGGCTCGGTTATAGCAGCGCGCACCACAGCTTGTTTCAGAGTCCTGTCGATTTATGCGTGCGCGTTCTCTCGTTCTTTCGCTGCTGCTTGGCAGCACGGCTTTTCCTGTTTCTGCCATGGCGGCGGGCCAGTCAGATGATATTGCGGCACTGAGACGCGAAATGCTCGAGATGCGCGCGCAGATGCAGGGTCAGATCAGCGATCTGAGGCGCGAACTCGTCAAGGAGCGCACCATGAGGCGCAAGTTCGAGCTGGCTCAAGCCAAACCGGTCCAGGCCATATCAGCGCGGGCCAAATCCGCCCGATCCGGCATTGCCCAAGGCGAAAACGCCGCGCCGGGTGGGAAAGTCCTGCGAGCGCTGCCTGCGTCGGGCGCTTCTGCGGCCACGGCGCTGGCAAGCAACAGCGCAATGCAGCAATCCTCGGCTTCGCCTTCCGGCACGGTCCCACCCGGCGCGCGCCCCGTTCCTGCCTCCGCAGAAACGTCCATGGTGCAGGGCAAGGCGGCTGTCGGGGATGCACCGGTGCAGCTTGCTTCGTCTCCGATCATACGGCGCGCGGGGCGGCCTTCCAATCCTCAGGTCGCTTACGACACGCACCTCATTCCGCCGCCCGATCATGGTCTGAACATGTCATTTGCCGATTTCCGTCGCGCGACCCGTTCGGCGGAAACCGTCGATATCGGGGGCATACGGATCGGCTTTCCGGCAGGTCGACCGACCATCGCATCGAGTGACGGGCTCTATGCCTTCTCGGTCGGGCTCGTCATGCATTTCGATATCGGGGGTTTTCCCTCATCGGGCGGTGCGGCGCAGGGTCAGACGGGCCGCTTCCCGAAAATGAACGAGAATGCGCGACGCCTGCGTCTGCCCCTGACATGGCGCTATGGCAATCTGCTCGCCAATCTCACGCCCGAATGGGGGCGCACGGTCGACGGCACAGCAGGGCTCTATGAAGCCAATATCGTCTATAGCGGCGTTCACAACTCCCAATTCACCTTTGGGTATTATCAGCCGCGTGTGACCATGCAGGACTCTGAATCCTCGAACGGGTTCATTCTCATGGAGCGCGCCTCGATTTCTGAAGTGGTGCGCCAGATTGCGGCCGGTGATGCCCGCATGAGTCTGGGTGGACGTACCCATCAGAACCGCTGGTATCTGGGCGCCTATCTGACCGGCCAGACTTATGGTGATCGGACGACCGACCCGACGATTTCCGACAGCCATATCGGTGGTCTGTTGCGTGTAGCCGGGCGTCCGATTGCTACCAAGCTGGTGGATCTGCATCTCGGGGTGTCCAGCACAGCCTCATTCAAGCGTAATCAGACCTCCCAAGGGCGTGTTCTGGCCCTGACGGACCGACCGGAAACACGCCTGACCAATGAGCGTCTCGTCTCGACCGGGACGATTACGGACATCGGGAAGGTCTGGGCTGCGGGGCCGGAAATCGCGTTGCGCTACGACAAGGCACTCATCCAGGCGGAATATTACCATATCGGCGTCACACGCGACGACGATGCACGACGCAAGGGCCCCGCGCCCAATCTCGGGTTCGACGGCTATTACGTTGCGGGCAGCTATACGCTTTTCGGTCAGACGCGACGCTACAGCCCCAAGGATGCGGCGTTTTCTGCCCCTGCGCCCAAGGAAGATTTTGACCTCTGGAACAACCAGTGGGGTGCGCTTGAGCTGGTCGGCCGCTGGAGCGTGATGGACTTCAACAGCAATATTTTCAAGGATCAGCCCGCATCGGTTACCGGGGGTGTGCGCGGTGGGGTGCAGACCGTGTGGTCAGGCGGGCTCAACTGGTATCTCAACCGTCATTACCGCATTCAGCTTCAATACAGCCATATCGACGCCACGCGCGCGCAGACGGTCGGCACCGTCAACAACAAGGGCCGGTCGATCAATTCCATCGGGAGTCGCATTCAGGCGGCTTTCTGAGGAAGCTCTCTCCCGGAAAGAGAGAGAAGTCCATGAACTGCCGAGTAGGCTCTTGGTCTCGGGGCGGAGGGGGCGTTCTCCAACCCGGGAGTTCCACCGGGATACAGAGCAGATCTTGTGCCCCGCCTGATCGCCCTCCCGTCATTCGGGAGAGGAGGCGGGGGGTATCTGCTCGCAGCGTTGCCCGATCCCAGGGCCATGCGCCAGCCCGGATGGGCCGGCCCGTCGGCCTGTCCCGTCGGTTCAGCCCGCCGATTCAGCGGCGATACGATCTGCCAGCTTCTCGAAAAGCTGACGCAGCAGGGCGGCCTTCTCCTGATCGGTTGCAACGCTGCCCTGTACGCTTTCCATGCTGCGTCCCTGTCGGACAGGACGCGTTTCGTCGCGGGGCAGGCGTGTCCAGCTTGCCAGAACCACAGCCTTGCCATCGCTCGTCATATCCAGACGCTCCATGGTGATGCTGAGCCGTGAGTCGGGCGTCTCAACCGGCGCATAGGCGGTCACCATTGCCTGCGGCCAGTCCTGGGACAGACGTGCGACAATCAGGTCGGTCGCCGACTGGGAGAGGCGGCTGGCCCAGCGACCATTGCTGCTGCGCAGAAGACGACTATCGTCGCGTACAAGAATATCTTGGGTGTCGAGATAATCCGGCATGACCACGCGCGGAACATAGACCACAGCTGCATTGCGCGGTGGTGTCGCGACTGGCCCCGCGACGGGCGCGAGCGTGTAGAACTGGACCGGTGCGGAAGCACAGGCAGAAAGCAGCCCCAGAGCGACCGCAGGAAAAAGATGGTGCAGTCTCATTGGCGGCGTCCTGTCAGGAGAAGTTGCGGGTTGCGCTCGACGTCATTGGCGAAGCCGCGCAAGGCGGCAGCTGCCGAGGCGATGTCACGCAGGGCGGAATCCAGATTGGCGCGATCTATCGAGCGCGGGGAGGTCATGCTTTGCAGATTGGCCAGCGTCTTGTTGGCCGTCTCCATGGTGCTGCGGCTGTTCTGAAGCAGCAGATGCAGTTCCTGCCCGCGGGCGGAGAGCTGTTCGGTCCCGGTGCTGGCAAGGCGGTCGACGCTTTGCAGCGTATGGAGCAGTTGCGGCTGGAGCGTGGTGATCATCTGGTGCGCCGCATCCACTGTTTCACGGCTGTGGTCAGATGTGGCCTGAACGCTGTCGGCCAGGGCGGGCAGGCGCTGATCGAGCGTTTCGGCCAGATGGTGGACGATCGCGAGCGTGGCCGAGGCATCGTCGCTGAGTTTGCGCAGGGGGAGATGGGTCAGGGTATTCGTAATGGCCTGTATGGAGGATTGGCGCGTCGGAATCTCGGTCACATCCGTCAGTTCGGGATGGAGCACGGCCGGGGTGCCGGGGGAGATATCGAGATCGATCTGCGAGGTGCCGGTCACGAAGCTCTTGAGATTCATCTCGCCCCGAAGGCCATGATCGACCAGATCATGCAGGCTGGGCAGATGACCGTGTTTCTCACCAGCTACGAGGATATCGTCGCGTCTGAGTGTCACATAGACGGGGATATAGGCTTCGCGTGTTTTGGGATCATACTCGATCGCGATTCGATCGACCGCGCCCACCTGAACACCCCGGAAATTGACCGGCGCTCCCACGGATAGCCCGTTGGTTGACCCCCGGAAAATCAGGACAGCCCGATCCATGTGGGTGAAAGGGTGAAAATTACCGAAAAAGACGAAGGCGCTGATCATGAGCGCCAGGCCTCCGAGAACGAACGCACCGACGAGGGCCTGTCTGTTCATGATGCGCTTCCTTCTTCATTGCGTTGCCTGTTCATGAAGGCATGAACCTGCGGGTCTGTACTATTGTCGCGCAGATGACGCGGTGATCCGTGGGCGATAGGACGCTTCGTCAGCGCGTCGAGAAAAATTCCATCATCGGCAATCGTGAACAGGCTCGGCAGTTCGTGGCTCACGATCACGATGGTGGCGCCAAGCCCGTCGCGCAAATTCAGGATCAGATCATCCAGCCGCGCAGAGGTGATGGGGTCGAGTCCGGCAGAGGGTTCATCGAAGAACAGGATATCGGGGTCAAGTGCGAGAGCGCGTGCCAGTCCGGCGCGTTTGCGCATGCCGCCACTGATTTCGGCCGGGGTCAGATCGATGGCGTCCTGAAGGCCGACGAGCGCCAGCTTGAGTTCGACCAGACGTCTGATGGCCCGTGCATCGAGCCTTGTGAACATCTGTAGTGGGAGGGCAACGTTCTCGCCCACCGTCATGGAGCTCCACAGCGCGCCGCTCTGGAACAGGACGCCGAAGCGATGATTGATTTCTGTTCGCTGGGCATCGGAGCCTGCCCAGTAATCTTGCGTGCCGACGCGGAAGCTGCCGGATTTTGGGCGAAGCAGACCGATCATGCTCTTGAGCAGCGTCGATTTGCCGCAGCCGGAGCCACCCATCACGGCATAGATGCTGCCCCGTCGTACTGAGAGATCGATATCGGACTGGATGATTTTCGGACCAAAGCCGAGCGTCACCCCCTGCATGGTCATGATTGGATCGTCACTCATGGATCAGATCCCCACGCTATTGGCGATAACGGCGAAGATGGCATCGAGCGCGATTACGCCGACAATGCCGATCACCACGGCATGGGTGGCCGCAATACCGACATCGGCTGCGGAGCGCCCGGCCTTGAGGCCGATACGGCAGCTCGTGAGCCCGATGAACGCGCCGAAAACGATGCTCTTGATGAAGCCGAAAAAGAACTGGCTGATGCCGAATGCGATCACGGTCTGATGGAAATAACCGAGGCTCGTTATGTCGAGCATCGAAATGGCAACGACATAACCGCCCAGCATGCCGATCAGACAGCCGTAAAGATACAGAAACGGCATGGTGACGACGAGAGAAAGCACGGCAGGGAGGATGAGGTAAGAAGACACGGATATGCCGAAAACCTTCAGCGCATCGATTTCCTCATTGCCCTGCATGGTCGAGATGCGCGCGGCATACGCGCCACCGGTGCGTCCGGCCATGATGATGGCGGTCATGACGGCCGCCATCTCACGCACCGTCGCAATCCCCACGAGGCTCGCCACATAGATGCCTGCGGCGAATTTCTGGAGCTGAACCGCGCCGACGAAGGCGAGAATGGCCCCGACAAGAAAATTGACCACGCCTACGATCAGAAGGGCGGAAGGGCCCGCATTGAACAGATCGCTCAGCAGGTCGCTGCTGCGTAGCCCCCCCTTGCGAAACAAGGAGCGATATCCGGCAAGGGTCGTCCGTCCTGCCAGACCGGCGACAATCCCGATCTCGGCCAGAACCGCTTCGGCCCGGATCCCGATCTTCTCCAGGAACGGTGTTCTGGTTCTGCGTGTAGGGACGACCGGTGCGGTCTGCTCAGGCAGCAGATCGAGCAATCGCTGCATGGGATGCGGAAGCGTTGCCATGTCGAAGCGTACTCCCGCCGCATCGCAGCCTCGACGGACATCCCAGAGAAAGGCGACGAGCCCGGTATCCCAATCGGTGATGCCCGATGTGTCGCAGCTTATCGTGGTCGCCCCCGCTGCCGAAAGCCCCTCGTCCGAGAAGGTCGGGAGGGCAGCATCGTGACTGCGCCATGAGCCGGTCAGCACGAGGCAGAGGGTCTTTTCCTGCAACACGGTCTGATACTGCGCTGCCCCGTTCAGGGCCTTGCCGCTCGACGGTGTCCTGCCAGCGGGGGAAGGAGCCTCCGTCAGGACCATGGAAAACTCGCGGGATTCAGTGCCATCATGCTGCAGCATTCTGATGGCTCGAGCCGCTGCTTGCAAGAACGCGGCACCCTTCGGGATCGGGTGCGGGGCAAGTTGTGATCATATCACGCCAAGATGTGATCGACGCGATAATCGGCGCCTTAGTGATCTCCTGGTGGAAAGCTGCGGGCAGGAGGCGAGGGATTCCGGGAGACGCTCACGCGCCCTGTGTGTCCGTTCCCGGCGCCCCCGTGCTCGGTGTCTTCATGTTCGAGGCCTGGATGCCTAGCGCCGCAGCGTCGTCTGGAGGCTGCGCTCCTAACGTTCCTCCATATAGAACTCGACCGGCACGGTCAGGGTGAGCGTAGCGCCGGTGATCGTATCGGGCGGGCTGGGCAGTGGCTCGGCGCGGCGCACAAGCGCCAGGGTTTCCTCATCCAGAAGCGCATAGCCGGTCGGGCGGACGAGCACCGCTGAGAGCACATGGCCTTTGCGATCCATGGTGAAGCGCAGCATCACGGTGCCTTCCTGATGCTCCGCCTGCGCCTTGGCCGGATAGCGTTTGAAACGCTCCAGCCGTGCCAGCAGGGTGCCTTGCCAGCTCGCTTTCGCTGCCGAAGCCTCGCGTGTTGATGGTTCGCCCTTCGCGTTTGTGGCCGAAACGGTCGAAGGTGGAGCATCCGAGGGGGGCGGTGCCGTATTCGCCGTGGACTGGGTCGATACGGGCGGCGGAAGATGCTTGGGCACAGGTGGCGAGGGCGTGACCTTGCGGCGCACAGGCTCAACCTTGATCTTTTTCGGAACCGGCACGGGGGGCAGTGGCGCGGGCGAGGGCGGGGCCATCACCTCGGGCGGCTTTTCGGGCGCAGGAGGCTCCGGCGTGGCGATCTGGGGCGGTCCGGGCGGCTTTTGCTCCGGCGGGCTTGGTACACTGGCGGGTTCAGGGGCGAGATCGATCGCAATGGCCGCGGGAGGCGGCGCGTAGGGCGGGGGCGTGGCGGGGCGCAGTTGCGCCACCGCCCAGAGCGCGAGCCCGGTTGCCACGACGATCGCCGCTGCGGAGCATCCGCCAAGACGGCGCTGGCGCTGGGCCTCGATCTGCTGGTGACGCTGGTAGACCGCTCGGAAGGAGAGGGACCCTTCCGACAGGGAAGGGCCGGGTGGCGCGGCGGGCAGGGGCGTGCGGAAATCCCTTGCGGTCACGGCGCGTCGCCCTCCTCCTGCCCCTGCAGGTTGACGAGTGCCACCTTGAGGAACCCCGCCTTGCGCAGGAGATCCATCGATTTCATCAGCGTCTCGTAATCCACTGTCTTGTCAGCGCGCAGAAAGATACGCTCGTCCTTATGCCCGTTGGTGAGCGTCATCAGCTTCGCGGGCAGCGCATCATTGCTGATGTCTTCCTCGCCCAGAGCAAGGCTGTGATCAGCCTTGACGGTCACGAAGATCGGATTGGCCGGGCGTGGCGCTGGTTTCTCGGTCGATGAGGGCAAATCGACAGGAACGTTTACCGTGCTCAGCGGCGCCGTGACCATGAAGATCACGAGCAGCACCAGCATGACGTCGATGAGCGGCGTTACATTCAGCTCATGGGCATCGAGTGCCGTATCATCGGCATGGCGCATGCGCAGCGCCATGGTCAGCGTCCCGCCTGCTCGGCGCGTGGTGTGGCGAAGCGGAGTACCTGTCCGCCCCCACCCTGAACATGCAGTCGGCTGAGATCGCGGGAGACGAGGCGCAGGATGAGTGCCGTCAGGTCCCCGACCTGCGCCTTACAGCCAAGGCACTGACGCGACAGGAAATTATAGATCACTACGGCGGGAATGGCGGCCACGAGCCCGAGCGCCGTGGCAAGCAGGGCTTCGGCAATGCCGGGGGCCACGACGGCCAGGCTGGTCGCCTTGGTTGCGGCAATGCCGGTGAAGGAGGTCATGATCCCCCAGACCGTCCCGAACAGTCCGATAAAAGGTGCGGTTGCACCGATCGTGGCCAGAATGCCCGTCCCCCTCATGAGGCGGCGGCCTTCCGCAGCTTCGAGGCGCTCGAGATGGAGCATGATGCGCTCCTTGAGCCCCTCTCGGTCTTCCAGCACGTCGGCCGAGCGCGTCCATTCATTTGAGGCGGCCAGAAGCAATGCCCTCACGATGCCGATATCGGGGCAGAGATCATGCGAGGCGGATAGGGTCGGCGCCTCTTCCAGCGTCAGTTCGGCCCGCGCGAGAGCGCGCCGGACACGCATCACCTCGACCACCTTGGCGACGAAAACCGCCCAGCTGATGACGCAGGCGATGATGAGGAGCATCATGACGCAGCGCACGACAGGGCCTGCCCCCAGGAACATTTCCCATGGGGTGAAGGGAAGGGAGGCGAGATCGCCAGTGGGCGCAGCCATGGGGCTCTCCTGATTTCGTGAGGGCTTCCGCCCCTGGGGCGTGACCTGTTCTTGTTACGGGGTGTAACCGTGGGCTTGAGATGTGTTAATCAGATTCATTCTCAATTACAAGAACTCGATTGCACAGGAGAGCGCGCATGCTGGTTCACATTCCCAATGTCCTGACGCCGGAAGAGCTGCGTCACTGCCGTGAAACCTTGGAACGCGCGGCGTGGCTGGACGGCAAGGTGACCGCCGGGCAGCAATCGGCGAAGGCCAAGCATAATCTGCAGGTTCCACAGGATTCGGAAACCTCGCGCGCGCTTGGCGAGATCGTGCTGAGGGCACTTGGGCGCAATCCCGTTTTCAATAGTGCCGCCTTGCCGTTGCGTGTGTTTCCGCCCCTCTTCAACCGCTATGATGTCGGGATGAAATTCGGCGCGCATGTGGATAATGCCATACGGCCTATCCCCGATAGCGGCTTTCGTATCCGGACCGATGTATCTTCCACCCTCTTCATCACCGGGCCGGAGGAGTATGATGGGGGCGAGTTGGTCATCCAGGATACCTATGGCGAGCAGCGCGTGAAGCTGCCTGCCGGTGATATGGTGGTCTATCCTTCGACCAGTCTGCACAGCGTGAGCGAAGTGACGCGCGGTTCGCGCTGGGCGTCGTTTTTCTGGAGTCAGTCCATGGTGCGCGATGATACCAGACGCGCCCTGCTTTACGATTTCGACAGATCGATCATCGAGACCCGCAAATCCCTGCCCGATGATCATCCTGGCGTGCTCGGGTTGACCTCCACCTATCACAATCTGCTGCGGCAATGGGCCGAACTCTGAGCCGTATGCTGACCGAGGCGCCGAAGCCGGTTCTGTGCACCCTGCCGCCAGGCGCGTAAGGAACGCCGGGCCGGTTCTGCCAGCAGGTATGGAGGATGCCACCTGGAATGGTCGCTGGCCTATCCTCCCGAGACGCGGTTAGAACCTTCTGATGGTCAATGGATCACGGAAGGACCGGTCAGATCGCCCGTATTGCGTATTGTAACTCTGTTTTCTTCTTCCTTATCATTACGAAAACGAATCGTATTGGTCGGAGGGAAGCGGCATGAGGCGTATCGGGCCCATCACGGCATATGGACCTCTGATCATCGCAGCCCTCGTCATGAAAGGGGGCACTGCGCTTGCTACTGTGCCCCCCGGTGTTTCTGGAGGGAGGTCTGACACTCAGGGCCCATCGCATTCCACGCGCGCGTCGTCCTCTACGGTGCATCCTATGCGGGTAACTCCTCCCGGGCCGCGCCCAGCAAGCGATCGGAAAGCGGCCTCGGCAGTTCGTCAGCCGGGTCTGGAACAGATCACCGTCACCTCCGAGCATCGACGGGAAAACCCGCAGAAGATTGCCACGTCGCTGAGTGTGATCAGCGGTAGGGAGCTGGCTGCGCGCAATGTAAATTCGGTGTTCGATCTGCAATATCTGACGCCCTCCTTGCAGGTGACGCCGCAATTCGGCTCCGGCCAGCCCGATTTCGAGATACGCGGCGTGGGTCATCAGGACTACGGTTCATCGAATGTGTCGCCGGTGGGCGTGACGATGGATGGGGTCGCGATACCCGTGCCCTGGGCCAGTAACGGCCTGATGTTCGATGTTGCCCGTGTCGAGGTGCTGCGCGGCCCTCAGGGTACGCTCTACGGGCGCAACACTACGGGCGGTGCGATCAATTACGTGTTCAATCAGCCGACCGATCATCTGGCCGCCGGGGCCGACGTGCAGATCGGCTCCTTCAGTGCTCAGAAATACGATTTCTTCCTTTCGGGGCCGGTCGCCGCTCATGTGCGTATGCGCCTCGCGGGTGAGAGCCAGCAGGGCGGCGCCTGGCAATATGACGGGGCAGGCGCCCATCTGGGCGCCACTGATCGCACGGCTCTGCGCTGGTTGACCGACATGCAGGTGACCGACAGGCTCAAGGCGGCGCTCGATATGCATGGCAGCATCGACCGGTCCGATGGGGCGGGGCTGCATCTCTTTGCGCCGCAGACAACCCAGGCGGTCTATCGTCCGGGGGCACCGGTTTTCCCGCAGGATCATGAGCGCGATATCACGCGTTGGGGAACATCGACCAGCTTCGCGCGCCTGATAGGTATTTCACCCGGCGACAAGCCCTATCATCATATCGATACGGGCGGGGCAAGCTTCAAACTCGATCAGAGCCTGTCCTTCGCGACGCTCAGTAACCTCGCGAGTTATGACGTGTCCTCGCGCCGGGAATATGACAATTTCGACGCCTCTGCTCTTGCTCTGGCCGATGTCGCGTTCAACAGCCGCGCCAATGTGTTTCAGGACGAGCTGCGTCTGGTCTCTACCCCCGGCAAGCGCCTCGACTGGGTCGCTGGTCTTTATTACGGCAATGAGTATCTGGCCGATCAGTATTATTCCGGTTTTACCGATGCCACGGGCCTTGATCGTGGCGTCTTTTACAGCACCAAGGTCAACACGATCAGCGGGTTCGGTCAGGGCACCCTCAAGCTATTGCCCCGATTGCGTCTGGTGGGCGGCGTGCGTGTCGAGCATGAATCACGCGATCTGCATGATTATCGGGCGTTCACCTATGATCTTGCTGGCAATGTGCTCAATCCCGGTAATCGGGTGGCGCGGCGCACGCTGGATTACACCCTTCCGTCATGGAAAGTGGCGCTTCATTATGATCTGGCGCCTCATGACTTGCTGTATGTTTCCGTCTCGCGTGGGATCAACTCGGGTGGCTACACGACCTATAATACGACCAATGCCCAGGCTTCCTCGAATCCTTATCAGCCCGAGAAGCTTCTGGCCTATGAGATCGGCAACAAGCTCGATATTCCTGCCGCCCATCTGCGCCTGAATGTCTCGGCCTTCTATTACGACTATCACGACCAGCAGGTGCTCTCTGCGGCGGTCAATAGTCAGACCGGTCTGATCGGGGCTATCGCCAATGCGCCGCGCTCCCATCTGGCGGGTGGTGAATTCGAGGCTGATTGGTCCCCGCTCAAGGGGCTCATGCTCACCCAGTCCGGCGGGTGGGCTGTCGGCCAGTTCGACAGGTTTGACGCCGTCTATGCTGCGACGCGGGTCAATGGTGTCTTTGTGCCGGTCACGCAGAACAAGAAAGGTGTCTCGCTCCCCGCCCCGAAGCTCACCTTCAATGGCTCGGCGGTCTATCGCTGGCGCATGGGAGGCTATGAGGCGAGTCTGGGGCTCAATTACAGCCTGCGTTCGACCTATCGCTCTCTTTTCGGGTCCCTCTACGATGTGGCAGGCTACACGCTCTGGGGGGCAACGGCGTCCTTTGCGCCGCATGAGGGATGGTGGAGCCTGAGCGCGTTCGGCAATAATATCCTCGACAAGAAATATGACGTGACGCGCAATTTCTTCCTGACAGGAGATAACATCGGCCTGTCTGGCATGCCCGGTGTCTATGGTCTGCGTTTCGGAGCGCATTACTGATGCATGATCTCTCCATAGGCGCGCTGCGCGCAGGGTTCTCCGCGGGTGGTTTCACGCCGCGCGATGCGATCGAGGCCGTTCTGACCCGTATCGCGGCGTGGCAGGCGGCGACTCCCCCTTTGGGCGGGCTTTGGCATCTTGAGCCCGAGATGGCGAGGCAGGAGGCCGATCTCGCCACTAAGCGCTGGCGTGACAACAGGCCTATGGGGGCGCTCGACGGGATTCCCGCGACGGTCAAGGAACTGATCGCGACCCAGGGCGTGGCTGTGCCTCAGGGCTCAGCGGCCACGACGCTCGTCCCGGCGAGAGCCGACTCACCGGTCGCGGCACGCCTGCGCGAGGCAGGCGCGCTGATTTTCGCGCGTACCACAGTGCCGGATATCGGGATGTTGTCGTCGGGCGTATCCAGTTTTCATGAGCTGACACGCAATCCGTGGAATCTGGCAGCCAATCCCGGCGGATCGAGCGCGGGCGCTGCTGCGGCAGCCGCTGCTGGATATGGGCCCGTCCATATCGGCACGGATATTGGTGGGTCGGTGCGTTTGCCCGCCGCCTGGACCGGGCTCGTCGGGTTCAAGCCAAGCCAGGGGCGTATTCCCATCGATCCCTATTATCTCGGGCGGTGCGCAGGGCCGATGGCGCGTTGTGTAGAGGATGCGGCCGAGATCATGGCGGTGATCACCCGGCCCGACCGACGCGATGCGACAAGCCTGCTCTATCAGGCGATCGACTGGGCGCAGCCGATCACGAGCGTGGCCGGATTACGGATCGGCGTGATGATGGAGGCTGGATGCGGCATGGCGCTGGAAGCTCCGGTGGCGGAGGCCGTGGAACGGGCTGCGAGGCTTTTTGAAGCGCATGGGGCGCGTCTTGTACCGGTGGGGCCCATTCTCGACCGTTCGCTGCTCGACGGTTGCGATGTGTTCTGGCGTGCGCGCGCCTGGGGGGAGTTGAGCCGTCTTTCCCCCGAAGCGCGGGCGCGGGTTCTTCCCGCCATCCTCGCCTGGGCACGAACCGGGGCGGACGTCAGTGGTGTGGAAGCCGTGCGGGGCATGAGCGGCAGTTTCACCCTGCGGCAGAGAGGGGCAGCCCTGTTCGACGGGCTCGACGCAGTGATTTCGCCCGTGACGCCCAACGTCTCCTTTCCGGCGGAATGGTCTTCGCCGCTTGATGATCCGGCAAACAGACCTTTCGAGCATATTGCCTATACCCTGCCCTGGAATTTTACCGAACAACCCGCCATCTGCCTGAATGCCGGGTTCGGCCCGGGCTTCGACGGCCGGACCATGCCGATAGGGGTTCAGATCGTGACCGATCGCTTCGAGGATCTGAAGGCGATGCAGCTTGCGCGCTGGTTCGAGCGTCATGGGGATGCCGCAGTCACCTCCTGGCCGGAACCGGGCAGGTGAGAGGGAGGATCAAGCGCCGCAGTATGCCCCTGATCATAGGACTGCTCCTGCCTTTCCTGCTCGTGCTCGGGCCTGTTCCCTTTCTCTATGGGGCTTCCTGGCGGCTGGAGGGCATCCCAATGGCGGTGATCTGGCTCTTCGTCTGCATCCCCCTTATTGCGTTCTGCCTCCTGATCGCGTCGCGTCTGACGGATGAGGACGCATGATTGCACTTGGTTTCGGGCTCGTCCTGTTCGCGGCACTCTGTCTCGCCCTGTTTTCGCGTCGGGGGCATCATGAGGCCGATCCGCGCGCCTTCTTTGCTGCCCATGGGCAGTTTGGCGTTGTGCTGTTCTTTCTGCTCTCGGTGGGGGAGACCTATTCGATCGGCTCGTTGCTCGGTTTCCCCGGGGGCATTGCTGCAACGGGGTCGATCGATATCGTGCTGTGGTTCGTGGGGTATATCCTGCTTGCCTTCCCGGTCGGGTTTTTTCTCTATCCGGCGCTCTGGCGGGCGGGACGACGCAGCGGTGCCATCACCCTCCCCGATCTGGTAGGGGCCCATTACCGGAGCCGCATCGCGGAGTGGCTGACCGGCCTTGTCCTGGTCATGCTGATGCTGCCCATGGGTACAATGCAGTTCGTTGGGCTCGCTGGCGTGCTGTCGCGTCTGGGGCTCGGCTTTTCGCCACTAGTCCTTGCGGGCTCCGCGGCGTTCATGGCGTTCCTGTTTGTCGCTATTGCGGGATTACGGGCAGCGGCGCTGATTTCCGTACTCAAGGACACGCTCGTGCTTCTGGCCATTCTTCTGGTGGCAGGGCTCACGCTCTGGCATTTTTCCGCCGAGCAGAGCCGAGGACTCGCAGAAAGTCTATCTTCCGGTGGGGAATCAGCCAGTTCGGCCTGCGCCATGATCATGAGCACGATCATCGTGCAGGCCGTAGGGTTCTGCGTCGCCCCACAGGCCGTGGCCGCCATTTTCTCGGCGCGTAGCCCCGCCGTGATCCGTCGGGCGCAAGTCTGGATGCCGCTTTATATGGCGCTGTTTCCATTGCTTTTCGTGGTGGCGGCCTACGGGATGACCCATGCCGGGTTGGGCGGTACGCCGGATCAGATCTTCCTGGCCGTGACCAGCCGCAGCCTGCCTGGTTGGGTGGCGGGCATTGTCTATGGTGCGGTGGCCCTCACGGCTCTGGTCTGGCTTGGGTCCGTCTGTCTCAGCCTTGCGGCCATCGTCACACGCAATATCGTGCCCCATGTACCGCCGGCACAGCAGAAACGGGTGGGATTGCTGGTTATTGCCAGCTATCTGGTCTTCGCTGTTGCGACGGCCGCCATGCATCCGGTGCTGCTCGTCTCCCTCAACAAGCTCTTTTATGTCGGGCTGGTCCAGATGCTGCCCGGCGTGCTGGCCTGCGTGGCAGGCTGGCGCGTTGCGCCGCTTTTCTATCTTGGGGGGCTGGGGGCGGGGCTGGCCACTGGCTTCGGCCTCGCAGCCAGTCAGGCGAGTCTCGGCGGCCTCAATCCGAGTGTGCCGGCCCTGGCTGTCAATGCTGTTGTCATGGCCCTGGGCTGGGGTTTCAGTCGCAGGATGCTGCGCTGAAATCGGATCTTGCCCCCTGATGAGGTCTTCCAGAGGGCGCTCGCAGCTGTGTTAAATCATGTCTGTGCTTCATGTGACGTGCACCATAACATTGTGACATGAAACTGAGCAGTCTCCTAAGCGTCCCGGCAAGATAGCGCAGAGAGGGGTGGCTATCGGCAACCCATTGCAAATGCGAGATATTTTACGCGATGGAAGGAAGCCGGGAAGCCGATTGGCCATTTGGGAGCATTTCGATCCTACATATTGGGTAACGAATATCACTCTCGTTAGTGTGATTTCGTTCATAATGGCTGTTACGGTTATGGTTCTTGGGCACACAGGGTGTTTTCCCGGCACGCAGTATGGGGCCCATTATGGATCATTCAATCGTTCACGCAGCGCATACCGGTCATGGTGATGGCGCTTCGTCCCAGTCTCCCGCAGCACGGCCCAAGCTGGACCGCATTTTCAACGATCCCGATGGCGTGGTCGAAGACGGCGTGCGCGGTGCGCTTCTCGCTCATCCGGATATCATCGTCGAGACGGCCAACCCGCGTGTCGTCAAGCGCGCCAAGACCACGGGCCGCCGCAAGGTCGGCGTGATCACGGGCGGCGGTTCGGGTCACGAGCCCGCCTTCCTCGGCTATGTCGGCACGGGCCTTCTCGACTCCGTCGCCATTGGCGAGATATTCTCCTCCCCGACGGCTGTGAGCTTTCTCGACGCCATGAAGGAAGCCGATACCGGCGCCGGCGTGGCCTGTCTCTTCGGCAATTATGCCGGTGACACGATGAATGTCCGCATGGCAGCCCGTGACGCGCAGCAGGCAGGCATCAAGGTCGAGACGGTGGTCGCTACCGACGATGTCGCATCGGCCCCGGCCAGCGAAGCGGAGCGTCGTCGTGGCGTGGCTGGCGAGATCCTGATGTGGAAGGCCGCAGGCGCCCGCGCCGAAGAAGGCGCTTCGCTGGATGAGGTGATCGCCGTGGCCCGCAAGGCCATCGCCAATACCCGCTCCATCGGTGTCGGCCTCACGCCCTGCACCATCGTTGCCAACGGCCACCCGAATTTCTCGATCGAACTCGGCACCATGGAAGTCGGCATCGGCCATCATGGCGAGCCCGGCGTGTCCGTTCAGGAACTCGGCCGCTCGCGCGACATCGCCAAGCTGATGCTCGAGCACATCCTGCCCGACCTGCCTTTCACGAAGGGCGACCGCGTGACGGTGCTGCTTTCGGGTCTGGGCGCCACGCCGATCATCGAACTCTACGTGCTCTATGCCGATGTGGCCGATCTCCTGAAGGAGAAGGGCATCGAGGTGGCGCATCGCTTCGTTGGCAATCTCTTCACCTCGCTTGAGATGAAGGGCGCCACCCTGACGATCATGAAGACCGATGAAGAGCTGGACCGCCTGATGGCTGCGCCCGCCGAGTCCATTGGCCTGGTGCGTGTCGGTGCCGGTGCGGCACAGGTTCAGGCCGCTGAAGCTCCCACGGCCACGGCCGAACCGGTCGAGGCGCTGGTCAAGACCGCGACGGGCGAGAAATACGTGCCCAAGAGCGGTATTCCCGTGGCCGAAACCACGAAGGTCATCCCGGCCCTGGTCGATGCCATTGTCAAGGCACGCGACTGGCTGAGCGAGATCGACGGCAAGATCGGCGATGGCGATCACGGCATTAACATGGCCAAGGGCTTTGCCCGCTGCGGTGACGCCCTGGGTGCCAACCCGCCGGTCATGGAAAAGGGCCTCGATGCCCTGTCCGACTCCCTGATGGCCGGTATCGGCGGCTCGATGGGCCCGCTCTACGGTCGTTTCTTCGAAGGCATGGCGATCCCACTGCGCAATGTCGAGTTCCTCGACGGCAAGCTTTTCGCCCAGATGCTCGACGGGGCGCTGGCCGGGATCAACAGCCTTGGCAATGCCCGCGTGGGTGACAAGACCCTTGTCGATACGCTGCAGCCTTCGGTTGAAGCCTTCCACAAGGCGCTGGATGACGGCAAGTCGTTCGAGCAGGCCCTGATCGCGATGTCGGAAGCGGCAGAACGCGGTCGTGACTCCACGGTCGATCTGGTGGCTCGTATCGGCCGCGCCAGCCGACTGGGCGAGCGGTCACGCGGCGTGCTCGATGCCGGTGCGACCTCCTGCTGCCTGATCCTGCAGACCATTGCAAAAGAACTTGAGGTCCCGGCGCGCAACCACAACGCCTGATCTGCCTCAATCCAGAAAGACAAGACCATGAACAAGATCGTCACACCTGATCTGGGCGCCCTGCAGAAAGAAGCAGCCAGCGTCGCTCTGCCGGAAAAAATGATGGCCGTCGTCGCCTACGAGCCCGGCGATTATCGCTGGGAAGAGGTGGATGTGCCCCGCGCCGGTCCCGATGACATCATCATCGAAGTCGAGACCGTCGGTATCTGCGCCGGTGACATCAAGTGCTTCCTCGGCGCGCCTTCCTTCTGGGGCGACAAGGAACAGCCCCGCTACGTCAAGCCGCCGATGATCCCGGGTCACGAGTTCATCGGGCGCGCTGTCGAGATCGGCGAGAACCTGCGCGGCCAGTACAAGATCGGTGACCGCCTGATCAGCGAGCAGATCGTCCCCTGCGACGATTGCCGTTACTGCAAGGGCGGGCAGTACTGGATGTGCGAACGTCACGACCTGTACGGCTTCCAGAACAACACGAACGGCGCCATGGCGAAGTATATGCGCTTCCCCAAGACGTCGCGCACCCACCGCGTTCCGGAAGACATGCCCGCCGAGGCTGCTGCACTGATCGAGCCCTATGCCTGCTCCGTTCACGCCGTGAACCGTGCGAACATCCAGCTCGATGACGTGGTGGTTCTGGCCGGTGCCGGTACGCTGGGTCTGGGCATGGTAGGCGCTGCCCGCCTGAAGAACCCGAGCAAGCTGATCGTGCTCGACACGAAGCAGGACCGTCTGGATCTGGCCAAGAAGTTCGGCGCGGATATCGTGATGAACCCGCTGGAAGAAGACGTGGTGGCCAAGGTCAAGGAACTGACCGGTGGCTATGGCTGCGATGTGTATATCGAAGCAACCGGCCATCCCTCCAGCGTTCGTCAGGGCCTGCACATGATCCGCAAGCTCGGCCGCTTCGTCGAGTTCAGCGTGTTCGGCGATGAAGTGACCTGCGACTGGTCGATCATCTCCGATCGCAAGGAGCTGGACGTGCTCGGTGCCCATCTGGGTCCGTATTGCTACCCCTTCACCATCGCCGCCATTGCCGATGGTCGTCTGCCGGTCGAAGGCGTGGTGACCCATTCCCTGCCACTGGATCAGTGGAAGGAAGGCTTCGACCTGATGAAGAAGGGCGACAAGTCCATTAAGACGGTCCTTGTTCCGTAAGGTCGGTTATCTCCGAGACGACCCTGTCTCTGCTTCGGAAGGCGGCTCCCCATGGAGCCGCCTTTCGTCGTTTCAGAGGGTGAGCGTTCCCGCGATACGGGGCGTGACGGTGCCACCCACCCAGATCGTGTCGTCTTCTTTCCGGATAGAGACGCGCCCACTGCGCCCCAACGCCGTGCCCTGGCTCGCCAGATAGGTTTCGGGGGCCATAGCCTTGCCAATCATCCATTGCGCCATGGCGGCATTGAGACTGCCGGTCACAGGGTCCTCGAAACCCTGGTTCTGACCCACGAAGGCCCTGATTTCGAAAGCGGCGCCTGTTTCATCGCGTTCATTCTGCCACGGCGCGACGATGCCGTAGAGATTATCGCCCATTTTCGACCAGTTCGGCGTGACGGCCAGGACATCGCGTCGCTCACGCAGGGCGAGGAGCTGCCAGGGTGGCCCGTTATCCCCCCAGGCGGCGTCGAGGATATCGTCCGGGGTCAGGCCAAGTGCGTCACAGGCGGTCTGGCGCTCCTCGGGCGTAAGAGCGCCGCTGCGCCGCTGCAGTGGCGCCGCGAAAGCGTAGCGTCCGGCCTCGACCTTGACGCGTACCAGTCCGACCCCGCATTCCTGCACGATCATGCCGTCATGAGTGTTGCCCGGAAGGAATGCCCAGACGGAAGCCGTGCCGAGTGTAGGATGCCCCGCAAAGGGGAGTTCACCGCCGGGTGTGAAGATTCGCACGCGGTATGAGGCCTCGGGGGTGGTAGGGCGCAACAGAAAGGTCGTTTCGCTCAGATTGGTCCAGTTCGCGATACGGGCCATCAGCGCGTCATCAAGCCCGTCGGCATCGAGAATCACCGCCAGAGGATTGCCGGCGAAGGGGGCAGCGGCAAAGACATCGACCTGCCGGAAGGGATGGTCGCTCATGATCGACCCTTTCAGGAAACGGGGGAGACGGATCACAAGCGTAACAGACAAAACATTGCTCGGGCCAGACAGGCCGAAAATCGCCACAAACCGTCGATTGAAACGACGGGCTGGAAAAGCGGCGATAAAGTCGGGGAGAGGAAGAATGGGGCGCTGGGCAAGACACGGAGCGATGTTCGGGCTGGGCCTTGTCGCGGGGTATACCGGGCTGGTGCAGATCAAAGCGGCTCATGCCGATTCCGGCACAGTTCTGACAAGCCTCGCTTCCCTGCGTGATCACGGCGTGATGCTTCACGTGCAGCATACCAATGAGATGCAGGCCATGATCAATGCCCCCACCCCGGATCAGGGATTGAAAAAAGGCGTCGGGAACGTCGGTATTGCGACCTATGGGGCTGATATCGACTGGGAGCGTCTGGCGGGCGCACGCGGCATTTCAACCCATATCGTGCTGGCCAGTGGCTATGGCAGCCCGACGAGTCATAAATTCGGCGATTACCTCACCCCCAGTCAGGCCACTTATGGTGGGGTGGGCAATGTGGTCATTCATCTTGTCTCTGCCTATGTCGAGAAATCCATGCTGTATGACCGCGTTAATGCGGCGGCGGGACGCATGACCTTTCTGTCCGATTTCTCGGCCAACCCGCTCTATTGCAATTTCATGAATGCCTCGTTCTGCGGCAATCCGAGAACGGCTGCCGATAACAAGGCGCATGCGGCTTTTCCCATGTCGAACTGGGCAACCCGTGCGCGCGTGCAGATCAGCGATGTTCTGATTGCGCAGGCGGGGGTGTATCTCACTGAAACCGAGGCCATTTATACGCATCACCAGACGCGTACCGGCTTCAAGTTCAACGGGGCCACAATCGATGGTGTGGCGCTACCAGTCGAACTAGCCTGGTCGCCCCATGGCGGCGGCAAACGCGCGTTGCCCGGTCGGTACAAGATCGGGTTTGTCTATGATACGGCGCGGCATGACTCGCCTTTTCAGACGGGGAGCGGCCAAAGCCTCTATCTGACTGATGGGACGCCACGACGCCTAAAGGGATCATGGTCCGCATGGGTCATGGCCGATCAGATGGTCTGGCGCTTTCAGGGCAGGGGACCGGATGCCGGCCTGACCGTACTGGGCGTGGCGTACTGGAATTCGCCCCGCACCCAGTTGCGCAAGGCGCAATATTCCTTGGGTTTCCTGATGCGCGGCATGGTCAAGTCGCGCCCCGCGGACGCGATCGGGGTCAATGCTTCATGGGTACAGGTTTCGCGCTCTGTCGTGCATGCTCAGCGTGAGGCGGTGCGTCGTAACGGCAAACTACCCCGACATGTGCGCTTCCCCCAGGATGGGGGGGGCGTCATCGAGGCCTTCTATCAGATGCATGTGTGGCGGGGGGGCTCCATCGCACCTGACCTCCAATATTACATTAATCCGGGTCTTCAGCCCGGATTGCGTAATCAGTTGTTGCTGGGGGTCAAAACGCATGTCGAGTTCATCTGAATCCTGACTGCGGCATCGAGAACTGTGGCGGTGAAAGCACAGTTTTACCGCGAGTTAAGAAAGATTTTAAGAATCGTTTGCATCTCGGCGTTACATGGCAGAAACACGTCGCCGAAGACGGTGCGCCGTGATTCTGAGTATTCCTTCCGGGTGGAGAGGGATGCGACAGAATGATCCCAACGATGATCCTGTTGTGTCAAAACATTTCAGAGGTCATGCCGGATTGTCTTCGTGATCGAAAACGAATTTGTGGTGGATCATATGCCCGAAGACTGCGCGTTTCCCGGAGAGATGCAGAAGAATAGCGAGCTTCACTCGAAGCTTTCCCCTGGATACTCAGGAAAACAGAAACGCCTTCTTCTCCTGGCGTTGACCGCCGGCATGGGGCTGGGTGCTGCTGAGGAAGCTGAGGCCCAGGAAACGACGGCTACGGGCACCAAGACCGCCGAAGGGCAATCCATCGCTCTTCCTGCCGTGCGCGTGCATGGCAAGGAGCAGATCAACACGCTCAACACCAACACGACGACCCTCGATATCGGCCGTATGCCGGATAATGTGCGTGAAACGCCCCAGACGGTCAGTGTCGTGCCCAAGCAGTTGATCGAAGAGCAGCGACTCTTCACCCTCGATCAGGCGCTGTCCAACGTTCCGGGCATCACCATGTCTGCGGGTGAGGGCAATGGCGGTATGAACGGCAACCAGTTCCGCATCCGTGGCCAGCAGGCACGCGGCGATATCTACGAGGACGGTCTGCGCGATTTCGGCAATTATGTGCGCGACGTTTACAACACAGAAAGCGTCGAGGTGGTGAAGGGACCGTCCGGCCAGTATTTCGGTGCAGGCAATGTGGGCGGCGTGATCAACCAGACGCTCAAGAAGGCGCATAGCGGCAATGCGTTCGGGGCCGATCAGTCCTTTGGCAGCGGCATGCAGTATCGCGGTTCGGCCGATGCCAATTACGAGATCAACGCCCATACCGCCCTTCGCGTGAACGGCATGTACAACAAGCAGATGGTGGCGGATCGTAACAATGTCCGCAGTGATCGCTATGGCGCTGCGGCTGATCTGGGTGTCGGGCTGGGAACCAAGAACACCTGGCATCTGAATTATCAGTGGCTCGGCAGCCGTGGTCGCCCGGATTACGGCGTATCGATGATCCAGATCGGCAAGACCTATCGTCCGATCACGGAATATGGCCTGCCGCGCAATACTAATTATTCGCGCAATTTCGACCGGGACATGGGCAATGTGCACATGGTCACCTCGAAATTTGCTTCCGAACTGGCCAAATGGCTGACGCTCTCGAACGATACGCGTTATTCGCATTACACGCGCAATTTTGCAGCAACGACCCCCGCGGCCTGCTCCGGGGCCTGCGCGACATCGTTCCTCGCGGGTGGCAATCCGACACTGGCCTACGGTGCCGGAGGCGGCATGGGCTATGATCAGGCCGGTTGGGGCGTGCAGAATGTCACCATGGGTCACTCCAAGTTCCGGACCGGCTTCATGCACCACGATATCCGTGCCGGTGTCGACATCAACTACACCAAGGATGATCGCCTCTACGGCACCTGGATCAATCAGGTGAACAACCAGAAGATCCGTACGCCGCAATTCGAATATCCGGGCACGATGCTGACCTTCCCGGCAACGGGCAGCCGCACGGCGGATTTTCGCGATCTGGGCCTGTTCCTGGCTGACAAGATCCATCTGACCAAGCAGATCTCGGTCTATGGCACGGTGCGCTGGGACGACTATCGCTCGACCTATTGGAGCGCAGCCCAGTCGGCGATCGGTGTGCAGAAGCAGAAATCGAACAAGTTCAGCCCGTCGGCCAGCCTGATGTATGAGCCGCTCGAGAACACGACCTTCTACTTCACCTTCTCGCAGTCCTATAAGCCTGTCGGTACGGATGTGTCCTCACTCACCATGAGCTCGACCAGCATCGGCGACGTGGCGGCCAATGGGCGCGATCTCAAGCCGCAGCGCAGCGATCTTTACGAACTGGGCGGCAAGGCCGACTTCTTCAACAAGCGCCTCGGCGTGACTGGCGCGATCTTCCAGATCGAGCAGAACAACTCCTTCACCTATGACGATGACGGCAACATCATCACCGGTTTCCAGGATGCGGGCTCCGGCCGTCGCATTCGTGGTCTCGAAGTCAGCGCGTCCGGCAAGCTGACCCGCGACTGGGAGATCTATGGCTCCTATGCCTATATGGGCGGCAAGGTCACGAACAGCGCGCTCTATGGCGGTAACCGTGCCCCGCAGCTTCCGGCGAACAGCCTCTCTGTCTGGAGCACCTATGACGTGTCTCGTCTGGTCCTGAAGCCCAATAACGGCAAGTTGCAGGCCGGTGGTGGCGTTCAGTATTCCTCGGGTTACTGGTCCAATGAAGGCCGCACAGGGCGCATGCCGGATAACGTGTCGCTCAACGGCATGATTTCCTACGACATCTCGCATTACCATGTGCAGTTCAACGCCAATAACCTGACCAATCATCGCAACTACGCCTCGGCATTCTCGACCTCGCGTGCCGTGCCGCTTTCGGGCCGTACCTTCCTCGGCTCGGTCGGCCTGCGCTTCTGATCTGATGATATGGGCTCGACCGGCCTTCGGGCAGGGAAGAGCGCGCAGAAGGGGAGTGGTCGCAAGACCATTCCCCTTCTGCACATGACAAGGCCTGATGCATGACAGTCGCGAAACTGGTTCCGCCTTCCGTAACGGAAGAGATTGGAGGCGAAGAGAGCGGTCTGACGATGTCGCTTCCACATCCTGCGCCAGTTCTCGATGAGCGTCTGAAAGCTGCGCTCTATCTGGCCCAATGGCATCTGGACCGAGGAGAGAGGCATGAAGCATTCCGGCTTTTTGCTCAGGCCGCGCAGTCGGCGCATCCGGCTGCACTCAATATGCTGGGACGCGCTTATGAGCGCGGTTGGGGAACGCCGCGCGATCTGGAACGCGCCATAGCCTGCTTCGAGGCTGCGTCAGCAGGAGGAGAAGGATGGGCTTTCTATAATCTTGCCGATCTCCACCTCACCGGGCAGGGCGTTCCATGCGATCCTGCGCGCGCGCATGATGCCTATGTTGAAGCGGCGCGCCGGGGCATAGGCAAGGCCTTCAACATGCTGGGCCTGCTCCATGAGGAAGGGTTTGGCAGTGTTCCCGCCAACATCGACCATGCCCGTGCCTATTACGAGGCCGGCATGACCTGCGGCGATAGGGCAGCAGGCCTCAATCTGCAAAGGCTGGAATCCGCGCAGGCTGGACTGAGTCCGAAGGGCGATTGACCAGGGCGGGAGCGCTGCGGCCAGCCGGCAAGAGTGCCGTGTCCAGCGCCCTGCAAACGTATCTGGCTTGCTGGGCCTGTTCCGGTTCCGCCCTGACTCAGTTGACCGACGCTTCCTTGCGTTCACCCATGGCGAAGGCCTTCAGAATGGACTCTGCCAGAAGCTTGGCTGCCTTGGGGGGCAGACGCAGATGGGCGGTCGGGGCGATGACGATCTCATTGCCGTGGGGGCGCTCCGCTGCAAGAGTGACGGTGATGATTCCGCCGACATGACCATAGACGGGAACGTTATCGGCAAAGATGATCGGCGCGGATTCGGCGTTGAGTGATGCAATTCCCTGCGCGATCTGGTGCAAGATCTTGTCTGAGGTATTATCTGCCATTTTGCAGAGTGCCTTTGATTATTGATAAAACGCAGCCTGATCGAGCTGGCGCCAAGAATGTCATATCGTGAGCACACCCACAAGCGCGGTACGCGGACATGGCGCAGAGGCAGATATCCCGAGTACTGTGCCCTGTGCATAATGGACCCTGCCCCTGCAGGACAAGGCAAATATCCTCGAATATCCGTAATGTGAGCGTATCCTCGCCCATAGGTGCGGGCGGTGAGAGAGGGCAGGGACGCATTCTCCTCCCGCCAGCCTCGTCCCGCACGGCTCTCTTTTTGTGCCCGAACCGGGAAAATCTCGTGATCAGATCATCTGGGTCATGCCAGTTGCGATCGGTGTGTGTGTGTCACCCGAGGCGAGGATGGAGGATGGCTCTGCCAGGATATTTCCGAGGGTCAGGTCGGCTCTGATCTTGCCGCTTGGTGTGCGGATGACGAAGCCCTTGCGCATGAAATAAAAGGCGAAACGATCGATACGGTAGCTTTTCATCGTATCGGCCATGGCCTGACGCAGGGCTGGGATGCGGGCAGCATCCGCGGTTTCGATCATTAGACAGGGGAGGTCCCGCTTTGGCAGTTCGGGCGGAGCGACGATACAGAGTGCTCCATCCATTGCCTGGCTCAGAGAGACTGCGATGTCATTCGTGTAATAGACATTCCCATCATAGGCGAATTTCTCGCTCAGCCGACCGACATGGAACAATGCGCCCTCGTGAAGAAACCCGAAATCCTGTGTTCGGAGATAGCGGGTGCCGTCGTTGATGACAAAACACTGGGCATTGCGCAGAGGATTGTTGAGATAGCCGACGCTCACACTGGGACTATCGATCCAGATCTCTCCTACCCTGCCTTCAGGAAGAAAAACCTGCAATTCCGGATCCACGATATGGACATGCTGGTCTTCATGCGCGGTCCCGCAACTGGCGAGTACCGTAACAGCATCGGCGTCATCGGTGCCGGTCACGACTGCCTCGCCGTTGCTGAGCGCGAGACGATCGAACGATACCAGGGAGACGCCATGCCCCTTGCGTCCTGATGTCACCAGAAGCGCATTTTCCGCCAGTCCGTAGCAGGGGTAGAACGCCGCGCTCTTGAAACCCATCGGGCCAAAAGTGGCGCTGAATTTTTCCAGGGTATCCGGGCTGATATTCTCAGAACCGTTGAAGGCGATGTTCCAGCGCGAGAAATCCCAGCGGGGTGAAATCTCTTCGCCCGACAGGCGTGCGCAATAGCGATAGGCGAAATCAGGGCCGCCAGAAATGGTGACGCCATAGCGGCTGATTGCCTCAAGCCAACGCGAGGGCTTCTCTATGAATTTGTCGGGTGCCATGAAGTAGAAGGGATTTCCCGCAGCCAGAGCCGGTAATACGGCGCCCACCAGCCCCATGTCATGGGTGAATGGCAGCCAGCTCAGACCGGTATCATCATCCTGATATTGAAACGAAATAAGCTGTGCATGAATGTTATGGCAGATATTGCGGTGGCTCAGGCACACCCCTTTCGGGTTTTCGGTGGAGCCAGACGTATATTGCACGAGAGCGAGTGAGTCCGATGTCAGTGCTGCGGGGGCGATAGGCCGAGGAGCATTCAGGGCGCTCTCGAGAGGGATCCACTTGACCGCGTTGGCGTCGGGTAGATGGAACAGGGTGAGCGTGTCGCGCTTGCCCAGAACGGCCTGCGCGCCGCTGTCCTGCAGGATGAAGCTAAAGCGTTCGCTTGCACCGATAGCGCTGGGATAGATTCCCGAGACCGGAATGTGCCCGGCATACAGGCAGGCAAAGAAAGCGACGATATAATCCAGACCGTTTTCGAAAAGCAGGATGACGCGCGCGCCTGTCGGGAGCAGGCGCGCCAAGTGGGCTCCGGCCAGTGACGCCCGGTTGTGGAGTTCTTCGGCGCTGAGCCTGTCGGTGATGTTTTCCCCATCGCCGAGAAAAAGGAAGATTGGATTGTCCTTCCTGGTGAGTCTTCTGAATTCCAGCAGATCGACCAGGGTGCGCTGCTTCCATGACTCCGCGCCGACAATCGCCTGATCTTCTTCATACATTCTATAGGGCCTGTTTGCTGAGATCTGAGACCGGAGGGGCGAGAGGCCTGCTCACGCAGGCGCGCCATCGGTCAGTTGATGGTGGAGCGCTTCGCAATGGGCGATCACGTGTTCGGGCATGATGAGTCGGGTGCACTCGAAATGCCGCGAGGTATCGGCGTGGCGTGGGCAGAACAGCAGATTACCGTGCTCGAAAGGCGTCCTCACGTCATGCCAGCAGCTATTGCAGACATGCGGGTTGAACACGCGATAGGGCGTGTGAAACTCGTTCGACGGGTGTGTGAAGCCGCTTATCATCACCACCGGTGTTCCCGCCGCCCAGGCAAGCCAGGAGAGACCGCTGGACAATCCGATAAAAAAGGCGGCATGGCGCAACCAGTATGCCCGTTCGGTCAGGGGGCGCGCTCCGGTTTCGTCCCGAACCCCATGAGGCATGTAATTCCAATGGTTTCTGTGGCCGCTGATCGCCTCACGGTCGATACAGACCACTTCATAACCCATTTCCTTGAGGCGCTGGATGACCGTGGCCCATCCGAACGGATTATTCCAGTATTTGCACTGGCTCGACGCTTGCGTGGCGATTACCACGTAAGGCTGCTCGATTGGCCGCTCCGTTACCGGCCATTGATTGATGCGCGGAGGGGTCTCGCTGTCATCGACGCCGAGGATATGCGCGGCCGTGCGATGAAGCCCTACAAGACGGAAATCCGATGGCTGCCAGTCATGCGCCTCGTCCTGAAAATACAGACCGATATAATAGGTGGCGTAGAAATTTTCCCGGTTCGCCTCATATTCGGCAAAGCTGCAACAGCGTATGCCCGGATACTGCCCTGCGAAGAGTTTGCACGCCGCGTCACTCATGGCGACAGTGAGGCGGCAAGCGTGTTTTTGTTGAAACTTCACAGCGTAGGAGAACCAGCCAACCGCATCGCCCAACGTGCTGCCGGGCAAGAGTATCGCGACCTCGCGATCACGGCAGTCATATTCGTGAACGACGACGATGCTGTCATCATCAAGCGATCGGACTTCGATACGTGCGGAGATGAAGTACTTCTTCGACCCCAGGATCATGCAGTTGCTGGCGGCGTCGCTGTAAAGACAGACCGATCTTTCCATATCGGTCAGGGTGACATGCCAGCGTCCGGCCGGGACGCTGATGCGAGCCCCTGCGTTGAAGTCAAAGGCGATGCCATGGGCTTCCCGCTGTGTCGGATGGGGGGCTGGATCAGGAAAAGCCGTGTTCGAGGGTGATGCGACCGAGACGGGCTGCCCCCCAGACGAGGGCGCGCTGATCGGTGCGGCGCTGTCAGACCCTGTTGCGGCACCTTCAGCGATCTGGACAGGGGGCGCGTTCTCGTTCGGCGCGGCTGCGTCGGTGCCTCCCTGAGGGTCGAAATTCAGGATGGAGTCGATGATTGAATCAATCTTGCTCATGACCGTACCTGCCCAGGGACGTCCAGCCTGTCTTCAGGCGCGTGCGGCGGGTGGGTATCCAGGCTATCGCATGGCTGTGCCATTCCCGGAGAGGGGCGTGGGGTCGACACTCCTGATGATTCTCTTTCGGCGATCAGGCGGTCCACCGTCTGGGCGACCTGCTCATAAGAGATCATCTTCGTGCATTCGAAATCGCGCTCCGTATTCGCATGGCGCGGACACCACATGTAATTGACCCGCTCGAATTCTACTGTCACGTCATTGGAGCAGCTATTGCACACATGCCGGTTGATGATGCGATAGGGGGTTTCGAACTCGTTGAACGGCTCGGTAAAACCGCTGATCATCACCACGGGGCAGCCCGATGCCCAGGCGAGCCAGGAAAGCCCGCTTGAAAGGCCGACGAAAAAATCGGCGTGAGCCAGCCACCGCGCGCGCTCACTGAGTGGAAGGGCACCGGTCATGTCCTCGGCTCCATACGGAATATGGTGCCAGATCGTACCATTACCGGCTACGCGGTCGCGATCGATACAGATCACGCGATAACCTTTCTCCTTCAGATGTTTGACGAGGTTGGACCAGCCATACGGGTTATTCCAGTATTTGTTATGTCCCGTCGCCTGGGTGGCAATACAGACATAGGGCTC
>NZ_PNQZ01000067.1 GCF_003994335.1 Asaia sp. W19
GGCTGATCGTGGGTATGATGCCGCTTGGTTCAGGGACGGGCTGGAGGAAAAGGGGATCAGACCTTGCATTCCAGGCCGGAGATCCCGCACGACGCCCGTGAACTACGACAAACGCAAATACCGGCACCGCAATCGTATCGAGATCATGTTCGGCCGGCTCAAGGACTGCAGGCGCATCGCCACACGCTACAACAGATGCCCGACCGTCTTCTTCTCAGCCATCTGTCTCGCCGCTACCGTCTGTTCTGGCTATGAGTCCTGAGCCTAGCCTGCGGGGTGGCACCATGTGTTTCAGGGATCAGTCCTGACAAGCATCAAATAGCCGTATGCCAGGCCTAACCCGGCTGGGCGGCAGACCCTGCCAGAAGTCCCCCGTCGATATTGAATTCCGAACCGGTCACGTAGCATGCCTCGTCCGAGGCCAGCATCACGCAGAGCGACGCGACCTCATCGACCGTGCCGAAGCGCTTGAGCGGTGTATCCGCCACGAGAGCTGCCATGCGGGTTTCACGGTCGGGACCGTCGCCCAGCATGGCTTCCCACATTGGGGTGAGAATGGCGGCGGGGTGGATGGAATTGCACCGTATGGCCCAGTTTCTCTGGGCGGCGTAAAGAGCCACGGTCTTGGTATGATTGCGTATGGCTGCCTTCGAGGAGGCATAGGCCGCCGCTCCCGGTATGCCGACCAACCCTGAGCGGGAGGAGATATTGATGATCGATCCTGTCCCTCTCAGTCCCATACGGCGCAGGGCATAGCGACAGCCGAGAAACGTACCATCCAGATTTGTCTGATGAACGGCGCGCCAGTCAGCAAGGCTGGCATGTTCCGGGTCATGGGGGACAATGTCATTTTCAAACCCCGTAATCCCCGCATTATTCACCACGATGTCCGGGATCGCCCCCGATTTTTCATCCGCTGCCTCGAGCGCGAGCCACTCAGCCTCGTTGCGGACATCGAGCGGGACAAACCGGCAGGAAAGGATATCGGCCGCAGCTTGCCCTGTTTCATGGTCAAGATCGGACAAGAGCACCCTGCATCCTTCACGGATGAAGTGTCGTGCAATGGCAAGGCCGATACCCCGTGCCGCGCCCGTGATGAGAGCCGTTTTTCCGATTAGCCGGGTCATTTTACTGGTTCTTCTTTCCCAAGACGGTGATTCTGATCGTAGTCTCGCTTCGCGCCGATGGGCAGGGGGGAGAAACAGGATCGTGACAGCGCCAGAGAAAGGCACATTTTCAGTTGGTCTGGTTCGGGGTCTGCCTCGTGCAGATTTCAGCGAATGCCATGAGCGTATGATCGCGTCCGGGCCCCAGCGCTGTCTCGACGCCGTCGAACGCTTCCGCACCGAGGACGATGCTTTCATCCGAACCTGCCTGACCCTGCGCGATTTGCCTGGACGTCTGACAGGGGGGAAGAACGCTCACCGTTTTGGTATGGAGAGCTTCACTCCTCTCGGCCGTATCGACAATCACTGGGTAGGTTACGGCCTTGTCGGGCGTTTCTGGCAGGCCGGGTATGGGCTGGCATCGACTGAGCGCACGGCCAAGGCATTTTGGGAGGCCGATGGCAGGGCCTGCCGTCTGCTTCTGACGTTTGCGACACAGCCTGCGTCGGATGGGGTTACGCGGCTCGTGACCAGGACAGAAATCTCCTGTCCTGATCCGCGGGACCGGCGCAAGATGACGCTTTACTGGCTGCTGATACGGCCTGTCAGCGGCATAATAAGACGCCGCATCCTGCGCGCAGTGGAAATGGAATGCATGAGAGCGGATATTCAGAAGGCCTCATAGGCGACGTTAGCGGAAATAAAGTAAGTATAAAGTATCCTTGCGGTAGATTGACGATAAATTACCTGATCAGTGTCTCTGGACGGGGTAATGGGTCGTCGGGGTTCAGGGACGGTTAGTTAAATCACGTCTATATCTCTGACAGGTTTTGCCCATATAATAAGTTTATTCGAAAAATAAATAATTTATGCATCCCTATGCAATCGGTGCAACCCCTTGCGTTGTTGCGCAACATTTCTATATCAGGCCGCGTTGTGCGCCTGAGCTCCGTTTCATGAGGAATCGGCGCCAAGTCCAGAGCAAGTATTCGCAACTATCGCAGAGGTAAGATCTTGGCTATCAGCCGTTCAGCCTATCGCACGACCGTCACCAATGGATCGACCCGCTATGTGGGCGCTGGCCAGACTGCGACCGGTGATGTGGTCTATGGGCTCAATGGCGGTACGGATCATCCGGCCGTGGATCTGGCTTCGGGCGGCGTCATCTCGGCGGCGACGGCACTTTCGGGCGGAGTGATCGCCGCAGCGGCCAATGGGACGACCTATGGCGGGACGGCGTATGAGAGCGGATCCTTTGCCGCCCTGAACCAGGGTGTGGTCGTGAGCGCTACCGTGACCTCGCGCGCCGGGATCGCTGTGGGCAATTTGTCCGGCTATCAGGGTGATCCGGCGCGTGCAATCGCGCCCCATGTCATGAATGGCGGTCAGGCGATCGTCGGGGGTGGTTTTACGGTCAAGGGGCAGAGCTTTTCCGGATCGGGCGTGATCTCGGGCGGAACATTCGACGTGGGTTCGACAGAGCAGCTCGCCAGTGGCGGTACGGATAGCGGGAGCATCATCGGCGGTACACAGATCGTCTCGGCGGGGGGCGTCGCGTTGCGGAGCATCTTCAGCGCAGGCGTGCAGTTGATCTCCGGGGGGCTCGCCTCGAATTCCGTCGTCTCGGCTGGCGGCACTGTCGTCGCGGCGCGGGGCGGTACCGCGCTGACGGTCAGCGTTGGCGCCGGAGGCACGGCCCAGGCACTGGCAGGCGGGGTGATTGTCAATCAGGTCGTGATGGCCAATGCCGTGGCCATTACGGGGTCTGGCGGCGTCGTCAGCGGTGCCACAATCTCTTCCGGTGGGTCCGAGCAGGTGCAGTCTGGCGGCGTCGTCAGCGGTGCCACAATCTCTTCCGGTGGGTCCGAGCAGGTGCAGTCTGGCGGTGTCGTCAGTGGGGCAACGATCCTGTCGGGAGGAAGTCAAACCGTTCAGGGGGGAGGCAGCGTGCAGAATGCTGTCATCTCCGCTGGGGGGTCGATGATTGTTGCTTCCGGTGCGACGATCACCAATCTCGCTATCATTGGCGCCACAAGCTCTTCCGGCCCTGCCGGAACGCTTATCGTAACGCCGGGCGCGGTGCTGAACAATGTGAGCGTCGGCTGGCGCGGTCGTATCGATATCGAGGGACTCTCCTACAAGCCGGGCGGGCGGATCACCGTCAGCAATGGCATCCTGACCGTGACCCATACGGATGGAACAACCTGGTCAACGCCACTGACAGGCAGCTACAAGGCAGGCGATTTCCATCTTGAGGCCGATAGCGACGGCAGCACCAACCTGATTTATGACAGGTGCTTCCTTGCCGGGACGATGATCCGCACACCCTGTGGTGAAAAAGCGGTCGAAACGTTGCAGCCCGGTGACGAGCTCTGCGTCATGGGCGAGGATGGACCGGTCATTCGCAAAATCACCTGGGTCGGTTCCGCCGAGATCGTGGTCGATCCCTCGCGCAGCGATGATAGAGCGGGCTACCCTGTGCGGTTCCGGGCCAATGCGCTCGGGGCGGGGCTGCCCGATCGTGATCTGTTCATCACTCCTGAGCACTGCATCCATATTGGTGGCCGCCTCGTACCAGCACGCATGCTCGTGAATGGCGGCAGCATTGCCTATGATCGCAGCCAGTCGCGCTTCATGATCTATCATCTGCGCACCCAGGATCATGCGATCCTCTGGTCGAACAACATGGAAACCGAAACGCTGTTCGACACGCAGCGTCTGTCAGACGTGGACTTTGCCAGTGGCACTGCGATGGCTGAAACCTCGTGCGCCATGTCACGCGCTGCACCGCTCTGTGTCGAGCGTGCTTTCGTGGAGCCTCTCCACCGGATGCTGGCAGAGCAGGGGGGGGCGGTCGGTTCCGACCGACTCTCACCACCTGAGGAGCTGATACCCGATGGCGAAACCGATCTGCATCTGGTGGCTCCCGATGGGCAAATCATTCATCCGTCCCGTCGGACAGCGGATATGATGATCTTCCAGGTTCCGCCCCTGCTCGAAGAGGTGCGGCTCAGATCGCGCGCCGCCAGTCCCTCGCAGATTGAGGGGCCGTTCATCGATGATCGTCGCGATCTCGGTGTGCTGGTGGGCGACATCCATCTCTGGGACAGCGCCGCGACCCGTCGTATCGACGCACATCTGCAGGATGTCGCGCTTGAGGGCTGGCACGGTCTGGAAGACGGCTCCGTTCGCTGGACGGGGGGCAATGCCCTCCTGCCGCTTGGCGCGCGTGAGGGGGGGAATTATGCTGTTCTTGGCATTCGCCTCAGGGCAGCCGGCCCGCGTCGAAGCGCTGCCTGAGGCGCTGCCCGCGTGGCTGGCGGGCGAGGCGCGCAACTCGCTCCGTCGCTGATGCCCTGCCACGCTAGCGGAAAAGCTGCTCCTGACGATGCACGTCCCGGCGCAGGTCCCGGCCTGCTCTGAGTGCTGTGCCGCGCCGGATGTGGCGCGCCTGGGTCAACTGTAGAAGGTCCTGGGGGGGGGAGAGAGCGAGCTGGCGCCTGAGGATATGTGCCGTGACATAGGCGTCGGGACCGGCCCGATGGGCCGGGGAGGCCAGCTTTCTGTCGAGATCCAGGGCCAGCCAGTAACGCAAGATCTGATTCGTATGGCGCGGCGCTTCCGGCCAGAGCTTCTGACCGATACGCAGGGTGCAAAGCCAGGGAAGGCCACCAGTGATCTCGTCAGTCAGAAAATGGCGTTCGAAGGCGATGTGATGGGCGGCGAGCATGTCGGGGAGCGGAGCCCGTCTTACTTCTGCTTGCAGGATTTCAGGGTCTGCATGAGGCATGTCAGGACTGAAATCCTCGTCCATAAGATGATGTACCGCCTGGGTCTCGGGCGAGAGCGTCGCTCTGGGGCGGAAGAGCCGGGTATGGATGGGCTCGACGCGCCATTGATCATCCTGCAGGACCAGATCGACCGACCCGAATTCGATAACTTCGGAAGCAGCGGGGTGCGCGCCTGTCGTTTCGAGATCAATAACACGTAGACGCATGGAATCACTCAACTCTTTCTTCTGCTACAGAACCTGGCTTCATTTGAGACTGCTCACAGTGAATACCCCAAAGGTGAGGTAATATTTGTAATCGCCAGATGAGCAGGTGAACCAATCGGTGTGCGGCACGTTTCAGAACCATACGGAACACGCCTGGAGTCATGCCTCATTCTTTCATGACGTTGCCAGATTGAGGCCATGTTCCTTTGTTGTTTTGCAGGAAAGGAGAAGGTCATGAGCAATAATTCGACTTCCCCCCGGAGTGAAATCCTCACCGAGAACGAGGCCGCAAAGGTGTCGCCGCCCCCCCCTCGTGACGTGAAGACAGACCACCACGGTGAATTCCGCGTTCATGTCCAGCTTCTCGGCCAGGAATGGTCCCAGAAGCATTGATAATGGCCTCCCTGGCGGTCATGCCAGGAGAGAGCGCTATCACGTGGACATCAGCGCGAAACGCCCAGATCTGAGATCGTATGATCGGCGCGGTGCCACCAATACTCGCTGGGTGCTTTTGGCATGAGCGGCAAGCAGGCGTCAGGACCATCGCGCAGAATCACCGTGTTGGTGGGCGTCTCCTGCAATGTCAGGCTGGTGCAGCGTAACATGTCGCCATCCGCGATCAGAAAAGCCTCCAATTTGGCGTAGAGCAGCGCGGCCAACAGTTCGGTGGTGGGATCGCCCGGTGTGACGACCAGACGGTCGAGCCGATGAGGCTCATGATCGCGAAACCAGTCAAGAAGCGGGTCCGCAGCAGAAATCTGAAATGCGTGATCGAGGCGGGTATCCACGAATGCGTGCCAGCGCACCTTGGCCTCGGCGAAAGGGACTACCATATTGCGCCCGCCATCAAGGCGATGTGGAAGCCGCGCCTGCAAGGTGACAGTGACGAACTCGTTATGCCCATGAGGGATTGCGCAGCGTTCCGAGCTGCCATCGATCAGGCGATGACCCATACTGAAGCGGCGTGTGAAACTGAGTTCAGGTGCTGACATAGCTCGACCATCCCTTGGCGCGCAGATCGCAGGCAGGGCAGGCACCACACCCATAGCCCCACTCATGAAGATGTGTGCGGTCCCCCAGATAGCAGCTATGGCTCTCTCGATTGATGAGCTTCACGAGCGCACTGCCTCCAATCCGCTCTGCGAGTCTCCAGGTTTCAGCCTTGTCGAGCCACATCAGCGGGGTATGCAGGACGAGACGGGTTTCCATGCCCAGATTGAGCGCAACCTGCAACGCCTTGATCGTATCGTCCCGGCAATCGGGATAACCCGAATAATCGGTCTCGCACACGCCGGTCACGATGTGACGGGCATTACGGCGAACGGCGAGCGTGGCGGCAAAGCTCAGGAAGAGCAGATTACGGCCCGGAACGAAAGTGGAGGGTAGCCCGTTCTCGTTCATCTCGATGGCCGCTTCTCGGGTGAGCGCGGTGTCCGAGATCTGGCCCAGAACCGACAGATCGAGCGTATGGTCCTCGCCCAGACGGTCCTGCCAGTCAGGACGCGCCGAGATCATGGCGCGACGCAGGGTTTCTCGGCATTCGAGTTCGATCGCGTGTCGCTGCCCATAGGCGAAGCCCAGTGTTTCGACATGGGCATAGCGGTTCAGGGCCCAGGCCAGACAGGTTGCAGAGTCCTGACCGCCGGAAAACAGGACGATCGCCGTATCATCGGAGGGCATCAGGGGATCCCGATCAGCTTGTGGGTTTGCAGCGACAGGCGCCAGCGCGGATGCGACAGACAATAGGCGACCGCTTTCTCGGTATTGGCGATACGATCCGGCCCATCCATCGGTTGCAGCCAGAAATGATCAAAATCCCAGCTCTCAAACAGCGCCGGTGGCAGGGCTTCCTGCGGATAGACCAGTTTCAGTTCCTGACCGCGACACTGAATCAGCCTGCTCTGTGGCTTCGGGCTGACGCAGATCCAGTCGATTCCCTCCGGCACCGCGATCGTGCCGTTGCTCTCGATAGCGATCTCGAAACCTGCCTCATGCATGGCGGTTATCAGGGGAGGATCAATCTGTAACAGGGGCTCGCCCCCAGTGAAGACGACATAGCGTCCCGCAGCCTCACCAGCCTGCTCTTTCCAGCAGGCGAGCAGCCTTGCAGTCAGGGCGGCGGCATCGGCAAAGCGTCCCCCTCCAATGCCATCGGTCCCTACGAAATCGGTGTCGCAGAACTGGCAGGCCGCTCTGTGGCGGTCCTCCTCGCGCCCGGACCACAGGTTGCATCCGGCAAAGCGACAAAAGACGGAGGCGCGCCCGGCATGGGCACCCTCCCCCTGAAGTGTCGCGAAAATTTCCTTCACGGCGTAAGACATGCCTCGGATGTCGGCGAGCACTGCGCCCGATGCAAGCGAAAAATACCAAATTTTCGCGTCTCCGGTGCTCTACTGCGGCAATGTCGGCGTCTCCTTCGGTATTTCCGAGATATGCTGGACATACATCTCCCCTCTGGTGGTGACCCAGAGACGATGCTCTTTGAGGAAATCTGCGCCGAAGAGGGCGTAATCGAGGTCATCGCTACTGAGGATGAAGACTTCCGGATCGTAAATCGTGAAATCGCCCAAGGTCAGGGATTTGAAACGATGATGCCAGGCCGTGACCTTGTCACTGCCAATGGCCTTGAACTGCGTATCGGAACGATCCTGCGCGAGCATGGCATCCGTCACACCCAGCCTGCGTGCAAAACGCAGGGGCAGGATTGTCCGGGAGGCCCCTGTATCCAGTACTGCCTTGATCGGCTTGCTCCCATCGATGGAGATGGTCAGCCCAATTTTCATCGTGTCGAGATCGCTGGTAATCCCCACGCGATGAAGGGGGCCTTTCCAGAGCGGTGCAGGCAAGGGGCAGCGTCTCATGTCCAGAAGCTGCATCTCGTGATGGGGCATGTCCATCACGAGATCGCTGGCCAGGAGAATCTCTGCCCCCAGCAACCCGACAAGGGGGGGAAGCGGTGGACGGAGGGTGGCGAAGACAGAGGATGTGACCGCAAAACCGTGATTGGTATTCGTGGCCCCCCCTAAGCCGATATCGTCTACCTGCGTCACGTTCTGGAATTCAGTCCCTTTGGCACCCGTCACCCGGACATAGCCCGACGCGAGTGTGAGACCCAGCATGTCGATATAGCGGTCGCTCAATACGCTGTTGAAGGCGCCCGTATCGACCTCGAACAGGACAGGGTGGTGATTCAGGCTGGCCCTGACCACGGGAACGTTATGCAGGGAATAAAGAGGCATCCGGCCGATCGTGCCGATCTCGCACCCCTTATCGGGAGACGGGGTGTCGCAGCCGGCAATAAGACCGAGCGCGGCCATCGCGATCACCAGTAAGGCAGGTCGTCGAGGGCGCAGAATAGGGGACCGGGGCATAGTACACCTTCCTGTCTGTCAGCATGATTGCCGGATGATCGTCTGCCCGTGACAAAAAACGCCAAGCATATCAGACACGGAGGTACCAGCATGCGGGCAAATACACTGACCGGGCAAGGGCACGTCTTGCCCTTGGAGAAGGTTGCCGATACGCCCGTTGGCAGCATGGATTGCGCCCAGCAGGAGGAGAGACCCCGTGATTACCCGAATGAAATCTTCCTGGCTGTTGACCGGTTTGCTGGCTCTTGGATTGGCGGCGTCCTCTCCGGCCATGGCGAAGGCTTTCGATGTGACCATTCTGGGCGCGCATGGCGGGCTCGATGACGGAAATCTCAGTGCCTATCTCCTGCGCGAGGAGGGAGCGCAAACGGGCGTGCTCCTTGACGCTGGTACGGTTCTGAATGGCGTGGACAAAGCCGATCAGGCCCACGCTTTCGTGTCCATTGCCGGGGCGGGCACGCTAGGCTATGCCCGCTCGGGCCGAATCGTCCATCAGGTGATCCAGGGCTATCTGCTCAGCCATGCCCATCTCGACCATGTCGCTGGGCTCGTGGCCATCTCGCCGGATGATCCGGGTAAGCCGCTCTATGCCTTGCCTTCTGTGAACGCTGTCCTGCAGGAGGATCTGTTCAATCATCGTGTCTGGCCCAATCTGGGCGATCGCGGGGTCAAGCCGGCACTGGGGTTGCTCCATTATCATGATCTGATACCCGGCCAGTCCATGGCTCTGGCCCATACCGCTCTGAGTGTCGAGGCCTACCCCTTGAGCCATGGGGGCGTGGAATCGACGGCCTTCCTGCTCCATTCAGGCCAGGATGCTCTGCTCTATCTGGGTGATACCGGCCCTGACGCGCTCGAGGCAGGGCACAGGCTCGAAGCCCTGTGGTCGCATGTGGCGCCTCTCATCCGCACCCACAGGCTGCGCGGGATCATCATTGAATGCTCCTACGACAATTCCCGGCCCGATACGCAGCTCTATGGTCATCTGACACCACGCTGGCTATTGGCAGAACTTGTCGCATTGCGCGCCAGCGCCGGGGTGTCGATGCGCGGCTTTCCCATACTCGTCGCACATATCAAGCCGCGTCTGAGCGAGGGCAAGAGCGCTGAGGCGCTCATCGGGGAAGAGCTGCGCGCCGGTAATGACGAAGGGTATGCGTTCACCATTGCCCGACAGGGGGCTGTCTGGCGGCCCTGAGAGCCACTACTTCTCCGGGGGATCGAAGAGACTGGACCGTGATATCTTGTGCACCAGCAGAGCGGCAAAAAGCGGACCGATCGCGTAGCCTCCGGATACGAACACAAGCATGAAGTAATCGGCGCCGTTCATTTGTGCTTTCCAGCCTGCCGTCGGGGCGCGCACTCTACACGCAATGCCTGCGTCAAATCCATCGATCGGTCCGAGGATGTTTTTTGCGTGCTGAACGGTTCCCCTGAGCCGGGGGCTCTTGGAGGGGCGTGCTCGACAGGCTAGAGCTTTGGCCAAGATCAAGCGAAGAGCGAGAAGCAGGATGACAAGCCACGCCAGGAGAAGCAGCCGAGACGGGGTTCTCGATCTGTATCCACATGTGGGGATCGGGCGTTTCAAGGCCGCCCTGGCCGATCTCTCGGTCGGAATACGGCTCTTGCCACTCGCGCTTACCCTGGGCTGGCTCGACATCAAGATGCGCTACCGAGGCTCGATGCTCGGCCCGTTCTGGCTCACCATTTCCACGGCGGTCATGGTCGCTGCGCTCGGCGTTCTCTATGCCGAGCTTTTCAATATGGTGATCAAGGATTATCTGCCTTTTCTAGCCCTATCGCTGGTGCTCTGGGGATATATCTCGACCCTCATCGGCGAGAGCACCACGGTCTTTGCCAATGAGTCCCGTCTCATCCAGTCCGCCCGCATGCCGTTCAGCCTCTTTGCGCTTCAGGCAATCACCCGCAATCTGCTCGTCCTTGCGCATAATGCGGTGGTGGTGATCGCGGTTTTCGCCATCTTCCATGTCGTGCCGCATCATCTCTGGACGGTGCTGCCCGCCCTTGCGCTGTGGATCGTGGACAGCGTTGCGATCCTGCTCTGCCTCGGCCTGCTGGGCGCCCGGTTTCGCGATATTCCGCCTATCGTCATGTCCCTGCTTCAGGTGTTCTTCTTTGTCACGCCCATCATCTGGCGTCCCGAACTGGTTGGAACGCTGGCCGGATGGATGCTGATCAATCCGTTCTATCCGCTTCTGGCCATCGTCCGGGCGCCGTTGCTGGGCGAAATGCCCGCCCTGCTGATCTGGGAGGCGGCACTTGCTCATAGTGCAGTCCTCATCGTCTTCGCGATGCTTGTCTTTGCCCGTTTCCGCGCCCGTATCGCTTATTGGGTTTGATCATGACCAGAGTTTCCGTCGATCGCCTCTGTCTTCATTTTCCGGTCTATCACGCCGAGAATCGCACGCTCAAACGCTCCATGGCCAGGACGCTCGCGACACGTTCCAGCCATCGTGCGGGGAGCGCCCTTGTCGAGGATTCGCGTCATCGCGTCACCGTGGATGTGTTGCGTGATATCAGCTTTTCACTCGAGAGTGGCGAAAGGCTCGGACTGGTCGGGGGGAACGGTGCGGGCAAGACCACGCTGTTGCGCGCTCTGGCTGGTATATATGAGCCCGTATCAGGGCGTGTGCGCATACGGGGCTCGATTGGCACGCTGCTCGACACCCAGCTTGGGATGAACATGGAGTTGACGGGCATCGAGAATGTCCGCCTGCGTTGTCTGTTTCATGGGATGGGCAAGGCCGGTACGGCCCGTATTCTCGAAAATGTTGCCGAATTTGCCGAGCTTGGTGATTTCATTGCCATGCCAGTCAAGACTTATAGCAGCGGCATGCTCGTGCGACTGGCCTTCGGCCTCGCGACCGCAATCACGCCCGATGTGTTGCTGATGGATGAATGGTTCATGGCGGGCGATATCACCTTTCTCGCCAAGGCCAAGGCGCGTATCGAGGCTCTGGTGCAGGAATCGGATGCGCTGATCATGTCCTCACATCAGCCCGATATCATGCGCCGGTGGTGCACGCGCCTGATCTGGCTTGATAACGGCAGGATTCGTATGGATGGCCCTACCGATATCGTGCTCGACGCCTATCTGGCGGGGTGAGGGGCGCCACAAGGGAGCGCTCTTTCCCTCAAAGGAGAGCGCGCTTCCGGGAGGCCAGCAAAAAACGCCACCAGAGGTGACGACATGCGACGGTTATATTTTTCTCGGAATAAAATGGCGCGAGTGACGGGGCTCGAACCCGCGACCTCCGGCGTGACAGGCCGGCGCTCTAACCAACTGAGCTACACCCGCATGAAGCATTTTCTGCTTCAGCAACCGCTTCGGAGAAGGTCGTAACGTCCTCGTCTTCGGTGAAGGGGGAACTACCAGTCTCCCTCACCTTTGGCAACAGGGCGGTGCTGTTTTTTTTCATTTTTCTTGCCGGACTCCCTTCGCGCCCGCTCTTCCGCACGACGGGGCCCAGCTTGTAATTCAGGTGTGGGAGGGCTCCAGAAGCATATCGCGACAAGAAGCCGGGGCGTTGATCGGGTTACATCGGGCGACGAGCCCCTTGCCGAAGCCGACCGAGTAACCGTGCCATGGGGCAGGTTCGAAAGCCGGGTAATCCGTGCTGATCAGATGGGCGCCGGATTCGAACGCGACGTCCCGGCGATCAAGCGCATTCTGCCTTGCCTCGATCGTATTTGCATCGGCCCGTGTCCGTACCAGATAGCCGCGTTTCACCAGTGCCGGAATCGTGGTCGCAGCGGCCTTGTTGTCTACAGCATCGCTGCCATTTCCCTTGGCGCCGATAAAGCCCTCATTGACTTCCGTAAATCCACAATCCGGATCGCCCGGGCGGGCATTGGTAAACACGATTCGATTGCGCAGGGCAGGATGGCCCTTGACGTAGCGCGCCGTATCATGCGGCCGGTCGAACACGAACACGATCTTGCCTCGGGCCTGGGCGAGGCTGGGCCAGCCATGGCTGCGCACCCCGTCATCGAGAGTCGGAGCATTGCCACGCACATCGTCCGGTGTGATCAGCGCTGCGCGACCGAAGACGGCAACCAGTTCCGCATCGAGGCGGTCATAGGTGGCAGGTGTGAAGACTTCAGGCTTGGTAAAATCGATTTTTCCGCCACCAAACGGAATATCCTGCTTGGTCTCGAGATCGATGAAAACCGGTACATGGCCCGGATGCGCGTCGGACCATGCCTTGACCTGCTCCAGACAGGATCTGAGAGGCTGGCAGCTCGACCTCTGATCGATATCGACGATATGCATCACCTTGAAATCCGTACCCTGCATGGCTTCGGGAGCTGTGGGGTCGGCATCGGGGGTAAGACCTGCCTTACGCTCCCATTCCGGTCCCTTGGGGTGGGCGTAGCGCCCGCCCTGGGTGTCGGCGTAGATATCGATCTCGAGCTGGCGTACCCCGTGATCGAGCTGTGCCGTCAGCGTGTCATGGTGATAATCAAGCGCGATGGCTGCCTGGGGCGACAGCTTGGTGAGCCATTGCAGCGTTACCGGTGAGATGTCGCGCCGATAGGAGTTGTGTGTGCCGATCACCTGAATCTGGTTGAGATGCACGCTGTCATCCATGGCCGCATTCTGAGCACGCGCATGGGGCAGGGAAAGGAATATGAGTCCTGCCAGCGAGGTCATGGTGAACAGGCTTTGAAGTTTCATCGCGCAATCCTGAAAGGGCTTGAGTAATGGGCCGGATCAAAGAACATCCATCTGGAATTCACCAGACGAAATCCATGATTCATAAATAGTTCACCCGATTGAATTGAACGCGAAACAAATAATCCACGGATCAATCACAACCTGCGTCGCTGTGCCTGTGTAAAAGCGCGCGAACACCGCTCGACAGGGATGGTCCGCCTCTTATGGCTCGCTGAGAGTCAGAAAGCTTCGCGAAAGCCATCGCAGGGAATGCGGCGATGACGGAGTTGTTCAGTTGAAGCAATCGACGATAAGAAGCGGGCTTTCTCTTCTGATTCCTGCCCTCGCGCTTTTGGGGGAATTCCCGGCAGTGGCCGCCAGAAACGACCATATGGTTGCCCCGCGAAAATCCATCAGCGCCCCTGTGGCGCGTGAGAAACGTCTCGAGCGGATCAGTATTCGCGAGAAACGCAGGGTTATAGGCGGCGGGTTGATGAAGACCCAGACCAGCCCTCGGGCGACAAGCGAAGTGACGCAGGACTATATTGCCAGGCAGGCCCCAACGCTGAGCCCGACCAGCCTGATTGCAAGCCTGCCCGGCGTGCAGGCAGGGAATGAATCGCCGTTGAGCACCCAGTCTGAAACCCTGCATATCCGGGGACTGGACCAGACGCAGATCGGCTTCGTGTTCGAGGGTATTCCGGCCGCAGATGTCTTCAGCTACGCGCCCTGGAATGCGGCGATGGTCGATAACGAAAACCTCGCCTCGATCAGCGTGACGCAAGGTTCGGTCGATCTGACAGCGCCTCTTTATAATGCCGATGGTGCTCAGGTGAGCATGAAAGCGCTGCGCCCTTCCGACAAGGCAGGCGGCACGCTCTCTCTAGGGGGTGGTACGCATAGCCTGCAAAAGGAATTCCTGCGTCTTGATACGGGCGAAATCGGGCATAGTGATGTCCGGGCCTATGCTTCCTTCTCCCATTCCTCGGCCAATCTCTGGCGTGGCCCCGGCGATGTCGCGCGATATCATGTCGACGCCAATCTGGAAAAACGCTGGTCGAAGGGGAATGTGAGTGACGTGATTTTCGGCTATAATCAGGGCCGACAGACCATTTATCGCTATCCCAATCTCGCACAATGGCAACAATACGGAACGGGCTTCAATTACACGGCGCCCTACACGCCCGGCAGCTATACCTATTACAAGCTCAATGAGCGCTTCACCAACGTCGCCTTCGGCACGATCCGCAATGATTTTCGTCTTGGCGGTCACTGGTTCCTGCATGTCACCCTCTACGGGATCAGCCAGATGGGGCCGAATAATTACGGCATGGCGGTACCGACGGCCAATGGCTATATCGGCACACAGCGCTACGACTATCTGGATGGCTATCAGGGTCAGAACCGTACGCTTCTGGTGCAGAGCGTTCACCCCTGGGAGCAGCGCAGTTCGGGTGTGACTGCGTCTCTCGACTGGAAGACGCGACACAACACGCTCACCTTTTTTTACTTCTATTCCTACGCCGATCATCAAGAGCGTCAGGATCGCTTCGCGGTGGGTGATGATGGCTCGGTGACGTGGAAAGACCCGCTCACGGCGAATGGGCGTCTGCTCACGGGTTATGACATCAACCAGACGCAGCAGCTCAACGCACTCGGGTTTGACGACAAGCTCAGCTTCCTGGCTGATCGCCTGAATTTTGACGCTGGGTTCAAGGCCACCATGGTCTCACGCATGACCTCGCAGAATGTACCAGGAGCGTCTCCCTATAAGGTGTCCCCCAATAACTTCATTCCGACGCCGCAATTTCTGGCCAGTTATCAGATCACGCGCAAGGATCAACTCTATCTGAATGCGACGACATCCTATCGTCTGCCCGCTGGCTACTCCGCCTATGTTCCGGCCTTCGGCAATACGTCACCCAGCCCGACCACCATCCCACCCAATACTCTGCAGCCGGAATATTTCATAGGTGAGGAACTGGGCTATCGACATCATGCCCGCATTTCGGTTTCTGTCGCCGGTTTCCATTATAATCTGACCAATCACCAGATCAGCAGCCTGGCGTATCAGCCGGGGAGCACAATTCTGGTCAGTAGTCAGATTGCCGCAGGAGGTGAGGAAGCCTGGGGCATCCAGGCCGAACTGGCCACGCGTCCCTCGCATCATCTGAGCGTCTACTTGTCGGGCCAGTATCTGCGCACGCGGCTCGGCAATAATGTCAGTGCGGGGAACGATTATCTACCGACCAGGGGAAAATCGGCTCCCGGCGCGCCGAAATATACCGGAGCCATTGGCCTGACCTATGATGACAGTCTCTGGTTCGGCAATTTCAATCTGCGCTATCAGGACTCCCAGTCCTCTACACTCATGAATGACCAGAGCATTCCTGCTTTCGTCACAGCCGACCTCTCCATGGGGCGCAAACTGCCTGATCTCGGGACACGTGTTCATCCGCGCGCCATGCTGAACCTGATCAATCTGGGTGGGGCAAACTATCTTTCGGGTCTGGGCGGGTTCGGTATCAGCGCCCAACCACGCACGGGTATCTTCGGTAACAAGGTGGGGGCGTCCAGCCCGGTTTTTGTCGTCGGTTCGGCTTTCACGGCCATGGCGTCACTGGCTGCAGATTTCTGAGCGTGAGGCGGGCTTTGCTCCGCGCACTGCGAAAGGGATGTCGTTCCTGGGAAAACCTGTTCGCGGTCGCTCAAACGGGATGGTCCACGCACGAAGCTGTGTGCAGAGCGGCGGTGTTTTCGTTCTAATACAAAGGCCGTTTCAGGGGAGGGATCATGGATACGCGTCACGCCTATTGGGACCGGGTCTATACTGAAAAGCCGGAGACGGCGGTTAGCTGGTATGAGCTTTGTCCAGCTTCGTCTCTCGACCTCATTCTCCGCAATGCTCCTGCGAAGGGGAACGTGATCGATATCGGGGGTGGAGCCTCGTTCCTGCCCGACCATCTGTTTGAGGCCGGTTTTGACGAGGTCACGAGCCTCGATCTTTCCGCTGTGGCGCTTGCTCGTGTGGCCCGTCGTCTCGACCGCTTTCGGGACCGCCATCGCTGTATCGTGGCAGATGTCACGCAGTGGTCGCCCGACAAGCATTATGATGTCTGGCACGACCGCGCAGCTCTGCATTTTTTGACCGAGCCTGAAGACCAAAGGCGCTATGGCGCTGCCCTGCGGTCCGCGCTCGCGCCGGGCGGTATCGCCGTTATTGGCGGCTTCGCCCCGAACGGGCCTTCGCGCTGCTCAGGCCTGCCCGTAATCCAGCATGACAGCGCGTCCTTGTTGGACATGCTCGGCACAGAGTTCAAGTTGCTGGAATCCATCGAGCATCTACACGAAACCCCAGGGGGGTCGAAACGAATTTTTTGTTTTTCTGTTATTTCGAAATAAAGATATACAGAACGTCTATTATCCTCTGATTCGATCGCATATTTTTTCTATAAATCTGAATTTTAATACGGGTAAAATCGAGAAAATTTAGTTATTATGCAATATTTATAAATGTCATTTATATTTTTTTATAATCTCGCTAAGGGGCGCGATTGGCCTCAACTATAGGTGAGTTTTGTTTACTCAAGTTTCATCATCCGCACCACGGGACTGATCGCAACGGGCTAAGGCAGGCGTAGAGTGCGTAGCCGATGTTTGGCCAAAATCAGAAGATCTCGAACGATCGAGCTATAACTTCTGTCGTGGAGTCATTGGGATGACTACCTTGGGTCTTGCGAAAAGCCATGTTTTTTAAACAAGGTTTTAAGAATGGTGCGTCGCTGTTCGCCCTGCAGTGTGTCCGCATCTATGGCCCAGAATGAAAGATGAGGCATGTTTATCACAGGAATGCGTCGTCCGGCGATCGTGCACACTCCAGAATGAATTTTCCATGCGGCGTGATGCGCCTCGTAAAAGTTAAAAAAGTCTGCGTTGATGCCCCGTCGGAATGCGTTGCGGCTACCATGAGTCAGGATTATTCTTGGATGAATTGCCTGCACGAAGAGTTCATGGACGGGGCGGCATTGCGCGATGGCAAGTGTAAAATTCTCGTGCAAACGCAGATTGCGCGAACGGGTGAAGACCAGATTACTCGCAGCAACGCTGCGGACTTCCAGCCCCATCATTACGAAAAGCATTTGTATCCGGCGCTGTAATGGTGCCTCTCCAGGGCGCAAGGTTTTCGGGGGATCGCGCCATGATTGGTCCAGAAAAGCGTTCAAACCAGATCGGCTTGCCGCAAGTGAATGTCCCAAGGTTCCATCGGGGGTACTTTCGGGGCTACCTCCGGGATTGAGCCCGAGAAAATATACTGGGCCCGATTTTAGAGTTGTGACATCGCTATAAAGGACCGCGCCTGAGGCATCGAGTAGTGAGTTTTTCCCATGCGAGGCCTGAGAGGCCAGGTAGGCCTCAGCTTGATCGAGAACGGCGTGCGGTTGGAGATTGAACATCGGATGGTGATCCTGAAGCAGAGCCGTATCTTGGGATGCAAGGCGAGAAGAGGGCATGGACCTCGTTGCAGTCCGGCTTCACTATCCTGTCCTGGAGCAGTTTAGGCAATGCGAGGGGCATATCGAGAGATGGACATCGGGACTGACGATCTTTCCAGCGAGGAAACGCGGGCTCTTCTTGCCGTGCATCTGGCTGGCATGGCCGAGAGTTCGCCCGAGGCGTTCCGGTTCGCACTTGATCTGTCCGGTTTGATGGTACCCGAGGTGACGGTGTGGTCTGCACGCATCGACGGGCGGGTTGCAGCGATCGGCGCCCTGAAGATCTTCGGTGAGGGGGTGGGGGAGGTCAAATCCATGCGCACCCATCCCGATTTTCTCGGGCGGGGGGCAGGGGCAGCGATTCTCGCTACGATTATCGCCGCGGCCAGGGCGCACGGGCTGAGATGTCTGAGTCTTGAGACCGGTACGGCCCCCTCCTTCGCGGCCGCGATAAGGCTCTATCGCCGAAGCGGCTTCGAGAGCGGCCCGCCTTTCGGTCCCTATCAGGCGAGCCCCCACAACCAGTTCTTTCACCTGACACTCTGATACCGGGCACGAGGAACTGGCCGCTTTGGAGGAACGAGGGGTGACCCCTCGCGTGGCGTGTTATCGGCTGATCATGATCTCGATCAGATTCGCCTTGCCGCTCGCAATTCCCGCCTGAATGGCAGGCGCGATATCACCCGCGCGAGTCAGGCGCTGGGCGGGCAGGCCCATGGAGGTGGCGAGGGCCTGATAATCAATGATGGGGTTGACAATATCCATGGCGATGAAGCGGCCTGTCTGGGCGGCGGTATAATTCTGCTGGCCGCGCATGAAGTTTTTCAGGACATTATATTCGCAGTTATTCATGACCACGAAGGTAATGGGCAGATCTTCATGGGCTGCTGTCCAGAGCGCCTGGGGCGAATAGAGCGCTGCACCGTCGCCCACGAGGCAGACCACGGGTTCGCGCTTCAGTCCTAGCGCGCAGCCGACAGCGGCAGGCATGCCCCAGCCCAGCGCCCCACCGCGCAGAAAGGAATACTGGGCGGGATCGTTGCTCTCCAGAAAGCTGCGGACAAAGCCTGATGTCGCGATGGCTTCATCGACGATCGGCGTGTTCGGCCCAATGGCGCGCACTGCCTCGCGCGCGGCGAGGATCGGGGGAATGACGGCTTCGGAGAGGGCATCATCGGCGCGACGATGCAGTGTGGAGCGTTCCGTGGCGCGCTTCATAGCCGCGTCCCGACGCAAGCTCGCATAAGCGGCGCTTTGGGCGCTCGAGGCGTTTTCGATCAAAGGCTGAAGAGCCGTGAGGGAGGCTTTCAGATGGCCGCAGGTCGAGAGGGTGGTGGGGTAGGTGCGCCCGAGATCGTTCACATCGGAGGAAAGCTGATAGACGGTGCAGCCCTCGGGAATGGCCGAGCCTTCGGTGTAGAGAATGGTGATGAGCGATTTTCCGCCAATGGCGAAGATGGCGTCATAGTGAGAGAGTGCCTCTGCAATGCCGCGCGCCGTTGTGGGCAGATTGCCGCGCCAGAGCGGATGCGCCGTCGGAAAGGGCACGCGTGATGGCCAGGACGACCCATAGACGGGGGCGCCGAGTGTCTCTGCCAGCGCAGCCGTCTCGGCAGCGGCCCGACTGGCATGGATTTCGTCACCGGCGATCAGGGCGAGCCGACCGGGAGCGATGGCAGCGAGAGCGTTTGCGAGATCGGGCAGGGCGCCTGCGATGGCGTTACGGTCGATGCGCGAGGGGGCGCCGGCGCTGATCGTGCTCATCTTCTCCATCACGTCCATGGGCAGGGAGAGAAAGACGGGACCGGAGGGCGCCGCATCGGCATCGTGAAAGGCGCGGCGCACCAGCGTGGGAAGTTGCTCGGCCGACGCGACTTCCTTGCCCCATTTGACCGCGGGCTCGGCAATTTTCAGCAGATCGCCGAAAAGCAGCGGGTCGGTTACCGCATGGCGCAGATCCTGCTGGCCCGCCGTAACGACGAGGGGCGTCTGGGAGACATGCGCATTCAACAGATTCCCCATACCATGGCCGAGGCCACCGGCGGTATGGAGATTCAGGAAGCCCGGCTTGCCAGCGGCCTGTGCGTAGCCATCGGCCATGGCCACGGCGCTCGCTTCCTGCAGGGCGAGGATATAGCGGATATCCGGACGACGCAGCAGGCTGTCCATCAGCGGCAACTCGGTGGTTCCGGGATTGCCAAAGATATACTCGACCCCTTCACTGGCGAGAATTTCGAGCAGGATATCCGCACCGCTGCGGGCTTCGAGGGCGCTTGTTCTGGCAAAGCTAGCTGTCATGGTCTGGATCCTGTGGAGAGGCGTTTCGTTCGGGGAGCGCCTCAAGTCTGGAATGTCCCGCTGACCGCACGGTATCATGCTTAACGCTGATAAAAATTGCGTTTTCATGGAGATTAATCCCATGAATATGCATAAGTTATGCGCTAAAACCTGATAGGGTGAGATGCTGATGCTCGAAGATCTGGACGCGATCGACCGCCATTTGCTGCAGCTTCTGCAAAAGGATGCGTCGCGATCCACGGCGGAGCTGGCTGAGGCGGTCGGGCTGTCACAGGCACCATGCTGGCGGCGCATCCAGCGGCTCAAGGATGCCGGGATCTTGCAGAAACAGGTCTATCTGGTGGATCGGAGGAAGATCGGGCTGAATGCCCAGCTTTACGCGCTGGTGAAGCTGACGGCCCATGCGCGCGCCAATCTGGCGGCGTTCGAAGAGGCTATCCGTGAATTTCCCGAGGTACAGGATTGCTATGTGCTGTTGGGTTCGGTCGATTTCATCCTGCGTATCGTGACGCGCGATATCGAATCCTATGAACAGTTCTTCCTGAAAAGGCTGGCCCTGATCCCAGGCATTCAGGAGGTCAATTCCATGGTTGCGCTGTCGGAAATCAAGCATACGCTTGAACTCCCCATTGAGCGCCTTACCCCCAGCTAGCGGGATGCGGGGAGATCTATGTCCATCCGGTCGGTGGCCAGGCCAGAGCCCCGAGCAGCCGCACCGGCAGCGAGGCCGCAACGACAAACAGTGAAATGGTCGGCGCGCACAAGCCGGACAATGGATTGCTATGTCCGGGTCGAGTGGCCGAGAAATCGAGCTTGCCCTGCCCCGGGTCGGATAAGTCCGGGATTGTCCAATGGGCAATACCCTTGGATAGCGTGTGCAACAGACCCGCCGCCTGTTTGACGGTCTTTAGGTTGAGCCCTCAACCTCCCGGCGGTGCTGCTATAGGTGACCCTCGGACGGCTCCGATAAGAATCGCCACGGGCGCGTGGCTCGAACGGGATTCTCGCCGATCAGCAGGGCACCCATGAACCAAAAAATCGGGATCAAAGGGGCCAACGCCCCTTTGCGGGTTTCAGGGCAGAGCCCTGAACCTTTTTACCAGCAGCAAAATCCCCCATCCACCAGAAGATCGACCCCGGTGCAGAAGGACGCAGCGCGAGAAGAGAGGAAAATTGCCGGTCCGACCATCTCGCGCGGTGCAGCGATGCGGTTCATGGGGGTGTCGTTTTCGAAGACCTTCACACGCTCTGCCCATTCGGGGCGGGTATTCATGGGGGTGGCGGTATAGCCTGGGCTGATGGTGTTCACACGGATGCCGCGCGTGGCCCATTCCATGGCCAGGCTTTTGCTGAGATGGATGACGGCGGCCTTGGAGGCATTGTAATGGGCCTGCATCAACCCGCGATTGACGATCACGCCCGACATCGAAGCAATATTGACGATCGACCCGCGGCCATTGGCCAACATGGCGCGCCCTTCTGCCTGAGAGGAGAGGAAGACGCCGGTCGTGTTGATATCGAGCACGCGCTGCCACTGGTCGCGGTCCATTTCCTCGGCAGGGGCGGCATTGGCAATTCCTGCGGCGTTGACGGCAACCGAGAGCAGGCCGAGCTCGGACTGGGTTGCTGCGATAGCATCGGCCAGGCTGGTTTCGTCGGTGGCATCGCCGGTGCAGACCAGGGCGGCGCGCTTGAGGCCGCGAATACGGTCGGCGGTCTCATCAAGTCCCTTGCGTGAGCCGGGAAGGTCGAAACAGGCGACCGAGGCGCCAGCCTCGGCGAGGCCGATGGCAATCTGCTGGCCGATGCCGCTGCCTGCGCCGGTCACGAAGGCGATGTCGCCGGAGAGATCGAAAAGATCCATGGAGATATCCAGTCTGAGTGAGGGCGGCGATTTCGTGATCCGCCCTGTGAAAAAGGAAGATCAGGCCTTGGCGCGAGCGGCGTGACGGGCAAGAAGCGCTTCTGCACGGGCAACCACATTGTCAGTCGTGAAGCCAAAATGACGGAAGAGATCCTCGGCAGGGCCGGACTCGCCAAAGCCTGTCATGCCGATCACGTCGCCATCGAGCCCGACATAGCGCGCCCAGTAGAGGGTGCTGGCGGCTTCGATGGCGATACGGGCGCGCATGCCGTCGGGCAGAACGCTCTCACGATAGCCTGCATCCTGCGCATCGAAGGTTTCGGGTGAGGGCATGGAAACGACGCGTACGGCGATGTTGCGCGCACGCAGGGCCCGAGCGGAGTCGAGGGCCAGGGTCATTTCCGAGCCAGTGGCGATCAGGATCAGATCCGGTGTGCCCGCGCAGTCGGAGAGGATATAGCCACCGCGCCAGGCATCGCGCAGCTGCGAAGCAGTGCGTTCCTGCTGTTTGAGCGGCAGGCGCGACAGTGAGAAGGCGGTGGGGCCATCGAGACGTTCGAGCGCACTGACCCAGGCAATGGCGGTTTCCACTTGGTCGCAGGGACGCCAGGTGACCATGTTCGGGGTCTGACGCAGCGAGGCCAGTTGTTCCACAGGCTGGTGGGTAGGGCCGTCTTCGCCCAGTCCGATGGAGTCATGGGTGTAGACCAGCACCTGACGCTGCTTCATCAGCGCGGCCATACGCACGGCATTACGCGCATATTCCATGAACATCAGGAAGGTGGCGGTGTAGGGCATGAGACCGCCATGCAGCGCGATGCCGTTGGCCATGGCGACCATGCCGAATTCGCGCACACCGTAATCGACATAATTTCCGGCAGGGTCGAAGCAGACCGAGGAAGAGCCGGACCAGCGCGTCAGGCAACTCGGTGTGATATCGGCGCAGCCTCCAAACATCTCAGGTAGATGGGGGGCGAAAGCCTCGATGGCATTCTGCGAGGCCTTGCGGGACGCGATGTCTTTCGGTGCGGCCTGGAGTGCGGCGACGAAATCGCGAGAAAGCTTGTCCCAGCCCTGAGGAAAAGCCCTGTTCTGGCGACGGATAAATTCGGCGGCCAGCTCGGGATATTCGTCGCGATAACGCGTGAACAGATCATTCCAGGCAGATTCAGCCGCCGCGCCCGCCGGGCGGTGATCCCAGTCAAGGGCGATAGCCTCGGGGATCTCGAAGGCGGGTGCGGTCCAGTTCAGACGGGCCCGGATCTTCGCAATTTCATCGGCCGGGAGGACGCCACCATGCACTTTATGCGTGCCGGCATAACCCTCGGAGCAGCCCTGACCGATGGTGGTGCGACAGATGATCAGGCTCGGGCGTACAGTTTCGGCGCGGGCGGCATTCAGGGCGGTCAGCACGGCATCGGGGTCGTGACCGTCGATCTCACCGATCACCTGCCAGTTATACGCCTCGAAGCGCTTGCGCGTGTCATCCGTATAGACGCCCTCGATCGGCCCGTCATTGGTGACCATGTTGCGGTCATAGATGGTGATCAGCTTGCCGAGTCCGAGGGTGCCTGCCAGCGCGCAGGCCTCGTGGGAGATCCCTTCCATCAGGCAGCCCTCGCCGACATAGGCATAGGTGTGATGGTCGACGATGGGCAGCTTCGGGCGGTTGAACTGCGCGGCCAGAGTCTTTTCGGCCAGCGCCATGCCCACGGCGTTGGCGATACCCTGACCCAGCGGGCCGGTGGTGGTTTCGATACCGGGGGCATAGCCGAATTCAGGATGGCCGGGCGTTCTGGAATGGAGCTGGCGAAACTGTTTGATGTCTTCGATGCCAAGGTCGAACCCGCTCAGATGCAGCAGGGCATAGAGCAGCATCGAGCCGTGACCATTCGAATAGACGAAGCGATCGCGATTGGACCAGGCGGGATTGGCGGGGTTGTATCGCATGACGTCGCGCCACAGCACTTCGGAAATATCGGCCATGCCCATGGGCGTGCCGGGATGGCCCGACTGCGCCTTGAAAATGGCATCGATCGCCAGGATGCGAATGGCATTGGCGCGTTGCGTTCGTGTGCTTGTGGGAGATGCGATTTCGGGATGTGTGGTCATGAGGGGGAAGCCTCTCACTGTATCCGGCATGACGATGGAAAATGTTAGATTCGCCGGGTGAAATGATATGTATTAAACTCTGTTCATGATCGGGGTTTGGCAAAGTATGACAGTCACCTATTTTGTTAAAAAAGGCGAATATTTAACATGCCTCATTCATGGTAACTAACAGTGAGATACGATACAGAGAGAGCGTAGATAAATCATAATGATGTGATCATCATGAGGCGAATCAGTCCGTAATCCATAAGTCTATAAATCTCATGATTACCTATAGAGGAGATAGTTCCATTCAAGATTACGTCATGAACGGCTCTGGTATCCTCGTATGTTCCTAATATGTTCCTATATCAACCCATTAAAAAACGTTTATCATACCAAGGTTTTCAGGATGAACGTCTCATACGAACAAGAGCCTTGGTATCTATAACTCTTTTTTGTGATTTGCAGGGGCGCATCGAGCCGCGCAAAGGAGGACGGGCCAGGCACGCTGCAGGACAGCAAGAGGCCTTTTTGAGACGCAGGAGAAACACGATGGCAGGCGGGACATTCGTCGGAGGGGCACGGTCCGCAACCGACACTTTGCCAGACATTGAGCCACAGACGGCTTTCGGACGCTTCATCTCATGGGCAGGTATCCCGCCCATCATGATCTGGGGTTTTATCGGCACGCTGCTCTTCATGATCGGCGATGGCGTGGAAAGTGGTTATCTGTCGCCTTATCTCGTTTCGCTCGGGTTTCAGGAGCATGACGTTGCTGGTCTCTTCACCATCTATGGTCTGACGGCGGCAGTCTCTGCCTGGGCATCGGGTGCCCTGTCCGACATGTGGGGCAGCCGCAAGGTCATGCTCGTTGGTCTGGCTATCTGGATCGTTTTTCAGATCGGGTTTCTCGGCTTTGCCCTGCCGTCAAAATCCTGGACGTTGATCACGCTGTTCTATGGTCTGCGTGGCTTCGGTTATCCGCTCTTTGCCTTCGGCTTCCTCGTCTGGGTTGTGAACACGGCGCCCGTCCAGAAGCTCGGCTCGGCTGTCGGCTGGTTCTGGTTCTGCTTCACGGCCGGTCTGCCTACGTTGGGCACCACCATTGCCGGTGTTCTGCTGCCCATGATCGGTGGCTACGCCACGCTGTGGGTTGCGCTTACCTTCGTCGTCTTTGGCGGTGCTCTGGCCCTGCTCGGCATGAACCGCGTTCCCCGCGTCGAAACCGGAAACAAGGGAGCTATCAAGACCCTGTTCATGTCCCTGGCCATCGGGTGGCAGCGTCCCAAAGTTGGTATTGGCTGCATCGTGCGCGCCATCAACACCTCTGCCGAGTTCGGCTTCCTGGTGTTCATGCCGCTGTATTTCACCCACACGCTTGGCTTCACCATGGGGCAGTGGCTGGCCGTACTTCAGGCCATCTTCATCAGCAACATCTTCTTCAACCTGTTCCTCGGCATTGTGAGTGACAAGCTGAGCTGGCGTTACACGACCATGATCATGGGTGGCATTGGCTCGACCCTCAGCACCATGGCGCTTTATTTCGCCCCCACCATGCTGGGTCCTGATCACCTGTTCATCGTCATGATCGCCGGTGCTTTTTACGGCATGACCCTGGCAGGCTACGTGCCGCTGTCGGCCCTGATGCCCTATCTGGCTCCCGAGAACAAAGCCGCTGCCATGTCCCTGCTGAACCTCGGCGCTGGTGCCAGCGTCTGGATCGGCCCGGCCATCGTCTACATCTTCGAGCCCGCCTTCGGTGTGTTCGGTGTGATGGTTGTCTACTCCATCATCTACTTCATCAGTGCGATCCTGACCTACTTCCTGAAGCTCGACGCGGAGGTGGAAGCCCATCTCCACGCGACCCGTGCTTCGGCCAAGGGGTTCAGCCACTGAGCGACCAGCTTCCTTCTTGAGACAAGGAAGAGAAAGGCGGGGCGAAAAGCCCCGCTTTTTTTGTGCCTGTGCTCATCCGGCCAAACGTTGAACCGTTAATGGCCTTCGCGCAGGTCGTTAACGATTATCGGATAGGAGATTCGCGGGATTTTGAGGCGGCTCCTGACCGGGACCAAAAGGGCCTCCGTGACACAGAGTATCGCAACACACTGAAATACCTGCTTTTCTGTCGTGTAACTGACCGTGCAGCACTGTGACATTATTGCACAGCATCCGTCAAACTATGTAATAAATGTGTAACCAATCTTGCGGGGGTTAACGAAGGGCCGTTACGTCTTGGGAACGTTGCGATGCGCTCTATCGCAGATTAACCCATTTTGACGGAACGCCCTATGACGCCGCTCCCCAGAGAGACGCACGAAGCCGGTCGCCATGACCCGATCGTCGCCCCGTCAACCCGCCGCAAGCGATCCCTTGCCACGGGATTGATGAGTGCTACGGCCTGTATCGCCCTGTTGCATTTCGTCAGCGACGCACAGGCACAGACTGTATACGCGCCTGAAACATCAACAATCCCCGCCAATGCAGCCAAGGCGCCTGCCCGCAGCAAGGTGAAGGTCCCTGCCCAGAGCCGCTCGATGCGCGCCAAGGCTGTTTCGGCTCCCGTTGCGGATGCTCCTGCAGCCTCGCGCCCGGAAACCATCATGGTGACGGGCTCGCTGTTCCGCGATCCGAACACGAGCAGCGCCTCGCCGATCACCCACATCACCATGAAGGACATGCAGCAGCGCGGCATCAAGACCGTGACCGATGCGCTGCAGCTTCTGTCCTCCAACGGTGCAGGCAATCTGACCAATGCCTGGTCGGCGGGCGGTGGCTTTGCCGCTGGTGCCTCGGCCCCGTCGCTCCGCGGTCTCAGCACGGATTCGACCCTGGTCCTCATGGATGGTCAGCGTCTGTCCTATTATCCGCTGGCCGATGACGGCGAGCGCAACTTCGTTGACACCAACTGGATGCCGCAATCGATTATGCAGGGCGTGGACGTGCTGCAGGATGGCGGATCGGCAACCTATGGTGCCGACGCCGTTGCTGGTGTGGTCAACATGATCACCCGCAAGGAAATCAAGGGTTTCGAAGGCAATGCCGAAGGTGGCCTGACGCAGCGCGGCGATGCCGGGCATCAGCGCCTGTACGCGACATGGGGTCATGGTGACCTGCATCGTGACGGCTACAACTTCTACATCAACTCGGAATATCAACAGGACGACCCGCTCTATTACCGTCAGCTCAATGCGCCATATAATAATGGTGACCTGACAGGGATCGGTGGCAGCAACGGGAACGATAACATCGTCTCGGGTGGCGCGATCACCAATTTTGCGCCGTCGACCGTAGCGCTCGTGCGTCCGGTAACAGGAACCGGCACCAATACGGCGCCCTGGTCGCTTCTGAACCAGCAGGCGGGCTGCCGTGGCCTCGATGGTCTGGTCACAGGAACTGTTGGCGGAAGCACTGGCATAAGCCAGGCCTGCTCGTGGAATACACAGAAATACGCCCAGGTCGCGCCTGATCTGCGTCGCGTCAGTGCCACGGCGCACTTCACGGCCAATGTCACCGAGCGTTCACAGCTGACAGCTATGTTCACCTGGTCCCAGGCGCGTTCCATCATCACCGGTACGCCCTACTCGACCTATGGCGGCACGTCCTACAGCCAGGCGAAGCTGGCGACGGCGCAGAATACCTATCTGCCCGTTTATCTGGCTGATGGCTCGCTGAACCCCAACAACCCTTATGCTGCATTGGGTGAGCAGGCTCAGGTCAATTATCGCTTTGGCGATCTGATCCCGACCACCATGGATACGAGCCAGAACTTCCGTGGTTCGGTGCGCTATAATGGCTGGCATCCGTCGCGCTGGGGTTCGGACTGGAATTACGACGTCAACTTCGTTGGCATGAACACGCTGCTGAACCAGACGATCACGGGCGTGCCGACCATCTCCGGCATCCAGAACGCAATCACCAGCGGCAGCTACAATTTCGTCGATCCGTCGCAGAATTCGCAATCGGTGCTGAACTCCATCGCGCCGCGTAATGTCATCAATGCGCGCACACAGGAATATTCAGGCGAAGCCACGCTCAGCAAGGGTCTGTTCCACCTGCCGGGTGGTATGGCCAAGCTCGCCATCGGCGGCAACATCCGTTACGAAGCCTTGAACGATCCGAACGCCAACCCGCTCGATACGGCCAATCCGGCCAACCAGTACACCAGCTATATCAACCCGGTGAACGCTCAGGGCAGTCGTTGGGTCGAGTCAGGTTTTTTCCAGGCTGAGGCGCCGATCGTTAAAATGCTGAGCGCCGATGCCTCGGGCCGTTACGATCATTATTCAGAAGGCTTCAGCCATTTCTCGCCGAAATTCGGTGTGCAGTTCAAGCCGACCGAAAAGCTGACCCTGCGTGGCACGTTCCAGAAGGGCTTCCGCGTTCCCAGCTTTGCTGAAACAGGCGGGTCGAATGTGGGCTACACCACCTACACGCCCAACAATGCCAATTTCATCAGCCAGCATCTGAACGCCAACGGTACGCCCAATAACTACGCCCAGAACTACTACATCGGTTCGAATACGGCTGGTAACCCGAACCTGCGCCCGGAAACCTCGACCAATTTCTCGGGTGGTCCGATCTTCCGCCCGACCCGTTGGCTGACCCTGATGGCGGATTATTACTATATCCGCAAAAACCACTATATTGCGCCCAACCCCGTTGGCACCACCAACGTGGCGAACGCCTATCTCGCAGGTGAAACCCTGCCGACGGGTGTGACGGTTACGCCGGATATTGCCGACCCGCAGAACCCCACCGGTCAGCTGCGCCCCGGCATCATCAATCTGGGCTATGTCAACACGAACAAGCTCGTGACTGACGGTTTTGACCTGTCCTTCGAAGCCAACACGCAGCTTCCCGGCGTGTTTCGTGAAGTCCATTGGTACAGCAAGGGTACGGCGACCTTCGTTCGTCGCATGAACCTGACCAATCCGGATGGCTCGGTCTATCGCTTTGCCGGAACGCTCGGGCCGTATGGTGCGGTTTCGGCCTCGGGAACGCCCCGTTGGCGCGCCAACTGGTCCAATACGCTGGCATGGCGCAAGCTGGCTGTGACGCCGACGGTTTACTACACCAGCGGCTATCGCACGACGGCTGAAGACCAGACCGGATCTGGCACGGCAGGGAATTGCGCGGATGCGCTCCAGTCGAGCAGCTTCGTTCCGCTGGGCCAGTGCAAGGTCAAGGGCTTCTGGGATGTCGACCTGACGGTGAACTACCAGTTCAATCGCCGTTGGAGCGCCTATGCCAACGTCTACAACCTGCTCGGCTTCAAATCGCCTTACGATTTCGGCACCTATGGCGGTTACCTGTACAACTCTTCCTGGACCCAGAACGGTGTCGTTCTGCGCTCCTTCCAGTTCGGCGTGAAGGTCGTTCTCTGATCTTTCCAAACGTCTGACAGGAAAAACCCTCCGGGCCTTGCGGTCCGGAGGGTTTTTTACGTTATGGGCCACTCTCAGGCTTTGAGCGCCTTCCAGACGGTCAGGATATGAGCCATGGGAAGCGTCCCATGGTATGTGCTTTCGGACGGGCGCCTCGTGACGGCGACCAACCTCGGAAAGGTTTCCCCATGCCCGGCAAAGGGCGCGTTCGCCGGCTCAGTCCCTGTAGTCAGGCTGTTCGCGGTCCAGCTTGCGGCGCAGGGCTTTCCAGATCATCTGACCCTGATCAGGGTCGGACTCGAATTGCTTGCGTGCACGCAGTACCTCGGCCTCGCTCGGGCAGTGCAGCCTTGCGCCGGTCGATTGCGCGGCCAGTTGCACACGGCAGGCCTGTTCCAGATAATACATGCGATAGAAGGCCTGAGCCACGGTGCTGCCAATGGTCAGCAGGCCGTGATTCTGCAGGATCAGCCCCATATGGTCGCCCAGATCGCGCACCAGACGCTCGCGCTCACTCAGATTGTCGTCTGCCGCAATGCCCTCATAGGGGTGAAACCCGATGCGCCCGTAGAACTCCATATTGATCTGGTTCAGGGGCAGGATGCCCTCTTCCTGCGCGGCAATGGCCATGCCCGCCAGAGTATGGCTATGCATCACGCAGTCCGCCTCGGGATGGGCGCGATGTACGGCGGAATGAATCACGAAGCCAGCGGGATTGACCGGCCAGCTCGTCTCCTGCTGGGGGTGCCCTTCTGAATCTACCACCACGAGCGAGCTTGCCGTGATCTCCTCGAAAAGCAGACCATAAGGATTGACCAGAAAACGATGCCCCTCTCCGGGCAGACGCACGGAGAGATGGGTGTAGACCATGTCGGTCAGGCCGAACTGCGCGTAGAGCCGATAGGCGGCAGCCAGTTCCTCGCGCAGTTCCTTCTCGGTCCGCGTGGTCATGCGGTCACTCCCGTCTTGCTGAAATGCCCGAACGTGTTCGTGCGTCGCGTTCCCTCGGGCAAGCTGATTTCGCCGCGCTCGCGTTTGGCGATGAGATAGGAATAGGTCTGCATGGCCTGCGCCCACATGTGATCGCCGATCTTCACCGCCTCATAGGCCGTGTCGCCCTTCTCGAAAGCGGGGAGGGGGCGGATTTCGTGATGATAATCGCAGGCATAGAAAAGCGGGAAGGAATAGCGTTCCTCCTTCACGCTCCGGACCCTATGGGCGGTGGCGACAAAGGCGCCCGCCGTCATCATTTCGAGCATATCGCCGATATTGACCACGAAACTCCCCGGAATGGGCGGCGCGTCGATCCACTCACCCTTGCCATTCAGCACCTCCAGACCCGGCTGGTCGGCCAGCAGAATGGTAAAGCACTCATAATCCGTATGCGCACCAATGCCCGGAGCGTCATGGGCCTCGCCATCGAAGGGATAATGGATCATGCGCAGTTTTGAGGGAGGGAACTGCGCCACATCGTCGAAACTATGTTCATCAAGCCCCAGCGCGAGGGCGAAACCACGAAACAACACACGCCCCAGCTCGAAAACGGCCTTGTAATAGGCGCTTGCCCGTTCGCGGAACAGCGGGATTTCGGGCCAGTCATTCGGACCGAGAAGCGGCGTTCCGGACTGGACCAGAGGGTGATCGGCAGGAACCTCGAAGCCGATATCGAAGGCTTCCTTATGGTCGGGTCGGGATTTGTTGTAGATTTCCTCCCCTTCCGGAACGAAGCCCTTATGAGAGGCGGAACTCCCGATATAGCGCTTCATTTTCTCCTCCAGAGGCTGGGAGAAGAAATCCTTCGCGGCCTGGCGCAGATCGGCGATCAGTTCGGGTGCAACGCGATGACCGGCAATATAGAAGAACCCGATCTTGCTGGCCGCTTCGTGCAGCGCCGCCGCCACTTTCTGACGATCGGTCTTGTCTGCCGAATACAGCCCGGCAATATCGATCACCGGAATGGACGTGAACGTCTCTTCTGTCATGTCAGGACTCTCCTGCTGAAGCGGGGAAGCACCCCGCGAAGGATCTGACCTGATCCTGCCTGAGCCAGTCATTCATGGCGTGGCGGTCGGCAAGGGGCAGATCGGTGAAGGGCAAGGTATGGGTGTAGCCATCGGGGCCACATTCCGGTGTCAGCGTCGTTACAGCGTAGCCGCGAGCGCGCTGTGACACCCAGATCCGGCGCCAGAAATCGCGGTGAAAATCGAGTGCGGCGCGATTTTCAGGTGCCGCGGGATGCGAAACCTGCGGTCCCTGATCATAGCCCACGCGCGCCTGAACGTGATGCACGCGCGTGATGAAAGCGCTGAAATCATCGCAGGGGTCATCGAGCAGTCTTTCGCAGCCCACCACCCAATGGCTGATATCGGCGGTAAACAGCGCCTCGGGTATCTGCGCGAGAACATCGAGCGTCATCCAGGGCGTGGCGCAGAGCCGGGCACGATGGGTCTCGAAGCTGAGCGTCAGCCCGTGCTTTTGCCCCAGGTGCAAGGCACGACCGATGAATTCGGCCTGAAGCGCAGCATTCCAGCGATCATTGCCGCCCAGCACGTTCACGAAGCGGGGGGAGAGGAGCGCGGCGCGCCCAAGAGCCTCATCCAGATCGGCCAGATGGTCGTCCAGCGTCGCGCTCTGGCGGGGGATGACCCCGCCGCCGGTCAGGGCAATGGCGATATAGGGGCATTCTGCGTCGCGCAGTGCCATGCGACGGGCTGAGAGGTTTTCCGGTTCCGGGATACGCGCCTCGATACCGTCATAGCCTCGACGATGGGCGTCGGCGATGACGGTATCCCAGGGGCGGAGATCGCCCCAGAGTGTCAGGAAGCTGTCGAGGCGCATCGGCGTGTCGTCTCCCGTCATGCTCGTGTCGGATCAGAAATTATAGCGCAGATCGCAGCCGATCCAGCGCGGCGTCTGAAGGAACTGCACGCGTGAATTATCCGACCCGGTGAAGGAATAGGTGTTGCCGTGGTTGTTGAGCATGTTGTCGACATAGACGGCAGCCGTCCATTTGCCGGTTTTCGGCCCCACTTCCATCCGCATCCCGAAAGAGCTGATCTTGTCGGTCACGCCATTGGGGTCGCCCAGAGCCACAAGCATATTGTCCTTCCAGGTATAGCTGGTCTGGAGCGTCATACGATAGGCGCGGGGCAGGTCGATGCCATAACGTGCCACGGCATTCCAGGAGAAGCGCGGGGCAAAAGGCAGCACCGAATGAGCGGTAACGGAGGAGAGCAGCGGCAGACCGCCAATATCATTCACCGCATTGGTCGCCTGCGCATCGAGATAGGCAAAGGAGCCGCGCAGATCGAGATTGGGGATCAGATCATGCAGCGTGCTCGACAATTCACCGCCACGGGTACGGGCTCGGGGGATGGGCCCGAGGCTGAGCGAGGTGATGTTCATGGGCATTTCGGCCACGAACAGCGTCTGACGGTTGTGATATTCGTAGTCGAACAGCGCGCCTTCGATCTGCACATGGTTGTGCAGCAGGCTTGTCTTGGCGCCGACTTCGTAAGCGATCATGTTTTCAGGACGCACATAATCAAGCGCCTGAGGGGCAGAGACAGGGGCCGCAAAATAGGCGCCCGCCTTGTAGCCGTTTGAAATGGTGGCATAGACCTGTGTGCCGGGCATGATGGTGTAGCGCAGCCCCACGCGCCCTGTCAGACGGGCATAGGAATGGGTGGTGTCGAGGCGTGAGAGATAGGCACCCTTGCTCGTCAGCGCGCCAGCATCGTCGATCGTGCCGCCATTGAAGCCACGATCATCCCAGGAGAAACGGCCCGAGGCGATGAAATCGAGGTTCCGCAGCACATTGGTGACCGTGTTGATATAGAGCCCGGTCGAGACATTCTGCTGCACGAAGCGATCCGTCAGATTGCCGTTGGGCACGCCGAGCAGAAAGGAGCGGTAACTCGTATAGGCCCCGTTGATCTTGTCCCAGGATTCGTAGACGCCCACCGTCAGGTGGAAGCGCTTTGCCAGATCCATCCTGAGATGCATGTCATGGGACTGGGCGAGGGACGTGTCGTTCCAGTGATAATCACCGACATTGATTGATTCACCATCGTAATTATCATAATCGCTGCGACGGAAGGCGTCGAACGCAGTGGTCGAGACGAACTGCCCCCAGTTGAAATCATGCGTGTAATTGATCGAGACACCGCCGCCATTCTCGTTGCGGCCCACACGGTTCGTGCCCACATTGACCGCGTTATAGGCGGCGTTCGGCCCCACACCCACCGTTCCGGTCGGAAAGCCGTTGACCGCATCGCCATCCGTATCCTGCGGCGACATCGAAATACCCTTGTCGCGCGTGTAGTGGATATTCAGCAGCAGGCTGGAACGGTCATCGATCAGAAAGCGCGTGAGATTGCGCAAGCCCAGCTGATCCTGCGAGCCATAGCGCTTGTTCGTGTGGATATCGCGCTGCCAGCCATCGCCATTGATATAGGAAAAGGCGGTGCGGTTCTGGATACGGTCGGTAATCGGCACATTGATCGCTGCGCTCGCCGTGTTGGTACCATAGCTGCTATAGCCCCAATCCACATAGCCGCCGAATTTGCCATCAGGCTTGACCGTCTCGACCGCAATGTTCCCACCTGTTGAACTGCGCCCGTAATCGAATCCCTGCGGCCCCTTCTCGACGGCGACGGACTGGGTGTCGAACATTTGCCCCGTATAGAACACGGGATAGGGGGCAAAGACGCCGTCCTGATAGATGCCGATACCGCCCATGTTATTGCCGGTATAATCGTCGAGCCCGATCCCGCGGATCGAGAAGACAGGCGTGCTGCCCGAAGTGGCATTCACGCCGGTAAGGCCCGGCGTATAGGCCGCAATATCCTTGGGGCTGGTGATGTGCAGTTCCTGCAACTCGCGGCCACTCAGCACATTGACCGTCGCAGCCGTGGTCAGGAAGCGCTGCGCCCGCGAGCCCGTGACCTGAATGGCCTCCGGGTCGGAGTGAGGCGCAGCCCGGTGCCGGGGACGGGCGCCGCGCTGCGGCGCATGAGCGGCTCGGGACGATGCAGCGCGGTGAGCGGCATTGTTCTGCGTCGTGACACTTGGCGTGGTGGCCGCATGGGCCACACCGCCCATACAGGGCGCGTTCAACCCCGAGCCAACCAGTACGATTCCGGCGGAGAGCGAAAGCGCCGTGCTGGTCAGGCGGCGAAATCCTTTGGGCAGGCGCGTCATCATGAAAAGGACTCCCGTCAGTGGCTTCCCTGTCATTGAAGAGGCGAAACGACATCATGGTCGATTGAAAAAAACCAAACCTCACTTTGTCATATCGTTACCCTTTCGGCTGAGTATTTGTAATTTGACGCAAGGCACGCCCCCGGCCTGCAAGGCACGCCCCGTGCCTCTCGTCCCGCTCAGCTGTGATGGATCATCTGGTCCAGAAACTGGCGCGCACGCGCGCTCTGCGGCGCGGTAAAGAATTCCTCGGGGGGTGAGGCTTCGAGCACGACGCCCTTGTCCATAAAGACGACGCGATCAGCGATGTGACGGGCAAAGCCCATTTCATGGGTGACACAGATGGTGGTGATCCGGCGCTCGGCCAGACTGTCGATGATCCCGATCACGCCCTTGATGGCCTCAGGATCCAGAGCAGCGGTGGGCTCGTCGAAGAGGATGATATCGGGGGCCATGCACAAGGCGCGCGCAATCGCGACGCGCTGCTGCTGTCCGCCTGAAAGCTGGATCGGGTATTTATCGGCCTGTTCACCGATACCGACCTGATCCAGATAGGCACGCGCGAGGCTTTCGGTCGCATCGCGATGGGCCTTGCGCACCAGACGCGGGGCCAGAATGCAGTTTTCCAGCACGGTCAGATGCGGGAACAGATTGTAGTTCTGGAACACCATGCCCACCGCCCCGCGCAGCAAAGGCAGGCTGGTCTTGTCGTCAATCACCTCGCCATCGATCATCAGCACACCGCTATCATGCGGCTCAATCCGGTTGAGCGTGCGGATGAAGGTCGATTTTCCCGAGCCCGAAGGGCCGAGCACGACGATCTTCTCCCCATGGGCAATATCGAGGCTGATTCGGTCCAGAGCCAGAAACTCGCCGTAGAATTTGCTGAGCTTGCGCAGGCTGAGCGCGCATTCCGGATCGGGGGGCAGATTATGCAGCATGGCGCGACGCCTCCGTTCCGTTCGATAGGCTCTCGATACGCGGCCCGGCTTTCCTGCCGGAACCGGCGCGACTGGCCCAGACGAAACGGGTCTCGATGCGTTTTTGCAGATGCAGAAACGCGAAGACCATGGCCAGATAATAGACCAGTGCCGCAGCGTAATACTCGGTGAATTCGAAGCTGCGCGCCACCTGGACCTGCGTGATGAAAAGCAGTTCCTGCAAGGAGATGACCGAGGCGAGCGAGGTTGTCTTGAGCAGGGAGATGAACTCGTTGATGGTGGGCGGCAGGGCCACGCGCAATGCCTGCGGGAATATCACGTGGCGGTAGATTTGCGACGGACTCATGCCCAGAGCCTGCCCGCCCGCCAGCTGACCCGGATCGATGGCGCTCAATGCGGCACGGTTGATCTCGACCTGATAGGCCGATTCATTGATCGAAAGGCAGATCCAGGTGGCCAGGAACGGCGAGAACCAGCCTTCACGAAATATGGGAAAGAACTGCGGCAATGCATTCCAGATGAACAGCAATTGCAGCAGGGTCGGCGCGCCCCGGAATACGGCGACATAGGCGCGCAGAAAAGGATGCCAGAGGGAGCGCGGTGCGTTGAGCTTGAGCGCGATGGGAATGGAAATCACGATGGCGGCGGCATGGGAGGCCAACGCAATGACCAGTGTCATCACGGCGCCTTTGAGAAAGGCCATGGAAAACAGCGCCGAAAAAAAGGTGGTGGTGTTAAAGCGCGGCCTTTCGCTCGTCACGCCGAGGGCGGCGCGCGCGGCGCTGCCCACATTCCATTTCTTCTCGAGGGCCGTGATTTTGCCCTGTCTCTTCAGCGTGTCGATGGCAGCGGCCAGAAGCGCCTTGTCCTGACCGGAGCGGCGCAGATAGAGCGCGAACTCGGAATAGCCCGGCAGGCTGGGGCTGAAGATCACGTGCAGTTTCCCGCCAAGCTGGGCCTGACGATAGAAAAGCTCGACATCCTGACTGAGGAAATTCTGCGAGCGCCCGACAAGCACCTGCTGCACCACCTGATCCTCGCTCGGATATTGCTGCAGGGCGATGGGGGGCTCGCCGCGCGCGACCAGGGTCTGGTTGATCTCCTCGATACGGGCCGCGTAGCTGGTCCCGGATTCGACGGCGAGGCTCTGGCCAGCCAGAGCCTCGAAGCTCGTGACTGGCGCAATCTGGCTTGGGGCCACGATCACGGGCGAGGTGTCGAGATAGGCAACGGCATCAAAAAGACGTTCGCGTGCCGCCTGCTTCAGCACCCCGCTGATGACCAGACTGCACCGCCCGGCGGCCAGACTGGGGAACAGCCCCGTGAAATCCATGGTCTTGAAGGTGACTTGCACATGCCACAGCGCACCGAGCTCCCTGGCCAGTGCGATATCGAACCCGTCAATCGCCGAGAGATCCGCCCCGTTGACAAAGGTCATGGGCGGCAGGGTCGGATTGGTGCAGACACTCAAGGTGTTGTTTTCGATGAAGGAAGGGCGCTCCTGCGCCCGGACGGAGGCACTCGACAAAAGGGCTGCGAGGCAGAGGAACAGGCAAGGCAGGAGCCGCATCAGCATGTCTCTTCGAGAATGGAGCGGAATGTTTCGGCCATGAGACCGTTTTCCGGCGTGGGGCGTATCAGGAAATAGAAATGATTGACCAGATGCAGGTCATTGAAACGGATATGACGCAACCGGTCCTGCTGGACCATCTGGGTGACGAACAGCTCCGGCAGGAACCCGACATACATGCCTGACAGGATCAGCAGCGCACGAGAATCGATGTTCTCGGCTTTCGCGGCAAAATTCATGGCGGGGCGCAATTCGTCCCAGCGCGGGGAAGAGGCGGCATCGCTCACGCTGATCATGCGCGCCTGAGCGAGCGCGTCGACATCGATGGCTTCTTCGGGCATGTCGAAAAGAGGGTGGCGCGAGCCGCAATAGAGATTGGACCGCTCGCTGAACAGGGCGGTCGCTTCCATTTCCGGCTGCTGATGGGGGTAGAGCGTGATCCCTGCGGTTGCCGTGCCGTTGCGAACGGCGAACTCGACATCGCGTGTCGAGGCGGAGCGCACATCCAGTTCGACCGCCGGATAACGGCTCGTAAAGATCTGTATGGCGCGCAGAAGCGCCGTCTCCCCATGGAACTGGATGTTATCGGGCAGATACAGGCAGAAGCGGCCCGACAAGGTGCCGCTCACGTCATTGATCCGCTGCTGGAACAGATCGAGATCGTTGAACAGGCGCGCGGTGGCATCCAGCACGCCTTCGCCTTCTCTGGTAAGGGCAAAGCCCGCTCTCCCCCGATGGCAAAGGACCATGCTCAGGCGGTTTTCCAGCGCGGCGATATCGATGCTGATGGAGGATTTGCTCTTGCCCAGTGCCAGCTCGGCCGCGGCAAACCCGCCATGCTGCGCCACGCAGGCAAAGACCCTAAGCAGCCGCAGATCGACTTCCGCGATACGGCCCTGAAACCCGCTGGCACGGGGCAGGCGTCGGGGCTGGTTGGGCATACGCGCACGGGACAAAGGCAGGAATCCTGATTCAGACAGCATGATATGATATCCCCCCTGTCATCGTGATCAACCTGCCCTTTTCGATTGCCCATCCTGTGGGATGACGGTTTCCTCGAGCAGTATGGCGGGGTTTGTCGCGTCTTTTAATTTATGAAACGCCAAACCAAACTCCATCTCATTATGATTGAGCAATGGCGTGCAGCCCCCTAGCGTTCCTCCTGCCCGTTCGAGGCCTTTCATTCCTGCCTGATAGATCAAGGGGAGCCGCGCATGACCGCCAATCGCTGGTTTGTCGATAGTGAAACCGGAACGCTGACGGATGTGCTGCTGTGCCCACCCGATTTCTACAGCTGGAACCCAAGTAACGATATCGCCATACGCAGCCTCGCCAGTGGCGCGCGCCCCGACCCGGCAAGGCTGCGCGCGCAATTCGATGGCCTTGTGGCCGTGCTGCAGGAGGCGGGGGTTCATTGCCACTTCCTGACGCCGAAGGAAGGGCAGATCTATCAGGTCTATACCCGCGATTCCTCCCAGACCACGCCCTGGGGCACGGTGGTCACGCGCCTGATGCGCCCCGAGCGCCAGCCCGAAAGCGAGGGGATCGAGGAATTTTACGGCGAGGATGAAATCATTGGTCGCTGCACCCAAGGCTATGTCGAAGGCGGAGATATCCATATCATCCGCCCGGGTCTGGTCGTGGTCGGTGTGAGCGGGGGACGCACCGATGTAACAGGCGCGCAGGAATTCCTGAAGCCGTTCGAGGCGGCGGGATGGACCTGCCGCATGATCCATTTCCCCGAGCATTTCCTGCATCTCGATGTCATCTTCACCATGGTGTCCGCTGGGCTGGCCATTGGCGTGACCGACGTGCTGGAGGATGAGGACCTGGCCTGGTTCGAGGCGCAGGGCATCCGGATCCTGCCGGTAAGCTACAAGGAAGCCATGCGGGACATGGCCTGCAACGTGCTGGCTCTGGGCGACGGCCGCGTGGTCAGCCCCCGTCATTCGCGCCGGGTCAACGCGCTGCTGCGAGATCATGGGCTGACGGTTTATGAGCCCGAACTCGACCAGTTTTCCCAGGGGGGCGGCAGCATTCATTGCATGACGATGCCGCTCAGACGTGCCAGTCTGGCCTGATCCGCCGCAAGGTCTTCGGGCCGGAAACCCGGTGCGATTCCGGGAACAGGAGAGACAGATCATGGCCCCAAGGCTGATAATCAGTGCGGATGGACCCGAGGCTTATGCGGGGTGGCGCGATTCCTTTGCGCAGCATGCTCCGGAAATCGACATCCTCTCCTGGTTCGATGCCCAGACCCCGCGAGAGGAGGCGCAGTATGCGCTGGTCTGGGAAGCCGATGATCATGATCTGCGGGCCATGCATCACATGCGGGGCATCCTCTGCACGGGCGCTGGCGTGAACCATCTGGTGAGCAGTCCGGATTTTCCCCACCATGTGCCTCTGGTGCGTATGGGGGGCGGCGATACCGGAGCGCTCATGGCCGATTACGTGCTCTGGGCCTGCATGACCCTTCTGCGCGATGCACGCACTTGGGCATTGCAGCAGGAGCGTCATGTCTGGGCGCGCAACCTGGTCTCGCGCACCTCTGCCAGCACGCATGTGACGGTGCTGGGCTATGGGCAGATCGGCTCGGTCGTAGCGCAGAGACTGGCGCGGGCAGGGTTCCGGGTTACGGCCTGGCGTCGCGCTTCGGGTGAGACCCGCGATGGCGAGGTTCGGCTCCTCGGCGGTGAGGAGGGGTTTGCTTCTGCCCTGGCTGGCACCGATCTGCTGGTCAATCTGCTGCCAAGCACGCCCCAGACCCGCCAGATCCTGAACCACGGGAGCCTGTCGCTGCTCAAGCGCGGAGCAGGGCTCATCAATGTCGGGCGCGGCGATCATCTGGTCGAGGCCGATCTGCTGGCTCTGCTGGAGGCGGGACATCTTGCCGGGGCCGTGCTCGATGTCGTTGCGCAGGAGCCGCTCTCACCGGTCTCGCCTCTTTGGGATCATCCTGCTATCACGCTCACGCCCCATGTCGCCTCCGAAGCGTCGCGCGAGGCGCAGGTGCGCTATCTGGCCCAGAGTATCGCCCAGCTTGAACGCGGCGAAATGCCTGCGCTTCTTTTCGACCATCAGCGCGGTTACTGAAACCCTGCGCCTCGCCCTCACGGCCTGTTTTGCAGGGGGAAAAGCCCGGATGTGATAAGCCATCTCGCCGAACAGGAGGGGGGGAGATCATGCGTAAACTGGTCATCAACAGGGCCTGCGATACGGCGCGTCTAAGCGCATTCCTGGCCAGCAATGCGCATATTGCGTCGATCGAGCGCGTGGAGGGTACGGAGGGCGCAAGCGTTCCGCTGGCGAGTCTCGTTGAACGCGGCATGGCCGATCCGGGGCTGGTCTATACGCCGGGCGCCATCGGGGCGGCCCTGTCTCATCTTGGCCTGTGGAGCCGGGCGGTACAGCAGGGCGAGCCCTTGATGATTTTCGAAGATGACGCCTTGCTCTGCCAGAATTTCGAGACAGAGAGCACCAGGCTGATCGCGACCTTGCCCCCGGACTGGGACATCGCGCTGCTGGGCTATAATTTCAACGCGCCCATCACGCTGGATGCGCTTCCTGGCGTCACCCGAAGCGTCGTGACGCTTGATGAAAAGCGCATGCAGAAAAACGCTGCTTTCTTCCCTCTACAGGACCGCCACGCGAGTTTCTTCCGGCTGCTGCAGGGGTTCGGGCTTTGCGCCTACGCCATTTCACCCAAAGGCGCGCGCCGTCTTCTGGAATGCTGCCTGCCATTACGCGCACAGGAATATCAGCAACTCGGTCTGGACCGTATGGTGCGCAATGTCGGCATAGACGTCGTAACATCCTATTATTTCAGCCAGATCGACGCTTATGGTGCTTTTCCGCCACTCGCCATTTCGCCGAATGAGAGCGGGACTTCAACAACGAAGAAACGTCTGTAAGAAGCCACAGTTTAGCTTCGGAATCTGAATGCTCCCCTCAGCGGGGCGCATGAAATATCGTTGAGGCCAAGTTTCTTAACTATTAGGAAATACTCTGATTCCTAGTCAGTTCCAGAGAGGCATTCTGCGCTCGGACTGGTGATGCGATGATGAAAAATATCAAGATACTCGGAAAGCTGACACTCTCATTCTCCGTCATTGTCGCGGTAGTGGTCGTTTTCTCCTTCATGGCGTTCCGCTCTCTCTCCGCAATACAGAAGGCGGATCGGGAAAATGATCAGGCTCAGCAAACAATCACAGGGCTGAATGATCTTCTCGACATACTCGTTGAAAGTCAGAATGCCATGCGCGGGTACGTCGCGAGCGCCAATGGTCAGTTTATCGGGCGTATCAGCGGGTATCAGGCTGAGATCGGTCCGCTGATGGCGCGGCTTGCCAGAGACCTGCCGCCCGACCTGATCGAGCGGGATTACCGCCCGCTTGCCGCCTCGATCGACAGTTTCACGAGCCAGTTGACAGCGACGGTTCGCGCAATGTCCGACTCCGCTCAAATTCCTCAGGTGCGTGTGAATGTTGCCAACACCGCGAGACTTACCGCGATACGCCGCTATGTAGGGGATCTGATCAAGGCAGAGCGCAACACGGTGGCACAGCGGAGTGCCGCGGCAGCTCACGCCTATAAAACCGGAGTGCTAACACTGTTATTGGGCGGGGCGCTCACAACCCTCATTGCAATCCTCATGGGGGTTGGTCTTATGCGTGCGCTGGCATCGCCTGTTGTCAGAATGACCGGTGTCATGAAGGCGCTCGCGACCGGGGATCAGTCGATTTCGGTGCCGGGTGCTGAACGTGGGGATGAGATCGGAACGATGGCCAAAGCCCTGGAGGTTTTCAGGCGTGCCGTTATCCAGAAGGCTGAACTCGAGGCGGAGGCCGAGAGAGCGAGGCGTGCTCAGGAGGCCGAACGACAGGAGCGTCAAGCAGAAGCTGAGAAATCCGCGAGGCAGTTGAGAGAGGCGACAGATAGTCTGGCAGCAGGGTTGGCGCGCATGGCGACCGGGGATCTTTCTGTTCAGATCGACCATCGTTTTTCTGAGCAACTCGAACCCTTGCGCGCCGATTTTAACCGCTCTGTCCAGCAATTGTCCCAGGTTCTTGCCACGGTTTCCGGCTCGGCAGTCAGTATTGGCAATTCGACCGAAGAATTGGCGACAGCCTCCGACAATCTTTCGCGTCGCACCGAGCAGCAGGCGGCCTCGCTCGAGGAGACGGCGGCCGCCCTCGTCAAGATTACGCAGCGCGTCCATGAAACCACTGAGGAAACCCGGAACGCTCATCAGGTGATCGCGGCATCGAAGGCGGATGCCGAGCACGCCGAATCTGTGGTCTCGCGCGCCATGGAGGCCATGGGCAGAATAGACGGATCGTCCAAATCCATCGCTCATATCGTGACGATCATCAGCGATATCGCCTTCCAGACCAATATTCTGGCACTCAATGCGGGTGTCGAAGCTGCGCGGGCTGGCGAGACCGGTCGTGGCTTTGCCGTTGTCGCAGATGAGGTGCGCAATCTTGCGCATCGATCAGCCGAGGCAGTGAAAGAGATATCACTCCTGATTGCGAGTTCGACCGGTCAGGTCCAGGCCGGTGTTTCCTCCGTGCGGGAAACCGGCGATGCGCTTCAGAGGCTACTTGCACAGTTCAGCAAGACGAGCACGCTGGTGGCGAATATTGCCGATGCTGCCCGTGACCAGGCGACCAGTATTGGTGAACTGGATATTGCCATGCGCAGTATGGAACAGGTCACGCAGCATAATGCAGCCATTGCAGAGCAAAGCGCGGCTGCAAGTCGAAACCTCGCTTCCATGGCGGGCGGCTTGACAAGTCTTGTTCGGGAATTTGAACTGGCTGCCTGAGCGCTTTCATGCGCCGCAGATATGGGGCGTATCGGGAAATAGGGGGGGCTCTAGCCCCGTCTTTCTGCAATGGCGGCGGCCAGGGTCGAGACGAGCACCATCGAGGCGGCATTGGATCGGAAGCCCTGAAAATCCGCCTCATGCACTTCGAGCCACAGCCCCGATTGCGGGATGACAGGGCTCGCTGCGTTGTCCGTCATGCTGATAACTGGCACGTGGCGCGCTTCAAGCGCCTGAAACAGTTCGATCGTCCTGGGGGCATAGGCGGTATAGCTGAGCACGAGTGCGGCATCCTGCGCCCCGGCATGGCCGAAGCTCTCCTCCTCCATTCCGGTTTCCAGGCCGATGATCTGATGGTGTATATCGAGCTTTGCCAGAAGGTAGGACAGGTACCGTATGACCGGCATGGAGCGGCGTAGCCCCAGCAGATAGAGGCATTGCGCCTGGGCCAGTGTCGTGACCGCCGCTTCCAGCCTATCGGGTAGAAGATGCGCCTGCAGGGCTCGCAGGGAGTCGAGGGCCGCCTCGTAGAAGCCGTTGAAAATGACCGATGCTTCGAGTGGCTCCCCATCGACACGATGCAGCGCGTTGACCCGGTCGCGATAGGCGACATTGCGTACACGCAGCCTGTCTCTAAACACCGCCTGCATGTCCGAAAAACCCGCAAACCCAAGCGTGCGGGCGAAACGCACCACCGTCGAAGGCTGCACCCCGGCCTGTCCGGCCAAAGAGCTCACGGTGCCAAGCGCCACCTCATCGGGCGAAGCCGTCACGAAATCGGCAAGCTGGACCAGACGCTTGGGCAAATCGGCGTAGCAGCCGCGCAGACGCTGATGGAACGCATCGAAATCGGATTGGGTAGGCGAAGCGTCTTCAGGGAACTCGGTCAAGGTGGCGCAATCCAGAAAGGGAATGAATATTCCATATCAAAGCGAGGCGCCTCCGCGAAGGGCCCCGAACCGCAAGGGCGGGTCACCCGGAGCTTAATCACATCCCCGTGGGAAATTAAAGAATATTAGGGAATGTACGTTCTATGACGTGACCAAGAACAGAATGTATGTTCTTATCATAGGCAACGTAACATGCTGCAGGAGTCGGGGATGCGCGGACAGGATCTCGATATCATCGCAATAGGGCGTTCTTCGGTCGATCTGTACGGACAGCAGATTGGCGGCCGTCTGGAAGACATGGCGAGTTTCAGCAAGGCCGTGGGCGGATGCCCCGCCAATATTGCCATCGGCACCTCACGCCTCGGTCTGAAATCCGGGATCATCACCCGGGTGGGTCACGAGCATTTCGGCCGCTTCATCACCGAGCAGTTGCAGCGTGAAGGGGTTTGTACCGATGGCGTGCGCGTCGATCCCGATCGGTTTACGGCGCTGGCCATTCTGGGCGTACGTGACCGGGAGAATTTCCCGCTCCTGTTCTATCGCACCGATTGCGCCGATGCGGCTCTCGATGAGGATGATATCGATCCGGCGCTGATTGCGCGCACCAAAGCGGTCGTCGTAACCGGCACGCATTTTTCGCGCCCTGCCTCGGCCAGGGCACAGCGCAAGGCGATGGATCTCGTGCACGAACATGGCGGCAAGGTCGTGTTCGATGTGGATTATCGACCCAATCTCTGGGGGCTTGCCGGTATCGGGGACGGGGAATCACGCTATGTGAAATCCGAGAATGTCACCCGTCATCTCATGACGATCCTGCCTCATTGCGACCTGATCGTGGGTACGGAAGAAGAGCTGCATATTGCAGGCGGTAGCGAGGACACGCTTGAGGCCATTCGCGCCATACGGGCCGTGTCCGATGGGACCATCGTGTGCAAACGCGGCCCTATGGGCTGCGTCGTGTTCGAAGGGCCTATTCCGCAATCCCTGGAAGACGGTATTTCTGGCCCCGGTTTTCCGGTCGAGGTTTATAACACGCTGGGCGCAGGGGATGCTTTCATGTCCGGCTTCCTGCGTGGCTGGGTGCGCGGCGAGAAGATTGTCGAATGCTGCCGCTTCGCCAATGCCTGCGGTGCTTTTGCAGTGTCGCGTCTTCTCTGCTCGTCGGAAATCCCGACCTGGGAAGAGCTGAGCTATTTCCTGGAAAAGGGCAGCACCCATCGTGCCCTGCGCCGTGACGAGGCCATCAACCATCTTCACTGGGTCACGACGCGTCGCGCGCAGACCACGCCCATCATGGCGCTCGCTTGCGATCACCGTCTCCAGCTCGAGGAAATCGCGACAGCCGCCGGCGCTTCTTTCGACCGTATCCCGAAATTCAAGACGCTGGCAGTTGCGGCCGCAAAATCCGTGGCGCAGGGTCGGCCCGGCTTTGGGGTGTTCATGGACGGGCGCTACGGTCAGGACGCTTTGTTCGAAGCGTCTCATGCCGGGCTCTGGACCGCCCGCCCAATCGAGAAAACAGGGTCGCGCCCGCTCGATTTCGAATGTGGCGGCTCGATTGGGGCGCATCTGGTGGAATGGCCCGGCGAGCAGGTCATTAAATGCCTGTGCTTCTACCATCCCGATGACTCCGAAGAACTCAAGCAGCGTCAGGAACGTGAACTGATCCGCGCGCAGGATGCCTGCCGCAAGCTCGGCAAGGAAATCCTGATCGAGATCATCGCGGGCAAGAACGGCACCCTGACCTCGGAGACCGTCTCGTCCATTCTCTCGCGTCTCTACGATGTTGGGCTGCGTCCCGATTGGTGGAAGCTCGAGGGCCAGCGGGACCCCAAGGCCTGGGAAAAGATCGGCGCCGTCATTGAGGCGCGTGATCCGCATTGCCGTGGGGTCGTGATTTTGGGGCTCGATGCCCCGGCCGAGGAACTGATGGACGCCTTCAAGGCCTCGGCAGCCACGCCCTGGGTCAAGGGCTTCGCCATTGGCCGCACGATCTTCGCTCAGCCCGCACGGGACTGGCTGGCCGGCAAGACCAGTGACGACCAGGCCGTGGCCGAGATGGCCCGTCGGTTCCAAGCTTTCGTGAATGCCTGGGAGTCCCGCGATCAGGCGGTGCTTTCCGGGGCCAGCGCGTGACGTCAGGGAAAGAGTACACGGATATGAAAACCATTCGTCTGACCATGAGCCAGGCTCTCATACGGGCCATGATCGCGCAGAAGACCGAGATCGATGGGCGTATCGAGCCCTACTTCGCGGGGGTCTGGGCCATTTTTGGCCATGGCAATGTGGCCGGGATCGGCGAGGCCCTGCACGGTGCACGCGATGCTCTGCCAACCCTGCGCGGGCATAATGAGCAGGGCATGGTTCATGCGGCGACGGCCTTTGCCAAGGCGTCGCGCCGCCGTCAGGCGATGGCCTGTACGAGTTCGATCGGCCCGGGCGCGCTGAACATGGTGACGGGCGCTGCGGTTGCGCATGTCAACCGCCTGCCGGTTCTGCTTCTGCCGGGTGATGTGTTCGCCAATCGTATCCCTGACCCGGTGCTGCAACAGGTCGAGGATTTTGGTGATGGCACCGTGAGTGCAAGCGATGCGTTCCGCTCGGTCTCTCGTTATTTCGACCGCATCACCCGTCCGGAACAGATCATTCCAGCCTTCCAGCGCGCTATGGCAGTTCTGACCGACCCGGCCGAATGCGGTCCGGTTACGTTGTCGCTGTGCCAGGACGTGCAGGCCGAGGCCTTTGATTATCCCGAGAGCTTCTTCGCCGAGCGTATCCACCGTGTTCGTCGCCCAGGTGCCGATGAACGTGAGCTGGAAGAGGCGATTGCCCTCATCAGCCAGTCGCGCAAGCCGCTGGTCATTGCCGGAGGCGGGGTGCTCTATGCCGGGATCGAAAAGCAGCTTGCGGCTTTCTGCGCGGCCAAGGGTATCCCTGTTGGCGAGACGCAGGCGGGGCGCTCTTCCCTGCCGACCTCCAACAGCCTGAATATGGGCGGGATAGGCGTCAGTGGCAGCTCGGCGGCCAATGAGATGGCTGCGGACGCGGATCTCGTGATTGCGGTGGGCACGCGCCTGGCCGATTTCACGACCGGGTCCTGGGGGCTGTTCTCCAATCCTGACATGAAAATTGTCTCGCTTAACGTGCAGCCTTTCGATGCAACCAAGCATCAGGCCCTCGCCGTGGTGGGCGACGCAGGCAAGTCCCTTTCAGCGCTCGAAGCCGGTCTGACAGGCTGGAGGGCCGAGAGCAGCTGGACCGGCAAGGCCGAACGCGCCTATCGCCAGTGGATGGAGATTTCAGCCCGTTATCAGGCATTGCCTGATGCCAGCCAGACGGGTTTGCCGACCGATGCACAGGTTATCGGGGCCGTACAGCGCACAGGGCGGCCCACCGATACGGTGGTCTGTGCGGCGGGCGGTCTGCCTGCCGAACTCCAGAAGCACTGGCAGGCTGAGCAGCCCGGCGGCTACCATATGGAATACGGCTTTTCCTGCATGGGGTATGAGCTCGCAGGCGCGTTGGGCGTGAAGATGGCCTGCCCCGATCGCGAGGTGATCGTGATGCTGGGCGACGGGTCCTGGCTCATGCTCAATACCGAGATCGCCACCTCGGTATTGCTCGACCAGAAGCTGATCGTCGTGCTCCTCGATAACCACGGCTATGGCTGCATCAACCGCTTGCAGCAGGAATGCGGTGGCGCGCCGTTTAATAATCTCTGGGAAGATTGCCGTCAGGTTCGTCCCTTCAAGATCGATTTCGTCCAACTGGCCCATGGCCTGGGCGCGCATGCCGAAAAAGTCCCTGATTTGCCTTCGCTGACGGCTGCGGTGGAGCGTGCGCGCTCTTCCGATCGTACCACGGTGATCGTGATCGACACCGACCCGGCCCCCACGACGACCGATGGGGGCGCCTGGTGGGATGTGGCCGTGCCGGAAATATCGGAGCGCGCGCAGGTCACGAAGGCACGCGAGGGCTATGAGCGCAAGCGTGGCACGCAGCGCATCGGCAACTAGAACAATCTGGCGAATTCCCCTGTTTCAGGAGGCAGAAATGACCATCAAGATCGGCGCCAACCCCATCATCTGGTCGAATGACGACATGCAGTCGGTGGGGGCGACCACCACGCTCGAAATGTGTCTCGACCAGGCCCGGAAGGCCGGCATCCAGGGCATGGAACTGGGGCATAAATTCCCCCAGACCGTGTCCGGGATGAAGGCCGCGCTCGAACCGTTCGGTATGGAATTCATCTCTGGCTGGTGGTCCACCGAACTGCTCACCCGCAGCGCAGATGACGAAATCGCCGCGCTCAAGCCGCGCCTCGAATTGCTCAAGGGCATGGGCTGCAAGGTCTGCATCGCCGCCGAAACCTCCAATGCCATTCATGGCCAGATCGACACGCCCCTCTCGGCACGTCCCTACCTTCAGCCCGGGGAATGGGCCGAATTCGCAAGGCGCATGACGGTGGTGGCCAGTTTCCTGGCCGATCATGGCATCGACCTCGTTTACCACCATCACATGGGCACGGTCGTGCAGTCGCGTGAGGACATTGCGCGTTTCATGGATCTGACAGGTCCCTCGGTGAAGCTGCTGCTCGATACCGGCCATGCCCTCTGGGGCGGCTCGGACCCTGCCGAACTGGCACGCTCCTATCGTGAGCGTATCGGGCATGTTCATGGCAAGGATATCCGTCCGTTCAAGCGCGCCCAGGCCGATGTGTACGACTGGAGCTTCCTGCGCAGCGTGCTGTCGGGCGTTTTCACCGTGCCTGGCGATGGCTGCATCGATTATGCCCGGGTAATGCGCGAATTGCCGGATTACGCAGGCTGGATCGTGCTGGAAGCCGAGCAGGACCCCGAACTCGCCAATCCGCTCGTCTATGCCCGTATGGGTCGCAATTATCTGATGGATACGCTGATTGCGACCGGCCATATCAAAGGGGCTGCGTCATGAGTTCAAAGCTTCTGGTTCATTCGCATCAGCGCGATGACTCAAAACGCACCGTCTCCGTCACGCCGGAGAGCGCCGGTTGGGGCTATATCGGTTTCAATGTGCGCGCACTCGAGGCAGGAGAACACGTATCTGATCGTACCGGGCCGAATGAGGTCTGCCTTGTGCTTGTCAGTGGCAAGGCACGCATCATCGGCGCCGGAGAGGATTTCGGCGTGCTGGGCGAGCGCATGGACCCCTTCAGCGGCGCGCCCTGGTCGGTCTATCTGCCCTCCGGTGCAGAGTGGCGTGTCGAGGCCGAGACCGCGGTGGAACTCGCCGTTTGCGCGTCACCTGCCAAAGGAAAATACCCAGCCCGCGTGATCCGTCCCGAGGACGTAGGGGAGCTGACGCGCGGCACGGGTACGAACCAGCGCTTTGTGCGCAATATCCTGCCTGATACGGCAGAGGCCGAAACGCTTCTGGTGGTCGAAGTGATTACCCCCGGCGGCCACTGGTCCAGCTATCCGCCGCATAAGCACGATACAGATGATTTTCCGAACGAGACCTATCTGGAAGAGACTTATTACCATCGCCTGAAACGCGGCAGCGGGTTCGCGCTTCAACGCGTCTACACCAAGGATGGGTCGCTCGATGAGGCCATGGCCGTGGCCGATCGCGACGTGGTTCTGGTGCCCAAGGGCTATCATCCGGTCGGCGCGCCACACGGGTTCGATCTTTATTATCTCAACGTCATGGCGGGTCCGCGCCGGGCATGGAAATTCTCCATGGATCCCGACCAGGCCCATCTTCCCTACTGATCCGGAAAAGCGGAGTGCGCTGACATGACCCTCAAGATTGGTGTTATCGGCACGGGTGCCATTGGTGAAGACCATATTCGCCGCTGTATGCAGGCCCTCTCGGGCGCGCAGATCGTGGCCGTGACCGATGTGAATCTGGATCGCGCCCGGCAAGTGGCCGATCAATACGCACCCGGTGCCAAGGTACCCGAAGATGGGGAGGCTCTGATCGCTCTCCCCGAGGTTGAGGCGGTGATCGTCACCTCCTGGGGTGGTACGCATGCACGCTATGTGCTCGAGGCGATCAGACACGGCAAATATGTTTTTTGTGAAAAGCCGCTGGCGACGACAGCCGCAGATTGTCTGAAGATCGTCGAGGCCGAGGCCGCCCATGGCAAGCGTCTCGTTCAGGTCGGGTTCATGCGCCCTTATGATGCAGGGTATCGTGCCCTCAAGGCCCTGATCGACAGGGGTGAGATCGGCGAAGTGCTGATGATTCATGCCGCCCATCGCAACCAGCGCGTGGGGGCCAATTACAAGACCGATATGGGTATCACCGATACGCTGGTGCACGAGCTCGATGTATTCCGCTGGATGCTGGGCGATGACTATGTCAGCGCGCAGGTCATTTTCCCACGGCGCAGCGGTATGGCCATGGAGCATATGCGCGATCCGCAGATCGTGCTGCTCGAGACGAAAAAAGGCATACGTATCGATGTCGAAATATTCGTGAACTGTCAGTACGGCTATGACATCAAATGCGCAGTGGTCGGTGAACTGGGCGAGGCAAGCCTGCCCATGCCGCCCGCCGTTGAATTGCGCAAATCTGCCGCGCTTTCTACTGAAATCATGACGGACTGGAAGGAGCGTTTCATCGCAGCCTATGACGTCGAACTGCAGGATTTCATCAATGGCGTGAAGGCAGGCAAGCTCAACGGCGCAACATCCTGGGACGGTTATTGCGCTTCGGTGGCCGCCGATGCCTGCGTGAAGGCGCAGGAAAGCGGTCGGATCGAGCCGATTGAAATGTCGGCCCGTCCGGCCCTCTACACGGTCTGACCTTTCCGGAAAAAGGAGAGTCAGACCCGAAAACGAGCCGGACGGATCTGCCGCGTCAAACAGGAAGCGGCCCGCTTGCAGCACAGGGCGCACAGGATCCGACAAGAGCTCATCTCAACCCGTTCAATGAATATCCCGCCCGGCGATGAAGCGCCGGAGAAGGAGAATCTTCGATGAGAAGAGTAAAAGACGTGGTCATGGTGTCTTCGGAGCGCCATGATGTGGGCTATGTGCTGCGTATCTGCGCCATCGCTGCCCTGGGCGGTATCCTTTTCGGTTACGATACCTCGGTGATCTCGGGGGCGATTTCCCCCCTGCAGGAGTATTTTCACCTTTCTCCCGCACAGACTGGCTGGGCGGTGTCCAACGTTGTCATCGGCTGCATGGTCGGTGCGATGATCTCGGGTACAATGGCCGATCGTCTGGGTCGGCGCATGACCCTTTTCATCTGCGCCCTTCTGTTCAGCCTGCAATCCGTGGGAACGGCGCTCGCGACTGATTTCACATGGTTCGTGGTCTATCGCATGCTGGGCGGTATCGCTGTGGGCGTCGCCTCGGCAGTCTCCCCCATGTACATGTCTGAGGTTTCGCCCAAGGACATGCGTGGCCGTGCGCTCAGCATGGAACAGTTCGCGATCGTGTTTGGTCAGGTCGTGGTATTCATCGTCAATTACCTGATCGCGCGCTCTGCCACGCCGGAATGGCTGCTCGACATGGGGTGGCGCTGGATGTTCGGCTCGGAAATCGTGCCCTGTATCCTGTTCTGCGCCACGATCTTCTTCATTCCGGAATCACCGCGCTGGCATGTGCTCAAGGGTCGGCATGACGAGGCGCTCAAGACGCTTACCCGTATTTCCAACGAGCATCACGCCCGTAACCTTCACGCCGAAATCAAGCAGTCCCTGGGCGCAGTCGCGCAATCCTCGCTTGGCTTCACCAAGGTTCTAGGCGACGCGCGTGCACGCTGGATCATTTTCGTGGGGGCCAGCATCGCCGCCCTTCAGCAGGTCACGGGCATCAACGTCATGATGTACTACGCCCCGATGGTGCTGAAATCGACCAGCGGCAGTCTCCAGGCCGCCCTGTTCCAGACAATCTGGATCGGTTTCGCCCTGCTGGCCGGCTGCGTCATCGGCGCGTGGATCGTTGATCGTCATGGTCGCAAGCCACTCATGCTCTGGGGCTCGATTGGCATGGTGCTCGGTCTGCTTGTGGTGTCCTGGGGGCTTTACACCCAGTCCACCGGGCTCATGGCGCTCTCGGGCATGCTCGTCTTCATGCTCATGTTCGGCCTTTCCTGGGGGCCTGTATGCTGGATCCTGATTTCCGAGATCTTCCCCAATCGCTTCCGTGCCGTCGGCATCAGTCTGGCCGTGACATCGCAATGGGGCATGAATTTCGTGGTTAGCCAGTTCTTCCCGATGCTGAGCGAGAATAAATATCTCTCCGAGCAGTTCCATGGCGCCTTCTCGATGTGGCTGTTCGCGATCCTGGGCCTGTTCGCCCTGTGGTTCGTGATGAAGTTTGTGCCCGAAACCAAGGGCGTTGCGCTGGAAAAGATCGAGGACACGATGATCAATCATCGCACGCTCTCTGCGGCATCCTCTTCGGTCGCCAGCAATTCGACCCGTCACGTCTGAGCAGGAGAACAGGATCATGCGCAAATCTCTTCGCGTCGGTCTGATCGGCACCGGTTTCATGGGCAAGGCACATGCCTTGTCCTATCAGGCCGCCGGCAGTGTCTTCGATGATATCTCCAGACCCGTTCTGCATGCGGTGGCCGATATCGACGGCGCCCGGGCCGAGCAGTTCAGGAATCAGTTCGGCTTTCAGAAAGCCATGACGGAATGGCGGGACCTGGTTGCGGACCCGGAGATCGATATCGTCTCGATTACCACACCGACCCTGTTCCATAAGGAAATGGCGCTTGCCGCCATCGCCGCAGGCAAGCATGTGCATTGTGAAAAGCCGCTGGCCGTCAGCGCCGCCGATGCACAGGAAATGATGCTTGCTGCCGAGAAGGCGGGGGTGCGAACCGCCAGTGGGTTCAATTACCTCAAGAACCCTCTGCTCAAATATGCGCGCGAGATGATTGCTTCGGGGGAATTGGGCGAAATCACCGATTTCAACGGGATCCACGCCGAGGGTTTCATGGCCGATCCCGAAACACCCTGGTCGTGGCGCTGTGACCCGGCGGGCGGGCAGGGGGCGATAGCAGATGTGGGCAGCCATATCATCGCCATCGCACGCTTTCTGCTCGGGCCGGTTTCGCAGGTTTTCGCCCAGCTCGACACGCCCATCAAGACGCGACCGGTCAGGCAGGGGGCCGCCGAGCGCAAGGAGGTGGGGGTGGATGACATTGCCCGCATGATCGTGTCGTTCGAGCGCGGATGCTCGGGAACGTTGCAGGCCAACTGGCTTGCGACGGGTCGCAACATGCAACTCGCCTTTCAGATCTCCGGCAGCAAGGGAACGCTTGCCTTCAGTCAGGAGCGCATGAACGAACTGCATTACTACAAGGTTGGCGAGAACTCCCGTAGCAACGGGTTCCGGGTCATCGAGTCCGGTCCGCAACATGCACCTTACGGCGCCTTCTGCGTTGCGGGTGGCCATCATCTGGGCTTCAACGATCTCAAGACGATCGAAATGGCAGAGTTCATCCGCGCCATCGATCAGAACCGCGCGGCAAGCCCGGATTTCCGTGAAGCCTGGGAAGTGCAGCGCCTGATCGATGCGGCCGTGATGTCCCATAAGGACCGCAGCTGGCTCACGCTCTGAGCGACGTCTCACCCCCGTGCATGGCACGGGGGCATGAATTCTGAAAACAGGGAAACACAATGCCGCTTCTGCATTTCCATGTCGTCGAAGGGCGCAGCGAGAGCGATATCAAGGCCATGCTCGATGCAGCGCATGAAGCCATGCTCGAAACCTTTGAGGTCCCCCGAGGGGATCGCTATCAGATCGTCTCGGAGCACAAGAAGACCCATCTGATCGTCGAGGATACCGGGCTGGATATACCGAGAACCGAGAAGGTATTACTTCTGCAGATGTTCACACGTCCGCGTGGCGATCAGAAGAACGCCGAATTCTACAAGAATTTGACCGATCGTTTGCAGGCGAGCTGTGCTATGCAGCCTTCTGACGTCATGGTCTCGGTTGTAGAGAATAACGACGCGCACTGGTCGTTCGGTCATGGACGGGCGCAGTTTCTGACGGGCGAGCTCTAGACCGTCATTCTCACGGGAGAAGAACGTCCATGTTGCCCGATGCCTACTCCAGGACCGAGCCAGAAAGCGTAGAAACAGGAGCGTGCCCCTTTCCCCTGGCCGTCTGTGCCGAGATGCAGTTTCTTGATCTGCCTTTCATCGAGCGGGTGAAGCATATCTCCCGGGAAGGCTTCATGGTCGAGATATGGGACTGGACGCGGCAGGATCTCAAACGACTTGCCGCAACGGGTGCCGTGTTTTCTTCGATGACGGGCTATGTACGGGGTACGCTCGCCGATCGCGATGGTGCGGCCGAGCTGTTGCGTACGGCCACGCAATCCATTCATGCTGCAAAGGAACTGGGCGTACCCAGGCTCAACCTGCATGGCACAGGGCTCGATCCAGACGGATTGCCGGTTCTGCCCTGCGCGGCAGGTCCCGATGGCGCAATGTGGATGACCGCGCGGGATACGCTCTGTCGTCTGGCGGAACTGGGCGCGCGGCACGGGGTGATGTTCGTTCTGGAAAATCTCAACGCCCAGATTGACCACCCCGGCGTCCCCTTCGGGCGGGCAGAAGACTGTCTTGCGCTGGTCAGAAGCGTCGATCATCCCTCGCTGAGACTGATGCTCGATTTGTATCATGCGCAGATAGGAGAAGGGAATCTGATCGCTTTCATCGAGGGGGCTCTGCCCTATATCGGTGAGATTCAGGTTGCGGATGTGCCCGGCCGATGCGAGCCTGGAACAGGTGAGATCCACTATCCGGCGATTGCGCGTGCATTATTACGTCTCGATTATCACGGTGTGATCGGTCTGGAGTCCTGGGCAGAAGGCGGCGAGAGCGAACGGGCCCTGACGCGCTTCGCGACGGCTTTCAGTCTCGCTGCCTGAGTCCTCACCCACGAGGAAAGCCGCGGGCGAAATCGTGCGGGGGTATCGGCAAATCATCATTGAAGACGGATAAGGCGCAGTCCTTCCCGTGCCTTAAGACGCGATGGACGGTCTCGCCCCTTGACGCAGCTTCCTGTAGCGGAGCGTGATTCCCTCTTCAACTTCATGTTATTTCGAGCCAAGATGGCGGCCGGTTCATGCGGCGGCCACGTATCAGCTGCGGGATAGGATGTCTCCTCCGCGCTGCGCCGAGATGTCCTGTCCGTCATATGCAGGTGGAAATGACGATCTCGGCTTTGACGAATGTGATGATGCATGATGCAGGTTTGCCTGAATGAGCAGTCAGGCGCAGAGCTATGCCCATGCGACCGATGAGGTGCTGATGCGCTGGTCGGGCGAGGGCGATCAGGAGGCCTTCAGTCACATCGTCTCCCGGCATAGTCAGCACGTGGTGCGCATTGCCGCGCGCATCGTCGGCAGTGTGGAGGCCGCAGAGGAAATCTCGCAGGAGATCTTTATCAAGATCTGGAAGAGTGCGGCGCAGTATGAGAGCGCGCGTTCCCGGTTCTCCACCTGGCTCTACCGGGTGGTGATGAACAGTTGCATCGATTTTACCCGCAAGCGCAAGTTCGATCCGCTCCCCGACTCCTTCGATGTGATCGACGAGTCAGAGAATCCTGAGGAAGAGGCAGCGCGCAAGGAATGGGAAAATATGCTGGCGGTAGCCGTGGATCGGTTTCCCGTGCAACAAAGAGAGGCGATAACCCTCGTCTATGGCGAGGACCATACGGGTACCGAAGCTGCACGCCTGATGGGCATCTCAAGGAAAAGGGTCGAGCGTCTGCTGAGTTCTGGGCGTTCACGGCTTCGAAAAGAGATGTTAGGAATGAGATCTAAATGGAACCCCAGGTCTTCATGATGGATATTAAGCGCTTCACATCTCTGGCCCAGTCCTATGGAGGCGCTCTCGAGCGCTGGCCGGAAGAGGAGCGCGCCTCCGCGCGAGCCCTGAGTGAGATCAGTTCGCAGGCGCGCGATATCCTTGCGCAGGAGCGGATGCTCGATAGCGACATCGCACAGGCTCTGGCACTGCGTCAGAATGAGGCGGCCCTAACGGATGCGGCGCAGAGGGTGAGGCACTCGGTCATGGCGCAGATACAGGCTTCATCTGTGCAGGCTTCATTCATGCCCAGGGGGCAGGCCTCATCTGGTGAGACCCGATTATGGGTGCGGTTTGTCGCAGCAATTGAGGCCATGGCGGAGCGTCTTGAATGGCGCCCGGCGGCTGTCGGGTTGTGTATGTTGTCCTGCCTTGGGGGCGTATGGCTCGGTCTGGCCGCGCCGGACCACGCTCTGGATAGCGCCACCATGGCGGTTCTGAATACGGCGCTTGGTGGGGTCGGTCTGTGAGGGCAGCAAGGCGAAGCTCCGGGATCACGCGTGGCGTGCTTCTCGCCTCGATCATGCTCAATCTGTTTTTTCTCTCGTTTCTGGGAATCCGTTATGCCCAGAACCGCTCCCCTGTCTGTATCGACCGGCGCATCACGATCAATGGCCTGATCGCCAGCCTTCCGCGCGAGGATCAGAAGAAATTCGCCCAGGTGCTCCAGCAGGACAAACCCCGTTATTGGGACCAGTTGCTCGCTATCGGTGTCAAACGTGCCGCACTCGACAAGGCGGTGCTGGCGCCCGAGTTCGCTCTGGACAGGGTTCAGGCTGATTTTCGGGACTGGCAGGTCTCATGGAACGATTTCATGACGGTTTTCGGCATGACCCTGATTGACGCTACCGCCCGCATTTCTCCTCAGGGGCGTCAGGCCCTCATACAGGCCTTCCCCAACCATCCTCACTGCAACTGAGACCACGCGAGGGGATGCCGATTGCAAGGACGCGCCGCGTCCGCGCCAGCGCAATCCCGTTTGGACGAGGCTGTTTTTCCGCCGCCAGATCGGGAAGAAACCTGAAAACCGCTCTCAGGCCATGGAACAGGCCCGGATGTTCTGCGTTGAATACTTGATCCTGTTAAGAAACGTTAACAATTGCGCTGTCTTCTGCAAGCAATAATGACTGAGAGATGATTTTCATTCTCAACTGTTGATAGGTTTCCTCAGTGTATCAAAGGGATTTTCAGAATATCCCGATAAGTCAAGAACGGAACCGACTCCGGTGCTGGCGTTTATGATGTCAGTCATCCTTGTTGGAGAATTCTGATGTCTGATGCGCACATCAAACCCGCGACAACCGATTCAGGCGCACCCGTCGCCAGCACCGATTATTCACTCAGTGTCGGGGCCGATGGCCCGATTGTCCTGCACGACCACTACCTCATCGAGCAGATGGCAACCTTCAATCGTGAGATGATCCCCGATCGTCAGCCCCATGCCAAGGGTGGTGGCGCGTTCGGTCATTTCGAGGTCACTCATGACGTCAGCGCCTATACCAAGGCAAAATTTCTGCAAAAAGGCCAGAAGACGGAGACAGTCGTTCGTTTCTCCACGGTGGCCGGTGAGTCGGGCAGTCCGGACACATGGCGCGACCCGCGTGGCTTCTCGGTGAAGTTCTATACCGAGGAAGGCAATTTCGACATGGTGGGCAATAACACGCCCGTCTTCTTCGTCCGCGACCCGATGAAGTTCCAGCACTTCATCCATTCCCAGAAGCGCCGTGCCGATAACGGTCTGCGCGACAACGACATGCAGTGGGATTTCTGGACGCTCAGCCCGGAATCCGCCCATCAGGTCACCTGGCTCATGGGCGATCGCGGTATTCCCGCGAGCTGGCGTCACATGGACGGGTTCTCGAGCCATACCTATCTCTGGGTCAATGAGGCGGGTGAGCGTTTCTGGGTCAAGTATCACTTCAAGACCGATCAGGGCATCAAGTGCCTGACGCAGGATCAGGCTGACAAGCTGGCTGGCAGCGATGCGGATTATCACCGTCGCGATCTGTACGAGGCAATCAAGCGCGGTGAAAACCCGAGCTGGACGCTCAAGATGCAGATCATGCCCTATGAGGATGCCAAGACCTATCACATCAATCCGTTTGATCTGACCAAGGTCTGGCCGCAGGGTGAATATCCGCTGATCGAGGTCGGCAAGCTCACTCTGGACCGCAACCCGACGGATTTCTTCGCGCAGATCGAGCAGGTGGCCTTCGAGCCGAACAACCACGTGCCCGGCACGGGTCTGTCGCCGGACAAGATGCTCCTGGCGCGCTCCTTCGCCTATGCCGATGCACATCGTGCGCGCCTCGGGGTAAACTACAAGCAGATCCCGGTGAATGCGCCGAAATGCCCGGTTCATTCCTACTCCAAAGGCGGGACCATGCGCTCACATAACGCTTCCGATCCGGTCTATGTGCCCAACTCCAAGGGTGGTCCGGTGGCGGACGCTGAACGCTTCCCCGAAAATGCGGTCTGGGCGGCCGATGGTGAGTTCGTACGTGCAGCTTATACGCTGCGCCCCGATGACGACGATTTCAGCCAGGCCAATGCTCTGGTGAACAAGGTCATGGACGACGCGGCCCGTGAGCGTCTGGTCCAGAACGCTGCAGGCCATATCTCCGGCGGTGTAGAAGAGCCAGTTCTGTCGCGCGTCTTCGACTATTGGAGCAAGGTGGACGAAAAAATCGGTCAGCGCATCCGTGATGCGGTGCTTTCCCAGAAGGGCTGAGCCACATCTCCGGAATAAGGTGCGCAGAAGGGGAGGGCCGTTTCTGGCTCTCCCCTTTTTCATGCCTTGCGCCCTGCCATGCAGTGGCGCTTGCCTGACAAGCGGGTCAGGAACATGACGCAAACCGGCGCTGCTCCATGGTCATGGCATGACGAGGCGCAGAATGCTCAATCGAGATAGAGACGGCGCAACGTGGCCACTTCCTGCGGGCCTACGCCAATTTCCTGAGCCATATAGGCGTCGATCGATCCGTAATGCTGCCTAATCGAGGCGAACGCCGCCTTGAGATAATCGGGGTCGGAATTCAGCATCGCGCGCATGGAGGGCGAGGCGGCCATAGCGCCTCCATTTTGATGATCGGCCATGGCCGCCCTGAAGCTTGGCGTCAGATGGGCCCGCAGCAGATCACCGCTCATGGCGTAATCATGGAGGATCGTCTCCTCCGGCACACCCAGCGCGTAGAGGATTAGCGCCGAGGCGAAACCGGTGCGATCCTTGCCGGCGGTGCAATGGGTCAGTGTGGGCGTCTGATGCGCCAGAAGACGGGCAAAGATCCCTCTGAGCTCGGGTGCGTAGAGCGCGGGCATCTTTGTATAGAAGCTCTCCATCAGCGCCTTTGCCTGAGGCTCATCAAGCGTCGCGAGCTTTGAGCGGTCGGTCATGTCCGCGGGCAGGGTCGGTTTGTCCGAGGGAAAGAAAGCAGGAGACGCCCCCTGCCAATGGGTCGGCTGTTTCTGTTGTTCGGCCTGAGTGCGCAGATCGGTCACGCTCTTGATGCCGAGCGTATCGACGAGCGTGTAATCCGCCGGTGTGAGGCCGCTCGGCGCTGCAGAACGGTAGAATTCTCCCCAGCGGACATGATGATGATCGGCTGTCTCATAGCCGCCCATATCGCGGAAATTCGCCACGCCCTCGAGCGGAAGAACGCGGTTCGCTATCCATTCTCCGCCTTTGCCAGAAACCGGTTTGATGAAGAAGTAGACGCGATGCGTTCCTGCGAAAGGGGCGGTGACCTGAGCAGTCTGGGCTGTCACGTGGTGCTGCACCGGCCTCATTGCGGAAGCATCGGGTGTCAGCGAGGCAAAAATATCGACAGTACCGAGCGATGCAGGCCAGGTGAGCGTGTAGCGCGGGACCATCTCCAACTGCACGGAGGTCGTGCCCGGCGTTTCGGCGCGGGCCATGGCAATGCAGCTCAACGTGGTCATCGACAGCAGGGCGAGGGTCGTTTTCTTCAGAAACATGCTCTCTTGATTCTCTCATAGGCCGTAAAAATCAGGCCAGGTGAACGGGCTTGCTATGAGCGCGGCCGGAGACAAAGCCGAGAAATGAGGCGTCGCTCCGCGGCTTCTATTCAATCGGCCAGTAAGGCGGCACAAAGCTGATTTGGGGCGTCAGGCCACTCCCATGACTATCGGACAAGACGCGGGAGCGGTTTGAAAGCGCCGTTTCGCCTGTCATTCAACAATTGCTTGAGGGGTGGATCCTGAATAGTGAAATTTTTCTTGCAGCGTTCCATGAGCATTGGGAGATAAAGAGGATGACATTATTTGTCATCATCGGGAGGGCGAAGCCGACCTGAAAGGTGCCTCAAAATTACTTGATCCGCCTCATGTCTTCAGCCTGCTTTCCGGGCAGTCATTTCCTACGCAGGGCTGCGGCCTTGCATTTTCCAATACTGTCCTGCGACCGGACTTATGCGGAGGACGCTGTCTGCCCCGCGCGGTTCATCCTCTCTGAGCGGGGTCATAGTTTCGGCAGAGGGTGTTGTCTCAGTCGAGATTTTCCGAGGTCACCAGGCGGAATTTCGGCGGGTCGAACCCGATCAGGGAAGGGATGATCCCGAGCTTCTGCAAACAAAGGTGCAAGGCGAGCCCCGCCTGCGTTTCCGGGGTCTGGTCGATGGCAAAATCCATTGTGCCGTCAATCAGGCACCCGCGCGTGATCGGATTGACCTCATGCCCGATCCAGCAAAGACGGCGTGCGGCATGTCGACGCAGAACGTCGCCGATACGCAGATTATCGCCACCGGCCGTGTAGACCCCCACCAGATCGGGACGGTCGCGTATGGCCTGATGCAAAAGGCGGGCTGCCTCTTCCGGGTCGTCGCGATCAAAGAGGACTTCGCTCAGTTCGGGGTGGGGTGAGGGCGCGTTCGCGAGATATTCGGAAAATCCCTCGATACGCTCGCGATGATTGGCATAGGCCATGGAATGACACAGCGCGATCACCGACCCGGGACGCTGCCTCAGACTGCGTGTCATGCACAGAGCCGCCGTACGTCCTGCCGCGCGATTATCGATCCCGACATAGGGCAGGCTCGCCAGATTGCGTGACATGAGCTGGATCACAGGCATGTCCTGATCCGCCACGCGCTTGAGGGCATCGAGAATGACCGGATGGGAGGGGCAGGCAAGAATGAGGGCGGAACGTGGATAGGGTGCTTGCTGGATCCGCGCGGCAAAAGCCTCGACATCGCTCTCCGGTACGAAGCTGCGATGGATCTGGATATCCTTGCCGAGTGAGGCGGCGAGTTTCTCGAAAGACTGGCTCAGCCGCGAGTAGAAAAGCGTGTCGGGACGCACCAGCAGAACATCGACCCTCAGGACACCCTGATGCAGGCTTGGCAGGGTGGGAAAATAGTCGAGATCACGCGCGATACCAAGAATACGGCGACAGGTGTCCGGGCGCACATTGCCTCGATTATTCAGAGCGCGCTCGACCGTTGCCGTGCCTACGCCAGCCAGGGCAGCGATATCCCGCAATGTCGCACGTTTTCGTCGGCCATTTTCCGGGGTGATCTTGTCCAGCATATGTCCCCGTCCCACCGTGATGATGAGATCAGATCATTACGATGATCGTTCGCGTCCCACCCGTACGGATAGAGTAACGCCGATTAGCGCGGGTGCCTGATCAAACAGGCGTGACGACAGGTGAGGTCTTTCCCTCAGTCCGACCTGAATGTCGGTAGAGGGCATGAGAAATCGTTTCAGGCGGTTTCCCGACTAAAGCCGCCCCGCAGGAGAACGGGCTCCAATCGGAGCGTCATGGCAGGATATCTCATGGTAAACACAACGAGACGGGGGTTTCTGGGCTGTGGTGTGGCGGCGCTGCCGTTTCTTGCCTTTCCCGCCCTGACAAGAGCCGCGTCTGATGCGCGCTCTGATGCGCGCTCTGATGCACGCTTCGGGGCGCTGCCTGGAGCGGGCGCCTGTCCGCCTGACTTTCATTCGGTATCGATGGCGCTGACTGGCCATGAGGATCTTGATGAGGCCCTCGTTCCCCGCGTCTGGGTGGCGCTTCTGGCCAGACATCCCGAATTCCCCGCGCGCTATCGCCTTCTGGCAGAGGCCATGAGGCAGCGCGGCATCCATCGCTCGCAAGATTACGCGGCCTCCGGGCTCCGGGCCGAAAAAGCCCTCCACGAGGTCTCGGTCGAGATTGTCGCAGCCTGGTATCTGGGGCGGGTGGGGCCGATGCTCCCTCGTGCCGAGGCCGGGACGCCAGCCTTCATTACCTATGAGGGGGCAATGATGTGGCGGCCCACCTCTGACGTGACTGTGCTCCCGACCTATGCACGGGGCGGTCCCGGTTTCTGGGCGCAGCCGCCCCTGTCACTCGAAACGGATTGATATTCTGATGGCACAGCAAGAATACGATGCGGATGTCATCGTGGTGGGATCGGGCGTCATCGGGAGCCTCGCCGCGCATCACCTCGCTCGCAATGGCAAGTCGGTCATCATTCTCGAGGCGGGCACACATGTGCCGCGATGGAAGATTCTCGACAGTTTCCGTGAGTGCGGCAATGTCAGCACCGATGCGGGCAATCGTAACCAGCCATATCCCAACGAACCCTGGGCACCGAGTTCCTTCGTGCCGGACTACATTACCAATCATGGGCCTATCGATTATGTGCCCGGCATGCTGCGCATGGTGGGAGGCACCACCTGGCATTGGGGCGGCGCGTGCTGGCGTCTGCTCCCCAATGATTTTCGTCTGAAAACGCTTTACGGCGTGGGGCGTGACTGGCCCATCGCCTATGAGGATCTGGAGCCGTATTATCACCAGGCCGAGATCGAGATGGGGGTATCGGGTGATGATGCCGCCGATTACAGCGGCAAGGGCGGTGCCCCTTATCCTCCTCGTCAGGCGCCTTATCCTGTCAGGCCGCAGGCTCTTGGATATTTCAGCCAGCGCTTTCGTGACCGGGTGGCGATCGGGGGATATCCGTTCACCTATCAGCCCAATGGGCGCGCCACCGATCCCTATGAGGATCGGCCTGCCTGCGTAGGGAACAATAATTGCTCGCCCATCTGCCCCATCGGTGCGCAATACAGCGGCGACCGGCATGTGACAAAGGCCGAACGTGCCGGGGCGAAGCTGATCAGCGATGCGACGGTCTATCGCCTCGAAAAGACCCCGGATGGCCGGCGTATCGCCGCGGTGCATTATTACACGCCCCAGAAACGTTCCATTCGCCTGACCGCGCGCATGGTTCTGGTTGCGGCCCATGCGCTCGAGACGCCACGCCTCATGCTGCTATCCGATGTGGGGAATTCGTCCGGCATGGTCGGCCGCAATCTCATGGACCATAACGCCTTTTCCCTCGCCATGATTGCAGATGAGCCTATGTGGTCGGGGCGCGGCCCTGTGCAACAGGGCGATGTGCTCAAATGGCGCGATGGCGATTTTCGCAGCAGGCACGGATGCATCCGCCATGAGGTCGGCAATTTCGTCGGGAATGTCCAGATCACGGAAAGGCTCATCTCACAGGGGATCATCGGTCCGGAACTGGATGCGAAAATCCGGCATATGGCTGCGCGCTGGGTCTTCATGGATTCGAATATCGAAATGCTGCCCGAGCCTACGAACCGGATGAGCCTGAGCGCGACCAAACGGGACTTCTATGGTCTGCCGCTCATGGATATCCATTACGATGTGAATGATTATGCCCGCGCTGCCGGGGCAGTGATCAAGGAGGATTACGCAAACTTCCTGCGCCTGCTGGGCGGGGAGATTTTCGATCAGAATCTGACAATCTGGGAAAATCGCGATCACCCCATGGGGACCGTCATCATGGGTAGCGATCCGCGCGACTCCGTGGTGACCCATGAGGGGCGCAGTCATGACCACGATAATCTCTTCATTGCGACGACAGGACTCATGCCCGCCGCTTCGGTCGTTAATCCGACCCTGACGGGCTGTGCGCTGTCCCTCCGTTCGGCCGCTATCATGCTGAAGGAGATCTGAGTCATGGCGTCTCTCCGCTTTGCACCATCCCGCCTTATTTCTCCTCTCACCAATATTTTTCGTCTGGGTCTGGGTCTGGTCGGCCTCGTCGCGTTCCCTACTCCGGCACAGGCCGATGATCGCGCTGTGCTCGACCGGGGGGCCTATCTCGCCCGCGCTGCCGATTGCGTGGCCTGCCACACGAAGCCCGGCGGCGCCCCCTTCGCGGGTGGCTATGGCATCCAGTCTCCCATGGGGGTGATCTATTCGAGCAATATCACGCCCTCCCTGACGCATGGTATCGGCGGCTGGTCCGAGGCGGCCTTCTCCCGCGCCTTGCGCGAGGGCGTTTCGGTCAGTGGCAGGCGTCTTTATCCGGCGATGCCTTATGATTCCTATGCTGGCATGACCGATGCGGATATCCACGCTCTTTATGTCTATCTGGGCAGTGCGGTTGCACCGGTCGAGACATCCGGGGGGCCGGTCACCGCGCTACGCTTTCCCTATAACATGCGGAGCCTCATGCGTGTCTGGAACTGGCTCTATCTCGATTCCAGGCGCTTCGAGCCTCACCCTGGGGAAACGACCGAACAGGCGAGAGGGCGCTATCTGGTCGAGGCCGTTGCCCATTGCGGCACCTGCCACACGCCGCGCAATTTCATGATGGCAGCGAAATCAGGCCATAAGCTCGAGGGCGCTCGGGTTGGCGGATGGTACGCCCCGGATATCGCTGCCGGACCGCACGGCCCTCTTGCGGGGTGGCGCAACACGGATATCGAGAGCTACCTGCGTACCGGCCACGCACGTGACAAAGGCGTGGCAGCTGGCCCCATGGGCGAGGCAGTCGAGCACTCCCTGCGTTTCCTGACAGAAGCCGATCTCCAAGCCATCACTGTCTATCTGCGCCAGCAGGATCGTACTGCGACGATCGGGAAGGTGCTGCACTCCGATATGGATACTGCGCGCGCCTATCAGAATGATTCTCCGACTGATCGGGCAATCCGCAATCAGGCTCGCCAGGAGCGCGACGCCAGGCCCGGACCTTATGCAGACAGGCGCAATTATCGCGATATCGAGGATGGGGCTGCGCTCTATATGGCGGCCTGCGCCAGCTGCCACCAGATCGACGGGCGCGGCACGCATGACGATTTCTATCCGTCGCTGCGACAGAGCAGTGCCGTTCGGTCTTCCCGCCCCAATAATCTGGTCATGACCATTCTGGCTGGTGTGCATCGTGACGGAGCCGATGGCCCGGCCCGTATGCCCGCTTACCGGCATGACCTGACCGATCAGCAGATCGCCAATCTGGTGCGCTTCGTCACCACGGAGTTCGCATCTGGCCCCCTCACGCCCAGCCCTGCCGATATCGCCGCCTTGCGCCGCTTCGATACCGCTGACTTCCCCGCCCAGGCCCGTCCCTAGCGCCCTCGGCGATAAGGGTTTCGAAACGGCGATGGCGCTTCGTCGGGGTGGGAAGGGAGCACGATGAAAGGGGCTTTTTCTGTCCTCGATGCTTGCCGGGCTTTGTCACGCTACCCGGGAAGCCCGTGCGCTCTCCTCGACCCTGTCTCGTGATTTGAAGGAGGGGCAAAATCCCGGTGCCTCTCTCCTCAGACGGTTTCCCTTGTATGGACCGAGAGCGGAATGAGCGGGCCATCGAGCGGGGCGGGGCTGCGGCCAAGATGGTGGCTCAGAGTCGAGAGCGCGGTACGCGCCTCGAGCATCGGGTTCTGATCCAGAACGAGGTCGATGGTGCCGGATCTGAGCAATGTGGCGCGATGGGGTGTCAGCTCATGGGTGATGAAAATCAGCTTGTCAGCCATGCCCGACCGCTCGAGCAGCCGCGCGATCGCATCGGCCCCGGTGGAAAAATGATAGATTCCAACGATATCATGATGCTCCTGAAGCAAGGCATGGACCGCGTCAGCGGCACGGTCGTCGTTTTCCAGGCATTCCAGCGCGGGTGTGGCGAAGAGCGCGGCATAACGCTCGTCTAGGGCCTCCATGAAGCCCGTATAGCGCTGTTGATGGCCGATATAATGCATCGTGCCGGCAATCAGCGCGACCCGCCCTGATCGGGGGCCGAGCAACCGCCCCATCATGTCGGCAGCAATCCGGCCCGCACGATGATTATCCGAGCCGATATAGGCGAGGCGCTCGGAGGCGGTGATGTCGGAGGCAATGGTGATGATCGGGAGCTTGCGACCGGTATCGGTCACGGCCTGACGGATCGAGGGATGGTCGGGCAGACAGAGGATCAGCCCGTCATAATCGCGTGCAAGCGCGCGAATGAGAGAAGCGGCGCGTTCCGGCTGGCTGATGGCGGCATGGTGCTCGAAACAGGCGATGTTCTGCTCGCGATAGGCGGGCATGATGGTGCGAAAGGCCTCCTGCAAGGCCGCATGAAACGGGTTGCCGGGGGGTTGGGTCACAACGGCAATGCGGGCCAGCCGGGCGTGGAGCGCTACCAGACGACGCCCGTCTCCAAGCTCCCTTGCCGCTTCGAGGACGACACGCTCCTTGTCGAGTCGTACGCCACCGCGTCCGTTGATGACGCGGTCGACCGTGGCGGTCGAGACACCGGAGTAACGGGCGATATCCTGTATCGTGGCACGCTGCGACATGACGCTCCCAACGGGAATGTGATCTTCGTCATGTGATCTATCTCATTTCATTGATGCGAACACATCAATTCTGTGCGTGCTCCCCGCCTCTTCCCCTCATAGCGTCGCTTCAGGACAGACGGCGCGGCCCTTCGGTCGGCGTGGCAGCGACAGGTGCCAGACGAGGATGTCGCGCGAGACCCGGATGCGGGGCAGGAGTGAAATGATGGGATCGAGAACCGGAAAGGGTGGGATGCCCAAGGGTGTGAGGCTGGGGTGCAGTCCGCTCTCCTGGACGAATGACGTTCTGGAGGATTTGGGGGACGATACACCTCTGGCGCGCTGCCTGAGCGAGATGGCGGAAGCCGGATATGAGGGAACGGAGCTTGGCCGGAAATATCCGCGCACGGTTTCGGAACTGGCGCCCATTCTTGAGGCGCATCACCTCTCTCTGGCCTCGGGCTGGTATTCAGGCCGCCTTGCGGAGCGGAGCGTCGAGGAAGAGTGGGAAGATGTGGCAAGCCACGCCCAGCTTCTGCGCGCATTGGGATGCCAGACCATGGTGTATGGCGAGTGCGGGGCCATGACGCCGTCTGCGGCCCCCCTGGACGAGCCGATGTCGCGACGGGTGGTTCTGGATCGCGAGGCAATGAAAACCTATGCGCATCGGCTGAGCGCGTTCGATGCCCTGCTGCGGGCCCGATATGGGGTGAGACTGGCGTATCATCACCATCTGATGATGGTGGCCGAGAATTTGCAGGAGATCTGTGCGCTTTTCGATGCACTGTCGGTCGAGACGGGGCTGCTTCTGGACACAGGTCATGCCATGGCCGCCGGGTTCGATTACCGACGGCTGATCGACCGCTACGGGGCACGTATCTGCCATATCCATCTGAAGGATGTGCGTCCGGCCATTCTGGAGCGGGTACGGGGCCAGGACATGAGCTTCAACGCTGCCGTGCGCGCCGGCATGTTCACGGTGCCGGGTGATGGATGCATCGACTTTTCGCCCCTCGCGCAATTCGTCGTTCAGAGTGGCTATCGGGGCTGGATGGTTGTCGAGGCTGAACAGGACCCAGCACTGGCACCGCCTCTGGCTGCTGTCACGCGAGGGCGGGCGGCAATCGAGTCGTGCTTCGCCCAAGCGCTCGCTTCCGTCTGAGGGCCGAGCCACGATGAAAAAGCATCTGAACATCGGTCTGATCGGGTCGGGTTTCATGGGGCAGGCCCATGCCGATGCGTATCGTCGCGCGGCCATGCTGTATCGCGATCTGCCTGCGATCCCCCATCTGGCCATGTTGGCCGACGCCACGCCGGAACTGGCGGAGCGCGCAGCCAGACGTTTCGGATTTGAGCGCTCGACCGGAGATTGGCGCGCTCTGGTCGATGATCCGGCGATCGACGTGGTAGATATTACCTCCCCCAACCTGTTCCACAAGGAAATGGCACTGGCGGCAATCGCCGCTGGCAAGCACGTCTATTGCGAGAAGCCGCTGGCACTCAGTGCAGCCGACGCAAGGGAGATGACCGAGGCTGCGCGCAAGGCCGGGGTGAAGACCATGGTGGCCTTCAACAATATCAAGACGCCCGCCGCACTCTACGCAAAACAGATCATCGATCGGGGTGATATCGGCCGACCCACGCGGTTCAGGGCCTGGTTCGATCAAGGGTTTTACAACGATCCGACTCTGCCCTTCTCCTGGCGACTCAAAAGAAGCGAGGCGGGCTCGGGCGCTCTGGGGGATCTTGGCTCCCATGTGGTGGCGGTGGGCCAGTATCTGATGGGAGATATCAGCGCGACCATCGCCCAGAGCCAGACCATGTTTCGGCAAAGGCCTGTACCTGATGGAGGCTCAGGCTATGGCGCCACTGCAGGAAAAGACGCGGTGTGGGCCGATGTGGAAAACGAGGACCAGATCCAGGCTCTGGTACAGTTTGCGAGTGGAGCGGGCGGAACGATCGAGGCGTCGCGTATCGCGGCGGGCAAGATCTTTGGTGTGTACTGGGAGGTGTCGGGAACCGAGGGCACGCTCATCATGGATGGCGAACGCTTCAATGAACTCAAGCTCTTTCGCGTTGCGGACGACAAGACCGACAGAGGGTTCCGCACCCTTCTGGTCGGGAGTCAGGTTCCCCAGTTTTCGGCCTTTTTCGGGTTCGATTGTGGCGGGGGCGGGCTCGGATATTTCGATGTGAAGGTCATCGAGATTCATGACCTGATCATGGGGATCATGCAGGACGAGACATGCTTTCCGGCTTTCGATTTCGGCCTGCGTAACCAGCAGATCATGGATGCCATGGAAAATTCCCTGCACAGCCGACGCTGGGAGACCGTACCGCCGGGTGAATGAGCTTGCCACCATGCGGTGACACGTCCCTTGGAAGGATCAGAAGCCATGAGATTTCCTGTCAGCCTGCCTGAACCCGATTGCCTCGCCCCCTCCGCCATCCCTGCGCTCAGATGGGGCGTCATCGGGCCAGGCTGGATCGCGGAGCGGTTTGTTCAGTCGGTTCAGCGTTTCACCAACCAGAAAATCATGGGGATCGAATCCCGCGATGGCGCACGCGCGGCGGCGTTCGCACGACGCTTCGATATCCCCCACAGCTTCGACGGCGCCATGAGCGCTGATCCGCGGATCGATGCGCTCTACATTGCCACGCCCCATCCATTTCATTTCGAGATGGCACGCCGAGCGATTGAGGCGGGAAAGCCCGTTCTGGTGGAGAAGCCGCTTTGCGTGTCGGCGGCAGAAGCGCGCGAATTGGTCGAACTGGCGCGTGCGCGGCATGTCTTCCTGATGGAAGCATACTGGACAGATTTCCTGCCTAAATTTTCCGTCTTACGGAAAGTTCTCGCCGAGGGGCTCATCGGCGAGATCGTTACCGTCATGGCCGATCACGGTGAGTTCTTTCCGCCTGAGCATCGTATCATGCGCGCTGATCTCGGTGGGGGACCGATGCTCGATCTGGGCACTTATGTGATCGGACTGGCGACCGGCATTCTGGGGCGTCCCGATCAGGTCATGGCTCATAGCACACGAGCCGAGAGTGGCGTGGATGGTCAGACCGGCATGCTGTTTCAGTATCGTGGGGGAGCCCAGGCGGTGCTGCATACCAGCCTGTTGTCCCACACACCTTGCGGAGCCGTCATCGCAGGGCGGGAGGGCATGATCACCCTGGCCGGGAAATTCTATACTCCGGGTCCCTTTGTCTTGAGCGCGAATGATCCTAGCAGGACCCTCACATTCGACGAGCCGCGTTCCGCCTATGA
>NZ_PNQZ01000068.1 GCF_003994335.1 Asaia sp. W19
GCCGATCTGACKGCGCTCAATCCGGGCCAGGAGCCCGATTTGTGGCTCCCCATGGAGCCGGGCTTCGAGAGCGTGCCGCATCGCTATTGCGCCAATCATGCCCATGATGCCTGTAACTGGCTTCTCAGCCCGGAGGAATCGGCGCGTGGACCGCTCTGCTACGCGTGTCAGTTCAATCGCACGATCCCTGATCTGGCTGACCCCAGGAATCTGGAACGCTGGCGCAAGATTTAAAGCGCCAAGCACAGGCTCTGCCACGCTCTGAGCAGACTCAGACTACCCATCGTAAGCCGTCTGCAGGACCCGGAAAACGGGCTTGCTTTTGATTTTCTTGAAGACGCGCCAGACGGGTCAGCCCCGGTCATGACGGGGCATAGCGATGGTCTGATCACTCTGGCCATACGCGAGGCGGATGATGCGCAGCGTGAGCGCCTGCGGGTCGAGATGGGCGAATATTACCGAACGCTTCTTGGCCATTTCCGTCATGAAATCGGACATTATTACTGGAATCTTCTGATACGGGATGGCGGCAGGATCGAGCGATGCCGCGCGGTGTTCGGTGATGATCGCCAGGATTATCAGGAGGCACTCAAGGCGCATTATGCGGGACCGCCGCCCGAGGACTGGCAGGCGCATCACGTAAGCGTCTATGCGGCGTCTCACCCTTGGGAGGATTTCGCCGAAACCTGGGCGCATTACCTCCATATTGTCTCCACGCTCGAAACGGCTTGGCTTTATGGGATCGTCATTGCCCCGCTGACACCAACCGCGCCAGAGTTCTCGGCTCCAGCCATAGGGGGGGATCCGTATCTGACGCTTGGTTTCGACGAGATCATGAATGCGTGGCTGCCGCTCAGCATGGCGGTTAACAGCCTTAATCGCTCGATGGGGCTACAGGATTTCTATCCCTTTGTACTGACCAGCAGCATCAGGGAAAAGCTGGGCTTCATTCATGACGTGATTCGCGAGACTCAGGCGGCGAACGCCCCTTGAGGGGCGTGCTGCTCAGGTGTTCAGGAGATCGGCCAGCGGCGCGAGATAGGCGTCAAGCGCCACGCGCAGGGGCATGAGATAGGCATTGTCCCCACGCGCGCGAATTTCCGTCAGGATCGCACGGGCAAAAGCAATGTTTGCGTCAAGGCTGGGCTCGAAGTCCCCGGGGAAGACCACGTGGTTCACGCGTTCCCAATAGCCACGTGCCTTGGGACCAATCACCGGAGAAAGTCCCCAGAACACCACATCATTTTCGAGCCATGAGGCGCTAAGCTCGAAAAAGCGCTTGTCGAAGAGTGGCTGAGTAAAGAACCCGGCCGCACCTGCGTCGCGCTTTTGCTTGATATCGTCCAGCTCCTGCCAAGGCGCCCGTCGATAGGGATCAAAGGCCGCGTAGACCTTGAGATGCGGAGCCTCGCGCTGATAGCGGGCGATGATCTGAGCCGAGCTGTTGGGCCAACTCGGATGGCTGTCATTGGGAGGGGGGTCGCCCGCAATGACCAGAATTTCTCGGATGCCCTCCTGCTCGGCGCAGGGCAGGGGGGCAGTCGGGGCGATGTCCGTGGCGCGTATGTGCGGGATCGCGGCAAAGCCTTGGCGATGCGCCAGAGCTGCCCCATCCCATGAGCGCAGGGGCAGGCGCAGAAGATCGGGCAGATTGATGGTGGTCACACCGGGGACGAGGTTTTTCACCTGGTCCAGATCGGCATTGAGGCTTTGTGCGTCGCGGGGAATCAGTTCGATCGCGACGCGGCTCGAGGGTCGTGTCATCGGGGCTGCGCGTCCAGGGCAATCCGAGCGGCCTGAAGCGTGTTGTGCAGCAGGCAGGCAATGGTCATGGGGCCGACACCGCCCGGTACAGGGGTGATATGGCCGGCAATGGGAGCTGCTTCATCGAAGGCGACATCCCCGACGAGACGGGTCTTGCCATCTGCCGTCGCGATGCGTGTGATCCCGACATCGATGACCGTGGCCCCAGGCTTGATCCAGTCGCCGCGTACAAGGCCGTTCTTGCCGGTTGCGACCACGAGAATATCGCCTTCACGCGCGAGACTGCGCGCGTCTTTCGTATCGATATGCCCGACCGACACCGTGCAGCCTTCGCGCAGAAGGAGTTGGGCCATGGGTTTGCCCACCAGATTGGACGCACCGATGATGACGGCATGCAGGCCGCGCAGCGCGGGCAGGGTTTCCTGAAGCAGCATGAGGCACCCGAGCGGTGTGCAGGGAACGAGCCCGTCAATGCCAAGGCTCAGGCGCCCGGCATTTACCTCACCCAACCCATCCACATCCTTGTGTGGGGCGATGGCGTTGGTGACGACAATCGGGTCGAGCTGGGGAGGGAGAGGGAGCTGCACGAGAATGCCATGGATCTGCGGATCGGCATTCAGCCGGGCGATCAGCTCGATCAGTTCGTCCTGTTCCGTCGTCTCGGGCAACATGTGCATGAAAGACCGCATGCCCGCGCGATGGGTCTGGATGGCCTTGTTCTTGACATAGACTTCGCTGGCTGGGTCATTACCCACCAGAACCACGGCCAGTCCCGGAATCTTGCCCGTCCGTTCACGCAGCGTCTCGGCCTCGGCCTTGACGCGGTCCGTCAGGCGGCGGGCGATAGCCTTGCCGTCGATGAGCTTTCCTGTCAGCGCTGGATCGTGTTTCATGAGGGTGATTCCTGTTGCAGGGGGCCAATGCCGGTTACGACCTGCTGACGGGCCTGTAAACGAAGTGAGGAACGGACGTGACCGAGGCAATACGCAAGAACTTCGCCAGTGACAATATTGCGCCAGCCTGCCCGGCGGTGATGGAGGCTCTGGAGCGGATCAATCACGGATCGGCAGCTGCTTATGGAGAAGATGATGGGACCGCGCAGCTGAGGGCTCTGGCGGGCGACGTGTTCGAACGCGATGTCTGGGTATTTCCGGTAGCCACGGGCACGGCAGCAAACAGCCTGGCCCTGTCGACCGCGACCGATCCCTTCGGGGCCGTGATCTGCGATCAGAGTGCCCATATCGCCAATGACGAGGGGGGCGCGCCCGAATTCTTCATGCATGGCGCCAAGCTCCTGCCGATACCCTCCGCCGATGGGCGCATGGTGCCATCTGATCTTGACCGCGCCCTGCGCGCGAATATCGGCCATGGTGTGCATACGAGTCCTGCTCAGACCCTGTCTTTGACCCAGAGCACGGAGTGGGGAACGGTCTATACGCTCGATCATCTCAGGGCTCTGACCGATCGCGCGCGTGAGGCGGGGCTCGCCACCCATCTCGACGGAGCGCGTCTAGGCAATGCCGTGGCCGCGCTGGGCTGCCGTCCTGCCGATGTCAGCTGGCGAGCAGGGTTCGATATGATCAGTTTCGGAGGCACCAAGAATGGGGCCATGGCGGCAGAGGCCGTGATGATTTTCCGCGAGGATCTGGCAAAGAATTTCCTGCGCCGCGTCAAGCGCAGCGGTCATCTCTGGTCCAAGCAGCGCTATCTCAGCGCCCAGCTTCATGCCCTGCTCACAGATGATCTGTGGCTGCGCAATGCGGGGCACGCCAACACGATGGCGCAGAGACTGGCCCATGGGCTGCAACGCCATCCCGCAGCCTCACTTCCCTTCGATGTGCAGGGGAACGAGGTCTTTGTCGTCCTTCCAGAGCGCAGCGTTGCAGACCTGGAAGCGCAGGGTTTCGGCTTTTATCGCTGGTCGACGCCGCCCGGAATTGACGGCGTGCTTATCCGTCTCGTGACCTGCTGGGCCACGGAAACCGCCGATGTGGATGGCTTTCTCGCAGCGCTCTGAATACGTCCAGCTGGGCTGTCAGGCAGGAGAAGAAACAGAAAAAGGCGCGGACCCATCGGGACCGCGCCTTT
>NZ_PNQZ01000069.1 GCF_003994335.1 Asaia sp. W19
CGCGGCGGCGTTCGCACGACGCTTCGATATCCCCCACAGCTTCGACGGCGCCATGAGCGCTGATCCGCGGATCGATGCGCTCTACATTGCCACGCCCCATCCATTTCATTTCGAGAAGGCACGCCGAGCGATTGAGGCGGGAAAGCCCGTTCTGGTGGAGAAGCCGCTTTGCGTGTCGGCGGCAGAAGCGCGCGAATTGGTCGAACTGGCGCGTGCGCGGCATGTCTTCCTGATGGAAGCATACTGGACAGATTTCCTGCCTAAATTTTCCGTCTTACGGAAAGTTCTCGCCGAGGGGCTCATCGGCGAGATCGTTACCGTCATGGCCGATCACGGTGAGTTCTTTCCGCCTGAGCATCGTATCATGCGCGCTGATCTCGGTGGGGGACCGATGCTCGATCTGGGCACTTATGTGATCGGACTGGCGACCGGCATTCTGGGGCGTCCCGATCAGGTCATGGCTCATAGCACACGAGCCGAGAGTGGCGTGGATGGTCAGACCGGCATGCTGTTTCAGTATCGTGGGGGAGCCCAGGCGGTGCTGCATACCAGCCTGTTGTCCCACACACCTTGCGGAGCCGTCATCGCAGGGCGTGAGGGCATGATCACCCTGGCCGGGAAATTCTATACTCCGGGTCCCTTTGTCTTGAGCGCGAATGATCCTAGCAGGACCCTCACATTCGACGAGCCGCGTTCCGCCTATGACGGTCTGCATTTTCAGGTCGAGCACATGGCCTGGTGTCTCGGCCAGGGCATGACGCAATCGCCCATTCGACCGCTCTCGGCTTCGCTCCTGGCATTGGAGACCATGGATCGCGCACGGGCGGCCGGTCACGCAACACGCGCAGATGCGCCATTCGCCTGATAGAGGGAGGCGCTTCTCATGGTTTCGATCGCCCTGTTCGGCGCTGGTCGTATCGGCCAGGTCCATGCCGATAATCTACTCTCGATGCCTGACATCACCTTGTCGGCTCTGGCCGATCCTGTGGCCTCTGAGGCGCGCGAGTCCTTGCTTGCGCGCAGCGGAGCGTCCCTGCGCGAGCCCGAGGCTATTTTTTCCGACCCTGATATCGACGCCTATGTCATCGCCAGTCCGACGGATACGCATGCACGTTTCCTGCATCTTGCGGCCAGAACAGGAAAGCCGGTCTTCTGCGAGAAGCCTGTAAGCCTGGAATTTGCGCAAGTCGTTGAGACGGCCCGCATCATTCAGCACGCGGGTAGCCCGGTCATGCTGGGCTTTCAGCGTCGTTATGATCCGGAATTCATGCAACTGCGCCAGAGCATCGCTTCCGGGGAGGCCGGTCGTGCGCAGCATATCGTCATGCATACCAGGGATCCCGCGCCACCGCCGCTTGCCTATATCCAGTCCTCGGGCGGATTGTTCCGCGATCAGGCAATCCATGATTTCGACATGACCCGTTATCTGCTGGATGAGGAAATCGTCTCGGTTTCTGCCACGGGGGCCTGCCTGATTGACCCGGCAATCGGCGCGGCAGGAGATATCGACACGGCGATGATCACCCTGCGCGCCAGCTCTGGCCGCCTGGTGCAGATGATCAATGCCCGCCATGCCGCGTTCGGCTATGATCAGCGGCTCGAAGTCGTCTGCGAAAGAGCCGTATTTACAATCAGGAATCATCCAGCAACCCAGATTGTCAGAGCCGACGCGCAAGGCTTTCTTACGGCGCCACCGGTGAGCAATTTCATCACACGCTTTGCCAGTGCCTATCGCGCTGAGATGAAGGCGTTCCACGCCATGATCGTTTCAGGGGTCAAGCCTCTGGCCACGATGCGGGACGGTGTCGAGGCGCAGAGGCTCGCCGAAGCAGCGCTGTTATCAATGCAGGAGAACAGGCCTGTAACTGTGACGGAACTGGGGTGAACAGGAAATGCGTCCGCAGAGGCAGCTTGGTTGGCCCCCTGCCGGGCGCAGGTGCGCCCCCGGTCGGTCGGCCCTTCCGAGTATGGAGTTTCATGAATTTCAGGCATAGGCCCATGCTGAATTCATGATCTAATCGGGTGCGTCCGGTCGAGGCTATGGTCCTTCACGTTCCACAGAAAGAGGGGGAGGGCCTGATCATGGCTGAACCATCCACCACTGCACGTCAGGCGTTTGGCGATATCGCCCCGGACTTGGCCCGCTATACCGATACGTTGCTTTTCGATGAGGTATGGGCCCGGCCCGGCCTGTCTCAGCGCGATCGTTGCATGGTCACCATAACCTGTCTGATTGCGCTTTATCGCGGCAATGAGCTCGGTTTTCATCTGCGCAAGGCTCTCGATACCGGTGTGACCCGGGAGGAAATCATCGAGATCATCACCCATCTCGCATTTTATTCCGGCTGGCCCACAGCGTCTTCGGCTCTCGCGCTCGCCAGACAGATTTTCGAGGACAGGAAGGACGCAGCATCATGAGCGCACAGATTGCAGGGAAAGTGGTGGTTGTAACCGGCGCAAGCAGCGGGCTGGGCGAGGCGGTTGCGCGTCGTCTCGCGGCTGAAGGGGCAAAGCTCGTTCTGGGTGCGCGTCGTCTCGAACGTCTCGAGACACTCGCCGATGATCTGTCGATCGGGCGTGATGCCGTCAGGAAGACCGATGTCAGCGACAGCGCACAGGTGCAGGCGCTCGTCGATCACGCCATCGCCCTGCATGGGAGGGTGGACGTGCTGATCAACAATGCCGGACTCATGCCGCACTCTCCGCTCGAAAAGCGCCGTATCGAGGATTGGGATCGTATGATCGACGTCAATCTCAAGGGTACGCTCTATGGCATTGCCGCCGTCCTGCCCCAGATGCAGAAGCAGAAGAGCGGTCATATCATCAATGTCTCTTCCGTGGCGGGGCACAAGGTCGGGCCGGGCGGCGCTGTCTATTCAGCAACGAAGAGTGCGGTGCGCGTCGTGTCCGAAGGGCTGAGACAGGAAGTCAAACCCTATAATATCCGCACGACGATCATCTCCCCGGGGGCGGTCGCAACGGAACTCCCCAACAGCGTGACCGATGAGGACACGGCCCGCTCGATGAAGGAATTCTACGAGAATTATGCGATCCCGCCTGAATCCTTTGCGTCCTGCGTGGTGTTCGCCATGAGCCAGCCGGACGAGGTTGATATCAACGAAATCCTCTTCCGCCCCACGGCACAGCAATACTGATCTCGGTCCCCCGATCCTCATTCCACGTTTGGGGCGATGGGGTGGGGATCAGCCGCGATAGCGCAGGGCCTCGACGAGAATGCGAAACGCGGCCGAGGCATTGCGTCGGCTCGGGTAATAGAGATGGTAACCGGGGAAGGGGGGGCACCAATCCTCCAGCACGCGCACGAGCCTTCCAGCCGCCACATGGTCCATGATCTGGTCTTCCATCACGCAGGCAAGACCAAATCCATCGAGCGCGGCCTGGCGAAGCATGGCGGCGTTATTGATTGTCAGGGGGCCTTCAGGGCGTACGCGCAGACTGCGTCGTCCTTTTTCCAGTTCCCAGGCATAGATGGCGCCAGAACTGGACATGCGCAGCTTGAGGCACTGGTGGGCGGAAAGATCCTGCGGCGACCGTGGGCACGGGTAGCGTGCAAAATAGTCGGGCGCGCCCACGACCGCCATGCGTAGCGGCGGTCCAATCGGCACGGCGATCATATCCCGCGCGATCGTCTCCTCCAGCCTTACGCCCGCATCGAAGCGTTCTGCCACGATATCGGTCAGGCCGGAATCGATGGCGAGTTCGACCTCGATATCGGGGTAATCCGGCAAGAGGCGTTTCAACGCGGGCCAGATCAGGGTCTGTGCAGCATGTTCGGAGGCGGTCAGTCTGATCGTCCCTGACGGACGCTCGGAGAGTTCGCTCAGCGAGGCGATTTCACCCGCAATGCTGTCGAGCGCGGGAACCAGGGTCTGGAGCAGGCGCTCACCGGCCTCGGTTGCCGAGACGCGTCGCGTGGTGCGGGTCAGCAGGCGCACGCCAAGACGGGTTTCAAGGCGTCTGACGGTATGACTCAGGGCTGATTGCGAGGTGCCGAGCCGGGCCGCGGCGCGGGTGAAACTCTGCTCCTCCGCAACGGCAAGAAAGGCGTTCAGATCGACCAGCTCGTCGCGGCGCATTGATGAATTCCCGATATGGCTGCGTGCCGAATATAGGCGCTTATCGCAGAATGGCGAGAATGGTTTTGTAGGAAAAACGGCCCTTGGGGCCAGAGCAACAGGAGTGACGACGATGAAAATCACACGCGCAGGAAGCACGGCCTCGGTTCAGGGCAAGGAAGAATGGTTCACTGGCAGGGTCCGCGTCGATGCGCCCTTTACCGGCAGTGGGGCGTTGGCCTGCGCCACGGTCACATTCGAGCCTGGCGCACGCACGGCATGGCACAGTCATCCGGCCGGGCAGACCATTCTCATCGTCTCCGGACTGGGATGGGTGCAGCGCGACGGTGAGGCAGTCAACGAAGTGCGTCCCGGTGATATCGTTTTTTTCGAACCGGGAGAAAAGCACTGGCATGGCGCTTCGAGCCAGTGCGCGATGAGCCATATCGCCATCACCGAGAGCGTGGAGGGTGTTTCGACCACCTGGCTGGAGAAGGTGAGCGACACGGAATACAGCCGCTGAGCGCGACGCCGTAGCCAGCGATTAGAGAGGCCGGGTGCCCCGTGCCTCTCCCAAAGAACCCGTGAGACGGAGACAGGACATGGAACAGCGTATTCTGGGACAAGGCGGACTCGAGGTTTCGGCGCTCGGTCTGGGCTGCATGGGGCTCAGCTTCGGCTACGGGCCGGCCGAGGAGCATGACCGCGCCGTGGCTTTCCTGCGGGGGGCCTATGAACGTGGCGTGACGTTCTTCGACACGGCCGAGGCCTATGGGCCGGGAGACAATGAAACCCTGCTGGGTGAGGCGCTGGCGCCTTTTCGCAAGGAGGTGGTGATTGCCACCAAATTCGGGTTTCGCAACGGGCGTCCCGCTGATGGACTGGACAGCCACCCATCGCGCATCCGACAAGTGGCCGAGGAATCTCTCAAGCGCCTGCGTACCGATGTGATCGATCTGTTCTATCAGCATCGCGTCGATCCCGACGTGCCGATGGAAGACGTGGCCGGTGCCGTCAAGGAACTCATCTGGGAGGGCAAGGTCCGTCATTTCGGCCTGTCCGAAGCCGGGGCGGGGTCCATCCGCAAGGCGCATGCGGTGCAGCCCGTGGCGGCGCTGCAAAGCGAGTATTCGCTCTGGTGGCGCGAGCCGGAGCAGGAAATCCTGCCGCTGCTCGAGGAACTCGGGATTGGGTTCGTGCCGTTCAGCCCGCTGGGCAAGGGGTTCCTCACCGGCAAGATCGATACTGCCACGCAATTCAGCGACCAGGATTTTCGCAAGCGTGTGCCACGCTTTGCGCCTGAGGCGCTGGAGGCCAATCGCGCTCTGATCGCTCAGCTCGAAACCATTGCGGCTGAGCGTCAGGCTACGCCGGCACAGATCGCCCTGGCATGGTTGCTGGCGCAGAAACCCTGGATCGTGCCGATCCCCGGTACACGCAGTCTGACAAGGCTGGAGGAGAATCTGGGCGGTGCGGCCCATCCGCTCACCTCTGATGAGCGCATTGCGATCGATGAGGCTCTCGCCCGGATCGATGTGGTGGGTGACCGCTACCCCGCCAGTCTCATGGCGCTGGTCGGGCGCTGATTTTCTGTTCTCGGGACCGGGCATGCCGGTCCCGTCAGCGCAGGACCGGCGCTCAGAAATGCCCTGTGAACGTCAGGAAAAACTGTCTTGGCGCCTGCGGGTAGGCGGTGAACTGCTTGGAGGCGTTGGTGGCCAGAATGGTCGACCAGTTGCGCGTATTCGTCAGATTGGTGATCGTGAACTGAACGCTGGCATCGCGCAGAACCGGCAGATGATGCAGCGTGTAGCCGCTGCTGAAGCCGAACAGGGTCATGGGCGTGACCGAGAGATCGTTGAGATAGGTGGCATAGCGCCTGCCGATATAATCGCCCGTCAGCTGGGCATAAAACCCGTCATGACTATAGGCGAAGATGAACTTGTTCATCCATTCCGGCACCGCCACCACATATTTGCCCGCTGTTGCCACGACGGCACTGCCGGACTGGTAGTTATTGTCATAGGTCGAGCGGTTATAGGAGGCGGCGTCGTAGAGCGAGAGATGCCAGGGCAGATGCAGGGTGAATTCGGCATCGGCGCCATTGGTCGTCACGCCGCCCACATTTTCCAGAAGCGATGCCGCTCCGGTCAGGCTCGTGATCTGTGGCGAGGAACTGACCGTGAGCAGACGGTTTGAAAAATCCACATGGTAATAGGAAAGCTGGCCATCGATGCTGAGGGCGGGCGAGCGGGTGAGCGGATGATTGAAACGCCAGCCCGTTTCATAGGTCCATGACGTCTCGGGGTGTCCCGTACGCCGGAAATTCTCGAAACCGGCCTGGCTCGGGATGCCCCAGGGTGTGGCATAGCCATAGCCCAGCGCCTGATAGCCCCGCATGTTTTTTTGGATGTTGGCGAAGAGTTGGTCATGCGGCCCAATGCGCCAGACGGCTCCGAAGCTTGGCAGGAATGCCTCTGTCGCGTCGATCTGGCCGCCCGACGCCGTTGTCGAGCCAGCAGGAGACAGCGAGGCGGGGAGCCCCGGTACGGTGAGACGCCCATTGGTATATTGCAGGCTCGATTTGAACCCGGCCTGAAGACTCAGCGCCCGCGTGACGGCCCAGCGATCCTGGATATGGGTCTGGAATGTGTTGGTCTGGAAATCATTGGCAAACTGGTTGATCAGCGGGTCAGTGGGTCTTTTGTACGGCGAGAGCGGGTTTGTCACCGAGAAGGGATACCAGCGCCGTTCGAACGTGTTCACATTGCGCTCATACCAGCCGCCAAGCTCGATTTCATGATGGCCCAGATGATAGGCGAGGGCCGTCATCGCGCCTTCACGCGTGATGCCGTATTCGGTGGTGCGATTGGTATAGCCGGACCCGCCGAACAGGCTGCGTATGTCCTGACCCGGATAATAGGCGGTCAGGATTTTCGAAATGCCGGAAGCGCCGATCGGCGTCGTGACCACACCCGCCGAGGCGTCCCGGTGGCCATAAACTGTCGTGGTGAGCGTCAGGCGGTCGGAAAAATGGTGCTCGTCGCGAATATAGCCGAGGAAGTCCTGACGCAGCGCGGTGCTGGCGTAATCGCGGAAATTAAGCCCCGCTGCCTTGGGAGGCGCGCCACTGGCATCGAGATACGCCATGGCCTGGTCGAGATCGGGATAGAAAGAGGGGCGTGTATAGAGCGTGGAGGGAAGCACCACGGCGTCTTCATTGCCCTCTGCCTTGTCCATCCAATCCAGATAGACCGTGATCCGATCGCGCCTGCCATCATGCAGGAACTTCAGGTTGACCTGCTGGCCGCCCTGATGCTCGTGATAATCCCAGGCACGGGCATCCTGACGCAGATAGCTGATATAGGCCCGGTTCTCATGGCCGAACGTCCCGGTATCAAGGCGCACGAAGGTGCGAAAGGCTGCATAGCTGCCGAAGCTCTGCGCGATCTGGCCGCCGCGCTGTTTCTGCGGATCGCTCGACAGGGTCTGGATCGTCCCTCCCAGATTGCTGGTCGAGGCCGTGCTCAGATCGCCCGCACCCGAGGAGAGAGAAACGCGCGAGACATTTTCGCTGGCGATGGCACGCTGGGGCGAGAGGCCATTATAGTTGTTATAGGTCTGATCGCCGAGAGGAATGCCGTCCATGGTGAAGCCGAGCTGGCTCTGCGCGAAACCGTGGATATAGAGTGCGGCGTTCTGTTCCGTCGCGCCCCACGGATCGGCCGTCGTATAGACCACGCCCGGCAGGATTTGCAGGGCCTGAAGCGGTGAGGTGCCCGGCAGTTGGCGGCTGATGGCGGTCTGACCCACGCTTAGCTGGGAGCGCGAGCGTTTCTCCGCGACGACGATGGACTCACTGTTCGTCTTCGCGACGGCGTCGGTCTCACGGAAAGCCGATGGCGCGCGGGGTGTGTGAGATGCTGGCTTTTTCGTCGCCTTGCCGGAGGGGGCAGAGGGCACGCTTTGTGCAAGCGCCCTCTCGCCGCGCGCGGAAAGGACGGCGAGCGCGATGCAGCAGGGCAGGGCAAGTCTGGATGGACGAAGCATGAAACGACAAGGCCCGGATCGTTGTGAAGGTCGAACGGGTCTTTATCGTTACGCGGGCAGAAACAATGTGAAACTTCCGAGAAACCTCAGCCGAGCTTGTCCAGCAGATCCGCGTGATGGGCGCCCCAACGATAGAGCAACTCGATCGGCTCGATGAAGCGTTGGCCGAGCGGGGTCAGGCGGTATTCGACGCGGGGGGGCATGATTTCGAGTACTACCCGTGCAATCAGCCCACGCTCCTGCAATTCACGCAGGGTCTGGGTCATCATCTTTTTCGACAGGCCGGGGATGTTGCGCTGGAGCGCGCCGGGCCGGGCGCTGCCCCCCATCAGATGGATGGCGTGCAGGATCATGGTGATCCATTTGCCGGAGAAGAGGCGCAGAAGGCGGCGTGGCGCGCAATCTTCGGTGAAAGGGGCCTGTTTCAGAGCTTCAGGCAGAGCGGGCAGGTCCGACGACGCGATTACGGGATGATCGGCGTCGTTTTCGGCAGGCAGGATGCAATCGGCCATCATGGTTCCCTTTTGGTACCCAGGGCACAAAATAGTGCCGGATTGTCCTTTCTGAGCGGTTATGGCCAGTTTCACCAGCACAATTGAGAAAAGGAGGCCATCATGCCCCAGACTGCCCTGATCATCGGTGCGACGGGTCTTGTCGGACAAAATCTTGCCAACCGGTTGCTGGCGGAAGGCTGGACCGTTCACGGGCTCGCGCGCCGTGTGGAATCGCTGCCTGATACGATCCTGCCGGTGCAGGCCGACACGCTCGATCCTGCCTCGCTGCGTGAGGCCCTTACCGGGCTCACACCGAGCCATGTGTTCTTCACCACCTGGACACGGCGCGACACCGAACGCGAGAACTGCATTGCCAATGCGGCCATGCTCCGCAACGTGTTCGAGGCCTTGCCCCATCCAGAAAAGCTGGTCCATGCCAGCCTCGTCACCGGTCTCAAGCATTATCTCGGCCCGTTCGACGCCTATGCCAAAGGGGCGCCGCCGGTCACGCCGTTCCGGGAAAGCATGGGGCGTCTGGACGGTGAGAATTTCTACTACGCCCAGGAGGATGTGCTGTTCGACGCGGCGGCGCGTCATGGTTTTGCCTGGTCAGTCCATCGGCCTCATACGGTCATCGGCTTTGCTCTGGGCAATCTGATGAATATGGGCACGACATTGGCCGTCTATGCGTCGCTCTGCCGCGAAACCGGCATGCCCTTCGTGTTTCCGGGCTCGCCCGTCCAATGGTCCGCCCTGACCGATGTGACCGATGCGCGCCAGCTCGCGCATCAGATCCACTGGGCGGCAACCAGCCCGGCGGGTCGAAATGAGGCGTTCAATATCGTCAATGGCGATGTGTTCCGCTGGAGTACGCTCTGGTCTGAGATCGCCGCCTGGTTCGGCATCGAGGCCGCGCCCTATCCGGGCCAGGCGAGCTCACTCGAGGCTATGCTGGCCGGGAAAGAGGGAGTCTGGGCCGAGTTGGCGCAGCGTCATGGTCTTGCAGAGAGCAATCTCGGCCGCGTGGCGTCGCCCTGGCATACCGATGCCGATCTGGGCCGACCCGTGGAATGTGTGACCGATATGGGCAAGAGCCGGGCATTCGGCTTTACAGGATATCGTGACACGCGGGACTCGTTTGGCGATCTCTTCTCCCTGCTGCGTGCACGCAAGATCATCCCCTGATCGTCGCGGGCGTTGCTCAGGCGGCGACAAGACCCGCCTGAAGCGATGGGGCGCCGTCGGGGAAGACCCGGCCGAGGGCAGAGCGCGGCATATGCAGGTGATCGCATAGCACTGAGGCGATCACACTGCGCAGATCGGTGGTGGGGGCAAGGTCGCGATTGTCGAATAGCTGGCTTTGGCGCAGCCCTGGCCAGGTTCCGGCCACGCGTCCCCCTCTCACCGCGCCACCCGCGAGAAACGCCACGGCGCCTGTGCCATGATCGGTGCCGCCTGTACCGTTCATGCGCGCCGTGCGTCCGAATTCGGTCATGGCCAGAACCACGCTATGCGACCACGCGTTGCCCAGCCCGTCACGGAGCGCCTCGATACCGGCATCGAGGCGCGACAGCGGCGAGCGAAGCGCGGCGATCTGCCCGGCATGGGTGTCCCAGCCGCCGATCTCCAGCGCGGCCACGCGTGGTCCGTCGGGCTGGGCGAGCATCACCCCCGCCGCCGAGGCGAGGCGGGTAAACCCGTCCTGCCTATTATTAGCTTGAGCCAAGGAAGGTGCGGCGCCCGGACCGGGAGCACCCGTCATGGCGGCGCTCTCGCCCGGCGCTGTCGCCAGAGCCGTGTCCGAAAAGCCTCGCGCCTGCAATCCGTTACGAAAGGCGGGACCGGTCAGGGGGTCATGCGTGTTGAGCTGGGCGATCTGCTGGTACAGCGCATCGCTCGGGTGCTGGCTTCCAGCCGGGGCATAGCTGCCGATAGGGGCCGGGCCGCGGAGCAGGAGCGGTACATCGAGACCGAGGGCCAGACCCAGCCCTTCCGGACGGGCCTTCTGCCCCGGCAGGGCCGAGACGGCGCGGTTGAGCCAGCCGCTCGTCAGTCGATGATCGGCACCGCTCTCCAGATAATCCTGGGCGTCGAAATGCGAGCGTGTGCGATAGGGCGCGGCTACCGCATGGACGGGAAGCATCTGCCCCTGGCCATAAAGCGTATGCAGCCCCGCCAATGCAGGGTGCAGACCGAAATACCCGCCCAGATCGAGCAGCCCCCCTTCCTGACCGGGCTCGGGCAAGACGAGGGCACGCCTAAGGGCCATGAGCCCTGGATCGCCGTAAGGCGTCACCGCAGCCATGCCATCCAGTGCGCCGCGCATCAGGATGACCACGAAGCGTGGATCGTCCCGGCGCAGGGAGGGGGCGGCCAGTGCAAGGGAAGAGCGACCCAGGGTCCAGCTTGCAGCCAGACCGAGCAGGGCAGAGCGACGACGAAGCATCATGGGTCAACGCCTCTGGAATTCGGGTGAGGAGAAAAGCAAAGTGAGCGCATCGCGCCGCGAGCCGGCATGCTGCATGGCCAGCCGCGTGGCGGGTCGGAGTGCGCTGCCAAGAGCGGTCTGGGCCAGTTCTTCGGGATTGGCGTCATGCAGCCCGCCCGCCAGACGATAGGCCCAGTCGGTGCGCGCCAGCATGTCCGAGGGCGCCGACCAGTCCGAGGCGAGATCGCTCCATCCATTGGGCATGGGAGCGGTCCAGACGGGCTGGCCCAGCGCGCTACAGGCTGAGGCCAGAACCAGAGCGGGCGGGTGTGGGGCATTGGCGGCCTGACCATCCAGGGCATTTCCGATTCCGGATGCCCGCAGGGCCGCCGCCGCATATTCCATGGGGGTGCGCAGCTTCGTCCCGGCCGGTACGGTGGCTGCACACTCGATCAGCGCATGGGTGGCGGCAACAAGACTGCCGTCGCTGCGCTGTAATGCCGCGGTGAGCGCGGCGACGTGGCCGGGGTTGGGCGTATCGGTCAGGAAGTGGCGGAGCATTTGCGTCGCGATGTGACGATACGTGGCAGGGTGGGTGCCGAGGAAGGCCAGCGCCGCCACGCCGCCTTCCTCACCCTCGGGAAAACTCTGTCCCATGAGGGATTTGTCACCCGGCTGGTGGGCACGCGGATTGAAGCGGAAGCCAGGGGTGTCGGCCTTCATGTCCACGCCCCATCCGGTCAGGATTGCGGCAAATGAGGTGACATCTGCCTGGGTATACCCGGATGCGGGCGACACCGTGTGCAGCTCCAGACATTCACGCGCGAGGTTTTCATTGAGACCCCGGTTCTGACGCAAGCCGGCCGGGCTCTGCGGTCCCACCGAGGCGACATTGTCGAGATACATCAGCATGGCCGGATGGCGCATCACTGCCACGAGCATGTCGACGAAGCGCCCTGTGACATGGGGGCGTATGGCCTCGCGCATATAGGCCCCCGCGACGGATTTGACCCTGTCCTGCTTCAGGCTGATCGTGAAGTGGTTGAACCAGAACCAGGCCAGTCTCTCGCGAAATGGTTGCGGGCCATCCAGCACGGCGCGAAGCTGCGTGGTCAGTTCTGCCTTGAGTATGGGCTTGACCAGCGGGTTGCCACGCAGCTTGTCCTGTCTCTGGCTGCGCAAGGCTATGAGGCCTTCGGCACTTGGGCCGACTCCCTCAAACAGGACTCGGTCTGGCCCTTCGATCTGCCCAGCAAGCCATGCACGCCATTCACGGGGAGGGGCCTCATCGGGGCGGGCACCCCAGCCGAACCTGCTCTGCACATCGACGACCTGCATGATGCCTCCGCCTCGCTGGCATGGGTGGCGCAACCGGAGATCGAGGCTCGAAGGGCCCTGATCGTGTCAAACTGTGTATGCGCTTTATGGCGGAAAGAGAGCCAGGATGTAACGTTAATTGGCGCCCATCTTCTCTGAGCCCCGGCCGCTCCCATGTTCCCAAACCCGGCCTGACCCGCTATGGCTCAGCGCAGTCGATCAAGCCTGGATGGGAGAGTGACATGACGACCGTAGCAAGACGTGGCGTCTGCCTCGTGATTTCGGCCCCCTCTGGCGCTGGGAAATCGACCATCGCCAATGCGCTGCGCGCCGGTGATTCAAGTCTTGTTCATTCCGTGTCGGTCACCACGCGTGCGCCGCGCCCCGGCGAGAAAGAGGGCGTGCACTACCATTTCCGCACCATGGAGCAGTTTCGTGACATGGCTGCCGCAGGGGAATTGCTGGAATGGGCCGAGGTCTTCGGGCGCGGCTATGGCACGCCGCGTGCGCCGGTCGAGGCGGCACTCGCCGCCGGGCGGGACATGGTGTTCGATATCGATTGGCAGGGGCACAGGCTGCTGCGTGATGCCTTGCCCGATGATGTTGTGAGCCTGTTCGTGCTGCCCCCTTCGATGAAGGAACTCGACCGGCGTCTGCGTTCACGGGCTTCCGATGCGGAGTCGGAAATCGACAAGCGCATGGGTGCGGCTCTGGCCGAGATCTCGCATTGGAGCGAATTTGATCATGTGATCATCAATGCCGAACTGGACCGCGCCGTGCGCGAGGCGCAGGCAATTCTGGTGGCTGCCCGGCTCAAGACGAAGCGCCAGCATGGTCTGGCGGCGTTGATGACCGAATACGAGGCGCATAGACCCACCTGAATGCGCCGCATTCAGGCTTTGATGCTTTCCCGCGTGAGACTTCTCCTGAGAAAAGGACTCACGATATCTTGGATGGGATCATTTCGTCTTTCGTCGTCTTGCCTGTAAGCTGGGTTATGTCCTGACTCCGTTTCGCCGGAGTAAAGGGGATTCCTGTAGCAGGTAACGAGAGAGCGATTGCACACCATGAATGCAGTAACATCATGAGTACCGGGCAGGTATCGCGCGTTCGTCTTGCCAAGGCGATCGGACAGGTTGCGAGCGGCAACATGCTCGAAATGTACGATTTCATGGTGTTCGGCTATTACGCGGCCGATATCGGCAGGGCGTTTTTTCCGTCAGGCAATGCGCAGGCCGAGTTGATGTCGTCTTTTGCGACTTTTGGCGCGGGGTTTCTGATGCGTCCTCTCGGTGCACTCGTACTGGGCGCGTATGTCGATCGTATCGGGCGGCGAAAAGGGCTGATCCTGACGCTCACCCTCATGGCCATCGGTACCATGACGCTCGCCCTGACGCCCGGTTATGAGACGATCGGCATGCTCGCACCTGTACTGGTGCTGCTCGGACGTCTGATCCAGGGATTCTCGGCCGGGGTCGAGGTCGGGTCGAGCTCGGTGTATCTCTCAGAGATTGCGACGGATAATAACAGGGGGTTCATCGTTGCCTTCCAATCTGCCTCCATCCAATTGGCCGTGGTTGGTGCTGCAGCCATTGGATTTGGCCTGACTTCCTGGCTGGGCGGTCCGGTCATGTCGGCATGGGGGTGGCGTATTCCGCTCTTTCTCGGCTGTCTGATCGTGCCTGTTCTGCTGTTCCTGCGTCGCAACCTGCAGGAAACCGAAGCCTTCGAATCCCAGACTACTCATCCCGATCTGCGCGAGATTGTCCTCTCCCTGATCCGTAACTGGTATGTCGGTCTGATCGGCATCCTGACCGGCGTGATGAGTACGGTCTCCTTCTACGTCATCACGGCTTATTGCCCGGCCTTCGGCTCTCGCATCCTGCATCTCGGCCGGCAGGATGCGTTGCTGGTCACGCTCTGCGCAGGTCTTGCCAATCTGATTCTGGTGCCGGTTTTCGGCTACGTCTCCGACCGGATCGGACGCAAGAAACTGCTGGTCAGCGCGACGACGCTCGTCATCTGCGTTGCCTGGCCTCTTATGCGCTGGCTGGTGGCGGCGCCGGATTTTGGCAGGTTGCTGACCGTCGAGCTCATATTGGCCGCGCTTTACAGCGCCTATAACGGGGCCGCCATTGTCTGGCTGACCGAGATCGTGCCGCCGCGTATTCGTACCACGGGCTTTTCTCTGGCCTATAGCCTGGCGACCTGTATCGGAGGCTTCAGTCCTGCTGTGTGTACCTGGCTGATCGAGCAGACGCAGGACCGGGCAATGCCCGCCCTGTGGCTTTCTGCGGCAGCCTTTTGCGGATTGGTGGCGGCCATCGTCTCGCGCCCCTATGTCGAACGCAGCCCGCCTTCCGTAAAATAGAGAACGCCGGAAAAACAGAAAGGCCGGGAGAGCCTCCCGGCCTTTCTGTGATCAGAAGCGAGTGCGCTGCGTCTATTCGCGCTCGACCTGAAGTTTCTTGATATTGGCGATGGCCTTGGCCGGGTTCAGGCCCTTGGGACAGGTCTGGGTGCAGTTCATGATGGTGCGGCAGCCATAGAGCTTCATGGAATCGTCTAGGGCTTCCAGACGTTCGCCCGTATGGTCGTCGCGGCTGTCCATGATCCAGCGATTGGCGGCGAGCAATGTGGCCGGGCCGAGATAGCGGTCGCCATTCCACCAATAGGACGGGCAGGACGTGCTGCAGCAGAAGCACAAAATGCATTCCCACATGCCGTCGAGCTTCTCGCGCTCTTCCACGCTCTGCAGGCGCTCGGTATCGGGCGGCGGCGGGGTGTCACTCTTCAGCCAGGGCTGAATGGATTCGAGCTGGGCATAGGCGCCGTTCAGATTGGGCACCAGATCCTTGACCACGGGCATGTGCGGCAGCGGGTTGATCCTGACCGTGCCCTTGATCGAACTGATCGGTTTGAGGCAAGCCAGCGTATTCTCGCCGTCGATATTCATGGCGCAGGACCCGCAGATCCCCTCGCGGCAGGAGCGCCGGAAGGTCAGCGTCGCGTCGATATGGTCCTTGATATAGAGCAGCGCATCCAGAACCATCGGCCCGACCTTGTCGAGATCGAGTTCGTAGCTGTCGAGGCTCGGATTGGACTCGTCATCGGGCGACCAGCGATAGACCTGAAACGTAGCCTTTCGCGTAGCTTCGGCAGGAGCCGGATAGAATTTGCCGGGGCGGGTCGTGCTGTTTTTGGGCAGGCGGAGTTCAACCATGGTGAGGCTCCTCAGTAAACACGTTTCTTGGGCGGGAAAACCTCGACATCATTGGTCAGGGTCTGCATCCGCACCGGCCGGTAGAGCAGGCTCACCGCACCGTCCTTATCGAGATAGGAGACGGTATGTTTCATCCAGTGCTCGTCATCGCGTTCGGGGTAATCGTCATGCGCATGGGCGCCGCGTGTTTCATGACGCGCATGGGCACTTTCGATGGTGACCGTGGCATTGGCCAGCAAATTCGAGAATTCGAGCGCTTCCATCAGGTCGCTGTTCCAGATCAGAGAGCGATCCGCCAGCCCCATATGCTGGGCGTCCTTCCACAATTCGCGGATTTTCGCGCAGCCTTCGGCGAGTGATTTCGTGTTGCGAAAGACGGCTGCATGGCTCTGCATGATGCGTTGCAGACGTTCGCGCAGCTCTGCCACCGTGAATTTTCCCGAAGCTTCGCGTGTTTTGTCGAAGCCGTCGAGAATGGCCTCTCCGGCATTTTTCGGCAAAGGCGGCAAGGGCACGTTCGGGTCGATGATCTCGGCGGCGCGCTTGCCCGCTGCGCGACCGAAGACGATGAGATCGAGCAGTGAATTTGTGCCGAGACGGTTGGCACCATGCACGGAAACGCAGGCGGCTTCGCCCACGGCCATGAGGCCGGGTACGACGGCTTCGGGATTTTCGGCGGTGGGGCGGAGCACTTCGCCATGCAGATTGGTCGGCACGCCGCCCATGTTGTAATGGACCGTCGGCAGAACCGGTGCGGGCTCCTTGGTCACATCTACGCCTGCGAAGATACGCGCGGTTTCGGAAATGCCGGGCAGGCGCTGATGCAGCAATTCCGGGCCAAGATGCTCCAGATGCAGCATGATATGGTCCTTTTTGGGACCACAGCCACGGCCTTCATTGATCTCGATGGTCATGGCGCGGGATACGACATCGCGCGAGGCCAGAT
>NZ_PNQZ01000070.1 GCF_003994335.1 Asaia sp. W19
TCAGCACTCTCATCATCAGAACCACTGGTTCAGACAACACCAAAGCGCCGCCAACATATCCCTTCCATTCCTATTCAATTTTCAAAGAACCCTGCCTAAACTACTGATCTTACTCAGTCTTTCAGGCAGCCACCCCAGCGTCGTCCGCTGCGGTGAACGGGCTTTTACGGAAACCAGGGGGGGTTGTCAAACACTTCCTCAAAACACCCAAAACCCACGCCAATCATAGGCCAATCCCGATTCCCACCCCCATCAATCAACACACCACAAACAAATTAATCCAAAAAAACTCACAAAACCGGGAAAGAAGGGCTGAGATGTCCCCCCTGCCGTACAGCCTCGATCCGTGTGGCCAGCCCCGTACGGTCATCCGTCTCGACGAAAACCCCGCATACAGTCGCCTCTCCCTCTGCAGGCTGCAGGCGCTCACCCGGCAGCTTGCGCACAAAGCGGTACAGAGAGGCCTCCTTTCCCATACCGATCACGCTGTCATAGTCGCCACACATTCCGGCATCGGTCTGATAGGCCGTTCCCTTGGAAAGCACGCGATAATCTGCGGTCGGCACATGGGTATGCGTGCCAACCACGAGAGAAACCTTCCCGTCCAGATAATGACCAAAGGCCATTTTCTCGCTGCCTGTCTCCGCATGCAGGTCCACGATAATGGCGTGGGCTGTCATCCCCAGCTTGTGACGCGACAGACACTCGCTTACGGCGCGGAAAGGATCGTCGAGCGGGTCCATGAACAGGCGCCCCATGACATTGATCACCAGCACCTTGCGACCGTTCGGCAGCACGATCACGAAAGATCCCTGCCCCGGGGTCCCAGGCGGGAAATTGAGTGGTCGAATGATTCGCGGTTCGGAGTCGATATCCCGCAGCAATTCCTTCTTGTCCCAGGCGTGATTGCCCAGCGTGATCACATCAACCCCGGCCTTGAACAGATCGGTCGCGATCGCGGTGGAGAGCCCAAAACCATGGGAGGCATTCTCTCCATTCACCACCACGACATCCAGCTTGAGCGACTCACGCCACTCCGGCAGACGGGCTATCACGGCCTCCCGCCCTGAACGCCCAACGATATCTCCAAGAAAAAGTAGTCTCACTCTGCTTTGCCTTTCCCGGCCCTAGGGGTGATGATTTCCTGCTCGGTAACAATACGGTCCAGAGGCGCGTCATACGGCCCGATGGGTACATGCGCCACTTCCTGCCACGCGAAAGCGAACCCGATCCCCCGGCAGCCCAGAGCCGCAAGCGTCCTGTCATAATAGCCCCCGCCATAGCCCAGCCGGTTGAACGACCTGTCAAAAGCCAGAAGAGGCACCAGCAGCACATCTGGACGCCCGATAACTCCGTCAGGATGCACTGTGCCAAAACGGCCTGTGAGCATCGCGCAGGTCGGGGCCCAGTGTCGAAACAGCAGCGCGCTGCCCTTGGGAGTTGTCTCTGGCAGAAGCACGTCGCGCCCGGCAGCAAACAGGGCATGACAGAGCGGGCGCAGATCCGGCTCGTCAGGCAAAGGCCAGACACACCCAATCGCGCGCGCAGCAGGCTCAGCAAGCAACGCTGCAGCAAGGCGCTTGTTCAGGAGATCCAGAGAATGGGGAGGAGCCACCGTATCGGCCCGGCGCTGGCGCATCATGCGCCGCAGATCCTGCTTTTGCTGATCTATCATCATGTGTGGAACCACCCTGGCCGTCGGTCTTTCAGCCCTCCCGGACCTGCTCACGCAGGTGGGCGCCAGATATCATGACCACGATCACAACAGAGCCAGCTCCCTAAGGAAGTGCTTATCGGCCCAGGGGTTGAGTTGCCTGACGTACCGGGCAGTCCCACCCGTCACTAACTAGGCACTCTCAAGCTCACCTGCAATGCCTTCGGCGCGCTCGGCCAATAAATTAAGCTTCTGCTCAAGCGCCTCGTTCTCGGTGATGATCCGATCAGCCCTTTGCACCCGCTCGCTGGTGGTGCTTGGCAGGATTTCCTTGGCCAGATCATGCAGTTCATCGGCCATGAGCAATGCGGCCATGACCAGAGTCCAGGATTCGCCGCCCTGTGTCCCGAGACTCCGAACACGCTCAATGCGGCGCTCCACCTGCTTCGCGAGCTCCTGCAGATAGCGCTCCTCGCCATCCTGGCAGCCAATCGTATAGGAGTACCCATTAAGTCGGAGGGATATCTGGGCCATGATTATGCCTCATCCTCATCATCAAGACGTGCGACAAGGTCTCGAACCCGAAGGCGCAGAGCCTCTATATTCGCGGCCAATGGCTGCCAGTCAGGGCCTTGTTCCGGCGCGTGTCTGGCATGATGCAAGGCATAGGCAATACGGTCGAGCGCTTCCTCGATCCGCGCCTCCGGTCTGACAGACCCCTTTGCAGTCTCGATCTGATCCGTCAAAACACCCTCTTCATCACCGCATTTTCCGCTTTCACAAGGAAGCCCCTAACCTGTCGCGAGGTCAAGCATGAAGCCCGAGGCCCTGCTCCCGAGGAGGGTGATTGCCCTCTATGACAGGTCACTCCTCGCCTATCTGCCTCCGCCGGACGAGACCCCTCCCTACGCTGTTATTCCCGCCCCGGGTCTCGGGCCTATCATGGGCCTGCCCTGGTGGCTGGCTTTGACGCGGGACCTGCACGGACCGAAGCTCTTCGATGCCGGTTCGGCACCTGCCCTGGCGGCGCTGGCTCTACGCGAGGGCGTGGCTTGGGTTATCTGTACGGCGCGTGGACCCGCTCTTGAGACGATCAGGGCTCTCGCTCCCCTTTGCGGAGGCCAGATTTTGACAAGCCGCCCGGACGCACTCACTCTTGGCAGACCACCCTATAACGCCTACCGACTGACTCAGCTCTCCCGATATCTGGCGCGTGAAAGCTGAGCGCCCAACCTTTACGGACCCTGCCCATGCTGCCTTGCGAACTGTATCTCGTCACGATGCCGGATTTCGACCCGTCCCGTGAACTGAACGATCTGGTCAAGGTGCTCGAACGCTGGACACCGGCAGCCCTGAGACTGGGCACGTCCGAGGAGAACCGCGCTCGTCACTGCGTGAAGGCCATTCGTGAAACCGTGCAGTCTCTCGGGACCGCCCTGATCCTGACAGATCTGCCCGCCCTGGCCAGTGAACTCGGCTGTGACGGCGTGCATCTCACGAGCAGCCCCGCCCAGTGCCTGACCGCGCGTGAAGAGCTCGGGCGGGACCTGCAACTGGGTGTCTATTGCGGCACCAGCCGCGATGACGCCATGCACGCAGGCGAACTCGGTGCCGATTATATATCAGTTGCCCCCAACGCGCCGGACCTGGTGGCGTGGTGGTCGCAAATGATGGAATTGCCGGTTATCGCGGAGGGTATTGAAACCGCAGAAGAGGCCTCGGCCATGATCAAGGCCAATGCCGATTTCCTGGCCGTGCCACTCAGCTTCGTCGATGCCGACGAAGCCGGGGCGCGGCTGGAAGCGATCATCAGCCGCGCGGCGGCAGAATATCCTGGGTGATATAGAGCGTACCATTGGATTGAGGCGCGCCGTTGAGCCAGAGTTTGACGATGCGCCCGGTCTGATTGGACAACACGAACTGCCCGGTTGCGCTCTCACGCTGAATGATCATCATATCACCCGAGAGGGTCTTGAGGCCGATCTTGTCGGACTTCAGCCGCGCCATCGCCCGGGTAAGTCTCTGAGGCGTCCAATTACCACGGATAATTGAGTAGCCCAGAAGCTGTTGGAGCTGCCGAGCATTGGCAGGCGCCATTAGGCCGCCCGGAATCTGAGCCGCATAGCGCTCGAACGGTTCGTTGGGCATCGCGAAAACCGTAAAGGGCCCGTTGCGACCAAGCCTAGGGAACATGCCCGCCTGACGCAGCGCCTGACGATAATCGGCAAGCTCTAACGCCGTCGTGATATTCTCGCTCAGAGGCCGGTCAGCAAAGGAGAAAGTGGGTGGCTCATGATAAGCCACTGGGCTCGACGTCTCTGTCTTGGTCGAGGCATGATACATATGAGCGCTGCTGACCGCAGGCATCTGGGCAGCAGAGAGCGAATTGGCCCTCGGAAACGGATCCTGGCGCGCGCGGCTCTCGCATCCTGCGAGGGTAAGCGCCAGTATGGCGCCACCGATCGTGGTTGTTCTTTTTATTGTTGTGTCCAGCAGCGCCATTGAATTCAGCATCCATCTCCACGCATGGTCCAGCCGACCACACGACTATTGGTCAGTTCGAAAGTCGTCTGACAGGTTGTATTGTAATAGCTGGGCGGGAAACCGCCAAAACCACCACCATAGCCGCCATAACCACCCCAGCCGCCGCCCCAGCCGCCATAACCGCCCCAGGGACCGCCACCCCAACCCCAACCCCAGCCCCCTGTGCCGGGCGAGTAATTGGTCTCGTTATCGATATAGGCCAGGAAGTCATGGCCGCTGGCCTGATAGGTGCGCGTGGGCACGCCGAAGGTTCTGAGTACATCCACGTCGGTCTTGCCGATCATGGAATCCAGCACCTTGCGCTGTTGAACCGTCGGTACATCGCATGCTGACAGGGTCAGCAAAGCAGCAAACGACAGAAAAACTGTTTTCTTCATCATCCTGTTACCCTTTCCGAAGCTGAAGCCGCCTGCCGGATCAGTTCGAAGCTGGCGCCACTCTAGGCCATGAGAACGAGTTTGCCCCCAGAAAAGGTTCATGGCTATCCGAAGGTTTAAGAAAACCACAGAATGTCACAGAGCCGAGGGGCACCGGTTGCCAGCATGGCCAACCGGTCAAATCCCAGCGCGATCCCACTACAAGGGGGCAAACCCTCAAGATCCCGCAGAAATGCCTCGTCCAGGGGCCAATCCTGATCCGGGTACAGCGCAAGCCGTCGCGCCCGATCCGCCTCGAAGCGATCCCGCTGTTCGTCAGGATCGGTCAGTTCCTCGAACGCATTGGCCAGTTCGATCCCGGCCGCGTAGAGCTCAAAGCGTAGAGCAACGCGTGGATCTTCGGGATCGCGCCGCGACAGGGCGGCCTGAGCCGCAGGCCAGTGCGTCAGGAAGGTGGGACTGTCACGCCCGATGCGGGGCTCGACACGTTCCAGAAGCAGCCGAAAAAACAGGTCTTCCCAGTTCTCCCCGGCGCGGAGGACTGTTTGCGCCTCCCTGGCCAGACGAGGGGCATCCTCCCCTATCGCCAGCAGGTCGACCCCGACGTAACGCGTGAACGCCTCCGCCATCGTCAGGCGCTCGAAGGGCTGATCAATACGCAAGCAGGTCCCGCCATACGTCACCTCGGGCGGAAGAAGACGCCGCAGAAGCGTCTCAGTCTCGTCCATGAGCGATACGAGCCCTGCGCCGGGCCGATACCATTCGAGCATGGTAAATTCCGGCGCATGGAGCGCACTCTGCTCCCCATTGCGCCAGACGCGCGCGAGCTGGAACACCGGCAGTCCCGTCGCCGCCACGATACGCTTCATGGCGAATTCCGGGCTCGTATGCAGGAACCGCGTCATCCGTGTCCCGTCCGGTGCTTCCAGTTCTGTCCGGAAACATCGGAGGTGGATTTCCTCACCCGGTGAGGTCACGGCATAGGGCGTCTCAACCTCCAGATAACCCCGCGCCTCGAAAAACGCCCTCAGGCTACGCTGCAAAAGAATGCGTTTTTGCATGAGCGGAAGTTTGTCTGAAACCGCGTCTCTACGGGCCATGATCTGTGCTCTTTGGTTGCGAAAGCTGATAGGCTTGCAGTACAGCGCCCTGATGTCAGAAAAGGTCAATCCCCCAGCCGCATCCCGGCCCGTATTGCGGAGCGTTACACAACTCGTCGCCCACGGGCTCGCGCCGGAAGCACAAAAGGAGGCGCTCGACGCTGTCGCCAGGCAATTTGCGACGGCCATCCCACCTGCGTTCCATGACCTGATCACACACGCTGACGACCCAATCGCCCGTCAGGTCGTTCCAACCCCGGCCGAACTGCACACCGCACCATGGGAACTCCACGACCCGATCGGCGACGACGCTCTCTCTCCCGTGCCTGGCATCGTGCATCGTTATGCTGATCGCGCCCTGCTCAAACCTTTGCTGGTCTGCCCGCTCTATTGCCGGTTCTGCTTCAGGCGCGAGCATGTCGGCCCCGATGGTGGTCTGCTCTCGGAAGAAGACCTGACGCGCGCCCTCGACTGGATTGCCAATCATCCGGCTATCAGCGAGATCATCCTCACTGGGGGAGATCCGTTGATGTTGAGCCCACGCCGCCTGCGCCATATCATCGGGGCGCTTTCGGCCATGCCCCATATCAAGACCATACGCCTGCATAGCCGCGTGCCGGTGGCCGATCCGGCACGGATTACGCCCGCTCTGCTCGACGCGCTCGAGACGGACCGCGCCCTCTGGGTGGTGCTACACGCCAATCACGCCAGCGAGATGACCGCTGAGGCCCGCGCCGCCACGAGACTGATCCAGAGCCGCGCGATCCCGGTCCTCAGCCAGTCGGTGCTGCTGCGGGGCGTCAACGACACTGAGGAAGCGCTTGAGGCGCTGCTGCGCGCTTTCGTTACCGCACGCATCAAGCCCTATTACCTGCATCAGCTCGACCCGGCGCCGGGCACGGCGCATTTTCATGTGCCGATCGATGAGGGGCGCGCGCTGCTCGCCCGGCTGCGCGGCCGCGTGACCGGGCTGGCCTGGCCTACTTACGTACTCGACATCCCGGGAGGCGCGGGCAAAGTCCCGCTCGGGCCCGATTACTACCGCCCCGACACCCATCCCGGCCTCGTGCGCGATCCCTATGGCCAGAGTCACACGCTGGACACCGGGCCTTCGCGAGAGCGTGCTTCAGAGGGGTGAGGACCCCGAGAGCATGGAATTAAGGAAGCGCCTGAGCACGGAGAGGGTCAGGCGGCGCAATTGCGGCGATACATGATAAGGCTCGGCCTGCGGGTCCGGCAGCTCGGTAATATGATCACGCAGGGCTCCCGTGAGCAGCGGAAACGCATTGACCCCCGTCACCCGCTCGAGCGTGACAAGCGGCACCTGGGTACAGCTTGGAGTGACCGTATTCTTGCACACATAGACAGTGACGGCCTGACGGCCAGGCAGATAAACCGCCTTCCAGGTCGAGCTCGGCACGGGGAGTTCCTGCACACCAATACGCACCGGCATATCCGTCCTATACGCCGGACCGGTCACCACATAGGCTTCCCCCTCGGCCAGCACGCGCTCACGCACACGCTTCTCGACCCCGGCCCACAAACCACGATTCAGGTCGGGTGTCTGCGGTACCATATTGGCGAGCGAGAATGTCTCCTGCTGGGAGGCACGGTCTGGCGCATCACCACTGGGCATCATGTGCCCCCGGTCAAAACCGGAACGCTGGTAATCGCTCAATCTTGCCCGATCAGCTTCAGGCTGGCGCGTCTCTTCATGGAACTTGCCTTCGCGCAGGGCGTGCTGGGCACGGCGTATTCCCTCACGGGTCAGATGTTCCGCAACCCAGATCGGTTCATGAGTCACGCCCGATACCAGAACCGCAAAATCCGTGTTGCAGAGAAAGACCATACGGGCGAGCGGCACCGGGGCCGCCACGACGGGCGGAACACCTTCGTAGAAATCCCGCGGGCAAGCCTCATCACTTCCAATGAGAGTACCCTGTCTTACAGCGGCAGATCCTGAAGCCGGCACTCCTTCAGCCCATACCGGTCCCGACGTCATGCCCCCGGTCAGGAGCATTGAGACCACGACCAGCTGGGGGGAATTCAGGAGGGTGCGCATTATCATGCTTCGGCTCCTAGCTTCCGCTTGGCAAACGCACAACAACGCCCTTGCTTGGCGCGCGGGCAAGACATGCCGCCCCGGGGCAGACTCCATCTCGCTTGCTCTTGCGCGTCCGCTTCGTTAGAACCCCGCCTTTCACGGCGGCACGGACCCGTCGTATCCACATCACGATTCCCGGGATCTTTCTTCCATGAAGCAGCAGGCAAACCTGATTCGCGCCGGACAGGTTATTGAGCATGACGGTCGTCGCTGGACGGTTCTCAAGCAGCAGATCATCACACCGGGCAAGGGTGGCGCCTTCATCCAGGTCGAGATGCGTGATCTGAACACGGGCAACAAGACCAATGAGCGCTGGCGCACCGCCGACACCGTCGAGCGCCTGATGACGGAAGACAAGGACTACAGCTATTCCTATACGGACGGCGACAACATCGTCCTGATGGACCCCGAAACCTTCGAACAGGTCATGCTGCACAAGGATATCTTCGGTGACCAGCTGCCCTTCCTGCAGGACAACATGGAACTGAACGTGAAGCTGGTCGAAGGCGACCCGGTCGGCGTCTCCCTGCCCCCGCATGTCACGCTCGAGATCACCGAAGCCGATCCGGTTGTGAAGGGTCAGACGGCCAGCTCGTCCTACAAGCCCGCTCTGCTGTCCAACGGCGTCAAGACCATGGTTCCGCCCTTCATCGAAGCAGGTGAACGCGTGGTCGTGCGCACGGATGACGCTTCGTACGTCGAACGCGCCAAGGCCTGATCACCCCACTGCCGGGGACGCGCTCCTGTCGCGCCCCCGATCGCAAGGCCCGGTGACGGGCTTTGCCAAGACACGACGACCCTGCTCTTTCACAGTTTCTCATCAGGATTATTGCCATGCGTCTCTCGCCGCATATGACCGTCATGCAGAATGCTGCGCAAAAGGCAGCAAAGCGCCTCCTGCGCGATTTCGCCGAAGTCGAGCAGCTTCAGGTCAGCATCAAGGGCCCCGGCGATTTCGTCTCTCAGGCCGACCTGCGTGCCGAGCAGACAATCCGTGAGGAACTCGCCCGCGCCCGCCCCGGCTATGCCTTCCTGATGGAAGAGAGCGGCAATTCTGGCGGTGAAAACTGGACGTGGCGCTGGATCGTCGATCCGCTCGACGGCACGTCGAACTTCCTGCACGGCATCCCGCAATGGGCCATTTCAATCGCCCTGCAGCGCCGCCATCCCGATGGATCGACCGAAATTGCAGCCGCCATGGTTTATAACCCGGCAGCCAATGAGATGTTCTGGGCCGAGAAGGGCATCGGCGCCTTCCTGAACGAGCGTCGTATCCGCGTCTCCGCGCGTCGCGATCTTTCGGAATCGCTCATCGCAACCGGCATTCCGTTCGCCAAGACGCCCGCCGATCGTCGCCTGCCTTTCGGTCGCACCCTCGCCGCCCTCATGCCCCATGTCGCCGGTTTCCGCCGCTTCGGCGCGGCAGCTTTGGACCTCGCCTGGGTGGCCGCCGGACGCTATGAAGCTTTCTGGGAAATCGGACTCAAGCCGTGGGATTGCGCTGCCGGTCTGCTGATCGTACGCGAAGCAGGCGGCTATGTGACTGATCCCGAAGGTCTGGAAATCACCGACCTCGATACCGACGTCACGCTTGTTGCGGGCAATGCCCAGCTCCATGGTCCTATCCGGACCATCGTGCTCGACGCCCTCACACGCAAGGCCTGACACCGATCTCGTGTCTACCCCCTTCCGCGCCGGAGCCGGGAGGGGAAGTTCAAAAACAGGTGCACTCCACGGGAACCGGGCCGGAAACAACGCTTCATTCCCCATTGCTTGCGCAGGGGGAGCGCGATTAGGATCGCCCGGTCATGAAACGGCCGATCCTCCTCTCCCTCCTGTTCTCGGCCGGTCTTCCGGCTGCCCTGCTGATTTCTGCGCCCTCGAGGGCCCAGGTCACATCCAATGATGACGCATTGCCCGCAGCGGCACCCGCGTCGAAGCCTGCAGCCCAGAAAGCGGCTAAAAAGCCTGCTCAGGGCAAGAGCCATGCGGATAAGCCTGCCCATACGTCCCCGCATAAAGCGCAGGCGCATGATGCATCCCCGAGCCCCGCAGAAAAGAATGCACCGACCGGCAAGGCTGTCGTCAAACCGGCCCCTGCACCCTCCCATGCTCCCGCCGCCCAGCGTGTCGGTGCACCGCCCGATGTTCCCCCTCAACCTCCGCGCCCGGTCGTCATTCCACCTCCCGGCGTGAAAGTACCAACCCATCCTCCCGTCCCGCCTGAGGAGATCAAGCCGGACCCCGAGGCCAAGGGCAAGGTCGAAAAACAGGCGAAAGGCCTTCGTGTCCTGTTCGATGCCAATAGCAGCGGCATGAGCCCGGCCATGATCGAAGCGGTACAGAGCGAAGCCCGACAGCTCGCCACGCAGCCCACCTTGCGGATTACGCTTTGGTCCTCGGCGAGTGGCTCGACAGAAGATCTTTCAACGCCGCGTCGCATCGCGCTTGCGCGCGCGCTTGCCGTGCGCTCGATCCTGATCCGTGAGGGGGTGACCACAACGCGTATCTACCCACGCGCAACCGGCCTGGCCCAGCCGGGCTCCAACCCGCCCGACCGGCTCGACATTGTTGCCGAAGGGAGCGTTCCCGCCCCGTCTTCAGAAGCACAGTTCGGAACCGCACCGAGGACCTCCACGCCATGACCCGCCCGACGCTCTATCTTCTGCGCATGGGGATCTTCCTGATCCTTGTCGCTGCCGTTGCCGCCCTTCTTGGCAAGACGCTCTACGCCGCCTTCTTCGCCAACCCCATGCTCGACGGTCTGATCCTGGGCGTACTCGTCATCGGTATCCTGTGGAATCTGCGCATCGTCCTCCGGCTGATGCCGGAAGTGAAATGGGTGGACCAGCTGCGCGTCAATCGCACCGGCCTCGCCCAGCCTGCCCCGCCGCGCCTGCTCGGCACGCTGGCCCGCAACCTGGCAGCGCGCACCACGACCGGGCGCCTCAGCCTGTCGCACCAATCGGCTCAGGCGACGCTCGACAGTCTCTCGGGTCGTCTGGACGAATCGCGTGATATCTCGCGCTACATGACCAGCCTGCTCATCTATCTGGGCCTGCTCGGCACGTTCTACGGGCTGCTGCTCACGGTCAGTTCCATCGCCGGGGTGATCGGCGGCATGAACGTGGGTGATGGCAATCTGGACGCCATGTTCGGCCAGCTGAAATCAGGCCTCGCAGAACCGCTCAAGGGCATGTCCACCGCTTTCTCGGGCTCGATGTTCGGTCTGGCAGGCGCGCTCATCCTCGGCTTCCTCGACCTCAATGCCGGCCAGGCTCAAAACCGCTTCTTCAACGAAGTCGAGGAATGGCTCGTCGGCATTACCAAGCAGGGCGGTGCCCTGATCGAGGGGGGCGATGCTTCCGTACCTGCCTATGTGCAGGCCCTCCTCGAACAGACCGCCGAGAACCTCGAGACCCTGCAGAATGTCGTCTCGCGCAGCGAGGAAAGCCGCATGCAGCAGCTCCAGGTCATGGACGGACTGCAGGAGCGCCTCAAGGCCATGACCGATCTGCTTCAGTCCAACCAGAAGATGATGAGTCGTGTGGCCGACCAGCAGGCCCTGCTTGGGCCTTTCCTGAAACATGTGGGCGAGGCTACCACCCCGGGCACCGCCGCCTTCAATGACGCCAAGGACAGCCGCGAGCAGTTCGGCCGCATCGAGGGGCATATCATACGCCTCATCGACGAACTCCATAGCGGGCGGGCGCAGATGGCCGGAGAGATCCGCAATGATCTGCGTGTTCTGGCCCGCACTATCGCCGCCACCAGCCCCGGAGGCTCGACCTCCATTCCTCCGGCAGCACAGTAAGACGGGGAGGCTCTCATGGCTCGACGCTCCCGACGCAGCTCCCATGGGGGAGAACTCAATGCCTGGCCCGGCTATGTGGATGCGCTTTCTACCCTGCTCATGGTCGTCACCTTCGTGCTGCTCGTCTTCGTACTCGGCCAGCAATTTCTCTCCGTCGCCCTGAGCAAGCGGACGCACTCGCTCGATGCGCTGCGTCAACAGCTGGCTGCCCTGCAGCAGACGCTTTCGATGACGGAAGCCAAGAACACCCAGCTCAACGCCATGGTGGCCAGCCTCACCACCGACAGAGACAGCGCGAAGCGCCAGGCCGATGCCCTTACCCAGCAGCTCGCCACGCTGAATGGCACCATTGCCGAAAAGGAACAGGCCCTCGCCGCTGCCGGTCAGGCGACGCAATCCGATCAGGCGACCATAGCCCAGCTCAAATCGCAGCTCGAGCAGCTGAACCAGCAGCTCCTGGCCATCGGGCAGGCACTCGATATCGCCAAGAAAGATGTCAGTGCGCGCGACCAGCAGATCACCGATCTGGGCAACAAGCTCAATGTAGCGCTCGCCGATAAGGTGAATCAGCTCAAGCGCTATCGGTCAGAGTTTTTTGGCCGTCTTCAGGACATCCTGAAGAACCAGAAAGGCGTGGAAATCGTCGGCGATCGATTCGTATTCCAGAGTTCCATTCTCTTCCCCCAGGGAAGCGCCGATCTGACGCCGGAAGGCGAGAAGGAAATCGCAGCGCTCGCCCATACCTTCAAACAGGTTTCAAGCCAGATCCCGACCGATATTCCCTGGATCCTGCGGGTGGACGGCCATGCCGACAAGCAGCCTATCCATACGGCCTTCCCGAGCAACTGGGAGCTGTCGAGCGCACGCGCGATCACCGTGGTCAAGGTGCTGATCCGTGAAGGGGTTGATCCGCATCATCTCGCCGCCACCGGTTTCTCGGATTATCAGCCCCTCGATCAGCACAATACGGCAGCCGCCTACACCCGAAACCGTCGTATCGAATTCCGCCTCACAGATCGCTGAAAACACGGCCCGTCCGGGCAAGGAAACGTCAGGGAGAAATCGCTTGGCAGCGGTTTCTCCCCAATGACAAGAACGGCGCAATCGCTTATGTATCGCGCCATGACCGGCACGCCCCTCTCCCAGATCCGCAATTTCTCGATCATCGCCCATATCGATCACGGCAAGTCCACGCTGGCTGACCGTCTGATCCAGGCCTGCGGTGCGCTTACGGCACGAGAAATGAAGGAGCAGGTGCTCGATAATATGGAGCTCGAGCAGGAGCGCGGCATCACCATCAAGGCGCAGACCGTGCGCCTGACCTACCCGGCCAAGGATGGCAAGACCTACATCCTGAACCTCATGGACACGCCGGGCCATGTCGATTTCGCCTATGAGGTCAGCCGCTCCCTCGCAGCCTGCGAAGGCTCCATTCTGGTCGTCGATGCGTCCCAGGGTGTCGAGGCCCAGACGCTGGCCAATGTCTATCAGGCGATCGACGCCAATCACGAGATCGTCCCGGTCCTGAACAAGGTCGACCTGCCCGCCGCCGATGTCGAGCGCGTGCGCGCCCAGATAGAGGAAGTGGTCGGCATCCCCGCCGATGACGCCGTCGAGGTCTCCGCCAAGACCGGACTGAACATCGAAGGCGTGCTCGAGGCCCTCGTCACACGCCTGCCCCCGCCGAAAGGCGACGCCAACAAGCCGCTCCAGGCCCTGTTGGTCGATAGCTGGTACGACCCGTATCTCGGCGTGATCATCTTGGTGCGCATCATGGAAGGTACGCTCAAGCGGGGCGACAAGATCCGCATGATGCAGGCGGGCTCGACCTATCATGTCGATCAGGTGGGCGTGTTCCTGCCCAAGATGACGGCGGTCGAAACGCTCGGCCCTGGCGAGATGGGCTACATCAACGCGGCCATCAAGACCGTGGCCGATGTGGCAGTGGGCGATACCGTCACCCTCGATCGTACCCCTGCCGACAAGCCTCTGGCGGGATTCAAGCCGTCCATTCCCGTGGTGTGGTGCGGCCTTTTCCCCATCGACGCCGATGATTTCGAAAAGCTGCGCGACTCGCTCGCCAAGCTGCGTTTGAACGACGCGTCATTCCATTTTGAAGCAGAGACCTCGGCCGCGCTCGGCTTTGGCTTCCGCTGCGGCTTCCTCGGTCTGCTGCATCTGGAGATCATCCAGGAGCGTCTGTCGCGCGAGTTCAATCTCGACCTGATCGCGACTGCACCGTCCGTCGTCTACAAGATGCATCTGACCAACGGCACACAGGAAGATCTGCATAATCCGGCCGACATGCCCGACCCCGGCAAGATCGAGAAGATCGAGGAGCCGTGGATCAAGGCGACCATTCTGGTGCAGGACGAGTATCTGGGCAGCGTGCTCACGCTCTGCAGCGAGCGTCGAGGCATCCAGATGGATCTGACCTATGTCGGCAACCGCGCCATGGCCGTCTATCGCCTGCCGCTCAACGAGGTCGTGTTCGATTTCTATGACCGCCTCAAATCACTGACACGCGGCTATGCCAGCTTCGATTACCAGATCGATGGCTATGAGGAGAGCGACCTCGTGCGCATCTCCATCCTGGTCAATCAGGAGCCGGTCGATGCGCTCGCCTTCGTCGCGCATCGCACGGTTGCCGAGACGCGTGGCCGTGCCATTTGTGGCAAGCTCAAGGATCTCATCCCCCGACAGCTCTTCAAGATTGCCATTCAGGCCTCCATCGGCTCGCGTATCATCGCGCGTGAAACGCTTGGCGCGCTGTCGAAGGACGTGACGGCCAAGTGCTATGGTGGCGATATCTCGCGCAAGCGCAAGCTTCTGGAAAAGCAGAAGGAAGGCAAGAAGCGCATGCGTCAGTTCGGCAAGGTCGAAATCCCGCAAAGCGCCTTCCTTGCCGCGCTCAAGATGGACTGACCCTGAAGGGTCCAACAAAACCAAAAAAGGATTCTGTCATGGCTTCCACTGCCGCCATCCTCTTCATCCGCAATGATGCTGACGATATCGGTTGGTGGATCGCCTATCATCTTGCAGTAGGGTTCGACACGCTCATCATCCATGATGATCGCTCGACCGATGGCAGTTGGGAGATCATCCGTGCCGCTGCCGAGCTCTATCCGATAGAAGCGCATCGTGTGCCGACCTCGGAAGACAGCTATCGCGATCGTCGCTCGACCGCCTATACGCAAGCCATTGCAGCCTGCCGCTCCCGGTTCGACTGGGTGATTTGCCTCGAGAGCGACGAATACGTGCTGCCGGAAACGGAAGACCGGATAGGCGCATTCCTCGATCGCTTCCCCGATGCCGATGCCGTCACCCTCAACTGGTCGATTTTCGGCGCGAACGGCCATGCTGCCCGAACCCGTGAAGCCCCCATCGCAGCCTACACGAAGCGCGCACCGCTCGATTTCGCCGATCACAGACTGGGCAAGACCTTTCTTCGCCCCGAATGCGTCCACGACCACTTCATCGATGGCTGTCACTGGGCCGTCAGCCCCGGCAGGCATGTCCATGCCACTGGTCTGGCGTTCTCGCCTGAAGCGCCTCCCGTCTGGGAGGGGGCGCGTATTCTGCACTATGTCGCGCGCAACAGAACCCATTACTCCCGTCGGCGCGCGCATCTGACCAACCAGACCGACGTTCCCGATCTGTGGGGCCATTTTGATCGCAACGATGAGGAAGACCTCGCCGCGCAGCGTTTTCTTGCGGCTACACGCCACCATGCGGCGCGTATCGCCCATGTCATGCTCGAAACGCTTTTCTGGCGCATCCGCGCGGATATACGCGACCATAGCGCCAGCTTTCTGCCTCAGACCGTTTTCGCGATCCGTGACCATGAGAGCGTGCCTGCCCCGTCAAGCCTGCGCCATGCGATGCTGAGCACGGAAGACGGCCAGATCCTCGCCATCGACCGTGAAACACAGGCCCTCATTCTGCGCTCTCCCGGCCAGAGCGGGACGGCACACGAGCCGGTATGGCTCATCTCCGAGGAGATCGATGCCGATAAGAGCGCCCAGCCGCCGCGCGGTCCAGGCCAGACCGGTCTGCTTCTGGCGGACAGCGGTAAAGGCTTTCCGCTCACCCACAGCCAGATTCTGACCAACTGGTATCCGGTCGATATCCGCCTTGCCTCCGCACACGGCTCAGACGGGTCAGATGAAAACTCTTCCGGGGACATGACCGCACTCGTGCTGTTCTCTCCCCTTACCGCCCATGCCATTGGGCGGGACGGGGAAGGCGCGATCACACTCGAAGCACGTCAGCCCCTGCGCTTCATTCCCCGGCCAGTCCCGCCGCAGCATAGCCTCGCCGCAGCGTTGCGCGCCTATCAGGCACTACGGAGTCAGGGAAGCAGTTTCCGGGATTTCTGTCTCGGGATCGATCTGCTGCGTACGCCTCAGCCGGAGGCCATGGCCTGCGCCATCGCCCATCTCGACCCCGCTGCCCGCAACATGCTCGAGACACGTTACACAGGGCTCATCCCCCTCTGGTTGACCACGCCCTAGGCCCGGTCCGGGCGCGCACCGCCCATCGGAACTCCTTTCTCGCAAGTTCGTAATCACGGGACGACGATTGTCTGGGGTCCGGGAGCGCCCTGCCGCGCCTGGCGCGCGGTATCACAGCGCGCATCCTACCACCTCGACCATGACACAGCAGAAAGGCAGCGCACGTGGCAGAACCCGGAACATCCCCCCAAAGGGCACCACGACACCCCGTGCGCCACGCCTTTGCCATAGGCACAGGAGCACTCGCCGGACTCATCATTCTACTGATCGTGTTCTGGAACTGGGACTGGTTCGTTCCCCTTGTGGACCGCCGTGCCAGTGCCGCCCTGCATCGCCCGGTCAGCATCGCCCATCTGCATGTCCGGCTCGGATTCACAACAACCGTTTCGGTGGATGATCTGCAGATTCGTCAGCCGGAAGGGTTCGAGGGCGAGAAAGAGCTTTTCGCCAGCGCGCGCAAGGCCACCGTCTCGGTCAATGTCTGGAACTACCTGACGAATAAAGGGCTCGAAATCCCCCTGATTGCCCTCGATACGCCCAGAGGCGATATCGTATCTCTGGCAAATGGCAGGAACAATTACAGCTTCACCGATCCCGACGCGAAGCCCGCACCTGCCACTCAGAGCAAGGCCGCCCCTTTGCCCAAGATCGGCGACGTGATCATCACTGATGGTGATATCCGTGTGGCCCTGGCCAAGCTGAAGACGGACATGCACGTGCTTCTGCACACCACCCCGTCCAAAGGCGACCAGGATGGCAGCATTGTCATCGACCTGAAGGGGCGCTACGCCCAGGCGCCAATCAGCGGCCATATCGTTGGGGGATCCCTTCTGACCCTTACGAATTCGAGCCGTCCCTATCCAATCGATGCGCGTCTCGAAAACGGTCCAACCTATGTGACGCTTCGCGGTACAGTGGATGATCCGCTGCACTTCAAGGGCACAAAGCTCGTCCTGCATTTCGCCGGACCCGATATGGCTTTGCTCTACGGGTTGACCGGTATCCCGATCCCCCAGACGCCCTCGTACAGCGTTTCGGGTAACCTCGATTACACAGCCGCCCATATCCGCTTCACGAATTTCGCCGGCAAGATGGGGTCATCCGACATCGGCGGTACCATATCGGTCGACCCGCAGACCAAGCCGATCACAGTTGATGCCAATCTCTTCTCGCATCATGTGGATCTCAAGGATCTGGGCGGATTCATCGGTGCCAAGCCCGGGCATCAGGAGAGCAAGGCAGCCTCAGCGAGCGACCGTATCCTGCCCTCAACCCCGATCAATGTACCCAAGCTCAACTCGGTCAATGCCCATCTGGTCTATAAGGGTGATCGCATCGAGAACAAGGACATGCCGCTCGATAATATCCTTGCCGATATCGCGGTGCAGGATGGATCGATCACCATCAACAAGCTCAATTTCGCCGTCGGCGACGGAACGCTCGGCCTCTCCGGTGCGCTTGACCCCACGGCAAACGGCCAGTTCAAGACCCATTTCAAGGTCGATGTCTCCCGCCTGTCGATCCAGCGCCTGATGAAAGCGACCGAAACCTTCAAGGGACAGGGCACGCTTGGCGGCCACATTACCCTCGCTGCGACCGGCAATTCCATCGCTTCGCTTCTGGCGAATGGCGATGGCGGCGTAACGCTGGTGGTCGATCACGGCGGCGATGTATCAGCGCTGCTCCCCGACCTGATGGGCCTCAAGGTAGGCAGCGCCATTCTCTCCGCACTGGGCATTCCGCAGCGTTCCGACCTCAAATGCTTCATTGCCGACATGCCCCTGCGTCAGGGTATCCTGAGCACGAATTCGCTCCTGCTCATGACAAACAACACCCGGACACTCGGTGGTGGCACCGTGAACATGCGCAACGAAACGCTGGATTATCACGTCACCACGCGTTCGACCTCGTTCAACATTCTGTCCTTCCCGGGCCGGGTGAACATCACAGGCCCGCTCAAGAGCCCGAACATCATGCCCGGTGCCGAAATCATCGGTCGTGCGGCGGCCACCGCAGGGCTCGCCATCGCCTTCCCGCCCGCAGCCCTGCTGCCCACCATCCAGTTTGGCGTTGGCAAGGGGAGCGCTTGTGAGGACGCCCTCGGCCAGGCTAATGCGGCGCCTGCTGCCGGGATCAAGCCCGGTGCCACGACGGGCAGCGGCGCCCCAACGGTAACGCCTTCTGCTCAGGGGCATGCGGTTCCGGCGAGAAAGCTGAGCCGCAAAGAGGTCCACTCGGTCTGGCAGAACCGTCTGAAACAGAACTGAGGCGATCAAGACGATTGATCGGCGCGCGCCATCCTGCCAGTCTGGCTCTATGGCGCGCCTCCCTTTTCTTCTGAGCTTTGTCCTGTGTCTGGCTGGTTGCGAGACCGCACCTTCCGCGCCCCGCGCCGAGACGGCTTCCGGCCTGCCGCCGGTCATCCTTATCTCGATCGACGGTTTCAGGCCTGACTACCTGCACGCGGGCCAAACCCCCACATTGGATGCTCTGGTAGACAGAGGCGTATCTGCCCCCATGCGCCCGTCTTTCCCCTCGGTAACGTTTCCCAATCACTATACACTCGTCACCGGTCTACGCCCTGACCATCATGGCGTGATCGGCAATACCATGACCGATCCGGATATTCCCGGCGAGACCTTCAGCGTGAGCCAGAAGACAGGGCTCGATGATCCCCGCTGGTGGGATAACGGAACCCCCGCCTGGGTCACCGCCCAGATGCATGGTCTGATGACAGCCTCCATGTTCTGGCCGGGCTCGGATGTCCCCATCCTCAATACACGCCCGGATATCTGGTACCATTTCGACGCAAGGCGCAGTCCTGCCCAACGGGTCGAAACCGTACTCTCATGGTTCGACAGCCCCGTGGAGAAACGCCCTGCTCTATCCTTGCTTTATTTCGACGGTGTCGATCATGCCGGGCACAAGACGGGTCCTTTCTCTCCCCAGACCAGAGCGGCCACGCAAGAGGTCGATACTGCCCTTGCCACCCTTCTGACTGGTCTGGCGAAGCGTCATATCGCTGCGAACATCCTCATCGTCTCCGATCACGGGATGGCAGCCCTCAGCCCGCAGCGTGTCATTCCCCTGACGAACCTCGCCCCCTCAGGAAGCATGTCGGTCGTGACCTCGGGCCCCTATGCCGGCATCAACCCCGTGCCGGGTCATGAACGGGATCTGGCACGCGCGCTTTCTGCGCCTCATGACCATGTCACCTGCTGGCCGCGCGCCCATATTCCAGAGCGGCTTCATTATGGCACCAACCCACGTGTACCGGCCTGGCTCTGTCTCGCCGAGACCGGTTGGACGCTCACCCGCGAACCCCATGAACACGTCAATGCCGGAGGCCATGGCTATGACAATGCCTCTCCGGACATGCTGGCCAGCTTCATAGCGTCCGGTCCTGCTTTCCAGTCGCATCGGGTACTGCCCACGATTGATAATGTGGATGTCTATCCTTTGACCATGATGCTGCTTGGCCTGCTTCCCGAGAACTCCGATGGTTCTCTGGCCCCGCTTCAGGCCGGTCTGCGCGACAGCTATCGTGCCATTCAGTAGGTTCATCCAGCCTGCCCCTTGCAGACAGGCCAAGGCTCTTGTCGCCAGGGCCACTCCCCCCCTAGAAGGGCGCGACGCCTGACCCCTGCCCGGAGCCGCCATCCCGTGACCCCCTCTCCCCTCACTACCTGGCTGGATCGCCGCTTCCGGATTGCTCAACGAGGCTCGACAATCCAGCGTGAAATCCTGGCGGGACTCACGACCTTCGGTGCCATGGCCTATATCATGGCCGTCAATCCGGCGATCATGGCCAAGGCGGGCCTTCTTCCGCATGACATGATCATGACGACCATCGCAGCGGCCATCTGCGGCACCTTGCTGATGGCCCTTTTTGCCAACATGCCGATCGCTCTCGCGCCTGCCATGAGCAGCAACGCCATTTTCGCGCAGATCGTCGTACATCAGATGCATGTCGACGTACGCACGGCATTCACGATCGTCCTGTTCGGGGGGATCGCCTTCACCGCCCTTTCTGTGACACGTCTGCGCCATCGCATCATCCAGGCCTTTCCCGAACCGATCGTTCTGGGCATTCAGGTCGCGATCGGGATCTTCATCGCCCGCCTGGGCATGGTCACGGGCGGGCTGGCCGTAGGTGCGCCCGATGGATTTCATTTCGGGGCGCTGACCGATCCCTCGGTTCTGCTCACCCTGTTCGGGTTGTTCCTCGCCAGCGTCCTCCTCGTGTTACGCGTTCCGGCTGGAATGCTGATCGCCATTCTTGCGGTGACTCTCGCCAGCCTGTTTGTCCACAAGAACGGTCACACCGTGGCAAGCCTGCCCGAGCATTTCATGGATTGGCCGCATTATCCGACCCATCTTCTTTTCCCGTTCAATTTTGGTGATTTCTTCTCGCATCTCGATCTGCTTCTGCCGATCACCCTCTATTTCCTGATCAGCGATTTCTTCGACGCGACAGGCACAATGTACAGCGTGGCCAACCGTGCGAGACTGACCAAGCCGGATGGCACCCCCCTCCTCGGTCGAGCGGCCTTCGCGGCCGATGGCTCGGCCAGCATCATCGGTTCCGCGCTCGGGACCAGCACCGTCTCCGCCTATGTCGAGAGCCTGGTCGGGGTCGAGGCAGGTGGCCGCACGGGACTTACGGCGCTGACCGTCGCCCTGCTTTTCGCGGCGTCCTCCGTACTTTGGCCCCTGATCGTGATGATACCCGCCGAAGCTACGGCCCCTGTTCTCATCTTGGTAGGGCTCTCCATGCTCTCGGCGCTCGGACAGGCCGCCAACAGCTCTCAGGAGGCACTCCTGACGCCTGCTTTCATGCTTCTCATTGCCGTCCTGACCGGCAATTTCATGATCAGCCTCGCTCTTGGCCTGCTCTTCTATTCTCTGCTGCTGCTGGTCACCCGGCAGTTTGTCCGCCTCACGCCCATGGTCCTCGGACTGGACGCTGTCTTCATTTTCTATCTCGTGCTGACGAGCCACACCGGGATCGGACAAGGCGGCTAGGCGCAAGGCGCGGCCCTGGCATCACGGCCGTGCTCGTCATGTTGTGAAGGAGGGGGAACGTAACGCGGCCTCCCGAAGATCGTTGACACAGGCAAGCAGGGACGCCCCGCCAGGAGTCCCGCAGCAATGAAAAAGGCTTGCCCCTATGTCATCCCCCGTAACCGCCTCTCCCCTGCTCAAGGCCCTCGCCCCTCTGCGCGAGGAATTCGTCGCGCTACGCCATGATCTCCATACCCATCCAGAACTGGGGTTCGCTGAAAAGCGGACGAGCGACATTGTCGCGACCAAGTTGCAGGACTGGGGCTATACGATTGAGCGTGGCTTCGCCGGTACCGGACTTGTGGCGACCCTGCGCCAGGGAGCCGGCGGGAAGGTCATTGGTCTACGCGCCGAAATGGATGCCTTGCCGATCCTCGAAAAATCCGGCGTGGCGTGGCAGAGCGCTCAGGAAGGCGTATCCCATATGTGTGGCCATGACGGGCACACCACGATGCTGCTCTGCGCCGCAAAATATCTTGCGGAAAAACGCCCATTCGACGGCACATTGCACCTGATCTTCCAGCCTGCCGAAGAACTGCTTTGCGGTGGCAGTCGCATGATCGATGACGGACTCTTTGCCAAATATCCGTGCGATATCCTGTTTGCCCAGCACAACATGCCGGGCTTTCCGAGCGGCAACTTCTACTTCCACAAAAGCGCCGCCATGGCGTCTTCGGACACCGTGAAGATCACGATCGCGGGCAAGGGTGGACACGGGGCCATGCCCCAGAAAGCGAAAGACCCGGTCCTCGCCTGCGCACAACTCGTCATGGCATTGCAGAGCATCGTTTCGCGCAATATCGACCCGTTCGCGCCCGCCGTCGTCACGATCGGCGCCCTCAACGCGGGGAGTGCCGCCAATGTCATTCCCGAAAAAGGCATGCTTCTTCTGACCGTGCGGACCATGACTGCAGATGTGCGCCAGCGCGTCCTCGACCGCATCAGCGCCATTGCCACCCATACTGCCGAAACCTTCGAATGCGCGGCCACCATCGAGCATCTCAATGGCAGTCCGGTACTGAACAACAATGCACGCGCGATCGATTTCGCGCGCGCCACGGCACAGGACATCGTCGGGGCGGATCATTGTCATGATTGCCCGCCATTCATGGGAAGCGAGGATTTCGCCTTCATGCTCGAGGCGCACCCCAATGGCTGCTACTGGTTTATCGGCAATGGCACCGAGGGCTGCAACGGCGTGCCACTTCATAATGGCGGCTTCGATTTCAACGACGACAATATACTTCCCGGCGCCGCGCTCTTCGTCGGTCTGGTCGAACGATATCTTGCACCGCAGGGCTGATCCCCCTGCAAGGAGCCCCCGGGCTGGCTCAGGACGCCAGCCCTTCACTCTCGCGCTCAATTCTTGCGCGTTCCGCGGAATGGCGCTTGCGGCAGCACATATTCCGCCTGAGGGTTCAGAAGGCCTGACGATACAGTCCCACCATTTCCTCTTCGGTGATAGCTACCGGGTTGTTCACCAGAACACGGTGCTGGGTGATGGCATCAGCGGCGAGAATTGGGAGATACTCCTCAGTCACACCGACATCACGGAGCCGTCGTGGCATCTGGGCCGCGTCCATCAGAGCCTCCAGTGCGCTGATAAAGGCCTCGGCACGCGTGGACACGTCTCCCTCCGAGGGAAGGCCGATGGCATCGCCAAGCTCGGCGTAGAGCGCTGCACATGCGCGCGCGTTGAAACGCAGGACAGGGGCAAGCATCAGCGCATTGGACAGACCGTGAGGCACATGGAAATACCCGCCCAGAGGATAGGCCATGCCATGGACCAACCCAACGGGCGAGTTTGCAAAAGCCTGCCCTGCCAGCATGGCACCCAGCAGCATGGCTTCGCGTGCGCCACGATGACGGGGCTCACGACAGGCTGTAACCAGATGGCGGAAGAGCAGAGCCAGAGCCGAACGTGCAAGATGATCCGAAACAGGATTTTTACGTACGCGTCCTGTATAGGCCTCGATCGCATGGACCATGGCATCCACACCAGTCGCAGCCGTATGGGACGCAGGCAGACCGAGTGTCAGCTCAGCATCCAGAAAGACCTGATCAGCGAAAAGCGGTGCAGAAACGACCCCTGATTTGTGAGTGCCCTCCCGCGTAATCACCGCGACATTCGTAACCTCCGAGCCTGTACCCGCCGTCGTCGGGACCAGAATCAAGGGCAGCCGCCCCCCCTTGACCTGATCGACCCCATACATCTCGGAAAGAGGCTGCTTCGCACCCATCAGGATTGCGGCGAGTTTCGCCACATCCAGGGATGACCCACCGCCCACACCGAGCACAGCCTCAATGTTTGCCGCCTGTCCGGCCACCACACAATTCTGGAGGATCGCTTCAGAAGGGTCGGCGACAACCTGATCGTAAAGCGTCACCTCGAATCCTGCCTCCTGAAGCGACTCGATCAGCGGCGCGACAAGCCCTGAGCGCGTCAGACCGGAATCGGTGACGAACAACACACGGCGTATAGCCCACTGAGTACGCAGGGTGGCGCCAATCCGACCGGCGCCCCCCCACTCCATGGTGATCTTGGGCACCGTCTCGAATGTGAATGGCTTGATGGACATGATCGATACTCCCTCGCCCTCTGGCTTGGCAGCGCAAAGCACGCCTCCGACACAACCCGGCGAAACGCCTCGACCTTGAGCGCCGGGAGTGGGAAAACCCCGCTTCGATACGAACACTGCCTCGGATGACCCGCCTTTGCATGGGACGCCGTGACGGATCAGGAAAAATCACGGTATCGATCGTGCCACGCCCACACGCACCACGCACGTGAAACCAGTCAGCTTCAGACAATCGTGACTTCCTGCACCGCCTCAGCCATGCCGTACGCCCCCAGGAGAACCCGCGACCCATGCGCGTCCCCGCTCAGGTCGTATCACCGGCTCTGCAACGGCAAGACATGAGGCACCGCGCTGGTAGGGCGCATCTGCTGCAGCCTCCATTCCTCCTATATTTTTCCCTATTATTACGCTTAGAACCTAAAATATTTTTACAAACGCAGTGTTCGCCTATTTTTGAACACAATATTTTCGTCCATAATGTGGGCGATACCGGGAGCGTGATGCAAAACTTCCCCGGTATCGCCCACGATTTATAGTCGTTTTTGAAAAATTAATGAACGACCGGGGTCAAAAATCCCTATCAATGCGATGACGCGCCGCGAAGCAATGCCTGCGAGCCTGCGGCCATTCCAATACGTTGCGCTGGTGTGTTGAGCGCCGCGCCAGAGCTATGCTGGTTGGCGGGCCAGGAACGCCGCCATGGCCTTATGCGCTGCTCCCGCATCGCGTCCCAGCGCCATCAGCGCTGGAATTTGACCGGGCTTACGCAGCAGGCTGGCGGCCAGCTTGAGCGGCGAGATACCGCCGCCTTCCAGCACATCGCAAGCCGCAGGAGGCAGATCGCGGCGCGAATCATCGCACACAACCCGGAGCACCGCGAAAGGCAGCCCAGCTCGGGCAACGACCCCGCTCTCCATATCGACAGCCAGACAACCCGTGCGGGCATGAAGGCGCTCTTTCTCCGCGGCCGTGGCGATCAGTCCGTCGCTATGCAAAAGCCCACCATGAAGCACGCCGGTGTGCCCTACGCCAAAACGACGCGACAGCGCCCCATCGGTCTTCGCCGGCATTCCGTCCACAAGCACCCATTGCGGAATGATCAGGGCTCCTGGCCTCAGGTCAGGAGCAAGGCCCGCCGCACAACCAAATGACAGCAGCGCAGTCGCTCCTGCCGTGAGAAGCCGCTCGACACCCTGACGTGCCCCCTCTGCAGTCGCGCCACTGATCGCGATGGGTGAGCCGGGACTATACGGCCTGATCAGCCGCGCCTCAGCCTTAAGCCCAACCAGAATACCCAGCATGTCAGAAACCGTGCTCGACCCGACCGGAATTGCTCAACCCGAGATTGCGGAAACGCGACAAGGCCATGAGAGGGAAGAACTGCTTGTAGCCGTGATAACGCAGATAAAAGACCTTGGGGAAACCGACCGCATTATAGGGCTGTTCTTCCCACTCACCTTGACCATTCTGCTGCGCAACGAGATAGGACACGCCGCGCTTGACAACCGGTGTCTCGCGACGCCCGACTGCCATCAGCCCCAAAACGGCCCAGGCTGTCTGAGTCGGCAGGCTCTTGTCATACTCCCCCGGTGTGGCCCCCTCGTAAGAGGCACAATCCTCACCCCAGCCACCGTCTTCACGCTGGACGCTCTCGAGCCATTCCACGGCACGCAGCACGGCAGGGTCATCATGCGGCACACCGGCGATATTGAGAGCGCAGAGAACCGACCAGGTACCGTAGATGTAGTTGGTGCCCCAACGGCCAAACCAGCATCCTTCCGGCTCCTGCTCGCGACGCAGATAATCGAGACCACGCTCGATCACCGGGCGATCCTCGGGAAACCCCAGTTCGCACAGGAAGGACACGCAACGGGCCGAGACATCGGCGGTGGGAGGGTCGAGCAGCGCGCCATGATCAGCAAACGGAATATGGTTCAGCGCATCGAGATCGTTATCGATATCGAACGCACCCCAGCCGCCATTCGTGCTCTGCATTCCCACGATCCATTCACGGGCGCGGGAGATTGCTTCCTTGTTGCCGTCAGGATCCTCGCGATTGAGCAGCATGCCCACAACGGCCGTATCATCGACATCGGGATAGTAGTCGTTTTCATATTGGAAGGCCCATCCGCCTGGACGGACATCCGGGCAGTTGATCGCCCAGTCTCCCTTCACGTTCAGAATCTGCCGTTTGCGCAGCCAGTCCATGCTGCGCTGGAGCTTTTCTCTCGTTTCCTTCGGGCGTGTCGCATCCGGACCCGACGCCGCCTCAGCCATGGCAAGCCCGGAAAGACCCGTATCCCAGACCGGCGACACACAAGGCTGGCAATAGGTTTCGTCGCCATTGGTGACGAGCAGATCCTGAATGCCCTTCCAGGCCAGTTCCACGCGCGGGTCGTTATCCGGAACGCCCATACCGCGATACATCATCACGACATTGGCCATGGCAGGATAGATCGCTCCCAGCCCGCCCTCGCCCAGACGGGGCTCGATGAAGTCGAGAGCGGCCTTGACAGCCTTCTTGCGCAGCGCTGCGGGGAAGCGCGGCTCAATGGGGCGCAGCACCGTATCGACCTTCTTGAACACATGACCCCAGATCGACCGGTAGGGTCCGCGAATCCAATCCTTCACCTCTTCAGGCGGGGTGACGAACAGTTCCTGGATATGGATGTTGCGCGGATTGATGGCGCGCGGCTCGAGGGTCCGGAGGACCAGCATGGGTGCCACGACGCTGCGTGACCAGTAGGACATGTTCCACATCGAGAACAGGGCCGCCTTGGGCATCAGCATCAGTTCGACCGGCATGACCGGCGTCGCGCGCCAGGGAACCTCACCAAACAATGCCATCTGAATGCGGGTAAAGACATTGGCCCGCGCGGCACCGCCACGGTCGAGAATGGCCTCGCGGGCGCGCTGCATGTGCGGGGCGTTGATATCATCCCCGATCGCCTTCAGGGCGAAATACGCCTTCACGGAAGCAGAGAGATCGAAGCCGCCATCATGATAAAGCGCCCAGCCACCATGAGACCCCTGGGTACGGCGCAGATAGACGCCAATACGCGCCTGCTTGGCGTCATCGATCCGGTCGAGATAATGCTCGAGCAGCACGTATTCGGCCGGGATGGTGGCATCGGCTTCGAGCTCGAAAACCCAATGTCCATCGTCATTCTGCCTGTCGGACAGCGCGGCATGGGCAGAATCGATAGCCTGACGCACCTGGCCCATATCCGCCTCGGCCGGAATTTCGGCTTCGTGACGCTCCAGAACGTCGGAATAGATCAACATTGCCCGCCCTTGTCCTTTTTGCAGTTCGGTTTCGTTGTCAGAGGCCCAGAGCCCTGATGGCCTCTGAACCAGAACGGATCGCCCCCTCAATGGTCGAGGGGAAACCCGTCTGGGTCCAGTCCCCGGCCAGGGCCAGATTCTCCAGCGCTGTCCGGGCCTGCGGTCGCAGGCGATCCTGTGCCGGGGTCGCGGCAAAGGTCGCCCGTTTTTCACAGACCAGACGCACAGGCGGCACGGCAACCGGCAGGGTTTCGACCAGCACCGGCCCGACGGCCTGACGGATTTCCGACCAGATCGTCGCGATCAGTTCGTCATTATCGCGATCAGCATAGCGATTTGCCGCGCTGACAGTCACGGAAAGAATTTCGCCCTTGAGATACACCCATTCTGCTACCCCGCCCACGAGACCGACAAACCCGACCTTGTTGAGCATGCCGCGCGCCTGAACCGGCCCCGGCAGGCGATAATGGACGTTGATGATGCTTTCATACGCATCGGGCGCTTCGAACCCTGGCAGATGAGCCTCCAGCACTGTCCGTGCCACGGGCGAGGGTGCGGCAAACACCACCTTGTCTTCAGGTCCAAGCGCGATCGTCTCATTGCCGATCCGCAGCCCGGTGACGCGCCCCTGGGTGACATCCATCCCCGACACGCGCGTACCGCAGCGCACTTCGCCCTGAAGCCGCATGATATGCGCAATCGCAGGGTCTACAAAGCTCTCCGAGAGGCCCTCTGCCGGATACCAAGGGCAGCAGGCGGCCCCGCCCAGAGCGAGTGTCTCGCGCATGATCGCGCCCAGAAGGGCAGCGCTCGCGGTCTCCACAGGCGTATTGAGAGCCGAAATCGCAAATGGCTCGAGCAATCTCTGGCTCAGCATGCCATCGCCCAGATATTCGCTGACCGTAGCATCCGGCCCTGCCTTCAGAATACGCCCGAGCATGGCCAGCTCTGACAGTTTCATGCCAGGCACACGGCGATTCCTGGCAAATGCCCAGAAGGGCACACGCCCCTTCGAGAGCTTCAATGTCCAGCCCAGATTGGCGGAGAGATCGAACCAGGGAAAGAGAGGCGCTCCCGGCCCGGTCAGGGTTTTCTCCGCCCCGATCAGCCCCAGATACCGGAATGTCGCCTTGTTGGCCGAGAGCAGCAGATGATTGCCGTTATCGATCCGTGCTCCTAACGCCTTGTCGTAATAGGAGCGTGCACGCCCGCCGCAGGCCGGCCCTGCCTCATAAATCGTGACACCGGCACGACCGATGACATCGACCGCCGCAGATAGCCCGGCGAGCCCACCGCCGATGATGTGAACATGCGTCATGGTTCAGCCATAATAGGCAAGCAGGGAACGCAATGCGCGCGCAGCCTTGCTGACCTTCACCGGGGTTTCGGGATGGCGCCAGCCACGACGCAGCATCGCCGTGAGAACAGGCCGGTAGGAAGCCGCCATCATGCGTGCCGGTCGCATGGCAACCGAATCGCATTTCTGCATGGCACGGCGTGCCTCCCGAAAATGATCGGCAGCCCGCGCCGCCAGGATGCGGGCAAGCGGGTCGAGACCCAGCGCATAAAGCGCTTCCTGTGGATCCAGCGACACATTGTAGCGCTGCAGCAGTTCACGCGGCAGGTACAGACGCCCCCGATCGGCATCCTCCTGCAGATCGCGCAGAATATTGGTCAGCTGCAAAGCCCGACCAAGATGATACGCCACGCGATCGGCTTCTGCTGAGGAATCACCAAAGACCCGTACCGAAAGACGCCCGACGGCAGAGGCGACACGGTCACAATACAGATCGAGCGTAGCCTCATCTGGCGCCACGATCGGACCGGCAGCATCCATCGCCATCCCGTCGATCACGGCGGCAAAATCCGCCTTGCGGAGGCAAAAGCGCGTGATGGTGGCGACCAGAACCCGGTCAAGCGCATCCTGCGTGGTGCCCTCAAACAGCCGGTCGAGACGTCCATGCCACTCCTTGAGGGCCAGATCCCGATCGGGTACCTGCACATCGCCATCGGCGATGTCATCCACTTCCCGGCAGAACGCATACACGGCAAACATGCCATAGCGCCGCTCGGCAGGCAGGATCTTCATTCCTTTGGCGAAAGACGTTCCGGCACGGGTCACGATCGAGCGGACATGCTCCAGATCGGCCGAAGAACAGCCCAGCACCGCTTCCTGTTGAAACCCGCTCACCGCTTCATCCCTGTGTCCTCTGGCGCGGCGCCTCGGCCGCGCGGCCTTGTCCCAGCCAGATTTGTCCGAGTGCCGCATCGTTCCAGCGCGGCACCATCGAAGTGCAGGGCCTTTTACCCGCAAAAAATCAAACAGCAAAATCTGTTCCGGCCTACCTGCGTTCCGTTCCCGATGCCTCTACCCAACGGAGATGGACCATGCGCCCTGTTGCCCCTGCCGCCCCAATGCAAAAGCCGAAACACTATACGGTTCGGACGCTTCTCGCGACACTTCCGCCCCTTATCGCGCCCTGGCCGCCTCGCCGGGGGAAAACCGCAGCATGCCTCGCACTTTCCGTAGCGGCCTCCATGAGCCTCGTGCCCCTGACGTCCTCCGTTGCCCACGCCCAGCAAACCGCCTCCGCCCACGCCGATCATCTGCTCAAGGCCGACCGCTCCTGGAATGGCAAGCCCTATGCGAATTACCCGCCCGGCCCTCCTACGCTGAGCATGATCCGCTTGACCATTCCGCCGCACACGGCCCTGCCCTGGCATACCCACCCCGTTCCGAATGCGGGATACGTCCTCTCTGGCCAGCTCACCATCCAGGACAAGGCAAGCGGCGCAAGTCACGTCTTTCACCAGGGCGAGGCATTTGCTGAAAGCGTCGACGACGCCCATCGCGGCGTGTCGGGCGACACGCCTACGATTCTCATCCTCACCTATGCGGGCGGCAATAATCTTCCGACGTCGATCCCCCTGAAAGGCGAGAAGAATGAATACTGAGGGTTCGGGCGCAATTCCGTTTCGAAAATGATTTGACAAGCGAAACGAATGGCCTTTTCCTTGCCGGTATCTGATCCACCGGAGACACGCTCATGACCGCGCCCCTCACACAGGAAGCCAAGGAAGACCTGCTGGAACGTGGGTATTCACGTCGCCATTTCGGTCGCCTGACCACGCTGCTCGGCATGAGCGCTGCCCTGACCCAGTTCGGCTCTTCAGCCTTCGCCGCCATCAAGGCGCCTGGTGATGATCCGTTCGTAGGTCATCCCGATATGGTGCGCATCGGCAGCAATGAATGCTGGACCGGTCCCTTCCCGAGCGCTGTCACCGCCGGTCAGGCGCAGGTGCCTTTCGGCAACCGCTACGAGCCCGATCATCTGCGCTCCACCCTCCTGCGCACAGCCTCCTCGGTCGAGAACATCTCTGAAGAGCACATCCTTCCCTGGCCCGGCTCCAGCGACCCTCTCTGTCGTTCGGTCGTGACCTTCTGCTCACCCGAACGTGGACTGGTCACGGCCAACCCGACCTACGAAGCCGCCTGGCGCACCGCCGACTGGATGAAGATCAAGCTCACCCGCGTGCCGCTCTCGGCCCATAACGGCTACGCCACAGACGTGCGGGCCATGCTCAAGGCTGACCCGCATGCGGGCGCCTACTATATCTGCTCGCCCAACAACCCGACAGGCACCGTCACCCCGCTGGAAGACATCGCCTGGCTGGCCGACAACAAGCCCGCTGGCTCGGTCATCATTGTCGATGAGGCGTATATCCACTTCTCGGGCGCTCCGAGCGCGATCTCCTTGGTCAAGCAGGGCAAGGACGTTATCATTCTGCGCACCTTCTCTAAGATGTTCGCCATGGCTGGCCTGCGCCTTGGTCTTTCCTTCGCCCGTCCGGACCTGCACAAGCGCATGATGCGCTATGACGGCCCGAATATGACCTCGATGCTGAACATCGTAGCCCTCGCCGCAGGCACCGTGAGTCTGACCCAGACCGATGCCATCAAGGCCCGCCGCGACGAGATGATTGCTGCGCGCAGCATGACCTTCGACCATCTCGCCAAGCGCAATATCCGTATCGTGCCCGGCAGCCAGGCCAATATGTTCCTCGTGGACTGGAAGAAACCTGCCTCGCAGATGAAGACAGCCTTTGCTGCCAAGAAAGTGGAAATCGGCCGTAACTGGGATATCTGGCCCACCATGTCGCGCGTCAGCATCGGCTCCATGAAAGATATGGACGCCTTCTGCGCCGCTCTCGATCAGATCCTGGCCTGAACTCGACTGGTCATGGGGCTCTGCGCCCCATGACTCTTTTTAAAAGGCCACCACTCCGCGATAGCCTCTCACGACGTTGAGGCTTGGAGGGTCAAGCCCCAGTCTATAGGGCAGGACGAAACCGTTATGGAAACCGTTAAGAACGCGGTTCAGCCAATCAGGGCCCTGCCCCCTCGTAACAGCGCGAACATAGCGTCCCCACGCCCCAACTTGACCCGCCCGGCCACCGGGTCCTCGCGACGCAAACGGGCGGCGAGGCTGTGAGAAAGCGCCACGACAACCGCACAATAGGCCCGCATGCGACGATCGCGCACCAGTCCCGGCAAGTGAACGGCCTGGCGATTAAGGTGGTCGACCTCGTCCAGCAAATGGTCAAGAACGCGGCGTAGGCCGGGTTTGCTCCGCGCGAGGAGAACGTCTTCGACCTTTGCCCCCTCCGCCTGGAGCATGTCCTGCGGAAGATAGGAACGATCGAGAGTCCTCAGATCGGAGGTGACATCCTGCAGGTGATTGATCACCTGCAGCGCGCTACAGAGCGCATCCGACAGAGGAAGCGTTTCGGCGCGCTCGCCATGCAAGAGCAGCAAAAAGCGGCCGACCGGATTGGCCGAGAAACGGCAATACCCCAGCAATTCGTCCCAGTTCCGATAGCGGTTCTTGACCGCATCCTGACAGAAAGCCGTGATCAGGTCAGTCGCAGTCTCCAGCGGCACACCTGTTTGAAGCAGATGACGACGCAGGATAACGGCAGTCTGGGCATCGGCTCGATGAGGAGCCTTGGCCTCCCCACGGATGACCGCTTCCATCCCGCGAAGCCGCGCGATCTTCGCTTCAGGGGATAGCTGCGCGTTATCGACCATATCGTCGATGACGCGGGCGAAATTGTAGTAGGCCGAGACATGCGCGCGATTGTTCCTCGCGAAAAGCAGCGATCCGACAGGGAAATTCTCGTCCGAGGCTCCCTTGGCCGATGTCACATCGTGTTCACCCCAGACAGGATCGACAGTCTTGCTCACAGCAGTCATCAGGCGTGAGTCTCCTCGGTGTAGAAACGACTTTTCCACTGGACCCCGCGGCCGCGATGATGATCGACAGCGGAGCCGATCGTGGCTGCCATATAGAAGGCGGCCACCACCGGCAGAGTAAGCGCGCGCAAAGGCGATAGCTTGAAGCGCGATAGCGTGGGGAGAAACGAGAGAATGCACAGGAGCATGGACGCTCCCCCCATGACCCGCACTCGTCCGCGCCCGAACAAGGCAAAATACAACGGGGCAAGCCAGACCAGTGCCATGCCGAGAATGGTGCAAAGCAGGATCACAGGCGAGTAGCGCAGCTGCACATAAGCGGTGCGGGCGATCATGCGCCAGATCTCTGCCGCGCCGCGATAGGGCCTGATCGACCATGCAAGCGTGCTGTGGCCCAGATAGAGCCTTCCCCCCGCCTGCTTGATATTGCTCGCCAGGGAACAGTCATCGATCAGCGCACCGCGCACCGATTCGATACCGCCGATACGCTCGAGCATGGTACGACGCACGAGGATGGTCCCCCCTGCTGCACCGGCCACGGCAGAGGTCGGGTCATTCACCTTGTCGAACGGATAGAGCATGGCAAAGAAATAGACGAATGCAGGCACAAGCAGACGCTCTGCGGCGCTTTCGCAATTCAGCACCACCATTTCCGACACCATGTCGAGCCCGTCACGCAAGGCCTTCTCAACGAGAGTCTGCAGGTGAAGCGCCGAGTGAAGAATGTCCGCATCGGTGAGCAAGATGAATCCCTCAGGGCCAATCTTGTCGAGCGCGACCTGTTCCCCCTGATGCACGGCCCAGAGCTTGCCGCTCCATTCAGGCGGGCGTTCCCGACCGGTCAGGACCGTGAGGCGCCCGTGCGGATCAGGCACATCGCGGGCGAGAGCGCCAGTTCCGTCCGTGCTGCCATCGTCAACCACGACCACGCTCAGCTTTCCCGGATAATCCTGCTGCAGCAGTGTCGCCACACAGGACTGGATCGACTCCGCCTCGTCACGGGCGGGGACAATCACGGCAACATCTGGCCAGAGCGCTTGCTCCGGAGCCGCCGCTGCCGTGAGGCGCGTCCCGGTGCGCCAGAAGCGGCCATGAGCGAAAAGCAATTTGCCCCAGGCTACCAATGCCGAGGCTGCCATTACATTCCTGATCATTTCGTGGCGATCCGCCCATGTTCGCGAAACCAGGTGACCGCATCGGCCACAGCCTCACGCGCAGGTCTCGGTGCGTAACCAAGCTGCTCCTGCGCCTTGAGAGAGGTGAAAAACATCATCTTCTTGGACATAGCCAGCGTCTCGCGCGTGACGCGTGGCTCGATGCCAAAACCGCGCGCCATCCATTCTGAGACGATGGCCACGGGCTGAAGCCAGGACTGCTTCAGCTTGATGCGCGGGGGCTTGACGCAGGCCACCTCGCCAATCAACGCGAAGAGATCTCCCAGCATGTAGTTCTCGCCGCCCAGGATGTATTTCTCGCCGATGATCCCTTTCTCGAGCGCCAGCGCATGCCCCTCGGCGACGTCATCCACGTGGACAATGTTCAGCCCGCTATCGACATAGGCTGGCATGTTGCCAGAGGCCACATCGACAATCATCTGCCCCGTAGGGGTTGGCTTGATATCGCGCGGCCCGACCGGTGTGGAGGGATTGACGATGACTGCAGGCAGGCCATTCTCTCTCACCAGCCGCAGGACTTCCTGCTCAGCTCGGTATTTCGACAGTTTGTAAACGCCGATCACGTCATGCTCGGTAACGGGCGTATCCTCATTGGCGGGCGTCCCGTCCTTCGTCAGCCCCAGTGCAGCGACCGATGAACAATAGACGACACGCTCCACCCCGGCCTCTAGGGCCGCCATCATGAGCCGGCGCGTCCCCTCCACATTGGCCCGCATCATGACCGCCGGGTCAGGCACCCAGAGGCGGTAATCGGCAGCCACATGGAACAGATAGCGGCAATTCTCGAGGGCCGGCGCAAAGCTCTCGGGGGCTGTCAGATCACCGATGACGAGATCGGCGTCGAGCCCTTCGAGGTTGGAGAGATCGGCACCAGCACGCACCATCAGCCTGATCTTGTGTCCGCGCTGCTTGAGAATACGCGCCACAGCCGAGCCAACAAAGCCGGTTGCACCGGTAATCAGCGTGTATTCACTCATGATACGCCTTGGTGCTTTCATTAATTGTAAATCGATAACGCACCATACCGCCCGCGCAAGGACAAGCAACCTGCCGGTGATGGCTTTTTCGTCATATTCAGCCTTGGAGTAGCGAAACCGGACTGTCTGGTGTAGACAGCCGCAAACACTCGACAGCGCGACATATTCTCGCAATGCCGCAGAAGCATCGTTCGTCCCCTTCCCGACAGGGCGATGCGCCATCGCAACCCCTGCGTCGTTCGGATCAGACTGGCCTTGAAAACCCTCACTCTCATTCTTACCCTCATGGGCCTCGCGCTTCTGACGGGAATCATGGCGTGGCTCGGGATCGGCCATGTCTTCAGCGCGATGCAACGCATCGGGATCGGTGGCTTCCTCGCCATTGTCGGCGGTCAGGTGCTGGTCGATATCGGGCTCGGTGTTTCGTGGTTCTGCGCCTGCCCGGAGATCGGGCTGTTCCGCGCTATCGCCTCACGCGCCGTCCGCGACGCAGCGGGCAACTGCCTGCCATTTTCCCAGCTCGGCGGCATGGTCATCGGTATACGCGCCACATGCAGTATCCCGACCTTGACCCGCAAACTCGGCCCGCTCCAATGGCCTGCGGCTGTCGCTACCAATATCGTGGATATCACAACCGAGGTTCTGGGCCAGATCGTCTTCGTCATCGTCGCTCTCGCCTGCCTGTTCGATCATACGGGGACGAACAAGTTTACCTGGCCGGTTCTTGGCGGAATGGGGCTGCTGGCTATCGGCATCGCCGGATTTATCTGGACCCAGCAACGCGGCGGTGCTGCCATTCACCATGCTGCACGTTTTCTGGGGCGCCACATCGCCGAAGGCTGGCGCAACTCCCTCATCGATAACATGGATAATTTCCAGGCTGAGCTCGACCTGCTTTGGGCACGTCCCGGGCGTATAGCAGGCGGTGCGCTGATCCATCTGGCGTGCTGGATCGGCGGAGCGGGCGTTACCTGGCTTTCACTCGAACTGCTGGGCGCCCATATCGGCTTCATGGGGGCAATCGCCATCGAGGGCGTGGTCTGTGGCCTGATGTCCGCCTCCTTCCTGGTTCCGGCCGCTCTGGGTGTGCAGGAAGCCGCCTATGTCGCTTTGGGCTATTTCTTCGGGATCGAGGCTGAAATCTCGCTCGGCTTGTCACTGCTGCGCCGTGGCCGTGATATCGCCATCGGCATTCCAGTCATGGCGTTATGGCAGATTTCGGAAATGCGGCGCTTGCGTTCGTCCAAGCAGGAGGCCGCTGCCCCCTCTCTCGATTACAGCGACGCCTCGTCGCGGAGCGAAATGTCATGACCCATCGCCTTTTCGGCACCTTATGCGTCATTGGCCCTGGATTGATCGGCTCCTCCGTCCTGCGACGCCTGCGCGCGCAACCGGGTCTGGTCGAGCGTCTGGTCGTCTCCGACCGTGATCCAGCCGTACTGGAACGTGTGCGTTGCCTCGATCTGGGTGATATCGTCACCGATGATCTGGTTGCAGCTGTCGGTGAGGCAGATTGCGTGATGCTTTGCGTCCCGGTTGGGGCCATCGCGCCTGTCGCCGAGGCAATCATGCCCCATCTGAAGCCGGGAGCCATTCTGACCGATGTCGGCTCCACACGTCGGAGCGTGGTCGATGCCCTTACCCCGCACCTACGCAACGATATCAGCTATATTCCTGCCCACCCCATGGCGGGTACCGAGCATTCTGGCCCGGATGCGGGGTTCGCCACGCTCTTCGAGGACCGCTGGTGCCTGTTGACCCCCGAACCCGGCATCGAACAGGATCAGATAGAACGCGTCTCAGCGTTCTGGCGCGCCATGGGTGCGCGTATCCGTGTTATGGATGTGGATCACCACGACACGATCTGTGCGATGGTCAGCCATCTGCCCCATCTGATCGCCTTCACTATCTGCGGCACGGCAGATACGCTTGCCGAGGATATGCGCTCCGAGGTGCTGGACTTCGCCGCCTCCGGCTTCCGCGATTTCACCCGTATCGCGGCATCCGATCCGACGATGTGGCGCGATATCTTCCTGAACAACAGCGATGCACTACTCAGTGTGCTCGACCGGTTCAGTCAGGATGCCGCCGCCATGGCACAGGCCATACGCGACGGCGACGAGCACACCATCGTCGAGACCATCTCTCGCGGTCGTCGTATACGTCGTTCCCTTATAGAAAACCGTCAGGCCTGACTCTGACAGGGCAAGCGCCTCGAAGTCCTGAGGATCACGCCAGTCCAGCAGGTCGGACAAAGGGGGCCATAAAGACCTCCTCTCCGACCTATGTACCGCCCGCTCGATCGCTGTTCCGGTCAGTGCGCCTTGAGCGCGTCCGCCGTTCTCAAACTCAGCGCCATGATCGCCAGCGCCGGGTTAGCCGCCGTTGCACTCGGGAAGATCGAGTGATCGCTGATCCACAGATTTTCAATGTCGTGGCTGCGTCCGAAGGGGTCGACCACCGAATGATCGGGGTCCGCACCCATACGGCAGGTCCCGATCATGTGGGCCGCACGATCCATCGCCCAGATATCTCGCGCCCCAGCCGCTTCCCAGATGGCCGTCATCGTACGCGCCATATGCTCATGCATCGCCTGCTCGTTCGGGCCATAGCTGAAGGTGATCTTCGGCTTGGGCACACCGGCCCGCCCCTTCTCATCCGAGAGCGTCACGAGATTATCGTCATTTGGCAGGCAGTCGCCATGCGCCCCCAGCCCCGCCATGAAATTGTACTGACGCAGGTAACGCGCCAGCGAGTCACCCCACAGACCACGCCCGCGCGCGACACCGGTCGCCCAGGTCAGCGGCATCATGCCCAAGGACTGGATGAGATAACCACCCGCAAAATCGGCGTCCCGTGGCCGCATCATATCTTCTGTAATAGTGAGCGAGGGATAGCCCTTGTTAGGCCTGATGATTTCGTCAAATCGCCCCCAGACCTGCGTCGAGATATGCGCCATATAGTTGCGCCCGACCTGACCGCTCCGGTTGCACAACCCGGTATGAAGCAGCAGACGGGCGGTCTCTACCGCACCCGCGGCCAGAACCAGCGCCCCGCATCGCTGTTTGCGATCCTCGCCGTTTTCCCGATACACCACGCCGGTCACGCGACCTGCGCCGTCACGCTCGATACCGTGAACGAAGCAATTGGGCCGGATATCGGCCCCGGCTGACGCCGCAACGGGAAGATAGGTCACATCCGTGCCCGACTTGGCACCATTGCGACAACCCTGATGACACGCACCGCAGCCGACGCAGGCCTTGCGATCACCCCAGTCACGGGTGATCAGCGCCGTCGGTCCATCCGCGCTGCGGATGCCAAGCGCTTCACAGCCCCGCGCCATGGCCTGAGCCGCGCCATTACGCTGCGGCGGCGGATAGGCATAGCGACGGGACGGGTCCCAGGGATAATTCTCGGGTCCTGATACCCCGATCTCGCGCTCGACCCGCTCGATATACGGCAGGAGGGTGCCGAAATCGAAAGGCCAGTCCACACCTTTGCCTGTTTCCGTGTGCAATCGCATGTCACGTGCGTCGATACGCGGCATGAAAGCGCCAAAATGAAGCATCGATCCCCCGATGCCGGTCCCGCTGTTATTACCGCCGAACGCCATGGGATTTGCCCCACCAGAAAGGCGCTCCTCCAGCCAGTAGATTTCCGAAGCGGTTGCCTCATCGGGCGTATGCTGCTTCGGATCGAAACGTGGCCCTGCTTCCAGAGCCACCACTTTCATCCCGGCACGGGCCAGCTCTGCAAGCAGTGGTGCCCCCCCGGCACCAGTGCCCACAACGACAACATCAACGACCTCATGATCCGCGTAGCGTCGGGTTTTCATGGATGTGCCCCCCTGATCTCCGGCTCCCAAGGCTCGTTCACCCCCTCGCCCATGGCCGAGAACCCCTGAAACACGCCATCGCCACCATTGAAAATCGCATCGATGCCGAGCTGCGCCTGCACCGCAGGATGAGACATGAAGATCTGAACACAGTCCGCGCGCAGATCAGCGAACCAGGCGCGCATCTGCGTGCCGTCAAGCTTGCCTGTCGCAAGCTCTCCCTCCGCCATCGCACCAACCAGCCCGTCCTGACGCGCGGTATCGAGAGCCGCAAATCCGAGCCCCTCGTGAGTACGCGATTCCGCATCCAGACCGGTCAGAGCCTGTTCATAAGCCTCGGCATCCGAGGGCAGGATAGCAAAGCGCCAGCCATCGCCCGGGGTGCCAAGCCGTGCATCGATACGCGCAGCCAGATTGACGCAGGCGTCGGACAGAATACTGGCCTGAGGAAGGACCCGCGCCGTAAGGGCGCTCAGTGTCTCATAAGCCTGGGGCGAGAGATGACGCGGCGTGTAGCCCGCATCGCTCGTTTGGGCACGCTCCTCCATGATCTGTCGGGTGCGACCCGAGATGCGATCAGAATCGAGCAGGGCCAGATAATCAGGCTCTATGGCGGGGGGGAGTGACGTCTGGCTCATGGTGCGTTCCCAAAACCGTGATGACGCCTCTAACATGCCCGGACAGGCCAAAGTTGCCAAGACGATAGTTCAGCAAGTCATTGAGAATGCTTCGCAAAATCACTTGGAAACAAGAGAGCCGCTCGTGACGGCTCCCTTACTGGAAAGCCGCCTGAGACGGACTCTGCGGGGCCGATCATGCCCCGCAGGGAAAGGGTCAGATCGTGACGACGCGCAGCGTGTTGGTCGAACCCTGCTGGCCGAAGGGCAGTCCGACGAGCAGAACCAGCTTGTCGCCCTTCTCGGCATAGCCCTCGGAAACGGCCAGACCGACTGCCTGATCCACAACGCCTTCAACGCCGTAGACAGGTGTTTCCTGGCCGACCGACATGGCACGCACGCCCCAGACCATGTTCAGGCGACGCGCGATCTCGTCATCCGGCGTCAGGGCCAGAACCGGGCAGTCCGCACGCTCACGCGCAATCTGCAGCGCGCCGCGGCCACTCTGGGGATAGACAACGATGACTGCGGCAGAAATCGACTGCGCCACATGCCACGCGGCCTCGGCGATAGCCCCACCGGTGGTGCCATCGCTATCGGGGCGCAGGGCCTCTTCCTGCATGCGCCATTCGAGATCGTTCTCGACGCGGCGCGTCACACGAGCCATGACTTCCACGGCTTCGCGCGGGTACTTGCCTGCGGCGCTTTCGGCCGAAAGCATCACGGCGTCCGTGCCGTCGAACACGGCATTGGACACATCGGACACTTCAGCGCGCGTCGGTGTGGGCGAGGTGATCATGCTCTCAAGCATCTGCGTCGCCACGATGACAGGCTTGCCCTGGAAACGGGCTTCGCGGATGGCGCGCTTCTGTTCGATCGGCACTTCCTCGGCAGGAAGCTCGACACCCAGATCACCACGGGCCACCATAACAGCATCCGAAAGCGCGATGATATCGCTCAGACGCTCCATGGCCTGCGGCTTCTCGAGCTTGGTCATGATCCAGGCGCGGCCCTTGGCGATATCCTTCGCCTCCTGCACATCCTCGGGACGCTGCACGAAGGAGAGCGCCACGTATTCGACACCAAGGTCGAGCGCGAAGGCAAAATCCTTGTGATCTTTCTCGGTCAGGGCCGGGATCGGCAGCACAACGTCAGGCACATTCACGCCCTTGCGCTCTGACAGCCAGCCTCCAACCTCGACTTCGGTCTCCATATGGGTTTCGTCACAGGAGACAACTCGCAGGCGCATCTTGCCGTCATCAAGCAGCAGGCGGCTGCCCGGCTCGGCAGCGCGCATGATCTCGGGATGCGGCAGGCATGCGCGACGGGCGTCGCCCGGCGTGCGATCCAGATCCAGACGGAAACGCGCTCCTTCGATCAGCTCGACCTTGCCCTCTGCAAAGGTGCCAACACGCAGCTTGGGGCCCTGCATATCAGCCAGAATAGCAAGCGGGCGGCCAAGTTCAGCCTCAACATCACGGATAGTCGCATGACGCTTGGCATGATCCTCATGAGAGCCATGCGAGAAATTCAGGCGAAACACGTCAGCCCCGGCCAGCGCCAGGGTACGGATCATCTCATGCGTGGAGGAGGCCGGTCCGAGGGTCGCGACGATCTTCGTGCGGCGCTGTTCGGCCTCTTTTTTCGCTCCCGTACCCTGCGCCGAAGCTGCTTGAGGTGAGGACGTCATACTGATCTCCGATCCATTTGCTGCACGTTGCATATCATAGCTTCAGCTAGGCTGAAGCGTCTCTCCTGGCAACAGCCCCCAGAACACACGTCTGGGAAGCCATCCCGTATAGCCCTTGACCACCACCTTGCACCATGTCGAACCTGGGGGACACAGCTTGAGCGTCCCCACCGTTCCAGGCTGCAACACGGCCACGACGGCGCTGTTTTCATCTGACTGACTGTAGAGCAGGGTGTCCCCCTGGCGCTGCCGGGCCTCTGTCTCGCTCGGCACATAGCCCAGCACGCGCGCATCGGCCTTGCCAATCACGTCCCCCGATTTGGCCGAGGCCTCACCGAGCGCGGCGGCATGACCTTCCGGCGGCTGACCGGGAATCACGAAAGTGCGTTGGCCCACAAGCGTGGCCTGGTGCACCCAGCCCTTCATGCCATCGGAATCCTCGATCAGGCGCCAGACATCGAATTCGCGCTCGACCTCAACCGGCAGGCCCCGACGATGATAGACCCATTCGATGGGGTAACGCTGACCTGGCCCCTTGCGCATGAATACCTTGTCCGCACGCATTGCGGCAAAGCGCGGAAGCGGCAGGCCAGTATTGGTACCCTTATCCTGCGGGGGCGCATCGGGCGCGGCAGCAGCAGCCGCTTCGTCCGGATTTGCCGGCGGGGCCGCAGATGAAGCGGCGGCGGCGGCACCCGCCGCGACGGCGCCGGCCGCCACCGCAGCCGCACGGGCATGATGCTTGGCGCCATGATGCGGCTTGGCCGTGCTGGCCTCGGTCGCTGTATGGGCCCCCTTGTGCCTGGCCGCGCCTGACTTTGCCTTGCGCGCGCCAGTATGGGGCGCTGCCTTGCCCTTCACACTGGTGGGCGCCGCGCTGGCGGGATGTTTGTGGTGATGGGTCGCGTGTTTTGTCGTCTGGGGCGCGGCTTCTGCTGGTGCGCTGAAAGGCAGCAGAATCGTCAGCCCGATACCGTAGACGATGCGGAGTGTCTTCATGGGTGCATGGGTGCCAAGTTGTGACGTGCGGGGCAAGAGGGCGACGCCTTTACAAACTGATAATCTGCGCGTCGGCTGTGCGCTCGAGAAAGGTGGTAACGCCGCAGATCTGGGTCGCCTCAATGAGATCGGTCGCCTCAAGGCCTGATGCCCGAAGCCCTGCCTCACAAGCCAGAACCGTCCCGCCGAGCTCGAAAATGGCGGAACGCAGGGTTTCGAACCCCGCAACACCCCGCGCCTGGAACTGTGCGTCAAGACTAGCCCCTTCCAGACAGGACCAGTCCCGACACAGGCTCTCGACCCCCAGTCCCCCGGCAAACAGCACGACCTCGCGCCCCAGAGCCAGCGCGCCAGCAGCGAGCACAAAAGCGTGATGAGCCCGCTCAAAGGACCGTTCGGCCAGGATGATCGCCATCATGCGCATGAAGCCTGTCCTTCTCGGCAGCAGGGACACTCGGGATCACGGGGCAGATCGAACCGACGGAAGGACACGTCGAGCGCGTTCCAGAGCAACACACGCCCCGTCAGCCCTTCCCCCAGAGTAAGCAGTTCCTTGAGGGCTTCGGTCGCCATGAGTGTGCCGATCACGCCGGTCACGGCGCCGAAGATTCCGGCCTGTCCGCAGCTCAGGGCCGCTCCTTCGTCGGCTTCGGGATACAGACAGCGATAACAGGGGCCTTGCTTGCGCCCGCTCCCGGGCGGCGTGAAGGTAGACAAACTGCCCTCGAAGCGTTGCACCGCGCCGGAAACGAGCACCTTGCCCTGCGCCCAACAGCAATCGGCGACGGCGTAGCGGGTCGCGAAATTATCGCTGCCGTCGCAGACCAGATCGTACTGGTCAATCAGATCGGGCAGCAGAGTGCGATCCACGCGCAGGCAATGAGACGCGATCACCAGATCCGGGTTGAGCGCTTCAAGACGGCTGCGCGCCCGATCAACCTTGGAATGTCCAATATCTGCCGTGTCGAACAGGATCTGTCGCTGAAGATTGCTGAGTTCCACCTGGTCGTCATCGACCACCCCTATGCGCCCCACGCCGGCAGCTGCGAGATACAAGGCGAGCGGGCTGCCGAGCCCGCCAGCTCCGATCACGAGCACCGACGAGTCGCGTAGCCGGGCCTGCCCCAGCGCGCCGACTTCGGGCAGAAGAATGTGCCGCGAATAGCGATGCAGGGCGTCATCGGTGAAGCTCAGATCCAAGGAATTTGCCGCCATCGGGAAGAGAAAATCCGGTTGGAAAAGAAAACTCTGAAGGTCTTCAGGATTTAGATGACAAAAGCCATTCCGATCCCATAGCATAGTCCTGTTCAGTGAAGAAAACAGAGGCTTCTGCCATTCGGAACCAAGCTTGTTGCCGGCTTGATCGATAACGACGCGCGCAGCCCTGCGCGTGCAAGTCCCTTTCGCCAGTTACAGAGAAATAAAAATGAGAGACCCAGCAGGACTGCCCTTCGAGTTCGCCGCGTTTTCGGGACGTATGACGTGGCCCTCAGCCAAGCGGACACCCCATGTACTCGGCGCCTTGCTGGTCGCGTTAACATGCATTTACGCGCTGTCTCCCTATCTCGCTCTCTGGTCCATCTCCTCGGCCCTGCGCAGCCATGACACGATGAGCCTTGCCCAGCACATCGACTGGAGCGCCCTGAGTACAAATCTCAAGGCAGAGGCAATCGATGCGCTTATAGGACCGCCTCCAGCCGCGGATGATCTGCCGGATTTCGGGTCCTCTTTCGCAACAGGCGCCGTTTCCCATGCCATCGACACACATCTCACACCTGAACTGATGATGACCATGGCCTCCCAGATGGTTGGTACGGCAGCCCCTACCCGGAGCTATTCCATCAAGAGCCTGTACGAGCGCCTATCAGCGCATTTTACCTCACCAACCCGCTTCGACGCGGGGATGGTGATGACACCAGGCCAGAAGCCTACAATCGTACACATGAAGTTCGAACAATGGCGTTGGAAGATCACCAGCCTCGATCTTCCCAAGGCTATCTGATCCCGAGCCGAGCGTAAGCGGGAGCTCGGGGTCGCTACGGGCCCGGTCCTGACTATGTCTCGGCACCGGCCTCTCAGCCTCGTCGGCCAAAGCCCAGACCAAGACGTCGCAGTACACGGGCAAAGAAATAAGGCACAACCAGCAGGCGACGCGACTGGGGACGCAGGCACAGCCTGAAGAGCTTCAGCCTGGCTCTCTCTTCGATACGCAGACGCGTATTCTGGCCCATGATCCCGGCAAATTCGTCGAGCATGCCCACCAGCTCGTCGCGATGCTGCGCCATCCGGATCTCGTGCGGATAGCGCGCGAAGTAGATGGATTTGAAGGCCTCACCCGCAATCAGGTTGCAAAAACGCGGAAAGATCAGGTCGCGTATATAGACGCTGCGCCGCTCAGGATCCGCCGCGAAGAGCGCACAGAGCTTGTGGATATAGAGCATCCGGCTTCGACTCATGCGGATCGAGTAGGAGGTGCTGTTCTTGTTGATGCACCATACCGTCACTGGCGTGTCGAAAAAGGTGCTCGTATAGCCTGCCCGGAAGATGCGCAGGAACAGATCGTCATCCTCATAGCCCATGAACTGGCAGTCGAACCCGCCAACGGCCTCAAAGGCTTCACGGCTGATGATCGAGGCTGAGGGCAGAATATGCATGTCACGTTCGAGCAGATCCTCAATGGAGCGCTTGGGATGCTTGCTATAGCGTGAGGCGATGGAGGTCGCGACGATATGCCCTTCCTCGTCGCCTTCCATCAATTCCCCATAGGCCCATCCGAAATGCGGATCGCGCTCGGGGATGTGCCCCAGCAGAAGCTCGATATGATTCTTGAGGAAGAAATCATCCTGATCGAGGAAGCAGATCAGATCGGATTGCGTAAGCGAGACACCGTGATTGCGGGCGCTCCCCTGCCCCCCATTCTCCTGGCGTCCCACTCTGACGCCATAAGCAAGCGCGATCGTTGCAAGGCGTTCCGCCTCGTCGCTCGTTGAGCCGTCATCGATGATCAGAAATTCATCTGCCGGTATCGTCTGGGCCTGAACGCTTTTGATAGCCCGCTCGATGTAACGGGAGCCGTTATAAAACGGGATAATCACCGCAACGGTCTGACGCCGAGTTTCGGTCATGGAATGCGCTGTCCTTCTGAGGCTGGCATGGCGCCCGCATAGAGCTGATGCGCGTTCTCACGACCGGCCATGAATAGGTCCCGGGCAGGATCTGTCTGTATCCCGAGAGAGTGTCCGCGCAGCCCGGCGCGGAATCGGGGGGTGGCATCGGAGCGCTATTTCCCCGGCGGGGCGTGAGCGACACGTCACCGCAATCTCGCCTCACCGGGATCCGAACCCGTCCATAAAGGCGAGCTTCCGCTGCCCATGAACGAATCTGATTGGTGGCGAGACGGAATTTCCGCCCTTCCGCTCATGATGAGCGCCTCCGGAAGCTCCGGGCAAGGCCCACCGCGTTGCCTGTCTCAAGCGGGAGGGAGGTCTTCCTCGAGCACTGTGATATGAATCGCGTAGGAGACTTCACCTTCATCATCGTCACGATGAACGGTGCCGATCACCTCGTCATTGACAGCGAGCTCAACCGTATGACCGGCGCGCGCCGGAGGGTTGACGTTCAGGTTCGGCGAACCGAGCAGACGACGCAGCGTCGATTGCAGACGGGTCAGTTCCGAAGCAGGGATAGTGGCCATGATCACTCCTGGGTTCTGGCAGGTTGTGCGATCTGTAGAGCATCCCGCCTGCGGGCGAAACCTCCTTTGACAACACCGGCTCTCTCCGCCGTGATCGGCCATTCTGCTGCCATGATTCCTTCGCAGGCTCTCGCCACCCTTCATCGCCCCGGGAGAATCATGCATCGCATCCTTCTTGCCCTCGTGGCCCTCACCTTGCTCATCCCTGTTTCCGTCATGGCAGCGGGCGCACCCGCTCATTTCGGTACACGGCTCTCGGGTCAGATTTCGAGCGACGGCCCACGCGCCGTGGCATGGAACCTGACGCTCCGCCATGACTGGACGCAGGTGGAAACGACGATAGCGAAGAATGACCCCTCATTAAGCTCGGCCACATTGCGGGCGTTGCTCGATTACGCGCCGCGCCATGAACAGGGCGCCATGCAGCAAGCGCTGCGCCAAAGGCTGCAAAAAGACCCCCTGGCCGGACTGGCCGTTCTGTCTCCGGTCGCGCACAGCCCCTATTCGGGCCGGATCATCTGCGGTGGGGGGGAAGCACGATGGAAACATCAGGTAGGACCGGGCGTCATGGCCACCCATGACATCGTTTACGCCTTGCAACGCGAATCATGCCTCAAGGCATTACGGTTACATTCCTGACGTTGAATCGATCGGAAAGAGCAGGCACAGAGAACTATTCCCGCGTCGTTCTGTTTGCATCATGAATCCTGCCTGCAGGACGTCGTGCTTTCCAATTCCGCATCGAGGAAAATCTTTGACTTCCACCCTGCGTCTCATCCTGGGCGTCCTGCCTCTGGCAGGTCTGTCCGCCTGTGGATATTTCGATTCGCGTGAAGCCCACCGTGCCCAGATCGCCATGATCGGCATGACCTCTAACGACCTCCAGGCCTGCGCCGGCATTCCTGCCTCGACCAAGGTTCTCAATAATACGACCCAGATCTATCAGTATACTGCAACGATGAATCTGCCCACGGCAAGTGACTCGACGATCATCCCTGTTCAACAACTCTTGAACATGACGCAGGTGACGCTTGGCGGAGCTGGGACGACCTGCAAAGCCGTCATTCGCCTCGATCATGACCGTGTTTCAGAAGTCCATTACACGGGAGATGATGACGAGATCATCGGATCGGACGGTATCTGCTCGATCATCACCCGTGGATGCGCCCGTCAGCCTGAAGCCAGCATGCGCAAGGTCAGCGGCGGCCCGTTCGGACCGGTTTCGGCCTTCCACTCGCCGGCCGCCCCGAACCAGAGCACGACGGCGACCTATAATACGCAGTCCGGCGAGACAGTGCCCAATTACACTGACCCGACCAAACCGGTTATCGTCCCGAGACCTTGAACAGCGCCCCTGTCGCGATTTCCTGCTTCATGCGGGCAATCGCAGCGGGGAGTCCAAGAAAAATCGCCTCACCGATCAGGAAGTGACCGATATTGAGCTCGGTCAATTCCGGCAGACCCGCCACGCGCCCCACATTGGCAAAGGTCAGGCCATGACCTGCGTGAAGTTCAAGCCCATGCGCGGTCGCGGCCAGCGCTCCGGCATAGAGACGCCCGAACTCGGCCTCCCCCGGATCATGGGCGTAGGCTCCGGTATGCAACTCGACAACCTGGCCGCCGATGCGGGCCGAAGCCTCTATCTGCGCCGGATCGGGATCGACGAAGAGTGAGACGCGAATACCGGCATCGCGCAACCGGGCCACTTTCCTGCGCAGATCTTCCTCCTGAGCGCGCACATCCAGCCCGCCCTCGGTCGTGACCTCTTCGCGCCGCTCAGGCACCAGACAGCAGGCGTGAGGGCGCAGGCTACAGGCCATCGCAACCATTTCCTCTGTGGCCCCCATCTCGAAATTCAGCGGCACGGTCAACTCACGGCGCAGGCGCAGCATGTCCTCGTCACGAATATGCCGTCTGTCCTCGCGCAGATGCGCAGTGATGCCATCTGCGCCATGCAATGCTGCCAGAAGCGCCGCGCCCACGGGGTCGGGATGCATACCCCCGCGCGCATTCCTCACAGTCGCCACATGGTCGATATTCACACCCAATCGGATCATGAAGAGGTCTCCTTGCTCATGGCGCGTCTCGCGCCGAGATCGCGCGCCATCTGCAGCGCGGCGAGCAGGCTGGCCGGATCGGCGGTTCCGGTGCCTGCGATCGAAAAGGCCGTTCCATGGTCGGGCGATGTCCGCACGATCGGCAGGCCCAGCGTCACATTGACACCGCTGGCCATATCCAGCGTCTTGAGCGGAATCAACGCCTGATCATGATACATGCATAGCGCTGCGTCATAGAGCGGCCTCGCCAGATCGGTAAACAGCGTGTCCGGTGGATAGGGCCCAGTCGCTGCGATCCCTTCGGCTCGCAGCAGGTCGATTGCCGGCTGGATCAGGGTTTGCTCCTCGCTGCCCATCACACCGCCCTCTCCCGCATGAGGGTTCAGCCCCGCCACGGCGAGTCTTGGGGAAGTGATCCCGAAATCGCGTCGCAAGGCCAGGGCCAGGGCACGCCCGGTCTCGACAATACGCACCGTCGAGAGCGTATCGAGCGCCTCACGCAGCCCCACATGCACCGTGACCGGAACCACGCGCAGGCGGGGGGAGGCAAGCATCATGATCTCCTCCCCCGGCACGCCACAGAGCGAGGCGAGAAACTCGGTATGGCCGGGAAACCCGAAGCCGCCCTGCTTGAGCACGAGCTTGCTGATCGGATTGGTCACGACCGCAGTCACATCTCCCTGCAAGGCGAGACGCGTCGCCTGCTCGATGGAGGCGATGACTGCCCCCGCCATCGCCGTATCGGGCTGGCCCGGAATGACCTTCCCGGGAAGAAGGCAGGGGAGAACGGGGAGAGCCTCGTCGAAAACTGCCAAGGCCTGATCAACATTTTCAACCACGGCAAAAGGCGCCCGCCCTTCGAGCAGCGCGGGGTCGCCAATCCAGAGAAAAGCCTCGTTTCGTCCTCTGAGCGTTTCCCAGGCCTTGATTGTCAGATCCGGGCCTATACCGGCAGGATCCCCCATCGTCAGAGCAGGCAGCATGAAGCCTCCTATCGACCCGATCAGATGTCAGGGCGCAAAAACAGCCGCCCCCCGGGCGTGTTACCGAGCGAAGGCGTCCAGGATACGCACCCAGGAGCGAATACCCTTGTGAAAGGAGTCCACGCCATATTGCTCGTTGGGGGAATGGATACGATCATCATCCTGCGCAAATCCGATGAGCAGGGAATCCATATCCAGTGCCTCCTTGACTTCGGCCACAACCGGAATCGACCCGCCGCACCCGATGGAGACGGCTGGCACCCCCCATTCCTCGCCAAGCGCTCCCAACGCCGTGCGCAGAAGCGGGCCATCCTCCGGCACGGCAAATCCCGTCGAGGCACCGTGTTCCGTGAAGCTGACTCTCGCGTCCGGGGGGAGAACGGCACGTATATGGGCACGGAAGGCATCGCGGACAGCCTGCGGATCCTGTCCCGGCACGAGGCGGAACGAGACTTTGGCCATGGCGCGGGCAGGCAGGACGGTCTTGAATCCATCGCCTTCATACCCGCCGGAAATGCCATTGATCTCGTAGCTCGGACGCGCCCAGATCTGTTCGATCGCCGTAAAGCCCTCCTCACCGGCCGCCTTGCTGAGGCCGACAGGCGCGAGGGTGAGCGCGTCATCTGGGAAGATTGCCCGCCATTGGGCGCGCACTGTCTCGGAAGGGACGCTAACGCCGTCATAAAATCCAGGCAGCGTCACCCGTCCCTGGGCATCGCGAACACTCCCAAGCGCCTTGCAGAGCAGCTCGATGGGATTGCGCGCGGCGTTGCCGAACATGCCCGAATGCAGATCATGCGTTGCGCATTCGATCACGACCTCTTCACCAACCAGACCGCGCAAGCCCGTGGTGATGGCCGGGGTGCGACGATCCGGCATACCCGTATCGCAGATCAGCGCGACATCCGCCTTGAGTTCCGACGCATTGGCCTTGAGGAAGGGCATGAGATTGGCGCCGCCGCTTTCCTCCTCGCCTTCAATCAGGATCGAGACCTTCAGCGGCAATGTGCCATGCACTGCTTTCCAGGCCCGACAGGCCTCGATAAAGGTCAGAAGCTGCCCCTTATCATCGGACGCACCACGCGCGACGATGATGCGACGTCCATCACCCTCGGTGGTGATGACGGGCGCGAACGGATCGCTCTTCCAGAGCGTGAGCGGATCGGTAGGCTGCACGTCATAATGTCCGTAGAACAGCACATGCGGGCCGCTTTGCCCGCCCGCATCATGACCCACAACCATCGGATGACCCGGTGTCTCGCGTACGCTGGCATCGAAACCCAGAGCGGTCAGTTCGGTACGCAACCACTCGGCAGCCTTGCGGCAATCCTCCGCATGTTTTGGCTGGGCCGAGATGCTGGGAATGCGCAGAAGGGCAAAGAGGCGCTCGAGACTCTGTTCCAGATCCTGATCGACCCGGTCGAGAACTTTTCCCGTATTGTCAGTCAAGTGTGCTCTCCCTCACCTGTTCCTGTCCCATCAGCCTTGCCAGCGTCTCGCGATACCGTGCGTTGCTCGCGGCGGCGCCTGCCGAAGCCTCATCCGAAAGCTGCTGCCAGGCGCTCTCGTCCTGATAGAGCCTGATGACCGCCTCTGCAAACCGGTCGGCCACCACGGGCGAGACATCGACACCAGGTTGCGCAAGCATCCCTCCCTGAACCGAAGGCAAGGCAGAGGCCGCAGCCAATGAACAGGGAGAGGCCACGGCCCCGTCCATGTCATCAGGCACGATCAGCACGCGGCATTCCGCAGCAAGGGATGGCAGGGGATGACGCCCGTCCAGAAGTGGCGCGACCCCGTGATAATGGGTCATCATGGAGAGATCGATCGATTGCAGCCCGTCACACCCGATGATCAGTCTGGGCGCTCCATCCACGCGTCCCTCGATCCGGGGGAACACGTCACGCACGAACCATTTGAGGAAACGCAGGCCGTAACTCTGTCCCGTTGCGGAGGGCGCCGCAAAAAGGAGGTTGCGGCGCGCTTCATAGCGCCTCCCGGCCAAGGGCGCATGCCAATCGCCCAGAACCGTCAGATCGACAAGTCCAGCCTCTTGCAGACCCTGCTTCTGCGCGTTGTCCCTTACCACTACATTCTGGCAAAACCAGGCATTACGGAGTTCGTCGGCGAGCTGTTCCGCGCAGAGTGCTTTATCTTGCTCACTGGGCCTGTCTCCCACCTGCCTGCGATCGTTGAGCAGGCCAAACGCCTCGATATCGCGCAGATCGAGGGTGAACCCCTCCTCAGGCAAAAGCGCACCCTTCTCGTTGATGAGCGGAAATACCCGGTTCAGAATCTGCCCCCCGCAAATCCAGACATGATCGAATCCGCGCATACGCCGTTCGATCAGACCGCCCAGCTGCTCGATCGATCCGCTCCGATACTCCACCGTCTCAGGCAGGGAAGAGCCAGGGCGGTCCTGGCCCGCTCCCTGGGAGTGGGTCTGTCCGGTCAGCGAGAAGACAGTCACCTGCGCCCCGGTATCGATCAGAACATCGCTCAATGTCCGGATGCGCGCTGGGCATTCCCGGCCGACAGGCCACTCCCCCATCAGCACGAGGACGCGTCGTCCCCACCGTGCGGAACGATGAACGGTATCGCGCAGAGCCGCCCCCTTATAGGGATTGCCCCGCAGCAGATCAGAAAAGAGACGACGCAGGACGAGCGCCTCCTCATCGCGTCGATGCGCGGCAGGATCATCGGGAGTCGTGACCCGTAACAGGAAGGAAGGATCATAAAGGATCCTCCCTTCCGGCTTCGCCTGACGCAGGCTGAGCCCCAATACCGCCCAGACATGCAGAATGCTGCGCAGGGAGCCGCCCTCATCCTCCTTCATGGGCACGGCCTGAAGGATTTCGGTCCGGCACAGGAGCGCACCGCCACCCACGGTGTCACAGGGACGCAGGAAATCCGTTTCCGCCGAGAAGGCTTCGGCTCCAACCGCATGAGCGAGGCAGGTTCCGTCACGCGAGACTGAAAGCCCCGCCTCGATCACCCTGAGATCCGGCCCAAGGCATTGAGGCGCCACGCCAATGATGCCGTGAGCATCCAGACGGCTCATCGCTGACGCGAGCGCCCCGTAATAGAGATGCGCGCCCGGCTCGATAACCAGAGTAACTGGCGCCAGAATGCGTGCCCCACCGCGCTGCCAGCGTCTGGAGAGCATGTCTTCAGACGTAATGACCCTGTCGATGCCCTGCGTATAGCGGGCAATCTCGGCGCTATGCGTCCCTGCCTCGTCATCGATCAGGATGACCTGCATCGCGCCCGTATTGCCTTCATGCAACGAGGCCAGCGTGGTGAGCAGAGGCTGGACGCCGCCGCGCGCGCTGATCAGCACGCTGAGCTCAGGTCTGCCCACATATCTGAAGTCGAGCGGGGTACGCGCAAGGAGCGGCAGCATGGCCTCGACCTTGGCCGCATGGAGCTGCTCGTACTGGGTCAGATGCGGCGTCTCAACGGTGGTTTTCGGGACTTCCTGCCCAAGACGACGCACATGCTCGAGGAACGCATTCTGGCTCAAAGCTCCCCAGGACGGCGCTTCGCCCGCACGCATTGTCGCGGGCAGGCTCACCCCCTCTGACGGGCTCCTGCCTTCGAAAAGACCGTTGCGTACGAAGTGATCGTAGCCATTCCGGAATCCGCGAAGCCGCACAAGGTCATGCACATCGGGATAAGCCTCCAGATACCAGCTCTCGTCGAAACAGGGATTGGGAGAAAAAACCGTTGGGGCATCATTGGAGAGATAGTGATGAAGCGGAGAGGCAAATTCGCGAGAAGCAATCTTCTCCGCAACCTCCGGGTAGGTTTCGAGATACCAGGACGGGTCAAAATACCAGGAACTGCGGAGTGCCCGTGCATCGGGATCATCGATCATCCGCGAGAAATCGCCCATCCCGGAATCGAGCGGAAGGCGCTGCTGTACGAGCGATGAACGAAACACATCGGGTGAGAAGAAACACGAACTGACCCGCCGCTCCGACTGCCCGACCGCAAGATAATGGTCGAACCCGTTGCTGTAGCCCATCTCTCTGAGCAAGGCGGGTGTCAGATCCTGGTTGAGCCAGAAATAATTGCTCTCTGAGAAAAGCCAGTGGCAAGACCGCCCTCTGTGGCCCGTCTCGCAATAATGCTGGAACCCGGAATCGAACACACCCATACGGATTCCGTTCTCGACATCGGGATGAACCCGTCGGTACCACATTTCGTCGAAATACCGGTTGGGTGCATGGGCGTGACGCGCGCCGTCGCGCTGCCAGAACGCGTAGAGTCCCCTGTCATCCTCCGGCAGGCTGCCCGCAATTTCGATGATCGAGGCCTGGTAGCGCCACCGGTACCAGTCTGGATCGAAGACCGCCCAAAGCGGTGTATGGGCCTTGGGCTCGTCACCGGGGCCGTACGCACAGACGATATCGGATATCAGGGTCATGGGACTGCTATGCCAGGTTTAGGACGTCGGAAATCGGAACGACAGGCTCAGGACTGGGCACGTCGGCTTTGCAGAAGCGCCCCGAAATCGACTGGTTGGATATTGACGACCGGGAAGCCCGATTCACGGATCAAACTTAGCAGGAGATGACGCGCCGAAGGAAACAGGAGACGCGGCGCCTCAATGAGCAGCAAGGCCTCGACCCTGTCCTGACGGACATTCTGCAAGGCAAACAGCCCGGCATAGACCATATCGATCTGATAGAGCCGATCAGGCTCCGCATTATCGGGCGTCGGCGCCTGCCGATACCCCGTGGCCGAGATTGCGAGGCTCACCTCAAAATTCGGCTGATCCTCGGCAATCTGACGCGCTGTTACGTCGATCCGGAGCGCCATATGGGGGCGCGGTGGCAGGGTATAGAATACCTCGGGGGCACCGAATGACACCGTTCCAGAGGTTTTGAGATATTGCGTTCCACAGACGAGGGCGGCCTCGGGGGCGGTCCGTTCGGCAGGGGCAGCTATTGTCTGGTCGTCCTGTTCTGACATGATATCCCGTCCTCTTGCTGTCCTGAACACGCCAATGCTTACTGTTCAGAAAGCATTTACAGGCCTCGCTTTTGTCATGACTTGCCGCTCAAGACCAGCCAAGGGGGGACAAACAGGCCTTCCGTTCATTCTTTAATACAGTCCGGAAAGACAGATTCTAAAAGATCTGGCCGCGCATGAACCCGAGTGCGGGCAACGGAGACCAGCTCTTTGGTAGCTCCGCACGCCGTATCTGTCGTACATCATAACGCAATGGCGCTTTTTGCTCAGCGGCCAGAAATGCCCTGTATTCCTGAACCTGCCGGCTACGCCACGCACAATCTGCCCATGCAGCTTCATGGCTGGCATGGATATTGGCAATCCGGCTTTTGCGCCCCTGCCAGGCGATAACCGCCCAGAGCCGGTCGGTCGCAGGCAGAGGCTGTCGGAACATCAGCAGTTGAGACATCGATCGCCGCCCCCCGGATATTCATTCCTGTGCCAGCGAGCGGATCACGTTGCGGGCAGTATCGTCAAGGGTTGGCAACAAACCTTGCTGCCTGCAGGAACCCAATGTAAGGCGATACGCTCAATCTGCGGCACGAGATCCTTGCGCCGACAACCCGTTCTGCGGAGACTACCCTGATGGTGCGCCTTCTTGTTATCGTCGTGTTTCTCGTGGCCCTCATCACCTTCGCCCTGAGCAATCCCGACGCCCAGCCGCTTTGGATCGTCTCCTATGGCTGGCAGTTCTCGGTCGGCATGCTGGTACTCGGCGTCGGCGCGGCCAGCTTCCTGATTGGCGGATTTGTTATGCTGATCGGCGAGTTCAAGCAGCGCTCACGCGCCCGCAAGGCAGAGCAGCAGGTGCGCGCCCTCGAAACCCAGGTACTCGATCTGCATCAGCGCATCGACCGCCTGACCGTGGGTACGGATCCCAGCCGCGCTCCCTATGATACAGCCCCCGTTCCCTCAGCCCCCGCTGTCTGAGCGGCAGGTCGCTCCCGCAAGCCGCAACCGCTACGATCCCCTCAGCTAATACCGATCGAGACCTCATGAAACGCACCCGTCTGATTGCCGCCCTCGACACACAGAATCTTGGACAGGCCCGAGACTGGGCGCGCGCGCTGGACGGATCGGTCGATGCAATCAAGCTCGGGATGGAATTTACCTATGCGCAAGGCTTGTCCGCTATCAGGGACGTGGCCGGTGACAGGACGCTCTTCCTCGATCTCAAGCTGCACGATATCCCCAACACGGTCGCCAAGGGGCTGGCGAGCCTCGCCCCAATCGGCGCATCTTTGCTGACCATTCATGCCAGCGGAGGCTCCGCCATGATCCGGGCGGCGCGCCAGGCGATCGACGCCGCCTATCCGCCCCTGCACCGTCCTATCCTTCTTGCCGTCACGGTACTGACAAGCCTGGATAGCGTAGCGCTGAACGAGATCGGTGTCGCCGCGACACCACGTGAGCAGGTCGTACGCCTTGGCCGCCTCGCGATGACGGCTGGCGCTGATGGCCTTGTCTGCTCGGCCGAGGAAATTGCGCCCCTGCGCGACGCACTGGGCGAGGCACCCGTTCTAGTCGTACCCGGCATCCGTCCAGCAGGAAGCAGCGCGGATGACCAGAAGCGCATTATGACACCCAGGCAAGCAGCCCAGGCAGGCGCTGACTGGATTGTGGTCGGTCGCCCGATCACACAGGCCCCGGATCCCGCAAAGGCTGCCGCGGCCATTCAGGCGGAACTGGCATTGGCGTGAAAAGAGGCGTCAAGATCTGTGGCCTGACCGAGGTGCAGGGGCTCAGAGCCGCCTGTGACGAGAGGGCAGAATGGATTGGCTTCGTCTTCTTTGCCCGCTCACCACGCTTTGTGACCCCTGTCCAAGCGGCACGCCTGGTGAGTTCGATCTCCACCCCTTTACCTGAGACGGTCGGACTTTTCGTCAAGGCAACGGATGAAGAGATCGCCGCAACTTTGACCGAGATGCCCCTCTCGGTCCTGCAGATCTACGACACACCTGAACGCGCGCGCAGCATCCGCGAGCGCTTTTCTCTGCCCGTCTGGCTGTCCCGCGCCGTGAGCGGCACAGGGGACCTGCCGACCGAAGCCGACATCGATGGATATGTGATCGAACCCCGTCCACCGGCGGGCGCGACGCGCCCGGGCGGTAACGGGGTGACCCTTGACTGGCGCCTGATGCGCAGCTGGCAGGCGCCCGCTCCATGGATGCTCGCAGGCGGCCTCACCCCGGAGAGCGTTGCCGACGCCATCGTTGCCTCCGGGGCACAGGCTGTGGATGTTTCATCTGGGGTGGAAACTGCTCCGGGCCAGAAATCACCAGAGCTGATTCGAAACTTCATCAAAAACGCCCGAAGCGCGTCTGTGGGTACTTGCGCACCTGAGAGAAACTGATATGGTCCGCCCGCGCTGGAGAGATGGCCGAGCGGCTTAAGGCGCACGCTTGGAAAGCGTGTGTACGTTAATAGCGTACCGTGGGTTCGAATCCCACTCTCTCCGCCACTTTGCTCTCGACAAGTCGCAAAGAACGTTCTCGCTCTGAGAAAGCAGTCACATTTTTGCACCCGCGGCTCGCTTATAATCGCCCCAGCCTGAACAAACCGCGCGATCATCGCGTCGTTTGAGCGTCGCCAGTTTCCATCGAGCGGTGTACGACGAACTCCACAAGCAAGTAGGATCTGCCGCCCCAAAGGGGTAACACTTGCACGGCGCTCACATTCAAAGCGAGATCATTCGGCATCGCCGCGCCAGAACAATGCATCTTTCTGATATAATTCTGAACGCCCTTGGTTAAAATCTATCTGAACCGGAGGCCCATATCTATCCTTCAGCGGCTGGAAGGATGAGAGCCGCAAGCTCTCACCCCTCTTGCCCTTAACTTATCGAAAAGTCAGAGACCTTCAGATCGGTCACACCAAGGAAAGTAATTTTCGCATCACCGTCGATCATCACTGAGGTATTGCCTCCCGAGATCGTCGCGGTATTCAGAATATTCTGTGCAGCCGCAGTCAGGTTGGCAGGGCTATAAAAATAAAGGAAAAACTTGTTATCAGCAGCACGGAAATCGGTGATGGTGAAATTACCCGCAGTGTGGTTGGCAAGCATTCCGAAAAGGTTCCCCGCACCCGAGCCACCCGTGACGGTAGCCGCTGCTGAAGCATTCGATGTGCCAGCAAAAGCCGTACCGAAATAGAACTGATCGGAGGCCGTTCCGCCGATGACCGTCTGCTGACCCGCGCCCGTCCAGGCGTCCAGTCCCCCGGCCACAGCGCGCCCGTCGATATACTGATCCCCCGTTGTGTAAGGCTGATTGGCCGTAAAAAGGAGGCGGGAGGAGGAACTCAGGGTGGCAGTCAGAGCGTTTGCACCAAAAATCGTGCCCGCTCCTGCCGAAATGGTTGTCTGCCCGGTACCGGAAATGAAACGCAACGCCCCTGCCACGCTGATGTTCTGGTTGCTTCCATGCACCACCTGCAAATCGCCTGCTGCGGAAATCGTGTCGCCTTGGGTACCCGGTCACAGTCGCCGAACCGAAGCTGACATTCACGACTGACGAGGTACCCCCATAAACCGAGCTGTTATCGCCCACCGTGATCTTGTTGCCGGCGGAGAAATCCATCACTGCAGCGTTGGTCTGCATGATCGCCGTGGCGTTCCCACCCTGGAGTGATACGGTGTCGATCGCGCCTGCAGCGCCGTAAATCGTGTCCTGACCCAAAGACGTCACGAAGTTATTAGAGCCACCCAGATAGATCAGGTTGCTACCCGTACCGCCAGTGATCGTGTTGGTTCCACTCGCCCCATAGATCGTGTCGTTGCCCGACCCTGTCGCAATATTCCAGTTGCCCGAGGATTGCGAGGCATTGAAGACGTTGTTTCCCTGCGTCCCAGCAAAGCTGCCAGAGGCATTGCCTACCTTGACCGTCGATCCATACTGATTGGACGACACGATATTCTGGTAGCTGGCCGAATCCTGAGTCGTATCCAGGCTCACCGCCCCCGCGAGCGCAGTTGTACTCGTCGAGGCCACAACGATGTTGGAATAATTGCCTGAAACGCCATAGCTCCCGGCGACGTCGATGATCGCTTGCGAAGCCCGGTTTGACGAGACATAGCCATTCGAGCCCGGGCTCAGAATGCTGTTATCCAATGCGCCGGCTGCGAGGAGGGACTGGATGCTGGAAGCGTAGGACTGGGCAAGCGTTCCCGCCGTATCGCCAGACGTGTAAGGAATGAGAACCGTGTTATTCACGCCTTTGACGACAAGATTGGGCATCGTGACCTCTGTTGTGTTCGCGCCAGTGCTGTTTTCCGGCGTCATTGAAACGATTGAGCTGGTGCTGGAACGGTCGGCGTAGCTGACCGTCTTGCTGGTGTCGTAGGTAACCGTAGGGCTCTCGACATTGTAGTTTCCGGTAACGTCTGTGGCAGAGCCCGTACCGTTACTTTCAACCCCAATATAGACACCACTGAGATACCAGTTGGCCATATTGGTCAGTTCGCTGGCGAGGCTCGGATACATGCCGATCATCGCCTTGATCGCGGCCATCAGACCCTGATTAAGGTCGATCGTCGTCTGATACATCACGCCGTCATTCGACGGATCAAGCGGGTTGATATAGGCCGCACGCGAACCACTGACGTTGTAGATCGTCCCGCCTAGAGAATTCGGAAGATAAACATAAGCTTCCGGCTTGCCCGTATAGTCTACCGTCTCGAACTGCAGGAAGAGACCGAAGTTCAGATTAGCGCTATGATAGTTAATCGTAAAATTGATACCCGCCTGGTAAGTGCCAGTCGTGCCCCGGTAGTCGCTGATACCCTGAATAAAAGAGGCAGTCAGCTGATGATTAAATGAATATTGCCCATCAATGTCGCCAAGCGCGGCAAGCTGCACGTCCAGCAGGTGCCCACCCTGGGCGGCCATTTGGTAAATGTAATGACCATTATCCGGATCACGGAAAACATTATAGCTCGTGGTACCCGAGGCCGAAGTGGAGGAGCCCTGTGTCCAATGCCCCACCGAATACCCGAAATCGTTATCCCAGACCTGAGTATCATCACCCGCAAGCGGGTCGAAGGCCGACGCCGCATTCCACTGGACGATGGCCCAGTCAGGAGAGTCATCGCCTGTCAGGTCCGAGAGCGTGTTGTTGTACTGGATCTGTCCGTTAATCACCTGCTGGGTGTTCATCGGCAGATTGGGACCCTCGACGCTCGGGTCAGTAAAGATCTCGCTCAGAGTCTGGCCGTTATTGGTATTCATCGTTAATCCGACCCCTGGATCGTAAATAGCAACATTACGCTTTGAACTGAAGACAGTTTGCTTGCTTAGCCTTTAAAATCCATTAATTTGGATTGGAAAAGATCACCAAAACGTGATGTCAATTTACATGACTATTACAGAACGATATTGCGGTTCGATTGGCAAATCTCCTGTTTCCATTCGCAATGTAATGGCAAAGAATCGTCATGGCACACCATAATTTGTTAAGATCCACGTATAATTTGATACTCGCCCGTTAAATATGTCAAACCCCGTGAAAATCCTCGATCCAACTCGTTATAGGTAATCAAAATCCGTCTCTTTTTTCGATTGTTTGCTCGGTCGACACCTGAATTTCATTGTTGTTTCGGTTTCTTGTTCTTTTCAGAAGTCTTCAAAAAAGTTTCTCAAATATGACGCGAAAATGATTTTTATCGAAAAAATCGTCTAGGCTGTGCCGTTGAAGGACAAATGTTCCCCGATTCGGGCGAACCAGCACGCCAGGATCGGGGTAGTTGCGTGCAGAGTCGGCCCGCCTGAGAGACTAGAGAAAACTAATGGGCAACGAATACGCTCACACCGACGCGACAATCTGCATCGGCATCCTGAGACGCCTTAACCCTTCATAGGACCTCGCATCTGAGCCTTCCCTGAGAGCAGGTCTTCCCCCACGGATGACGTATCCGGATTGGGATGGGGAACGCTGAGGCGCTCAAACAACAGGTCCTGCAGCGACCTGCGCCAGACTCGTTTAGCGCAGGGGGGAATTCTTCAGAACCCATCCGCGGTACGGGCCCGAAGTTTCCGTAAGGAAGAATGCTGGCGCTCACATCACGCACCGCTGCACCGCCCTATTCCGTCATGGCAAAAAAAAACCTCCGGCACAGGCCGGAGGTTCGTGAGGCTTAAACCGCTTTCATGCGGTCAGCGCGGTGCGAGCACCATGATCATCTGGCGATTTTCAAGCTTGGGCATTTGCTCGACCTTCGCCTTGTCTTCCATCTCGGTACGAATGCGTTCGAGCATCTTGATACCGAGCTCCTGATGGGCCATCTCACGACCCTTGAAGCGCAACGATACCTTGACCTTGTCGCCTTCCGCGAGGAACGAGTTCATGGCGCGCAGTTTGACCTGGTAGTCATTTTCATTGGTGCTGGGGCGCACCTTGACTTCCTTGATCTCTATGACCTTCTGCTTCTTACGCGCTTCGTTCTTCTTCTTCTGCTGTTCGTACTTGAACTTGCCGTAGTCGAGAATCTTGACGACAGGTGGCTCAGCCGTCGGGCTGATTTCCAGAAGGTCGAGCCCGACCGAATAGGCGCGTGCAAGAGCATCGCGCGTTGTCATGACGCCAGCCATTTCGCCGTCGGCGTCAATCAAGCGCACCTGAGGAACACGGATTTCCTCGTTAACTCGGGGCCCTTCACGGGTGGGTGCGGCCTGCATCGGTGGTCTAGCTATGGTCGTCTCCTGTCGACGTTTTCAACAATCTGCTTGGCGGGAATTCAATACGCTCAACCACGCCAAAGATTTCATCACCTTAGCGTGACAAAATTAACGGCTTGTTTGCGGGACTCCCGGTGCCCCGACATAGTCATGAAACACCGGGATTGCAAGGTTTTCGCGTCTAACACGCGCGCATCAGACCTGCAGGCGCTGCATGTCCGGGGCCATGGCTTCCTGACCCAGCATCGCCACCACCTCATCCAGCGCAAGGATTTCCTGAGCAGCACCGCCCAGACGACGCATCGCTACCTTGCCCTCTTCTGCCTCGCGACGACCCACAACAAGAATGACAGGAACACGTGCGAGCGAGTGTTCACGAATCTTCGCGTTGATCTTCTCGTTGCGTCCGTCCACCTCGACCTGAAGTCCTGCGCGACGCAGCTTCGCGGCCACCTCCTGTGCATAGGGCTCCGCATCGGTCACGATGCTGGCGACCACCACCTGGGTCGGAGCGAGCCAGAGCGGGAACTTGCCTGCAAACTGCTCGATCAGGATACCAATGAAGCGCTCGAAGCTGCCCAGGATGGCGCGGTGCAGCATGACCGGACGATGGCGCGCGCTGTCCTCGCCGATATAAGACGCATCCAGACGCTCTGGCAGAATGAAATCGACCTGCAATGTGCCGCATTGCCAGTCGCGACCGATCGCATCCGTCAGCACGAATTCGAGTTTCGGGCCATAGAAGGCCCCTTCGCCCGGATTGGTCTCGAAGGTGACACCCGCCAGGGCGCAGGCTTCCTTGAGCGCCTTTTCCGACTTGTCCCAGGTCGCGTCGTCACCCGCACGCGCGTCGGGGCGGTCGGAGAACTTCACACGAAAATTCTCGAAACCGAGATCGCGATAGACCTCGTCGAGCATGGCCACGAAGGTCGCCGTCTCGGCCGCAATCTGCTCCTCGGTACAGAAGATATGCGCGTCATCCTGCGTGAAGCCACGAACGCGCATGATACCATGCAGCGCGCCTGAAGGCTCGTAGCGATGACATGCGCCGAACTCGGCCATACGCAGCGGCAGCTCGCGATAGGAACGCAGCCCATGGCGGAAGATCTGCACATGACAGGGGCAGTTCATCGGCTTGAGGGCGAGGGTCTTTTCCTCATCCTCAACCGTCGCGATGAACATGTGCTCGCGATATTTATCCCAATGACCCGAGGCTTCCCAGAGCGCACGGTCTACAAGCTGTGGGGTACGCACTTCTTCGTAGCCATAGCGCGTCTGGATACGGCGCATATAGTCCTGAAGCACGGTGTAAAGACGCCAGCCCTTCGCATGCCAGAAGATCTGACCCACCGCCTCTTCCTGGATATGAAACAGATCCATCTCGCGGCCGATACGCCGATGATCGCGCTTCTCGGCCTCTTCCAGCTGGTGCAGATAGGCGTCGAGTTCCTTCTGGTCGCGCCAGGCCGTTCCATAGATGCGCGTCAGCATGGGATTACGGTGGTCGCCGCGCCAGTAAGCACCGGCTACCTTCATGAGCTTGAACGCCGTGCCGATATCGCCCGTGCCACGCATGTGCGGCCCGCGGCACAGATCGAGCCATGCCCCCTGACGATAGATCGAGATGGTCTCGCTCTCGGGCAGATCGCGGATCAGCTCGGCCTTGAAGCGCTCGCCTTTCTCCTCGAAGAAGGCAATGGCGGCGTCACGATCCCATTCCTCGCGCTCGAACGGCGCATTGGCCGCGATGATCTCACGCATCTTGGCCTCGATCGCCTCGAAATCCTCAGGCGTGAAAGGCTGGTTGCGGAAGAAATCGTAATAGAACCCGTCCTTGATAGAGGGGCCGATGGTTACCTGCGTGCCGGGCCAGAGCGCCTGCACGGCCTCGGCCAGCACATGGGCGGTATCATGGCGGATCATCTCCAGAACGATATCGTCCTTGCGCGTGATGAAGCGCAGCTCTGAATCCTCGGCAATGACGGTCGAGAGATCGACCAGCTTGCCATTCAGGCTCATCGCAACGGCAGCACGCGCCAGACCGGGACCGATCGAAGCCGCGACTGCCGTGCCGGTCGTGGCACCGTCGAACGTACGAACGGAACCATCGGGCAGGGTAATGGCAGGCATGGAGATGCGCTCCTGGCGTAAGAGATAAGTTGAGCTGTTCTAATGGCCCCAGTTCAGGCAGGCCGCAACCCTGGAAACGTCGAGCGTCCGCAGATCCTCAACCGCGAGAACACGAACCTGACCCGGTCTCAACCCGTTCGGCGCGGTCAGGCGCGGGTTGCTCTCCCCCGAGAACAATACGAGCGACCGGCATCCCATGGCTGCCGCGAGATGCATGGGGCCGGTATCATTCCCCACTGCCAGCGTCGCCCGCGCAAACACGCCGCCCAGGGCCAGCAGATCGGTCTGACCCGCCAGATCGATCACGCCGGGCGTCTGCGCCCTTATCGTATCCACGAGAGCGCGCTCCGCCTGTGTGCCAATTACGACCACAGCCAGACCCTGCGCCTGCAAAAGCCGGGCCAGAGCCGCGTAATGCCCCTCTGGCCAGCGTTTGGCAGGGCGGTGAGGGGCGGCGCCAGGAACGATGATGGCATAGGGTGCGGGCAGATCCGGACCGCCACGACCCAGCCATTCCAGATCGGGCGCGTTGTGCTCCGCTACGCCAAGACGCGCGAGCTGGTCGCGCTGTCGCGCCACGCTATGCATGGAATCGCGCCAGGGATTATCGTGAAAATGGGCCGACTTTCTGGCAATACCGCTCCAGGCCTTTTGTCCTGATAGCCGCGCATAACGCGTGCTCCGCCCGGATGTCTGCAAGTCGATCACCAGATCATAGCCGCGCAGTTCCCGGCGCAGGGTCAGCAAACCGCGCCAGTCATGCCAGCGCGGCCGCGTATCGATCCGGATATGATCAAACCAGGGACTGGTTTCTGCCAGGGCGCGAAAAGGCGCGGTGGTGAGCAGGGTGATCTCGGCCTCGGGCCAATGGGCCCTGATGGCGGCAAAAGGAGAGAGCGCCTGAACAACATCGCCCAGAGCCCCGAGCTTGATCACGAGAATGCGAAACATGCCGCGATCCTAGCCGAGGCTGCGACGCGATGATACGCCATGCGTTCACGCGTCCGTCTTCTGGCATCGCCCGCGAAGACACAGCCTCGTGGCACCATTTCCGCCCGCAGGGCGATCAGGGAAAAGCTCATGTCCGACCGCCCCTCTTCCATCCTTTCCTTCGGCAGCGTCAATATCGACATCACGGCGCGCGCTGAGCGCATCCCTCATCCCGGTGAAACGGTCCATGCGGAAAGCTATGCTACCGGGCTGGGGGGCAAGGGGGCCAATCAGGCGGCCGCAACCTCCCGTCTTGGTCAAGGCTGCGGCCTGAAGGTGTTCATGGCGGGCCGCACCGGCACGGACAGTTTCGGCACGCTTGCCCGCTCCCTCCTGACACCGTTCGGGGTCAATCTCTCAGCCCTGCGTGAGGATCCCGACCATCCAACCGGGGTGGCGCTGATCACGGTGGACAGCAAGGCGGAAAACATCATCACCGTTGCAGGCGGCGCGAACATGGCGCTGGACGGCAGCGATGTCCGGGCCCATCGCGCGCTCATTCATGAGGCTTCGGCCGTACTGTTGCAGCTGGAAATCCCGCTGGCCCTGACCATCGAGATTGCCGAGGAAGCGAAACGAGCCAGCACACTGGTCATTCTCGACCCAGCCCCTGCCCCCGCTGACGGCCTGCCCGCAGCGCTCTGGGCAGCCCTGGATGTCGTCACCCCCAATGAGACCGAAACACGGCTTTTGACCGGAATCTATCCCGAAACGCAGGAAGACGCGGCCAGAGCCGCACGCAGGCTGCAGGAACTGGGCGCCACCCATGCCCTGGTCAAGATGGGCGCGCGCGGTGTTTATTATCGCTCTGGAGAGTCGGAAGGCTTCGTACCGCCCTATCGCGTGAATGCCATCGATACAGTAGCGGCGGGTGATTGCTTCAATGGCGGTCTGGCCACCGCCCTCACACTGGGCAAGAGTTTCGGCGAGGCCGTGCATTTCGCGGCAGCTTGCGGCGCTTTGGCCACCACGCGCCTCGGCGCTGCCGAGTCCGCGCCTCATTGGGACGAGGTCGTTGCCCTTGTCGAAACCGGTAAACCCCCCGGCGCGGCGTAACCGGGGAATTCCGGCGGCGGCAGGACGGAATGCCGAACAGCGCCGGGAAACTGCTCAGTCCTGATCGGGATCTGAATCCAGAACAGCCTCGTCCTGACGAGCCAGATAGGCTTCATGTCCGTCCGGGGCGAGTGCGATGACCCGATCCCAGTCACTGCGGGCCTGTGCGTAGCGGGTCAGGCGGACATTGAGGATGCCGCGCTCTAGCAGGGCTTCGATATCGTCGGGCTGAAGCGTCAGGGCCCGGGTGACATCCACCAGCCCATCGGCATTGCGCCCAAGCTGGCGATAGGCCCCGGCGCGCAGCACGAGCGCCCGCACCAGAACGGGATCGGTATTCTTGCCGTTGTCGGGCAGGACCCCCAGCGCCTGTATGGCAGCCGCATAATGGCCCTGCATGGACAGGCTGCGCGCCAGCAGCAAGGTTAGATCGGACCGCACCTTGCCCGGCGATGACGATGAAACGAGCAACGCCTGACGCGCAGCACGTTCTGCCGCAGCGCCATCGCCCGCCAGCAACCACGCTTCCGCCGCCCGGGCAGCATAGCCTGCCTCGCGCTCCCCCTCGCTCCCTGCCTCAGGCTGGCCGGCTCTCCGGCCTTGAGGCGACAGCGATTTGCGAGGCCCACCCTGCATGGCGAGCGTCTCGTATTGCTGCGCCGCCTCGCGATAGTCTCCGAGCGCCAGATCGGCCTGCGCGAGACAGTCCCGTGCCTCGCCGCCGCCGCCGCGGCGCAGCCAGTTCTGTGCTGCCTCCTGCACCAGATCGGGCGTGTCAGGAAGCGAAGCCACGCATTGGGCAAGGTTCTGCGGGGCCGGGCTGGCAGCCGCCATCCCCATTCCCAGAACGCTTCCTATCGCCAAGGCTCCAAAACCATGTTTCATACAGTGTGATTGGCGCGCCACCGCGTCAGCGGTCAAGCGCGAATGGGAGCTTTCATGCCACCTCACCTTGTTATCCTGGGTCAGGGCTATTCAGCATCCGCCGTCGTGCCGCTTGCCAGAGCCCAAGCCTGGCGCGTGACCGGCACAAGGCGCGTGCCTGAAGAGGGATCGGGACTGATCGCTTTCGATGAGGCTGGTTCTGCACTTGGTGAGGCAACCCATCTTCTGATCAGCGCGCCGCCATCGGAGTCGGGCGATCCCGCCTTTATCCGATACGCCCCCCTTCTGTCGGAAAGCCCGACCCTGCGATGGATTGGCTATTACTCAACTACCGGCGTTTACGGAGACCGTCAGGGCGCACATGTGGATGAAACGACGCCAGTCTCACCCGGCCAGACACGCAGCCGCGCGCGCGTCGAGGCCGAGCGGGCATGGCAGGAACTGGCCCGTCGCAGATCCATCGCCTGTGATATCATGCGACTGGGCGGGATCTATGGGCCCGGCCGCTCGGCGTTCGATACCCTGCGCTCCGGCAAGGCCCGACTGATCGACGCGCCAGACCATCTGTTCAGCCGCATCCATCGAGACGATATCGCCGAGGGCACCATGGCTGCCATTTCCACCGCCTCAGGATGCCGCATTCTGAACTTCGTCGATGACGCGCCAAGCCCGCAGGCCGCGGTATTCGAAGAGGCCGCTCGTCTGGCGAACGCTCCTTTGCCTCAACGCTTGTCGCTGGATGAGGCCTGGGAAAGCCTGAGCCCCATGGCACGCAGCTTCTGGTCCGAGCGCCGCGTGGTCGACAGCCGCCTGACCCAACGGAGCCTCGACCGTCGATGGCGCTTCCCGAGCTACCGTGAAGGTCTGGCCGCTATTCTGGCCACAGAGCAGGCGCCCAAGCCCTGAAGGGGAAGAAATACTGTGTGCCAGCCCTGCGATCCGGTCAGCTCCGTGCTTCAGCTTTCCCCTCCCCCGGCCCGTGGAACGCAAAACGTTCATTACGGGCTGGCAACCCTCTCCAAGGATACGCTAAGCCAGAGACACCCATGATCATGCTCCGTTTTCCCTGCCCTCGCCCGGGGGTGTTCCGCGCGCTGCTGCCCAGCCTCCTGCCCCTGATGTTGTCGGGTTGCATCACGATCGGCCCTTCGCGCCTGTCGCATGATCAGCTCGATTACTCGCGCGCGCTGGGCGAGGCGGAAAAACATGCGATGCTGCTCAACATCATTCGTATCCGCTATGCCGATCCACCGACCTTTCTCGATACAACTCAGGTCATCGCGGGCTATCAGCTCAATCGCTCGGTCAATGGCGGATTCAATGCGTTCCCTTCAGGTGTCGGAAGCTATCTCTTCGGCAGCAGCACAGCCACGCTGCAGGAGAGCCCAACCTTCACCTATCAGCCCGAGACCGGGCAGCAATATGCCGAAAACGTCATCCGGCCCATCTCACCCGTAGTCATCATGCCACTCAGCCTCGGTGGTCTGCCTATCGACACACTCCTGCGCCTGACGGCGCAGTCGATCGACGGATTGTCCAATGTCCGCGCCCTTGGTGCCGGACCCACTGGCGGCGGTTCGGTCCGTTTCTACCTGCTGCTGCATGATCTGCGCCAGTTGCAGGTACAGGGCGCCATGACCATACGCATCTCCACCGATGCCCCCAAAGCAACGGCGGACCAGCCACCTTCCGGCTCGGCGAACAAGCCATCGGGAACGCAGCCCGAACACGCCTATCTTGTGCTCACCGCCACCTCTGACCCCGCCCTGACCACCATCCAGGCAGAGGTGCGTCGTCTGCTCCATCTCGACCCTCACGCCGAAGAGGCCGAGATCGTTTACGGCCCCTACCCGAAAGTGCCGGGGCAGATTGCCATTCTCACGCGCTCCATGTTCGCCATGCTCTCCCAGATCGCCTATGAGATGGAGGTCCCGGAAGAGGATGTCAGAGCCACGCGGACATTGCCCACCATCAGCCCGGTCGGCATTGAGACACGCCCTGATGTGGTGATCCATTCCGGCAAATCCGCGCCCGAGCATAATTATGACGAGGTACGCTACAGGGGCCGATGGTACTGGATCAGCGATGATGATTTCCGGAGCAAGCTGAGCTTTACCATGATGCAGATTCTCGCCGCCCTCGCCGCAACCAGCCACTCACCCGGCGCGGTTATCACTATCCCCGCGGGCTGAGCAAAAGGGACGGCAGCCCCCGGGAGCGTCGCCCCTGGTCTGGCTATATTCGGGCCCAACCGCCCCCCAGAGCCCGATAAAGCCGTGCCATCGATACCGAGACTTCCGCCCGCGCGTCCGAGAGCGCGCTACGGCTCTCGAGCAGCCCGTTCTGTGTGGTCAGAACATTGAGAAAATCTCCCGCCCCTTGGGCATATTGGAGCTGCGCCACCCTGACGGCTGTCTCACTCTCAGCAACCGCCTCGGCCAGGCGGTCGTGACGCTCCTGGGCCGTGCCCAGATCGGCCATGGCATCATCGACTTCCTCCCAGGCGTGGAGAACCGTTTTCTGAAGCGCAATGGCCGCTTCCCTCTGCTGCAGACGGCGCAAGGCAAGTTGCCCCGCAAGCTTCCCGCCCTCGAACAACGGAATGGTCATGGTCGGACCAAAACCATACTGACGCGATGCCCAGGAGCCGAGACCGCTGAACTGGAGAGCCTGAACATCCAGGCTGCCAGACAGCGTGATCCGTGGGAAGAAATCCGCCATGGCTACCCCGATTGTTGCTGTTGCCGCATGCAGACGCTCCTGAGCCGCCCGGATATCCGGGCGTCTTTCGGCAAGCTGCGACGGTAATCCAACCGGGATGGATACCGGGAGTGGTGGAATGCTGCCCTTCTCCGCAAGACGCTGTGACAGGGCACCCGGTTCGCGCGCCATCAGAAAGGCAAGGGCATTAAGAAGGTGCACCTCTTCGCGGTGCAGTTGGGGCAGGCGGGCTTCAAAACCATGCAACTGCCCGCGCGCATAGGCGAGATCGAGTTTCGTCGCCGTACCCTGGGTCACACGCAAAACGGTCAGTTCGACACTGTGACGGGCGATATCGAGGCTCTGTCGGGTAATCTCGGTCTGGGCCTGCACGTTACGCAGGGCAATGTAATCCTGCGCGGTCTCTGCCATGAGCGAAACCAGCGTATCGCGCTGCATTTCCCGCATGGCCCGCATGGAGGCCGTCGCTGCCTCGACCTGGCGGCGCACATGCCCCCACAGATCGACCTCCCATGACGCGCCGAGGCCGTATTGGGGCAGGTTGAAAGCAGGATTACCCTTCGGTCCGGCAGCAGCAGCGGGCCCGAACCCCTGTGTTCCGTCCGCAATCTGTGCCGGATCTTGATCCGCTTCAGTACCGAGCAGGCTCAGGATGCCGTTCGTGCTCGCGCGCTCGCGGGCATAAGAGGCGGCGCCTTGCACCTGAGGCAAGCGCGCCGCGGCTGCGATCCTGCGCTCGGCACGGCTCTGTTCGAAATGGAGCGCCGCCTCCCTGAGATCGAGATTGGCCCTCAGCACATCCTGCTCAAGCGCTGTCAGAACCGGATCCTGGTAGAGCGTCCACCACTGCGCCTCGACGGGCGCACGCTCATCCGGGTGGCTTTTCTGAGGTGTCACGCTTTCATGCCAATGAGACGCCGCCACCGGATCGTGTTTCTGGAACTCCGGTCCAACCGAGCATCCCCCCAGGATCAGGAAAAGACTCAGCCCTGCCGTGCGGGACAAATGTCTCATGCCCCTTACTCCCACACAAAGCGCGCATCGGCGGCGTGAGCGCCGTTACGAGGCGCGCCGGTATCGATCATGGCCTCGACGGACATGCCGACACGAACGCGTCGCGCCAGAGGCTGCCCGTCATCAAAAACCAGTTTCACCGGGACACGCTGCACCACCTTGGTGAAATTCCCTGTCGCATTATCAGGCTGGATCAGGGCAAAGGCGACATTCGTGGCCGGTGCTACGCTGTCGACATGGGCATGGAGCACCGCGTCGGGAAAGCTGTCGACCCGTATGTCGGCTTCCTGACCGGTCTGTACACGAGCCATCTGCGTCTCCTGAAAATTGGCAATTACATAGGCCTGACGCACCGGCACCACCGCCAGAAGTCCAGTGCCGGGGCGGACATACATCCCGACGCGCACGTCACGTGACCCGACAACGCCATCAACAGGGGCGGTAATGGTGCAATAGGACAGATCGAGCTCGGCCTGACGCACAAGGCCTTGCGTCTGGATCAGCACGCCTTGCGCGCGCTCGCTCTCTGCAGCGAGCACAGCAAGCCCGGCGCGATCGGCATTCACGGCTGCCTTGTCGCGAGAGAGCCGCGCGACGGCCTCGCGCTGGCGATCCTCGGCACCTTGCTGCTGCTCGATCGTGCTGGCACCTCCCGCCGAGAGCGCCCGATAACGCGCCGCGTTCTGTCGGGCGAAAAGCAGGGCAGCCTCATCGGCCTCGATCGTGGCGAGAGCCGCGTCGATCAGAGCTGACTGTCGCTGCTGCGCGGCGGCGAGATTGGCGATATCAGCCTGCGCTGCACGGAGCTTGCCCCGAGCGGTATCCAGCGCCGTGCGGTAATCGTTGTCCTCGATATGAGCCAGAACATCGCCCGCCTGTACTTTCTGGTTGTCCGCAACAGGCACGCTGTCGATGCGCCCGGCGACCTTGGGCGCCACGCGGGTGAAATCGGCGGTGATATAGGCATCATTGGTAGATTGATGACGCCCATCCCCGACAAAGAAGCGATCTGCGCTCCAGGCGAGACCGGTCAGGACAAGCGCGGTGCATCCCGCAAACAGGAGCGGTTTTTTGTAAGCCATGGGGAGATTTCCGTTACTGTGTTGCGAGAGGTGAAGTCGCGGGCTGCCGCACCGGGGCAACGAGTGGCCCGGGAGGGCAATCGCTCGGCGCCTTCCCCGGGGGGTAGACGCGACCGGGAAGAATGGCGGTCAACACCACGAAAACAGCGCAGATCACGACCACCACGAACAGGATATCGACCAGGGAGAGCACCAGAGCCTGAGCAGACAGCATCTCATGCACCCTGCGCAGCGCATCCGCCCCGCTGCCCCCCTGCGCCAGGCCGGGATGATCCAGCAACATGGTCGAGTGATATTGCTCACGACGGCGCAGCAGGATCGAGAACAGGGCGAAGGCGAGTGCATTGGCCATACCCTTGAGCATATTGACCATGCCCGAGATGAAGGGGCCGTCGCTCGGCCCGAGCGCCAGAGTGGCCAGCATCAGGACCGGGATGACCACCATGGGCTGACCGAAGATCTGAAGGGCCTGAATGAGATAGAAATTGTCGCGCACCCATTCGGATGTCAGGCCCAGCCCAAGCCACGCAGAAAGCCCGAGCAGCGCCATGCCGATCCCGAGCACCCATCGGCAATCGACCCGACGCATGTTGCACAGCGCCGCAACCATCGGCAGCACGACGAGCTGGGGCAGAGCCACGGTCAGGGCGACGGGAGCCGCCTGAACGGGACGGTAGCCCTTGATCTCCTCCAGGAATGTCGTAGTGACTTCGTTCATCAAGGCGCAGACGATCAGAACCGCCACGAGCGACAGAAGGGACATCGTGATATTGCGGCTCTTCCAGTATTGCAGACGGAAAAACGGGCTGTGATGATGCCATTCGTGGATCAGGAACCCGAGAAAGAGCGCCCCACCCCAGAATGTCAGATGCGTGACGAGAGGGGAACGAAACCAGTCGAGCCGGTCCCCCTGATAAAGAACGGTCACGACACAGAGGATGGACGGCGCGCCGATCAGAAATCCCCGCCAGTTGAAGCTGCGAAAACGCGAGAGCTGGACCGGGTCCTGAGGCAGTCCCCAGGCAATCATGACAAGCGCGACCGCACCCAGCGGCATCACCTCCCAATAGAGCCAGTGCCAGCCGAAACGTTCGAAAAGCAGGGACTCGAAAGGCATGCCGAGATTGGGGCCGAAGGTCGCACTCATGGCGTAACCGCCTATGCCGAAAACCTTGAGCGGCGGCGGCAGATATTTGAGCATGACCGTCATGAGGATAGGCGGCAGACATCCCGCACTCAGCCCCTGCATGGCGCGCAGGATACCGATGGAAACCATATCGGTCATGAAGGGCAACGGCACGGCGAGTAGGGCCAGCGTCGCCGTCATGAACAAGGCAAAGCGATAGATCGAAAACGTCATGTAGAACCACGGCGTGAAGGCCATCGCCGCAATATTGAAGGCCTCGTAGAGCGAGATGAACCAGCTTCCCTCATCGTGACCCAGATGCATGGCCCCACGCAGATCGGACAGACCAAGTTCCGTGACATGTTCATTGAAGCCAGCGACATGGACGGCAAGCAACATGCCCAGACACCCGATGATCGTTCTGAGCCCGAAGGGGGGTAAGGGAGCAGAAGATGGCAGGACCTTTGCGTCCTGCCTCGTAGGTACGATCATGGGGCGACATCCTTTCCGCCCGGTCTCTAGCGGTGCCTCCCCGCCTCAATAACCCGCAATCCGGGTAAAAAATCCTTCCAGTTGGCGTAAGGGTCCGGCACATCACTTTCATTCTGCGCAACACCCCAAGAGCCGGGCCTTATGACCAGAAATCTGCCTGCCAAGCGTGGCTATTCGCTCGATCATCTCCGTTGGCTTCAGGTGCTCCTCGAGGAAGAGAGCGTCACACGCGCGGCAAAGCGGCTCAGGGTGAGCGAGGCTGCCACAAGCCGTCACCTGGCCTCATTGCGCACATTGTTCGGGGACCCTCTGCTGGTGCTCTCCGGCAGACATCTGGTCGCGACCCCCTATGCCAAAGACCTGCTGGGAAGGGTGCAGACAGTGCTGGCCGAGGCAGAGGCACTGGTCAGCGCGCGCGCGCGACTGGACCTGTCTCAGATCGCCCCCCATTTCACGATCCGGGCGCGGGACCTTTTCATCGGAGCCTTCGGCAGCGCCATCGCCGAGAGGCTCAGAGAATCCTGCCCGCGCTGCCAGATCGTTTTCTCGCCGGAAACGGAGGATTCAATCGGTGATGCGCTCAGGCGTGGCACGATCGATCTCTATATCGGCGCCACCGAAGACCTCCTGCCCGAAATCAAGAAGCAAACCCTGTTCCAGACCCATTTCGAGGCCGTGGTGCGCGCCGGGCATCCGATCCTGGAGCAGGAGATCACGCCCCAGACACTGGTTGCCTATGATCACATCAGCACGTCCCGCAAGGGGCGTGCCCACGGGCCTATCGATGCGATCCTAGCCAAGCAATACGGTCTGGAGAGACGTATCGCGCTGGTCGTACCCAGCGATTATGCCATGATCGAAACCATGCGCGAGACGAACATGATCCTGCCCCTGCCGGAGATCATCATCCGCCGTCTACCGCTTGAGGCCATTGGGGCACGTGCCTTCGCGTTCCCCTTCCCGTTGCCTGATCTCGTCAGCTTTCAGGCCTGGCATCCGCGACTCGATAATGATCCGGTCCATCGATGGCTCAGGGAGACCATTCTCTCGACCGTGCAATCCGTGGTCAGAGCCCTGCGCGACCGGAAGGAAAGCTGAGACAACCCGCCACATCGACCGTTTTCCCCTGCCCGCGCTGAAAACACCTTGCAGAGATCTATAAGACGCTATCCTGTGATCGGAAAACCGTGCGTCCCACCAAACGTATCAGAGTTTTCACTGATATGTGTTGCTCTGTTCTGTTCGCGTTCAGGATAGGTTGCGCACCTTGTCTCAAGGAGGATTCATGACGTCTCGTTCCAGACCCAGACGCATCGGCGACTGGGCAGCACTGGGTCTCGCCATCCTGATCGTGGTTTTCGGTCTCATCTTCGTTGCTGGTGGCGGCTACCTTCTAAGCCTTGGTGGCTCTGCCTATTATCTGATCTGCGGCATCGTTCTGCTGGCATCGGGTGGGCTCATGGCCATGGGTCGTCTTCTGGGGGGCTACCTCTTCCTTCTCGCCTGGGCCGGTACACTGATCTGGACCATTGCCGAGTGCGGCTTTGACTGGTGGGGCTGGCTCCCGCGCCTGTTCGGCCCGACGCTGATCGCCATTCTTGTCGTGCTCAGCCTGCCTGTCCTGCGTCGCCAGGATACGGTTCGTCCAGTTTCCCGCGGAGCCGTCTGATGCGTAGACCAGCCCTTTTGACCGCCACCATGCTCGGTGGCCTTCTGTCTGCCTCGGTCGCGCTGGCGCAGATTCCCCCCTCTAACTCGACCCCGGGTGAAGACAATACGTCAACCGCCGATGCCCATAGCCAGGGTCCCGGTCGTTTTGGTGGCCCCTCCCCCTCCGCTCCGCAGGCTCCAGGCGTGAATGCCGCCAATCTGCCGGACATCTCCGAGATCGGTATCGCTGACGTTCCGGCCGCCGTGCCGCAGATCGACAGCACCCCGGCCCGCGAAGACTGGCCCGCATATGGCCGCGATTCCAACCAGACGCGCTATTCGCCTCTGGAGCAGCTGACCCCCGACAACGTGGGCAAGCTCAAGCGCGCCTTCGTGTATCACACGGGCAGCAAGCCAGGTCCGGGTCAGGCCAATAAATGGGCTGCCGAAACCACCCCGATCAAGGTGGGCAACTCGCTCTACATGTGTTCAGCCATGAACGACATGATGCGCATCGATGCCGCCACCGGCAAGGAGATCTGGCGTCACGATGCCGGGGTGAAATACCAGTCCATCCCGTACACCGCCGCGTGCAAGGGTGTGACCTATTACACCTCCTCCACCATCCCCGAAGGCCAGTCCTGCCATAACCGCGTCATGGAAGCCACGCTCGACATGCGCCTGATTCAGGTCGATGCCGAGACGGGCAAGCTGTGCGAGGGCTTCGGCTTTGGCGGTCAGGTCAATCTGATGCAGGGCATGGGCGAGTCGGTACCGGGCTTCGTTTCCATGACGACCCCGCCCCCGGTCATCAATGGCATCGTCGTGGTCAATCACGAGGTGCTCGACGGTCAGCGCCGCTGGGCTCCTTCAGGCGTGATTCGTGGCTATGACGCTGAAAGCGGCAAGTTCGTCTGGGCCTGGGATGTGAATAATCCTGACAACCACCACCAGCCTGCCCCCGGCGAGCATTACAGCCGTGGAACGCCCAATTCCTGGGCTGCCATGACGGGTGATAACGAGCTTGGCCTCGTCTATGTCCCGACAGGCAATTCCGCCGCCGATTATTACAGCGCCATGCGCACCGACAAGGAGAACGCTGTCTCGTCCTCCATCGTCGCGCTGGATGTCAAGACAGGTGAACCCCGCTGGGTATTCCAGACCGCCCACAAGGATGTCTGGGATTATGATATTGGCTCACAGGCCACCAAATTCGACTATCATCATGCCGACGGTACCGTAACGCCTGCTCTGCTGGTGCCCACCAAGCGTGGCCAGACCTTCGTGCTCGACCGTGCGACGGGCAAGCCCCTGCCGGAATTCCCGGTTGTCGAAAAGCCCGCCCCTGCCAGCACCATGGCAGATGATCCGCGCAGTCCGACCCAGCCCTGGTCCGATGCTTTCCCCCGTCTCGCCTTCCCTGATCTGAAGGAAAGCGACATGTGGGGCATGTCGCCTATCGACCAGCTCTATTGCCGCATCATGTTCCGCAAGGCGCGCTATGTCGGCGAGTTCACCCCGCCCGCGCTCGACAAGCCGAATATCGAATATCCCGGCTATAATGGCGGCAGCGACTGGGGCAGCATGGCCTATGACCCGGAATCGGGCATTGTCATCGCCAACTGGAACTCCACGCCGATGTACGATCAGCTCATCACCCGTAAAAAGGCCGATGCGCTGGGCCTGAAGCCCATCGACAACCCCAGCTACAACCCCAATGGCGGGGGTGCAGAAGGCAATGGCGCACAGGCCGATACACCTTATGGCATCGTGGTGACTCCGTTCTGGAACCACTACACGGGCATGATGTGCAACAAGCCCCCCTATGGCATGATTGAGGCGATCGACATCAAGACCAAGAAGGTCCTGTGGTCGCGTCCTCTCGGTACCGCACGCGCCAATGGCCCGTGGAACATGCCGACAGGCCTGCCGCTCAATATTGGTACGCCGAATAACGGTGGCTCGGTCATCACCAAGGGCGGTCTTGTCTTTGTTGCGGCTGCAACCGACAACCAGATTCGCGCAATCGACATCAAGACGGGCAAGGATGTCTGGTCCGATGTTCTGCCGGGTGGCGGCCAGGCCAATCCGATGACCTATGAGGTCAACGGCAAGCAGTATGTCGCCATCATGGCCGGTGGCCATCACTTCATGATGACGCCTGTGACCGACCAGCTCGTCGTCTACGCCCTCCCGGACGGGGCCGACACCAAGCACTAAGAGCGCTTCCCGGTCGCAACGCGACAGGAGAGAGCGTCAGGGCCGGGGGATCTTCCTCCGGCCCTTTTTCGTACCCGCACGTCGAAGAGACTCTTCGATCCCCTGACACGCCATGCACCTAGCCAGAGATCGGGACCGACGACCCGCATCACGTTGGGGCGCGCGCCAGCCCTTTCAGTCTGGCGCAGACCATGAACGCGAAAGGCGGTGCTTTCACGACTGCCTTTTGGCGATCCTTTCTGACGTTATCCCGACGCAGCAGCGTTCCGCGATAGGCTATGGGCATTTGGGGCACGGGACGGGGGTTTTTCATGACGCCGGATTCTTTCCTCTCCCTGAGGCGGCCGCTTCATGCTACCCGCAACCCATGTCACGCCACTGCCCTCATATACTTCAGGTTCTCCCGGCCCTTGGCACGGGGGGGATCGAGCATGGCACAGTGGAGATGGCCGAGGCGATCGTGAGAGCCGGTGGGCGCGCATTCGTTGCAGGGGCTTCGGGCCCGCTGCTGCCGCGCCTGCTTTCTGTCGGGGCACGTCATATCGACCTGCCTCTCGGGCAGAAATCGCCGCTCGCCATTCTGCGCAACAGCCGCGCCCTCGCCCAGATCATCCGCGAGGAACGCATCGATCTCGTCCATGCCCGCTCGCGGGCGCCCGCCTGGGCGGCGTGGCATGCGACAAGACGCACAGGCACACCTTTCGTGACCACCTGGCATGGCGTGCACAAGGCCAGTTTTCCCGGCAAGAAGCGCTATAACTCCGTACTCGCACGGGGAGCACGCGTGATTGCCATCAGCAGCTATATCGCTACCCGCCTGCGTGAGGATTATCGTGTGGGCCAGGACAGGCTGCGGCTGATCCCGCGCGGAGCCGACATGGCCCGTTTCGACCCCGCCCTGATCAATGGGGCGCGGATGCAGGCGCTGGCAGAGAAATGGCAGGTGCCCCCCGGCACGCCCGTGATCATGCTGCCAGGCCGCCTGACACGCTGGAAAGGGCAATTGCTTCTGCTGCGCGCAATGGCGATCCTTCAGGCCGAGATGCCGGGGCCGTGGCTTGCCGTACTGGTCGGACCGGCTGATCCCAGGGACAGTTACGTGCAGGAGATCGAGGCCACGGCCCTGCGCCTGGGTCTGCGCGAGCGTCTGCGCTTTGCCGGACTGTGTCAGGATATGCCGGCAGCCTATGCCCTGGCCGATGTAGTGGCCGTTCCGTCTCTTCGCCCGGAGCCCTTTGGCCGTGTGGTGATCGAGGCGCAGGCCATGGGCCGCCCCGTTGTGGTGTCGGCCCAGGGAGGCGCCATGGAAACGGTGCTTCCCCATCGCACGGGGCTTCTGGTCCCGCCGGATGACGCCCCAGCGCTGGCAGAAGCCCTCTGCCAGATTCTGACTCTCTCCGAAGGCGCGCGGGATCTTCTGGCTGAAACTGCGCGTCATCACATTGCAGAAAACTACACGACCCGGCAGATGCAATCGGCCACGCTCGCTGTCTATGATGAGCTGCTCGGTACCGGTTTGTCGGACCAGTTTCGGGACCTTGATCAATGACTACACCACCGCGCGCCACCCCGACCCTGACCGAGAAGGCTCAGGCCGATCTCGACAAGCGTCTGGCGCGTGAGGCCGCAGCCCTGCGCGCCAATCTGCTGCGTCGCAAGGCGCAGGTGCGCAACCGTGCGGTCAAGGCTCCCGAAGACCAGGAAACGCCGCCCGCGCGCGACGATTCCGCCTCATCCTGAAAGGATTACCCCATGTCCAAGGTTCTTTATGCGACCATGCGCGCCCTGCCCGGCAAGCGTGAGGAAATCGCCCAACTGCTCACCGCACTGGCCGATGACGTGCGCGGCGAACCCGGCAATGAACGCTTTGTGGTCTACACCCTTGAGGAAGATCCGGACTTCTTCCATGTCGAGGAGACCTACAGGGACGAAGACGCTTTCAAGGCCCATATGGGCATGGAACATGGCAAGGTCTTCAACAATGCCATCAAGACCCTGGTCGAAGGCGGCGGCTCCAAGGTCGTGTTCCTCACCCATATCGCCTGAGCAGCACCGTTCGGTTTGCAGAGACACGCCCGCAAGGCTAGACCTGCAAACCCTTCTCTCCCTTACGAACCGGAAGTAATGCCATGCCCATCATGCCAGATAGCTGGATCCGTCAGATGGCCCAGGAAAAGGGCATGATCGAGCCCTTCGTCGAGGCGCAGAAACGCGAGGGCGTAATCTCCTACGGGCTGTCTTCCTATGGCTATGACGCACGCGTAGGCGAGGATTTCAAGATCTTCACCGATGTCGATAATGCCGTGGTGGACCCCAAGCAGTTTGCTGCAAACAGCTTCGTGACGCGCACAGGCGACATCACCATTCCACCCAACAGCTTCGCCCTCGCCCATACGGTCGAATATTTCCGCATCCCGCGCGACGTGCTCGTGGTCTGCCTCGGCAAGTCCACCTATGCGCGTTGCGGAATCATCGTGAACGTGACCCCGCTGGAACCCGAATGGGAGGGGCAGGTCACCATCGAAATCAGCAACACAACCAAGCTGCCCGCACGTATCTACGCCAATGAGGGCATCTGCCAGTTCCTGTTCTTCCAGGGCGCCTCTCCCTGCGAGACCAGCTATGCCGATCGCGCCGGCAAATACATGAAGCAGCTCGGCGTCACGACACCCCGCCTCTGAGCGCCGCTCGACGTCGAAGGGGCGCGCAGCTCAACGTCGACGGGGCGGGGGCGGGCTGGCCGTTGAGGGATCTTCCGGCCAGTCATGTCTGGGGTAACGCCCGCGCATGTCGCGCCGCATATCGGCCCAGCCTGTTTTCCAGAAGGCCGCAATATCAGCCGTGATCGCCTGAGGACGCCCCGCAGGAGATAGAAGCGCGAATTGCAGCTTCACCTGTCCATTGGCCAGACGCGGTGTTTCCTTGAGCCCGTAAAAAGCCTGGGCCCGCGCCGAAATGGTGGGCGTTGGATCGCAGTAATCGATGGCAGGCTGCGCCCCTGGCAGACTCAGGCTGGTTGGCAGGTCCTGATCGAGCCGCCTGAGTTGTGCATAATCCAGCCTCTGGCGCAGCAGCGTCAGCAGATCCAGCGCCTGAACCTGAGAGAGTTTCGTCATGCCCTCCATATAGGGCAGCAGCCACTCATCGAGCGTTGCCACAAGCGTGTCGTCGTCCGCCGCAGGCAAGGTCTCGTCCAGATGGGCACGCGCCAGGGCAAGGCGGGCGCGGAACTGATGACAGGCATCGGTCCAGCCCAGACTGCCCGCAGGATCGGCCCTGATACGCCCCAGAAGAAGGTCCTGTATCTCCTCGGGGGCCGCAGGCGCCGAGCGATCGCGCAGCACGAGCGTGCCAAGACGCAGACGCCTGCGCGCAATCACATTCCCCGTTGCAGTATCGAGGGCCGTTTCGACCTGTTCTTCCGTCCGGGCCAGCAGGGTTCGGGGCAGATCGTTCAGATCAAGCGGGGCCGCCAGACAGATTTCGGTGGCTGTGCGCATATGCAGGGAAGGCGCCACAAGCAGCGTTTCACGCGCCATCGGGTCGATGGCGCTCAAACGCGCCGAGCCCCCCCCGGACAGGCGGTACCGCCCTTTTTCACCAGCCGCCATGGCCACGCGATCAGGGAAACCCGCCGCGAGAAGCGCCGGCGCACAGGAAGGATCGAGCGGAAGACGCTGATTCAGGGCAAGCCGCTTCTGGTAACGCTGCGCGGATTGGCGAATGCGCGCCAGACTGGCCCGATCCGCCTGCGGATGGAAATCGGCTTCATCAATGAGTGCAAGGCGCGTCTGGATATCCGCTAGCGTGGCAGGGTTGCGTTGCCCCGGTACGACCCGCGGGCGCAACGGGTCACGCTCCTCAAGCAGAGCGGCCAGGGCGGCGGCGGTGGCTTTTTCGGGCGGAGTGCGGGCCGCGCACATCATCGCCGCCAGACGGGGCTGGGCCCCCAGACGCGCCATCGCGCTGCCGAGCTTCGTGATATGTCCCGCCGGATCGAGTGCGCCAAGAGCCTGCAGCAATGCGATTGCGGCCTGGCGTGCGCCCTCGGGCGGGGCATCCAGCAGGGCAAGAGCCTCGGGTGGCGTCCCCATCACCTCCCGCCAGGCTGCGACGTCGAGGCAATGGCCGCTCAGATCGCTGGCCAGGATTTCGGGCAGATCATGAGCAATCAGGGCGCGTCCTGTGGCTTCCGTCCACAGGCGCACGGCAATACCTGGCGCCTCGCGACCTGCACGGCCCGCGCGCTGCGTTGCCGTGGCACGCGAGACGCGGAGCGTTTCGAGGCGCGAAAGGCCCGAACCAACATCGAGTCTCGGCTCGCGACGGAACCCGCCATCGACCACAAGCCGGACACCCGGCACAGTCAGAGAGGTTTCGGCAATCGAGGTGGCCAGTACCACCTTGCGGCGCGTGTCGGGCTTCAGCGCCAGATCCTGCTCGCGTGTATCGAGCTCGCCATAAAGCGGCAGAACCAGGGCTTCCACGCCCTCAAGCGCAGAGGCACACCGACGAATCTCCCCCACACCGGGCAGGAAGGCGAGGATATCCCCCTCTTCCTCGGCCAGAAGCCCGCGGATGGTCCGGGCCATGACGTCAGGCAACTCGCGCACAGCGGCCAGATCGCGTCTGGCGTGACGGATCTCAAGCGGGTAGGCCCGCCCCTCGCTTTCCACCAGCACACCATCGAGAAGGGTGGTGAAGGCGCGCCCGTCCGTTGTGGCAGACATGGCAACCAGACGCAGTTCGGGCCGCATAGTGCGCTGCAGATCGAGCGCAAATGCCAGCGCCGTATCGAGATCGAGCGAGCGCTCATGCACTTCGTCGAACAGGATGCAGGCCGTATCCTCTAGCAACGGGTCGGTCAGCAGCCGTCGCAGCAGAAGCCCCTCTGTCACCACCTCGATCCTTGTGGCTGCGCTGACCGCAGAATCGGTGCGGGTGCGATAGCCCACCCTTCGCCCGACCGGCTCATCCAGCAGAGATGCCATGCGATGCGCGGCGCTACGCACGGCCACGCGCCGTGGCTCGACCACCAGAATGCGCCCCTCCTGACGCCAGGGGGCTTGTAAAAGATGAAGTGGCACCAAAGTCGTCTTGCCTGCCCCCGGCGGGGCGACCAGCACGGCGTTGCGCGCCGAGTCCAGTGCAGCCTGCAAGGCGGGCAATGCTGCGGAAACAGGAAGAACGGGGAGCGAAATGAGATTGGCGGGCGATATCGGACCGGTCATAATGACCTCTATGGCGCGTCCACAGGGCGCTCGGCAATTCTCTTCCCTCACTGCGATCGGTCTCATGCTGCGTAAGCTGTCTCCCCTTGCCTCTCTCCTGACCGCCTTCGGGGCTCTTTCCCTTGCTCCCGCCCTGACCCCTGCCGTTGCCGCAGAGAGCGCGCCGGTCCCTTCCGCCCATGATATCGCAACTCTTGTGACGGATCGCGATGCTGTCAGGCCGGGTGAAACCCTTCATGTGGGCTTGCGTCTCCAGCTCAAGCCCGGATGGCATACCTATTGGCTCAATGCGGGCGATGCCGGTGAGGCCCCGACGCTGAAAACCACCGCCACTGGTGCCCTGAGCGGCCAGAGCGAGACGATTGCCTTCCCGACGCCCGTGCGCATCAGCGAGGGCGGGCTGATGTCCTATGCCTATACGGGCGACGTGCTGTTGCCCCAAACCCTGAAACTCACGGGGAGTGCTGGAACTGGAACGGCAACGCTCAAGGCCCATGCAGAATGGCTGGTCTGCGCCTCGACCTGCGTACCCGAAAGCGGTGATTTCTCGCTCAACCTGCCGGCCTCCCCCGATGCACAGGGCAAGACGACACCCAATAGTTCGGCAGAGGGCCCGCTTTTCATCCATGCTGCCCAATCAAGCCCAGTACCCTCGCCCTTCGCGGCCTCGGTATCGTCCGAGGGCCTGCTGAGTTTGAGTGGGCAGGGCCTTTCGGCGGAGAGCGTGAAACGTGCCTGGTTCATGCCCTCCGTGACCGGGGTGATCGATCAGGTCGCGCCGCAGACGCTCGACGTGAAAACGGGCAAGGTCACGCTCAAGCTGAGCTGGATCGATCCGTCCCATCGCCCCCCAACGCTTGAGGGCATTGTGGTCTTGCAGGACGCGGCTGGACAACAGACCCCGCTCTGGATCACGACAGGTTCTGCGATGCCCGGCGCCGGAGCCTCGTCCCCGTCCATCGTAGCACAAACGCCCGTTATACCGCCCAACGCTGAAGGCGCCTTGTGGAAGATGCTGGTCTTTGCCTTTCTGGGCGGACTCATCCTCAATCTGATGCCTTGCGTCTTCCCCGTCCTGGCCATGAAAGCCTTTTCATTGGCCCGGCTGGGGGGCTCGCATCGTCATGAGCAGATCCAGAGCGCCTTGGCCTATACGACTGGCGTGATGGGCAGCTTTGCCGCCCTGGGTGTCGCCATGATCGTGCTGCGCAGCGTCGGTTCGGCGGCTGGGTGGGGATTCCAGTTCCAGTCACCTGTCTTCGTGGTTGGCGTGGCGTGGCTGCTGGTCATGATGGCCCTGAACCTTCTGGGCGTCTTCGAGGTCACATTGGGCCGTATCGGTCAGGATGTGACCCCGCGTCATGGCGTCTGGGGCGATATGCTCACCGGTCTTCTGGCCGTGATCGTGGCCACACCCTGTACAGCCCCCTTCATGGGGGCGGCCATCGCCGCAGCCCTGAGCGGTCCGGCCTGGGCCGGTCTGGCCCTGTTTCTTGCCATGGGTTTCGGCTTGGCCTCGCCCTATGTCGCCATTGCCACTATTCCGTTTCTTGCGCGTCATATGCCCAGACCTGGGGCCTGGATGGCCGTGCTCAAACAGGCGTTGGCTTTCCCTCTCCTGGGAACATCGGTCTGGCTTTTCTGGGTAGCCTGCGTTCAGCGTGGTGCCATGATCCTGCCGGTCGGACTCGGCGGTGCCGTAGCCCTCGGCATGGCAGCATGGCTGTTCGGTACGACCCAGCGCCAGGCCATGATCCGGGGGGCGACACGGTCCGTCGTCATCGGACGCGCCATCGCTCTGCTGGCGCTCCTCCTGGCTGCTGCCAGCCTCACCCGCCTTGACGACGCCGCTGCCGATAGCCGCCCGATTACCACACCGGGTGAAATCGGGATCGTCGCCTTTGCGCCCGAAAAATTGGCCAGCCTGCGCGATGAGGGCAAGCCGGTCTTCATCGACATGACGGCGGCCTGGTGCATCACCTGCATGGTCAATGAGCGTGTAGCCCTGCAATCGGCTCAGGTGAAAAAAGCCTTCGAGGAAAAAGGCATCACCTACATGAAGGGTGACTGGACCAATCGCGATGAGACGATCAGCGCGTTCCTGCGTGAGCACGGGCGCGATGGCGTTCCGCTTTATGTCTATTACGCCCCGCACAAGGACGGCACGATCCTGCCCCAGATCCTGACGGCCTCGACTGTCCTCGACGCCATCAAGTGACTCCTCTCAGCCGCACGCGTCTCCAGTCAGATCGCGTTCGGCACTGCGGAAAAACCAGGGAAAGTCTGTATCCCTGCGGGACATCAGACGTGGTTCCCCCCAAAGCCTGACCCCATATAGAGGTGACCATGGTTCTTCCGCCCCGAGGCCGGGGGCGACTGAGTCGCATTTGTCTGGCTGCTCCCGGAGACAGGACGAAGCAGGTCAGCGCGGCTGTCTTCCTGAACAGGGCGCGGATGAGCGCAGCCCGTGAGCAGGACAAGCACTCCGCAACAGGTCAAACGGCGCATTGATCTCCTCCCCTGAGAGGGAGCAACTCTGCGCCCTGACGGCTTGCAGGCCAAGTCGCGAGAGAGTGAGGGTTTGTAACATTCATCGTGGTGTCCCGGAGGGGCTGCGCCGCAACAATCAGATCCATACGTCCTCGTTCATCTCCCGATAGCGGGCAACGCCGATCTCGCGGATGCGGGCAACATCCTGATGGGGAGGCAGCCCGTAGATCAGCTTGTAATCCCGGGTGAAATGCGAAGGGCTCTCGTAGCCAACCGCAAAACCTGCATCGGCTGCGAGCCGATCCTCATGCAGCATCAATCGTCGGGCTTCCTGCAAACGCAGTCTCTTGCGGTACTGCACCGGCGAGAGCCCTGTGATCTGCTGAAACTTGCGATAAAAGGTCGATTGTCCCATTCCCGCGAGTTCAGGCAGCCTCAGGGGCGAAGTATCCTCCGTGAAATGGGCCCGCATATGGGCAAGGGCGCGATTGATGCGCGATGCGTCGCTTTTCTGGTCGGCGATCTCGTGCAGTACATGACCCTGATCGCCCAGAAGCACGCGGTAGAGCAGTTCCTGCTTGATGAGCGGTGCCATGAAACCATGTTCCCCCTCATCAAGCGCGCGCAGCAGGCGATGAATCAGGGTGAGCAGATCCGGTGTCACCCGACTGAGCCCCAGACTGGCCGCGAGCGGTGCGTTCAAATCGGGCTGGATGCCGGATCGGACGATGATCTCGCTTATTTCCTCAGGGTCGAAGGCAATACAGGCCGCCAGATAAGGCGCCTCCGGCGTGGCACGGGTAATATGCCCTGAGAGCGGCAGGTCCACGGTGGCGACCAGATAGTGGTTCTCATCGTAGTGGAAACTGCGCTTGTGAATCGTGACGGTCTTCGCACCTTGCAGGATCAGATAGATGCGCGGCTCGTAAACGACGAGCAGCGGATCCGTCGTGTTGTCGCAGCGATACAGCGTCAGATCCGCGATTGGCGTCTGTGTGCTCTTGCGCGGGCAATGCCGCCGGATGAGCGCCTGAACCGATGCGAGGGTGTCGGATGTGCCTTCGGATTTCATAACGCCACCCTTGCAAGATGAGCGAAAAAGGCAAGTTTTTCGCAATGGCGCGATAACGCTGCCCGCCGACCCCCCCGCATAAAGAACCCGTTCCTCACGACTGGAACGGCGCTTTTTTTGGGGGGGGGAAGACCGACACCATGCTTGAGCTTCTGATCCTCTCGGACGCCCTCAGAACATACGGGCTCAGCGCCCTCTATCGTTTTCTCCATATAAGGAAGATCGATCATGACCAGTAAAGTCGCTCTCGTCACCGGTGCCAGCCGCGGCATTGGCGCCGGCATTGCCCGCCAACTGGCCGGTGAAGGCTATGACATCGCCTTTTCCTACCCCCATGACGCTGCAGGAGCACAGGACACGATCCGTCAAGTCGAGGCTTTGGGTCGACGGGCCCTGGCCGTCCAGGCCGATGGCAGCACGACAGCAGGGAATGAAAAAATCGTGGCCGAGACTATCCGAGTTTTCGGGCGTCTCGACGTACTCGTCTGCAATGCAGGCATGTACCCCAAGGGTACGATCGATGAAATCACGGTTGACAGCATCGAGGCCGTGCTCAACCTCAATGTGCGTGGTCCGATGATCGAGACCATGTGCGCTATCCGCCATATGAAAGCAGGAGGGCGTATCGTCCTGATGGGATCGTCCTTCGGCGGTCGGGCGCCATTACCGGGCCTCTCCCTCTATTCGGGCACCAAGGCAGCCCTGCGAGGCTTTGCCCAGGGTGTAGCGCGCGATCTGGGAAGCCGCGGCATTACAATCAACGTGGTTGAACCAGGACCGGTCAATACGGCCATGAACCCCTCCAACACCCCTGCCGCCGCCATGCTGGCCAGCCATGTCGCTACGGGAGCCTATGGCGAGATCGACGACATCACGAATGTCGTGTCTTTCCTCGTCAATGAGCGATCGAGCTACATCACCGGCTCGGCACTGGCGGTCGATGGCGGGTTGCTTGCCTGAAACACGCGTTTGGCACCCCGGTTTTAGCCCCTCGGGACGAGGTGCCGGGACCGGGACCGGGACCGGGCCTGCCCGCGTCAGCCTCCGAAGCGGATATCAAGCGTGCGCAGATATGTCTGCAGACCGGCATCCTGAATCGGAATCAGGCGAGCCTCCTGATCTGACTCGTTGAAATGGGCATGCCAATGTCCAGGCGGCGTGACAAAAGCGCATCCGGCCTCCCAGTCTACTCGGACAGGATTGGCGATCTGACCGGCCTCGTTCAGCGTCTCACCCACGAGCGAATAACATCCCGGCGCGCAGGAAACGATATAGTCCAGCGCGATGGACTGATGGCGATGCGGTTTCTGAGCGCTCCGCGCGCCGATACTGCCATACATCGCCCAGAGCACATGGGTGATTGTCCGGGTGAGCGGAAATTCCTTGGCGGCCAGGAGAACGCTGACACGATTACGCTCTGCCGCTGCGGGATGCGCCATCACCTCGGCGAGCGCCGCCTGCGCCTGCTCGGCAGGAAACAGGACCGGATCGAAGCGACGTTGGTCTGCAGTCACGCCAAGATAGGTCAGTAGCGGCGCATCACTCACATGATAGAGCGTCGCTGTCTGCTCGGCCTCAAGCGCAATGCCGTCAGGCCCTGGCACAGCAAAGAAATCACCCTCTTTCCACACGAACTCGGTCGTTCCGGACACGGCGCTGCCTCTGCCACTGATTACATAGAACGCCATTGAGGTCGCATTGGGCGAGAGCGCGATTTCCTCGCCCGGCAGGATACGCACAAAGCTTGCCAGCAAGCCGGGCCCGGTGGCCGGAGCCGCGCATTTGAGCGCCGCGCTGAGATCCAGGGGCACAGTGCGGGTCTCTCCCGCGTTGTAGAGAGAGGGCGGGAAGAAATGATAGGGCACGGGTGGGGTCAAGCTCGGCCGAACCGGATTAGCAGCCTTGCTGTATTCATGGATCTCACCAGCGGAAACCGGGGTCGCACGCCGTAACAGAGGCAATCCTGAACGGGTATGGGTCGTCATGAACCTTCTCCTGCCTAGACGATGTCAGGTGAGGGCCTGGCTTACGCCTTCATTAGGAGGAGCATCCACAGGTGTCCTGGCAAATGAGTATTGCGAGATGCGCAAGATCTTCCTACGGCATTATTCGTTGTAACTTCCTGGGAGGGGATCGTGGACTACCTGCAAGCCATGCGCTATTTCGTGACGGTTGCAGAATCCGGCAGCTTCTCCCGAGCTGCGGCGCACCATCATGTCGAGGTCTCCACGATCTCACGGCATATCGTCGCGCTCGAGCGGGATCTGCGCGCGGCACTCTTCAACCGATCGACGCGCATGATCCATCTGACGGAGGCCGGGCATCTGTTCCATGAACGCGCCCAGCATCTCCTGGAGGAAATGAGCGAGACGATTACTGTCGTGCGCGAGCATAACGCCCGCCCGCAGGGCGTTCTCAGGATAGGTGTCTCTCCGCTTCTCGGTCGTCGCTCGCTCCTGACAGCCCTGACCCCGTTTCTGCATCGTCATAAGAAGATCACGCTCGATCTCACACTCACGGAGGAGACAGCAGACCCGATTGGCGGAGGCTATGACGCGACGCTCCATGTAGGTGGACTGCCAGAGTCGAGCCTCATCCTGCGTCAACTCGGCCCGCTGGCTTATCGTCTGGTCTGCGCCCCCTCTATTCTGACCAATGAAAAGCACCTGCTCGGTGTAAATGATCTTGCCCGGAGCGCCTGCCTCGCGACAACGGAGAACCCCGACTGGCGTGCCATCCCTCGTGAGGGACGCGTGCCCCCTTCCCTGCCGCCTCTCAGGCCGCGCCTGTGCAGCCGCGATGTGGATACCCTCTATGAGGCGGCCCTGGCCGGGGCGGGCACTGCCCTCCTGCCTGAAATCATCGTCCGTGAAGCACTGGCGAGCGGCATGCTCGTTCCTGTGCTCGAACAATATCACTGGTGCCCCGGCGAAACCGATCCTTCCATTGCCCTGCTTTATGCCCCGAAGAAAGTCGTCTCGGCGAAGCTGAGAGCTTTCATCGAGACCATGCAGGCCTGGTCGGCACAGATCTGAGAAATTTCACTTGCGATGCAGGAAGTGAGATGGCGCAACCTCAACACGCAAATCCTTGAATCCGAAGCGTGGTTGGTGCTCTAGCAGCGTTGAGGAGATCTGTTTTCAGACGCCACGCATCATGCGAGTATGAAAAACAGAAAAGGAAAAAAAGAAAATGACCTCCCTCCTTTATTCTCTCAAATGCGCGTTTCAGTTCTCAGGCCGCAGCTCACGTAGTGATTATCTCATATTCACCATCGCCGGCTGGTTCTTTGCGGGAATATTTACCCATTTTTCGCAGCTCGGTGCGCTGGATCCCGAGAATTACGGGCCACAAGGCAAGATCATCCTGCTTGTGCTTGTCATCCTCATGGTCCTCGCCCTGATTTATGTCGCTATCGCACAGTTGAGCCTGAGCGTTCGCCGCTGTCATGATTGCGGCTGGTCAGGCTGGGCGGTTCTGATCACATTGATCCCGTTCGTAGGTGTCATCGTCCTGATGGTCGTGCGTGGAGAAGACGGCGAGAACCGATATGGCAAATCAGCTGGCGTTCCGTGGGTGCAATAATCCCCTCAAGGAGGCGTCGTTCAGCCTCGCCCTCCCTCGGGAGGGCATTCAGCCCCTTGAAAACACGGCGTATCGTAACCGCATTTCATGAAGACTGGATCTGTCGAATTTTTCGGAAGAAGTGGTGCCCAAGACCGGAATCGAACCAGTGACACTGCGATTTTCAGTCGCATGCTCTACCAACTGAGCTACTTGGGCACCGGCACCGCTCGGTGTGAGAGGGGGTTTACTCCAGAGTGTTCCGGGGATCAAGCGGGGGAGGAACGATTTTTTCGTCATCCTCATCCGGCAGGGCCGGAATGCTGTAGCTCTCGCTGAACCAGCGCCCCAGGTCGATATCGGCGCAACGCTTGCTGCAAAATGGCCGGAAGGCCTCCACACCGGGTCGTTTGCAGATCGGACAGGAACTCATGGGGTGAAACTCCAAACGCGATCCGGATAATCCGGGTCCATGACCAATGTCAGTGACGCGCCCCAGTCCAGGGCAAACCCCGCCATGGCGTCACGATCCGCCTCCAGTGCGCGCACCACGCCTACAGACGCGCGCAGTTGCGGCTTGCCGGCTCTCCCCCGCCCTTCTTTCTCGCGCAGGATCGTACGAAGCGCCGCAAGCGCATGACCACCGGGGCTGTTCGTCAGTTCATGCAAGGCGGGACGACCGCGTGTGCGCACGACTTCCAGCAGCCCGAGCGCGGTTGCGCCCAGAGCCTTTGCCTGCTGCGGATCATCTGTCAGAGCCTCGGCCAGAAACGGCACGAGCGCCGGACGTTTGCGCAGGGCCACCCCTGCCGGATCGATCAGGATCGCTCCACTCAGATTGCGCATCCGAATTTCTGCAGCCAGGGCTGAGAAGGCCTGACGATTGGCTGTAAATCCGTCTATCTGGCGTCTCTGATCAGGGTTCGGATCATCCAGATCGATCGCGGTCAGGGCCGGTGTGGGGGTAATGGTGGCGCAGAGCCCATGGGGCAGCGGCGTCTGGGCGGCCATCAGATCGTCACAACGCGCGTCAAGAACGCTGTCGAAAGCCTGGCCCACACGCTCGAGGCGCGACCTGAGCGCAACCGGTAGAAGCGCCATCAGCGCCGGTGCATCGCACAGAATGGGTGCATCAGGATAACGGGCAGCGAGTGTTTCCAGCGGCGTCGGGCCACGACCCAGAACTTGGGGCGCCTCACACGCTTGTGGGAGCACTCCGTGTGGCTTGAGACGTAGTCCCTTGCCATTCTGGGCGCTACGGGTCACGCGCGCCGCAACCAGCGCCCCTTCCTGATGGGTCCCCGTCAGGAAGCCGGTCCCGCCTCCGGCAAGGGTGACAAAGGCGCCTCCGAGCGCCGCGGCGGCTTTCTGCACGCGCACGGCATGGACGTCGCCATAGCCATCGGACATGCCGGGGCGCCAGAGCGCGAAATCGATGAGAGTCTCATCATCGCAGACAGCAATGCGCGCTTCGCCGGGCGACCAGGCGAGGCGACATTCCCTCATGCGATGAACCGGTAGGGCTGTCCGCGCAACATCTGGGCAGTTTCGAACAGGGGAAGGCCGATCACCGCCGAAGGGCTGCCTCCGACATAGCGGATGAGCGAGGCCGCAGCACCCTGAAGGGCGTAGCCCCCGGCTTTGCCCTGCCAGTCTCCCTGATCGAGCAGGGCGGCAATCTGGGCTTCGGTCAGGCGCGAAAAGGTCACATCTGTCTCGACCAGACGTTCCACCACCCGCCCCTCATTCCAGAGAGCGCTCGGCATGACGCAAACGGCTGTGAGTACGGTATGGCGCCTGCCTGACAAAAGGCGCAGGCAGCGCTCGGCAGTGGCGCGATCCTCTGCCTTTGGCAGGATACGACGCCCCACGGCGACGAGCGTATCCGCTGCGAGCACGAGGGCGCGACCCTCGCAGCGCGCAGCCACGGTCTCGGCTTTCATACGGGCAAGCCGCGCTACACACAGGCGTGGCGTCTCGTTCTGTCGGGGCGATTCGTCCAGTTCGGCCGCGTCGATACGATCGGGAATAAGCCCGATCTGGCGCAGGAGGTCGACCCGTCTTGGCGACGCCGAGGCGAGGACCAGCTCCGGCCTTGTGCCGTCGGTCACGAAAACGCTCTTACTTGAAGCGGAAGGTGATGCGGCCCTTGGACAGGTCATACGGCGTCATTTCGACATTCACGCGGTCACCGGCGAGAACACGAATACGGTTCTTGCGCATCTTGCCGCTCGTATGGGCGAGAATGGTGTGTTCGTTGTCGAGCGTGACGCGAAACATGGCATTGGGCAGCAGCTCGGTAACCGTGCCGCTGAATTCGATCATGTCTTCTTTTGACATCTGAGTCCTTTAGACTGTGCGCTGGTAAGGGCCGGAACAGACCCGGCAGGAAGAATTCTGCCGCGTATGTGCTGACTCAGCGCCGTTCCGTCAAGTTTCTTGCTCATTTTGCGGGCGAAAAGGAGGGTATCTCCCCTTCCTTCACACCGCCGATTGCGTCTCAGCCAAGTGCGTCGAGTCGGGCCGACAAGCTGAGCGCATGGGCGTGAAGGCCTTCCGCCCGTGCCAGTCTGGCTCCGGCGGGGCCGACCGAACGCAGCCCGTTGGCATCGGCTGCGATCGTGGTGGTCCGCTTGAGAAAATCGAATACTGAAAGCCCCGAAGCGAAACGCGCCGTGCGGCTGGTGGGCAGAACGTGGTTCGGGCCGCCCACGTAATCACCCACCGCCTCGGGGCAGTTGCGGCCAAGGAACATCGCCCCGGCATGACGGATCATCGCTGCAAAGGACTCGGGCTCCTCAAGCATGACCTCGAGATGTTCGGAAGCGAAGCGGTTGGCGATAGCAGCGGCTTCCTCCCAGTTGTCCACGATCACCACAGCGCCATGATCGGCCCATGATCTGCCTGCAATGGCCGCACGCGGCAGGGTTTTCAACTCTGTCTCGACAGCCTCTACCACGCGCCTGGCAAATTCAGCATCATCGGTAATCAGCACTGCCTGAGCCAGTTCGTCATGCTCGGCCTGGGCCAACAGGTCCAGCGCGACAAAGCGCGGCTCGTTGCGGTTGTCGGCCACAATCACGACCTCGGACGGCCCGGCAATGGAGTCGATACCGACATGGCCGAATACCTGACGCTTCGCCTCAGCCACATAGGCATTGCCCGGACCGACAATGCGATCCACCGGCTGGACGGTCTGGGTTCCATAGGCAAGAGCCGCTACCGCCTGGGCCCCGCCGACACGATAGATCTCGCTCACACCGCAGACCCGCGCAGCCGCCAGAACCAGAGGATTCAGCACGCCATCGGGACAGGGCACGCACATGGCAATACGCTCGACCCCTGCCACGCGGGCCGGAAGCGCGTTCATCAGCACCGAGGACGGATAGGCCGCCTTGCCGCCGGGCACGTAAAGCCCGACGGCATCGAGCGGGATCCAGCGCATCCCGAGTGTCAGTCCTGCCTCATCCGTATAGGACAGGTTCGCTGGCATCTGGGCACGATGGAAGGACTCGATGCGCGACGCAGCGAGCGTCAGCGCTTCCATGAGTTCTGCATCGACCTTATCTGCCTCATGGGCAATCTCGTCAGCCGAGATGCGCAAGGTGCCGGGGGTCAGCGTGAGCCGATCGAAGCGCGTCGTGTAGTCGCACAAGGCGGTATCGCCCTGCACGCGCACTGCGGCGATGATATCGCGCACAGGCGCCGCCACGCTGGTCTCGACGGCGCTGCGATCAGTCAGAAGGACCGAAAGACGGGACTCGAAATCGGCTTCGTTGGTCTGGAGCCATTTCATGCGACATTCTCCTGAAGCGCGTCGCGAAAGCGTTCGATCAGGGCACGAATGGCGTCGGGCCGGGTCTTGAGAGCAACGCGATTGACGATAAGGCGGCTCGTGACATGCGCGATGACATCGGTTTCGTGCAGACCATTGGCCTTGAGGGTCGAGCCCGTATCCACCAGATCGACGATGACGCTGGCCATGTCGAGCGTGGGGGCAAGCTCCATGGCACCGTGCAGATGCACGATCTCGGCATTCACACCCTTTGCGGCGAAATGGCGCCGCGTGATGGTGGGATATTTCGTGGCAACCCGCAGATGCGAACTCGCAGCCTGATTGTCATGCGCGCCCGTGCCTACGGGACGCGCGATGGAAATGCGACACCCCCCGATACCGAGGTCGAGGGGCGCATAGATGTCGGGATAATCGAACTCCATCAGCACATCGGCGCCGCAAACACCGATCTGTGCGCCGCCATGCGCCACGAATGTCGCGACATCGAAGGACCGTACGCGCACGACATCGACCTGCGGATCGAGCGTCGGAAAGCGCAGGCTGCGTGTTCCCTCGCCGATCGCGCTGCCATCACGGAACAGCCCCGTCCGCTCCAGCACAGGGCCGAGCGCCTTGAGAATGCGTCCCTTGGGCAGCGCCAATATGAGGGGCGCGTCCTGATCAGGGGCTGAGGAGATGGGGGCGGGATCGATTGCGGCGTTCATGACGTGCCCTCCCTATCACAGTCTGGCGCGCGCAAGAACCGGGAGCGCTGGGTGTTTTTGCGCTGCTTCATGGCCCTGCCTGCATCGCGTACCGGTTGCCCCGCCTTCCTGGGCAGCGCGCTCACGCAGTGATGACCGCCAATCCGGCCGCGCCTGCAACCCTCGGCCATCCGATCCGCTAGACAGGGAAAGAATGACCCTATGGGAAAGACAGGAGCCCCTCATGTCTCACAGCGACTTTACCCCCAATCTCGCTACGGCAACCCCGCGTGTCGATGAAGAGCAGAACCATCTGAATCTCAATGACGGGACGCGTATCCCGCAATTCGGGCTTGGCGTTTACAAGACACCCGCCGACGAAACCGCCGAGATCGTCCGCTACGCCGCCAAGGCCGGATACAAGATGGTCGATACGGCGGCCTTCTATGGGAATGAGGAAGGGGTAGGAGATGCCCTGCAGGACTTCCCCGATCTCTATACCTCGACAAAGCTCTGGGCATCGGATCTGGGCTATGACGCAGCCCTGCGCGCCTTTGACATCAGCGCCCGCAAGCTACGACGCGATGTGGTCGACCTTTATCTGATTCATTGGCCGATGCCGAAAACGGATCTTTTCGTCGAAAGCTGGAAAGCGATGATTCACCTAAAAAACGAGGGTCGCATCCGCTCTATCGGCGTCTGCAATTTCCAGCCCGAGCATCTGACCCGTCTGATCGAGGAAACAGGCGTCAAGCCCGTGCTCAACCAGATCGAACTGCATCCGGCCTTCCAGCAGAAGGAATTGCGCGCCTTCAACGAATCGCTGGACATTCGGACCGAAGCCTGGAGCCCACTCGGGCGTGGAACGGGGCTTGATGGCGAAATCATCACCAGCATCGCCCATAAACATGGCAAGACACCGGGTCAGGTCACGATCCGCTGGCATCTGGATCAGGGAAATGTCGTCATCCCGAAATCAGCGCACCAGAAGCGTATCGACGAGAATTTCGATGTGTTCGACTTCACACTCGATGCAGAGGATATGGCGCGTATCGCCACTCTGGACCGGGCGGATGGACGTACAGGCCCTAACCCTTACACAGCCGATTTTTCCTGATGTAACAAAACGCCTCCAAATGTGACAGCGCCTCGGGTGCGGGATCTGCCACTCTCGCCCGATGACTATTCAGCCCCCCTCTCCAAGCGGGACCACCCGTCACTATCGCGTCGGCACTTCGGGTGGTGTCCTGTTATGTGCCTTGTCGCTAGGTGGGTATTGGGGGGCCAATGCGCGGGCGGCGGAGGGCCAGACCGCGTATTTCATGCCGCCACCGCAGGGTCTCACCCATTCGGTGTCAACCCGCCCCGCCCCGCTCAAGGGTCTCGCGGCTGGCAGCCCGAGTTTTACGCTTCAGGCCAGTGTACCCAGCAAGGTATTTCCTGAACCGGATCTCGCCACGCTTTTACGCCGTCATACGCCGATCACGATCGAACACCGCACCGAATCACCGATTGCGTTCGAGAAGGGCGTGACGACGATATTCGCCCTACCGGTTTCCGGGGTGAAGGGGCTCGACCTGACGGCCAGCTTCTTTGCGGGACATCGCGACACCCGGCTCGGCGCGCCGCCGGGCTCAGCCGCCATCACGGGAGGCCTGCGTTTTCGCTGGTGACTCTGCCCAGGCTTCCGTGAGAGGCAGTCCCTGTTTCTTACTCGCGAATACGCTCGATATCCGCTCCAACGGCGGAAAGCTTGCGATCGACTGCCTCATAGCCGCGATCCAGATGGTAGATGCGGCTCAGCGAGGTTTCCCCCTGCGCACCGAGTCCGGCAAGAATCAGTGAGAACGAGGCACGCAGATCGGTCGCCATGACGGGAGCACCGGAAAGATGATTCACGCCGCGAATGATGGCGGATGACCCGTGCACGTTGATCCGTGCGCCCATACGGTTGAGTTCGGGCACATGCATGAAACGATTCTCGAAAATCGTCTCCGTCACCATCGACGCGCCTTCGGCCACGGCGAGCATGGCCATGAACTGGGCCTGCATGTCCGTGGGGAAGCCAGGGTAAGGCTCGGTCATGATATCCACGCCCTTGAGAGCGCCCGTACGGCGCACACGAATGGCGTTTTCCTCTTCCAGCACCTCGACACCGGCTTCCTCGAGAGTACGCACCACGGCACCCAGATCACGCACGCGGCCACCGATCAGGCGCAAATCGCCTCCCGTGATACCCGCAGCGCAGGCATAGGTGCCGCATTCGATGCGATCGGCCATGATGGCATGCTGGGCGCCGGTCAGTGCCTCGACACCATCAATGACCAGCGTCCCGGTCCCTGCCCCGGCGATGCGTGCGCCCATGCGGTTCAGACACTCGACCAGATCGCTGATCTCGGGCTCACGCGCCGCATTGACGATTTCGGTACGTCCCTTGGCCAGAGTGGCCGCCATGAGCAGGTTCTCGGTCGCACCAACCGAGGCGAAAGGCAGGACGATACGATCGCCCACCAGACCGCCCGGCGCGCTGGCGTTGATGTACCCATTTTCGAGGCGAATGGTCGCCCCCAGGGTCTCGAGTCCCTTCAGATGCAGATCGACCGGGCGCGTCCCAATGGCGCAGCCGCCGGGCAGGGAAACACGCGCCTCATGGGCGCGGGCCAGGAGCGGACCGAGCACGAGAATCGAGGCGCGCATCTTGGAAACAATGTCATAAGGCGCTTCGACCGAGGTGATCGGGCCACCAATCGACAGGGTACGCCCCTCCGCATCGACCGGGTCGACCGCAATGCCATGCTGACGCAGCAGGGTCTGCATGGTCTCGATATCGGCGATCTTGGGGACATTCGACAGGATGAGACGCTCGGACGTCAGAAGCCCCGCGACCATGAGCTTGAGACCGGCATTCTTGGCGCCACCGATCACGATCTCGCCTTCAAGACGCCTGCCGCCACGTATGATGAAACGGTCCATGATCTCTAGCTCCTGAAGGATGAGGCTCTCGCGGGAAAGTGTCCTCTCTCCCCCGTCATCATGGCTGCGTCAAGGCATCAATTGGGCATGGTCGGGCCGCATCTTCCGCCCGGCAAGCCCTTACCCGCCACGAGCCAGAGTTTCGAGCGCAGGCAGGCTTAAAAGCGTGATCTGCGTCACCTGGGTGATGGCGATCAGTTTCTCGCGCTGCAGCGCATTGAGCGTACGGCTGACCGTTTCGATCGTAAGACCGAGATAGTCCGCAATCCCGGTGCGGCTCATCGGTAGATGAATAACGATCTCCTTTGTGGAGGAGCGATGATGCTGCTCAAGCAGGAAGCTTGCCAGACGCTCGCGCGCCGTCTTGCGCCCCAGGAGAAGCATGCGCTTTTGCGCCTGAACCAGTTCGCGCGAGGCTTCCTCCATCAATCGATGCTCGATATCAGGGAATTCGCGCTTGAGGATATTGAGCCCCGTACGGGAAAAGCGGCAAAGGGAAACCGGGCCGAGCGCCTCTGCACTGAACCCGTAAGTGGACCCACTGGCCAGCCCGAGAAAATCGCCGCTCTGTGCGAAGCCCGTGATCTGGCGACGCCCATCGGGCATCAGCGCAAAGATCTTGACGTGACCGGAAGTGACGATGAAGAAATCACTGGCGGGCTCCCCCTCCTGAATGAACGTCTTGCCCGCCATCACGGCCAGACGATGGGAGTATTGAGCGAGTCGAGTCATATCGTCCGGATCGATCACGGAACAAATGCTGCGCGGTCGTGCTTCGCAGTGGAGGCATTGCCCGCAGTTGCCACAAGATCCGAGCATGCTGATACTGTCCCTGGTCTGAACATCCATGACGAACTCGGTCCTCTTTTTTTATTCTTATTCTTGTTTCGTTAACATTAAGTCATATACTGTGGCCAAATCCCCACGGTCGAACACTTGAGTGTCACCGCTTTGACATGGATCAAGGCAGCGCATCATAGCGCATGGTGAGAGAACGTCACTGTTTAATAACGGATGACGTCGATGAAGACCTCTTTCAAAATCTCGAGCGCGCTGCTCACCGGCTTTGTTGCAGCCGCCGTCGCGGCCCCTGCCGCCCAGGCACAGAACGCCCCGGTCGTGAACGCTCCCGTTTCCACCAACATGGTTCTGGCCCCTCAGGCACAGGCCATGGCGGCACCCCGCGCCTCCTCAAGCGATGAGTGCGGCCTGTTCAAGACCTGCTCGAGCACCAAGATCGGTCTTGGCAAGGGCGATTTCATCGTGCGTCTGTCGGCTCTCGGCGTCATTCCGGAAGATCGCGACAGCAAGCTCTGGCTGAATGGCTCGGCTATACCGGGTCATGTGAAGACCACCAACCAGGTCATGCCGGAACTGACGTTCGAATATTTCTTCACCGATAATATTTCGATCGACCTGATTGCAGCCAGCACCCGCCATGAAGTGGCTGCCAAGGGCACGCCGCTTGGGAATATCGATGTCGGTAGCGCCTGGGCTCTGCCCCCCACCATCACGCTGGCCTGGCACTTCCGCCCGCACAAGCGCTTCAACCCCTATGTGGGCGTGGGTGCAACGCTGGCATGGTTCCATAACGTGTCCCCCGCCGGTGGCCTCGTGCAGAAGCTCAATGTCGGCGTGACGGGCGGCCCGTCGGTCAATGTCGGCTTCGATTATCAGCTGGTCGGCAACTGGTTCTTCAACATGGATGCCAAGCAGATGTTTCTGCGCATGCATGCCTGGGCCAATGACCGTGGGTCGGGCGCCTTCATCAAGGCCCATGACTCGCTCGACCCGACTGTGGTCGGTGCCGGTATCGAATACCGCTTCTGATTTCCCCTCCCCGGGACAATCAGTAAACGAGGCCGCCCGGATACCGGGCGGCCTTTTTTATTACCGGCCACAGGATATGACCTGCTCTCGACTTCGCTTCGGAAAGTTGCACTCCCGGGAGCGTCTCCAGCCTGCCTGTTTGGCCTGAGCCTCATGACCGCCCCGTGGCCGGGGCACTCACAGAAGCCCTAGCAGCCCCACCAGGCCGAAGCTCATGAGGCCCAGCGCCAGCAAGGAGAGCGTCACCGCTCCGATGACACGCCGGCCAGCCTTTGCGACGGACGCGACCTCAACGCCAAGACCCAGTGCCGCCATGGACATGACGGTCATGAGCATGGCTAGGTGGTGAAGCAACGGCAGAAGGACCAGTGGAACGAGACCGGCAGAACGCAGGGCGGCCAGCGCGAAAAAGCCGATGATGAACCATGGGACGAGGCGGAAAACGGTTTTCCCCCAACCTGTTTTCGCCCCATTGATGAGGGGCTGCCCGCCTTCAGCCCTGAAAAACAGAGATAACACGATGCAGACGGGTCCAAGCATCATCACACGCACCAGCTTGACCAATGTGCCGGTCTGAACCGCAACAAGCCCGAGCGGTGCGGCGGCGGCAACCACCTGAGGCACGGCATAGGTAACGAGCCCGGCAAAAGTGCCGAATGCCGTTGCACTCATGCCCAAAGCCAGCCCCAGGACGGGCAGAGCAAGCACGGCCATGACCCCGAAAACAGCGGTAAAGGCGATAGAAGCCGTGACATCGCGTCCTTCGGCCCGGATGACAGGTGCGACTGCCGCGATAGCGGAATTGCCGCAGATCGCATTGCCACAGGCAATCAGAAGCGCCATGCGCGGCGCGAGCCCAAGCGCCCTTCCTATCCCGTAGGAGACCAGAATAGACGTTGCTACGAGCCCCATGATCCCGAGCAGGAGCAAGGGACCGGCTGCGACCACTGCGCCCAGACTGACCGAAGCCCCCAGAAGCACCACGGCCCCCTCAAGCAGATATTTGGCGCTGAACCCGATACCGCGTTGAAGGGGCTGGCCGGGCACCCAGACACTGCGCAGAGCGACGCCGAAAACAATGGCGAAAACGAGAGCCTCCAGGCTTCTGCCCTCGAGGACGCGGTGCGAGACATTCTCGGCGAGCATCGCGCTGCCTGTCACAGTGGCGCAAAGCGCGAGGCCTGGCAGAAGACTCGCGACCCTGCCCCACGACGCACCACCGAGAACAGGAGAAGACTGCAAACTGGCCATGGAAGATCCTTTCGACCTCATGGCTAAGCGTCGGAGAAATAGAATTCCAATGCATTGTTTTGGACATTACAATCGATTTTTTCGATGGTTCTCAAGGAAGGGTCTCCTCGACCGTCCCAGTGCGACGAGGCAGTTTTCCTCACCCACCGGACGTGATCGCGCGGACGACGGAACGCGGTGCACGTGAAGCCCCCGCTGCGTGACCGCTTTCACAAGACGTCACGCACATGGGCATGGGAGAGAGGAGCGAAGCCGCTGCCCCGCGAGAGGCGAGAGAAGCGGTTCCTCTCTTTCGAGTAACGAGCGCGGAGCGTCTTTGCGTCATATCGCCCGGGATGCTTCAGGTCAGGCTCGCTATTTCATCAATCCTTCACAACTCGATCATGGAAGGTTCACACACTGTAACGAACTCTCCGAATAGGGTGCGCCGCGTTCCAGCCCGTCTTAAAGGAAAGTTTACTGATGAAGCTTCGCAAGCAGCGCCGCGCTCTCACGCTGTCTCTCTTCTGCTCCCCCCTCGCCCTGATGAGCGCCACCGCCCAGGCCGCAGAAGCGAAGCTTCCCGTCCATCAGAATGCAGCGCCCGCCTCGCAGGTTCAGGCGCACGGCTCGTCACGCAAAGCAAAGGCTCTCGTCTCCACCGCCCCGGCGGAAGAGGTCATCGCAACCGCGCGACGCACCCGCTCCGAGCAGAGCGTCGGCCACACGCAACTTCAGCGTATCCTGCCTGGCGTGAGCCCGCTCAAGGCGTTGCAGATCCTGCCGGGCGTCGTATTCAACAATGCCGATCCCTGGGGCAATAACGAGCAGAACTCCTCGCTTTTCATCCATGGCTTCAATCAGAACCAGCTGGGCTATACGCTGGACGGCATTCCGCTGGGCGATCAGGCCTATGGCAATTACAACGGCCTCTCACCCCAGCGCGCCGTGATCAGCGAGAACGTGGGCAATGCCACTGTCGCGACCGGCTCCGGGGCACTCGGCACGGCCTCGACCTCCAATCTGGGCGGAACGCTGCTGTTTTCATCCCTCGACCCCAAGCAGAAAATGGGTGGTCAGCTGGACCAGACTTTCGGCAGCTTCTCGACCTTCCGTACCTTTGCCCGCTTCGATACCGGCAATTTCGGCAACGGCAATTCGGCCTATATCTCATGGGCTCGTCAGGATGCCCGCGCCTGGGACTTCGCCGGTCATCAGGGCGGCAATCAGGTCAATGCGAAATTTGTGCACAAGGGCAGCAAGGACAAGATCACCTATTTCTTTGACTGGTCCGACAAGGTCGAACCCAATGAAGACGGCATCGTGCTACCCAATGGCTACGGCACCTATGTGCGTCCCTTTACCTATCCCGATTTCAGCTATGCCAAATCCTATCTGAACTCTGCCGCCTACAAGAATGCCGGGCTGAATTACCGCAATTACTACTCCGCAGCGCAGCGTGAGGATTTCCTGACCTATCTGGGCTGGCAGCATGATTTCAATGCCAACCTGCATTGGGACAACAAGCTCTATTATCATCACAATCTGGGCGAAGGCGTGGTCGCCGGGCCGATCACGGCCGCCGGTCTGCCCACGCTGTTCGGCGCGTATTTCCCGAACCAGAGCGCCAGCCAGCTCAGCAATGTGTTCGGCGGCTCGGGCTATGCCACACGCACGACCGAATACTGGGATAATCGCGGCGGCCTGCTCACGACGCTGCGCTACAAGCTCGGCCATCACGACCTCGAGGTCGGGGGCTGGTACGAGCGCAACAACAACACCCAGGCCCGTCGCTGGTATCCGCTGGATGCGAACAACCCGACCACGCCCTATGACCGCCAGCAGGACGCACTGATCAAGCAGTACACGAACTATTTCTATACCAACACCTTCACCACCCATCTGCAGGATAGCTGGCGGGTGACGAAGAACTTCACCCTTTCGGCAGGTTTCAAGTCCGAGTTGGTCTATACCAATGGCACGCTGCCTGTGGCCGGCAAGCCGGGCTCGCTCTCACCGGCCACCGCCGTGACCGTGCCGGGCGGCACCATTGCGGCCGTCAAGCCGTTCCTGCCCTCTTTCGGCGCTCTGTGGAACATCACGCCCAATGAGCAGTGGTTCGCCAATATCCAGGAAAACATGCGTTCCTATCAGGATGCGGGCTATGGCAATGCCACGCCCTGGGGCGCGACCAGCCAGGCCGCCTTCGAGGATTTCAAGAAGCACGGCAAGGTCGAGACCTCATGGACCTATGAAACCGGCCTGCGCACCCATCACCATGTCAATCTCGGGCCGCTGACCGATATCTCGGCTCAGGCCGAATATTACCACGTGCATTTCTCGAACCGTCTGGTTGCCATCGCTACCACTCAGTCGCTGTCTTCCATCATCGGTTCGGCCACGACGCTCGCCAATGTGGGCTCGGTCACGACAGACGGTATGGATTTCTCCTTCACCGCGCAGTTCGGCCCGCATTTCTCGCTCTATAACGGGCTGAGCTATAACAAGTCGGTCTATAACGACGATTACAACTCCGGCACGTCCACCATCCGCATTGCAGGCCGCAATGTGGCCGGTCAGCCTGACTGGACCGAGAAGTTCGTTGCCACCACGAACTGGGGCAATTTCTACGGCCAGTTCATCGGTGATGTGATGGGCAAGCGCTACACGACCTACACCAACGACCTTTGGGCCTCGCCCACCGCACAGTTCAGCATGAATGCGGGCTATACCATTCACGGCATTCCCCATATTCCGGCCTTGCGCGTTCAGGGCAATATCACCAACCTGACCAACACCAAGGGCTGGTCCACGGTCAATGTGAACCAGGTCTCCAACCAGTTCACCGCCTTCCCCATCGCGCCGCGCATGTATTTCCTGACCCTGAGCGCCACCTGGTAATCCGGTTCGGTCCGAAGGCGGCATAAAGCCGCAACCAGAAAACAGGAGCGCCATCTGCCACCCGGTCGGGCAGCATCGCTCCTGTCGTCACACCGCCTCTTCCCGGCCGGGTCATGACGGGGACAGGCTTCAGGAGAGCTGATTTGCTGTCACGTCGTCACACCCTCTTTCTCGGCCTCGCCGGGATCTGCGCCCCTGCTCTGACACCGCGCGCTTTCGCTGCCCCCTCTCTGGCGCCCAAGCCGCTCGTTTTCGCGCATCGCGGCGCCTCCGCCCTGCGCCCCGAACACACCCTGGCCTCCTATGCCAAGGCCATGGAAGACGGTGCCGATTACATCGAGCCTGATCTGGTCATGACAAAGGACGGCGTGCTGATCGTGCGTCATGAGAGCAATATCGCCGATACTACTGATGTCGCTTCCCGTCCGGAATTTGCCGCCCGCAAGCGCAGCCTGACCATAGATGGCCAGAAAGAGACGGGCTGGTTCACCACCGATTTCACCCTGGCAGAACTCAAGACTCTGAGGGCAAAAGAGCGCCTGCCCCAGCTTCGCCCTCATAACACGCGCTATGACGGGCATTTCGATGTGCCGACCTTTGAGGAAGTCATCGATTTTGTGGCCGGTGAGTCTGCCGCGCGCGGCAAGGCGTTCGGGCTTATTCCCGAAATCAAGAATTCCACCCATTTCCACAGCCTCGGTCTGGACCCGGAAACCGCGTTCCTGCGCACCATCGCGGCGCATGAATACACCCGTCAGGCCCCTCTGGAGCTCCAGTCTTTCGAAACAACCAATCTGAAGGCGATCGGCGACAAGACGCGCGCGATCAACCCGCAGGCACGGGTCATGTTCCTGATGGGCGAGCCCGGCCAGACACCGCCCGATCTGCTTGGCAAGAGTGACGCCCAAACCTTCGGCGACTTCATGAAGCCCGAAGGCCTGCGCGCCATACGCCGGTTTGCCGACGTGATCGGCCCTTCCAATACGGATCTGATTCCACGCAAGCCCGATGGCTCATGGGGCACACCCACGACACTGATCACCGACGCGCATGGGGCAGGGCTGCTGGTGCATTCCTATACGGCACGTCCGGAAAACTACTGTCTGCCGAAGGAGCTGCGTGATGGCGGGGCACTCAACGCCCGCAACCCGCAGGGCATGATCGCCGAGGTCAAACGCTATCTCGATATGGGTCTGGATGGATTTTTCACCGATGATCCGGCTTTGGGTCGTCTGGCAGTCGATACGGCGGGGTGATCGGATAATTTGATCCGGCACAAACTTGCCTGCGTTGGACAGGTCATGCAGGGTCTGCGCCCTGTGTGACCTGTTCTCATAACGGAGATTTCTCTTGGCCGAGCATGATTTGTTTCCCGGTAAAGCCTTCGATGCCTTCCTGTTCGATATGGATGGTACGATCCTCACCTCCATTATCGCGGCAGAGCGCGTCTGGACCCTCTGGGCGCAAAAGCATGGCCTCGATGTCGAGAAATTCCTCCCCACCATCCATGGCGTCCAGACCATCGAAACCATACGCCGTCAGAAATTGCCGGGCGTCGATCCGGTGGCTGAAGCGCATTGGATCACCAGCCGTGAGCTGGAGGATACGCATGGCATCGACCCTATCCCCGGTGCCACGGCCTTTCTGAACAGCCTGCCCGCCGATCGCTGGGCTATCGTCACCTCGGCCTCACGCGAGCTTGCGCTCAAGCGCATCGAGATTGCCGGGCTGCCTATGCCTGCAATCCTGATCACGGCGGAAGATGCGCCGAATGGCAAACCTGCGCCCGATTGCTTCCTGCTGGGCGCAGAGCGTCTGGGCTTCAAGGCGGAGAATTGCGCGGTGTTCGAGGACGCCCCTGCCGGGATCAAGGCGGGAGAGGCCGCAGGTGCCAGCGTGGTGGTGATCACGGCCACCCATACCCACGAAGTCGATGTGCCCCATCCCACCGTGCCGGGTTACGAGGCGCTCAAGGCGCATCGCCTGCCGGATGGCCGTCTGTCGATTCTGGGCGACGATGCCCGCTGAGACAGTCTGAAACCTGCCATGTCTGTCATCACCATTGCTGCCGCCCTGTTCCATGACGGGGCGGGCAGGCTCCTGCTTGTACGCAAACGTGACACGCGAGCCTTCATGCAGCCCGGCGGCAAGATCGAGCCGGGCGAGACCCCGCAGGCCGCGCTGTTGCGCGAAATCGGCGAAGAACTCGGCATTCAGCCGGACGAAACTTCATGCCGTTTCCTCGGAAAGATCGAGGCCCCCGCTGCCAATGAACCCGGCCATATCGTGCGCGCCGATCTCTTCACCCTGCTCTGGCCCGGCCCCGTCTCTATTGCCGCCGAAATCGAAGAAGCGCTCTGGGTGACGCCCGAAGAGGCACAGGCCCTGCCTCTTGCCCCGCTCACCCGTGATTGCGTTCTGCCTCTGTATCCCCTGATTTCCTGAAACCGCGCCTCTCTTGAAAATTCAGGGCCGGATTTCTACTTTCCCATGCAAATCAGTGCTCTTGTGGCACCAACATAGTCTTGAGGGATCTCCATGACCGAAAATACCGAAAAAGATCAGGTCCAGGGCGCCGAGAAGCATGAATTCAGCGCAGAAGTCGGGCGCCTGCTCGACCTTGTGGTTCATGCCCTCTATTCCGAGCGCGAGATCTTTTTGCGTGAGCTGGTGGCGAATGCAGCCGATGCTTCCGACAAGCGCCGTTTCGAGGCTCTGACCGACGCTGCCAAGGCACTGCCCGCAGATGCCGCCATTCGCATCAATCCAGACAAGGATGCCCGCCTGCTGACCATCAGCGATAACGGCGCGGGGATGAGCCGTGAGGATCTGGCGAGCAATCTGGGCACGATCGCGCGCTCCGGCACGCGCGCTTTTGGCGAGAAGCTGAACAGCGCCAAGCCTGAAGACCGCCCCAGCCTGATCGGCCAGTTCGGCGTCGGCTTTTATGCAGCCTTCATGGTGGCCGACAAGGTGGACGTGATTTCGCGCCAGCCCGGTTCCGATCAGGCCTGGCAGTGGTCGTCTGACGGCAAGGGCGCCTACACCATTGCGCCTGCCACGCGCGAGCAGCCCGGTACAGACATCATCCTGCATGTCAAAACCGATGCCGATGAATTTCTCGACGCCTGGCGTCTGCGCTCGATCATCCGCAAATGGGCCGATCATATTTCCTGGCCGATCACGCTGCGTGAAGGTGAGGAAGACAAATCGGCCAATGAGGGCACGGCGCTGTGGCGCAAGTCGAAATCCGACATCACGCCCGAGCAGTACACCGAGTTCTACCGCCACGTTGCCCATCAGTTCGACGAGCCCTATGCGACCCTGCATTGGAGCGCAGAAGGCACGACCGAATTCACGGCACTTCTGTTCATTCCCGGGGCCCGTCCGTTCGACTTCATGGAGCAGTCGCGTGAGAGCAAGGTGCATCTCCATGTGCGCCGCATGTTCATCACCGACGAGGCCGAGCTCCTGCCGGCCTGGCTGCGCTTCGTAAAGGGCGTTGTCGACACCGAAGACCTGCCGCTGAACGTCTCGCGCGAAATGCTGCAATCGACCCCCGTGTTGCAGCGCATCCGCAAGGCCGTGACCAAGCGCGTGATGACCGAAATCAAGAACCGCGCCAAGGATACGGAAAATGCCGAGTCCTTCGGCACTTTCTGGGAAAACTTTGGCCCGATCATCAAGGAAGGCATCTGGGAGGACTCAGAGCACCGCCAGGAGCTCGCCGCCCTGTCCCGCTTCCGTTCCACGGCGTCTGACGATCCGACCACGCTCGATGCCTATCTGACGCGCATGAAGCCGGGTCAGGAATCGATCTATTACCTGACGGGGGAAAACGCCGAGGCACTGGCCGCCTCGCCGCAGCTCGAAGGCTTCCGTGCCCGTGGCATCGAGGTGCTGCTGCTTTCCGATCAGGTGGACGGTTTCTGGCCCGATCGTCTGTCTTCCTATGAAGACAAGACCCTGAAATCCATCAACCAGGCCCATGGCGATCTGGAGAAATTCGAAGCCCCGACGCCGGAAGGCGAGGCTGCGGATCTCGAGAAGCTGATCCCGGCGCTCAAGGAAGCCCTTGGCGACGACGTGAAGGACGTGCGCGGCACGGTCCGTCTGGTCGGCAGCGCTGTGGTCATCACGAGCGAAGGCGGTCCCGATCTGATGATGCAGCGTCTGATGCGCCGCTCGGGTCAGGGCATGCCCCCGGCAGCCCCGATCATGGAAATCAACCCGCATCATCCGCTCATCCGTGATCTCGCGGCGCGGGTGGAGAAAGGGGAGAGCGTGGCGGATTTCGCCCGCGTTCTGCTGGATGTGGCCCGCATTCAGGATGGCGAGACCCTGCCCGACGCCGCAGGCTTCGCCCAGCGCCTGACTGCCATGCTGACGAGCGCAGCCACTGCGTGAACGGTTAGTGCCGTTCGGTAAGCGTTGCACGCGATAAGGGTGCCCAGGGCAGCGTTCAGCGTGCGCGTTTGGCACCAGACGTGGCATCATGGTCGGGTGAGACGAAAACCAGCTTAGAAGAAGGCCCGTACCTCGCAGTACGGGCCTTCTTCATGCCTGCCCCTCCCGGACGCGCCTCCCTGCCTGACCGAGAGGGAGATCAGGCGGAGCCGCGCTTTTCCCCGATTTCAGGCCTTGCCTCTGCCTGAGTCTGAAGTCTGAAGTCTGAGCCATCGTCGATACGCGAAATCTCTGCAACTTCGCCTCAACCGAATGAGTTCTCTACCTCCTCCAGGGAGGCCCGTAGGCCGCCATGCAAAAGGAAGTCGGATCATGACGCAGAGCAGCTTTCATCCCACCAAGGAAATGGCCTCGGCGGCACGCCACGGTCTGAAATTGCGCGAGAAATTCAATCGGGGTGGCACAGATTCAGGCGTCAAACGCGCCGAACAACTGGCTGAGCAGAGGGATCTGGATGAGAGCGATCTCAAATCCATGCACAGCTTTTTCGCTCGCCACAAATCCGACCAGCATACCAAGACGCATGAATGGGGATCGGACAGCGACCCTTCGGCAGGCTATATCGCCTGGCTTCTATGGGGCGGAAACCCGGCACGGGACTGGGTCGAGCGCAAACTCGAGTCAATCAAGGCATAACCGGGCCAGCGCCGGGCCCGTCTCCAGATTGGCATCATGCGCGCGAGCCCATGTCAAATGATCCATAGCGGAGATCGGTGAGATATCTCCGCCACGGAACCGGCACGCTCAGGCGGCCTCTGCTACCGTTTCCTGCGATACGGCAATTCTGGGCTCAAGGGTTGCTGCTACCTCTACGACCAGAACGGAAGGACCAGATCCGGCGCCATAGGGGAGATCGATCAGCGCATTCGCCTTGGTCCAGCGACGTTCACCCCCTTCTAGTCCGTGCCATCCGGAAAGCTCATCCGTTCTCAGATGCGCGTCCAGCCTGTATTCATGCCTCCCCCCGAAAAGGACGACCTCGCCGATCTGGACACCCAGATAACGACGATCATCGTAAAATGGCCCGATGACATCGCAAGGACGGGCCACCGATGTGCTGAGCCTCACGCTTCGTGTTCCCTCCGGAATCGTGAAGGCGTAATGGGCTCCTGCGCAGGATCTCGGTTCGATAATCGTCCCATCGGCAGCGATCAGCGTAAGGGACGCGTTGGAAGATACGCCGAGCGCGACGGGCGCTGCAACACGCTCGCGCCGTTTGATCCCCAGGCTTTCCGCCCTACGGCTCAGTCGGTCATGGAGAGGCTCGAGAAATGCGGCGCGTGTCTCTAGAGGCGCAACAAGTTCAGGAGTCCGCAGGATCGCCGATCTACCGGATGTATCCTTTTTCACCACAACATCTGCGTAGCTTTCGGTGCGCACGCCGTTGGCCAGGATGATCTCGTGGCGCTCCATCTCTACATGGTAATAGGCATAATGCTCGAGATCGGTCTCGTAACGGATCGATGCCCCATTGACCATGGTCCTGATCGCCACGAGCTTTCCATCCAGCAGGAACCGATGCTCGGAAGTCACGAGGAGATCCTGGAATGGCTGTCCGTCTCCAAACGCGTTCTTGCAGATACGAACGCTGCAGCCGGCCTCGTCCAGACCGAGATTGGAGGCCTTCAGCACGGATACCGTTCCCCGCTTGACGGCTTTGATACGCTGAAAACTGGTCTTGCCGTCACGAATGCAACGCAGCCTTTGCCCTGCGCGCAGGGTTTCCACCGCAACCAGCCCGGTCTCTGCCTCGATAAGGGTTCCGGCCAGAAAGCAGGGCGCTGTGGCGAGATAGGTAACCCCCTTCATGCCCGGATAAGCGGTATTGGTAGACGCAAACAGGTCAGGATCGTATCCGAGACCAATATTGACGGTGAAGGAGTAAGCCCCGCTGGTCACAACGAGGTCTCCTGTCGCAGGATCATAATGCCAGGTGTCATCGCCATTCAGATAGGCGATATCAATGATATCTCCCTGACCGAACCCTGTGATGCTGACATTGCGTGCCGTGATTGTCGGTCTCAAAGCGAGGTAATTCCCGCCACCATTCATGTTGATCGTGACATCCGTCAGCGAGGTATAGACCGACAAATCTGACCCGGTCATGTTGATCGTCTGACCGCCACCGATCTTGCCAACCGTGCAGGCATTGAAATTGCCATTGTCTCCCGACAATCGCACACCCGTCATGTTGAAAGTTCCGGTCCCGGTGATCGTACTATTGGCATCTCCGGTATACATCGTAATATTTGACACATTGAGCGTGCCGTTATTTGTAGTTGTATTGTAAAAATTTACGAAATTATTTCCATTATAGCTTCCATAACCGTTGATGTCCACCTGACCGCCCGCGTTGATGCAAGGCGTGGTATAATTTCCAACGGTTCCCGACCCATATCCGAAATAGACTGTGGAAACTGCATAGGCCATATCGATGATGAGGTGCCCGTCCACGGTCATCACGCCATTCGCGGTCTTGGGATAATCCTGATTGCAAATAGCGCCCCCGGTTGACCCTGCGGTGCTCCCATTCGCGCCAAAATACTGGACGATGATTGTTTTGGTATCGCCCTCACCGACGCTACCATCTGCCCAAGGTTTGGCACCGCTGACCTGGGTTTCATAATCGGCCATGTCGCATTCTTCCAAATCGGTTTCAGAAATCTTGTTTTCCCTAGGACAACAGAAGAATTCGATCCGCAACCAAAAAAAGGCTTATCGAATACGAAGCGCAGAGGATCACACCTCGGATCCGCTCAATAACCCTTTGCAAACAGTGGTTTAAGTCATAATTTCAGATATTAATATATGGTTTCATAATCACTTCGAAACTTATCTAATCGAACATGATTCGTCATTTTATCCGAGAAAAATCCTGTAATAATCCATGAAGTACTATCATTTTTTCGATATCGTAACAGTTGATATTTTTCCTGTTCGATATCGCCTTGTAGAAGAGCATGTGTAGAATCGGGTCCTATGCGTATCGACCAGATCAATAAGCATATCCGGAAACATGCCATCAGGCGTCGGACATTGCCTCCCCAGGCTGTCAACTCGAATAGAGCGTTGCAAGAGGTCCGAAGTCGGATATCAACACGCTTCCAAGAACAGAAGCCTTGGAATCTGCCGGTGGGGACGCGCTCTGCCACCTCCGCGCCGCGCCATCCCCAATCCCACAGAGCACTGAGAGCGGACACCCCCGACAGAGCGCTGTCATGTCTTGCGGCCATCGACAGCCATCAGGCCGTATCACGGCCCGCCACTCTTGTGCTGAAGCAGATTTGGGCAAAGCGCTTTCCTAACCCCAAATGACATGAAAGGACTTACACAATTGCTGACCGTCTCGACGTCCCATGATGTCACAAGCCGCTATCGAAGCGCACATGAGCTCACGCCGCGTATCGTTTCGAACCATGCACCTCATTCGGGAGCGGATCGGCGCAGCGCAGGATCACGCTCGTAACGTGACCGTCATTCCGATGAAATAGGCGTGATCTCGCTTTCGAGACTCATACTTGCCGCAAATTCGGGTCAGAACTTGCCCTGACCGTTTCGGCAAGAACAAGAAGAGTCTCCAGTACAATGCAGATCAGTTTTTCTCCTCTCCTTTTGGCGGCGCTTTTATGCACAACCATGTCGCCAAGCAGGGCCGAAACCGCCAACCAGGACTGTCGGCGCCTCGGCCTGTCCGTCTGCCCGACACCTGTCGACACGGCTCTGCCCGATGCCCGTACAATGCTGAGCTGGGGACAAGCGGAGCGGGTGATCGGCTTCCGCAATGACTGGCGCATGTATGACGGCGATGTCTTCAAGGCAAAAAACCCCTCCGCCTTGCCTCTCGGATTGAAGGATCTCTCCAGCGTAGACTATGAAATCGACGGGAAGCACTATCCGCTTGCTGCCTATCTGAGCCGCAACAATGTGACCGGCCTCATGGTCATCAAGGACGGCAAGGTCGTTTATCGCTATTATGGCAACGGCAATACGCCTGATACACTCTGGACTTCACGTTCCGTGGGGAAATCGGTCGTTTCCACGCTGGTTGGAATCGCACTCAAACAGGGCACGATCCATTCCCTCGATGATACCGCTGTCACATACGATCCGTCTCTCAAAGGCACGACGTGGGCTGGAATCACGATCCGTCAACTGCTTCAGCATGTCTCTGGCGTCGCGTGGAACGAGGATTACACAAATCCTGCCTCCGATTTCGCGCGTCTGACACGCTGCGAGGCAGGCACGGACCCGTATGCATGTGTCACAGCGCTTGTGGCCTCGCCCGAGCGCCCTTCTGTCGCCACACCCGGAACCACATGGTCCTACTCATCAGGGGGAGCCTGGGTTCTTGGAGACGTGCTCGAGAAAGCGACCGGCAAAACCATCGCGCAAAACCTGCAGGAGATGATCTGGCAGCCTTATGGCATGACCCATGACGGTGTCTGGCACAGCTATCGGCAGAACCGGCATGACGTGGGCGCCCATGGCTTCAATGCCACGATGGAAGACTGGGGCAAGTTCGGCCTCTTCGTCATGAATGACGGGGTCCTCCCCGATGGTCGCAAGATCCTGCCCGATTCATGGCTGAAGGCGTGCAGCCAATGGACCAAAGCACGTCATTCGGTCAGTCCCGCTCATCCCGACGGGACGTATGGCTTTGAATGGTGGCACAACTCTGTGCCTGCTGCGGCTGATACTGTTGCCCCGAAGACCGGACTAAGCCCGAGTGAGTCGCTCTGGGCCATGGGTATCTTCGGGCAGTTGCTCGTTGTCGATCCGCAAGAAAAGCTGGTGATCGTCCAGTGGGCGACCTGGCCCGAGGCCGAACCTTCCTTCAGCCGACAACCTCTCGAGGCGTCCCTCATGTTCAACGCCATCGCAAACAGGCTGAGAAACTGAAATCCTTCCTCCCCGGCCGAAGCCAGGGCATCGGTCAGGCTGCGCGCGGCCGCTCGACTCGGAAAGAATGACGGCACAAAACCCCACCCAGGATCAGGGAGATGACGGCAACTGCCCAGCCGGTCGTAATCTCCCGACCACTCTGCACACAAACAAGCCCGGCAAGCAGAAGATAGAAGGCACCGCTGAGAGCCAGAAGGGGGCGCTCCCCTATACGTGGAATGAAGGCGCCTGAAACGAAGAGCCAGAACACACCCTGATAGACCAGCATGGCGCTGGATTCCGAAACCCAAGCTGGGCAAGCAAGCCCTGCATCAAGCAGCACCGCAATGCCGGCCATGCATCCTGCGCAGCATCCGGTCGTCAGTCTTGCCAGGAACCATGTTCCACGGGTGTCCAGCTCAAGACCGGAGGCCTTCTCCCTGCGCCGGCGCACGGCAATCCAGAGACGATTACCGGTATAGAACAGAAACGCTCCGGCAAAGCCCAGAACGAGATAAGCCCAGCGTATGGGGACGCCCCCGTAACTGCCGAAATGCAGCGCAAAGAAACTCGTCAGCGCAGCAAATCCGGCGGATTGCTGACCGGGCAGATAGTCCCGCCACAAAAGCGCACCCGTTGTCGGATCGAGCGTTGCAAAGCCACTGCTCGGGCCGCGCATAACATGCGCGGCATCATAGCCTGACACACGCAATGTCAGAGACCCCCCTGAAGCAGAGGGTGCTGCACCGCTACGTTCGCGAGGCTTGCGCTGCGTATAATCCAATGTATCCGGAACAAAGCCGGGCGCGCTCTGCGCAAGGCGTGAGAGAATGCGATCAGGCGGCAGCGGGAGGGGAACCGCGCGCCCCGGAGCTCCGCCGTGCAAAACGGGGCCACCCGTGCCAGATCTGTCATCCCCCGCTGCCTGGCGTGACAGAGCCGGCGGAATGTCTTGCGTGCCGCTCCGGGCCGCCATGACGTGACCTTCATCTGCGACCGGCATCCGGGGCCCTTGCCCGGCAGGGCCAAATGCTGACTGATCCCCGACGGCTCTGCCCGGACCGCCCGGCCCCGAGAGTGCGCCTTGCCCAGCTTCTCGACCGAAGCGTGCATGCCCCTGCCCCGTAGTTCCCTGAAGGGCACCGTGCTCGGCGCCTCGACGCTCCCCGCCCAGAAATCCCGCTTGCACGGAGAAGATCACGTCGTGAAACGCGAAAACCACAGAAGTCAGGGCCATGACGATGTGAAAAGGGAGGGAGCAGAAGCCAAGCAGATTATGCAGATCGAGCCATTTGCGTCGCACGCTGCCCACCAACCTGACGGCAAAAAGGCCACGCGCCAGAGCGGGCAGGAAAACGAGCGTGCCGGAAACCAGTGCCAGCGCATAACCCAGCGCAATGAACCCCATGACGATCATGGCCGTCTCATGAGGCAAAGGCAGTCCCATGCGCTGATGAATCACATCGATGACCTGCGCGACGGGAGAAGGTCGGCGCGTCACGGTCACAAGCTGACCCTGCGCATCAAGCGCCGCCATCATGACCGCCGCCGAACCGTGCCCATGCCGCCCCTCGCTCAAAGGCCAAACAAGTCTGGCGGGATGCGCGGCATCAGGCGCCACCACGATCGAGTATTGGCGGCGTGCCTGGGGAAACGCCGTGAAAGCCTTCTCGAGAAGCTCCGGTGTCCGTTCCAGAGAAACGGGCTGAGGCAGCGCAGGGCGTGGTGTCATCCAAGATTCAAGTGCAGGCTCGAACATGGTGATGGCCCCGGCATAAAAGGCAATGAACAGAAAGAGCCCGGCCACCACGCCTACCCAGCTATGAACCTCGCGATAGACCGCAACAATATCGGCGCGCAGCTTCATGGACTGCCTCCCGCAGAGAAACCGGCCATCAGCGTATTGGCAAGCCAGACGAGGCAGGCGAGCCAGCCAAAGCCGAACCAGGCCCCAAGCCCGGAGCGAAACAGGAAACACAGGCTGAGGCAGAGCACCCAGATTAGCGCTGCCCCCCACATCAGGAACTGTGCGGACAGGGTCATCGGATTGCCCGTACTACCGCAGAGATGCCCGATCAGCACCATGACCCCCAGAGCGAGCGCGGCACCCGGAATCAGGGCCGCAAGCGTCTTTGACAGCCAGTGTCGTGTGGTGAGCGGCGCGGCTTTCATGATTGTTCGCTCATGACCCGCTTCGCTCCCGCCGAAAGACCGCCACGGTCACGGGCAACAGGCTGAGTACGACCATCAACCCGATCGCGCTCGCAAAAACCCCCACAAGCGGGCTCGTAGCCGTCGCAAGGCCGATCATGGACAGAACCAGGAGAAGCATCCCGGCGAGAACTGCGGGGCGCAGGGGCAGCCGACGCGCCAGAAGCTGCTGCTGATGGGCAGCCAGATAGAAAGCCATACCCGCCATCACGACCAGTATACCCCCGGCGAGGGCGAAAAGCGGATGCGCACTCACCAGCGATATTCCAGGCGCATGGTCAGGCTGCGACCCTGCCCATAATAGCAGGCAGAAACGGCCGTACAGGTCGCCACGAAGCGCTTGTTCGCGATGTTGCGCATGTTGAGCGAGAAGGAGAGACCGTCATAGCGCGGCCGCGCCACGCCAAAATCATAGCGCAGGAACATGTCATAAAGCGTATAGCCGGGGATAGAGAGTGTATTGGCCGTGTCGCCATAGGAGTGGCCTGTATAGCGCACGCCACCACCGAAACCCGCACCACGCATGGGGCCATGCAGCAGGCGCTGATCGACAAAGAGCGAAGCCATCCATTTCGGGGCCTGCGGCATAATGTTACCGATCTGCGAAGCCGTATTGGATTCCGTGATTTTTGCCGCGCTGCGCGTCCCGGTGAAAATGACCGCCATATCCCAGGGCAGCGTCGCCCGGCCTTCAAGCTCGAGACCGCGCACACGCATCTCGCCCGTCTGCACAAGGCAGGTAGCGGTGCCACAAAGCTGGCCGTTCGGTGCCGGTGTCGTCACATTCTGCTGGGTGATCTGATACCCGCCAAAGGTCACATAGATGCTCTTGCCGTACTGATAGCGCAGCCCTGCTTCGTACTGGTCACCCGTGGTCGGCTTGAAGGGCTTGTTATCGAGTGCGGTGGAAGGATCGGACACCTGAGGCTGAAATGACGTGGCATAGCTGAAATAGGGTGCCAGGCCGATCCTGGTGCGATAGACGGCACCGGCACGCCAGGTGAAACGGTCATTATCGTTCAGGTAGCGTTTCTTGGTCAGGATATTGAGCGTGTTGTCACGCGCCCAGTCCTGACGCCCCCCGACCGTGATGTAGAGATTCTCGATCTTCATCTGGTCCTGGAAATAAAGACCATTCTGCTGTGATTCCGTAGCGCCATAAACCTGTGGCGCCAGACCGGCCGAATAGCCGGTCGTGCCACGGGCCACCGGATCGAAGATATTCAGCAAGGGCAGCACAAGCGCCGAATTGACCAGATCGCGCGAGCTTTCCCAATTGGTGTAGAAATAATCCGTACCGAACAGCAGGGTATGGCGCACCATGCCTGTTCTGGCCCTGACCTCAAGCTGGGTATCCGTCGCGACACCTTGGGAACGCCCGCGCCCTTCGACTGCACGACGATTGACGGTCTGATAGGGCACGCACCCCTTGATGCTGGCCGTGCATTTTGTGAGTGTATCCCCCGAAAGCACGGTCGAGCGATAGAGATTATCGAGATAGGTATAACGCGTGTTGTTGCGCAGCGTGACGATATTATTGAACTTGTGCTCGAGGAACGAGCCCGTCAGCACCTGTGTCCGATCGAAAGTGTTCCAGTCCGGCTCGCCGATATTTTCATCATTGCGGATATAGCGTCCCTTGGACGGCACAAGTGTGCCAGTCATCGGCAGGAACTGGAAAGTCGACCCACCCGTATCGCGCTGATATTGCGCCAGCAGCGTCCAGCTCGACCCTTTGGCATAATTCCATGTCAGACTGGGCGACACGTAATAGCGCCCGCTATTCACATCATTGACCTGCGTTCCGCCATAACGCGCCACAGCAACGATACGCCCCTGGACCGTTCCTGATTTATTGAGTTTGCCGGAAACATCTCCCGAAGCCTGGCCCTGCCAGTTGCCGAGCTTGGTATAGCCGATGGTCTGGAGAAAGAATTCACCATGCGACTTTTCGGTTGGCCGCTTGGTGGTGAGATTGACGATACCGCCCGGTGCCGTCTGGCCATAAAGCGCGCCTGAGGGCCCCTTCAGAACCTCGATCTGCTGCAATGCAAAAGGATCGAAGGAGGTACGCGTCCACTGGCCGCCCGACGGCAGACGCAGCCCATCGACGAAATTATTATTCGACGAGAACCCCCCAGCGCCGAACCCGCGTACCGAAACCTCATCCACGCGATTATCGACACCGGATGGCTCTGCCTGCACGCCCGCCATATAGGAGAGCGCATCTGCAATGGTCGGTGACGCGCGCAATTCGATCTCTTCACGCGTCACGATCGAGATCGTCTGCGGGGAATCGATGATCGGTGTCCGCGTTTTGGTCGTGGCCCCTGCCTGGGAAAGACCCGTGGCCGACACAACGATCACCTCATCTGCCTTGTCGCGGTTCGTGGCCTTTTTCCTGGCCGCATCATGTCGGGCTGCGACCGGTTTTTTTCGCAAGATCGACTCGGGCTGTCTGTCCTCTGCCAGAGCCATGGGGAGAGAAGCCGCACTTGCCGCAGCAAGGGCGAGAAGACCGATTGTCCTGCGCATTGTCTTGAATTCACATCATCTTAGAACGAAACCCGCTCGGAGATCTTGCAATTGCGAGTTATTGTCAATTGCATAATGACTCCTGAGTCAGGTTTATCGCCCGCTCTGAAGCCTCAAAGACACAGTTTGGAGAACTGATCTGTTACGTCACGGGCGCGAGGCACAGATTTGCAGAAGGTCATGACCCGAGAGTTGCCTCATTCGCAGCGCAGAGGGCAGATGCGACCCATCGCCCCACGCCAGTGAAGGACGGACTGCAGTATTATGGATGACATGATCGAGGCCATCAGGCGGTTCAATCGGTTCTATGTGAGCCATATCGGGGCCATCGACACCCATTTCCTGGGTGAGGATATCAGCATGGCCGAGGCGCGCGTGCTGTTCGAAATCGCCCGTAACGCGCCGGTACGCGCCGCCAGCTTGCAGGAGATCCTACAGATCGACCGAGGTTATCTGAGCCGCCTTATCACACGTCTCAGCCGACGGGCACTCGTTGCGCGAGACGCCACGACACAGGACAGACGCACGCGTCCGGTCAGCCTGACCGATTCTGGCGCCCGTCTTGTCGCCCAACTCGATCAACGCATGCGGAGTGCCGTCGAAAAGGCGCTCACGGTTCTGGACCCGATGGAGCAGCACGACCTGGTTTCATCCCTGTCGCTCGCCCATCGCCTGCTGGCCCCTTCAGCCCCGGCAACGCTCACCCTGCGTGCGCCGCGATCCGGAGAGGTGAGCCTGATCGCGGCCCGCCAATCGGCGCTTTATGCCGAGAGCCATGGCTGGGGGCATAAGCTGGAATGTCTGATTGCCGAAACCGCCGCACAATTTCTGCGCGAATTCGTACCGGATCGCGAGGCGTGCTGGATTGCCGATCTGGATGGCGTCATGGCAGGGGCCGTTTTTCTGACCGATGAAGCCGCTCGCGGAAAACCGGGTACGGCGCGGCTGCGCCTGCTCCATGTCGAACCCTTCGCCAGAAGGCGCGGCATCGGCGATGCCCTCGTGCAGCAATGTCTGAATTTCGCGCGTGAGAAACAGTATGAACGCGTGGTGCTATGGACCCATACCGTGCTGGACACGGCGCGTCGCCTTTATGCCCGCAATGGTTTTGCCTGTGTCGCGACCGCACCTCACGATCTGTTTGGCGTCCCACTGCAAGGAGAGGACTGGGAGAGGCATCTCTAAGCCCCTCCCATGAACCGTCTGATCGAGCCCTCTTGATTCAGCCTACCAGACGCGCCGCGTCCCCGTCTTCGGCCAGCAGATGGACCGAAGGACCTTCATCGAGAATCTCGATGGAGAGCAGAGAGGGGCCGACATCGTCCAGACCACCTTGCAAGGACGCGGCCGGGGCCAGATCCGGCAGATAAGCGAGGTCGGTCGTCCAGCGTGATGCAGCCTCGCCCAGCCCATGCCAGCCCGTAAGCTCGTGGCACGTCAGGTGGCTCGTGATCGCGCGCTGCCCCCTTGTATGGAACACGTTCATCTCACCGATCGAGACGCCAAGCAGACGCCGGTCATCAATGAATGGACCAAAAACCTGCGAGGGAAGCGCCGCGCGCACCCGCAGATAAGCGCTGGACAGACCCGAAGGCAGGCTGAAAATCACCCGGTTACCCGCCCTGCGCAGCGGATGAATCAGGGTCCCTGCACCCGTCACGAGACACGGCGACTGGGCTCGAGTACCGCTGATTTCCGGCAGAGGGGCGCAACCGACGCCCATGATGCCCGCCCGTGCGCGCAAGGCGCGATGGAGCGGTTCCACGAAGTGGCGCGTCGTATCGACAGGGCGCCCCGCTGGCATCGTTTCGACCCGGGATACGGTCGTGGCGTCGAGATAGGTTTCCGTCATCGTACCGTTAGCCTGGATCAGGTGATGTCCGGCGCAGACGACGTGATAATAGTCATAGCTTGGCATCTCGGTCTCATAACGGATCGTTCCGCCATTGATGAGCATACGAACCGGCACCAAAGCATGATCGAAAACGAAACAATGCTCACCGGTCACCAGCAGATCTTGGAATGGTACGCCCGGTGCAAAGGCATCTGCAAGAATGCGGACAGGAAAACCGGCGAGATCAGCCGCGTTTTTGTGTCCATGCGCGTGATGTGTATGGCGCGATACCGACAAGATCGGCGCAAGTTGCCGCTCACCGCTATCATAGATGGCGATCAGATCGCCTGCACGCAGCGTCTCCACTGCACCATAGCCGTTCACGGTTTCGATCAGGGCACCCGGGAGGAAGCAGGACGGGTCCATACCCCCCTGAACCGTCACACTGCTTCGTCCGCCTGCGACAGTCGGGTTGATGAGATTTCCGCCCGAAGCAATATAAAGCGAGCCCGCTTCGGTTTGCGTTCCGATATGCGCGTCCTGCGCCGTTCCGTCGATCCGGTTAAATATTCCGTTGAGCGAGACGAAATAATCCTCCTGCGACAGGCTGCCAGCCGCGCCAGAAATCGTACCGCGATAGACGTTGGAGGTCGAAACGCCACCATCACGGATAACCGTGTCAACACCGCTCTCCGTAGTGGAATTACGCATCGACGCCCCGTTACTCACAAAGACCTGTCCACTTTGCACAAGGACATGATCAACCGTTGCACCCGACTGGACGTAAAGCGCTCCACCGGTCAGGCACACCCCCCCGGTGGGCTGCAGGAAGGAGTTGGTGCCACTCTGGTAATAGGTTTGCCCGCCATTCAGGACTGCCGACCAGGTACCCGAAATCATGCGCGTGTATGATGGCGGCGGCGGGGCCGATAGCGGGACAGATCCATAGCTTGCCCCCAAATCCACAAAAGCTACTGTGGATTCAATCGTCAGGCCCGTCACCTGGGCGCCATCGGAAATGGCGACATAGGACCCGCTTCCCATCGTGGCATCCTGCAGGATGGCACCAGAGCCAACATCAAATGAGTCCACCTCGTTCGCATTGATCGTACCGACGCGATTGAACGTGTCGCTGTAAGAGGCCCCGCCCGCGCTGATATACGCCTCGTAGCGCGTGGTGACATCCGCCCCGCCATTATAGCTGTTGGAAATGCTTTTCCCGCCAGACGCGATGGTCACGCCACCGCTGCTCATGATCGAGCCCTGCAGGATGCCGCCCGAGGCAATCGAGATCTGCGTCGACACGGCAGAGATGGCGCTCACAACCGCACCGCTCGTGACCGTCAGGGTGGCGCCTTTAAACACGACCGCACCCGAATACGAGACGGTCTGGCCATTAACGGTGCTTGTGTAGATGGTCCCCTGACCGCTCAGAACAGCATACCATGTTCCGCTGAGTGTATAAGCCATGCAACATCCTGATTATTGTTTTTTATTGATGATATGTTCCATCTTGCAAATACAGTATTTTTTCGTCAATAAACTTCGCAATCAGTATCATTATAAAATGTTTCCGCCGCCCCCTGGTCTTCGAACGCATTCAGTAAAAAATAAGGGCAGCGCGTTTTTTTGGGGCGACATGCTTCGCAGAACGCGTTCAGGACAGTGCAGGGAAATAACCGCCGAAATTCGGGCGACAAATGCGGTGACTATTTTCGCAACGAGAAGGCGGCACGAGAACGTTTCTGAGTCGTCCCATTGGTAGCAAGTAACAATCCTTGCCAATAACCGAGTACGCCATCAGTACGCCCTACACATGACCTGAGCGCCGTTCAGCTTATACGCGAACCCGAAGAGTTCGAGATACGGATCATCGTGCGGCTTAGGCCATGACACTCCGCATCATGGCGTTCAGGGCCGGGACAACGGGCCGCTATTTGCCCATGGGTCAGATCTCGCAAGCCCGGCCTGTTTCGCGATGCACAGGTCAGCCGATACCTCTGTCGAGGGGACGCCTGAACCGAGAATCCTCTCACACGAGAGCCTCATTTCCGGCTCAGGCAGCTCTCCACGGGGACGACGCACGCCTGGCGGGGAGCCTGAAGAGAGCCAGGCTCTGCAGTAAGCGCCGGACGCTCATCCGGTGATGATATCGTTCGAGGCTTATCGGTACGGCCAGTCGCTCCCGTTTCCAAGCGGCAGCGACTTCACTCGCCCTCGATCATGCGCAGCACCAGAATACCTGGTTTGCCCTGGATATAGCTACCGAGTTCGGTGTCGACCACTTTCCTGTTGGCCTTAAGCGAGGATGCGTTGCGAAAATAGAGCGTGTGATCCTTCCAGATGGCAAGCCCGGTATGGGTGACATCCAGCCCATCCAGGGCAGTGTAGATACCAATTACATCGCCCGTATGGATCTTCGCAGCCACTTCAGGCGTGAGAGCCTCTGGCGGCAGGTAGGCGATATCGCGTGCATGGGGAGACAGCCCCCTTATATACACACCGCCATCCTTGCGCTGATTGAGGATCTTATGTGTGACGCGCACCCCGGAAGACAGGTCGGATGTGATATCGCGCGCGTTATTCGGGGCATAGGCGACCCAATCCGTCAGGAAGTGACGCCGATCCAGATAGGCGACATGCCCACCCCGATAGCGTGTTCCCACGAGTGCCTCGAGAAATCCCCGTCGATCATGGCCAAGAGCCAGAGCACGCACCTGATCGATGAAGGTGTAGCAATCGACGCCCTCGAAGCGGACCACGAGTTTCTCCGGTGTGTCTGCGCTACCGATCAGCGTATCAGCCTGATAGGGGGTCCCCAGAAACCGGGCCGATATCTGGTCAAGCCGTTTGGTGAAGTCGTGAACCGGCGCCATCTCCTGCTCGATCCGATCAACACGCGCCTGATCGGCAGGAGAGAAAACGCGCTCTGCTGGCAGAGTAAAACCGATGCTGGCAGCTGACACCTGGCCGGGCGCTGCCATGACGGGAGCAGCGCCTGCCCCCAACCCTGCGAGCAGCAGCGCGCCGATTCCGAGAGTGCCCCAAGGGGCGACGCGACGCTTTTCCATCTTTCTCTCCCATTCACATCAATCGGGAGAGAGTAGAATTTCTGCGCCGCGAGGAAAACCGGCCTGGCACTCAACTCTGCAGCGCGGTTTCCCGATCCTGGTGCGTGCGGGTCTGACGCGCGCTCATCTTGCGTATGGCGCGCGGCGTGAAGCTGCCAGCCCGGAGATTCCCTTCGATATCCTCAAGCGACAATCCTGCCGTTTCAGGCACGTAGCGATACACAAATAGAAAGGAGAGGAGATTGATTCCCGCATAGATCCACATGGTCGGCCCGATCCCCGCTGCCTGAACCAGGGTAAGCGCGGTGCCCGTTACCAGCAGATTGCTTCCCCAGAGCATAGCTGCGTGCAGCGCCGTGGCCATGCCACGCATACCCAGAGGGAAAAGCTCAGCGCCCAGCAGCCAGCCACAGATCTGGATACCGCCTGAATTGAACATCATGAACAGCAGCAGGAAAGCGACCGTCGCAAGCGCGCCTACCCCCTGATGGCTACCGGACATGAAGCTCAGCCCGAGCCCGATCAGGCTGAGAACGGAGCCGGGGATCATGATCAGCATCAGGCGTCGGCGACCGATACGATCCACCAGAAAACACCCGGCCAGCGTGACGACCGCATATACCAGCGCTACCCCCACACTGGCCAGAAGGGCGGCATTCTTGCCAAAGCCCGCATCGGACAGGAAGGTAGGAGAGTAGTAGATCATCATTTCCAGGCCGCCGCACTGGGTGAAAAAGGCTACGCCAAGCGCCGCCACCAGAGCCGGACGTGCCCAGGGCTGCCGGATGCCCGCCCAGCCGGAATCCGCCTTGTCTGTCGATTGCCTGATCCGGTCGATCTGGGTCAGTTCCTGGTGAATATCGAGCCGCGTGCGCCGCACACGCTCAAGAATGCGGGCTGCCGCCACAAGACCGCGTTTCTCGGCCACCCAACGCGGGCTCGCAGGCATGAACAGCATGATGACGAAAACAAGACCGGCAGGCACCGCTGCCACGCTGACCATGCGCCGCCACGACCAGACATCGTGATAATAATACCCGACGATATTGGCCAGGACGATACCAATACCGATCGCCACGTTGAACGTCGTCACCAGCGTGCCGCGATAACGACTGGGCGAGAGTTCCGAGATATACATCGGCACGACCTGGGTCGATCCGCCCACAGCGATACCAAGTAGGAAACGCGCGGCAATCAGGCTGCCCACGCTTGGCGCAACCGAACAGAGAATGGCTCCAGTCGCGAACAGGAACAAGACGATCAGCACGGTCTTCTTGCGCCCGAACCGCTCGGAAGCCCAGCTGGTCATCAACGCCCCGGCAACCGCACCGGCCAGAATGGAGGCGGTCACGATTTCCTGCTGGGTATGGGACAAACCGAATTCGCGCGTCATGAGCAAAAGGGCGCCGGAAATCACCCCCGTATCATAGCCGTATAACCCGCCGCAAACCGCCGCCGCGAAGGACGCCATGGCGAGTATCAGCCACGAATGCCGCATGGGGGAAGCTTCGGCCACAATCGTCTCGATGGACTCCTGTGCTCCCCTCGGTGCCCCTCCGTTCTGACGGATGGCGGAGTGCTCACGTTCATTCATGTTTTTCCCCTTCTTCAGGCAAGGCGGGATCGGCGACGCCCCGGTGGGAACCCGGTGGCGAAGGCGCAGGACGGCCCTCTCCGCCCTGTGATGCGGCGGAAAAGACGGCGTTTCGATTTATGAGGCGCGAGGGCGGGCAGTCAGCATCTCCCCGCCCCTGTCAGGGCGATCCCGTCAACGAAGCCGGAACGAGATCCTGAACGCCCGCGCATGGCGGCGCTGTCACGGAGGCCTCTTCATTCAGGCGCTCCGATGAGGGAAGTTCGAAAGCGCCTCCGATCGAACAGGCGCTTTCTTGACCCCCTGATGCGCTGGGCCCTGAGGCTCAGCTCATCCAGTTACCGCCATCGATGTTGTAGGTTTGCGAGACGATGTAATCCGCATCCTTCGAGGCGAGGAAGACGGCCAGACCGCCGATTTCATCAGGGCGGGCCATGCGCCCGAAGGGCACGGAGGCACCGACGATACGCTTCTTTTCACCCAGAGGCAGATTCTCGTACTGCGCGAAGCGACGATCCACATCGTCCCAATGCTCATTATCGACCACGCCGGGCGCGATGGCATTGACGTTGATGCCGTGTTTGATCAGATCGAGACCGGTGCTCTGGGTGAGAGAAATTACCGCAGCCTTGGAGGCGCAATAGATACCAACCAATGGCTCGCCACGGCGTCCTGCCTGCGAGGCGAAATTGATGATCTTGCCACCTTGGCCTTGGGCAATCATCTGACGCGCCACGGCCTGAAGAGTGAACAGCAGCCCCTCGACATTGACGGCAAACACGCGGTGATAGCTCTCACGCGTGATCTCGACCGTAGGGGCCAGATCGAACAGCCCGGCATTATTGACCAGAATATCGATCTGCCCATAGCGCGTGATGATTGCAGCCAGGGCCGCGTCGATGGAGGCCTGCTGCGTCACATCGAGCTTTACGCCCATATGCGCCTCACCGAGGGAAGCTGCCGCGCTGGTGGCGCCAGCCTCGTTCAGATCGCCGATCACGACCTTGGCGCCTTCCTGCGCATAGCGCTCGGCAATGGCGCGCCCGATACCGCGCGCGGCACCGGTGATCAGGGCAACACGGTTCTGCAGAGGTTTATTGGTGCTCATCTGTTATGTATCCCGTTGCCGTGAGGGTCACAGCGTTTCATAGCGATCCAGGACATCCCGGACCGACTGCAGCAGAAGGGTTTTCGGATCGGCGGCCAGCGCGCCTGATTTGACCCGCTCGAACAGGCGCGGGAGGTACTGGCTGATCATCGTCTCGGGCAAGGCAACCCCGTCCAGAGACTGCATGAGCGCCGTGACGGCCTTTTCGGCCTCAGCCACGGGCCAGTAATAGCGAATGCGATCGCTATAGCTGAAATGGCGCAGGATACGCTGCGTACGCAGGTCGCCCGGATAATGACTCTGCCAGTTCCCGGGCGATTGCAGCATGACCTGTTCCATCACCGCGACCAGAGAGACAGATTCGGGTTCAAGAAAACAGCGTATCGCATCGAGCCCATACAGAGCCTCGCGCAGAGCAAAACTCAGTTCAGGCCCGACCTTGAGGATACGAAACCCATCCCGGCGCAACTGGGCAAGGGCCTCTCCCGGCTGGTAGTCGGTCGAATGCGCCTCAAAGACCAGTCCCGGCAGGTCGCCCAGCGTCGCAACCAGCGCACGTGCAGCCTGAGGCGCATAGACCGCCACATCCTCGTGGCCAAACTCGACACCGGGCTGGACCACAATCCCGATGACCCGTGACCAGGCATCGGGCAACGCAGCCCTGAACGCCTTTTCATGCACATGATAGGTGGCGCGCACGGCATCGGGTGTGGTGGGCAGGACATGATCCAGTGCCTCGGTTGCGCCACCGGGTGTCGGGATCTCGGTACCGATCACATAAACGGCCTGACCCGGCGCCACGCTTTCGGCCCTTCGCGCCAAGGTCACTGCACGCTCGGCCACGATGGGATCAGAAAGATGAGCAGGCTCGCCCTTGCACCCCATGCTGGCGTCCAGATGCAACTTCACGAAGCCTGCTTCGGCGAAGGCCGCGATCATGTCCGAGGCTTTCTGCATGGCCTCATCGGCCGGGAACGATTTCCAGGGATTGGGGCCGAGATGATCGCCCCCCAGAATGATCCGTGCGCGATCGAATCCGACACGGTCGGCAATGGCGAACACGTAGTCGCGGAAATCGGCCGGGGTCATACCCGTATAGCCACCCTCCTGATTGACCTGATTGCAGGTCGCCTCGATCAGAACGGGTTGCTGGCGCGCAGCCCCGTGGAGCAAGGCCGCCTCGATCACCAGAGGGTGAGCCGAACAGACCGAAATCAGAGCTTCCGTTCCGCCCTTGTCATGGCGCACGCGCAGGGATGTGAGAAATTCGGATGTCATGCAAGGATTCCTGTTTTCTGCGCCGCGATCAGGGCATCGAGCTCGGCAAAGCTCGATGTCCCTTCCATCGGACCGAATACCGAAACGGCGCGCGCGCCAGAGGCACAGGCGTAAAGCAATGAGTCCTCGCGTGTCTTGCCCGAGAGCCTGCAGGTCACATAGGTCGCACCAAAACAATCTCCTGCACCGGTGGGATCGCACTCCTCGACGGCAAAGGCGTCGTGATGCACCGTCTTGTCGGCGCAAAAGCAGCTCGCGCCCTCATGGCCTTTCTTGAGCACAATCTCGGACACGCCCATGTCAAGAATCTCGCGGATGGCTTCTTCCTGACTGGTGCCACTGCTGAACAAAAGCAGCTCCGGCCCGCTGGGGAGAAAGATATCGCATTCCTGAAGCATCAGCTCGAGCGCTGCGCGCATATCGGGAATATCGAGCATTTCCTTGCGGATATTCGGATCGAAGGAAATCGTGCCGCCCTGTGCCTTGACCTGATGCACTGCGGTCGTCACCGCATCAATGATCGGGAAGGAAAAGAGTGACGAACCCATGATATGCAGATGGGTGGCGCGCTTGAGCAGGGCGCGCGACGTTTCATGCAGCCCCACCTGCGAACAGGCAGATTGGCGGATATTATAGACAAAATCCCGGCTGCCATCGGGGCGATAGCGCACGAAGGCCGAGCCCGTCGAATAGGAATCGACGCTGAGAATGGCAGATACATCCACCTTGTCGCGCTTCAGACGCTCAATATTCAGCGTGCCGAAATCATCGCGACCGACTGCGGAGATGATCCCGCAATCGACACCGAGACGAGCGACCTGATCGATGAAAATGGCTGGCGCACCGGAGGGATACGGTCCCTTGAGCGCCATGGGTTCGAGGAAACCCACCCCCTGCGTCTGGGCCATGATCTCGACCACGATCTCACCGATCGTAACGATGCAGCGGGGTGAATCGGCGGTCTGATCCATGAGAAAACTGGATGCCATGATCGGTAATCCATCAGGTAAGAATCAAGGAAAGAAAGGCCGGGTTAAGGCGCGATCGAGAACTGGACGGGGTATCGTCCCTCTCATTCCGGTGGCGCAGGCGGCTCGGCAAAAACGGTCCAGTCCTGACACAGGACAGCGCCATCGGGCGGCATGCCGCCATGCAGGACCGACATGGTGTTGCGCCACTCCATCACACGCCCATCCTCGTCGACACGGTCCAGACGGTCGGTCAGCAGATAGACCTGCTTTGCACGATACAGGGCGGTCTCAAGGCAGTTTCCCGTCTGGTCGAGACAGGTGAAGCCCGTCTTGCCGATCTGACAGGCAGAAATGACAGCCAGATCGATATCGTAGAATGACAGGGCATGATCAGCGGCCGGGCTGAGCATGGGGTAACCGAGCCGGTCATACTCCCCCCCAAGAAGCGACACGGCAGCATCGCTCGTCCGGCACGCCAGGTGATAGGTCTCGAAACTATTGACGACGAAGCGCAGGTTCTCGGCTGTCGCATGAACCGGCACAAAGGAAGCTGCCTGACTATTATCCAGAAACACGCATTGCCCCGGTTTGAGCCTGAAGGCCACGGCTCGGGCCAGGGCCCGCGCCTCGAACAGGGTCGGACTTTCATCGAGCGGCGCATTGACTGCGTAATCATGCGCGGGCTGCGCGCCGCCATTGGTGCGGATGACGAGATTCTGACTTTGCAAATAAGCGAGGTCGGATCTTATGGTGACCATGGAGACATCAAACTGCTCCGCCAGCGCCTCCGTACGCAGGAACCCTGCCCGCCTGACGGCATCGATGATGCCCAGACGCCGTTTCAGGGTCGCACTGTTGACACCCATGGACATCGAGAGAGAACTTTCGAAACGAAAATATGTCTTTCGTTTTGTAAGATGATTCTTACTGCGCTGTCATCCCCGCAGGTGAGGGATCACAGCCTTGTGTTAGAGTTCGAACAGGGAAGCGTTCAGGCCCGGTCAAACAGATTTTTGAGTGCTGCGTGCTGGAGCAGCATGATCGTCTTGGCATCAACGATGTGCCCATCATCGATCATGGCCAATGCCTCATCGAAATCGAGTTCGAGCACCTCGATTTCCTCCCCCTCCTCCTGTAGCCCCCCTCCTGCGGCGCGACGCATGGATGAATCATAGGCCCCGATGAAGAAATGGATCCGCTCGGTCACCGATCCGGGGCTCATGTAATAGCAGCCGATCTTGCGCACGGCGTCGATGGTGACGCCCATCTCCTCCTCGACCTCGCGTCTGATGGCTGCGGCAGGGTCATGGTCGTCGAGCATCCCGCCGCAGACCTCGATCAGATCCTCGCGATGTCCGCTGACATAGGCGGGCAGACGAAACTGCCGGGTCAGGAGGACCGTATGGGTCGCGGCGTTGATCAGCAAAATCGCCGCCCCGTCACCCCGGTCATAGGTTTCTCGGGTGAGTTGCTGTGCCACCCCATCACGCCGATGATAGGTTAGGGTGTATTTCGTCAGCACCCCCCAGTCATTGGCCAGAAGCCGGGTCTGTCCGATCGTCACACGCTCGGGTTCTCCCGGGGAGCTCGGGCTTTTCTCGTCGGTCATCCTGGCCTCGCCGCGGGCATGGTCTGATTCATGGCCGGGGTGCGCTTCCCCGCCTCGTCAGGATCACCCTGCCACGCCCCCTCGGAACAGGACAGATATCCCGGACAGGATAACCCGACTCAGACGGCGCCGGTGCTCGTATCCTGCCCACCCATCCCGGTCGAGCCTCTCGCAACGGTGTGATGTCCCGATTCTGCATGGGAGGCACTTACAAAAGCCCCCTTGGACAGAGAAGCGCCCGGTAAAGTGCCCTCCTGACCAGCGATATCGGCACCCGGCTTGCGGCTGCGCACCAGCCAATAACAGATGCCCAGAGCCAGCACCGAAGCAGAGAGAGCCAGCACCTGCAGGACATCGACCGAACTCAGATCGAGCACGATGAATTTGCGTACGGTCGCCATCATGCCGATCAGCAGGACCGAGCGCATACGCACGAGACTATGCGAGGGCGTATCGGGCGCGACCAGAATGGAGTGCTTGAATTCGAGGGCAATCAGAACAGTAAAGCACAGGCCAAACAGGGATTGGAGCACAGCCGGGTTCGACGGGGTCAGTGTAGCCGTGCGGATCATGTCGAACACAGCGTAAACAACGTGAACTAGCCCCAGCGCGGCCACGACCATGACGCAGAGCGTCAGGATCAGCATCGCGCATTCCTCAAACAGGTCGAAAAGGGAGGATACCTTGAAGAATCCGGGGAAGCTCTTGATCATGAAAACGCGCTATCTCGCTGGGTGAAGACTGCGTCCATTATAACGAAACCGTGAGGTCATATCAGCCCTCGGCATATTGGCTTTTCGTAATCTCGCGGCCTTCGTCTTCGCATTCATAGCCTGGTGAAATCAGCCGACCCGATATCAGCTCCTGCGCCTCTTTTCGTTGTCACTCCACGCGCCGCCGGTGCGCCTCTACCCGCGCGGTGGGTCGATCTGGTGAGGGGTCATACCCCCTGTATCTTCGTCTGTTGGCAATGGTGCCACGCAAAGGAAGGCCTGACGCACCGGCTGGCATCTGCCCTCTCCTGTGAAACCTGAAGACGGGCCGTTCCTGGACCGCTTTAGGAAGAAGGCGTGGCAGACCAGACCGCATCATCGCGCACTATCCCGCCAGGGCGCACGGCCGCGTCCCGAAGGAAGAACCGCCCCTTATGTCGGTCGATTTCTTCGGCGACCTGTGGATTACAGGAGGCGTGTCGCACGCCCTCTTGCCAAATGGGGTGATTGCAGTGGAAATCCCTCCCCATGCGCAAACTCGACCCCTTCCTGCTCAGCCTGATCGCCGCCATCGCCCTGGCCACCTTCCTGCCCTGTTCGGGGCTGTGGGCCGATGTCTTTTCAAAGCTCACGACTTTCCTGATCGCGCTGATGTTTTTCCTGCAAGGGGCCCGTCTCAAGCCCGAAGCCGTTCTGGAGAGCGTGCGCGACTGGCGGCTTCAGGGCAGCGTGCTCACCTGCACGTTCCTGCTCTTTCCGCTACTGGGCCTCGCCCTGCGCGCCGCCGTCCCGGGATTGCTCAAACCGGATATGTGGCACGGCATTCTCTTTTTGTGCTGCCTGCCCTCCACGGTTCAGAGTTCGATTGCCCTGACCTCCATCGCGAGAGGCAATGTCCCGGCCTCGATCTGCGCGGCCACATTATCCAACCTGATCGGCATTCTGGCCACGCCCATTCTGGTGGGGCTTATCGTGCAGAAGGGCAATATCTGGTCGGCCCACGCCATTCTCGATATCGCCACCCAGCTTCTGCTGCCCTTCGGTGTGGGGCAATTGCTGCATAAGCGTCTTGGCGCCTGGGCGCATCGCAACAAGAAACTGCTCTCCCTGAGCGACCGAGGCTCCATCGTGCTCGTGGTTTACACCGCCTTCAGCCATGCTGTGGTGGAGGGAATCTGGCACCGCGTTTCCGTGCCCGATCTGGCGCTCATGGCAGGGCTCGATATCGTCCTGCTGGGCCTTGTTCTGGTGCTGTCGCGTCTGCTGGGCCGCGTGCTTGGCTTCTCGGAAGAGAGCAGCATTTCGCTCATGCTCTGCGGGTCGAAGAAATCACTCGCCACAGGCGTTCCGATGGCCAATATCCTCTTCCCGGTCTCGGTGGTCGGAACCGTGGTACTGCCACTCATGATGTATCATCAGATCCAGCTTTTCGTGTGCACCCTTCTGGCCCGACGTCTGGCGGCACGACCAGAAGCCTGATCACACCACACCAAAAGATCACGGGCGCTTTCGAGAGCCTATTTGGGCTCGGCCCCGTTCCTTACCGCTCTTTCATGGGAAACGCAGGCAGCATCAGGGGTTAACCCTCTTATGCAACGGTTTTGTTCCATCACGTCAAAGTGATAGCAGAGCCCCCTGTCATCCGGAGAGACGAAGGAAAACCCGTGATCAAGCAAGACTATGTGCACTCCATGTCGCGGCTTCTCGCCTGGTTCGACTGGCTCCCCCCCGCAATGGCCTCAGCGCTTTTGCTGGTGGCCGCTGCGCTCATTGCCCTGCTTTTCAGCCGACTGATCACCGAGGCCCTGCCACGCCTTCCGGGGCTTAGGCGCATTGCGTTCATTCATGAAACGATCGGGCGGCTGCAGAACCATGTGCGTCTGCTGCTGATGATCGTGGCCGCCAGTGCCGCCCTGCCCGCCACGACCGGCTTTGCGCCGACCACCATCCAGTTTCTGGCGCATTTTTTCGCCTTTGCGGTGATCATCACTATCGGTTTCGGGCTGATCAGGGCGTTTCGTTTCGGGACGGATAAATATCTCGACCGCATCGCCAATCGCGAACATGTCGATGACATCACGGTACGGTCGCACCAGACCCAGATCCGCATTCTGCGCCGTCTGATCGAGATCACCTGCGGGGTGATCACGGTCGGAGCGGCCCTGATGGTGTTCGAATCCGTACGGCAATACGGGGTATCACTCTTTGCCTCGGCGGGCGTGGCCTCTCTCGTTGTCGGTCTTTCCGCACGGCCCGCCTTGTCCAACCTCATTGCCGGCATCCAGATTGCCATTACCCAGCCAATCCGCATGGAGGACATGCTGATCCTCAATGGTGACTGGGCCTATGTGGAGGAGATCAATGCCACCTATGTGGTGCTGCGCACCTGGGACCGCCGACGCTATATCGTGCCTATCGCCTATTTTCTCGAAAATCCGTTCCAGAACTGGACCCATAGCTCACCGTCGCTCATCGGCTCGCTCTTTCTCTGGCTCGACTATCAGACGCCCGTGGATGAGGTGCGTCGTATTTTCCATGAAGAGCTCGAAAAATCCGCCAATTGGGATCGAGACATGAGTTCTGTCGGATGCCAGGTTGCTGACAGTAACGCTCAGGTGATTTCCATCCGACTGATCGCGGGAGCCGCCGATGCCAATGGCATGTGGAATCTGTGCTGCGACCTGCGTGAGCGCATGCTCAAGCGTCTGCGTGAAGAGCTTCCGCAATCCCTGCCACGCGGCCGCACCGCCATTGTCCCCGGCGCCAGCGACGAACCGGCCTGGCCGGACTCTCTGGTCTCCCCGCCGGTCAATCGTCCAATGGCCGGAGGGCAGTATACCGGCCCCGATATCCGGCCGCGGGGGTGAATATGTGTCCCCGTGCTCGGTACGCGGGGAGTCTTTTTTGCTCAGATATCCCTCGGCAAGCGCTGCACCCGGGCGCGAAGAAGCTGCTCTTCGAAATCCAGTTCCTGCTGCAATTCCCACTCGGTCTGATCATTGATCCCGCGTTCGACAAACAGGCGATGCAGGGTCTGACGCTGCGCCTTGAGCAGCAGAAACCGCGTTGCGAGTTCCAGACGTTCTCGCCTGCGGGAGAGCTGGCGGTTCATGAGTGAGGTCTGCGTCGTTTCATCGATCTGATACAGACGGTTCTCATAAATCTGTTCCAGCCTGTCGAGCACGTCGCGCTTCAGATCCTGCTCATGCGGCGTGCCTGACCCCGTTTCATGGGGGCGTGACTTTTCCTCTGCGAGAATGGCCAATGCCGTACGCAGCAGGCTCTGGCGCGCCATCATTTCCTCGGTGGCGTGGCGATCCATGCCGGATCTGGGCAGAAAGCGTACGAATAGCGGCATCAGAACGCCTGCGCCCACCAGAGACACCACAATCACCCCGGCTGCGATGGTGATCAGCAGATCCCGATAAGGGAAAGCCCCCATCTCGCTGCCCGCCGCGGGCAGGGAAAGGACTGCAGCCAGGGTGACAGCCCCGCGAACTCCCGCGAAAGTCAGGAGCAGAGAGCTCAGAAAATCGGGCCAGACGAAGGGCGTAGCGCTCCATCGGGCCATCGCCCAGCGTCGCAGGATGGACAGCCAGATCCCCACAAAGCGCAGGAGCGTCATGATGAGATAGACCGCACCGACCAACCCCACGAGTTGCAGAAGGGATACCTCGCGTTCATGCGCCATCGTCATGCCGCCACGCAGCAAGGCGGGCAATTGCAGGCCAAGCAAAAGAAAGATCAGCGCATTGAAGATGTAATTGACCATTCCCCAGACCGTGGTCGCCTGAAGACGCGTGGCAGTGTTCGTCTCCTCGATCATCCCCATCATCTTGATGACCATACAGGCCGCCACAGAGGCCAGAATTCCCGAACAATGCACCCGTTCCGACACGATATAGGTCACAAAGGGCAGCAGGATCATAAGCGTGATCTGCAAGGGCGGATCATCAAAACCACGCCTGAGCAGGATACGATTGAGCCGCGCCGCGCCATAGGCGATCGCCCCGCCAATCGCCATGCCACCAAACGCCACGAGCAGGAAATCATCGAAAGCCTGCCGGTAGGAAAACTCACCGGTGAGCGCGGCAGCCGTGGCGAAGCGAAAGCAGACCAGGCCCGAGGCATCATTGAACAGCGCCTCGCCAGACAGGACATGGATCATGCGTTCCGGCACACGCCGCCCGGCAAGCAGGCTTGAGACCGCTACCGTGTCGGTGGGCGAGAGCGCTGCCGCCAAAGCGAAGCAGCAAGGCAGATCCAGCGAAGGGATGAGCCAATGGATCGCGTATCCACAGAAGATCGTGCTGAAGACGACGAGCCCGAATGCGAGAAAGAAGATCGTCCCCCGCAACTCGTGGAACTCGCGTAGCGGCATGCGAAATGCATCGGCGAAAAGGAGCGGCGGCAGAAAGACCAACATGAACAGATCGGGCCGGAGCCCGATGGTGACCCCGACGAGCGCTGCGAGAATGCCAAGGACGATCTGTATCAGCGGGAGGGGAATGCGCCCCTTGAGCAGTCGGGCCAGCAGGCTGCTGCCGGCGGCCATCAAGAGAAGAAAGAGAATGTTATCGGCGGGTATCATGGCGTTGGGACACCAGGCTCCTCAGACACGGCCCTGTGAAAACGGGTGACGTTCATCCGGCGCACAAGGCAGAAAATTGCGCTAGAAGGGGGCCATGACCTCCTTTCGCTTTCTGCACGCGGCCGATCTCCACCTGGATAGCCCACTCAGGGGGCTGACGCGGCATGACGATTTATCCATCGACCGTATTCGCTCTGCCTCACGCCGGGCGCTTGATCGTCTGGTGCAGACGGCCATCGATGAAAAGGTGGCCTTCGTGGTGATTGCGGGCGACCTCTATGACGGCAACTGGAAGACGATCAGCACAGGCCGCTATATGGCCTCGGCCCTGGGGCGCCTTCTGGCGCAGGGTATTCGTGTCTTCCTGCTTCAGGGCAATCACGATGCGGCCTCGGTCCTGACACGCGACCTTCCGCTCCCCGCAGGTATCGACCGTTTCCCGTCGCAGAAGCCGGGCAGTTTCCTGCTGGACGATCTGGGGGTCGCCCTGCACGGGCAGAGCTTCGCGAACCGTCACGTACCCCAGGACATGACACCGTCCTACCCGTCACCGGTGCCGGACTATTTCAATATCGGCGTGCTGCACACCTCGCTCTCCGGGCATGGCCAGCACGAGACCTACGCCCCCTGCACCGTAGAAGGGCTCCGCGCCAGGAACTATGATTACTGGGCCCTTGGCCATGTCCATGAGCGCATGATCCTGCGTGACGGCACACCCATCGTCTATCCCGGCGTGCTTCAGGGGCGACATATCCATGAAACGGGGGAAAAAGGCGTCATTCTCGTATCCGTGAGGGACAGGGTAATCGACTCCATTACACCCGTACCCTGTGATGTTGTGCGCTGGCAGCAGGCGCATCAGGACTGCAGCGGCCTTGAAACCGAGGCCGCGCTTCATGACCGGATCGCAGCGCTTTTTCGTCAGATCGCGCAGGAACAGGAAGGCCATCTCTGTGTGACGCGCCTGACGCTCGTGGGTGAGACCGTCCTTCATGATCGTTTGTCACGACAAGGGCCCTCGCTGCGGGAAGCGGTCCAGCATCTGGCAACGCTGAGCGGCGGCGATATCGAGCTCGAAAAACTCGTTGTCGCGACCACCCTACCGGGCAAGAGCGCGCAGGAAGCCCCCTCCCTGCCGGATGCAGGAAGCGAAAATTTCTCCCTGGGGCCGTTGCTGCAGGAGGCGAGCCGGGACGAAGATTTTCTGGTATCGCTCGGGAGCGATCTCGATCTTTGCCTCAAGACGCTCAATCTGGGCGAAATCGCCCCGGACTCCCTCCTCACACGCATAAACGACCGGGACTGGGGCGCGATTCTGCCCGAATTGACCGGGAGACTCGGCGTGAGACTCGGCGCGAGGCTCGGCCCAGAACCGCCTGCGCAGTCTCAGATCCCGTCAGTTCCTGTTTCGACACCCCAACGCCGGAATACGTCTGCGCCGGGGGCTGAGGGAGAAGCGCCATGAGATTCGCCTCTCTCAACCTCATACGCTACGGCGGCTTTTCCGAGCGTTCTTATGTATTCGACTCCCCATCGCAGGATCTGCAGCTTTTCCACGGCGCGAATGAAGCCGGTAAATCGACCACGCTCTCGGCGGTTGGCGATCTGCTCTACGGCTTTCCGAACCTCAAGGCACAGGATTGGCGCTTCGATGCCGCTCAACTGCGCGTCGGTGCCTGTGTCGAACAGGACGGCGAGCAGTTGAGCATGATCCGCAAGCGTGGACGTAGCCAGACGCTTTTGGCTGAGGATGACGCGACCCCTCTTGATGAGAACCGCCTGCTGCGCTGGTTGGGCGGGGTGGATCGCGCCGCCTTCGAGCGCATGTGGAGTCTCGATCATCAGCGCCTGCGCCTGGGGGGCGAGTCCATGGCGCGGTTCGAAGGCGATCTGGGCCAGCAATTACTGGCTGCGGGGTTCGGGCTGGAAAATGTCCAGACCGTGCTTGATGCGCTTGAGGCAGAGGCTGGAGCGCTCTGGAAAAGGAACGGCCGCGGTACGCGGCTGAATGATCTGCGCAATCGTCTGGCCGATGCACGCTCCCGCCTGACAAAGGCCGAGAAAGAACGCGATGACTGGGCGCGCCTGACGTGTGAGGCGCGAGCACTGGAAGAGCAGAACGGCGCTGTCGAAGACGCTCTTGCAACCATGCTCGGCGAACGTGCCCGATTGGAGCGTCTCAGGCGTATTCGCAATGATCTTTTGCGGCTAGGCAGGCTCGATGAAACGCTTGCTTCACGCCCCGCTCTACGTTTCACCGTTGACGAACAGAATCGTTTTTCGGCCTTCCTGAGAAACTGGACTGAAGCTGGCCAGAAGGTGGCTGAAGCCGAGCGTTTCCACGAGGGATTGCTGGCCCTGCGCGCCGGATGTCAGCCCGATCTGGCGCTTCTTGCACAGCAGGAGACGATTCTCTCCTTCAGGGCCCGCTTTGACGCCCTAGCGAGCAGCCGGAACGAGCAGGATGACGTGGCCGCCCTCGATACGCTCCAGGCCCGCCTTCTGGCAGCGGGGCAGGAGGGCAACCCCCAGGACATTCTCGCCCGCCTTCCCGACGAGACGCTTCTGGCGCGTCTGCTGCCGCTTGCCCAGGAACATGCCGCCCTGAGCCAGCGCGAAGCCGCGTGGCGCCGCGATGACGAAGCGGCGAGAGAAAGACTCGCCGTTGCAGAAGCCCGGATAGGGTCGGACGAGACGCTGCCCCTGCGGCCGCTCCAGGTTGCGCTGCAACAGGCCGAGGCACTGGGCGATCTGGATGCGAGCCTCATCGCTCTCGAGCGCAGAATCGCTGAGGCCGAGCGTCATGAAGCGCAAACCCTGCGTGATTTGCTTCCCTGGAAGGGTGATGCCGAGGCCCTCGGGACCATGGCTGTCCCCGATCAGGACTTCCTTTCGGAGCGTCGCGATACCTGGCGCGTGCGCGAAAAGGAACTGGCCGACACAGAAATCGAGCGACGCACCCTATCCGAGGAGGCGGAACGCCTCGCCCTGGACAAGGCGCAGCTCGAACAACGCGACGTCGTATCGCGAGCCGCACTCGATCAGGCGCGCATGGAACGCGATCGCCTCTTCGCACAGTGTTTCGCATCGTCCGAGATGCATCTTGCATCAGAAGAGGTTCGAGAAATCTTCCTTCAGGCGCAGCACCATGCCGATCATCTGGCAGACCGCAGGTACGAGGCGGCTGAAGACTCTGCCCGCCTGACGCAGATCGATCTGGCGCTTGAACGCAATGCCCTGCGTCACACACAGACTCAGGCGCGCCTCGCCGGGCTGGCCTCTGCCCATCGGGCAGCAATGCAGGAATTCGCGGTCGAGCAGACACGCCGCGGCCTTCCAGTGCTTTCCCCAGATCGCCTGCCGTCCTGGCTGACCCTGCGGCAACAGGCACTGGACGCCGCCTGTGCCCTCGCAGGCCTGCGTGACGAGCATGCAAGAATGCGCGCTCGTCGTGAAACGGCCATTGCCGCCCTTGGCGCGCTTACGCAGGATGGGACGCCAGCCCCGAAGGCATTCAGCCCGAATCTGGCCGAGACGCTGATCGAAGCGAGAGAGCGCCTGCGCGAGAGGGAACAGCAGGCCGAACGACTGGCCGAACGGGCCCAGGAGTTCGAACTGGCGCGGCGCAGTGTCGAGGCCGAGCATCGCAAGGGGGCGTCGATCGCCGCCACACGAGCGATCCTTCAGGAAAGCTGGAGCACGCTCCTGCCCGAAACGCCGATCTGGTCGCCCGAAGCCGTGCAAGACCTGCGTCAGAACCGGCGTGACGCCGCAGCCCTTCAGTCAGGGCGCGACACCCTGTTCGCGCGGCGCGAGGCGCTTGCGACACTCGACAAGGAATTTCGGGACTTCACGGCCCTGCTGGGCAAGGCAGAGTCACTCGCCCCTCTGCCTTGCCCGCAGGCTCTGGCAGGTCTGGTCGACGCCCTCATCAGGGCGCGCAGTGATAAGGATCAGGCCGACCAGCAGGATGCGCGCCTGAAGGAAAGTGCCGCAGCGCAGGATCGGGCTCGGAACGCCCTCAATGACGCCACGGCGCTTTTTGCCCCCTATGCGGCCCGGCTGGGGTTCGACGAGATCGACAGCATGAGAGTCGCGCTTGAGGCAGAAATGGCCCATCAGCGCACGCTTGACGAAAGGAAAAGGCTCGAGCGCCAGATCCTCGAACAGGCTGATGGCCTCTCGCTCGATGCCCTCCAGGAACAGGCACGCGCCATGGAACCGGCTGCGCTCGATGCGCGCCTCGCCGCGCTCGATGCCGAACAAAAGACACTGGAACAGCAGCGCAACACGGCGCTGCAGCGTGGGGGAGAGATCCGCCAGTCCCTCCATGATATCGAAAAGGCGGAGGGCGCGCTCGAAGCGGCCTTCGACATCGAATCCTGCCGTGTCGAGATGGCCGAGGCAGCCGAGCAGTGGGCCGAGGCGCGTATCCAGACGCTCCTCCTGAACCAAGTGGCGCGCCGTCAGCGTCTCGAGAACACCAATCCCCTCCTGCAGGCAGCAGAAGCACTTTTCACATCTCTGACCTGCGGCCGGTATCAGAAGCTGGTGATCGCAGATGATGGCAAGGGGCCTGAACTCGCAGCGCTCACGGAAGCCGCCCTGTCCCAGGACGAGAAATTCATCCGCCCCGCTGCCATGAGCGAAGGAACGCGCGACCAGCTATTCCTCAGCCTGCGCCTGGCTGCGCTCGAACAGGCCCGTGCGCGGGGCGTGACCCTGCCGTTCCTCGCCGATGATCTGTTCATCACTTTCGACGAACAACGCGCCGAAGCGGGTTTTGCCACGCTCTCCCGAATTGCGTCGCGTCATCAGGTCCTTTTTTTCACCCATCACGCCCATCTTGCTGATCTTGCCGAGAAATTTGGTGCCGCGAGACACAGCGTATAAAGTTCGATTCATGAATTATCAGACGATCTTCATCACCGGTGCGGCCTCAGGTCTTGGCCGTGCTCTAGCTCTGGCGCTCTCGGGACCGGGGCGTCATCTCTATCTGGCCGATTGCAATGCCACAGGACTTGAGGCGACGCGCGCCGGATGCCACGAAAAGGGCGCGACGGCGCGCACCACATGTCTGGACGTGACCGATCAGGAGGCCATGACGCGCTGGTGTACCCAGGACGCCGACAGGGCGATCGATCTTCTGCTGGCTTGCGCCGGGGTAACGGGCGGGGTCGATGCCCTCGATAAGGAACAGGCCGCTTTTGAGAGCCCTGAGCAGATACGGCGCATGATGGCGGTCAATCTGGATGGCGCACTCAATGCCATCCTGCCGGTCATGGAACGCATGCGTAGCCAACCGCTTCAAAAGTCGGGACGGCTTTCACGCCACAGGGGGCAGATCTGCGCCATCGCCTCGGTGGCAGGGCTTGTTTCCTATCCTGGCACGCCCTCCTACTCAGCCTCCAAAGCCGCACTCGACCGGTTTCTGGTAGCGAGCGGCGCCTATAGCCGTCGGGCGGGAATCCATCTCTCGAGCGTATGTTGCAGCTTCGTCGCCACGCCCATGGTGGCTCAGAACCGTTTCCCGATGCCCGGCCTGATGAATGTCGAGGATGCGACCGCTCATATTTTGCGCGGCCTCGTGCGCCGCAAGAGACGGATCATCTTTCCGTCGTGGCTGGTGCTGGGCTCGCGCTTCATGGATGTGCTGCCCATACGTCTTGCAGAATTCTATTACACACGCCAGCCGACAGGCCGCCCCGGTTCCATGCCGGGTGTGGACACACCCGGCTGCAAGGATCAACCTGAGCAGGCTCCCCGCACCTGACCCTGTGCGGCCTCGTAGGGTCATATGCGCGCCAGGGGCGATGCGATTGTGACAAGATGACGAAAAGATAATCGCCGCGCTTTTCGGTGCGCAGTATTTCGACGAAATCTTTGCTATGAAGTCGAAATGAATTTCTGTCGTCTCTTCATCATGCGTCCCGTGGCGACGATTCTGCTCGCCCTCTCGCTGCTTGCGGCAGGGGCAATCTGCTACCCGCTCATGCCTGTCGCCAGCCTGCCCGATATTGGCTCCTCGACCATCAATGTCGAGATCGAACAGCCAGGCGCGAGCCCGGAGCAGATGGTCAGTTCCGTCACTACGCCGCTGGAGCGCTATCTCGGCCAGATTGCCGGGGTGAAGCAGATCGAATCAGACAGCGAAAACAGCTTTGCCTATATCCGCATCGACTTCGTGGAATCGCGGAATATCGATGGGGCCCTCCGCGACGTCCAGGCGGCGCTCCGGGCGGCGCGGGCCGACCTGCCCCAGGGAACACTCGACCGCGATCCCTATGCCTATAAGGAAGATCCCACCTCACAACCGGTCTATCTGCTGTCTTTGACCTCGGATGTGATGACGCTCCCCAAGCTGTTCGATCTGGCACAGGTCCGGGTCAAGCCGCTCCTGGCACAGATCAAAGGCGTGGGCCACGTCCAGGCCGTAGGGTCCTCGGACCCCGCCGTACGCGTGGATGTCAATCCGTACGCCCTCTACAAATGGGGTGTGGGCTTTGAAGACGTGCGCCAGGCGCTCGCCTCGGCCAATGCCAACACGCCCAAGGGGTTCATCGACTCCGGCGGCCAGCGCATGATGCTCGAGACAAATGACCAGGCCGAAAAGGCGGCGCAATACCGCGACCTGATCATTGGCTATCGCAACAATATCAATCCTATCAAACTGTCCTCTGTCGCCACGGTGAATGACAGCGTTCAGGATCTGTATCAGGCCGGGTATTTCAACAACAAGCCTGCCATCACCCTCATCGTGCGGGGCCAGCCCAAGGCCAATACGGTCAAGATCGTCGATGCCGTTAAGGAACGCATGGCCACGCTTCGGGCCGTCCTGCCCCCCGGTGTGGAGATGGATACAGCCATCGACCTTTCGTCGAGCATACGCGCCTCGATGGACGACACGCAGCTCACTCTGGCTATCTCGATCATTCTGGTGATCGGCGTCATTCTGGTCTTCCTGCGCCGCCTGCGCTCGACCATCATCCCCGCCGTGACGGTGCCCATCGCGCTCGTGGGTACCATTGCCGTCATGAAATGGCAGCATTTCACCCTCGATATCATGTCGCTCATGGCACTCACCATTTCGGTCGGTTTCGTGGTGGACGATGCCATCGTGGTGCTCGAGAACATTGCCCGACACATGGAGTCGGGCATGGACCGCATGAGCGCCAGCCTGCGCGGCTCCTCCGAAATCGGCTTTACGGTGCTCTCCATCACCGCCTCGCTGATCGCCGTGTTCATCCCCCTCCTGTTCATCCCCGGGCAGGTCGGGGCGATCTTTTACGAATTTTCGATGACCATCGTGTCGGCGCTGCTCATTTCGCTCGTGCTCTCGCTCACCCTCACCCCCATGATGTGCGCCTACTGGCTGGATGTGGAACATGAGAAGCCGGAGGGTCATCGGCTGAGCGACCGGGTCATTCGCGTGATCGATTTCGTACTCGACGGGATCATCGCGCTCTACGGACGTACGCTGCGCGTCGCCCTGCGCCATCACGTCCTGACCTTTCTCACGCTGCCGCTCAGCTTCATCGTCCTGGTGGCCTCGATCGTACTCATGCCCAAGACAGGGGTGCCGGCACAGGATATCGCGCTCGTCGGCGGGTCGATCAGCGGTGACGACACCATGTCGTTCAGCGAAATCACTAGGCGCATCCACTATGTTGGTGCGGTGATGAAGGCCGATCCCGATGTGCTCTCGGTCACGAGCTGGAACAACAGCAGCAGTGACGGCCAGCTTTTTGCCCGTCTGAGCGACAAGCGCAGCAGAACACGCACCGATAACCAGATCGTGGACAGCATTCGCAAGAAGCTGGGCGACATGCCGGGGCTGCGTACCTCCTTCTTTTCGGCAGGCGACCCCAATGGCGGGGGTGGCCAGCATCGCAGTGGCGCCTTCCGCTATGTGCTGCGAGATCAGGATGTCGCCGAGCTCAAGCTCTGGGTGCCGCGTCTGGTAGCGCGTCTGCGCAAAGAGAAGATGATGACCTCGGTCACGACCAATATCGAAGGTCATGGTGCCTCGGTCCATGTCAAGCTTCGCCGCGATACCGAGGCACGCTATCTGGTTACCCCGCAGCTCGTCGGCAATGTGCTCTATGACGCCTATGGCCAGACCGTGGCGTCACGCATCCATACCGAGATCACGACCCATTCCGTGGTCATGGAAGTTGCCCGCGCCTATCGCGAATCACCGGAGGTCCTGCGCAACACCTGGATCTCCACCGCCTCGGGCACACCGGCTGGCGCCGTGCGGTCCAATCAGATTCGTGTACGGGCCGATAACAGCGCCACCGCCTCTACCGCCACCCAGCTCAGTCAGGCCTCGCTCCGAAACGCTATTGCCAACCAGATCACGGGCAATAACTCAAACGGCTCGGCCGTGGCGTCCTCGGTCGAGACCATGATTCCGCTGATCAATGTAGCCGATCTGTCGATGGAGCCAACCCCGATGGAAATCGACCATCAGGATGGCATGACCTCCACCGCCATCAGCTTCGATCTCGTCGAGGGCAAGACCTATGAGGATGCCCGCAAGCTGATCGAGCAGACGCTGCAGGACATGGGCGCGCCGCCCGGTCTGGGAGGCGAGTTCTCCGGGCTGGCCGGTGAGACGAAGGATATGCTCATCAATGAGCTTCTTGCTTTCGTGGCGGCCCTGTTTGCCATGTATATCGTGCTGGGCGTGCTCTATGAGAGTCTGATCCATCCCTTCACCATTCTCTCCACACTGCCCTCCGCCGGGATCGGCGCCATTCTGGGCCTGTGGATCGGCGGAGAGTCCTTCAGTCTCATTGCCATGATCGGCATGATCCTGCTCACCGGCATCGTGAAGAAGAACGCGATTCTGATGATCGATTTCGCGCTCTATGCCGAGAAAGAGCTGGGCCATACACCGCGCGAAGCCATCTATGAGGCCTGCCTCACGCGCTTCCGGCCCATTCTCATGACCACCCTGGCTGCGGCGCTAGGGGCCGTACCACTCATGACCGGTCACGGTTATGGCTCCGAGATGCGTCGCCCGTTGGGTATCGCGATCGTGGGAGGGATGCTCATCAGCCAGCTGCTCACGCTCTATACGACCCCGATCGTCTATCTCTATATGGATGCCATTGGCCGCTTCGGCACGCGACTCTGGCACCGGGTCTTCCCCGTGCGCCAGCCGGACCGTACCGGTACGCACCCCAACTCTCCCCCTTCGGGCTCCGCGCCCCTGACGACCCAATCTTAAGGCCGGTCATGACACGCGACTTCTTGAAACTGGCCGGTTTGCTCGGCACCTCCTTTCTTGCATTCGGCACTGCCGGAGCGAAGCCGCTCCATCTCTTCTCCTCCCCTGCCCTCTCACCCGACGGCCGGCTCGTGGCGACGCTCGATACGCTCGAACACCCCGAGTCAGACGAGACTCCGGTTCCTTCTCTCGTCTTGCGCTCCCTGCCCGACGGCAAAGCCACGACAATCGCGCTACCCTGTAACGATTGCGTTCCCTCCAGCCCAAGCTGGAGTCCGGACGGGCAGCATCTGGCCTTCATCCTGCGACAGAAGAAAACGCAGAACCGCCAGATCGTGAGCGTGACGCCGGGTGGCCATGGGGTTACGACGCTGCTGAAATTCACGGGGTCCCTGCAGGACCTGCGTTATGGTCCCGACGGGACCCTGGCCGTGCTGGCCATTGCCGATGCGCGACGCGATCCCGGCGCCTTGCAGGCAGGCGCTCCTGAAACAGGTGAGATCGACGCGAAAGAGGACGAGCAGCGTATTGCCACGGTAGAGAAGGATGGCCTGCACTGGCAGTCGCCCGATGATCTCTATGTCTATGAATATGACTGGCAGAAGGCCCCCGAGCCCGCTTTCATCGGTACGGCAGCGAAGGGCAACGGCGATGCCAATTGGTGGCAGGCTCATCTGTCACGCTTTACCCATGGTCAGGAAACGGTGCTCTATACCCACCCGCTTTCCCAGCAGATCGGGCTTCCCCTGGTCGCACCGGATGGCAGGAGCGTGAGCTTCGTGAGCGGACTGATGAGCGATTTCGGCTTTTTTGGCGGCGACCCGATGCAGCTTGACCTGACCCGCCCGAAAGCCGCCCCGGTCGCCCTTACCCGCAACGTCCATAGCACAGTCACCGGGCTGAGCTGGTGTGGCGGACGTCTGATCGCTTCGGCCATCGCGAGCCCGAAAACCCTGTTTCAGGCCCTCGATGACAAATCTCCCCTGATGGTCCTCGATGATGATCTGCTTTCCGATGGCGGGGGCGAGCCCCGACTGGTCTGCGCGAGCACGCAGAGCGTCGTCGTCCGACAGAATTTCACGAAGGCTCCCGAACTCTGGGCAGGGCCAATCGGGTCCTGGCGGGCCGTAACCCATGACAATGAGGGTCAGACCGCGCCCTTCACTGCCACCAGCATCAGCTGGACCAGCGATGGCTACACGGTACAGGGCTGGCATCTCGCCCCGAAAGAGCGTCCTGCCCCCCAGACATATCACGGCAAGGTACCGATGATCACCATGATCCATGGTGGGCCTTCCTCAGCCGTCACGCCGCGCTTCCTTCGGGCGACCGGGGATTCGGCCGTGCTGCTCAAGGCGGGATATGATGTGTTCATGCCCAATCCGCGCGGCAGCTATGGCCAGGGCGAGGCCTTCACGATGGCAAACCGCCGCGATTTCGGCCATGGCGATCTGCGCGATATCCATCGTGGTATCGATGCGCTCGAAAAACAGGCCCCCATCGATGAGCACCGCCTCGGCGTGACCGGCTATTCCTATGGCGGCTACATGACCATGTGGATCGTGACGCAGACCAACCGTTTCAAGGCCGCCGCCGCAGGGGGCGGTATTGCCAACTGGCAATCCTATTACGGACAGAACGGCATCGATGCCTGGATGCCTCCCTTCTTCGGCGCCACCGTCTATGACGATCCCGCTATCTATGCGCATTCCTCGCCGATGACATTCATCAAGCAGGTCAGAACGCCGACCTTCATCTATGTCGGGGCGAATGACGTGGAATGCCCGCCTGCACAAAGTCTTGAATTCTATCATGCCTTGCGCGCGCTCGGGATTCCGACCAGCCTTGTGATCTATCCCGGTGAAGGCCACGGAATGAGGGGGCGGGATCACGCAATCGATGCCCAGAAGCGCATGATTGCCTGGTTCGACCGCTATCTGAGCGGCTCGGGCCCCAGGCCCGGCCCGACAAACTGAAGCCGGTCTGGAACGTTTGACTGACGGAGCGTTGGAGTTGAGATGCAGAACAGATACCGGGCCAGCTCGTCAGGCATGATGACCCCGATCGGGAGGGCCCTGCAGGGTGCTCTCCTGAGCTGTCTTGTCTCGGCCACAGCGCTGTCAGGCTGCGCTCAGGCCCAGAATCTCAATGTACCGCCGCTCCCATCATCCATAAGCGGGGGTCCGGCCACCTCTGGCGCGGTCTCTTCCGTACCCGATCATGCCGCAACGCCGCCCATCGTCATCCCGCCTCTGCCAGTGTTGACCGAGGCTCAGGCCCGGGTAGAGGCGAGCCGCCTCACTCTTCTCATGAAGAAATCGGTTTCCCGTTTCACCACCTACACGCCGGAGCAGCGTCAACGCTTCATCCGGCTGGCGCGCGCGGCCATCGCCAGTTCCAACACGCCTATCGACAGGCCGCAGCTTCTTATGGTGGTTGATCGCAACCCCAAGGTGCAGCGCCTGTGCTATGTTCTCGCCATGCCCGGCGCAGCCGAATGGGAAACGCTCGGCGGTACCCCGGTTTCCACCGGGAAGGCGGGACGCAAATTCTATTACATCACCCCCACCGGCGTGTTCATCAATTCGCCTGACCGTCTGGGCTATCGCGCGCTCGGGACCAAGAACGAGAATGGTATTCGCGGCATCGGCGCCAAAGGGATGCGCGTCTGGGATATGGGTTGGCATACGGCAGTCAAGGGTTGGCGCCCTGATCACGAAACAGGCGATATCCGCCTCGAGATTCACGCCACTGACCCGGATTTTCTTGAGCAGCGTCTTGGCCATCCGGCCTCGGAAGGCTGTATTCGCATTCCCGCCACCATGAATGTGTTCATGGACAAGAACGGCCTGCTCGACGCGCAGTACGAACAGGCCGCGAGCTATGACGGGCGCTTCCGTGCCTTGTTGCCCAAGGATCGCACCCCCACCCCGATTGCGGGTGATGCGCTGGTGGTGGTCGATTCAGCGGAGACGGTCCAGGCGATCTCTTCGGCCAGCGTGGGTCATCAACCGCTCCTCAACCATCACGAGGGGTAAGCGCTTCCGATGCATTCAGGCACCGGAAATTGCCTGGCGCGGCGAGGGGTGCTGACCCCTAGTCGGCGCCAGACCCTTTCCCTCGCTGATCACCTTGTCGAGCGCGGCCGCCACCAGACGCACAGCGAGGGGCAGAGATCGTGCCTGATCCACGCAGAATGAAAGACTGAACGGCCGCAGCTTGGTATGGGCCAGGCCGATAAAGGCCAGCGCGCCTGACTCCACCTCCTCGATCACATCCACATAACTCATGACGCTGATCCCGACCCCATGGCGAACCAGGGACTTCAGGGTTTCGATATCATCCGACTCACATACCGGCGTAATCCTTACCCTTGTTTCCGCAGCAAGCCAGTCCAGCTTCTCGGCCAGGGCGAGCGGGAAGGCAGGCATGATGAGAGGCCATGTGGCACAATCACTGAAGCGGGCATGCGCCTTTCGCGTCAGGGGGTGACCGGGCACGGTGACAATCCCAAGCGGAAAATCCATACGCCCGCGCAGCGTCAGACGGCTGGACGCCACTGCATCGAACATGAGGGCAAGGTCACCGCGTCCCTCGATCAGCGCCGGACCGATCTCGTGGTTGCCCAGAACCTTCACCGACAGGGTAATCCCGGGATGAGAGCGGCGTATTTCGGCCAGAATGCGCGGCACAAAACCGCGCGCCAGTGCCTCGGGAATGAGAAGCGTAACATGACCGCGCTTCATTCCTTTGAGGTCATCCAGACGCCCCCGATAGGCTTCCAGATCGCGGTGCCATTGTGTTGACTGCGCCAGAAGCAGTTCACCCGCCGCCGTCATCCGCAGTCCTGTCGGCAAACGCTCGAACAACGCGACACCGAGCCTTTCCTCACCGAGCAGGATCTGCCTGTCGATGGACGAGGCCGATATACCCAGCGCCTCGGCGGCACGCCGGATCGACCCATGACGCGCCACAGCCGAGAAATAGGTGAGAAAGCGTGAGAAGACAGGCATGGCGGCGTCCTCGCACCCTTAGGGTGCTCTGTTTTTTCGAACGGAAAAGAGCGTTTTTCGATATATCGCCGAACGCTTGGGGCATGGAAGACTCTCTTCTGTCATTTCCCTCTTTGCAGGAAGCGCCATGTCAGAAACTCTCGACCGCCCGGTCCAGCTTCCACGTCAGTGCAGCTTCGACGCTGCCGACTGGGCCATTCTCTCGACTTTCTGGTATCCCATCGCCCTCAGCCGCGATGTCGGCGCAGCCCCTGTCGCGGCCACATTGCTCGACGAGACGCTCGTAATCTATCGCGCTGGCGATGCGCTGGTCGTGGCACAGGATATCTGCCCTCATCGCGGCGTGCCGCTCAGTCTCGGCTCGGGCAATGGCGAGAGTATCGCCTGCGCCTATCATGGCTTTCGCTTCGGCGCGTCAGGCCGCTGCGTGAAAGTCCCCGCGCATCCCGCCTCCGCCATTCCAGGCAAGCTACACCTGAAAACCTTTCCCGCGAGAGAGCGCTATGGGCTGATCTGGACCTGTCTTGCAGGCGAAACGCCCCATGACGTGCCGGAAATGCCGCACTGGGACGAGCCAGCCTATCAGCAGATCACCTGCCCCTCCATTGACATTGCCGGTTTTGCGGGACGGCAGGTCGAGGGGTTTCTGGATGTTGCTCATTTTGCCTTCGTGCATACGGATACCTTTGCCGACCCCGAAAATCCGGTCGTGCCTCCCTATATGCCCCGTCGAACAGCAGAAGGCTTCGAAGTCGAATATCGGAGCACGGTCGGCAATTACCCGATCGGGGTCGAAGGCCGCGCACCGGCCGGGTTCGAATGGCTGCGTCATTTCCGTACCTCGCTCCCCTTCACCGCGACGCTGGAAATCCACTTCCCGGATGCAGGGCGCCTCGTGATCATGAACGCGGCCTCGCCCGTCTCGGCACGCAAGACCCGCATGTTCGCGCCCATATGCCGCAATTTCGATAAGGATATCCCGGTCGAAGCGGTTTACGAGTTCAATCGCCGCGTGTTCGAGGAGGATCGGGTGCTCGTCGAAGCCCAGAAGCCCGAATGCCTGCCGCTGGACCCGACTCTCGAAGCCCATGTCATGGCGGATCGCAGTTCGATCGCCTATCGCAAGGGGTTGCGCGATCTGGGATTAAGCCGTTTTTTCACCGCCTGAGACGCATCCCGCAGAAGCGCTGCGCTAGCAGCAGTCCTGCCTGAAGTCATGTGCTGTCAGTGCATGGCTCCTGCGGCGAGAAACCATATCCCGGCGCGCGCCATCGTCTTGCATCAGGACCACTTCTCTCTTCCATTGGCTGAAGGAAAGAGGGAGACACCCGGATCATGGTGATGACCAGAACAGAGCACGATCTGCTTGGCACACGCGAAGTCCCGTCCGATGCCTATTACGGTATTCATACCCTGCGCGCCGTCGAGAATTTTCCCATCACGGGGCGCCGCATCGACGCCTATCCCGAACTGATCAATGCGCTGGCCGCAATCAAGCAGGCCGCAGCGCTCAGCAACCGCGATCTCGGTCTGCTCGATGCCCCCCGCGCCCGCGCCATCATCGCCGCTTGCGAGGATATCCGCTCGGGTAAGCTGCATGATCAGTTTGTGGTCGATGTCATTCAGGGCGGCGCCGGCACCTCGACCAACATGAATGCCAATGAGGTCATCGCCAATCGTGCCCTCGAACACCTGGGACGTGCGCGCGGCGAATACAGCGCGCTCCATCCCATCGATCACGTCAATATGGGCCAGAGCACCAACGACGTTTACCCCACCGCCCTGCGTATTGCCGCCATCCATGGCGTGAATCATCTGAGCGACGCCATGACGGTGCTGCGCAAGGCGTTCATGGCCAAGGCGCGCGAGTTTCATGACATTCTGAAGATGGGCCGGACCCAGCTACAGGATGCCGTGCCCATGACGCTGGGTCAGGAATTTCATACCTATGCCGTAATGCTCGATGAAGACCAGAAGCGCCTCAGGGAGGCGATCCTGCTGATCAGCGAGATCAATCTGGGCGGCACCGCCATCGGCACGGGAATTGCCGGGCACCCCGGTTTTCCGAAGATCGTGTGCGGCCATCTGAACATGATCACGAATCTGCATCTCCTGACCGCCACGGACCTGATCGAGGCGACGCAGGATTGCGGGTCTTTCGTCCAGATGTCCGGCGTTCTCAAGCGTTTTGCCGTCAAACTTTCAAAGATCTGCAACGACCTGCGTCTGCTTTCCTCCGGTCCGCGCGCCGGGCTGAACGAGATCAATCTGCCGCCCATGCAATCGGGCTCCTCCATCATGCCGGGCAAGATCAATCCGGTCATTCCCGAGGTGGTGAACCAGGTCGCGTTCGAGGTGATCGGCAATGACCTGACCGTGACCATGGCCGCCGAGGCGGGGCAACTCCAGCTCAATGCCTTCGAGCCCATCATCGCGCACAGCCTGTTCAAGAGCCTCACCCATCTTCACGCCGCCTGCCTGACGCTCGAATCGCGCTGCATCCGCGGCATCACCGCCAATACTGCCCAGCTCGAGGCCATGGTCACCCATTCCATCGGTCTGGTGACGGTGCTCAACCCCTATATCGGCTACGAAACCGCCACTGCCATTGCCCTCGAAGCCCATCGCACCGGCCGTGGCGTGATCGAAATCGTACGCGAACGCCATCTGGTGCCGGAGGAGACGCTCGCCCGTATTCTCTCGCCTGAAGGGCTGTGCCGCCCCAATAGTTTCTGAACCCGGATCGCCGGTTGCCCGGAGCGCTGCTGCGGACCCAAGCAAAAGGGCCGTCGCCCTTTACCCAGATCTGGGAAATGAAGCCGGGGCGCTGCACGATGCCAATAAGCGGGGCGATACGTCGCAATGACGCCAGAGATTGAGGGATGTGCGCGATCGGGTCCCGCCACCGCAGAGGCAGTTTACCGTCGCAAACCCACTCCCAGGGGATGAAAGGGGTGCGCCCCTTTCCGGGGAGCGGGGCAGCGCCCCGCAGAAGCTTCGCACAATTGGAAATAGTCTCTTTCGCGCTCCGACCCAGGGTCAATCCGCAGCTTCGTCAGGCTTCTCGCTCCCCGCTGCCTGAACACCGGGGATGCGCATGAGCGCCGAGATGACCTCTTCGGCGGGCTTGATACCGTGCACGTGCAGACGGAGCAGCAGAACAGAATCTTCCTCCTTGCGCTCCTGCCAGACGTGACCGAGCGTAAAACCCAGTCGGGTCAGAGTCTGGTAGACCGTGTCCACGAAATCGACATCCGAATCCCCGCGGATGATCACCTTGAACCCATGGCGCGGTGCGCGCGGCAGGCGCAGCAGCCAGGCAGGGGTGAGAAACATGATGATCAGATAGCCAAGCGTTGTCAGCACGGCGATACCGGCCATGCCTGCGCCACAGGCCATGCCGATGGCCGCGGTCAGCCAGACCGAGGCCGCTGTCGTCAGGCCACGCACCGTATCGCGCCGCATGAAGATGACGCCACCGCCGATGAATCCGAGCCCGGAGACGATCTGGGCGGCAACACGCGAAGGGTCCACCACCACCCGATCAGGAAGCAGCACGTCTTCGAACCCGTATTTGGAAATCAGCATGAACAGGGCGGCAGAAACCCCGACGAGGGTATAGGTGCGAAATCCTGCGGCCTTCTGACGATATTCGCGCTCCAGCCCGATCAGGGCAGAGAGAAGGAAGGCAAGACCGAGTTCCTTGATCTGGAGCATGCCCTCACCGGGAATGGGAGTGAACAGACCCGAAAGATGCATGACGAAACCTCCTGGCAGCGCGGCGCCTTTTCGGCGCTCTCGCTGTTATCGCCGATCCGGTGCTTCGTGCCACCCCTCGATATCTTGATCGAATCGGGGGAGGTCATGATAGAGGAGCGCTGTGACCATGACCGATACCCCCAACCGACCTGCGGCCGATGATGGCCTGACGGCGCTTCTGCGGCGCACCCCTCCGGCCAATCCCGAGGCCGAGCGCGCGCTTCTGGGCGCGCTGCTGACCAATAACAAGGCTTATGAGCGCGTCTCCGATTTTCTGGTGGCAGCACATTTTGCCGATCCGCTCCACGGACGCATTTTCGAGGCCATTGCGCGGCGCATTGATCGCGGCATGCTGGCCGACCCCATCACCATGCGTGCCGAATTCGAGCATTCAGGATTGCTCGATGAAGTTGGAGGCCCGCAATATCTGGGCCAGTTGCTGATGGCAATGGTGGGTATCGTCAATGCAGGCGATTACGGTCGCGCCATTCACGATGCCTGGATACGCCGCCAGCTGATCGATATCGGCGAGACGGTGGTCAATAACGCCTATGGTGCACGCGCCGACCTCGAAGGGGGCGATCAGATTGCCGCAGCGGAAGAAACACTGTTCAAGCTCGCCACGGATAAGGGCCAGGATGGTGGATTTGTAAGCTTCGAGCGCGCCCTTACAGGGGCACTGCAAGTGGCCGAACAGGCGTTCCAGCGTACGGGCGATGTAAGCGGCCTGACCTCGGGTCTGCGCGATTTCGACAAGAAGACAGGTGGGCTGCATCCCTCTGACCTTCTGATTCTGGCGGGACGTCCCGCCATGGGTAAAACGGCGCTGGCGACGAAAATCGCCTTCTCGGCGGCACAGGCGCTGCTACGTGAGGCCGAAGACAAGAACATCAAGCCGCGTGGTGCCGTGGCCATCTTCTCGCTCGAAATGTCGGCCGAGCAGCTGGCAACGCGTATCCTGTCCGAGCAATCGGAGGTTTCGGGCGAAAAGATCCGCCGTGGCGATATCGGCCAACGCGAATTCGATCGCTTCGTGCGTGTCTCGCGCGAGTTGTCAGAGTTGCCGCTGCACATCGACGATACACCGGCCATTTCCCTCTCCGCCATGCGAACGCGCTGCCGCCGCCTTGCCCGCACGAAGGGGCTGAGCCTTGTGGTAGTCGATTACCTTCAGCTGATGCGGCCCGCCATTGGGACAAAACCCGAAAGCCGCGTGCTCGAAATCTCGATGATCACCCAGGGATTGAAGGCGATCGCCAAGGAACTGTCAGTGCCGGTCATCGCGCTGTCCCAGCTCTCGCGTCAGGTCGAATCGCGTGAAGACAAGCGGCCAATGCTCTCGGATCTCCGTGAGTCCGGCTCGATCGAGCAGGACGCCGATGCCGTGATGTTCGTGTATCGCGATGAGTATTACCTGCAACAGCGCATGCCCAAGGACAGCGCCTATGAGAGCATGGACAAGTATCAGGTCGCCATGGAGGAATGGCAGCGCAAGATGGCGCTCGTTCATAACAAGGCGGAACTGATTCTGGAAAAGCAGCGCCATGGGCCAACCGGCACGATCTCGCTCTTCTTCGAGGGCGAGTTCACGCGGTTCGGCGACCTGGATACCGTCCACGAAATCTGAGCCAGCCACGTCCGCCTACGGCGCCGAGGGGCATCCGAACGCCCCCGGGCAGCACAGCATCAGTCTGGGCGGCACAGGTCCAACGGAGCGGCTCTCAGACGGCGGAGAGTGCGCGCAGCCGTTCCAGCAAAGCGACGAGGGGATGGTCCAGCGATTGCCCCCGAAAGCGCTTGACCTGACTGCGGCAGGAATAGCCACTGGCCAGAACACGCGTGCCGCTCAGACCATCGAGATGCGGCCCCCAGGATTGTTCGAATATCACGCGTGACGTTTCAACGTTGCGCGCTTCATGCCCGAAAGTGCCGGACATTCCGCAGCACCCGGTTTTCTCGAGTGTCAGAGTGAGTCCAAGCCGCGCGAAAAGCGCCTGCCAGTCCGAACCCGAACCGGCCAGGGCTGTCTTTTCAGTGCAATGACCAATGAACACATGCGCCTGGCCCGTTTCCTTGCTTTCGTGCGGCTTGAGGGCACGCAACAGGAATTCCTGTGGGAGCAGAATATCAGGCGTTGCGGAAAGTCCCGGCAGCTTGCGATATTCCTGACGGTAGACGAGGGTCATCGCCGGATCGAGTCCCACAATCGGCACACCAGCCGAGGCAAGAACGCGCAGCACCGATATATTGCGGCGCGCCTGACGGGCGAAAAGCCCGAGGAAGCCGTGCACATGCAGCGGCTTTCCACAAGCCAGGCTCTCAGCCAGGAAAACGCGATAACCGCAGCGCGCAGCGAGTTCGACGAATGCGGCCACCAGATCGGTTTCGAAATGCCGGGTGAAGAGATCCGGCATGAGGATGACGGAACGCGCACGCTCTGCCTGGGTCAGCGCCAGAATCCGTTCGGGAGTTGCGGGCTGGACCTCCCATTCATCGCAGACTCCTTGCAGCGTGCCACGCGACAGACGCGGCATATCCACCAGCCCAAGCCCCCGCTGCAAAAGCGCCCGCACCGGCGGCAACGCCGTACCGAGGTTGTAGAGCGGCGCCAAGCGCGCCATGAGCGGCAAGGCGTATTCAATCATCCCGACCAGATAATCACGCAGGGGCCGCGCATAACGCTGATGATACAGTCTCAGAAAGCGTGACCGGAAATCGGGTACATCGACCTTAACCGGGCATTGGCTCGTGCAGGATTTACAGGCGAGACAACTGGCAAGCGCGTCATAGAGCTGATGCGAAAAATCGAGCGGGGCGCGGCTGCGACAGTGAAATACTGCTCGGATCCGGGCAACCAGCGATGAAGGCGCATTTTCGAGCGTCGCCACGTCGATCCCGGCCCCTGCCTGCAGGCGCAGCCATTCGCGCATGAGGGACGCACGGCCCTTAGGAGAGAAACGTCGGTCGCGTGTCGCCTTCCAGGACGGACACATCGGGTCGTCCTGATCGTAATTGAAACAGGCCCCGTTACCGTTGCAATGCATGGCAGCGCCGAAGCCCTTCCAGACCGGATCTTGTATCTGCCGATCCTGCGCGCCACGGAGGGGCACCCCATCCACGCGCAGGAGGGGCTCCCGACATCTTGCTGGCGCAGCGATCTTGCCGGGATTGAGCTGGTTATGAGGGTCGAACACGCCCTTGATCTCTTCGAGACAGGGATAGAGCGGACCAAAGACATCGGGCACATATTCCGAACGCACGCCCTTGCCATGCTCTCCCCAGAGAAGGCCGCCGTAACGACGTGTCAGACGATGAACCTCATCGCTCAGCGGACGGATGAGCGCGGCGTCACGCGGGTTGCGCATGTCGAGCAGGGGACGCACATGCAGCACCCCGGCATCGACATGACCAAACATGCCGTAATCGAGCCCATGACTGTCCAGCAGGGTGCGGAACTCAGCGATGAAATCGGCCAGCTTCTCGGGCGGGACCGCCGTGTCTTCGACGAAAGGCTGCGGACGGGCTTCACCCTGGACATTGCCCAGCAAACCCACGGCCCGCTTGCGCATGGCATAGACCTGCGAAACGGATGTGCGCCCCTCGGCCAGGGTGTGACCGCGCCTTTGGACGGTTCTGTCCTGCCTCAGATGTTCAAGGAAAGCATCGACCGTTTCGCGAAGTGCCGCCGCGTCATGCCCGGCAAACTCGACGAGGTTCAGCCCCTGTGCGGGGCCTGCGGCATCTTCGGGAAAATAGCTCTCGACCGAATTCCAGACAAAATCATGCATGGCAAGACCGAGAACCTTCGAATCGATGGTTTCGATCGACAGAGGTTTGAGCCCGATCAGCGCGCGCGCGTCACGCAGCGCCTCCATGAAACTCCCATACCGGATATTCACCAGAATGCTGTGGGGCGGGATCGCCAGCAGATTCAGTTTTGCCTCGGCCAGAAATCCCAGCGTTCCTTCAGACCCGCAAATCAGGCTCGTCAGATCGAAACGTCCCTCTGCGTCGCGCAGGTGACGCAGATCATATCCAGTCAGGCAGCGATTAAGTTTGGGGAAGATCCGCTCGATGGTCTCCTTCTCACGCTCATGAATCGCAGCCACGCAATCATGGATGCGGGCGACATGGCTTTTACCGCGCCTGAGCGCGTTCAGTTCCGCGTCATCGCGTTTCACACTGTCCAGAACCTCTCCGCCCATCAGGACCGTGGAGAGCCCCAGAACGTGATCGCGCGTCTTGCCGTAGGTGCAGCTTCCCTGCCCGCTTGCATCGGTGCTGATCATGCCGCCAATGGTCGCACGATTGGACGTCGAGAGTTCAGGGGCGAAAAAGAGCCCATGCGCGGCCACAGCGGCATTGAGCTGGTCTTTCACCACACCAGGCTCGACGCGCACCCACCTCTCCTCGACATTGATCTCAAGGATACGGTTCATGTGGCGCGATAGATCGACCACGATCCCATCGGTCAGGGACTGGCCATTGGTGCCGGTCCCGCCGCCGCGCGGGGCGAACACTACGCCGCGCCAGGCATCCTGTCCGGCCAGACGGGTGAGTACCTCCAGATCCTGACGATGCCGGGGGCAGATGACGGCCTCAGGATGGCGCTGATAGATCGAATTATCGGTGGCATGCACCAGGCGCGTGTCATGACCCGTGCCAATCTCGCCCGCGAACCCGGCATCGTGCAGCGCCTCGAGAAAGGCGGCATGGGTGCCGGAATTGCCAGGGGTCTTGTCGAGAACAGCGATCATGTTCATGGCCGGTCATCCATCACGATGGGTGCGGACCGGTATGGAAGCTCGGACACCGCGCGCAGTGCACTGGATTACCCCGAACGATGGGGAAACGATAGAGAGCAGAACCGGGATGACGTTACCCGGCTGACGGGGCAGCGTAAGCCTGTCGGTCCATGCGCTCAGGAGCGCGTCAGGACGATCAGCGCGCGCCGCTCCTGGGCAATGCCCGTGCGCAGATGTCCATGAGCGCACAGTGCCTCGCCCTCATGCTCGAGATACATGGCCTGATTGATGATGGGGGGCGTGGCCGTGGCGGTCTGGCGCAGCGTCCGATGGACCTTGCGCGCCAGCGTCTTGCAATATTCCAGAGTGTCGCTCGTCACGGCCATGGGAACAGCCTCACTCCGTACAGGCAGTGAGCGCGGCCCCCCTATCGTTTCAGCCTCGGCAATGCCGGGCAGGCCGAGGGCGCAGGTCAGGCAAAGCAGCGTGATGGCGGTTTGGGTCATGAAACCCGCACTATGCCAGTCTGTATTGCGGTCTGATGGGCCCGACATGAAGACTTGGTTATGTGGTCAATTTTCCTGACCGATGCGTCAATTCAGCGTCGTGTCGTCAACGGGCAGGCTGAGAACCACCCTCAGCCCACGTTGCAGCGGCTCGAGGGCCAGAGTTCCACGATGCAGTTGCGCCACGGCCTGGACGAGCGACAGCCCGAGGCCCGCACCAGGGGTGTTGCGTGCCTGATCAGCCCGGAAAAACCGCTCGGAAGCGCGCAAAAGATCCTCGGCCGACATGCCAGGGCCCTCATCGGTCACGCTGATCCGCACCAGCGCGCCCGAGGTGCTGGCGCGCAGGGTCACGGTCGTTTCCGCAGGCGAGAACTTGATGGCGTTATCGATCATATTGGCCACGGCCTGCTGGATCAGACGCGCATCACCATGGAAAAACAGGCGCGGCGGCAGATCGAGCGCGATCTGCAACCCGGCATCTTCCGCCGTGGCTTCATAGAGCTCAGCGATATCGTGCAGCGGCCTGATCAGATCGGTCGTCTCAAACGCTGCGCGGCGCGCCCCGGCCTCGATCTGGGCAATACGCATCAGGGCATCGAACACCGCCGTGACGTGATCCAGGTCTGCCACGGCGCGATAGATCGCATCATGCATCTCCTCGGTGGAGCGCGCATGGAGGGCTGCATCCTCAAGGCGATTGCGCGCTCTGGTGATGGGCGTACGCAGATCATGGGCGATGGAATTCGAGACCTGCTTCACTCCCTCCATCAGCTTGGAAATTCGGTCGAGCATGCGATTGATCGAATGGGAGACGAGATCGACGTCATTGCCGACGAGGGGCATACGCTGGCGCATATCGCCATTCGCAAGAGCCGTGGTGGTACGCGCGATAGAACTGAGAATACGGCTGAAGATACCCCGCACCACCCAGGCGCCGCCTATCGCCAGCGCCGTCACCATCAGCCAGGACCAGAGGAAGGTCTCTGTCAGCACGCGGCGCAATATATCGCGCCCTCTGATATCGCGCCCGACCAGCAATTGCAGCCCATCCGGCAGCACATAGGCGTGCATGGCCGCCGAGATCGTGTTACCGGCGCGGCTGATCTTGAGCGTATAGAAGCGATCTGCTCTCTGCACGGCCTCAGGCCAGGCAGGCATGTTCCCGGCAAGACGCTGGCCGCCCGGCGTGATCAGGAGATAGAGATCCTGATCTTCGACATCCTGGTCCAGACGATCCTGGATTGCGCGTTGCAGGCTGGAGAGTCCCCCCTGCATCCAGCGCTCGGCGAGACCGTGAGCATCGGCGTCGACGGCCTGTCCGACCTCGCGCTCCAGTGCGCCTATAGTGTGCCACCACAGAAATGTCAGGAACAGCGTGGCCGAAAGGGCAAAGACCAGCCCATAGGCCAGAGAGAAACCAAGCCCCGCCGAACGAAATCGCCAGGCGCGCTTCCACCAGACGCGAAGCAGGGGAAAGCGCGACAGGCTGAACCTCATGAAGTTATCTCATCCTGCTCAATTGGCGCGCAGGATGTAGCCTGCATTGCGGATCGTATGGATCAGCGCAGTTTCAAAGGGCTTGTCAACCTTCTGACGCAGACGCGAGACATGCACGTCAATCACGTTGGTCTGCGGGTCGAAGTGATAGTCCCAAACGCGCTCCAGCAGCATGGTGCGGGTGACAACCTGACCGGCATGACGCATCAGAAATTCGAGCAGGCGGAATTCGCGCGGCTGCAGATCAATCTTCTCCTCACCGCGCTTTACCGTACGCGAGAGAAGATCCATTTCCAGATCTGCCACGGTCAGCTTCGTCTGGGGAGCCTGCTCGGCGCTGCCACGGCGGGCCAGAGCCTCGACACGGGCCAGAAGCTCCGAAAAGGCGAAAGGCTTGGTCATGTAATCGTCGCCGCCAGCCTTCAACCCGGCCACACGCTCATCCACATCGGCCAGCGCCGAGAGCAACAGAACGGGGGTCGCGTTGTTTTGCGCACGCAACGTCTCGAGAATGCGCAGACCGTCAATGCCGCCCGGCAGCATGCGATCGAGAATAACGATATCGAAGTTCTCGCTCACGGCGAGGAACAGACCGTCCTTCCCGTTATCGGCTTCCTCGACAAGGTGCCCGGTTTCCTTCAGGCCCTTCACGATGAAGCTCCTGACGGTTGGATCATCCTCGACAAGCAGAATACGCATGGTCAGTCCTTGGCTCAGAGAAGCGGCAGGTCCGCCCCTCACTTTACGGTGACTGCATTATCTTTCAGTTACGCGCGAGAAGAAAGGGTTCTGTGATCAGAGATCCGCATCTGCCGGGCGTTTCCCAATTGGAAGCGTGACAGTGACGGTCTTGCCTTTACGGATTACCGTGAATGTCACGGCGCTACCGGGTTTTCCGGCGGCGACCGTACGCAGCAACGCGCGACCGTTCTCAACTGGAACGTTATTGATGGCGGTAATCTTGTCACCTTTCATCAATCCGCCCTTCTGGGCAGGACCGTTGCGATCCACGTCGACCAACACGACCGATCCATCCCCGTCATCCAGGGTCACGCCCAGCCAACCATGATCGACATGGCCGGTGCGCCGTATCTCCTCGACGATCGGCGCCACGATTTCCGACGGGATGCCGAAACCTATCCCGACCGACCCGCCGGCGGGCGACACCATGGCGGCGTTCACGGCCACGACCTGACCCCGCATATTGAAGGCGGGGCCACCCGAATTGCCCGGATTGATCGGTGCGTCGAGTTGCAGGAAGTCGTCGAGCGATCCGGCCCCGAGATCGCGGCCCCGGGCTGAAACGATCCCCGCGCTCACGGAGGAACCGAAACCGAAGGGATTACCCGCGACCAGGATCCAGTCGCCCACATTGACCTTGTGACTATCGCCCCAGGTGACATAGGGCAGCGGCTTGGGCGACTCCACCTTGATCACGGCAATGTCGGTCAGGGCATCCACCCCGACGAGCTTGGCAGGCAGTTCCTGCCCGTTTGAAAGCGAGACGGTCACGTTATCTGCATCGCCGACGACATGATCATTCGTGACGATGATCCCCGAAGGGTCGATGATGAACCCTGACCCCGCTCCCAGGATCTCCTCCTGATGGCGCTGCATCTTCTCGCGATAACGCTTTTCGAGCGGGGTGCCCTTGATCTGGGCAGGAACCTTGCCTCCCCCTTCCGAACTGATCTGCGTGATGGCGATATTCACAACCGCCGGAATCACGCGCTGGACCAGAGGGGCGAAAGAAAGCGGCCCTGACTGTACGAGCACGGGCGGCAGGGCCGGCGTTCCATCCGGCACGGCCGCCTGGGCCGGAATCTGCACCGTGTTCGCCGGAGGAACGGCAGGAATGGCAGGATGACTTGGCTGTGGCGGCGGATGCGGCAGAAATTTCTCCAGAAATGCCGGCAGGGCGTGGGCCTGCTTCACGCCGAACCCGGCCAGGACGAGGAGAACAAGAGCTGCGCGCATCAAGAAACCACAGACAGGGCAAATTTCAGGGTCATGGGGGCACGATAGCGCAGAAACGAAATGATTCCATCTCCCTTCCTGATCCGTTTTACCCGGCTGACCGAGAGGCCCTCTCGCCGGTGCGCAGGAACGAGGGCCAGCATGCCGCTCTGACTGAGCGGGTTGAGGATTGTCATGCGGCGCCACCTTTGGCAGGACAAAAGGACGGGCTGATCGCGTATCACCCGTGATGCCCCTGAGCGGCTCTGGGCTAGAGCGACTTTGGGCAGGATATGGCCTGCCGGGATCAAAGCGGCGTTTTCACAAGGATGAGCGATGATTAGTGACTTCATATTCGGACGGGTCTTGATCATCGGCGATCTGCTGCTCGACTGCTATATCCATGGGTCCGTCGATCGCATCTCTCCCGAGGCCCCGGTACCGGTCCTTTTGCGCGCCAAGCACAGCACCGTGCCCGGTGGCGCAGCCAATGTCGCCATGAACGCCGCTGCCCTGGGCTGTGCCGTCGATCTGGTCGGGCTCGTCGGTCAGGACAGCTCTGCTCACGAATTCCGCCGCGCAATCGGCCGTCAGCCGTCTATTGATCTGACGCATCTGGTGGAGGATCCTGACTGGGTGACGATCACCAAGACGCGCGTCCTGAGCGGGCGGCAGCAGATCGTGCGTATTGATGAGGAGCCCTCCGTCGTCGTGGCACCTGCCGCGCAGGAACGCCTCATCGCTGCAGCCCTCGTCGCCATGGACCGGGCGGATGTCGTGGTGTGCTCTGATTATGCCAAGGGTGTGCTGAGCGACGCCGTGCTTCAGGCCGTCATACAGGCGGCAAATCTGCGTGGTATCCCGGTGGTCGTCGATCCCAAACGCCGCGATCTTTCGGCCTATAAGGGCGCCCAGCTGATCACCCCGAACCGCAAGGAGTTGGCAGCGGCCACGGGGCTGCCCGTTGGCAGCGACACCGAGATTCATTTTGCGGCGCTCGCCGCACAGGAGCAATTCGGCGGCGATGTGCTGGTCACGCGTTCTGAAGAGGGCATGACCCTGCTGGAGCGCAATGGACGCATGACGCATGCACACGTGCCGAAATCTGAAGTTTTCGACGTGTCTGGTGCGGGTGATACCGTGGTCGCCACGCTTGCCGGCATGATATCCGCCAAGGCTGATCTGCGCACTGCCATGGTGATCGCGACAAATGCGGCCGCGATCGTCATCGGGAAGCTCGGCACCGCCACGGTTTCACGCGCAGAGCTGAGCGCAGCCCTCAAATCCAAGATCGACCGCGATGGCGTAATCGCGACCCTGGCTCAGGCTCAGGCCATGATAGAGGCCTGGCGCCAGCATGGTGCATGTGTCGTGTTCACCAATGGATGCTTCGACTTGCTGCACCCTGGCCATATTGCACTCATCCAGGCTGCTGCGCGCGAGGGAGACAAGCTGATCGTTGCGCTGAACAGCGACGCCTCGGTACGACGCCTGAAGGGAGAGGAGCGGCCGCTTCAGGACGAGCAGGCACGCGCAATCGTGATGGGCGCCCTGCGCGATGTCGATCTGGTCGTCATTTTCGATGAAGACACGCCTTTTGAGACGATTTGCGCCCTTCGTCCGGACATTATCGTCAAGGGGGCGGATTACACCGAAGACGAGGTTGTCGGTGGAGACGTTGTGAAATCCTATGGTGGTCGCGTCGTACTGGCCGATCTGGTATCAGGGCGCTCGACAACCTCGATCGTGCGCAAGATGAAAACCGCCCCCAAGACGGACGAGCCGATCAGCAAGTGAACCCGGCCTCGAAGTGACTGGCCCCAACGTGATTGGCCCCCGAGTGATATGACGACCGCTATGGAAGATCCGGCCCTCTCCCTGCAGGAGTCCTGGCGCAACTGGCTTTTCGGACAGGCTCTGCCGCTATGGAGTACGGCAGGGTTTGATACTCACCGCGGGCTGTATCACGAGCGCCTGGACTGGCAGGCACGTCCGGTTGTCCTCCCGGCCTTGCGCCTGATGGTTCAGGCCCGCCAGATCTCCACCTATTGTCGCGCCGCGCTCGATGGCGTGCATGATGCCGGACAACAGGCGCTCGACTGTCTCGACACCGTTCTTAGGCTGTATCACCGGGCAGATGGTCAACCAGGCTGGGTTTTCTCCATCGGCCAGGATGATCGTCCGGCAGACAGCAGACGCGACCTGTATGCCCATGCTTTCATTCTTTTTGCCTATGGATGGGCCATTCGCTATGCCGACCGTCCTCAGGACCGGCAAATGGCGCGGCAGATTGCCGAGGATATTGAGGCAATCTTTGCAGCGCCCAATGGCGGCTATCTCGATGCGGTCCCTGATAACGGAACCCGCCGCAGCCAGAACCCGCACATGCATCTGCTGGAGGCCTATCTCGTCGTATTCGAATCGACGGGAGACGCGTTCTATCTCGACAAGGCCCGTGCTCTGGTCACGCTTGCACGGACACATCTGATCGATCATCGCTCGGGTCTGCTGCTTGAATTCTTTGCCCCAGACTGGATGCCACTCGCCTCTCATGGGGCCAATCAGGTTCAGGCCGGGCATCTTTTCGAATGGTCATGGCTGCTGCGTGATTTCGCCAGACTGGCTCAGAGCTCTGGCGATGAAGCCGAATGGCTTGGCGCTACAGCATCGCGCCTCCATGAGGCAGGTTTCACTCATGGGTGCGACCATGAGCGGCGCGTCGTACTCGACAGTATGAGCGACACCCTCAGCGTATTGGAGCATTCCGCCCGCATCTGGGCACAAACCGAATTGCTGCGGCTTCTGCATATGGCTCCGCATAAGGAGGCGCTCACGCAAGATGCCACAGCCTATGGGCGGGCATTTTTACGGCAATTCGCCCCGGCCAGACTGAATGGGGGTTGGATCGACCATGTGGATGCACAAGGGCATCCGCTGGTGGACTACATGCCTGCAAGTTCGCTCTATCATATCTACGGAGCCGGCCGCGAAATCGCGTCGCGTTGAGCCGATAAACGAGCATTGCGCGAAAAGGGGACGCGTCCCATTGCGTTAGCCGACCCGAGACATAGGGCACGGCCGTAGGCGTGGTCGCATTTCCACTCTCCCGAAAAAACGTCATGAAACGGGCAAAGGGCCACTGCCCCCTATGCGCCGATCATGTTTCTTCTGGCCTGGCGCCGAACGTTTCAGGATCTGCTGAAGGCTGGCTGCACGGCTCATGCATTCATAAAGCGCGAGGTCAGGACGAAAGACTCAATAATTTCGCCCATCAGCGCACAGTATCCTGCTGCATCCGGCCTCCCCCCTAGGCGAATATGAACCGTCGGGGTGGACACGCTTTTTGAGAGTACATGGCGCCATAGGCTCAGATGCGTCGCCTTTGTCTTAGGCAGATGACGACACGATCCTGTCTGATTTCACCTCTCACTCCACGAAAGCATTGCATGGTCATACCTGCGTTCCCGCCCCCCGATGCTGAAGAAGTCATCGCCCACGGCAAACCGTCCGATAACGAGCTGCTCGCCTATTATCGCTCTGAGATCCGGTTCGAAACGGAGACTGTCAATGGCCGTCTCCAAGCGCTGCTGAGTTCGCAGGCCTTTCTGGTGATCGCCTATGCGACCGCGATGACCGGCTCAACAACGCGTTGGGGAGACCGCATGGCCATTCTCATTCCTCCGCTTCTATCGCTCCTGGGGTTCATGCTGACCCTCATGGCGTTTCCCGGCATCCGTGCGGGCTATGCGGCGATTGGTAAATGGAACGAGAAGGAGCAGCGTCTCCATCGACGATCTCCAAATTTGTCTGAGTTCACGCTTGGGAAAAGCGACGAGGATGCGCGTGCCATGACCCATCGTGCCCGTCGCGGCCGCATGTTTGCCCATCAGGCTCCCCTCGTCTTCCTGATCGCATGGACAATCTTCGCGTTTATCCCGTTCTACCTCTACCGAGAGCTGTAGAAATTCGGGCTCGACCCAGGCAACGGCTGCGTCACGAGTGTCTGGAGTGATCAGTCCGCAAGCGCATGCGTAAGGCGCGCTCTTTCTAACCCTCTGAGAGTGGTTTGCGCCTTTGCGCTGGTGCCTGCGTTTCGGGCATTGGGCACGTGTATTCGCCGCTGTGCACGTTCTATGTGCTGGGCGAGCGTGTTGATGCGCTGATTGCGGCAGTCTGTGTATGTGTGGGGATTTGGTTGCGGGGGCAGGATTTGAACCTGCGGCCTTCAGGTTATGAGCCTGACGAGCTACCGGGCTGCTCCACCCCGCGAGGGTGGTGGGGTGTTTTGTGGGGTGGATCAGGGGACCTGGCGGCGACCGACTTTTCCGCATCTTGAGATGCAGTATCATAGGCGCTGGGGCGTTTCACGGCCGAGTTCGGGATGGGATCGGGTGGAAGTCTCCCGCCATAGCCACCAGGTCTTCTGATCCACCCGACAACTATGTGTCGGTGTGGAGGTTGGTGTTTG
>NZ_PNQZ01000071.1 GCF_003994335.1 Asaia sp. W19
TCACCGAACACCGCGCGGCATCGCTCGATCCTGCCGCCATCCCGTATCAGAAGATTCCAGTAATAATGTCCGATTTCATGACGGAAATGGCCAAGAAGCGTTCGGTAATATTCGCCCATCTCGACCCGCAGGCGCTCACGCTGCGCATCATCCGCCTCGCGTATGGCCAGAGTGATCAGACCATCGCTATGCCCCGTCATGACCGGGGCTGACCCGTCTGGCGCGTCTTCAAGAAAATCAAAAGCAAGCCCGTTTTCCGGGTCCTGCAGACGGCTTACGATGGGTAGTCTGAGTCTGATCAGGGCGTGGAAGAGCCTGTGCTTGGCGATTTCAATCTTGCGCCAGCGTTCCAGATTCCTGGGGTCAGCCAGATCAGGGATCGTGCGATTGAACTGACACGCGTAGCAGAGCGGTCCACGCGCCGATTCCTCCGGGCTGAGAAGCCAGTTACAGGCATCATGGGCATGATTGGCGCAATAGCGATGCGGCACGCTCTCGAAGCCCGGCTCCATGGGGAGCCACAAATCGGGCTCCTGGCCCGGATTGAGCGCCGTCAGATCGGCAACCTTGTGCAGATAGCCCACAGCGTGGTGGCAAGACTCGCAGCGCGTGTTCTCGAAGAACAGGGGCTGGGCGCAGCATTCACAGGAAAAGAGTTTCACGGATCGATCATCCCGGTGGCGATACCAGCCGGAACCCGTCGTCAGGGTTTTGGTTCCCTGTGAAGATAATGCGCCTGCATCAGAACATCGAATTCGGCATCGCACCGGTCGAGCAATCCCGAGACAGGTGCTGCGGCATCCGGCGTATCCGAGGCCGCGAGCGGTATGTGATTTTGCGCGGTGATCAACCCTGATGTCGTGTCGAACCCAACCCAGCCCTGATCCGGAACCCAGATCTCGGCCCAGGCATGCAGATCGCAGGTCAGTCGATCAGGATCCACCTGCAAGGCCGAAGGCTCGACGAGATAGCCCGACACGAAACGCGCAGCGTACCCCAGATGGCGCGCCAGAGCGATGAGGAGCCAGGCGCTGTCGCGACAGGATCCGGCCTCACGCGCCAGGGTTTCACCCGGTGCCCAGACGCCGGGCTCCATGCGCCGCATATAGTGCAGTCTGGTCGCGATACGGCGCGCGAGCGTGGTCAGACGTGCAAGATGCGTCCCCACGGGAGAGGGGTCATCCGCCTGGAGGAAAGCGGTAAGCACATTCGCCTCGACCACGGGGCGCCGATAGGTCGGGTCGAGGGGTTCTGCTGCGCCCCCTCCGGGTGACAAGGCAGGCAACGGGTCATAAGGCGCCAGGTCGACGATCATGCTGACATCGACCACGAATTCGGACATGCGCTCCGAAAAGATCACCTGAGACACGAGATTGTCATGACTGTCCTGCCCCCAGGTCAGCCCGGCGTGACTGGGACCGATCGAGAGGGCGTAGGTCGTGATCGCGTTGCGCATACGCAAGGGTGGCCGCAGACGAATCGTCTGGGGGCCGAGCGAGACCATACGGTCATAACGATAGGTTGTGCGGTGATTGAGCAGGATCGGCCTGCTCATGGCCGTCCCTGCCCCCCGAGGCACGATCTCATGACGTGGACTTCCCAACTCCTTGTGCTCGGCAAGAGCAAACCCATGACGACAAGCCCCCCTCACCCGATCAGGATCAGGATCATGGGGCCCAGCCCTCGTGCAGGTCAGCACACGACGGCATGGCAACCATATCGCCCGAACGCGGTTTTTGCACGACTGGTCTTGTGAGTCCTTCGGGCCTCACGATGATTTCTGCCCCGCCGTTTTATATCTTGGCAAGCTCCGGAGTTTGGTAGTTTAATAATAATCCGTAACGTTTCGGACCAGGATACATCACGTCATTCCGAACCAGAAGGTGAGAAAATATGGCGTCTGACGCCTCGCCAATTCAGGAAGCCGGTATTTTTTCAACCTATGACAGGCCACAGTTTTACTGTGAACTGATGAATCGGGGCGATGAATTGCCAGAGGCATTACGGGAGGTGCAGGAAAGACTGTCCCATCTCTCTCTCAAGGACCTGCGCGATCGCACCGCCGATGCAGAGAGTCAACTCTGGCGGCTTGGGATTACCTTCACGGTCTATACCGAGCGACAGGCGATCGATCGCATCCTGCCTTTCGACATGATCCCCCGCCTGCTGACTGCCGAGGAATGGGCTTTCGTCGAACGTGGCGTGCAGCAGCGCGTCAAGGCGATCAACCTTTTTCTGTGGGACATCTATCACGACCGTCGCATCCTTGATGACGGGATCATTCCGTCGGATCTCGTGCTCAAGAACGCCAATTATTGCGAAGCAATGATCGGTGTCGACGTTCCTGGCGGTGTCTATGTGCATATCAACGGCACTGACCTGATACGGGATCGCTCCGGTCGGTTTCTGGTGCTCGAGGATAATGCCCGCACCCCGTCAGGCGTGTCCTATGTGATCGAGAACAGACACATGATGCTACGGCTCATGCCTGATCTGGCCTCGGGCATCGCCCTGCGCTCCGTGGACGATTACGGTGTGCGCCTGCATCGTGCCCTGTGCGACGTCGCCCCTGCGGGTATTGTCGATCCCCAGGTGGTTCTTCTCTCACCGGGCATCTATAATTCCGCGTACTTCGAGCATGTATTTCTTGCCCGTGAGATGGGCGTTCCTCTTGTCGAGGGGCGCGATCTGGTCGTTGAAAATCATCACGTTTATATGCGCACCGTCGCAGGATTGCGACCGGTTCACTCGATCTATCGACGAATCGACGATGCCTTTCTCGATCCTCTCGCCTTCAATCCCGAAAGCCTTCTCGGCGTCCCTGGGCTGGTGGATGCCTATTGCCGGGGCAATGTGACACTGGCCAATGCGTTGGGCACGGGTGTTGCGGATGACAAGGCTGTCTATGCCTACATGCCGCGCATCATCCGATATTACCTGGGTGAGGATCCCATTCTGGACAGTGTCGAGACGCATATCTGCGCCGAGCCAGAAGGACTGGCCCATACGCTGGATAATCTGGGCAATCTGGTTGTAAAGCCGGTGGGCGATTCAGGTGGATACGGCCTGATCATCGGCCCCCATGCCAGCGCGGACGAACTCGAGGCTTTTCGTGAGAAACTGATCGAGAACCCGGCCAATTACATCAGCCAGCCTGTCATCGACCTTTCCGTTGTGCCTACGCTTTGTCCTGCCGGGGTAGAAGCCCGTCACGTAGATCTGAGGCCTTTCGCCGTCACAGGGGCCTCGACATGGGTTCTGCCGGGCGGCCTGTCCCGTGTGGCGCTGCGCAAGGGCTCTCTGGTTGTCAACTCGTCACAAGGCGGCGGATCCAAGGATACATGGGTGATGTCCGCATGACACGTTTTTCGCCCCCGCTGCACGGGATGCTCCCCGACCTCAACACGCTGCTCTCGCGCTATGCCGAGAACATGATGTGGCTCGCGCGCTATATGGAGCGCATCGAAAACCTGGCGCGTGTTCTGGAGGTGACAGAAGCCTTCGTGCGAGGACCGGATGGCAGGCCCGTCTGGGACACTATCGTGCAGATCAACTCGGATGAGCAGCGTTTTCGCGAATGCTATCCCAACCCGCGTGAAGACGATTACCTGCGCTTTTACATCACTGACTGCTCCAATCCGGGATCGATCAAGTCCATGGCGCATTTCGTACGCGAGAACGCCCGTTCGGCACGTCCCCTGATCTCGACCGAAATGTGGATGCAGCTCAATGTCTTCACACGCTGGATGCTCGATCTGAGTGACGCCGATATCAGGCGCACCGGCCTTTCGGCGCTATGCAACCGGATCAAGCTCGATTGCCAGTCTCATAGTGGCATCACCTCTGGAACGCTGTATCGGGACCAGGCATGGTTGTTCTATCTCCTGGGTCGACATCTGGAGCAGAGCGACCAGATCACCCGGCTGATCGATACGCGCTATCATACGCTTTTGCCTAACGCCGCTGAGGTCGGCTCCGAGATCGACATGGCGCAATGGGCGTCGGTTCTGCGTTCGGCCGCGGCCTATCACGCCTTTCGCAGGCTCAAGCCCGTCACCACCACCCCGGCAAATGTGGTCGGCTTCCTGCTCAAGAACGAAGGCTTTCCGCGTTCTCTCGCCCTCAATCTGCGCCATGCCGATTCAGTGCTGGGTGCGCTATCGACCCATTACAATCTGCGCCGTCAGTCCTCCCCCGTGCAGGAACGCCTCTCGGAACTGCGTGCCATGCTTGAAGACCAGACCGCGGAAGAGATCATCATTCGCGGGCTGCACGAATGCATGCATTGGATACAGGAGCAGATCGAGGCCTGTCAGAACGACCTGGCAGCTGCATACTGGCCGTCTGCGGATCCGGTGATCGAGCGCACAGCCAGCCAGTCGCAGTGACCGCCGAGGCGAGGTGGGGGTGAAAAACACACACCCGCCTGGAGGAGCTGACGCTATGCCCCGTCAGCCTCTCCGCACGAGACGCTTTTTCAGAGCCTGATGACAATCTTTCGGTGCCAGAGCCAATAGCTCGGGATGAAACAGACCGCGACATAGGCAACCGCATAGATCAGAGAGGCTCCATCGCTGGCAGGAGCCGGACCGAACAGATTTTCGTAGAGCCAGCTCCCGGCGGGAAGGGTAGCCGCAGCCGACCAGTGCCAGCCCAGTACGATGGCAAGGATTTCAGAGAACAGATACGCCACGATCGGGTTCGCGCCGAAGACCACCCCGAAACGCACCATGCCGCGCAGTGCCGTATTGCCCCGCTGAGCCTGCCTCACATCGACCCAGTCATAGAGCCAGGAGAGGGCAAGCATATCGAGACCCCCGCAGACCAGCACATAACTGCTCGTCCAGAGATTCTTGTTCAACGGGAAGATCAGCGACCATACAAGGCCCGTCACGAGCAATCCGCCTCCGGTAAGACGCAAAAAGCCGAGAATACGCCTTGGGTGCCCCCGCAGGTCCTGACGTATGATGATGCCCGACAGAATGCCGAGTAAAAGCGTCGCGCCGCTTGGCACCAGCGTCAGAAGGCCCTCAGGATCACGATCGCCCTCATACAGCACGCCCATGCCGGTCAGGTCATGCAGCGCCCCCATGGCCAGCCGGTCGAGCCGCGCCGCAAGATTGCCATGGGGATCCATGAAAGCAGGACCGCCCGCAGCAGCCTCCGGGAAGGCGAGCAGGAGCAGGTAATAGACCAAAACCAGCAAGGCTGCCGCAACAGACAGGCCTCGCAAACGCAACCCTGCAAGATAAAGTCCCGCCCCGAAAGCGTAGCAGACGCCCAGATGCTGCAAGACACCATAGACACGCAGATCGTGAAAACCGCCGTGACCCAGAGCGTTCAGACCTATCCCGAGCAGGACCAGAGCGACGCTGCGCTGTGCGATCTCGCGCCAGAGCCGCCTGCGTCGTTCCCCTTTCTCAAGGCACCGCCCGAGCGCAAATGGAATGGCACAGCCCATGATGAACAAGAAGCTGGGGAAAACGAGATCCGCCAGGGTCAGACCGTTCCAGTGCGCATGAAGCAAGGGCCAGAAGGTATGCGCCCAGTCGCCGGGGTTATTGACCAGGATCATCAGGGCAATGGTCAGACCGCGCAGGACGTCGAGTGACTCGACGCGCCCCCTGCCCAGGGCAATACCGTCGGAGGGGGATGGAGCCCCCCTATACCGCTCGCGCATGCTCAGAACCCGCTCGATACAGTGGCGTAGACACCGAAGGGCGCGCCGATAAGATAGATGGGCGATGAACCCGGCACTACGACCCCGCTCCGGCTGAGCGTGTCACGCGCATTCGCCGTCGTGCTCCCGGCCATGGCAAGATAATGATTCCCCCCCAGATTGGTGAAATTGACCTGTATCTGCGGATGCTTCGCAGGGCCGATGGATGACAGTCGATAGCCGAGCGTCAGATCGGAAGTCACATATCCGGGGATATGCTCGTCATTCATAAAGGTCGTGTACTGGCCGCCCGTGTAGCGCAGGTTGAAATTCCCGAAGAAATGCCCCTGATCATATTGCAGCCCGACGGCCCCGGTGAATTTGGGGGAGCCAACCGCAATCTTGCCCCGTGTGGGCAGCACCTGCCCGCTCACCGCGAAGTCGTTATCCATGGTGGAGTGCAGATACTGGCCCGACAGATAGGGACTGAAATGATGCCAGGGCCTCAGGCCGAATTCCCCCTGGATACCCCGTGAGGTCTGTCCGCCCGCATTGATCGGCAGCGCAACGACAAGGGTCGAGCCCGGAATATACCCGGAGGACGAGATGTTGTGATTGGTCATGTTGAGATTGAACGCAGCGATCGAGAAATTCCAGAACCCGAAATGACGGTATCCGATCTCCTCGCTGATCGTATATTCGGGCTTCAGATTACCAACGGCCGAGATCTGCCCGGCATTGGGGTCATAGTCCGGCACGTAAGCCTCGGTCGAAACAGGCGCGCGAAACGCCGTCGTGCCATTGATATAGACCTGATTATGCGGATCG
>NZ_PNQZ01000072.1 GCF_003994335.1 Asaia sp. W19
AAATCGCGCTCCGTATTCGCATGGCGCGGACACCACATGTAATTGACCCGCTCGAATTCTACTGTCACGTCATTGGAGCAGCTATTGCACACATGCCGGTTGATGATGCGATAGGGGGTTTCGAACTCGTTGAACGGCTCGGTAAAACCGCTGATCATCACCACGGGGCAGCCCGATGCCCAGGCGAGCCAGGAAAGCCCGCTTGAAAGGCCGACGAAAAAATCGGCGTGAGCCAGCCACCGCGCGCGCTCACTGAGTGGAAGGGCACCGGTCATGTCCTCGGCTCCATACGGAATATGGTGCCAGATCGTACCATTACCGGCTACGCGGTCGCGATCGATACAGATCACGCGATAACCTTTCTCCTTCAGATGTTTGACGAGGTTGGACCAGCCATACGGGTTATTCCAGTATTTGTTATGTCCCGTCGCCTGGGTGGCAATACAGACATAGGGCTCCGCAATCGGACGCCCCCCTCCGGCCAAGCGGATGGAGGGCAGGCGTTCCCTCGCAGGAAGGCCAAGAATATAGGCCCCTGATACGGCCAGTCCGACCTGCCGGTAATCCGTCGGCTGATGGTCGCGATTGATGTCGTTGAAAAAGATCAGAACCTTGTAGCGCGCGTAAAAGGGGCGATCGAGGATGGACTGATCTTCGGTGATGCTCAGGCGTGGATTGGCGCCGACAAACAGTTCGGACAATCCAGGCCGCACAAGGCAATGCACATGACAGCGATGAGCCTGGGCGAAAGCCTCGACATGGCCCATCCAGGCAAGATGGTCACCAATGCCGCCCAGATGCATGTCAATCAGAATGTCGCGGTCGGTCAGATCGAGTTCATGGTCGAGAACCGTGACGCCATTGCGTGAAACGCGCAGAGAGAACGGAACGAAGTATTTCTTGCTGCTGCTGACAAGGCCGCCCGTATTCGCCTGCGCAAACAGGAGCGTCTGCGTGGCCACATCCCGTATCTCCGCATGCCACTCGCCATGGGGAAGGCTGATGCGGCACCCATCCTGAAAATCGAACCTGATTCCTTCAGGGCCAGCCTGACTTGGCGTGCTATCCATGATTTCCGCTCTTGACTGTCCGCCTTACATCCGGGGACCGAAATGGGCGCATATCTCGCCATAAACCTGCAAGACGGCCTGATATGTCGCGCTTACCGAATACTGACTCGCGGTCTTTTCAGCTTCATGAAGCATTCTGTCAATGCGCGGTGAGTGATGTTTCATGTCGTAGATCAGTGTTGCGAGACAATCGACTATTTCCTCACATTCTTCGGGCGAGAACCAGTAACCATTTCTATGCGTGGCGTAGTCCTTGCCCCCGGTGCCGTGAAACCCCACCAGCGCGCAGCGCGACGCCATCGCCTCGAGTGGCGTGAGGGGCAAGGCCTCCTGTCGGGACAGGGCCAGGAAAATGGCGGCGCCTCCCATAGCCTCGGCCACCTGACGTTGTGTCATGTTTTCGAGCATCAGCCAGGGAACATCGGCAGTTTCCGGATATTTAAGCCGCAACATCGACATGAGAAGCGGAGCGAGAGGCGAATTCCCGCCCTCCCCCGGCCACTTGCGGGGATTGGTTGCGATGCACAGATGCTTCTGGCGCGGATAGAACAGATTGGTATCGACCGAGTTCGGGATAACGTGAACCTTCGGCACGCCGAGCACGGAAGAAAGGGATTGCGCCGTCTCGCGTCCCGGCACGATGAAATGGGAGAAACCCATATCGCTCAGATCCCGCCCGCTGAAGTTGTAGCTGTAGAGGTAGAACGGATTCTGGCAAAACATGACTTTCTTGCCGGGGAAGGGGGCCTGCGCGATTTCAAGCATGAATTCATGCAGGACCTCCGGGAACACCAGAACATCATCCGGCTCGGCCTCGAAATCGGCGCATACATTGAGTCGGTCAGAGATATCGATCCAGCTCGGCCGTCCTGCCGGTTGATAGACCGCAACCTCGTACCCGGATTTCGCCAGAATCTCGGCGTGCTGATAGGTCACCTTCACGCCACCATAGGTGGCATCCGGGCTGAAAGGGTTCAGAAAGACGATCTTGCCCATTATTTTCAAAGCCCTTTCGAAGGCATTAACGCTATCTCTCCCGGTCAGGGGTGACCCTGTCCGCTCCGATCCGGATGTGCGCCTCCATGCCATGAGAAGAGTGTGAAATCGAGGGGCCGAATGACCGAGTGGCGCAGGTGACCAAGCATCGGCGTGAACTCTATCAAGTCCGGGGAAAAGAATCCTCAAGAGATTCGCGTTCCGACAAGTCGCCAGCGAAAGATCTGTTTGCCGATGGAAAATATGACGGAGGCTCTTCGATTTGAAGCCTTTTTGAAGATTCCGCTTCGCCAGGAGCGAATTAGGAAATTTTCACCGTAGTTAAAAAAAATCGGTGTAGCGTTTCCCGATATTTAACGGTGTCCTGTTTCGGATTAACAAAATCGGTCATCGGTTTTACGAGGTATTCACAACGAAATGATGACGCATATGATGTCAAAATATGAATGATCGAAACAAAGAAATGTATTCGACACTCTCTGTCGAAAAGTTGATTGTATTTACCAAACAATTACCCATTGTGCTTTGCGTCGCCGCATGAGATGCGTGTTTGTTAATAAGCAACACGATTCTGGGGCACTCCCCGGAGTCCGTCCCGGTTTATCGACGCTCAGGCGAAAGATCCCATCGCGCTCTCCAGCCGGTGGCAGAGCACATCGAACCGGATATCTTGAGAGGTTCATATGGCTATCACTTCCAGCGGTTCGGCAACTGGTGCTCAGATCATCAGCAGCGGCGGGATCTACCAGGTCTTAAGCGGTGCTACTCTTGCCGTGCAGGGGGCCGGGTACACCACCAATGGCGCGATCGTTTCCGGGTTTGGTAATGGTCCGGATAACTCCGGAGCAATCCCGGGGCAATCAGGTGGCACCAATTACCCCGCCCTACTTCTTGCTTCGGCGGGAGGTGTCGTCTCAGGGTCTACTGTGGGCTTCGGTGGCGTGGTCATGGGAGCGAATGGAGGTACGGCAGTCGGCGGCACTGCTTTCAATAGTGGCTCGTTTGCTGCAGCGAATGGCGGCTACGTGAACGGTGCTACGATTGGCTCCGGCGGCGGTGTCTTGGCCTCCATGGTTGCTGGCTACGACGGCGGTGCGGGTGTGGTATTGAACACCCACGTACAGGCCGGAGGCTACGCGCTCGCTGGGGGTGGCTTTACCATCAAGGGGCAGGCCTTCGCTGGGTCTGGTGTTATTTCCAACGGGAAGTTCGATGTTGGCTCCACCGAGATTCTGGTCTCCGCCGGATCGGATGTGGGCAGCTTGATCGGCGGCACGCAGATCGTCATGTCTGCGGGTGTCTCAATCAAATCCATCTTCAGTGCGGGGACACAGCTTGTCTCGAATGGGGGCATCGCGAGTGGCGCGACTGCCTCGGCCGGCGGGCGCATCGAAGTTTATTCCGGGGGAACCGGCCTAGGACTGGTCATCGGTTCGGCAGGGTCGCTCCATGTTAATATGGCTGGCCGGGTCAACGGGTTGCAGGTACAGGCAGCGGCTGCAGCGACTGCTGACCGTCTGGCGATCGTCTCGGGGGCGACTATTGCAGGTGGCGGTACCCTCACGTTGAACTCGGGCGCTACGCTCGTGAATGGTGTGATCGTGGGCACGGCTTCCAGCGGCGCGGCAGGGGGGCTTCTGGTCCTTCATTCGGGCGCAGTTCTGAGCGGTGTGACCTCGATGGGCTGGAAGAGCCGCCTTGATATTGACAGCGTCCAATATGTCTCCGGGGCTCGGGTCTACTACTCGTCCAACGACGTGATGATCACGGATGCCGCCGGTAATCTGCTTTGGGACGGTTATGTGACGGGCGGTCCGAGCACGGTCGACAAGGACTTTCATCTCGAGAGAGACCCGAACGACGGCAGCATGATCCTTGTCTATGACAAGTGCTTCCTGAAGGGCACGATGATCCGCACCGATCGCGGTGAGGTCCCGGTTGAAGATCTCGTCGTCGGCGATCGCGTAGCCGCCTTCGTCGATGGGGTGGAAGTCATGCGCGAGATCATCTGGACCGGCCGCCGCTCGACGAGCGTACGACCCAATCTGCCGGAGGATGAAGCAGGTTATCCCGTGCGCATCCTGGCCAACGCGCTCGGTGATAATGTTCCTCACAAGGACCTCTTGGTGACGCCGGAACACGCCATGTATCTGGACGGTGCCTTTGTGCCGGCACGTATGCTGGTCAATGGACGCAGCATTTTCTATGATCACAGCATCCCTCAGTTCGATTTCTATCATATCGAGACCGACGCGCATTCGATCCTCTGGTCGGATGGCGCGTTGAGCGAGAGCTACCTGGATACGGGTGATCGCGATCTTTTCTATCAGGGGAGCCCGGTCGTGCACCTGCTCAACGCGCCTGCGCGGGACTGGGCAGAACATGGCGCAGCCCCTCTGCGCACAGAGCGCGATTTCGTGGAGCCTATCCACGCTTCGCTGGTAGCGCGCGCTGATGCCCTCGGTTGCGATACAGCGGGTTCTGAGGTGTTGACCACGGACGAACCGGATCTGCATCTCGTAGATCAGGATGGGCATGTCATCCGTGCGATCCGCAAGGTAAATCGCTCCTACGTATTCATGGTCCCGGCCACTGCAAGCGCGCTGCGCCTCGTGTCGCGTGTCGCGCGTCCGGTGGACATGATCGGTGCCTTCGTTGACGATCGTCGCCATCTCGGCGTTCTGGTCGGGGAAATCCAGGTCTGGGAGGCGGGAGAAACCCGTCAGATCACCGCGCATCTGGGTGAGGAGGCCGTGTCGGGCTGGGCGCGCCTCGAGGAAGGTGCAAAGCGCTGGACGACCGGAAATGCACTCTTGCCTCTTGCGACGGTGCAGACCGGCGACGCCGCAATGCTCTCCATCGAAGTGCTGGCCGGCGGCCCCTATCCGATAAAAGACACTCTGGTGGCCTCCAAGGTCATCGCTGGCTGATTTCTTCATTGAGTGACTGTGTTGGGAAAAGGGGAAGCACGCCCCTTCTTCCCGGCATGTGGGACTCCGCTGCAAGAGCGCAATCTTGACTGTTTCTGTCTTTGCGAGCGGGGCGTTTACTCGCGCGCTCCCGGTATAGTTTGGCTTTTTACAATATCTTCACGATTTTTTTTGCGTGCTTTCGGCCGGTTTGCCGTCCGAAGACGCCCAGGCTTTGTTCGGAAATATCCTTGCTAAAATAGAGGGTTAGTCGAGCATGACAGAACATGTTTGTCATATGCAAATCATTGGGGTAATCTGAGTATAGTAAAACCTTATATATCGTATCGTTGCTTGTCCCTTTTTCTTGTGTCAGGTGCTTGGTTGTTAAGTATTAATGAACGAATGCATAGCGCGTTGGGCATCCTGTACAGAGTTGAGGCGATTTATGCCGTCTCACTGGCAGAGATCGCGTGAACCAGCTGCATATGTGGCGTTCCTGGCGGGGAAACTGGCACATGGGTATTACCTCTACCGGCATGAGTGGCAATGCATCGGTTAACAAGACCGGGCCCACGACCTATCGGGTGTTGAGCGGCGCGACACTGATTACTACCGAGAAAAAATACACCACGACCAATACTTATGTTGCGGGTTTCGGCGCCGGTGGCACAAATAATCCCGCCATGCTGATCGCCTCAGCCGCATCCGTTGCCTATGGTGCCACGGCCGTTTCAGGCGGTGTGGTGCTTGCAGGTGGCAAGGGTCTGGTCGCTGGCGGAACGGCCTATAATAGTGGCGGGTTTGCGGCCATCAATGACGGCGTGGTCAGCGGTGTAACAGTGGGCGCTCAGGGCGGCGTGCTGGCCAGCAAGATGTCCAATTACGGCGGTTCTCCCGGTCTTGTGGTCGACGCGCATGTGCAGGCGGGCGGCGTCGGTCTCGCCGGGGGCGGTTTCACCCTCAAGGGGCAATCCTTCATCGGACCAGGCGTGATCTCGGCGAGCCGGTTCGATATCGGATCGACAGAAGCGCTTGCAAGTGGTGGGACAGATATTGGCAGTATCGTAGGCGGCAAGCAGTTCGTCTCGTCCGGTGGGACATCCCTTGGGACAATCTTCAGCGCAGGCACGCAGCTTCTGGGGGCCGGCGCCTATGCCAGTGGCAGCATCGCCTCTGCCGGTGGTCTGATCCATGTCGGCTCCGGCGCGCTTACACTCAACGCAACCCTCGGATCGGGAGGCAGCCTGCTGGCCAATGCGGGTGCCAATCTGAATGGGCTCGCCGTCGCAGCAGCGGCTGCCGCGACACTTGAAACCCAGGCTTATCTCGTCAGCGCACAGATAGCGGCCGGTGGAACCCTGACCGTCAATTCGGGGGCGACACTCGTCAATGCGGTGATCTCGGGCATCTGCGAGGGAGAAAACGAAGTCGGTGGATTGCTGGTCGTGCAATCGGGAGCCGTGCTCAAGGGCATTACGATCGGATGGAAGGGACGTATCGACGTCGATACGCTGGGCTGGAATGACGGTCAGCGCATCGTTTACGGCAATAACACCATCAGTATCATTGATGCTGGAGGAAATATTCTCTGGAGCAGTGAGGTTCACGGCACGAAGGGCAATGCAGCGACTGATTACCATCTCGAGCGTGACCCGGCCGACGGCAGCACCATCATCGTCTATGACAAGTGCTATCTGAGCGGTACGTTGATCCGCACGGATCGCGGGGAGATTGCGGTTGAGGATCTCGCTGTGGGAGATCGGGTTGCTGCATATGTCGATGGCGAGGCGGTGTACCGCGAAATCGTGTGGCTTGGGCATCGTTCAACCATCGTCCGTACATGGCTCGATGATGACGAGGCTGGTTATCCAGTGCGTATCCTGCGCAACGCGCTGGGAGATAACGTGCCTCACAAGGATCTGCTCGTCACGCCCGAGCATGCGATGTATCTGAACGGCGCCTTTGTTCCGGCGCGTATGCTCGTCAACGGACGCAGCATTTACTATGATCGCAGTGTGACGCATTTCGATTATTATCATGTCGAAACGGACAAGCATTCGATCATCTGGGCGGATGGAGCGCTGAGCGAGAGCTATCTCGATACGGGTGACCGCAAGAGATTTTCGCAGACCGGTGCCGTCGTGCATCTGATGAATGCGCCGGAATCCAGCTGGGAGGGGGACGGCGCAGCGCCGCTTCGTGTTGATCGCAGCTTCGTTGAGCCAGTTCATGCGTCGCTTGCCCATCGTGCCGCTGCGCTCAATCTGGGCAGCTTCGTCCAGGCACCCGAAGTCACGGAAGACCCCGATCTGCATCTGATGGACGAGAAGGGACGCATCATGCGCTGTATGCGCGTGGTCAATCGCTCCAGCGTCTTCATGCTGCCGCCCGATGCAAAGCGCGTACGTATCGTATCGCGGGTGTCGCGTCCCGCCGATGTGATCGGACCTTTCCATGACGATCGCCGTCATCTCGGCGTTCTCGTAGGGGATATCCAGATCTGGGAAGCCGACCGGACGCGCTACCTTGCCGATCATCTGACGGATGAATGTCTTGAAGGATGGTCAAATATTGAGGATGGTCATCAGCGCTGGACCACAGGTTCCGCCCTTCTTGACTTGAGCGACCGTCAGTCCGAAGCGGTCTGTATTGTCGCCATCGAAATTCTGGCCGGGGGGCCCTATCTGGTTCAATCCCCCGCCCAGCTATGCGGAGCTCAGGTCGGCTGAGTTCCTTGGTTCAATCGGGGTCTTCGCGTCTGGGGAACCCAGGGCGGTCTTCATGGCCGCCCCGTTTGCGTTCAGGGATTGTCTTTTCATGTTTCACGTCATGGCCTTGCAATATGCCAGGCAGAATCCGCAATCCCTCGCGTTTGACAGCCTCGCTCAGGACTGGACCTTCGGACAGCTCGATCGCGATGTCACTGTCGTCACGCAGGCCTTGTCCAAGCTTCGTGAGGCTGAACCGAAGCTCGTTGGTATCCATTGCGGCAATCTGTACTGGCATTGGGTGCTGATCCTGTCCCTTGCCTCCCTTGGTCTGGCCAGCGCCTCATTACCAGAGAGTTCCAATCCCTCGTTCCTGCGCGATGTCCAGCTTCTCGAGCCTGATATCATCATCTCGATGGGCGGGCTGTCGCTACAGGATATCCAGGTTCTCGAAATCAGCGAGGCATGGCTTGCCAAGGTGCGTCAGACCAAGGCGGAGTGGGTAAATCACGCCATCGATCCCGACGCGGTCTGCCGTTATGCAATCGCGGCGGGGACGGATGCGGAGCGCCGTGTGCTCGCCATGAGCTTCCGTCAGGCTGAGATGGCCATCCTGCATATGATGCTACAGGACCGCGCGCTCGGTGCGAGCGCCGCAGCCCAGCCGCATGTCCTCTCCACCATCGGCGTGATCTCGCTTTCGGGGTTTGTCGTGGGGTGCAGCGGCTTGTGTTCCGGCTCGCCGCTGAATTTTGTGAGTCATACCGATATCGGTATTCTCATCGCCCGCAAGATACCGACAGTTGCCGTGGTCACGCCTGGCCATCTGGCGCATATCCTCGAGGTTCTCCCACCGGGCATGCGCGCCCTCGACACGCTCAGACTGATCGTGACGGGCGGGCGTCTCAATCGCGTCCTGCGTGACAAGGCACTCGCGACGCTTACCCCTCATGTCGTCTCGGCTTATGGCACGGATGAATGCGGCGCTCTCGCCCAGGGAGTGGCGTCGGGTTTTGACACGGACGAGGCGGTCGGGACTGTGCTACCATGGGTCACGCTTCAGATTGTCGATGCCGAAGGGAACACGCTTGCCACTGGGCAGGAGGGAGTTATCCGGATCAGGAGCTCGGGTCTGCTCGGGGGGTATGCGGATGCTGATACCGGCCAGTCACGGCGTTTTGCCGGGGGGTGGTTCTATCCCGGTGATCGTGGTCGCCTCGCTGCCGACGGAATGGTCAGCGTCATTGGCCGTATCGATGATCTGGTGTCGATCGGTGGCGAGAAATTCGATCTCGGCGTGATCGACGATATTGCGCGAGATATTCTGGGGCAGCGGGAGTTGGGCAGTTTCCTGTCTCTCGATGAGTCGGGGCGCAACAGGATCAACATCGCACTGGCTTCGTCTGCCGGATTCAACGCTGAGCGTCTCGCCCAGGGCTTGCGGGCTTTCTATCCGACGCTTCCGCCGGTGCGGGTCATGTCGGTCGATCATATTCCCTGGTCGCTCGACGGCCGGGTCGATCGGGAAACGCTCGTTGGGGCCTTCGAACGCTCCGAGGCCGCGTCGAGCTAGAAAAAGGAGCGCTGCGGGCAGTGTCGATGGCCGACCCGCAGCATGAGGCACGGAGCATTGCTCCTGACTATTTTGTTTTTTGTGTAGGGTTTCAGTCTCATCATGTCGCGCAATAAAACGTCTGATATCGCCATCATCGGGATCGGGTGCCGTCTGGCCCCCAATATCACCAATGTTGACGAGCTCTGGTCTTTCCTGTGCGCGGAGGGTGAGGCTGTTACCGACATCCCCGAAGAGCGCTGGAGCCTCAAGCGCTTCTATGCCGAGGAAATCGAGGCACCCTCGAAAACCTATATGCGCCGGGGCAGTTTTCTTAAGCGCAACATCCATGAGTTCGAGCCGCTTTTTTTCGGTATTTCACCGCGAGAAGCCCAGATCCTCGATCCCCAGCAGAAATTGCTGCTCGAGGTGACCTGGGAGGCGATGGAGTCAGCGCGTATTTTGCCCGCCCGTCTGGCCGGGCAGAAGACCGGGGTATTCATCGGCATATTCGCTGTCGATGCCCATGCCCATACCTCGAGCCCTTATAATCTGCCGACGGTGCGCGATCATTTTGCCGCAACGGCGACGCCTTCGACGATGCTCTCTGCGCGACTGGCCCATGTTTTCGATTTCCAGGGACCGTGCATGTCCATCGACACGGCCTGTTCGTCCTCGCTTGTTGCGCTGCATCAGGCCTGTCGCAGCCTGAATGACGGGGATACCGATATTGCCGTGACCGGCGGTGTGAGCCTCATGATCTCACCGCAAACCTCCATATTCATGTCCAAGGGACATTTCATCGCGCGCGATGGTCGCTCGAAAAGCTTTGACGCCGCAGCCGATGGCTATGGGCGCGGCGAGGGAAGCGTCGTGTTCGTGCTCAAACGCCTGGAAGATGCCGAACGCGATGGCGATACGATTCATGCCATTGTCAGCGCGACCGGTGTCAATTCTGATGGGCGCACGCAGTTCCTGACCTCGCCGGATGCAGGCGCCCAATCGCGGCTGATGACAGAGGTGCTTGAGAAGGCACAGGTGGACCCTCGCGAGGTCGCCTATGTTGAAACCCATGGCACGGGTACGCCAGCGGGTGATCCCATCGAGACCTACGCGCTTTCCCAATCCATCGCCCAGTTCAAAAAAGACAAGCTGGTGATCGGCGCGATCAAGGCCAATCTCGGCCATACAGAGGCGGCAGCCGGTGTGCTCGGCACCCTCAAGGCTGCGCTTTGCCTGCGTCATCAGGAAGTGCCGCCCCAACCCGGCCTCAAAAACATCAATCCCTCCATTCACCTCGACGAATGGAATCTCGATATCGTCCGTGGCGAAACGCGTTCCCTGTCTGGAAAGAAGCCGGCGCGTTATGCCGGGGTCAATTCCTTCGGTTACGGTGGCACGAATGCCATCGCGCTTCTGCGACGCCCCGAGGACAAAGCCCCCTCGCGCCGAAAGAAGACGACAGCCCGTCGGCTGAACGGAAAAATTCCGTTCCTCCTGACAGCTTTTTCCAAGACATCCCTTCCGCTCATGGCAGCCGCCTATCGCGATCGTCTGGATGCAGAGGCGCCTCCTGCGCTGGCGGACCTCGCTTATAGCCTGGCGACGTCGCGCACATTGTTCCGTCACCGCCTTCTGGTCATGGCGCAGGATGAACAGGATCTGGCAGCCAAGCTTGATGCGTATCTGCAGGATCAGCGTACCCCGGACATGGTGCAGGCCAGTGTCGAGGCACAATCGGGTAGAGGCATCGTTTTCGTCTATTCGGGTGTCGGGCCGCAATGGTGGGGCATGGGGCGTTATCTGCTCAAGGAGGCACCAAAGGAGGTTCTGGCCAAGGCCAAAGCCTGCGACGCCCTGTTCCGCAAGCTCTCCGGCTATTCCATCTGCGAGGAAATCCTGCGCGAGGAATCCGACAGTCAGATCGACAGGACGGCCATCCTTCAGCCTGCCATTTTCGTCATCCAGATTCTGGTAACGGAATATCTCGCTCAGCAGGGGATCTTCCCTGATGCGGTGCTCGGTCACAGCATGGGTGAGGTAGCGGCAGCCTATGTGTCGGGCAGCCTCAGCCTCGAAGACGCCGTGACGGTCATTTATTACCGCAGTCGCCTGCAGGGCACGCTGGACGGTACCGGGCGCATGCTGGCGGTTGGGCTCTCGGCTGAGGCGGCGCAGGAACTCATCACGCAGGAAGCCCCCGAACTCTGTGTGGCGGCGGTGAATGCGCCTGCAACCTGCACCCTGGCTGGTCCGGAAACCGCCATACGCGCCCTTGCCGCCGTGCTCACCCAGAAGGGCCTGTTCAACAGGGTGCTGAACGTGGATGTTCCGTTCCACAGCCCGGTAATGGATCGTATCGAAACCGATCTCAAGGAGGCTCTGGCGGGGCTTAGGCCCGACCCGGCTGCGACCCCATTCTATTCGACGGTTTATGGCGGTCTTGCCGGTGAAAACCATCGCGCAGATTCCCATTACTGGTTCAGTAATGCCCGTCAGCCTGTGCTTTTCGCCTCGGCGGTCGAGGCCTGCCTTGCCGACGGATTCACCCAGTTCGTCGAAATCGGGCCGCATCCTGTTATCGGTCGCGCCCTGAAATCGGTTGCCGACAAGCAGCAGGCGAAGCTGAGTGTCATCAGCACGCTCAACAGACAGGACAGCGAGGCGAAATGCCTCGAAAATGCGGTTGCTAACATCATCCTGCATACGGCGCGCCTGGACTGGCAGAGCATCACCGGCGGCGTATTGATCGATCTGCCGAGCTATCGCTGGTCCCGTGAGGAATTCCGTGTGGAAAACGAGCGCGAGCATCGGTTCCGACACGGTGGCTCGGGCCATCCTCTAATAGGCTTCGGGGCCATGACGCCGGGCAAGTCCTTCGTGGTCGATCTGACCGAGCTGGGCGTGCCCTGGCTCAAGGATCACTGCATCGATAATGTCGTGTTGCTCCCCGCGGCCGGATTTATCGAGTCCGCACTTGCTGTTGGTCATGAGATCGAGGGGCAGAGCGGCGTCGTACTCGAGAATTTCGAAATTCTGGCACCTCTCGTCGTGCAGACCGGCGATAATCCGATCCTGCATCTCGATTACGACGAGAGTCGCAAGGCGCTGCGTTTCCACAGCGCAAAGGAAGAGTTCTCGGAGATGTGGATCGACCATGGCAAGGTCGATATTCTCTCGTCAACGCCCTGGCCCATGCCGGTGATGGACCGGGATGAGGCACAGGCCTGGCTCGACAAGGGCGCGGAGGGCGGCGTTCTGTATGACCGCATCCGTACCTCCGGCTTCCATTACGGGCCACGTTTCCAGACGCTGCAGCGTCTCGCTGTACAGGATAATGTCGCCTATGCGCATGTGGCCCTGACCGAGGCAGAACGCGACGACGGCGCAAACTACTACCTGCATCCCACGCTGCTCGACGGCGCCATGCACGCCATGATCGGTCTGGTGCCTGAAAGTTATGCCGATCATATGTATGTGCCGGTCGGCTTCGAAAGACTGAGCTGTTACGGTAAGGGAACGACGGAGTGTCTCGTTCGAGCCGAAATCACCTCAATCAGCAAAAGTCAGATCGAAGCGTCGCTGCGCCTCTACACGATGGCGGGTATGCCCGTTGCCGAGGTGAAGGGCCTGCGTTTCGCTGAGGTGCCGCGCGCCCACAAGGAGGCCACCGGTAGCGCCGAAACCCAGGAATATGTCACCAAGTGGATCGAGTCCGAGGCATCGATCCTCTTCGCCGAGCCCAAGACGCTCCTTCTGGCAGGTCACAAGAGTGCTGGTCAGAAGAAACTCGCGGCCCTGCTCGAAGAAAACGGCGTCACGATCCTGACGCCGCCGCGCTCGGGCGAAATCACGCCCGCTGCGATCGGTCTGGAGCCGGGCCTTGCGCTTGATGCCATTGTTTACATGGCCGGACCGGACCCGGATTTCGATTTCGACGCCCTGATCGGGCAGATGACGACGCTGGTCAAATTTGGCGGAAGGCTCGGATTCGAGAGTTCCGACAAGCAGCCGCGCTTCATCTATGTCTCCGAGAACGCGACGTTCTTTGACCCGGAAGATCTCCTGCCGCAGAAATCGAAGGTGCGTACGGATGGCGCTGCCCTTGTCGGTTTCTTCAAGGGGCTCGTTGATGAGAAGCCGGAATTTCGGGGCAAGGTGATCGACGTCGCCACGCTCTCGGGCAAGGAGGCGGTGACAGCGCTCGCAGCCGAGATCCTGAATGAGGATAGCGAGGCTGAAGTCGCCCTGCGAAACGGGCGACGCTTTGCGCCCCGCTTCGTTCCTGTCGATGGTCAGCCGGACAGGAGGCTGTCGGATCTGCCGGGCTCACCGGGCATCAAGCTTCAGAAAAGCCGAACCGGTACGCTGGACGGTCTGCATTACAAGGCCTTCGATGTTCGCGAACCCGGTCGGGGCGAGATCACCGTACGGGTGCTGGCGACGTCGCTGAACTTCAAGGACATGCTCAAGGGTATTTCGGTCCTGCCGGAAAAATTCCTGCTCGATACCTATCACACCACGGAAATGGGCATGGAGTGCTGTTTCGAGGTTGTGGCCGTTGGCAAGGGTGTGAAGAATTTCCAGGTCGGCAAGCGGTATCTGACCTGTCATCCAGGGTGCTTCACCTCGCATATGACGATCCCGGTCAAGGGCTTCCGCGTGATGGCCCTAGATCTGTTCGAGACGGCGGGGCGCCCGCTGACGGTGGCAGAAGCCACGGGCCTGCCTATTGCCATCGCCACGGCTCTCTATTGCCTGCATGACCTGGCACGGTTGAAAAAGGGCGAGATCCTGCTCGTTCACTCCGCCGCAGGCGGTGTGGGTCTGGCCGCGATCGAAATCGCCAAGATCATCGGTGCGCGCATCTTTGCCACGGCCAGTAATGACGAGAAACGCCAGATCCTGCTCGATCGCGGCTGCGAGGCCGTGTGGGATTCACGCAGCCTGGCTTTCTATGACGGCATTCTGGAGGTCACGGGCGGCAAGGGCGTGGATGTCGTGCTCAACAGTTCCCCCGGTGAAATCCAGGCGCATAGCCTGGCGCTGCTGTGCAACACGGGGCGCTTCGTCGAGATTGGCAAGAAGGATATCTGGGAAAAGCGCGATCTCTCGCAGTTCAGCTTCAACGGGAACGTGTCATTCCACAGCTTCGATCTCGACCTGATGATGGCGCAGGACCATCGCAAGGCCGTGGCGATTTTCGATCGCATTCCGTATCTGTCGCGCAAGTTCGATACGGTCGTGCTGCCGCACAAGGTCTATCCGGCTTCCGAGGTGCGCGACGCCTTCAAGCACATGTCGTCGTCCAAACATATCGGCAAGATCCTCGTCTCTTACGAGGACCTGTCAAATGTGCGGGCCCAGCGACAGCCGGTGCGTCCAGTCGATCCGGCTGGGGCTTACCTGATCACGGGGGGGCAGGGCGGACTCGGACTGGCGACCGCGGCATGGCTGGTGGCCAGTGGGGCAAGGCATGTGCACTTGATGGGCCGCAGTGTTCGTCGCGATCAGGTGACACGCGACGCGATCAAGGCCCTCAAGAAATCGGGCGCGCGCGTTACTCTCCACTATGGTGACGTCGCGGTCTATGACGATGTGGCGCGTATCAAGGCTGCCATTCTCGAGGCCGGGCAGCCCCTCAAGGGCGTGTTCCACGCGGCAGGTATCCTCGATGACCGGCTTATCTCGAAATTCTCGGAAGAGAGCCTGCGCAATGTGCTCAAGCCGAAGCTGCTCGGCGGGCGTCATCTGGATCTGCTGACGCGAGACTGTTCGCTGGACTACTTCGTGCTCTATTCCTCGATTGTCACCGTGACGGGAAATATCGGCCAAAGCAGCTATCTCGCGGCCAATGCTTCCCTTGACGCCCTGGCCAGTGCCCGCCGCAAGGAAGGCTATCCCGCTGTTTCCGTGCAATGGGGGCCGATTGCAGAGGTCGGCATGCTCGCCCAGGAGGGCAGCGTGGTGCAGTTCTTCGAGAATGCGGGCTTCCGCCTGCTCCCCGCAGAGGAAGCGCTCTCTTTCCTGCCCGACCTCATCAATCGTGACCGCGACAACGTGGCGGCCATGGCGATCGATTGGGAGACCTGCTTCGCGCATCATGGCGCTATCGAGCGTAATCCGAAATTCGGACTGATCCGCCGTGAGAAGAGCATCAAGAACACATCCGCCCAGAAGCTCGCCCATCTCCAGAGCCTGAGCCCAGAGGAGCGTTACGAGTTCGTGCTGGATAATGTGAAATCGATCCTTGGAACGGTGCTCAAGCTTGAACCGGACAGCATCGATCCAGGTGCTCGACCGAACGAGCTAGGCGTGGACTCGCTTGCAGGGGTCGAGATCCAGACCGCGATCAAGACCGAGTTTAATGTCGAGATCTCGCTGCTCGTCCTGTCGCGCAACGAGCCGATCCGGGAAATTGCCCGCAACGTCCTGCGACAGATCAGCCTGAACGCCATGGCGGCAAGCTGAGACGCCTCAGGGCATTCCGGTGCCCTGAGCGACCGGATGGAAATCAAAGAAAGAGAGCCGAGGGCGACTAGCTCCCGGCTCTCTTTGTATTGGTCGCGTGGTGGAAGACGGTCATTCCGTCTCCATTGTTTCTCCTGGGAGTTCGTCGGGTTCGGCCCAGGCAATCAACCCGACCACCACGCTCGAAGCGACAACGAAGATCTGTGCCGAGAGCGGCAGCCCCAGATTACGCCCGCAGACAGGCACGAGCTTGCCTGCCAGACCCTGGCCGAGCGAGCCGATGGCGTAGCTCAGCCCCATGCCGAAGCTGCGCGTATCCGACGGAAAACGCTTGGCAAGGTAATGGGGGACCAGCGCGAATACCCCCGAGGCAGCGAGTCCCATGATGACGGCAGAGAGGAGCAGGATCGGGTAGGAATTGCTGCTGAGGAACGGGTAGATCGTGAGAACGACCACGATGAGCGTGCCGATGATGACACGCAGATCGCCAAACCTACTCGCGAGAGCGCCGCAGGAAAGCTTGCCGACCAGCGACCCAATGCAGAAGCACCCGATGGGCCAGAAAACGAGGGCCGGGGTCAGGTGATGCACATTGCGCAGGATCGTCGGGTAGAGGCTGTAGATCGCAGCCTTCTGGAACTCGAGGAAGGACATCAGCGCGATGGCCTGTATGGCGGCGAGCGTTAGCACGAATTTTGCCTTGGCGGCCGGGGGGGCGCCATTGGTCCCGCGCAACTGTTCCTGCTTGAGCAACCAGACCGGGCTTTCCTTCACACCCCAGCGGATGAACAATGCCAGCAGGGCAGGCGCAAGCCCGATGAAGAAGAGTAGCCGCCAGGAATAATGGGGCAGAATGAGCGCCTGCGCCGCGGTCGCGGCGAGAAAGCCGAGTTCATATCCAGACATCATGATGGCCGAGGCCATGGCGCGGCTCTTGCCGGGCACGCTTTCCATGAGCAAGGCAGCCGAGGCCGTCCATTCCCCACCAAACCCGATTCCGAAAAGAAACTGGATGACGATCAGGCTGATGAGCCCGTTCGACATGCCGGTGGCGGCAGAAAAGATGCCAAACCACAAAACCCCCATGAGGAAGGCGAGGCGCCTGCCATAGCGGTCGGCCAGCCAGCCCCAGCCCGTATTTCCTACAGCGCGTCCGAGACTCTGGGCCAGGAGGACGGTGCCCATGGCGCTGATCGTGACCCCGAAATCATGGGAGATGTCCGGCAGGGTCAGCAACAGGGCCGTCTGGTCGAACGCATCGAGGAACCACCCCAGAAATGCTGCGACCGTGACCCGCCAGTAGGGTTTGAGCGCGACGAGCGGGGGATAGGTCAGAATCTGTGACACATAGGAAGGGCGGGCGGAGGCCGACATGGTCTCGTCCTTGAACTGGAAAGAAAAAGGGGGAGGAACACTATAGCGCGGTGATTCAGGACTGGTTCACTCCCTATTCTGCAGTGAGATGGCGGCGAAGGCGAGTCCCGTTTTCCTGCGACCTCCCTGCCACAGGGGGACAGGCGGATGCGCCGCTTCAGGAACCCTCTCGCCCATAAGCGCCGAGGCGTTCAGGGGCGAGTGCGGGAGTGTGCTTTTGCGCGGCCATCGTTTGCTCTGCTCATCCGCGCAGGCATCCCTCGCGCGTCCTGGAATTTCGGCTGGGAATCTTTTGGGAGAGGGGGGCGATCAGGCCGTCATGCCGCCTTATCTTCGCGCCCCGCAGGAGGGGCTTGAGCGGCTATGCGGGGTCCCTCGTCACGCATGCCATATGCCTTCGCAGCCTCCTCCAGGGAATTTCGAGATTCCGCGGTCGCGTTTTGCCCTCAGGCGGCGCGGAAGCGTGTTCGCGAGGGCTCGGTGTGAGCGCTGTCGGGTCTGTCCCGAGGACAACGCCGTATTGTGTCCAGCGCAGGGCTGTCAGGCAAATAGGCCTTTGCGAGAGAATTTCAGGGAAGGCGACGGAACTCCATTTGGCCCATGAAGTGAGTTTAACTTGCCCCGGAACGCTGTTAGCTGCTCTGCGCTATGGTCCGAGAAGAGGAAAGAAACGAGATGGCGCAAGTGGATACGTTCTATGACCGGTATTTCCAGACGGCTCTGGACGGGCTCAAGGCCGATGGCAGCTATCGGCATTTTGCCGAACTCGAGCGCCATGCCGGTCAGTTTCCGCATGCCTATCATCACGGTCTGGGCCGTGACATCACGGTCTGGTGCTCTAATGACTACCTCGCAATGGGTCAGCATCCCGACGTCCTGAAGGCGATGCATGAGAGCCTCGCCCGCAGCGGCGCTGGTGCTGGCGGCACACGCAACATTTCGGGGACGAACCACGAGCATGTGGCGCTGGAGCGCGAGCTTGCCGATCTGCATGGCAAGGAAGCGGCGCTGCTATTCAATTCGGGCTATCTGTCCAACTGGGCCACGCTCGGCACCATTGCTGCGCGGCTCAAGGGCTGCGTTGTGCTGTCAGACGCCGCCAATCATGCATCGATGATAGAGGGCATACGTCATTCTCGCGCCGAGAAGATGATCTTCCGTCATAATGACGTGGCCGACCTCGAAGAAAAGCTGAAGGCGCTACCGCTTGAGACGCCCAAGATCGTCGCTTTCGAATCCGTCTACTCGATGGATGGCGATATTGCGCCGATCGAAGAGATCTGCGACCTGGCCGATCGCTACAATGCGCTCACCTATCTGGATGAGGTACACGCTGTCGGGCTCTATGGGCACCAGGGCGGGGGTGTCGCTGAGGAGCGCGGCATCGCCCATCGTCTCTCGGTGATCGAGGGTACGCTGGGCAAGGGGTTTGGCGTGGTTGGTGGGTATATCACCGGGAGTGCGGCCCTGTGCGACTTCGTGCGCTCCTTCGCCTCTGGTTTCATTTTTTCGACCGCTCTTCCGCCCATGGTGGCAGCTGGCGCATTGGCGAGCATTCGCCATCTGCGCCAGAGTCAGGAGGAGCGGAATGCGCATCGTCAGGCCGTTGCCTGGCTGCGCGAGAGCCTCGATGATGCTGGCATTCCGCATCTGGCCAATCCCTCGCATATCGTGCCCGTTATGGTGGGGGATGCGACGCGCTGCCGAGCCCTTTCAGACGCGCTGCTTCAGCGTTTCGGTCATTACATTCAGCCCATCAACTACCCGACTGTTCCCCGTGGAACAGAGCGTCTGCGCATCACGCCGGGTCCGCTCCACAGCAAGGTGGATATCGATTCTCTGGTCGGGGCTCTGGCTGTTCTGTGGCGTGAGCACAGGCTTGCCAACGCCGCCTGACCGGGCTCTCAAGGCCCGCGTCATGATCGGGTGAGTACGGGCGTTACCCTCTGATCTGCCCGTCAGCTCCGGGGGCACCAAGTCTGTGCCCCCCATACCCGGTGCCATGAGTATGGGTAGGTGTTCAGCCCGCCCGATGTCGACTGCCCCTTAGATGCAGGTTGCGGCCATGTCGGCATGGGTGGTCCGCCTGCGATCCGCGCTGGCCACCTTGCACTTGTCACGCGGGCCTGTTTCCAGCGAATGGTCCGCCCACCCGTCGCGCCTCTTGTGAACCGCGGCATGTCGGTCCTGCCCACCCTTAAACTATTTCCCGTGTGAGGGTAGAAAGCTGGGCCTCATCTTCCATTTATTCCGTCTTCAAGGATGTGCCTGATGCTGTCCCCTTCTCGAGCGCCCGGACTGTGCGCCCGGTTTCCGACACTCATGACAAGCCTGTTTGCAGGGCTGCTTTGCGCCATGTTGGTGCTCGGTGCGCAGGGCGCATGGGCGCAGAGTGCGGGGCCGGAATCATCCACACCGAAGATTACGGCGGATCAGGCGCGCCAGTTGGCGTCGGTTCTCAATGACGAAGGCAAGCGCCGCGAATTCCTGACCACGCTTCAGAATCTTACCCAGGCACAGCAATCCGCCGGGGGTAAACCGGCACCCGAAAAGACAGGTCCGCAGCTCAAGCCTGACGGTCTGGGCGCGGAACTGCTCGGAAGCGCCTCGGACTGGACACGAGCCGCCAGCGTACAGGCGCATAGTCTGTTGCGCACGGTGGTGGATGTGCGCGCCATCGGCCCATGGTGGCGACATATGCGCAACAATCCTGCGGACCGGCAGGAATCGCTCAAGCTCTTCACGCGCGCGCTCATTCTCGCTTTCGTCAGTAGCTGCCTGTTCTACGTGCTGCGTTTCCTGCTGCGTGGGGTTCGTGGGCGCGTCGAAGCACTGGCACGCGTCAAGGGGCGCATGGCGCTCGCCAAAGAGCTCGATGATCGGCAAGCCGCCCAGGAGGCAGCAGATGAGGCAGCGGAGGGCGCGGTAGCAAAGGATGCGACGGATCGGCCTCTCCCGGACGATGCTGCGCCGCTGACCGCCTCTGAGACGCATGAGCCAGAAGAGGCACAGGACAAGGAGCGCCTGTCACGACTGCGCCATCAGGGCGCTTTGGCGCGACTCACGCTGGTGCTCAAGCGGCTACCGTATAGTTTCCTGTGCCTGTTGCTGGACTGCGTTCCCGTGCTGGTTGTGCCGTTCATCGCCTTGCTGATTGTCGTGGTGGATCCCGCAGCCGACGAGTACACGACGGCGCTGCTGCGTGCGCTCAGCCTTACCGCGCTGATCTCGGCCGGGTTGATCATTGCGATACGCACCATTCTGGCCCCAAAGCGTCCGTGGCTGCGTCTCGCCATGTTTTCCGATTCCGCCGCTGTCTTTCTGTTCGACTGGCTGCGTCTTCTGGTCATGACGACGGGCATCTCGGCGGCAGCGTTCGAAACGCTGGATGATTGCGGTCTGCCCGATCGGGTCAATGAGGCGCTTCTCAAGATCCTGACCCTCGTGTTGCATCTGATGGTCGCGGTCATGATCCTGCGCAGTCGGCCGCGCGTCATGCGCTTTTGCGATCGTGGCGACCGGCGCGGGGCAGGGGCCACTCTGCTGCATTTCTTCGGACGGACCTGGTGGGTCGTTGCCCTGTTCTTCGATATGGGGCTCTGGCTGGTCTGGGCAGCCGAGATCCATCATGGCTATGCCGCTATCTGGAAGCTCTTCCTGCGCAGCGCGCTTGCGCTTGTGGTCATGCGTTGCGTCAGCATCGTCCTGTATGGTGTGCTGGAGCGTGTATTCCGCAAGGCGCCCGGCTGGGTCACGCTGAGCGAGGACGCCCAGACACGCTTCACACGCTATTATGCCCCGGCTCAGCGTGTGACATCGATCATCATCATCGCGCTCACCGTGCTGGCTCTGGCCAGCGCCTGGGGCGCGCCCATCAAGGCGCTCTTCGGGGTAGGCGGTCTCGGCTACAGGCTGATCTCGTCCTCCATGACCGTGCTGATCGCGTGCCTGCTCGGCATCGTGGTCTGGGAGGCCAGCAATGTCATGCTGGAGCGTTATGCCCGCAAGGTTGGTGGGCTCGATGACGGGGCGGCCCGTGTCGCGCGCGTGCGTACTCTCCAACCCATGATCCGTATCGTGCTGATGGTGGTGCTCGTAGCGGTCATTGGCCTGACCATCCTGAGCGAGATCGGGGTCAATGTGGCGCCGCTTCTGGCTGGAGCGTCCATCTTCGGCGTAGCACTCGGCTTCGGCTCCCAGAAGCTCGTTCAGGACTTCATCAACGGTATCTTCCTGCTCATGGAAAATGCCCTGACCGTAGGCGATGCCGTCACGCTGAACGGGACTTATGGCGTGGTCGAGCATCTCTCGCTCCGAACCGTCCATGTGCGTGCCAATGACGGCTCGATGAACATATTTCCGTTCAGCTCGCTTGGTCAGATCATCAATTACAATCGTGACTTCGCCCGGGCCATTATCGTGGCGGAAGTCGGCTATGAAACCGATACCGATGAGGTGGTGTCGGTCATCAATGACATCACCGCAGAAATGCGCGTCGACGAAAAATTCAGGAATCTTATCATCGACGATTTCCAGATGTGGGGCGTCGATGCCCTTAATCAGACCTCCGTCACGGTGCGGGGTACATTGCCCACCATCACCTCGGGCCGCTGGCCCGTTCAGCGCGAATTCTATCGTCGTCTGAAGAAGACGTTCGAAGCGCGCGGTATCCATCTGCCCTATCCGACACGCTTTGTGGAGGTGACGGGGCTGTCCGGTGTGCAGTTCGGGCAGGCCGGGGAAGACATGGAGGCACCACGTACGACTGCCCTGCCCCCTGAGGCACCGCGCGAGACAATCGGGAGGGAAACCGGAAAACAGGAGAAACACCAGGCGGGCCGGGCCTCGGAGTAGGTTCTGCGTATTTGGGCGCAGCAGCATCAGTCTCGCAGCGCCCGTTATCGAGGACCTTCAGCTCTCAGGCCTGGCAGCGGGGATTGCGCGTTGAGGCGAGCAGGGCTTTGCCGCTTGGGACGACATCGTGTTCTTTCGGAAGAGCTGCCGTTTCCAGCTGCCCTGAAGCACGAGGCCCTTCCGACGCCCATCCCCCCCGTTTGTTCAGGGATGACAGAGCGCGGTACGCAGCTTTTCGTCCAGAAGGGCCGTTGTGAAAGGCTTGGGCAGGATATGGATTTTCTCGTTGCGCCCGCTGCGGTCGAAGATTGCCTGTTCGGCATAGCCGGTGATGAACAGTACCGACAAACCGGGGCGCAGGCTGAGTGCGGCATCGGCCAATTGCCGCCCATTGAGACCGCCGGGCAGACCGACATCCGTGATCAACACATCGAAGAGCCGCTCGCGATCATTGAGGAGCGCGAGAGCCGCCGTCCCATCACTCGCCTCCTGCACGATGGCCCCCCAGTCTTCCAGGGTTTCGCGCATGGTGAAGCGCAATGTGTCCTCATCATCGACCAGTAATACGCGCAGATGGCGCATTACATCGCCATCGCGCGATGTAGGCAGGGAGACGGGGGCTGCGGGAAGGGAGGCGGCATGGCTGGGCAGCCAGATATGGACCGCAGTCCCGCTCCCGGGGGTGGAACTGATGCTCACGCGTCCACCGGATTGCTGGGCAAAGCCATAGATCATGCTCAGCCCGAGCCCTGTGCCCTTTCCGAGAGGCTTGGTGGTGAAGAACGGGTCGAAGGCACGCGCCATCACGTCGGCGCTCATGCCCACACCGGTATCGGTGACAGAGAGCACCTGATACACGCCCGGGCGTAATCCCCATTCTTCCGCCTGAAGCAGGCCGAGTGTGCAGCGCGAAGTCGCAATCTGCAGATGACCGCCTTCTGGCATGGCGTCGCGCGCATTGATGGAGAGATTGAGCAGCGCATTCTCGAGCTGGTTCGTATCGACCAGAGCCGGGCCGATGGTCTCGTCCAGGCTGAGTTCAAGAATGACGGCAGGGCCAACCGTGCCGCTGATGAGGTCTTCGAGACCGATGATGAGTGCGTTGATATCGGCGGGTTGAGGATCGAGTGTCTGGCGGCGGGAGAAGGCAAGGAGGCGATGGGTCAGTGCGGCGGCCCGATCGGTGGCTCCCTGCGCGGCCACGATGTAGCGATCCAGCCCCTCGGTGCGTCCCTGTTCGATACGACGGGAGAGCAGGGACAAGGCGCCGCCGATTCCGGCCAGGATATTATTGAAGTCATGGGCGAGCCCGCCCGTAAGCTGGCCGACAGCCTCCATCTTCTGCGATTGGCGCAGCTGATCTTCGAGCGCGATCCGGTCGGTCACGTCGCGCCCGATCAGATAGATGTCGTCTCCTTCGATGGAGCCGGACCAGTTGAAGGTGTGCCACTCTCCGTCCTGATGGAGGAAACGCAGATCCACACCATGATCGAGCCTGCCTTCGCGCAGAAGGGAGAGAGCCTCGGTCGCGCGTGCCGTATCGGCGGGATGAACGAGGTTCTCGGCCTTGTTGCCGATCCAGTCGCGCGCCTTCTCTCCGAAACAGACCAGCCAGCTGGGATTCAGATAGCGCAGCCTGCCATCGCGGTCGGTGAGCGCCAGCAGATCGGCGCTGATCGCCCAGAGCCGGTCGCGCTCGCGTGTCCGGCGCAGCACCTGCTCTTCGAGCGTCTCATTCATGCGGCGCAGGGCTTCCTGCGCACGCACCTGCCGTATGGCGGCCCAGCTCCGGTCCGAAATCGTCCTGACGAAAGACAGGGTGATCTCGTCCCAGCAATGAGGGTGGGCAAAATGCACCAGAGCCACTGCCTGCAGGATACCGTTTTCCATGATCGGCACATTGAGCAGGGCACAGATTTGCAGCGGGGCAAAAAGCTCTGCCTGTTCGGCTGTCAGGGGATCGATGCGCACATCGTCAATGGCAACCACCTCACCCTGTTTAAGCAGGTCGATATAGGAGCCGAAAGCACGAAATGCATAGAGCCCGGATACATCGGGAAAAGACATGTCCCGCCGCCAGCTATCGCTGACCTGTGCCAATTCGCGCTCATGATCCACATCCGCAAATCCGGAGCGATCCGCCTCGATTGTCACCCCGAGTGTGCGGGCTGTGAGTGAGAGGATCTCCGCTTCGCTTGAAAGCGAGCGCAGCTCGTCGCCGAAGGTGACGAGTGCCTCGCGCTTGAGATTCTGACGTTTGGCGGCGTCGATATCGAAGAGAATGCCCGGGAAATGACTGATCTGCCCGTGCTGGTCCCAGCTGCACGAGCCGCTCGCCTCGATCCAGCGGCTGGCACGGGTGCCATCGTCCCTGAGGCGGAACTCGCATCGGAAAGGCCCGCGTTCGCGCAGCGCCTTGTCGAGAGCCTCGCGCACGATTGGGCGGTCTTCTTCGGTGATGCAGTCGAGCAGGGCTTCGAGGCTTACCCCGTCGGCGAGAACAGCAGAGGGAAGATGGAGCGTCTGGGCCATGCGCAGATCACCCGTGACCCGCTCTCTGCGTGCATCCCACAGCCACATGCCCACGATCGTGCCTGCCGCCAAAGCCAGCTCGAGGCGCTCATGCTCCTGATTCGCCACGGTCATATCACGGGAAATGCCCAATATGCGCTCGGGCCTGCCATCCGGAGCGAGGATGGGCGTGACCACCACGTCCCAGAGGCGTTTTCTCCCATCGCTGGTCTCGACATATTCCTGAAAATGGCTCGTCAGCCCCGCACGGGCAGAAGCGATCGCATCGAGAGAGAGCCTGCGCCCGCGCTCCTGCCAGACATCGGGCCAGTAGACCCCCAGCATGTCGGCTGGCGAGCAGAGATCGAGAACCAGAACCGCGCCATGATTGACGAAGGTGATGACCCCGTCGAGATCAAGGATTTTTACGCAGTCATTGGCGCTGACCAGCATCGAGTTGATGAAGGCCTGGCTGGTGCGCAGCGCCCCGAGATCGCTCTCGTCCCGGCTGATCACGGTGCCCGTGCATCCATGGGCATGCGGCTGAACGCTGAGATGGACCGCTCGCGGCGTGCCCGTGGCACTCCGGAACACGACGCCGGTACGGCCTGCCTCCAGCAACCACTGAACCGGGTGCGCACTGACATGGCCCCGATGAATGTCATGCAGCCGGGAGAGAAACAGCGGCCATTCTATGCCGATGCGCAGGGTCTCGGCGTCCAGTCCGCATAACTCGGCCATGAGTGGGTCGCCCGTCAGACGGGCTGTCTGGTCATTCCAGAGCAGAAAGCCAAGCTGCGTGCTCCCATTCAGGTAGAGATCAGTAGGTGGGGGAGAGAGGATGGCGGGAAGGGCGGCTTCGCGTTGGGACGGGGGCAGTGCCTGGACGAGTGTGTCAAGGACCCGTGCATGGGCGGCGATGATGCGATGGTCACGAGTCGAGAGGGGGGCGGATCGCGTCTCGATGGCGATCATCCCCAGGACGGGGCTGCCAAAAGCGAAAAACAACCACCCGGTGAGAGTGGCCTGGGAAGAGTTCGGGGGAGGCTGCGCCCAATCATGATCCGGCCATGCAGTCAGATCTGGCAGGTCAGAGCGCTCGGAATCGGCATGACGGGCTTGCCGGCCATTAACGAACAGAAGAGAAATCTCGTTTTCCGGGAAGGTCTCGCGCAGCGCGTGAAGGGCATGATGAGAGAACCGGGCGTCTTCTCCGCCAGGCTCTTGTGCAGTGTCTGCGCCGACACGCTCCCGCACTTCCATGTTGAACGCCCCCCGGCATGTCAGGCCGCCTGCCCGTCAGGGCAGGCCAGGCGTCTCAGGCATCATGCAATGAGCCCGCTCGGTCCCTGAAGTTCATAGCGCCTGAAGCGTGAATGCGTAAACAGTCAATTAAGACGGGCTCAGACCGATGCCGTCAAACCTCCGTCAACCATCAGGATATGGCCATTCACGAAGCTTGATGCCTCCGAGGAGAGGAACACCGCTGCGCCTACAAGTTCACTGGCCTTGCCCCAGCGTGCCGCCGGTGTGCGCTTGCACAGCCATGAGGAAAATTCCGGATCGGCCACGAGCGCCGCATTCATCTCTGTCTCGAAATAGCCAGGGGCCAGACCGTTAATCTGCAATCCATGGCGTGCCCAATCCGTTGCCATGCCCTTGGTCAGCATCTTCACGGCACCCTTTGTTGCGGTATAGGGCGCAATTCCCGGACGGGCGAGCTCACTCTGGACCGAGCAGATATTGACGATTTTGCCGCTCTGACGCGCAATCATGCCGCGCGAGACAGCCTGAGCCACGAAAAACACCGCATTCAGGTTTGTCGAGATCAGCCTGTCCCATTCCGCACGCGGGAACTGATCGAGCGGCGCGCGGGACTGGATGCCCGCGTTATTGATCAGGATATCGATCGGGCCTTCCTTCTCGATTGCCTCGACACCTGCCAGAACCTGATCCTGATCGGTGACATCGAACACGCTGCCACGGGTCGCGATCCCTTCGGCCTCGAGCCGTGCACGCGCTGAATCGAGATGGGCGGCATTGCGGCCGTTGAGAATGATCTCGGCGCCGAAGCTGCCCAGGCCCTGAGCCAGTGTAAAGCCGATACCGCGCGAGGCGCCGGTGATCAGCGCGCGCTTGCCATGAAGCGAAAACAGGGAGGGGTCGGACATTGAGACTTCCTTCAGCGCGTGGACGGGGACGAAGAGCGCCAGGAAGTTCTCTCCCTCATCCAGGGAAGTTTCCAGGGGCGGCTCATATGCTGGGCATGCTAACAGGCTGATCACACCTGCCCAGCCGACATTTTCGTGTGGTTTCTTACAAGCGCGCCTCGCGGCGATCGGCCTCGCCACCGTGAAACCTCGTCGAGCGCCCGACCCGGTCGTTCTTGGCAGGATCACAGCAGAGTCGTCTCTGATAGGGCCCGGATCTTGGCGCAGCCCTGCGCACACGCCATACAGAAGGCATGACTCAGGAAGCGACCTATCTCCCCATTGCCCTGCGCCTTGACGATGCGCGTGCCCTTGTTGTGGGAGGCGGGCAGGTCGCGGGCAACAAGTTGCGCCTGTTGCTGGAGCGCTGTCCTGATATCACGGTCTGCGGCGTTTTGAGCGATCCGGAGATTCTGCAGGCTGTCGAGACAGGCCGCATCCGGCATGACACGCGCCCGCTCGATCTCACTCTAATTCGCACTCTGCTTCCTGACATGCGCCTCGTTTTTGCCGCGACCGAGGATGAAGATTTCAACCGTGAGGTGGCGGCAGAGGCGCGCAAGGCCGGGGTAAATATCTGCGTGGTCGACGACCCCGCACCCTCGACCTTCATCACCCCGGCGATCATCGACCGCACACCCGTGCAGATTGCGATTTCGACCAATGGTGCGGCACCGGTGCTTGCCCGCCGGCTGCGGACACAGATCGAAGCGCTGCTGCCGGACGGGTTGTCCCGTCTGGCGCGCTTCATGCAGGCCCAGCGCGGCTGGATACGCCAGGCCCAGCCCGACACACAGATTCGTCGTCGTGCCTGGGAGAACTTTGTAGATGGGATCGGGGCCGAGTGTGCCCTGCGCGGTGAGGATGAGGCTGCGAGGGCAAGTCTCGAGGCAACGCTGAAGGGCGTGCCCAGAGAGGGCGAGGTCTGGCTCGTAGGGGCCGGGCCGGGCGATCCTGATCTGCTGACACTGGCCGCACTACGTCTCATGCAGAATGCGGATACCGTGCTTTATGACCAGCTCGTGCCGGCCGCGATCATGGACCGTGTGCGGCGTGATGCCGAACGCGTCTTTGTGGGCAAGAAACGCAGCAACCACTCCCTGCCGCAGGATGGCATCAACGAGGAACTGATCCGTCGCGCGAAAGCAGGTCAGCGCGTGCTGCGCCTGAAGGGCGGCGACCCTTTCATCTTCGGCCGTGGCGGCGAGGAAATGGAGGCGCTGGTCGATGCCGGGATTACGGTGCGTGTCATTCCCGGTATCACGGCGGCGAGTGGGTGCGGCGCGGCGGCGGGTATTCCACTCACCCATCGTGACTGCGCACAAAGCTGCGTGTTCGTGACCGGCCATGCACGCGCCGATGGCACGCTCAATCTCGACTGGCCGAGCCTCGCCAAGAAAGGCCAGACTCTGGCCATCTATATGGGCCTCGCCCCCATGGCGGATCTGTGTGCCCAGCTACAGGCCCATGGCCTGCCGCCCGACTGGCCTGCTGCGGTGATCGAGCATGGGACACGTCATGACCAGCGCGTGCATGTGGCAACGCTTGCCACGCTGCCGGCGTTGATCCTCGAGCGTCGCGTCGCGAGCCCCGCCCTGACGCTGGTCGGTGAGGTGGTGACGCATCGCCGTTCAATTCACCATCAAGAAACGTGAAGTTCGTAGATTGCCCATTGCACGTTGCGGTTCGAGGTATTATGTCGGGTCCCACGGCGCAATAAGCGATTTTCTAATGTGGATTATCCAGTCATGGCCCTGACACAGGCAGAACGGCATATCCTCGAACAGACCCCGGAAGCCTCCATTCTGGTGCGCTCCATGGAGCTGCTTGCCGGTCGCATGGCGCTGGTCTCGTCTTTTGGTGCGGAGTCCGCGCTACTCCTGGCGATGATCGCGGATATCGATACCGATTTCCCCATCTTCTTCCTCGATACGCGGCGTCATTTTCCAGAAACCCTGGCCTATCGCGATACGCTGATCGATCATCTCGGCCTGACGGGTGTGATCAACATTGCGCCAACCGCCAAGGCCCTGCAGGACCGCGACCCGCAGGACATGCTGGCTGATTTCGACCCCGATGCCTGTTGTGCGCTGCGCAAGGTCGAGCCCATGGACGCCGCATTGAACGATTACGATGCGTGGATAACGGGGCGCAAACGCGGCCAGGCCGCCACACGCGCGGCGATGAAGCTGGTTGAGCCGCTCGAAGACGGGCGCGCGAAGATCAATCCCCTTGCATCCTGGACACGCGAGCGCATCGAGGCGGAAATGACCCGCCGCGTCTTGCCGCGTCACCCCCTGACCAGTCTCGGCTTCGCCTCCATCGGCTGTGCGCCTTGCACGCGCGCCGTAGCCGAAGGCGAAGACCCAAGAGCCGGACGCTGGGCCGGACAGACCAAAACCGAATGCGGCATTCACCTGCCTGCGCGATAACGGAGCATAAAATGAGTTTGGTGCCCCCCAGCCCAGCTACCACCCTGGCCACCCCGCGCGCCATGGACGATCTCGACCAGCTCGAGGCGCAGAGCATCTTCATTCTGCGTGAGGCCTATCGCAAGCTGCGTCCGCTCTCTCTGCTCTGGTCTCTGGGCAAGGACAGCAATGTCATGGTCTGGCTGGCGCGCAAGGCCTTCATGGGGCGTGTGCCGTTCCCGGTCATGCATGTCGATACGGGCAAGAAATTCCCCGAAATGTATGCGTTCCGCGAGGAATACACCAAGAGGTGGAATCTCGATCTGATGCTTGGCGACTGCCCGCCGGTCGAGGAGATCGATCCGTCGCTCCCGCCTGCGGCGCGCTCTGCCGCGCGCAAGACCGCCGGACTGGCCAGCCTGATCGAGAAGCACAAGCTTCGCGGCGTTATCGCCGGTATCCGTCGTG
>NZ_PNQZ01000073.1 GCF_003994335.1 Asaia sp. W19
CATGGCGCGACGCAGGGTTTCTCGGCATTCGAGTTCGATCGCGTGTCGCTGCCCATAGGCGAAGCCCAGTGTTTCGACATGGGCATAGCGGTTCAGGGCCCAGGCCAGACAGGTTGCAGAGTCCTGACCGCCGGAAAACAGGACGATCGCCGTATCATCGGAGGGCATCAGGGGATCCCGATCAGCTTGTGGGTTTGCAGCGACAGGCGCCAGCGCGGATGCGACAGACAATAGGCGACCGCTTTCTCGGTATTGGCGATACGATCCGGCCCATCCATCGGTTGCAGCCAGAAATGATCAAAATCCCAGCTCTCAAACAGCGCCGGTGGCAGGGCTTCCTGCGGATAGACCAGTTTCAGTTCCTGACCGCGACACTGAATCAGCCTGCTCTGTGGCTTCGGGCTGACGCAGATCCAGTCGATTCCCTCCGGCACCGCGATCGTGCCGTTGCTCTCGATAGCGATCTCGAAACCTGCCTCATGCATGGCGGTTATCAGGGGAGGATCAATCTGTAACAGGGGCTCGCCCCCAGTGAAGACGACATAGCGTCCCGCAGCCTCACCAGCCTGCTCTTTCCAGCAGGCGAGCAGCCTTGCAGTCAGGGCGGCGGCATCGGCAAAGCGTCCCCCTCCAATGCCATCGGTCCCTACGAAATCGGTGTCGCAGAACTGGCAGGCCGCTCTGTGGCGGTCCTCCTCGCGCCCGGACCACAGGTTGCATCCGGCAAAGCGACAAAAGACGGAGGCGCGCCCGGCATGGGCACCCTCCCCCTGAAGTGTCGCGAAAATTTCCTTCACGGCGTAAGACATGCCTCGGATGTCGGCGAGCACTGCGCCCGATGCAAGCGAAAAATACCAAATTTTCGCGTCTCCGGTGCTCTACTGCGGCAATGTCGGCGTCTCCTTCGGTATTTCCGAGATATGCTGGACATACATCTCCCCTCTGGTGGTGACCCAGAGACGATGCTCTTTGAGGAAATCTGCGCCGAAGAGGGCGTAATCGAGGTCATCGCTACTGAGGATGAAGACTTCCGGATCGTAAATCGTGAAATCGCCCAAGGTCAGGGATTTGAAACGATGATGCCAGGCCGTGACCTTGTCACTGCCAATGGCCTTGAACTGCGTATCGGAACGATCCTGCGCGAGCATGGCATCCGTCACACCCAGCCTGCGTGCAAAACGCAGGGGCAGGATTGTCCGGGAGGCCCCTGTATCCAGTACTGCCTTGATCGGCTTGCTCCCATCGATGGAGATGGTCAGCCCAATTTTCATCGTGTCGAGATCGCTGGTAATCCCCACGCGATGAAGGGGGCCTTTCCAGAGCGGTGCAGGCAAGGGGCAGCGTCTCATGTCCAGAAGCTGCATCTCGTGATGGGGCATGTCCATCACGAGATCGCTGGCCAGGAGAATCTCTGCCCCCAGCAACCCGACAAGGGGGGGAAGCGGTGGACGGAGGGTGGCGAAGACAGAGGATGTGACCGCAAAACCGTGATTGGTATTCGTGGCCCCCCCTAAGCCGATATCGTCTACCTGCGTCACGTTCTGGAATTCAGTCCCTTTGGCACCCGTCACCCGGACATAGCCCGACGCGAGTGTGAGACCCAGCATGTCGATATAGCGGTCGCTCAATACGCTGTTGAAGGCGCCCGTATCGACCTCGAACAGGACAGGGTGGTGATTCAGGCTGGCCCTGACCACGGGAACGTTATGCAGGGAATAAAGAGGCATCCGGCCGATCGTGCCGATCTCGCACCCCTTATCGGGAGACGGGGTGTCGCAGCCGGCAATAAGACCGAGCGCGGCCATCGCGATCACCAGTAAGGCAGGTCGTCGAGGGCGCAGAATAGGGGACCGGGGCATAGTACACCTTCCTGTCTGTCAGCATGATTGCCGGATGATCGTCTGCCCGTGACAAAAAACGCCAAGCATATCAGACACGGAGGTACCAGCATGCGGGCAAATACACTGACCGGGCAAGGGCACGTCTTGCCCTTGGAGAAGGTTGCCGATACGCCCGTTGGCAGCATGGATTGCGCCCAGCAGGAGGAGAGACCCCGTGATTACCCGAATGAAATCTTCCTGGCTGTTGACCGGTTTGCTGGCTCTTGGATTGGCGGCGTCCTCTCCGGCCATGGCGAAGGCTTTCGATGTGACCATTCTGGGCGCGCATGGCGGGCTCGATGACGGAAATCTCAGTGCCTATCTCCTGCGCGAGGAGGGAGCGCAAACGGGCGTGCTCCTTGACGCTGGTACGGTTCTGAATGGCGTGGACAAAGCCGATCAGGCCCACGCTTTCGTGTCCATTGCCGGGGCGGGCACGCTAGGCTATGCCCGCTCGGGCCGAATCGTCCATCAGGTGATCCAGGGCTATCTGCTCAGCCATGCCCATCTCGACCATGTCGCTGGGCTCGTGGCCATCTCGCCGGATGATCCGGGTAAGCCGCTCTATGCCTTGCCTTCTGTGAACGCTGTCCTGCAGGAGGATCTGTTCAATCATCGTGTCTGGCCCAATCTGGGCGATCGCGGGGTCAAGCCGGCACTGGGGTTGCTCCATTATCATGATCTGATACCCGGCCAGTCCATGGCTCTGGCCCATACCGCTCTGAGTGTCGAGGCCTACCCCTTGAGCCATGGGGGCGTGGAATCGACGGCCTTCCTGCTCCATTCAGGCCAGGATGCTCTGCTCTATCTGGGTGATACCGGCCCTGACGCGCTCGAGGCAGGGCACAGGCTCGAAGCCCTGTGGTCGCATGTGGCGCCTCTCATCCGCACCCACAGGCTGCGCGGGATCATCATTGAATGCTCCTACGACAATTCCCGGCCCGATACGCAGCTCTATGGTCATCTGACACCACGCTGGCTATTGGCAGAACTTGTCGCATTGCGCGCCAGCGCCGGGGTGTCGATGCGCGGCTTTCCCATACTCGTCGCACATATCAAGCCGCGTCTGAGCGAGGGCAAGAGCGCTGAGGCGCTCATCGGGGAAGAGCTGCGCGCCGGTAATGACGAAGGGTATGCGTTCACCATTGCCCGACAGGGGGCTGTCTGGCGGCCCTGAGAGCCACTACTTCTCCGGGGGATCGAAGAGACTGGACCGTGATATCTTGTGCACCAGCAGAGCGGCAAAAAGCGGACCGATCGCGTAGCCTCCGGATACGAACACAAGCATGAAGTAATCGGCGCCGTTCATTTGTGCTTTCCAGCCTGCCGTCGGGGCGCGCACTCTACACGCAATGCCTGCGTCAAATCCATCGATCGGTCCGAGGATGTTTTTTGCGTGCTGAACGGTTCCCCTGAGCCGGGGGCTCTTGGAGGGGCGTGCTCGACAGGCTAGAGCTTTGGCCAAGATCAAGCGAAGAGCGAGAAGCAGGATGACAAGCCACGCCAGGAGAAGCAGCCGAGACGGGGTTCTCGATCTGTATCCACATGTGGGGATCGGGCGTTTCAAGGCCGCCCTGGCCGATCTCTCGGTCGGAATACGGCTCTTGCCACTCGCGCTTACCCTGGGCTGGCTCGACATCAAGATGCGCTACCGAGGCTCGATGCTCGGCCCGTTCTGGCTCACCATTTCCACGGCGGTCATGGTCGCTGCGCTCGGCGTTCTCTATGCCGAGCTTTTCAATATGGTGATCAAGGATTATCTGCCTTTTCTAGCCCTATCGCTGGTGCTCTGGGGATATATCTCGACCCTCATCGGCGAGAGCACCACGGTCTTTGCCAATGAGTCCCGTCTCATCCAGTCCGCCCGCATGCCGTTCAGCCTCTTTGCGCTTCAGGCAATCACCCGCAATCTGCTCGTCCTTGCGCATAATGCGGTGGTGGTGATCGCGGTTTTCGCCATCTTCCATGTCGTGCCGCATCATCTCTGGACGGTGCTGCCCGCCCTTGCGCTGTGGATCGTGGACAGCGTTGCGATCCTGCTCTGCCTCGGCCTGCTGGGCGCCCGGTTTCGCGATATTCCGCCTATCGTCATGTCCCTGCTTCAGGTGTTCTTCTTTGTCACGCCCATCATCTGGCGTCCCGAACTGGTTGGAACGCTGGCCGGATGGATGCTGATCAATCCGTTCTATCCGCTTCTGGCCATCGTCCGGGCGCCGTTGCTGGGCGAAATGCCCGCCCTGCTGATCTGGGAGGCGGCACTTGCTCATAGTGCAGTCCTCATCGTCTTCGCGATGCTTGTCTTTGCCCGTTTCCGCGCCCGTATCGCTTATTGGGTTTGATCATGACCAGAGTTTCCGTCGATCGCCTCTGTCTTCATTTTCCGGTCTATCACGCCGAGAATCGCACGCTCAAACGCTCCATGGCCAGGACGCTCGCGACACGTTCCAGCCATCGTGCGGGGAGCGCCCTTGTCGAGGATTCGCGTCATCGCGTCACCGTGGATGTGTTGCGTGATATCAGCTTTTCACTCGAGAGTGGCGAAAGGCTCGGACTGGTCGGGGGGAACGGTGCGGGCAAGACCACGCTGTTGCGCGCTCTGGCTGGTATATATGAGCCCGTATCAGGGCGTGTGCGCATACGGGGCTCGATTGGCACGCTGCTCGACACCCAGCTTGGGATGAACATGGAGTTGACGGGCATCGAGAATGTCCGCCTGCGTTGTCTGTTTCATGGGATGGGCAAGGCCGGTACGGCCCGTATTCTCGAAAATGTTGCCGAATTTGCCGAGCTTGGTGATTTCATTGCCATGCCAGTCAAGACTTATAGCAGCGGCATGCTCGTGCGACTGGCCTTCGGCCTCGCGACCGCAATCACGCCCGATGTGTTGCTGATGGATGAATGGTTCATGGCGGGCGATATCACCTTTCTCGCCAAGGCCAAGGCGCGTATCGAGGCTCTGGTGCAGGAATCGGATGCGCTGATCATGTCCTCACATCAGCCCGATATCATGCGCCGGTGGTGCACGCGCCTGATCTGGCTTGATAACGGCAGGATTCGTATGGATGGCCCTACCGATATCGTGCTCGACGCCTATCTGGCGGGGTGAGGGGCGCCACAAGGGAGCGCTCTTTCCCTCAAAGGAGAGCGCGCTTCCGGGAGGCCAGCAAAAAACGCCACCAGAGGTGACGACATGCGACGGTTATATTTTTCTCGGAATAAAATGGCGCGAGTGACGGGGCTCGAACCCGCGACCTCCGGCGTGACAGGCCGGCGCTCTAACCAACTGAGCTACACCCGCATGAAGCATTTTCTGCTTCAGCAACCGCTTCGGAGAAGGTCGTAACGTCCTCGTCTTCGGTGAAGGGGGAACTACCAGTCTCCCTCACCTTTGGCAACAGGGCGGTGCTGTTTTTTTTCATTTTTCTTGCCGGACTCCCTTCGCGCCCGCTCTTCCGCACGACGGGGCCCAGCTTGTAATTCAGGTGTGGGAGGGCTCCAGAAGCATATCGCGACAAGAAGCCGGGGCGTTGATCGGGTTACATCGGGCGACGAGCCCCTTGCCGAAGCCGACCGAGTAACCGTGCCATGGGGCAGGTTCGAAAGCCGGGTAATCCGTGCTGATCAGATGGGCGCCGGATTCGAACGCGACGTCCCGGCGATCAAGCGCATTCTGCCTTGCCTCGATCGTATTTGCATCGGCCCGTGTCCGTACCAGATAGCCGCGTTTCACCAGTGCCGGAATCGTGGTCGCAGCGGCCTTGTTGTCTACAGCATCGCTGCCATTTCCCTTGGCGCCGATAAAGCCCTCATTGACTTCCGTAAATCCACAATCCGGATCGCCCGGGCGGGCATTGGTAAACACGATTCGATTGCGCAGGGCAGGATGGCCCTTGACGTAGCGCGCCGTATCATGCGGCCGGTCGAACACGAACACGATCTTGCCTCGGGCCTGGGCGAGGCTGGGCCAGCCATGGCTGCGCACCCCGTCATCGAGAGTCGGAGCATTGCCACGCACATCGTCCGGTGTGATCAGCGCTGCGCGACCGAAGACGGCAACCAGTTCCGCATCGAGGCGGTCATAGGTGGCAGGTGTGAAGACTTCAGGCTTGGTAAAATCGATTTTTCCGCCACCAAACGGAATATCCTGCTTGGTCTCGAGATCGATGAAAACCGGTACATGGCCCGGATGCGCGTCGGACCATGCCTTGACCTGCTCCAGACAGGATCTGAGAGGCTGGCAGCTCGACCTCTGATCGATATCGACGATATGCATCACCTTGAAATCCGTACCCTGCATGGCTTCGGGAGCTGTGGGGTCGGCATCGGGGGTAAGACCTGCCTTACGCTCCCATTCCGGTCCCTTGGGGTGGGCGTAGCGCCCGCCCTGGGTGTCGGCGTAGATATCGATCTCGAGCTGGCGTACCCCGTGATCGAGCTGTGCCGTCAGCGTGTCATGGTGATAATCAAGCGCGATGGCTGCCTGGGGCGACAGCTTGGTGAGCCATTGCAGCGTTACCGGTGAGATGTCGCGCCGATAGGAGTTGTGTGTGCCGATCACCTGAATCTGGTTGAGATGCACGCTGTCATCCATGGCCGCATTCTGAGCACGCGCATGGGGCAGGGAAAGGAATATGAGTCCTGCCAGCGAGGTCATGGTGAACAGGCTTTGAAGTTTCATCGCGCAATCCTGAAAGGGCTTGAGTAATGGGCCGGATCAAAGAACATCCATCTGGAATTCACCAGACGAAATCCATGATTCATAAATAGTTCACCCGATTGAATTGAACGCGAAACAAATAATCCACGGATCAATCACAACCTGCGTCGCTGTGCCTGTGTAAAAGCGCGCGAACACCGCTCGACAGGGATGGTCCGCCTCTTATGGCTCGCTGAGAGTCAGAAAGCTTCGCGAAAGCCATCGCAGGGAATGCGGCGATGACGGAGTTGTTCAGTTGAAGCAATCGACGATAAGAAGCGGGCTTTCTCTTCTGATTCCTGCCCTCGCGCTTTTGGGGGAATTCCCGGCAGTGGCCGCCAGAAACGACCATATGGTTGCCCCGCGAAAATCCATCAGCGCCCCTGTGGCGCGTGAGAAACGTCTCGAGCGGATCAGTATTCGCGAGAAACGCAGGGTTATAGGCGGCGGGTTGATGAAGACCCAGACCAGCCCTCGGGCGACAAGCGAAGTGACGCAGGACTATATTGCCAGGCAGGCCCCAACGCTGAGCCCGACCAGCCTGATTGCAAGCCTGCCCGGCGTGCAGGCAGGGAATGAATCGCCGTTGAGCACCCAGTCTGAAACCCTGCATATCCGGGGACTGGACCAGACGCAGATCGGCTTCGTGTTCGAGGGTATTCCGGCCGCAGATGTCTTCAGCTACGCGCCCTGGAATGCGGCGATGGTCGATAACGAAAACCTCGCCTCGATCAGCGTGACGCAAGGTTCGGTCGATCTGACAGCGCCTCTTTATAATGCCGATGGTGCTCAGGTGAGCATGAAAGCGCTGCGCCCTTCCGACAAGGCAGGCGGCACGCTCTCTCTAGGGGGTGGTACGCATAGCCTGCAAAAGGAATTCCTGCGTCTTGATACGGGCGAAATCGGGCATAGTGATGTCCGGGCCTATGCTTCCTTCTCCCATTCCTCGGCCAATCTCTGGCGTGGCCCCGGCGATGTCGCGCGATATCATGTCGACGCCAATCTGGAAAAACGCTGGTCGAAGGGGAATGTGAGTGACGTGATTTTCGGCTATAATCAGGGCCGACAGACCATTTATCGCTATCCCAATCTCGCACAATGGCAACAATACGGAACGGGCTTCAATTACACGGCGCCCTACACGCCCGGCAGCTATACCTATTACAAGCTCAATGAGCGCTTCACCAACGTCGCCTTCGGCACGATCCGCAATGATTTTCGTCTTGGCGGTCACTGGTTCCTGCATGTCACCCTCTACGGGATCAGCCAGATGGGGCCGAATAATTACGGCATGGCGGTACCGACGGCCAATGGCTATATCGGCACACAGCGCTACGACTATCTGGATGGCTATCAGGGTCAGAACCGTACGCTTCTGGTGCAGAGCGTTCACCCCTGGGAGCAGCGCAGTTCGGGTGTGACTGCGTCTCTCGACTGGAAGACGCGACACAACACGCTCACCTTTTTTTACTTCTATTCCTACGCCGATCATCAAGAGCGTCAGGATCGCTTCGCGGTGGGTGATGATGGCTCGGTGACGTGGAAAGACCCGCTCACGGCGAATGGGCGTCTGCTCACGGGTTATGACATCAACCAGACGCAGCAGCTCAACGCACTCGGGTTTGACGACAAGCTCAGCTTCCTGGCTGATCGCCTGAATTTTGACGCTGGGTTCAAGGCCACCATGGTCTCACGCATGACCTCGCAGAATGTACCAGGAGCGTCTCCCTATAAGGTGTCCCCCAATAACTTCATTCCGACGCCGCAATTTCTGGCCAGTTATCAGATCACGCGCAAGGATCAACTCTATCTGAATGCGACGACATCCTATCGTCTGCCCGCTGGCTACTCCGCCTATGTTCCGGCC
>NZ_PNQZ01000074.1 GCF_003994335.1 Asaia sp. W19
ATGGTTTCTGCACGGTCATTACTGTTGGAATTGTCCTAGGAACTCTCGGCTTATTACTCCAACCGTTTGTCTCTATATCTCTGACAGGCACTACCGCGCTTTTCTCCCCGGCATGCCCGCTTCCGGCTTCCTGGGTTTCATGCTTCAAAACGATAGATCCATGCTGCTTTATGCCCCTAATCGGCAGGAACGCGCCGTGCCATGCAGGAAACGGGGGCGCCGGGACATTCCGGTCCTGACAGGCGCTTCAGTTATCTCGGGAGGCAGTCATGCAGTATCGCCCTCTAGGCCGAAGCGGCCTGAAAATCAGCCAGATCATCCTGGGTACGATGAATTTCGGGTATCTCACTGACGAAGCAGAATCCTTTTCGATCATGGACCGAGCCCTCGAAGAGGGGATCACCATGATCGACACCGCCGATGTCTATGGGGGGCCGCAAAAACCCGACATGGAGAAAGGATACGGCCTTTCCGAAGAAATTATCGGCCGATGGCTCGCACAAGGGGGGCGGCGCGATCAGATCGTGCTTGCGACAAAGCTCTATCAACCCATGGGATATGGCCCCAATGACCGGCATCTGTCCGCCTATCATATCAGGCGGGCCTGCGACGCGAGCCTGAAGCGCCTGAAGACAGACCATATCGACCTGTACCAGATGCATCATATCGACCGGTCGACTCCCTGGGAGGAAATCTGGCAGGCCATGGATGTCCTGATCCAGCAAGGGAAGATCAGCTATGTCGGCAGCAGCAATTTCGCAGGCTGGCATCTCGCAACAGCGCAGGGTTTCGCCGCGCAGGGCCGCAGGCTTGGTCTCGTTTCCGAGCAGAGCCTTTATAATCTCACCAACCGTGCCATCGAGAGCGAGGTCCTGCCTGCTGCCCGTTATCATGGCATAGGGGTCATTCCCTGGAGCCCGCTCGCGGGAGGACTGCTCGGGGGCATCCTGAACCATCCTGCCGGCGGAAGGCGGGCGGCCCTGGTAAACCAGAATGAAGGCCTCAGATCGCACATCGAGTCCTATGAATCCCTCTGTCACAGCCTGGGCGAAGACCCGGCGGCCATTGCCCTTGCCTGGCTGCTGCACCAGCCCGGTGTCACCGCGCCGATCGTCGGTCCGCGCCTGGCGGAGCAGCTCACCCTCCAGCTTCACGCCACGACGATCGCTCTGGATAAAGAAATCCTTGCCCGTCTGGACAAGATCTGGCCGGGGCCGCGGGGCGAGGCACCCGAAGCCTATGCGTGGTAAGAACCTTTTGGGACGCTGAGACGGGTTTCATGCGCACGGCGCATCCCATCGCCCGTCTCCGTGATGGGAGCGGCCGGCTTCGCAGCGACCAACTTCCGGATACGATCCGAATGGAGGCAGGGCCTGCCTCCTGTCGCGTTGTCCCTACCAGCCGGGCTGCCCGATCAGGCGGTCAAATATCTCCCGGGGAGTATCGCGACGCATGATCGCGGCGAGTTCGGCCCCCATAGCGGAAGCTTCTTCAGGAGAAGCCGTGAGAGATCGGCGCAGCACAAAACTGCCATCCTCAGAGGCGATCAGGCCATGCAAGGTAAGACGGCCTTCTCCCACCGAGGCATATCCCCCGATCGGCGTACGGCAAGAGCCATCCAACCCTTCGAGCAAGGCGCGCTCGGCCATGGCGGCGTGACGCGTCATGCGATCCTCGAGCGCAGGCATGAGCGCCAGCAACCCGTCATCCTTACGGCGCAGGGTGATACCGATGATTCCTTGGCCACAAGCAGGCAGCATCGCCTCAGGCTCGAATACCACATCCGCCCGATCCCCCAGCCCGAGGCGGTTGAGGCCTGCCAGAGCGAGAAATGTCGCGTCGCATTCTCCCGCCTCCAGCTTGCGCAGCCGTGTCTGCACATTGCCTCGAATCAGGCGAAATCGCAGATCAGGCCGGCGCGCCAGAAGCTGCGCCTGACGTCGTATCGAAGCGCACCCGATGATCGCGCCCTTACGGAGTGCCGAGAGCGGATCGCCCCCGGGACACAGGCCGTCACGGTCACGCAGGACCAGCGCGTCGCGCGGGTCCTCGCGGCGCAACGTGCAGCCCAATAGGAGATCATCCGGCAGGAAGGTTTCCAGATCCTTGAGACTGTGCACGGCAAAATCGATCCTACCTGCGCGCAATGCCTCATGAATTTCCTTGGAAAAAAGACCTTTCCCACCAATCTCCGCCAGACGACGGCTTTGGTCGCGATCGCCGCGCGTCGAGATTTCCTGCGCCTTGATCGATCCGAAAATTTCGAGAAACGGATAAGCCTGCCCGAGCTGCGCCATGAAGCTGCGGGTCTGGACCAGCGCCAGTGGCGACCCTCGCGTACCGACACGCAGGTCACGCCCGAAAACCGGATGGGTGAACAGCGCCGAAGGCAAGGTGGCGGCGACGTGCGGATTGAGCTTCAGGGCGAGTGCAGGCGAGATCGTCATAGGCACAGGGCATAGCTGCGTCTGGAAAACGGTAATAACTGATTGTTCCGCGATCAGTGATCGAGGAAGCCTATCAAAGCGGTATAGCTCTCTCCTTTACTGGGCAAACACACTTCGCGAGCAGGGAGACCTTACGCAAAGGGCGGGTGAAACCGCAAAGGTTCTTGCCCCGCTCGCCGCTGTGCCTTCGGCGCAACAAGGAAATACTGGCTCTGTTTGCTGTCTTTCCAGCCATATCATTTCTGTTTAGTGATAATGAGAATCATTATCATATACTCCTCTGGAAATCTTTGATGACCCTCCCCCTCGAGACGGCCCTGACGCGCCTGCGCCCCCCTTCCCTCACACGCGCCATACGCCTCGCCACGGTGGCCGGGGTCTTCGCCATACCGGCCCCGGCACATGCGACGGACGGTATCGTCTTCGGCGCCTCGGACATTCGCACGCGGCCCACAGACAAATCCCCTGCACGCACGCCATCCACTACCCGACCTGTCCCCAAGGGAGAGAGACCAACGCCGCGAGAGGCGCAGAGCGCTCATCCGGGCGAGACGATCATCGTCGTCGGCGACAAGCTGGACCGGTTGCAGAACACGAATAGCGCAGTGACGATCCTGCGCCATCTGGACGCAAGCGAGTATCGCTCGCTCTACGATGTGGTAAACCGTGTGCCGAACATGATCGGCAATGCCGCCGACATCCCGACCATTCGCGGTGTGACCGGATCCGGTGCCGCTGGCGGGATTTTCAGCCTGATGTCAGGGAGTCGGCCCCGTACGGCCACCATCATCGATGGCTTGCCCGAGACCTATTCGGGGCAACGCTATGTGGATGCTGGCACGTGGGACATGGAGCAGGTGAGCGTTCTGCGCGGACCGCAGGCCACCACGCAGGGGAGAAACGCGATCGGCGGGGCGATCACCCTCAGCTCCAAGGCGCCGACACAATTCTGGCAGGCGGCGCTTCGCGGTGGCTATGAGAGCGCCGGCAGCAAAGGCGTATTCGGCGGGATGGTTTCAGGCCCGATCCTGAAGGATGAGCTGGCGTTTCGCCTGACGACCGACGGGATGAGAGGCAACAGCTATATTCATTATCCGGGCAAGGCCTGGCCCTTCGACCCAAGAGAGGTCAATCAGACATCTGTACGGGGCAAACTGCTCTGGACGCCGAAACTCATCCCGGCGCTCAAGGTCACGCTTCAAGGCTGGCATCGCGAGCAGCACGGAGAATATCTCTACATGGCAACGGGGCCTGACCTCTCCCGCCTGCGCTTCGACAACCCCGACATGAACACCCGTGTGTCCCGCTCCAGCATCGATCAGGCCAGCCTGCGGGCGAGCTATCGCCTCAATGCTGCGCTGAGCAATGAGCTGACCTATGGCCATGTCTGGTACGATGCGCTTTTCCGCCAGGGCAATGCGCTGGGGAGCATCAACAGCCTCGGCCACCTTGCCTTGAAAGAACAGAACAATACGGTTGAGGACCGTCTCGTCTTCGCTCCGGCCAGCAACTGGCTGAACGGCGTGGCCGGATTCTACTTCTTCAACCGCGACCAGAACATCCGCTCGGATATGGGGGTGAACGGACCGGACGCGGAGACAACCTATGCCGGATATCTGGATGGCACGCTGCACCTGATCGGAGGGCTGAGCCTGATTGCCGGAGCCCGCGTCGAACACGAGGCACAGACGCGCAATGTAGCCCTGTCATGGGGCAAGGTCGCGCTGAATAGCAATACCACCATGTTTCTGCCAAAGGGCGGATTGAGCTACCGCTTCACTCCCGTCACAAGTGCGAGCTTCACCGTGCGTCGGGGCTATAACCCCGGCGGTGGCGCGATCGACTGGGATAACGGCACCTATTATCAATATGGTCAGGAGACGGTCACCACCTATGAGCTGGGCGGGCATACCGAGCTTCTCGACCGGAAACTGAGCCTCAACACGAATCTCTTTTACAATGACTTCCACGATTATCAGGACCTGCTGAATTACACCTTCGTGAACATTCCCCACGGCCGCAGTATCGGCCTTGAGCTTGAGGCGATTTATCACCTGACACGCTCGCTGCATCTCTCCGGCGGATTGGGGCTGCTGGACACGAAGATCCTTGACGCCCCTGCGGCCTATCGCTCCGTGGTTGGAAAAAAATTCAGCAATGCGCCCTCAGCCACATTGAATATCGGGGTCGAAAAAACCTTTCATAACGGGCTTTTTCTCGGGGCAAATTATAACCGTGTCGGGAGCTATACGTCGCAGGTCGAGAGCGGCACGGGTCTCATCGCCGGAAACTACAACGTGCTCAATGCCCATATCGGCTATCGCACCCGTCACTATACCATCCGGTTCTACACGAAGAACCTGACGAACGAGACGATCCTGTTCAGCGGGCGTACCAACTGGGCAGGGCTTCAGGCGCAGATGGGGCAGCCTCGTGCGTTCGGCTTTACTGTGGACGGCAATCTCTGAAGCTGCACATCGTCCAAGCCCTGAAGGACGCTGGGAGCGCGCGTGATCGCAAACCGGGATTCGTCTCTCAATCCCGGGATTCGGCAAAGGCCTCATGCAAACGGTCGTGCCGGTTACTGCGGGCGCGGTTGCGCAGCGCCTTCTCGAGATGGATCAGATGATCGCGCGTGATCCTCAGAGCCTCGTCCCGGTCCCCTCTTTCCATGGCCTCGATCAGCGCGGCATGGTCCTGGCAGGAATGCTGAGCATCCTCGTCCGATTGGTAAAGCGCGGCAATCAGAACGGTCCGAGCCGTCAGATTCTCGAGTATCGTTGCGATAACGGAATTGCCGAGCACATCGGCAATGTGCACATGAAAATGCCCGAGCAGGTAGGAGCGCCGGGCCAGATCCTGGCCTGCAAGTGCGCTCTCCTGAGCGTGCAAATGGCTGCGCAACCGGGCGATGGCCTCTGCTCCGACAAGACCATGATCCAGGATCAAACCGGATTCGACGGCACGCCGCGCCTCGATCACCTCGCGTGCTTCCGCCACGCTGGGCTCGATGACGAACCACCCGCGTCTTGGCGTCACATCCACCAGCCCGCGTGAACTGAGTCGGATCATCGCCTCGCGCACCATGGTGCGCGATACGCCGAAAATCTCGCCCACTTCCTTCTCGCCGAAACGCTCACCGGGAGCGATACGTCCCGAAAGCACGGCGCGGATGATCTTCTCCTCGATGACGAGCCCGCTGGCGCGCTCGGGCTCGCTCTTGTCGTAGGGCCGGTCTTTGGAGGGCCTGTCGCTGGACGGCCTGTTTTCGTAGGGCATGCTGAATCTATGCCCGTCTCCTTCTGCTTCGGCAAGCGTCGGGACAAGCGTCGAGCGTGACGAAATACGACCTGTACCCTGCCGCATTCGGGAATCGGCGGAACCCTTCATTCCGATGTTGAATTGATCCGATTTGTATTCTAATTAGTATACAAGATGATCCCCGGAATGCCGCGTCGCCCTCGCTCAAAGACGCCACGGAGCCCAGAATGCCTCACCCCCTAACGTCGCGCCTTGCCCGCCCCTTCTCCTGTCGCGCCGCCTTACTGGTCACGACAATGGCGGTATGGCCCATTTCAGACGGCGTTTCCGCCCTCGCAGCACCGATGCCGGTCGCCCAGCAGGGCATGTCAGGGAGCGACGCTTCAGGCCATAAGGGCATGACACGCACAAAGACGGGCAAGAACGCCTCACGCCATCGCGCCTCATCCCGGGAGGGCAGCAGCGAAACCGTCCATGTTTCGGCACGGCGCGGGGTAACCAGCGCAGGGCAGCATGACGCCCATTCGGAGACCGTTCTTTCCCGCCAGGAATTGCAGAACCGGAACGTTCGGCAACTGACCGATATCGTGCGTGTAGCGCCCAACCTGACCATTCAGCCCAGCTTCGGCAGTGCCGCGCTCAATTTTGCGCTGCGCGGTGTCGGGCTGATGGATTTCACCCAGAACAACACGCCCTCGGTCATGCCTTATGTCGATGGCATCGCCTACCCGGTCAGCATCATGACCACGGGTATCCTGTTCGATATGGATGACGTTTCCGTTGCCCCCGGCGCTTCGGGCTTCACCCACGGTCAGCCTACAACAGGCGGTGAGATCAATTTCCATACCGGCGACCCGACCCAGCAATTCCATGCCGGGCTGACAGAGGATATTGCCAGCTACGGACGTAATCGCGTGGAAGGTTTCGTTTCAGGACCGCTATCAAAGAGCGTGTCGTATCGCATCGCCGGTCAGTCGCTCACAGGCGGCGGGTTCCAGCACAATGCGCAGGGGAGCGGCTACGGCAACAGCAATATCGGCGCGCTGCGCGGCAAGCTGCGCTGGACGATCGACGAGACCTCACGCCTCGATATTGGTGGACACTGGACGACCGACCAGTCGGAGTCATCCTCCGGGCATAATCTCTATAATTCCTACGGCGTCCCCATCACAGGCGACATCTACCAGACGGCCTGGGGGCTCGACCCGCGCTTTGCAAAGATCATCGGCATTGATCCGAACAATTCAAAGCCACGCGAGGATAATCTCTTCTGGGGCGCCAATGCCCGTTACACCAAGGAATTTACCTGGGCGCGTCTGTGGTCACAAAGCGCCTATGAAATGGTCGACGAGCATGAGCTGACGAACCAGACCAACTCGGTCAAATCCTACGGCAACATGTTCCGCAACAACCAGACCAATGTGTTCTCGCAGGAAGTAAAGCTGGAATCGCGTGACCCCAAGGCGCGCTTCCACTGGGAAACGGGCCTGTATTACAGCCGCGCTCGTATGGCGCAAAGCTTCTGGTACGACAGCTCGGACCGCCCCGGCACGACGCCGCTGAACGAAACGGCCTATCGTCAGAATCAGCAGAACTTCAATCAATACGTGCAGCTCAGCTATCGTATCCTGCCGAAACTGACCCTGATCGGCGCGATCAATCATGATTCCGACGACCGTCAGATGCTCAATCTGACGAGCACCAACGTCAATCTGAATACCGGGCTGGCCACCTCACAAACCAATTTCGGCAATGCCGGTGCGCTAACGAACCAGTTCGGCGGTCGAGTGGGCGCGCAGTATCAGGTCACCCCCAACATCATGGGCTATGCCATTTTTTCCAAGGGGTTCAAGCCCGGCGGCTTTTCGGCCAATATCACCCAGAATGCCAACCAGCTGCGCCCGTTCAAGCCTGAATCGGTCCTCACCTATGAGGGTGGTTTCAAATCCATGCTGTTCAACCGCCGCCTGCGTTTCAATGCGGCGGGCTTCTATTATGATTATCGCGACCAGCAGATTCTCGGCAGCATTCTGGTGCCGCCCTATGGCGTTTTGGGCGGCTATGTGAACGCCCCACGCTCCTATATCTACGGTGCCGAATTCGACATGGAGGCGCATCCGTTCCATGGCCTCGTTCTGACGCAGAATTTTGGCTACCAGAATGGCGTCTACACCCAGTTCCAGAGCCTGAACCGAGGGGCAACCACGGCACAATTCGCCTCCACCGGCGTCTGGTCGCCCGTCTATACCAATTACAACGGCTATAATATGGGCCTCGCAAACCTCACGCTGTCGGGTGCAGCGGTCTATAGCTGGAACGTGTTTGCCGATTATCGCATGAGCTTCGACGTCGACTACAATTACCGTGGTGCCCAGACGCAGCCTCAGCATATCGGCGATGGCGGCATCTATCGTGCACCTGCCTATTTCCTGCTCAACTCCTTCCTGACCTTCGCCGCGCCCAGGCAGCACTGGTCGCTCACCGTCTACGGGCAGAATCTGGCCGATCGCCGCTACTGGCTCTCGGGCGGCACGCAGGCCACGTTCTATGGCGTCATACCGGGCCTGCCCCGTTTCGTTGGCGCGAAGATCAACGTAACCTACTGATCCCCCGCCCCGGCCACACCGGGGCGTTCATCTGTCGAGCTGATGGAGAGCGCGTTTGAGCACCTATGACCTGAAGAAATCCGCCCGGTATCGCCCCGGTATTTTCATTCAGGTCATCATCGCGACATTAGGCGGCATCCTGCTTGGGCTCTTCGCTCCGCATCTCGCGCATCAATGCCGCTGGATGACCGATCTGTTCCTGCGCCTCATCCTGATGATTGTGGGACCGCTGCTGTTCTGCATCGTGGTCAGCGGCATTACCGGTGCCGGGTCTCTGGGCGCAGTCGGTCGTCTGGGCAGCCGGGCGCTCATCTATTTCGAGGCCATGACCACATTTGTGCTTCTGCTTTCGGTGGGGGCGGCGCTGCTGCTCCACCCTGGGCGTGGCATGAGCTATACCCCCAGTCCCGAAGACGCCCATGCGGTCGCGAGCTATGCCGCCAACGCTCATGCACTGCACGGACAAGGCGTGACCGGCTTCATTCTCAACCTTATCCCGAGGTCGCCGGTCGCCGCCTTCGCAGAAGGGAATATTCTCCAGATCCTGTTTTTCGCCGTTCTGCTCGGATGCTGCCTGTCGCGTCTGGGCGAGGCTGGTGCGCCCATCACCCGACTGATCGAGAGCTTCTCGGCGCTGTTTTCACGCATGATGCGCGTGATCATCGCCACCGCTCCCCTGGGTGTCTTCGGTGCCGTCTCGATGACCGTTGCGGAATACGGTCTCGATGCCATTGATCATCTGGCCCTGTTTGTCATTCTGTATTTCAGCGCCATCGCCGTATTCATCGTGGTGATTCTGGGCGGGCTCCTCGCACTATGCCGGATCAACCCGGTCCATTTCGTACGCTATTTCCGCGAAGAGATCCTGATTGTCACGGCCACCACGAGCTCCGATTCCGTGCTGCCCAGTATCATGACCAAACTCGAGGCGCTTGGCATATCCCGTCAGGTCGTGGGGCTCGTCGTACCGGCCGGGTATTCTCTCAATCTCGATGCGCTCTCGATCTATCTTGGATTCGCCATCGTGTTCCTGGCGGAGGTAACCCATACCCCGCTCACCCTCACGCAGATTTTTTCGATGCTTGCCACGGCGCTCATCACCTCCAAGGGGGCCCATGGTGTTCCCGGAATCGCCATTGTGGTTCTGGCGGCGACCATGGCCGCCGCGCCCTCGATCCCGCTTTCGAGCCTTGTTCTGCTGATCGCCGTCGACTGGTTCAGTGGCATTGCGCGCGCCGTGGGCAATCTGGCGGGGAATTGCGTTGCACCGGTCGTTCTTGCAGCATGGGAGGGCGCACTTGATCGCGAACGGGCACGGCAGATGCTCGGCTCTCATAACCGCTGAAAACGGATCACCATGGACAAAGCCACTCGCTACCCGGCAGCACGCCTCGCCGAGGCCTGCCAGACCAGACTCGTCGGGGCCGGAGCCCTGCCCGACGATGCCGCCCAAACCGTGCGCGCCATGATGCATGCCTCACAGCTCGGCACAGACAGCCACGGTGTGCGCCTGATCGGCTACTACGTGGACATGCTTGAGAAAGGAGGGGTCAACAAGCGGCCCCGACGCCAGTTCAGCCATACGGCACCTGCCACTGGACGACTGGATGCCGATTTCGGCCTGGCGCATGCGGCCTCCTATGAGGCGATGGACCACGCAGTGTCCCTTGCCCGCACCTGTGGGGTCGGCGCCGTGACCGTCCATCACTCGACCCATTACGGGGCGGGTGGCGCCTATGCGCTGGCGGCAGCGGAGCAGGGGGTCGTCTCGCTTGTCCTGAGCAATTCCGACCCCGCCGTGGCCCTGGCCGGTGGGCGGGCGCCCTTTCATGGCACCAACCCCATCGCCATGGGCGCGCCCGTGCGCGACAGACGGCCCTGGCTGCTCGACATGGCCACCTCATCCATCCCGTTCAACCGGGTGAAACTTTACCGCAGCCTCGGCCTTCCCCTTCCGCCAGAAGTCGCCCTGAACGAAGAGGGACACCCGACGCTGGACGCCACTCAGGCACGGTTCCTGCAGCCTCTTGGGGGAATGGCCTATGGCCATAAGGGCGCAGCCCTGGCCGGTATGGTCACGATCCTCTCTGCCGTGCTTTCGGGCGCGGACCCCGACCCGATCATGACCTCCACCGCGGCCGCTCAGGAGGGCCACAAGCCGCAAAACGTGGGCCATATCATGGTGGCGTTCGACCCGACCCGCTTCATCGGGCAGGAGTCCTTCGAGGCCGGGATGAGGGATTATCTTGACCTCCTGCGCGCCTCGCCCGCAGCAGAACCGGGTGTGCCGGTCTGCGCGCCGGGGGACAAGGAATGGGAAGAGGCCGATCTACGCGCCGAACTGGGTATTCCAGTCGATCCGGATACGGAGCACCTGCTGGGTCTCGCCTGAGGCGAGAAAGGCCTTTCTATCGGGGCGGCATCACCACCGCCCCTTCAGGTCCGACGAATCGGTCAGACAGACATCCGGCGTCGCGGTGCTGTCACGCTTCGGGCGTTTTCGTTCGCGCCTGTGATTGCGGAAGGAACCGGCCCCGACGATGACGCAGTGGTTCCGGCATAAGGACCGATAACGGCTGCTCGGCAGCCTGTTTCGGACATCAGCCGGACCGATCCGACCGAAGCGCGAATTGTGGAGACATAGCCTGCAGGACCGACACGCGTGGGCTGAATGACGCGACCATCCTCCGTGCACAGATGCAGCTTTGGATCCTGGGAGAGGACAGGCGTTTCCATGCTGCGGCCGATACGCGTCAGGAGCGCCTCGTAATTAGGTTCGACGAAGTCACGCGATGTCTCAAGCGGCAGAGTGGACGAGCTATCCAAATGGAACCGAGGCGACAGGATTGTAAAGGGAGCATTGGCGAATTGCTCCCGATTGCCGGTATCCAGATAGCGCCCGGTCAGCGCGCCCCTGCCCAGATTGCCTCATGCTCATCGAGTTCGACATGGAAATAGCGATACTGGGTTTGAGATCTATCGAGATAGATCGACTGGTGATTGAGGAGCATGCGTGCGGGGACGTTGTGACCGAGTGCATCCTTGCAGATGCGTACCAACCAGCATTCTTCCGTTTCCGGCTGCTTCAGAGCGTCCACCATACGATGGCCAGTCCATCTGACCGGAAAATGTAAAGGTCCTGGTACAACAGTAATTGCGAAAACGTTCATCGCACCCAACGGTGATCAGTTCTGATTTTGCGACGACGCACCCTGTGCGCGATGAGAGCGAGGACACGGGACGCGACTGCACCGACCCAACCGCGCGTATCCTTACTCTTATCATTTCGATTGCTTATTGTTCCGAATGCACATTCGAAAATATGGCAGGATACCGACCGGGACCGAACAACCGGCAGGCTTCCGCCGACATCGAGCGGCCGGCCATATCTTCAGTTCCAGTAAGGGCGAAATCCCGTGCCCTCATACGGCTCTCAGGCTGGGCCTCATTCACGATGACTAAGCGGAGCCATACCGGACGGCACGGGAGCGCCCTGGAGAAGCGATTTTCTCGGCGTGGCGTGAGCAGTCGTCAGACCGCTGCTTCACGCCGAACGCGAAATGACCAACGATCAGCGCGAGAGGCCGCGCCCCTTGTCCCAGAGACGCAGCCCGCGCAGAGCCAGATCCGCGATGCCGGGCAACAGACGCGGCTGCATGAGGCCAGGGTCAAACGCGGTCATGCGGCGGGCATTCTCCCGGTAACAATCTTCCACGAATCCCCGAAAGGAAAACCCGTCCAGGAAGAGATTGGTCTGGGTAACGGCAAAGTCGCGGCCGTCATTGGGTTCCTGACCGCGGCGTACCATGCCAAGCAAACGGCTGAGCGCCCGCAGATAAAAGCGGAACGATTTCACAGAGCGCCGCGCGCGACCAAGACCGCGTCGTTTTTCGCGCCATGCCATGTAGTTGATGAAGAAGACGATATGCCGCGTTTCTTCGAACATCAGGATGTCGAAGATCTCGAACATCTTTTCGGGCAGGAATTGAGATTGACGCGCACTCTTGAACGCGCCGAATCCGAGGAAGGCGTCGAGACATTCACCAAAGCCGAAATCGATGAAGGCCTTTTCCAGATCAGCCGGAAATTTCTCGAGAGGCTGCTTCTGGGCGTCCAAGCCGTAACGCTCGATCATGACGCGGATCAGATCGGCATGACGCGCCTCTTCATACCCCTGAAGACGCACCGCCTCCTTCACCTCCGGATCGATGATCTGGGGGGTGAAGGCATCGACGATAGCCCCGGCCCGGCGTTCGGTGTGATACACCTCCTGCCAGAACGGGACAGCGCGAAGCCGGGCGAGTTCCTCATCTGTCAGTTCGGGCCATGGCAGGGTTTCGGGATCGAAAACCTGATGCGTATCGATAAACTGCTGACAGAAATAATGCTTATGGGCTTCAGACCCCGGCTCGATCACACTCATGCAGGGGCGTGCTGCTTCGTCTGTCCAAGCCGTGCACGCACCGCTCCCGAGGCCTTCTCCCACAGACGATAGGCGAACAGCCCGGTCTTGACGAGGTTCGGCGTCGTGGTGGGGCGCAGCAGGCGATGATCGTAGCCCGAGAAACGACGGTCATTTTCATCGAGGCAGAGCTGCATCAGCTCGGGCACCTTGATATCGATGTCCGTCATGTCCTTGGCGCCGGTCACAGTAAAGTTGTTGTCCTGCGTATGCTCATTGCCTTCGGAGTCGATGGAACGTGCCAGATCCATGCGCTCATAGGCGAGGAACGCCCAGACACCCAACACGCGCGCCTCGAAGACGGGGCGCTTCCACCACGGCATGGTGGCGCGATGCCAGGCCAGCCAGTTCGCGAAAAGCAGGATGTGACGACACTCTTCCTGCATCACAGGCTCGAACGTCTCGATCAGTTCCATGGGGAACAGACCGGCACGCTCGGCAAGGGCAAACAGACCGAAGGCAAAGAAGCTGTCCACACATTCCGAGAAACCGGTCACCAGATACGCCCACTCCGTGTCTTTCGGCTCGATATAGGGCGGCTCGGGGGCCATCGGGATGTTGTAGGCTTCAACAAGCTTGGAGAGCACCTCCTTGTGGCGGTTCTCCTCCCAGGCATTGCGGCGCAGGGCGTCCTTCATGTCCGGGTCGTCGATCATGTCGGCATAGGCGGCCATGCGCAGGCGCGCCTTGCCCTCGGTCTGCACCGCAATATCCCAGATCGGTAGCGAGGTGATGCGATGAAGGGTCTGCGGATCGAGCTTGGGCCACTCGATGACCGAGGGCTTGTAGGGGTTGAAGGTCTCCCTGAACATGTCGGCCACGGCGCGCTTGTGTTCTTCGGTGCCCGGCTTGAGCGGGCCAGGAATGGCGCTGCTCCAGTGACGGGCTTCGAAATCGGCCTTGGCCAGGGTCTTGTCTGACGGCGCATCCGGAAGATGGCTGTAGAGTTGTTCAAGACGTGACATGAGAGAGAGGTCCTCTTCTTATTCCTTGATGTCGCTCATTTTGCTGATGACGCGCGAGACGAGGCCATAGGCAATGGCTTCCTCTGCCGACATCCAGTGATTGCGATCCGTATCCTTGGCGATTTTCTCGTAGGACTGACCGGTTTCACGGGCAAAAAGACGATTGAGTCGCTCGCGCATCTTAATGATCTCGCGGGCTTCAATATCGATATCGGTTGCCGGACCGCGCACACCGCCCATCGGCTGATGCAACAGGAAGCGTGTGTTCGGCAGACACAGGCGGCGCTCGGGACGGCCCGCGGCAAAGATCAGGGCACCGGCGGAGGCGACCCAGCCCGTACCGATCATATTCACGGGAGCGATGGAATCCACGAAGCGGATCATGTCGTGGATGGTGTCACCGCTCTCGACATGGCCGCCCGGCGAGTTGACATACACATCGATGGGCTTGTCCGAAGCGCCTGCCAGAGCAAGAAGACGCCCGGTGACATCGCGGGCCACCTTGTCGTTGATGCCACCGAAGATCAGCACCTTGCGCTGTTCGAACAGCTTGCCTTCAATCTCGCCACCGGGGGGCTTTTCGGCCGCTTCCTTGGGCTCGGGCGCATCGGGCGCCTGGGGATCGGGCTCTTCATCATCGAGACGTGGGGCGATACGGGAGATGTCCTGGGGTGTCGTGCCACGCATGCGGGTGTTCCTATGTCCGTGCAGCCTGTTCATGCCATCTATGTTGCGCTTGATGGGCGGACCTCACAAGAGCCCCCCCGATTTTTGCGCCAGATCAAGCATCTCGCCACGACGGGCCGGAGCGGTTAGGGTGGCGCCAGCAGGATGAAACCGGACAAGAAACGCAAGGGTCGATCGAGAGACATGGTTAAAACAGGCGGGGTTAAAACAGGCTGGCCACGCACGGGTCTCGTCATGACGGGCATGGTGTCACTCGTGATGTCGCTGAGCGCCTGCGGTCACCGGGACGCCGTCGACACGGTGGATAACTGGTATCATCAGTATCAGGGCGGCGAGATTGCCAAGCAGCGTCCCCCGGCTCCCGGCGCGCATGGCACCTATCCGCGCGTCGGCCTGACCCCCATGACCAGTGTGGACCTGCCGAGCGCCCAGGCGCGGCAGGCCCTGACCGACCGGCTTACGCTCCAGCGCAATCTGAGCCAGCATCTGGCCGTGGCCGACGGCCCGCTGATTGTGGCCCCACCGCCGCCACCGCCTCAGCCCAAGCCTCGCCCGGCCAATGACGATAGTGGCTCCTCCATGAGCGTGGTTGCCCCCGGTCAGACCCCGCCCCCGGCGCAAAACGCGCCCGCCGCGGGAACACCTGCAGCAGGAACACCCGCTAAACCGGCTTCTGCCGCCCCCCCGGCTGCCACTTCGGCTGAATCAAACGCTCCGGCCTCCATGCCGGGCAAGCAGGCTCAGCCCGCGCCAAAGCAGGCGACCAAAAAGGATGCGCCCCCCGCCGCGCCGGAAGCTGGTCTGCCAGAGGTGACACGCTTCGCCCCTCCCCCCATCAAGCCGAGCGAATTGCCCCAGATTGGCGACCTGCCCCCGGTTGCGCCGAATTTTCCGGGCTTCAACATCCCGCGCGACGCCGCCCTGCCCGATATCGTCCCACCTTCGTATGACCTGACAGAGCCGCATGGCACGCTGATACGATTCAATCAGGCCTCGGATCAGATGGCCCGTGGCCAGGAAGGCGCGATCGGCAAGGCGCTGGGCGGACGCGGCCCGCATGACATCGTCTATGTGAAGGGATTTGGTGAGATCACCTCCTTCCGCCCCTCGGAACAGGTGCTCGGAATCAAGCTTGGTCTGCTGCGTGCCCGCGCTCTGGCCCAGACTCTGATCCTGCATGGCGTGGCGGCATCGGACATCCGGATCAGCGCCGGTGCTTTGGGGCGTGGCGCGAGAATTGACCGCTCGCCTTACTGAGGGCGGTTCACCCGGTCCGGAAATCAGGTTAGTGAAGATTGTCGGAGTCGCCCTGACTCCGGTAATTTTATTTCAACCCTGTGCCCCCGAGCCGAAAAAATGACCGAAGAGTTTCACCGCATCCGTCGCCTGCCGCCCTATGTCTTCGCCGAAGTGAACAAGGCCAAGGCCGCGGCCCGAGCGCATGGTGAAGACATCATCGATCTGGGCATGGGCAATCCCGACAGCCCCACACCGCCGCATATCGTCCGAAAACTGGTTGAGACCGTGGCAGACCCGCGCAGCCACCGCTATTCGGTCAGCCGGGGCATTCCCGGTTTGCGCCGCGCACTGGCGGGGTATTACGAGCGTCGCTTCGGCGTGGATCTGAATCCCGAGACCGAAGTCATCGCGACTCTGGGCTCGAAAGAGGGGCTGGCCAACCTGTCCTCAGCCATCACCAGCCCCGGTGATACGATCCTGGTGCCGAATCCGTCCTATCCCATCCATCAGTTCGGCTTCATCATCGCGGGTGCCTCGGTGCGTTCCATTCCGGCCACGCCGGATGAGGACATGCTGCGCGCGCTCGAACGCGCCGTACGCCATTCCGTACCCAAGCCAACCGCGCTGATCGTGAACTTCCCCTCCAACCCGACGGCGTTCACAGCCTCGCTGGATTTCTACAAGGAGCTGGTGGCTTTTGCCCGTCGCGAGCAGATCTGGATCCTGTCCGATCTGGCCTATTGCGAAATCTATTTCGGCGACGAGCCACCGCCGTCCATCCTGCAGGTACCAGGCGCCAAGGACATCGCGGTCGAGTTCACCTCGCTCTCAAAGACCTATTCCATGGCGGGCTGGCGCATGGGATTTGCTGCTGGCAATCCGCATCTGATCCAGGCGCTCACACGCATCAAATCCTATCTCGATTACGGGGCCTTTACCCCCATTCAGGTAGCGGCCGTTGCAGCCCTGAGCGGCCCGCAGGATTGCGTGACGGAAATCCGCGACATGTATCGCGAGCGGCGTGACGTGCTCATCCGCGGGCTTCATGCCGCAGGCTGGGACGTCCCGTCGCCGCAGGGCTCGATGTTTGCCTGGGCGCCCATCCCCGAGCGCTTTGCCGAAATGGGCAGCGTCGATTTCAGCAAGCTCCTGCTCAAGGAAGCCGGAGTGGCCGTGGCGCCAGGGCTTGGCTTTGGTGAATACGGCGAGGGCTTCGTCCGCATCGGTCTTGTCGAGAACACGCAGCGCCTGCGTCAGGCCACGCGCGCCATCAAGACCTTTCTCAACAAACACGGCGTCAAACAGGCAGAGGCAGTTTCGTGAACGGTCAAACACTTCATCTTGGTATTGCGGGTCTTGGCACGGTCGGGGCTGGCGTGGTGCGCCTTCTGCGTGAAAACGCCCAGGCCATCACCGCCCGTGCCGGACGAACCATCGAGGTGGTCGCCGTCTCGGCGCGTGATCGCACGCGCGACCGCGGAGTCGATCTGACCGGCCTGACCTGGCATGACGACGCCATCGCTCTCGCCGCCGACCCCAGGGTCGATGTGGTGCTCGAGCTGATTGGCGGCGCCGAAGGCTCGGCCCGTGCGCTCGTAGAGGCCGCGCTGAAGGCTGGAAAGCCGGTTGTCACAGCCAACAAGGCCCTGCTGGCCATTCACGGGGCCTCTCTGGCACGCCTCGCACGCGAGAACGAAACCTCGCTGCTTTTCGAAGCGTCGGTGGCGGGCGGTATCCCGGCCATCAAGCTGGTGCGTGAGGGTCTGGCCGCCGACCATCTGCTGCGCGTAGGCGGCATTCTGAACGGCACCTGCAACTACATCCTGACCGCGATGCGCGAGACGGGCCGCGATTTCGGGGATATCCTGGCGGAAGCTCAGGCACTCGGCTATGCCGAGGCCGACCCATCCACTGATGTGGATGGCTGGGACGCCGCACACAAGCTCGCCATTCTGGCCGGTCTCGCCTTCGGCCAGCCCGTGCGTTTCGATTCGCTGCATGTCGAGGGGATCCGCAATATCGCCGCCTGCGATCAGGCCTTCGCCCGCGAGATGGGCTATCGCATCAAGCTTCTCGGCAGTGCCCGTAGTGACGGTCAGGGCAAGATCGAGGCCTCGATGCGCCCGTGCATGGTCCCGCAATCCGCTCCCATCGCCAATGTGGATGGCGTGTTCAACGCCGTACTGACCGAGGGCGCCTTCAGCGGTCCGATGCTGATCGAAGGGCGTGGCGCCGGTGCCGGTCCCACCGCCAGCGCCGTCGTGGCCGATGTGATCGATCTTGCCCGTGGTACGGCCCTGCCCGTCTGGGGCATGGACCCGAAGCCCGAAATCGCCTGCGCCCCGCGTGAAAGCCTGGGCGGCCAGTATTATCTGCGCCTTTTTGTTCAGGACCGTCCGGGCGTCGTGGCCGATATCACGGCAGCCCTGCGCGACTATGGCGTGTCGCTGCGCGCGCTCTCCCAGCATGCCGCCGAGGAAGCTGTTCAGCCTGCCGGTTCACAGACGGTTGTTCCGCTTGCGCTTGTCACACATGAAACCAGCGAGGCGGCCATGCTTTCCGTCCTGACGGCCCTCGAGCCCCTGGAAACTGTCGTCGGCACACCGCTGCTCATGAAAATCGAGACTGTGTGATGTGGCAAAGGCGGCACATCCCGGCATAACAGGGCGTGTCGCAATTCCGGCTCAGCTGGATAGAGTACAGATAGGATATACCGGATGCCTTTCTCTCCTAAGTATAAAGTGACGGATCGCAACCTCGCGCTCGAACTTGTGCGCGTTACAGAGGCTGCGGCCATCTCGTCATCGGCCTGGACAGGCCGTGGGGAAAAGAACGAGGCTGACGGTGCAGCCGTTCAGGCCATGCGGGCCGCGTTCGACACGGTCGCGATCGAAGGGACGGTCGTGATCGGCGAAGGCGAGATGGATGAAGCGCCGATGCTTTATATCGGCGAGAAGGTGGGGGCTGGCGGCCCCAAGATGGATATTGCTGTCGACCCGCTGGAAGGCACCAATCTCTGCGCCAAGGACATGCCCAATGCCATGACCATGGTGGCATTGGCCGAAAGCGGCAATTTCCTCCATGCTCCCGATATCTACATGCAAAAGCTGGTGGTCGGTCCGAACCTGCCGGAAGACCTGATCGATATCGATGCCCCGATCGAGACCACGCTGCGTGACCTCGCCAAGGCCAAGGGCAAGGACATCTCCTCCATCACCATGTGCGCACTCGACCGCGAGCGCCATGAAGAGCTGATTGCCCGCGCCCGTGAAGCTGGCGCGCGCGTCATGCTGCTGACCGATGGCGACGTGGCCGCTGCCATCGCCGCCTGTATGGATGAGAGCCGCGTGGATATCTATGCAGGTTCCGGTGGCGCCCCTGAGGGTGTTCTCGCTGCCGCGGCGGTACGCTGCGTCGGGGGCCAGATGCAGGGCCGCCTGATGTTCGAGGATGAAAGCCAGGTCGAACGCGCCCGCTCGATGGACCCTGGCAAGGACCCCACCCGCAAGCTCGGCCTGCATGACATGGCCCGCGGCGATGTTCTGTTCTCCGCTACCGGCGTGACCACGGGTACACTTCTGCGCGGCGTGCGCTTCTATGGCCCCACCATTGCGCGCACCCATTCCATCGTGATGCGCTCCAAATCAGCCACGGTGCGCTTCATTGAAGGGCGCCACGATTTCTCCACCAAGACATGGGCAGGTCACTGAACCCATTCTATAAGGGAGCGCATGTCTGACGCTCCCTCGTTCCTTGTTCCGCCAGATCCGGTTCTGTCCGTTCATTCCAGCGGCAGCGGGCGTTCCTGGGTCTGGCGCGACGAGAAACTGGCGACCGGCGATGGCCGCGTGGCCCTTGCGATGGCGCAGCGCGCCGGTATTCCGGAACTTCTCGCACGCATACTGCATGGCAGGGGGGTCGATCCCTCACAGGTCGCGGCCTTTCTCGATCCGAGGCTGCGTGACTGGCTACCCGATCCGTCCTGCCTGCACAGCATGGACGAAACCGCCGCCCGCCTCGCGCAGGCGGTCCGATGCGGTGAGACCGTCGGTGTGTTCGGTGATTACGATGTGGATGGCGCCTGCGGCACCACCCTCCTGACCGAAACGCTGCGCGAACTGGGCTGTGCGGTCCATTTCCATATTCCGGACCGGCAGAAAGAGGGGTACGGCCCGAACGCGCCTGCCCTCGAGGGGCTGCGCGCCAAGGGGGCGACGCTGCTCGTCTGTGTGGATTGCGGCACAGCGGCAGTCGCCCTGCTCGACGCTCTGCGGGGGAAGGGCGATATCATCGTTCTGGATCATCACAAGCCTGACGGCGCCATTCTGCCCGGCTGCCTTGTGGTGAATCCGAACCGTCTGGATTGTGGCTCGGGGCTGGGTCATCTCTGTGCCACGAGCGTTGCTTTTCTGACCCTGGTCGCCACCTGCCGCGCCCTGCGTCTTTCCGGCTGGTTTGAAACGCATGAGGAACCGGCCCTTCTGGGCAAGCTCGATCTGGTCGCGCTCGCCACCATCTGCGATGTCATGCCGCTGCGTGATCTGAACCGCGCTTTTGTGGCCCAAGGTTTGCGCGTGATGGGGCGCGGCGAGCGCCTGGGGCTCTCCACTCTCGCCTCCGTGGCAGGAGTGAAGGAAACAGCCAGTGCCATGGCCTGCGGCTTTGGCATCGGCCCACGCATCAATGCAGGCGGGCGCATCGCCCAGGCTGAGCTGGGCGTCAAGCTCCTGCTCAGCGAGGATGCATTTGAAGCGCGCGCGCTGGCCGAGAAGCTCGATGAGATCAACAGGCAGCGCCAGACCGTCGAAGCCGATATCCTGACAGAGGCCTATCACCAGGCGGAATCCCAGCTTGAGGCAGGGCATGCCGCCCTGTTTCTGCATGGGGAGAGCTGGCATCCTGGCGTGGTGGGGATCGTGGCCAGTCGCGTGCGCGAGCGCTGTAATCGCCCCACGCTGATTGGCGCCTTGCAGGACGGCGTGATCAAGGGGTCTGCACGCTCGGTACCGGGGCTGGATATAGGCGCTGCCGTGATTGCTGCGTGCCAGTCGGGCTTGCTCCTGACAGGGGGGGGACATGCCATGGCCGCGGGGTTCTCTCTCCCTGCTGAAAAAGCCGGAGCATTTCATGCCCATCTGGATCAGGCGCTGGCCGAGGCGCGTCATCGCCCGCGCCACGACGCATTGAGCATTGACGGGGTTCTGGCCCTGCGTGGGGCGACCACGGAAATCGCGGCGCAACTCGCTAGGCTGGGACCATTCGGTGCAGGCCATGAAGAGCCGGTCATCGCGATCAGCCGAGTACGCGCCGTCAAAAGCGAACGCATCGGCCGTGACGGCAATACGCTGCGTGTGATCCTGCAGGGCGAAGATGGCGGCAGGTTGCGTGGTCTCGTGTTCCGAGCCGCTGACAAGACCTTTGCGGAATTGCTGGAAGACCGCGCCATGCCGGTGCTTCATGTGGCCGGGCAATTGCGCTGCGAGCAGTGGCAAGGTCAGGATATGCTGAGCTTTTTTATTTTGGACGCCGCCACGATTTAGGGGTTGACCCCTCCCCCCCGCTGGGATAATCAGCCGCTCACGCCTCCAGTCCCGTTCGTCTAGAGGCCTAGGACACCGCCCTTTCACGGCGGTAACACGGGTTCGAATCCCGTACGGGACACCACGGCATTTGCCGCAGTTTTCTGCGGGATGCAGCGGATTAGAAGCAAAATCCTGATTTACCATATCGTTGATTTTGAGCCATTCCTGAGTCAATCAGGGAAACATGGCTCTCTGGTATCAGGGGCTTCGCATGAGCGCATTCTGAAAAGCCCGATATCGATCTGTCGAAGAGGGGGCGGCCTTTGGAGAAGTCCGGTGCCGTAATGTGCGCTCGTCGCCATGAGCCAAGGCGATGCCACGCCACGCGCACCCGTCTCGCCGTCCAAGTGAAGCTGTCCCTGGTCACCGTCTTCGACCCGGTAACCATCAAGCATCGCGCAGTCTATGATCGGTCCGCTTGGAGTCTTCAAGCCAATCGAACCGCCATCAAACCCGCCCCTAATCATCGCTGGATACGCACAGATGTCCAGACAAACGAACACCCGTGGAATGTCGGGTCCGTGGCTGAGGCGATGCGCTGCCGCACCGATCGCTCTTCGAGTCAGGGATCATCCCGGGAGTGAATGGTGCCTCCTCGTCTTGCCCAGGGCCGCATCAACCGACCAGTTTATCAGCTGTCCACCATGAAGGCATCGTCGCTGACAGACAGGCGCAACGTCACCCTATCTGGCGTATGAACGAAGAGCGAGGCATGGCCGGGAGAGAAAAACAGTCAAAGCGCCGCCACACTGCCGATCGGGCAAGACCTGTCCGCAGCGTGGTCCTGTTGATCTCGATTGAGTCCGCCGGAAAGGCTTTTATGGCCTTGTGAAAAGTCAGGAAGCGCGCAGGGTAAATCGGGTGATCTCCGAAGGGCGGCCAAGGCGCAGGGCGAAGCCGGGCCATATGCCGGTGCCGTTGCTGACATACAGGGCCATGCTTCCGACATGATATAACCCGGAGACAAAACCCTTGTTGCCACGCGCCACGAGGGCATCCAGCCCGTAGATCATGCCACCATGAGTATGACCCGAAAGCTGCAACGCAACGCCCAGACGCGCCGCCTCTCGCGCCTCGCCGGGTTGATGGTCGAGCAGGATCACGGGCGCGGTTACCGGTCGGTTCGCCAGCGCAAGTGCGAGGTCCGGGCCGACTTCTCCATGATGGGCAGCCGAACGATCCGTCACCCCCGCCAGGACGAGTGTATCGTCCTTCCGCCTGATTATTTCGTGGCTATTGAGCAGGAATCGGAGACCCATGCGCGAGAGATGAGCGATCCACTCGGCATAATCGAAGAAATATTCGTGATTGCCGGGAATGGCCCACACACCATCCGGAGCCGTCAGGGCTGCGAGCGGGGCAACGTCATCTCGGCGCATTGCCACCGAACCATCGATAAAGTCCCCGGTGACCACAATCAGATCGGCCCCCGCTCCATTCGTCCTTGTCACCACGGCCTCCGCCCAACGTGCGGGAAAGAGGCGGGTGATATGAAGATCCGTCAGCTGAACCAGACGGTAACCCTCAAATCCGGGCGGTAATCCGGCAATATCAAGCGTGATGTCACGTATGGGGGGAACACGCAGAGCGTTGGCTACCCCCCATGCCGAGAGAAACGCCGCAAGTGCCCCCGCAACCACGCGGGACACGGTGCCGATATGAAAAGGACGCCATGTCACAAGTGCCCAGATCGCGGCGCCTCCATCCACCGCCAGTTGCAGGACGGTGACAAACATCAGGGCACCGAAACCCCAGTTGAACAGGATGACCGCCAGACGCGGCATCTCAGGCGCAAAAACCGAGCCCGAGGAAAGACGGCACCAATAGTGATAAAGCCCTACCACTACGATCAGACAGGCCGCGGCGATCCTCGCCGGGAGAGGAAGAGGCAATGGCCAGAGCCAGTTCAGGATGACAACAAGAAAAAGCGTGCTGAAAACAACTGGGCGCAAGAGAATCACATTCCGGAAATAAGTGCGTCCAGCCGCAACGTCCGATGGAGAGTTCGGTTTTCGGATTCCTACCCTCAGGACCACCCTAGAGCCAGGAGCGCCAGAAACAGGCCAAAAGCGGGCATATGGGAAAATGCGCGCCAGCGCAGCAGCGTGATCAGAACCGCCAAAAGAATCATGACCGCCAGAACCTGCCCCGCCATCTGCATTTGCGGAAAGATCATGAGCCCGACACAGACCCATTCAAGCGCTCCGGTTACGCGACACCACCATCCGGGGTAACCCCATCGCACAAACTGCGCACGCAAGGTGTCCCGACCTAGAAGATTGACCAGACCTGCACCCATCATGGCGACAATGAAGAGGTACCGCGCAGCTTCATGCATCACGGTAATTCCCCGACGTGATCGCCTCGAATTCCTGCAGGATCGTGCCCATGACCGGTCGCCAGCCGAGCTCCGCCTGGGCCTTTCCGCCGGAAATGACCTGATCGCAGGCTATCGCATCGGCAAAGCCACGCAGGCTTTGGCGGGCCTCCTCAATCGGCCAGAACGTGACCCGCCCTTGGGCTCCCCCTGCCCGGCTTGCCGCCTGAGCAATTTCCATGAGACTGACAGGCGCACCATTGACGCCGTTATAAACCGACCCGGCAGGCGCATGAGTAAGGGCCCGTGCATAAAGCCGGGCAAGATCCTCGGTATGAACGCAGCTCCAGCGATTATCACCGGTGCCTATGACGCGTGCGGCGCCCTCATTGCGGGCCTCAGCCAGCAGCATCATGGCCGTCCCACCGCCATAGCCATAAACCCAGCCCGGTCGGATGATCACTCCATGCACATCCTGTTCAGCCCTGATCTCGCGCTCCAGCGTCTCACGCCATGCCACCATCGGCAGTGGATTGCATGCCGTTTCCTCAGTAGCGGCTTTGTCTCCCGTCGCGCCGTATACCAGACAGCCACTGGTATAGATCAGCCGCTTGCCAGTTCCCCGAAGGGCATCGAGCAACGCATGGGTGGCGCGACGATCGAGATCCGCCGCTCTCTGGTCGTGGGAAGACGCCGCATGAATAACGGCATCGGCCCTTTGCGTCACAGAATGGAGCAACGCCGTGTCTGCCAAATCGCCGGCGACAATGTCGAAACCCTGTGCCCTTGCCTTCTCGGCCGCTCCTTCATTCCGTGCCAGAGCGAGGATACCATGCCCCTGTGCCTTGAGCGCGCGGGCAACCGCCCCGCCAATCAGTCCTGTTGCGCCTGTTATCATGATGTTCATGCTGTGCTTCGCCTTGCTGTTTCCTGAAGCAAGTGAAGCGGCGCGCAGAGCGGATTGGAAATGGAGAGTTCTGATAAGCCGTTATCGGCCCGCTCGATGATGTCAGAGCACCTTCGCGAGATCGACCAGTTGCGCACGCAGCCAGCGGAGCACCGCGTGATTTTCCGTGCGCCGATGCCACATCATGGAAAGCGTCCATTCCGGCAATGGCAAGGGCGGTTCGAACAGTCCCAACCCGTTTTCTCCGCCCGCAAAACGTCGTGCCACACGCGTGGAGAGGGTGGCGATGAGATCGGTTTCGGCAATCACGAAGGGTGCGACGAGGAATTGGGGCAGGCTCAGTGCAACGTGGCGCGCCAGGCCACGCTCGGCGAGCAAGCGATCGACAAGCCCGCTTCGGTCTCCCTCAGGCGACACGAGCAGATGAGGCGCGCCAATATACGCTGCAAGATCCGCCCCCTGACGGAAAGCCGGATGACCGCGGCGCGCCATACAGGAAAAACCCTCCTGCATCAGGGGGTGAGATACCAGGCGGGAAGAAGCTTCTACGGGGAAACCGATCGCCAGATCGGCCTCACCCTGATCGAGCAGGGTAATGGCCTCCTCCCGGCCGAACATGCCGTGTACGTGCAGGCTAACCCGGGGTGCCTGAGCACCCAGCCGCGCGATAAGCCCCGGCAACAGCACAAAGGCAGCATAATCGGTCATGGCAAGAGTCAGCGTAGCATCGTACTGCGCAGGCTCCTGCGTTTCCATGCCCAGCCCCTCACGCAGCAGATCGAGCGCGCGGCCTATGGGTAAGGCGAGTTCCTGAGCACGCCTCGTGGGCTGCATGGCGGCTGGGGTTCGAATGAAAAGCTCGTCGCCAAACAGATCGCGCAATCGCGTCAATGCTCCACTCATCGCGGATTGACTGAGCCCGATACGGACGCCGGCACGGGTCACATGGCGCTCGATGTAAAGCGCCTCGAAAGCCTTGAGGAGGTTCAGGTCAAGACCGCTGATATCCATACTGCCCAGATTAGAATCAGGGCGCCCATGATTTAAGCCTGAAAAAGATATTTCCGGATTATCCGACGATTTCTGGCCCCTGTCGGGCGCTCAGAGTGCCTCGATATTCTCGAGCACACGCTGCAACAGGGCGATGAGTGTCTTTTTTTCCTCTGCCGTCAGGCCTGTCGTCATGTCAGCATTGCCCTGACGCAGGACCTCGCGTCCTGCAGGCAACCGCTTGAGCGCCAGATCAGTCAACGAAACGAGACTGCTGCGACGGTCCTCTGGATCGGGCTCGCGACGAACCAGCCCATCGCGCTCCATTCGCGCCAGCAATTGCGCCATGGTTGGCTGCTCGACCTTTGCAAGGGTCGCCAGTTCCTTCTGCGTCCGCCGCTCCCCGTTCTGCAGCATTGAAAGCACCGGCAGTTGCGCCGTTGCGAGACCGAGCGGTCGAAGCCGCGCATCACCAATCCGCGTCAGGCCACGCCCGATGCGACTGAGATAATGCCCCGCGTGATCGAGCGGATTCCAGGGAGTAACGCTCATTGCATAGTGTCCTATGTTTCTTCTATATAGTCTCCTATGTAAATTGGAGAGGCGCCGGAGACAATGCACAGACATATCGGAATCGTCGGCGGCGGACCGGGCGGGCTGCTGCTCGCCTGCCTGCTCCAGCGACAGGGGATGCGCGTGACGGTTCTCGAACGCGATGCCCATGCGGCGGAGAGGCTGCAGGGCGGATCGCTCGACCTGCACGACGAAACGGGTCAGAGAGCCATGCGGGCAGCCGGTCTAGAAGACGCCTTCATGGCCTGTGCGCGCCATGAGGATCAGGGCGATCGGCTCTATGACGAAACCGGGCGTCTGATTTTCGAGCATGATGGCCGGGACGCCAACCGTCCCGAGATCGACCGAGGAGATCTGCGCCGTATCCTGCTGGAATCGCTGGAGCCCGGCGTCGTGCACTGGGGTCAGCGCGTCAACGGAATCGTCTCCGCAGGGGAGAAAATCTCGGTGCTGTGCACAAATGGGCCTCAGCTCTATGATGTTGTGATCGGCGCAGACGGAGCCTGGTCTCGTGTCCGCCCTTTTCTCACCAAGATCCAGCCGGTTTACGAGGGCATCGTTTTCCTTGAACTCGGCTTTGAGGAGAAGCGTGACCCCCGTGCAGCCGCCCTGGTCGGGCATGGCAAGATGTTCGCAGTGGGCAATAACCGTGCCCTGATCTTGCAGCGCAACAGCGGGGGGCATATCCGCTTCTACGCGGGTATGCGCCTGGCAGAGAAGGCGGCTCTGGCCATGCGCGATGGCTCTCCAGAGGCAGCCCGGGCGCATATGGCACGGAGTTTTTCTTCATGGTCACCCGATCTGCGGCGGCTTCTTGCTGAAGGTGACTTCCTCGGAATTCGCCCGCTTTATGCAATGCCAATCGGCGCAAGATGGACCCCGGCACCCGCAGTCACGTTGTTGGGCGATGCGGCGCATCTGATGTCTCCATTCAGCGGTGAAGGCGTGAATCTGGCTCTGGCCGATGCACTCGATCTTGCAAATACCCTGACAGAGGGGAATGGCGTCGCGTCGCTGCAAGAGTATGAAGCGGCTCTAATATCGCGTGCGGAACGGGCCGCCGCCAGAGCAGCCTCAGGACTCTCGAAAGTATTTTCCGACCATGGCGCTGCCCCGGTTCTCGCCCACTATCAACAACGTCTGGGAGGGCGCTGAAGAGCATGTCGCCCCGAACCGCAGGCGTGACGCCGCGCAGGAAATGGGGCTCCCTGTCCAGTAGACGAGCCCGGACGCCCCTGCATCGACTCTTTGTGCGATAACAGGAGGCCAAGATGCCGCTCCGCTATGAGTTATGATCGCTGCGCCTGATGTGATCAGGCGTCATGTCTCAGCGAGGTGTCACTATCGCGCCTCGTGCCGCTCCATCGGGAAAAGCATCTTCCCGATCTTCATCGGGGCGGGCCAATCATGGCCTCCACAGCGGCCTGGACATGCAGGGCTGTCGTATCAAAAAGCGGGACTTCCGCATCTTCGGGGCTGACCAGAAGCATGATTTCGGTGCAGCCCAGGATGATTCCCTCGGCACCACGCGCGACAAGGCGCGCCATGATATCCCGGTAGAGGGCGCGGGATTCCGGACGGATCTCACCGGCTACGAGTTCATCATAGATAATGCGATGTACGCTCTGACGATCAGCGTCATCCGGTACGAGAACGTCGAGCCCATATTGCCGCCGCAGACGCCCCTTGTAGAAATCCTGCTCCATCGTGAAGGCGGTACCGAGCAATCCGATCCGCGTCAGCCCCGCTGCCCTGATTGATTGCGCTATTGGGTCAGCAATATGCAGGAGTGGAATGGAGAGAGCCGCCTGAATCTCGTCAGCCATGCGGTGCATGGTGTTTGTGCAGATCACAATATGTTCGGCCCCCGCATTTTCGAGATGACGCGCCGCGCCAATCATCAAGCGCGTCGATTCGCTCCATGCGCCGCGATGCTGAAGCGCCTTGATCTCCGCAAAGTCGAATGACCAGAGCAGGCAGCGTGCTGAAGCCGCCGGACCCAACCGGGCGCGTACACCCTCATTGAGCAAACGATAATACATGGCCGAGCTTTCCCAGCTCATCCCGCCAATCAGCCCGATCATCTGCATCATGTCTCCTCCCGGAAGGCGTACCCACGCCATCCAGCATTCCCGATTTCGGGACCCGACGCAAAAACACGGGACGGGTCACCCATCGGCGCACGCCAGAAAATTCTTGTCCATTCGGGCAGCTTATGGATAGGCTGCATTACGTACGGAATCGAAATATTGCGGAGATGATATGGTTTCCCGTCGCCTTGGCTTGCTTCTTGCTCCTCTTTTCGTTTCGATACCGTATGTATCTGCGGCCCCCCTGACACTACCTCATTCCTCGAAAGCGCCCCGCGCGAAGGCTCCTCAGCCGCGAAAACCGGAAGAGATCACGGTAGCCGCCCCTTCCCACAAGACATCGAATGGTGTGACCGGGCAGCAGGCAGGTGGCGGGCTGATTCGTCGTGAGACACGCGCTGGCGCGATCCAGACCGTCACCCGTGATTTCATTGCCAAACAATCGCCCACAGCCAATCCGGTGCAGGTTCTGGCACTCGAGCCCTCAGCCTATGTCGCCCTCATGGACCCCTATGGCATCGTGGGGGGCAATATGTATCTACGTGGCCTGCCGGGCGATCAGATCGGCTGGATTTACGAGGGGGTGCCGGTCAGCGATATCGGCTCGGGCGGGTTTTATGCCAATCAGACGTCGGATGGCGATAACCTGCAGCAGGTCTCGCTCATGCCTGGTTCTGTGGATCTCTCTACTCCGACCGTTGCGGCGGCGGCAGGCAGTGCTTATGCCAATCTCCGCGATCCTTCGCATCACCGCGAAGGCTATGTGAACATGACCTATGGCACGTATAATCTGGCGCGGGGTCTGATACGCGCCGATACCGGCGATATCGGTCATAGCGGCGTACGCGCCTTCGCCTCGTTTTCCTATACGCGCGCCAATAACTGGCGTGGGCCCGGCACCAATATGCGCAAGCATATCGATTTCAAGCTGGTCAAGGATATTGCCCAGCACAGCCATACCTCGCTGGTCATGAGCTATAATGACAATACGCTGCAATTCAGCCGCTGGCCCACGGCGTCGGAATTCGCCCGTTATGGTGCAGGCAATGACCTCTCACGCTCCTACAAGGATGGGCTCGGCTATCATCTCTATGCGCTGGATGCGTTCCAGAATCTGGTGACCTCTGCACCGACCGAGCTCGACATGGGCCATGGGCTGCATTTTCATGACACGCCCTATCTGTGGTGGGGATCTGGCTCTATCGGCGGTGCGGCGCTGGCAACCGAGGGCGCGACCTATTCGGGGTCCTCACCGGTCAGTGTTGATCTGAATGGTGACGGGCGCATCAGCAGCACGACCTCACAACTCATCTACACACCCAATTATTACAGCTATCATCGCGCGGGCAACAATGCCTCACTCGACTGGACGGCCGGGAAGAACACCCTCACCTTCGGCTGGTGGTATGAATGGTCGCGCATGAACCAGGCGACACCTGTATCGCGCATCAACCCCGTCGATGGCGGACCGGAGAATATCTACGGCGATTACGGCCCGCTGATCTATCGCACGTCATCGGGCAAGAAATGGTACGCCTCTGACTATAACAGCTTTACCCAGATCAACATGCTCTATCTGGGCGACAGGATCTCGCTCCTGCGCGACAGGCTGGAACTCAAGGCAGGGTTGCGCGCTGCCATGGTTTCACGCGGGATAGACAGCTATGTCCCGGTGTCGGATAACCGGCGGGGACAGAATATCTTCGAGCCTCTGCCACAGGTGAGCGCACGCTATGTGCTGGACAAGCATTCCGAGCTCTACGTATTGGGTGTAACCAATTTTCGCACCACCAATAACAGCACGCTTTTCGAGCTCTACAGCCCCGCCGGAGGGTCGCTGCAGACCGCGCCCTCGACCGTCAAACCCGAATATTCCATCGAAGAGGAACTTGGTTATCGCTATCATGACGACCTGATCGTGGGCGAGATATCCTTCTTCAATTACAATTTCACCAATCGCCAACTGGCGCTCAACAGCTACGTCAATGGTGCGCTCACCCCCATGACCATGAATGCCGGCGGTCAGACCTCACGCGGTGTCGATCTGCAAATCGGCACACGGCCCATCCTGCACCATCTGCGGCCCTATGCGAGCTTTGAGTATCTCGATGCGCGGATCGATAACAATATCCCGATCGATGGCGATCTTCTGCCGACGCGGGGCAAGCGGGCCGTCTCTGCGCCGAAATATCAGGCGGCGCTCGGGCTGGACTGGGATGATGGCAGCTTTTTCGCCAATCTCGGGCTCAAATATATCGGGGCGCAATATGCGACACTCGTCAATGACGAGAAAATGCCCGGCTATATCAACAACAACGTGACGCTGGGCTATCGACTGCACCGGACGGGGTTCCTGCACTCCCCGCAGGTGCAGATCAACATGCAGAACATGATCGGCTCGATCTATCGTAATGCCGTCTACGCCTTTACCTCGAATGCCAGAACCTTACGGGGTATCTACGGCACGAGCATCGCCGGGTCGTCGCCACTCTATACCATCCAGCCAACCTTTGCCATTTCGGTATCACTTTCGACCGGGTTCTAAAGCGTCCGGGCGGGGGGATTTCATCCGCACGATAAAACCTGAACATATGGTCAAAATACACTTGCAGCACCGCCAGATCTGATCGTAACGTTCGTTTTACGGAACAAACAGAATCGGATTATCCCATGCCGCCCGATATTGCCTGTGGACGCCTGAGTGATGACATGCTGGCCAGAAACTTTGCCGATGCACATCCAGGTCTGACCGCCGAGCAGGCGGCGCTGGAGGCCGATCGCTGCTTCTATTGTTATGATGCACCCTGTATCGAGGCCTGCCCCACCGACATCGACATCCCGCGTTTCATCAAGGCAATCGCCTCAAAAAACACGGCGGGCGCTGCCCGGACCATCCTGCAATCGAATATCCTCGGCGGGTCATGCGCGCGTGTCTGCCCGACCGAGATATTATGCGAGCAGAAATGCGTTCATACCGCTATCGAAACGCACAAGCCCGTGCGTATCGGCGCGTTGCAGCGTTTCGCGACCGACTGGCAAATGGCGCAGCCCGCCCATCCCTTCAAACGGGCAGCCCCTACCGGCCGTCATGTGGCCGTCATGGGCGCCGGCCCTGCCGGGCTTGCCTGCGCGCACCGACTGGCCATGCTCGGGCATGACGTCACGCTTTATGACCGCCATACGCGTCCCGGCGGGCTCAATGAATATGGCGTTGCCGCCTATAAGCTGGCCGATGATTTCGCCCAGAAGGAGATCGATTTCCTCTTCGCCATAGGCGGCATCACCTATCGTGGCGGGACCACTCTGGGTGAGACTGTCAGCCTCGCCACGTTACGTCAGGAGCATGATGCGGTGTTTCTGGCGATCGGCCTCTCGGGCGTGCGCGCCCTTGGCCTACCGGATGAGTCGATCCACGGCGTGCAGGATGCGGTGGCCTTCATCGAATATCTGCGCTCCCATCCGCTGGCTACAACCCCGGTGGGACGACGCGTCGTCGTGATCGGCGGGGGCAATACGGCCATTGATGCCGCAGTGCAGGCCAAGAGACTCGGTGCGGAAGAGGTCACCCTTGTCTATCGTCGTGGCGAGGCCACCATGTCCGCAACCGAGGTCGAACGCGACTGGGCACAGACAAATGGGGTGACGCTACGCCTGTGGGCAGCCCCCATACGCCTTGAAACTGCGGCAGGGGCGCTGACAGGCGTGACCTTCAGGCGCACCGATCCCCCGCCCCTCTCCGGAACGCCTCCTCTGGCGCCCCCTGCCGAGTTCACGCTTGGCGCCGATATGGTACTCAAGGCCATTGGTCAGGTCTTCATTCCCGATCCGATCGCCCGGGACCAGATCCTTGTCGAGAACGGGCGTCTGGTAGTCGATGAGAAGGGCCGCACCACTCTGGCGGGCGTCTATGCCGGTGGCGATTGCACGGCGGGCGAGGATCTGACCGTGGCGGCCGTACGCGACGGGCGTGAGGCCGCCAAAGCCATTCATGACGACCTGACCCTTACCGCATTTTCCCTTTCCGGCACGGGAGCCCCCTGATCATGGCCGATCTGCGCACCAATTTCGCCGGGATTACCTCTCCCAATCCTTTCTGGCTGGCCTCTGCCCCGCCAACCGACAAAGAATATAACGTCCGCCGCGCCTATGAGGCGGGATGGGGCGGTGTGGTCTGGAAAACCCTGGGAGAGGACCCTCCTGTGGTTAATCTCAGCTCGCGCTATGGCGCGCTCCAGTTCGAAGGCAAGCGCCTGATGGGGCTCAATAACATCGAACTGATATCCGACCGACCGCTCGCGACCAATATTGCGGAGATCAAGCGCGTGAAGCGCGATTTTCCGGATCGGGCGCTCATCGTCAGCCTCATGGTGCCGTGCGAGGAACATCGATGGAAGGCCATATTACCGCTCATCGAGGAGACGGGGGCGGACGGGATCGAGCTGAATTTCGGCTGCCCGCATGGCATGTCCGAGCGCAATATGGGCTCTGCCGTGGGGCAGGTGCCCGAATATGTCGAGATGGTCACGCGCTGGTGCAAGCAGAACACGCGCATGCCGGTCATCGTCAAGCTCACCCCCAATGTCACCAATATTCTCATGCCCGCCCGAGCCGCACGACGCGGCGGTGCCGATGCGGTCTCGCTCATCAACACCATCCAGTCGGTCATCGGGGTCGATCTGGACGCCATGGCCCCCATGCCGGTCGTGGGCGGCAAGGGCACGCATGGCGGCTATTGCGGCCCAGCGGTCAAGCCCATCGCGCTGCGCATGATCGGCGAGATTGCCCGTGATCCCGAGATGGCAGGAATACCTATTTCGGGCATGGGGGGCATCAGCAACTGGCGGGACTCCGCCGAATTCCTCGCCATGGGGTCGAGCGCGCTACAGGTCTGCACGGCCGCCATGCATTACGGGTTCCGCATCGTCGAAGATATGATCGACGGACTTTCGAACTGGATGGACAGCAAGGAATACGCAACGCTGCCCGATCTGAGCGGGCGGGCCGTGTCGCGCTTCGTGCCCTGGAACCAGCTCAACATGAAGTTCCGCACCATCGCGCAGATCGACCAGGAAAGCTGCGTCGGGTGCGGCCTGTGCCATATTGCCTGCGAGGACACGTCGCATCAGGCTATCGCCAAGAGCACCGGACCGAACCGTCGCGAATACAGCGTGATTGAAGAGGAATGCGTGGGCTGCAATCTCTGCGCCCATGTCTGCCCGGTGGATGAGTGCATCACCATGGCGCCGCAGCCTGTTGACGGCGAGATGACTTGGTTGGAGCATCCTCTCAATCCGCATCGTCTCTCCGCCTGAAAGGACTCCCCGCCTCATGAGCAATATCCGTATCGATGGCCGTGCCCTTTGGGCCGATCTGATGGAGACAGCCCGTTTTGGCGGTACGGAAAAGGGCGGGATCAAGCGCCTGACCCTGACAGAAGAAGACCGCCAGGTGCGCGACTGGTTTGCCTCGGCCTGTACGGCTCTGGGCTGCACCATGACCATCGATCGCCTGGGCAACATGTTCGCCCGTCTGGAAGGGCAGGATCCGACCCTGCCCCCCATCACCATGGGGAGCCATCTCGACACCCAGCCCACGGGCGGCAAGTTCGACGGCATCCTGGGGGTTCTGGGTGGGCTGGCCGTGCTGCGCGCCCTGCGCGAATCGGGTCACGTTACCCGCCACCCCATCGAACTGATCAACTGGACCAATGAGGAAGGGTCGCGGTTTTCGCCCCCCATGATGTGCTCAGGCGCCTTTGCAGGGGCGTTCACGGAGGAAGAGGTGCTCGACAAGCGTGATCGCGCCGGAGAACGGTTTGGCGATGCGCTGGACGCCATCGCCTATCGCGGCGAGCAGCAATGCGGCGATCACCCGGTCGCGGCGTATTTCGAGTTGCATATCGAGCAGGGACCTATCCTCGAGGCCGAAGATTACGTGATCGGCTCGGTAACCGGTGTACAGGGCATGCGCTGGTACGAAGCGACCGTGACCGGGCGCGACGCCCATGCGGGCTCGACGCCCATGACCATGCGCGCCGATACCCTCTTGGCTGCTG
>NZ_PNQZ01000075.1 GCF_003994335.1 Asaia sp. W19
CAAACTCTCGGAAGCGGAGATGCGTGTGCGAGCGATCACCCAGCGTTACGACACAACGCAGGCGGTCCCCTTCTCCGAGTTCGACGAGCCTTCTGGCGGAAAAGCCCCATGACGATCACCTCTCCCACCCAGACTGCAACGCCCGAGGCCCTGGCCGCCTCGCTCGGCACTGCAGCCCGCGCCATCGAAGCCACGATCGATCGCCTCCTCCCCATGGTCGAAGGTGACGAATCGGTCTTGATTGACGCGATGCGCTACGCCGCTCTCGGCGGCGGCAAGCGCCTGCGCGGCTATCTTGTGACAGAAATCGCCAGCATTTTCGGTGCCGAGCCGGAAGGCGCTCTGCGCGTTGCGGCCTCAGTCGAGATGCTGCACGCCTATAGTCTCGTCCATGATGATCTGCCGGCAATGGATGACGACGATCTGCGTCGCGGCCAGCCCTCGACGCACAAGCAGTTCGATGAGGCCATTGCGATCCTCGCAGGCGATGCCTTGCAGACTTCCGCCTTCGAGATCCTGGCCGATCATGCCACGCATTCTGATCCTGCGGTCCGTATCGCACTCGTCACGGCGCTGGCTCAGGCTTCGGGTGCGGCAGGCATGGTGGGCGGTCAGGTGGTCGATATCCGAGGCGAAGGCAAAGCGCTTCCCCTCGATCAGGTACGGCGCCTCCATGCCATGAAGACAGGTGCGCTTATCCGCTACGCGGCTGAGGCCGGTGCCATTCTGGGTGGCGCGACACGCGTGCAGCGCGACGCCATCATTGCGTATGGGCGTGATATCGGCACAGCCTTTCAGGTGGCCGATGACGTACTCGACACGACCGCAAGCGCCGAGGAACTCGGCAAGACCGCCGGCAAGGATGAAGCCTCCGGCAAATCCACCTATGTCTCCCTGCTGGGTATCGAGGGTGCACGTGCGGAAGCCGCGCGCCTCTCCGAGCAGGCCACACAGGCCCTGACTTCTTTCGGGGCCGAAGCAGCCGCGCTCAGAGCCCTGGCCCATTACATCGTCGAGCGCAGGAATTAAGAGAATGAGCGACACCACCAAACCGACCAACGCCTCGTCGATCCCGACCATGGGCCGTTTCCCCCATCTCGACCGAGTGGTCGTTCCGGCCGATCTGAGAAACTTCTCGACCGATCAACTCAAGCATCTCGCTGAGGAACTGCGCTCCGAGACGGTTGACGCCGTTTCCACCACGGGCGGGCATCTTGGCGCCTCGCTCGGCGTGGTCGAACTGACCGTTGCGATGCATGCAGTCTTCAATACGCCTGATGACCGTATCATCTGGGATGTCGGCCACCAGGCTTATCCCCACAAGATCCTGACCGGGCGGCGCGATCGCATCCGCACCCTGCGCCAGCCTGAGGGTCTGTCCGGCTTCACCCGCCGTGCCGAGAGCGAATACGACCCGTTCGGAGCGGCACATTCCTCGACCTCGATTTCGGCAGGTCTGGGCATGGCGGTGGCGCATCACCTGCGCGCGACCGACGACCCCTCTTACGAGGAGCGCAATGTCATTGCGGTGATCGGAGACGGCTCGATTTCGGCAGGCATGGCCTATGAGGCCATGAACAATGCGGCGGTCGCGGGTCCGGGCGCCAAGCGCCTGATCGTCATTCTGAACGACAATGAAATGTCCATCGCGCCGCCAGTAGGCTCGATGTCGAACTACCTGTCGCGCCTCATGACCTCGCGCCAGTTCCTGAGCCTGCGCGACCTCGCAGGCAAGCTGGCCAGGCGCCTGCCTGCCGGGCTGGAGCGTACCGCAAAGCGCGCGGACGAACTGACGCGCGGCCTGATCACGGGCGGAACGCTGTTCGAGGAACTCGGCTTCTATTATGTCGGCCCTGTCGATGGGCATGATCTGAACCAGCTCGTGCCGATCCTGCGCAATCTCCGTGACAGCGATGAAGGCCCGGTGCTTCTTCATGTGATCACCGAGAAGGGACGCGGCTACAAGCCTGCTGAATCCGCCGGCGACAAATATCATGCGGTCAGCAAATTCAACGTGGTGACCGGTGAACAGAAAAAGGCGCCCGCCGGGCCGCCGAGCTATACCTCCGTCATGGCACGCGAATTGCTGCGCCACGCCGAGATGGATGAGCGCATCACGGCCATCACGGCTGCCATGCCTTCGGGCACGGGTCTGGACAAGTTCGCCCAGAAGCATCCCGAGCGCTTTTTCGACGTCGGCATCGCCGAGCAGCACGCGGTGACGTTTGCCGCCGGCATGGCATCGGAAGGGCTGCGCCCGTTCTGCGCCATCTACTCGACCTTCCTGCAGCGCGCCTATGATCAGGTGGTGCATGATGTTGACCTGCAGAATCTGCCGGTCCGCTTCGCGATCGACCGCGCCGGTCTGGTGGGCGCCGACGGTGCCACCCATGCAGGGTCATTCGATCTGAACTATCTGTGCTGCCTGCCGAACATGGTTGTCATGGCGCCGAGCGACGAGGTCGAACTCACCCATATGACGGCAACGGCTTGCGTCTATGATGCCGGCCCGATCGCCTTCCGTTACCCGCGCGGGGGCGGTACGGGTCTGGACCTGCCGGAGAAGGGTGAGGTGCTCGAAATCGGGCGCGGCCGGATCGTGCGTGAGGCAACGCGTCAGCCGGGTAGCAAGTCGGGTGTGGCCATCCTCTCCCTCGGCACGCGTCTGACCGAATCGCTCAAGGCTGCCGATCATCTCGCCGCCCAGGGCATTGCCGTGACGGTGGCCGATGCCCGCTTCGCCAAGCCGATCGACACTGCCCTAGTCGAGCGTCTGGCTCGCGAGCATGACGTGCTGATCACCATCGAAGAGGGCGCTGCTGGCGGCTTCAGCAGCCTTGTGGTGCGTCATCTGGCCGAGACGGCACTGCTGGATCAGGTGAAGTTCCGCCCCATGGCGCTGCCCGACACCTATATCGACCACAACCTGCCGGAAGTGCAGTACGACGAGGCAGGGCTGAACGCACCGCAGATCGTCACTACCGCCCTCTCCGCCCTCGGTGTCCAGAACGCCCAGCAGACGGCCTGATGGCCAAGAAGCGGGCTGACGTCCTGCTGGTCGAGCGCGGCCTCGTCGAGAGCCGCGCCCGGGCACAGGCCCTGATCATGGCAGGACTTGTCTTCAGCAAGGACCGCCGCATTGCCAAGGCGGGGGATATGCTCGCCGAAGATGCCGCGCTCGATCTGCGTGGACAGGATCACCCCTGGGTGTCGCGCGGCGGGCTCAAGCTCGATCACGCACTCAGCCATTTCGGGCTGGACCCCAAGGGGCGGATCGCCGTCGATGTCGGTGCCTCCACGGGAGGGTTTACCGATGTCCTTCTCACGAACGGTGCTGAAAAAGTCTATGCGGTCGATGTCGGCCATGGGCAGATTGCCTGGAAGCTGCGCTCCGATCCACGCGTGGTGGTCATGGAAAAGACCAATGCCCGCACGCTCGACGCCACGATCATTCCCGACCCGATCTCGATTGTCGTTTGTGACGCCAGTTTCATCGGGCTTCGCACGGTGCTGCCCCCTGCCCTTGCGCTTTGCCAGCCCGGCGGCTGGGCGGTTGCGCTGATCAAGCCGCAATTCGAAGCCGGAAGGTCCGAGATCGGGGCAAAGGGCGTGGTCCGCGATACGGCGGTTCATGAGCGCGTCTGCGCCGGCATCCGAGCATGGTGGGACGATCTCGACGGCTGGGACGTTCTTGGCGTCGATCCCAGTCCGATCACCGGCCCTGAAGGCAACCGCGAGTTCCTGATCGCCGCGCAACGCCAGTAACAGCGTTGCGGGGGGCAGATCGCGTCAATCCAGATCTCGGATGGCACGCCCGGGGGAAGCTCTCTGAACTTCCGGTACCCTTCCTCCGCACTATGGTGGTTTTGCTTGCGCTCCCGGGGCCCCTTCGTGATAGAGCACGCGCATGTCCGACATCTCGACCCCACTCGACCTGAATGAGCAGGAGCGCGCGCGCATCCTGGCCAAATCCGCTCTCTTCGCCCCACCGCCAGCGGTGCTACCCGATGGACGGCGTGACCTTGTGGGCCTGTCGCGTGAGGAGCTGGTGGCCGAGATGGCCGAATTCGGTGAGAAGCCTTTCCGCGCGAAGCAGCTCTGGCACTGGATCTATCATCAGGGCGCAACCGATTTTTCGCGCATGAGCAGTATCGCCAAGCCGCTCCAGGCCAAGCTGGCCGAGCGTTATGTGGTGGGTCGTCCCGCAACAAGCCTCGAACAGACATCGAACGACGATACGCGCAAATTCCTGTTCCGCTTTCGAGACGGGCAAGAAGCCGAAACGGTCTATATCCCCGATCGCCGGGAAGATCGGGGCGCGGTCTGTATTTCGTCGCAGGTTGGCTGCACCCTGTCCTGCACCTTCTGCCATACCGGCACCCAGAAGCTGGTCCGCAATCTCGGCGCAGCAGAGATTGTGTCCCAATTCATGGCGGCGCGCGATTCCTACGGCGAATGGCCGAGCCCGAGAGGGGAGACGCCCCGTCTGCTCTCGACAATCGTGCTGATGGGCATGGGCGAGCCGCTCTATAATTACGACAACGTGGCCAAGGCCATGCGTATCGTCATGGATGGCGAGGGGATCGCGCTTTCGCGCCGTCGCATCACGCTGTCCACGTCCGGCGTCGTTCCAATGATGGATCGCTGCGGCGAGGAACTGGCAGTCAATCTCGCCATCTCTCTTCATGCTGTGACCAATGATCTGCGCGACAAGATTGTGCCGCTCAACCGCAAATACCCGATCGAGGAGCTGATGGCGGCGTGTCGTCGCTACCCGGCAGCCTCGAACTCGCGCCGTATCACCTTCGAGTACATCATGCTGCGCGGTATCAACGACAGCGAGGCCGATGCGCGCGAACTGGTGCGTCTAATCAAGGGCCTTCCTGCAAAGGTCAATCTGATCCCGTTCAACCCCTGGCCCGGTTCGGAGTTCAAACCCTCCACACGCGAGCAACTGCAGAAATTCGCTGCCATTGTCATGGATGCCGGGTTTGCCTCGCCCATTCGCATGCCGCGCGGTCGCGATATTCTGGCAGCATGCGGGCAGCTGAAGACCGAGAGCGAGCGCCTGCGCCGCAACACGACGGCAGAAGTGGAATAAGAAACATGCGCTTGGCGGCAGAGTCTGGCCTGATTGTCTGACGGGTGATAAGAATGGCGCCGTATTCGTCATTCTATCAGAGGGAAGCCTGGCCTCATGACCGCCCGGGACGTTAAAAAAGTTGTTCTCGCCTACTCGGGCGGGCTGGATACTTCCGTCATTCTGCGCTGGCTGCAAAAGGAATATGGCTGCGAGGTCGTGACCTTCACCGCCGATCTCGGCCAGGGCGAAGAGCTGGAACCGGCCCGTCGCAAGGCCGAGATGTTCGGTGTGAAGGATATCTTCGTCGAGGATCTGCGCGAGACCTTCGTGAAGGATTTCGTCTTCCCGATGTTCCGTGCCAACGCGCTGTATGAAGGCCAGTACCTGCTGGGCACATCGATCGCGCGCCCGCTCATCGCCCAGCGTCAGATCGAGATCGCCAAGATGGTCGGTGCTGACGCCGTGGCCCATGGCGCGACCGGCAAGGGCAATGACCAGGTGCGTTTCGAGCTCGGTTATTACGCGCTCCAGCCCGACATCAAGGTCATCGCACCCTGGCGTGAATGGAACCTGACGTCGCGCACCAAGCTGCTGGCCTTCGCCGAGGAAAACCAGATCCCGGTAACCAAGGACAAGCGCGGCGAGGCACCATTCTCCGTCGATGCCAATCTTCTGCACTCTTCTTCCGAGGGCAAGATCCTCGAGGATCCCGCAGTGGCTCCCGATGAGATCGTCTTCCAGCGCACCATCTCCCCGGAGAACGCCCCGGATGTCGCCACCGAAATCGCGATCGATTTCTTCGAGGGTGACCCGGTCGCGCTGAACGGCGTGACTCTTTCCCCCGCAGAATTGCTGACGCGCCTGAACAAGCTGGGCCACGACAATGGTATCGGCCGTCTCGATCTCGTCGAGAACCGCTTTGTCGGCATGAAGTCACGCGGCATCTACGAGACGCCGGGCGGCACGATTCTGCTCACGGCGCATCGCAGCATCGAATCCATTACGCTCGACCGCGAGGCCATGCATCTCAAGGACAGCCTGATGCCGCGCTATGCGGAGATCATCTATAACGGCTTCTGGTTCTCGCCCGAGCGTCACATGCTGCAGGCTCTGATCGACACCAGCCAGAAATCGGTCACAGGACGTGTTTGCCTGAAGCTCTACAAGGGCAATGTGATCTGCGTCGGTCGTGAAAGCCCGAACAGCCTCTACGATACCCGTGTCGTCACCTTCGAGGACGATGAGGGCGCCTATAACCAGATCGACGCTCAGGGCTTCATCAAGCTCAACGCGCTTCGCCTGCGTCTGGGTGGCCAGATTGGCCGCACCGGCGGCAAGCCCTGATCGCAAGCGTCAAGAGGTCCATCATGCGTCTATCCCGCTCTATCAAGACCCTCGTCGCCGGGGCGTCTTTCCTTGCCCTGGCCGCCTGCGGCGGCCCGAAAGAAGAGCCGGAACTGACTCCGGAGCAGTTCATGGCCAAGGTCCGCGCCGAACCCGGCGTGAAGACCTTGCCGGATGGTCTGGCTTACAAGGTGCTCAAATCGGGCCCCAAGGATGGTGAGCAGCCCTCCAAGGGCCGCCAGATGATGCTCATCTATGAGGGCCGCCTGCCCGATGGGGGTATCTTCGACAGCTCCGAGCAGCATGGTAATGGCGCCTATATGCAGATGACGCTGGACGGCCTCGTCAAGGGCTGGATGGAAGCCCTGCCGATGATGCATGTGGGAGATACCTGGATGCTCTACGTTCCGCCCGAACTGGGCTACGGCAAGCGCTCCATGGGCATCATTCCGCCCAACAGCCCGCTTGTATTCAAGATCCAGCTTCTCGGCCTGGGCGGTCAGGAGCAGTAATCTTGTCGCGCCCTGCTCTGGTCCTTGCTCTTCTTGCCAGCCTCGCATTGAGCGGGTGCGGCAAGAAGAGTGCAGGACAAAAGCTATATGGCCCCAATTGCGGTATCTGCCATCACGGTGGCAACGGATTGCCGGGCGAGGTTCCACCTCTGGTGGGTCGCCTGGACCTGATCGCCAAGACCCCGGAAGGGCGCGACTATCTTGCCCGTGTCATGCTCAACGGGCTCGACGGCCCGATCAGGGCGAATGGCAGTCGCTATAATTTTTCCATGCCAAGCTTTCGTCGACTAAGTGACGAGCAGCTTTCGCTCATCCTGAACTGGCTGATCGAGCGCGGGGCGACAAAACCCGCCCCTCATATCGGGCCCGAGATTTTTGCGAGAGCGCGTGAGACCGAGATCGGCTCGAATCGCGTCCATGATCTGCGCGAGGGACTGGCGGCCAAAGGGCAGATTCCCTGATCGCGCAGGGCATCCCTTCCGGCTCCTCAAACCAGACCCGCGCTCTACTCTCGCGCTCCTTACCTGCCTCCCGCATCCACGCCTCCCCAAAGCACGTCTCTCATGATACGGGTTTGAGGATACGCTCCTCAGGACACGACCATAATCTCCCTGACAACCCGCCATTAAGCGCGCTGAGTTTTCTGACGGAACGCCCCCCAGGACGTTTACTCAAGCACGTGCTGCATGTTCGGTCAGTGGCTTGCGGGGGCCTCCTCTGCAGGTCGCCGCAGGATGTCTCCCGCGCGAGGAAACCCTGCTTCAATTGCTTCCTCAGGTCGCGGAACGTGGATAGGGCCATGCCCGTTATTCAGTCAGGGCTCTGCCAATGCGCATTGCAGCGCGCCTCATACAGATCCTCATCGCCCGTCTCGAGCAGGTGCCCTGTCGGGTGTTTCTTCGCGGTCCAGGAGGCGGGCGCACCGCAGTGATGGCAACGTGCGGTCAGTGACACATAATGATCGGCCAATGCGCGCAGGCGATCCATGACCACAAAGGCCTCACGCCTGTAATCGGTATCGAGCCCCGCCACAGTCACGTTGACCCCCTTATCGAGAGCACGTTCAATATCGCGCACAACGTCGCCCTCATAATGCGGGGCGATCATGAAATGTCCCTCATCGAGCAGGATATGGCGATACGCGGCGAAATCCTCGGGCCAGGAAGAAACGGAGCGCGCCGCACGAGAGAGCCCGACACGGCTCTTGATCTGTGCCCCGGAGCGCGTGTCGAAGGCGGGTGCCAGACAGAGCGTCGCCGCATCCTCGGGGTAGTCGCTCAGCAGATGCGCCGATTTTCCGGCGAACATCGGCCCCGCAAAAACAGTCAGAATACCCCGCACCCGCCTTGTCCCCCCTTCGCCAATCACCCTGATCCTCCCGGGAACAGAACCCGGCCCCAGGCCTGAAGGGCTGCCCTTACAGGGATTTGCGTCGGGAGGGCAATCTTTCCCCTTGACCGCCGCGGGAGCGCATTCGACAAGAACGGCCATGCAACGTGTTTTCTCCGGCATTCAGCCGACCGGCGTCCCCCAGCTTGGCAATTATCTCGGTGCGATCCGTAACTGGGTGCGTCTGCAGGACGACCATGACTGTGTGTTCTGCCTGGTCGACATGCACGCCCTGACCGTTTTCCGCGAGCCCGAGCAGTTGCGCCGCGATAATCTGGCACAGGCCGCCTGCCTGATCGCCTCGGGCATCGACCCTGAAAAACATGTTCTCTACAACCAGTCGGCCGTAAGCGCGCATGCGCGCCTCGGCTGGATCTTCAACTGTGTGGTGCGGCTGGGCTGGCTCAACCGTATGACCCAGTTCAAGGAAAAAGCGGGCAAGGACCGGGAACAGCATTCTGCTGGTCTGTTCGTCTATCCTGCCCTGATGGCCGCCGATATCCATACCTTCCATGCAACACGCGTGCCGGTGGGGGAAGATCAGAAGCAGCACCTCGAGATCGCCAATGATATCGCGGCGAAATTCAACCATGATTACGGCGTGGACTTCTTCCCCGCCATCGAAGCCCTCATTCCTCCCTCGGCCGCCCGTGTCATGAGCCTGCGTGACGGCACGAAGAAAATGTCCAAATCGGATCCCTCGGCCCAGTCGCGCATCGAACTGACCGACACGGCCGATGATATCGCGCTCAAAATCCGCAAGGCGAAGTCCGATACCGAGGCACTCCCCTCGGAGAGCGGGGGGCTCGAAGGACGGGCAGAGGCGCGCAACCTCGTCACCATCTACGCCGCCATGGCCGATCAGAGCGTGGACGATGTGCTCGGCCGCTTCGGTGGCCAGGGCTTTGGACCGTTCAAGTCGGCTCTCGCGGAACTACTCGTCGAGAAGCTCGAGCCGGTCGCAAATGAAACACGTCGCCTGTTGGAAGATCGCTCCCATCTGGAGCAGATTTTGCGCCAGGGAGCCTCCCGCGCCAGCGCCATTGCTGAGCCAATTGTCACCGAGGCGGAACGTCTGGTCGGGTATCTGCGCTAGTTTCCAGGGCGAAGTCCTTCACCCCCGGCGTTCATCTTTCAGGAGGCATCATGCGACAGGTCTTTCACCGTCTTTCAGTCCGTACGCGTGGCAAGGGCCTGACGATGATCACGGCGCCTATCCTGGATTGGGTTGCCAGTAGCGGGATCGAGGAAGGTCTGTTGACGCTCTGGTGCCGTCATACCTCGGCCTCGCTCATCGTGCAGGAAAATGCCGACCCCACGGTACAGCAGGACATCAACAGCTATTTCGAGGATCTCGTCCCTGAATCACGCATCTATCAGCATGATTATGAGGGCTCGGATGACATGCCTGCCCATATTCGGTCAGTGCTCACCAATGTGCAGCTGACCATTCCCGTGATGTCCGGCAGGCCGGTTCTCGGCACCTGGCAGGGTATCTATCTGTTCGAGCACAGACGCGCCTCCCACAGCCGGGAACTCGTTCTGCATTTGATGGGCACCTGAACCTTGCCAGCGGGCACCTCAGAAACCGCCGCAACCGCGCGAGTCTTGCCGAGCGTCTGAGGGATGGCCGCTGACCAGCCCTGTCACGAAGCGGTGGCGCCGCCTCGGGACATCGGACAAGCCGTATCGGTGCCCGCCCCTCATCTGGAACAACTCGGCCCCTTTACCAACGCCTCAGCCAGAATTGGGCCGGACAGTTATCCTGCATGTGCGGAGACGAGAGATAGGATGAAGACGACGGGAAGGCGCCCATCTTGTCCGGATCAAGGGTGAACCAGAGCTGAGTCAGCACCACGCGCTTATCATGATCCGTCTCGCAGCGCAGTTGCAGCGCACGGGGCAGATCGGAGCCGCTCGCTTGGCGAAAGAAGGAAAGAACTTCTTCACGGGTGACGACTGTTCCTGCCCGCTGACCCAGAAACTCCATCATGGGTGAACGAACAAATCGGGCCTGAAGAGCGCTGGCCTTGGCGAAGAAGATGCGAGGATCATAGCCGAAGCAAGCGCCATGCTTGACCCACTCATGAACGACGAGTGACGGCGCCGTATGGGGCATGATCTCGGCAAGTGTCTGGCTCAGGGCGTTATCCAGTACAGGTGGCCCTGAATCCGGTCCCAGCAGACGACATCCTTCGCGCCACCAACGCTCCACAGCTACGCCCTGTGCCTCGAGCGTATGCGGCTCGGATGCCCAGAGACCGTGTAGCCCGACGAGGGCCCGTCGAGGCTGATCTGCCGTACAACCACTCCCCGTCGAGCAGAAACCAGGCTGCCAGGTCAGCGCGAGTGTGTTATGCGCGAAATCCCCATGAGCCGTGGGCGTCAAAGCTGCAGGATGGGGGTTCCGAACGGTACACCCCGCCACGAGAAGCAGGACCAGGACAAGAATCTTGCGTGTCATGTTGGGGCTCCGAGCAGTCGGGCGTGATGGGTCACATGGTCCGCAATCACCGTCTGGATGAACCAGTAGGAATGGTCGTAACCTTCATGGTAGCGCAATTTCAGGGGCTGGCCCTTGCGTGCGGCCATGGTCTCGAGCAGATCCGGGCGGAGCTGCTCCGCCAGAAACTGATCAGCCATTCCCTGATCGATCAGGATCTCCCGGGGGTGTCGCCTCCCTGAATCGAGGAGCGAGACCGCATCCCATTCAGCCCAGCGCCCGGCATCTTCCCCCAGATACGCAGCGAACGCCTTCTTCCCCCAGGGCACAACAGAAGGATGGACAATCGGTGCTAAGGCGCTGATCGAGTGCCACATATTGGGTGCGCGCAATCCGTGTACCAATGCGCCATGGCCACCCATCGAATGCCCCATGATTCCGAAGCGGGATTCTGTCTGTCCAGTGGCCGTGCGGATCAGGTGAGGCAGTTCGGCCTCGAGATAGCTGCCCATGCGGTAATGATCCGACCAGGGTGACCTCGTGGCGTCCAGATAGAAACCCGCTGCACTCCCCAGGTCATAGCTCTCATCCTCGCCCAGTACGTCCGCGCCTCTCGGCGAGGTATCGGGGGCGACAAGCATCAGGTTCTCAGCGGCGGCGTGCGCGATGATCGTCGATTTTTGGAGGAATGTTTCATGCGTGCAGGTCAGCCCCGCCAGCAGGAACAGAACCGGCGTGCTTTCTCCCCTCAAGGCGGCTGCAGGCTGGAACACGGAAAAACGTGCCTCCAGTCCCAAGGTGCTCGAGGGGTGGGAGAAAACGCTGACTGCCCCGCCATGACATGCCTGGCTTGAGATCGTCGTCAGCGTCATGCATCGAATTCCACAACCGAGCGGATAGACTTGCCCTGGCTCATGAGATCGAAGCCATGATTGATCTCGGACAGCTTGAGATGCTGTGTGATCAGGGAATCGATGTTGATCCGCCCTTCCATATACATATCCACGATCTTAGGCACGTCAGTGCGCCCGCGTGCGCCGCCAAAGGCGGAACCGATCCAGCGTCGGCCAGTCACCAACTGGAACGGACGTGTCGAGATCTCCTGCCCCGATCCGGCAACACCGATCACGCAGGATACGCCCCAGCCACGATGCGCGCATTCCAACGCCTGACGCATCAGCTTGACGTTCCCAACGCATTCGAACGTATAATCCGCGCCGCCTCCGGTCAGTTCGACCAGATGCCCCACCAGATCGCCATTCGGTCCCAGATCTGCGGGATTGACGAAATGGGTCATGCCGAATTCACGAGCGATCTTTCCGCGCTCCGGGTTGAGGTCCACACCCACGATCTGACGCGCACCAACCATCCTGGCGCCCTGAATGACGTTCAGCCCGATCCCGCCCAGGCCGAACACGACCACGGTGGAGTCTGCCTCGACCTTGGCGGTGAACAGCACGGCACCAATCCCGGTGGTCACCCCGCAGCCGATATAACAGATCTTGTCCAGAGGGGCGTCTTCACGGACCTTGGCCAGAGCGATCTCGGGCAGAACCGTGAAATTGGCAAAGGTCGAGCAGCCCATGTAGTGATGCACCGGCTTGCCCCGGTAGGAAAACCGTGTCGTGCCATCGGGCATCAGGCCCTTCCCTTGGGTCGCCCGGATAGAGGTGCAGAGATTGGTCTTGCGCGACAGACAGGACGGGCAGGAGCGACATTCGGGCGTGTAGAGAGGAATCACGTGATCGCCCTGCTTGAGAGAGGTTACCCCCGCCCCGACCTCGCGCACGATACCAGCGCCTTCATGGCCGAGAATCGCAGGGAAAAGCCCCTCGGGATCATCACCGGAGAGCGTGAACTTGTCTGTATGACACAGGCCGGTCGCCTTGATCTCGACCAGAACCTCCCCCGCGCGCGGACCCTCCAGTTGCACCGTATCGATTTCCAGCGGACGACCGGCTTCGAGCGCCAGGGCAGCGATGACATCCATAATCAGTCTTCTCCAGAATTTGGGTTATTCACGATACGTCACATAACCATCTGCGTTTTAACGAGTTTTATCGCGAAACTCTTGGCTATGATGCCCGGACTCTCGCAATGAACAATCTAGGGACCAAGATACCTTGATCGTTGATAAGAACTACGGCCTTTGGATCCTGCTTCGTGAAACAGCCGTCCCTCTCGGCATTCTTGCTCTGTGGGATTTCGTCGTCGTTATTCTCTACCAGGTCTATCATCAGGAGTGGATGGAGCAGCCCGCCCTGCCCATCTCCCTGATGGGCTCGGCGCTCGCTCTGTTTCTGGGTGTCAGAAACAATGCCGCCTATGCGCGCTGGTGGGAAGGGCGTTCGCTTTGGGGCCTGATCACCAATAACTGCCGATCCTTCGCCCGAGAGGCCGCAACCCTGCTGGGCGGCCGTCCGGATCTGGCGCGCGCCATGGCGGCCTACCCCTATCTGCTGCGTACCGCGCTTTCGAATCTTGAACAGGGGCCAGAAGCCAAGCGTCTGCTCACACCCGACATGTATGCGCGCGTCATGAGCCGAACGAACAAGCCCAACGCCCTGCTCTACGAAATCGGTCTTGGCGTCGCAGAAGAGGTCGCGTTGAAAAACATCGACGGCGCTGTACATGGCACGGTCGATCGTATCCTGTCCGATCTTGCCAATGCCCAGGGTGGCCTGGAGCGCATCAAGAACACACCCCTGCCCATCCAGTATTCGGTTTTGCCGCTCTTGGTCGTGCATGTGTTCTGCATTGTCCTACCACTTTCAGCGGTACAGTCCCTGGGCTGGATCACCCCTCTCGGGTCCAGTCTCGTGGGCTTCCTGTTCCAGGCGCTGGACAAGAGCGGACGTGACCTGCAGGAACCGTTCGTCCCCAGCAAGCACGCTCTACCCATGCTCACCATGTCGCGGAACATCGAGATCGATCTGCTGCAGCCCATTGGCGATGAGGTGGGCAAACCGATCGCCGCCAGCCGGGGTGTCCAACCCTGAATCGCCTGATATGCGATACGCCATCTGTGTTGCGTCGGGTCTCATCGCGGCGCGAGACAAACTGTGGAATTTCTGATATGAGCTTGTCGCATGAGCACGTTCAAAACCCCTCCCAAGGGAGGCATGACAGACGCGATGGCGCGTAGCGCCGCCGCGCTGACCGCAACTCAAGCCGACACTCATGCCGGAGACGATGATCCCTTTCAGGAAGGGGATTCCATCGTCTATGCCGCACATGGTGTAGGCCGCGTCGATCGCATCGGCATCGATGAAATCGCCGGAACAAAGCTGGAAATCATCCAGATTTCCTTCCCGGGCAATCAGATGACCTTGCGTATCCCGCTCTCCAAGGCGCGCAAATCCGGCCTGCGCAAGATCGTGACGCGCGATATCGTCGAAAAGGCGATGTCGATCATCAAGGGCAAGCCGCATGTCAGCAAGGGTATGTGGGCCCGTCGCGCTGTAGCCTATCAGGAAAAGATCAACTCGGGCGACTTGATTCAGATCGCTGAGGTGCTTCGCGACCTGCGCCGCAATGTGGACAGCCTCGATGGCAGCTTCAGCGAGCGCAAACTCTTCGAAGCGGCCCAAGAGCGCTTTGTGAGCGAAGTCGCTGTTCTGGAAAACAAGGATCCGACTGCCGTGCTTCAGGCCCTGACGGATACCATGAAGGCGGCGTGACCGGCTTTCTCCGGCGTCCTGCGGGCGCCGGGAAATACCCGGAGGATGCCCGCCGCAGGAGCAACCTCCGGCCAGGGATGCTGATCCCTCATCCAACCTCTTCCCTTTCGACGCATMSAT
>NZ_PNQZ01000008.1 GCF_003994335.1 Asaia sp. W19
CATGCCGCCTTTGGTCCGCCCGATCAGGCGGCCTGGGCCCCCTTTTTCATCCGCAGGCTCGAGGCCGTACGGTGCGCCTTCAGGTAGGTGGCGTCGATCATGATCGTCTAATGGTCCGCCCTGCCAGTAGCCAGGCCGTCCATCAGACGGACAAAAGTCCCCGCAGCGCTCCACCGCTTCCAGCGATTGTAGAGCGTCTTATGCGGCCCATATTCCTGCGGAGCATCTCGCCAGCGCAACCCATTGCGGTTCACGAAAATGATCCCGCTCAATACACGCCGATCATCAACACGCGGTCTGCCATGGCTCCTTGGGAAAAGGGCTCCAGACGCGCCATCTGTTCATCCGTCAGCCAATACAGGTCGCTCATCTTCAGTCGCCTCAAGGACCCTGAATCAGATTTGCCCACCCAAATCAATGGGTCCTGAGCCTAGGCGGGTAGAATTCTGATACGAAGGATGCTATGGTGTCCGAGAAAAGGTGTGAGAACTTCGACTGATATGTTTGAATGGCAGCAAGACCGTCACTGGCTTTCCCGGTTTGAGGATATTCTCAGCACGGTCAATGCCGTTACTTTCGACGTTTTTGATACAGCTCTGACGCGCGTTCTGGATACGCCTGCGGACGTGTTCGCCATTGTTGAGGCCGACTTGGTTCGGGCTCATGGACCGCTGTTTAGGGGCTATGCCGCTCTCCGCGAGCAGGCAGAGTTCGATGCGCGGCGACAGGCCGCGGCCCGGGGGCAAAGAGAAATCGGTTTCGATCCCATTCTTGATGCGCTGGAAGAGAAAAATATCCAGTTTGCCCAGTATCGGGACGAGCTGTTGTCGGAAGAAGTGCGCGTTGAGCATGAATGCTGCATTCCGGTTCCGGAGATCAAGGCCGCTGTAGAGCTCTGCCGGTTTCGCGGTCTGCCAGTGTTGTTCGTTTCAGACATGTATCTGTCCACAGCAGTGGTGCGAAGTCTGCTTGAAAACGCGGGGTATGAATCCCCTGACCTCATCGTATCCTGCGATACGGGATGCGCGAAGTGGGATGGTTCTCAGTGGGATATCGTTCTGGATCGCTTTGGTGAGGCGGGCCGTATTCTTCATATCGGGGATAATGAGGGAAGTGACGGTCGGACTGCCGATGATGCTGGGCTGAAAACCCTTCTGTTCAAGCGGGCTAGATCTAATCATCGTCCGGGTGGCCCGCTGAGTCCCGATGTTCTGCCGTTCTCCCGTCTTCTACGGGCGGCCATGCTTCGGCTTGCGCCAGGCGGCGCGGATTATGATCCAACGGCGCTCCCGGCCTCTGAGGTTATGAGCATGTTGGGCGCGTCCTGGGGGGCGACAGTCGTCGGAACCTATGTACGATGGGTGGCGCGGCGTGCACAGGAACTTGGGGTAACGCATGTCTATTTCTGCGCTCGCGACGGATGGCTTCCGCAGCAGGCCTGGTATGCAGCGAAACTCGATGAAGCGACCGGGATCACATCGACCTATCTTTATATTTCCCGAAGATCCTTAAATTTCGCGGCAGCCTCTATCGGCTGTACACCCGATTACCTGACGGAATCGACACTAGACACGCTGTGTGCGGTTTTCCGAAAGGAGCGGCTGCGCGATGTGCTGTCCCGGGCAGATCTTCTGAATGTGGGGCCACTTGTTGAAGATATCCTGAGACATTTCGGGAGTCTCGACCGCGTCATCAGCTTCGATGACGGTGCGGCAGAGCTCAAAGACTGCATGCGGCGACATCCGGGAGCGATCTATCCGGTGCTGCACGCAAAAGTCACGACGGTCGTATCTTACCTCACGCAGGAAGGCGTTCACGAAGGGCGGGTCGCAATCGTGGATGTCGGCTGGCATGGCAATATGCAGGTGTCGATAAAGGGCATTCTCGAGGAAGCCGGTTATTCCCCATCCATCTACGGTCTATATGCCGGTTTGTGGCCTGCCGCCCAGCGGAACCGGGGCCGTTCGGGGTGGATGGAGAGCGCCTTCAGAAACGACTACCAGTCGATCGAAGGGGGGTATGGGCTTCATAATTCCGTGGCTATTATTGAAAATACATTCGCGGCAGCACATGGCACGACGCTTGGCTATCGTCAGGACGGTAGCGGGATCGTACCGGTTCTCGCCGAAGCGGGGGCTGTCTGTGCGCAGAACAGATCGCTGCTGGAGCCCTTCCAGAACGAGACCGTGGCAGTGATTGCGCAGCTTTTTGGGCAGGAATCTCATGCCGGGGTCACGGTGGACGCGCTGACTGAAAAGGCAGCGACCGCGGCGATCGACCGACTTGGTCTGTCACCGACGATGAATGAAATCGCAGCCATCGGGTCTATCCAGCATTCCGGTGACCCGAGCCACGCCAGACTGACGCCGCTTGTACAAGAACTGGTGGCTGACCTCTCGAAACAAGAGCGTGTCGATATCGATCATTCGGACTGGGTGATTGGTTCGGCACTGGTGTCTCTGCGCCGGGCAACGACGCCGGACCGGCGCGCCGCCCTAGCACATGACCTCCGACACAGGCTCGGCCACTACGACGACCGCACAATTGGACAGTTCAAATGACGTTTCCCGCTTCAGATCATAGCGGCGTAACGCCCGCCGATGTGGCAGTCGTCATGCGGATTGGCCATGACCTCACCCTTATTCACCGTGGCTTGACCAGCATTCTGTTCCAGAAATTCAGGCGATGGCACCTCTATCTGGTTTGTAATGATCAGAACCTGCAGCCGCTGATCGCAGTGCTAGAAGGTTATCTTCCGATTTTCGGCGGACGTCTTACGCTCGTGTCAAGCGGGGAGGCTGCGCGTGCCGCTTTCGACGCAGGGGCAGAGGATTTCATCGTCTTCCACGATGCCGGAGATACGTGGGATCCAGATTTTCTGCTGAACACGGTACTATTTCTCGGAGATCCCAAAAAATCCGACTATGTCGCCGTTGCGACCAACTGCATGGTCATAGACGAGCGTGTTGAACGTGACGGGCGAATCATCGAAACTGGGCGTCATGTCTGGGGAGGCGACGGGTACACAACCGACTACGCCACGCTCTTCAACGGGCGGCCGTTTCCACCGATTTGCTGCCTGTTCAAACGCTCTGCACTTCCCGCCATCGGCCTCGAGCAGGAGAGACTGACGAGCGACTGGGAGCGAGCTATCCTGCTGATGGAGCAGGGTGATATCGGGCATATTCAGAAAATCTTTGCGAGCTGGCACCGTAGGGACGGGCAGAGCACGATCAGGCATCGCAATGCATCCGTAGCGGAGCATGAGGCGGAGTACCTTCAGACGACACTCCTCAAAAACGCGGAGCTTCGGCGTCTGATCGCGGAGCAGCCTGCCATGCGCGGTCTGTTCATGACCATTCTTCCTAAAATGCAGCGACAGCTCGAATGTGGGGGGCGGACAGAGCATTCCCTTGGCGAACTGCGGCATCGTGTCCATTCTCTCGACCATCGAATCGATGACTTGATTTCCATGAATAGGACACTGGTCTCGCAGATGGGGCATGTAATTTCGGAACTGGACCAGATCCGCGTCGTTGCAAGTTGGCAGAGGAAGATGCTCCGCCCGGTGCACAGGGTCTGGCTCATGGCCATGCCTTTTCGCCGTTTTATTGCCAAATGTCGTGGGCGGACATAATTGTGATGTAATCCCGTGTTCGACTTGCGGGTCTTAGAGGAGTGCGCATGTCGAAACAACGGAACGTCAGCATCTATGAGGATATTGCGAGGTTGGGAATGTCAGAGCCCGATATCGCAGTGCCTCACACTGCAACCTACGGCCAGTGCGCCGAGGATATCATCGTTCTCGCCGCGCTTCGGGCCATCGGCTTCGCAGAGGGAATCGACCTTTCCTTGCAGACCTATCTTGAAATTGGTGCCAATCATCCCGTGGCCACTAGCGCGACATGGTTGCTTTATAACGGGCTAGGTATGAGAGGTGTTTTAGTAGAGGCCAATCCCCATCTTATCGACGAACTGCAGCGCCATCGCCCCGGTGACCGTATTCTCCATGCCGCTGCTATCGCCGAGGATGATAGCAGCGCTCACATTTTCATCTCGTCAAAAAACGAGCTGAGCTCCACCAACAGGCAGTTTTTGGAAGAGTGGCCCGGGGAACCGGTATTGGTAACGGAGGATGCCATAGTTCCGGCAATGCGCGTGAGTCAGATCATTTCGGATTATATGGCTCATCAGCCTCCAATTTTTTTGTCGATCGACATCGAGGGGGAAGATCTGAAACTGCTCAAAGACTTTGATTTTTCCACTTGCCGTCCGGCGCTCGTGCAGGTGGAACCGTCCGACCATTTTCTTGAGAATAACAGCCGCGACATCAGCGCTCTCATGCGCGCGAATGCCTATCATCTGATCGGGCGGACAGATGTGAACCTAATCTTTGCGGACAGCCAGCGGGCGACGTTTTCCAATCCTGAGACAGGTATTACGGCCATCAATAACAGCCCTCTGGCCGAAGCCGAGCGCGAAATAGGCCGGTTGCGTGAGCGCCTGTCCGAGCTTACCAGGCACCTCCTCCCTTGATATCGAGCAGGAGCGGAGAGAGCCGATACGATAAGAAATAGACTGAATGGTTCGGTTATCTGTCTGGAGGGATACCGTCATGTTAACTGACGTGAGGTAAGCGGAGGCCCGACAAAGGGATAATCAGACGCTGAGAACGGTCACGCTGTTCCACTGAGCGAGAGTGCTGACGCGATGAATGTGTCGGGATAGAGCTGAGTTGATGGAGGCGGGTGGAACGAAGAGATTACGGATAGCGGAGAAGACGGAGACGAAGCGTTGACACCCGCCAGGTGAGCAAAATTTCTGCACGATGCGTTCGCGCTTTCGCTGAAGAAGATGACTGTTCTCTGCCCGATTGTTCAGACCCTTATGCTAGAGATGCCATATCGAGAGACGCATTTTACGCCTAGGCTCAGGACCCATTGATTTGGGTGGGCAAATCTGATTCAGGGTCCTTGAGGCGACTGAAGATGAGCGACCTGTATTGGCTGACGGATGAACAGATGGCGCGTCTGGAGCCCTTTTCCCAAGGAGCCATGGCAGACCGCGTGTTGATGATCGGCGTGTATTGAGCGGGATCATTTTCGTGAACCGCAATGGGTTGCGCTGGCGAGATGCTCCGCAGGAATATGGGCCGCATA
>NZ_PNQZ01000076.1 GCF_003994335.1 Asaia sp. W19
CGTTCTAGGCGGCGTAATTTCCAGTGAGCTTCTTACCCCTGCTTTCAGCACGGCCCTGATCGAAGCAGGCTTGAGTCAGGGCGTGGCGACCAAGACCGCTGCAACCCTGGCCTTCGTGATCGTGACCGGTCTGTTCGTGCTTTTCGCCGATCTGCTGCCCAAGCGGATCGCGCTCAATAATCCTGACCGGGTAGCGCTGCGCGTGGGCTGGTTTCTCACCGGCGCACTCAGGGTGCTTTACCCGGCGGTCTGGATTTTCTCGATCATCTCGGATTGGCTCCTGAGCCTGCTCCGCATTCCCGCCGCCTCCGCCGTAGAGCCCGTGACCCCCGAAGATCTGAACGCCATGCTAGCAGCAGGCACGGCATCGGGCGTGTTGCAGGAAAAAGAGCATCAGCTGATCCAGAACGTGCTGGCCCTCCAGGATCGTTCCGTCACCTCCGCTATGACGCCACGCGACGAGATCGTGTTCCTCGACGTTCAGGAATCACTCGAATCTCAGCGTGACAAGGTGCGTATCCGTCCCTATTCGCGCTATCCGCTCTGCGATGGCGGCCTCGATCACGTCATTGGATCGATACGCGCGGAGGACGTGCTCGTGGCCGTGGTCGATGAAGTGCCGCCCCATGCTGATCCAAGCCAGCCGATCAGCAGTCAGATATTCCGCATGAGGCGCGATACGCTTTCTCTGCCGGACACGCTGAATCTGTGGGACACGCTCGCCCAGTTCGACACCCATGGTGCCGGGTTTGCGCTTATCGTCAACGAGTATGGCCTTGTCGTCGGGCTGATTACCTTCAAGGACATCATGGGGGCGCTCATGGATGGCCTGGCAAGCCCGTTCGAGGAGCAGGCAATCGTTCGACGTGATGCCAATTCATGGCTGATCGACGGCGCGGCCCCGATCGGCGATGTCTTTCGCGAACTGGATATCGATCTCGATGCTGAACGCGACCTGTTCCATACCATCGGCGGTTTCGTCATGCACCGGCTGCGTCGCATGGCGCGCAAGGCTGACCGTGTCGAGGCCGCAGGCTATCGGTTCGAAGTCGTCGATGTGGACGGGTTCCGGATCAATCAGCTTCTGGTCTCACGCATGGTGCCCCCTGAATCGGGTGGTTTCTGAAGCGTATCTGACAAAAGATTTCCGGACCCGTCCCCGGGCGATGCGTGCTTGACCTGCACAGCCCACGAGGCGTTCTTCATCACAGAGTCAGTTTTCCGGATGGTGCAGGATGAGCGACGGGGCGCAGACGCGCATACGCTGGTGGCCTCTGCCGAGCGATCTGCCCAATCCGCCCTTTCCTCCTGGCTGGATCGGTTTCTCGCTGCGCAGCTGGGCGGCTATCTGCCTCGCTCTCGCAACAGCGTTCTGGGCGCAGCTGGACGCACCGGCCGGGGCTGCGGTCACGGTCATGATCATTACCCAGCCTTTGCGCGGGCAGGCCCTGTCCAAGGCACTCTATCGTCTGATCGGCACCGCGCTCGGCGTGGCGGCCTCCATTCTTCTGATTGCTTGCTTCAGTCAGGACCGTGGCATGTTGCTGGGCGGCTGTGCGCTCTGGCTGGCTGGCTGCACCTATATCGGCTCACTCGAGCGGAACTTCCGCTCCTACGGCGCCCTTCTGGCTGGCTATACGATTGCGCTGGTCGCAATCAACGTCATCGACACGCCCCAGAACGTTTTCGATGTTGCCCTTTCGCGAGCGAGCTGCGTCGCAATCGGCATCGCCTCGGTCGCCTTCGTCAATATGCTGACAGGCTCACCCAAAGCCTGGCAGAAACTGGCCGATAGTCTCGAAGCCAGAGCGCGCGAGATACGCGACTTCGGTCATCAAGCGATGCAGGGTGAAGCCGTGCCGGATGCCATGGAAACAACGGCTCTGGCGGGCGATATCCTCTCCCTTTCGGCCCAGATCACCTATGCGAGAACGGAAATTGATCGCTCGACGCGACGCAGCGCGGGCGCGCGTCTTGCCATCATCGGCATGCTGACCGTGCTCGGCTCGGGCAGGGCCATCGCCCATATCCTGCGCCACAAGACCATCACCCCCCTTGCTCGCCGCCACGTTCTGGCCTGGCATGAATTGCGGGAGGATCACAGCGACCGCTACGAGACCGTCAGCTCCCTGATCGAGGCGATGCGCGAGGAGGAGCCCGACTACCATCCTGACGCCAGCGATGCCCATTTTCTCGAGCGCAGCGCCGTAATGTTGAGCAATCGGCTGCATATCAGCACAGGGATCGACACCTTGCAGCATGCGACGCCAGCCGGAGAAGCGCTGAAACTGGCTCAGATCGCGCAACACCCGGATTACGTTGCTGCATTGGTCAATGCTCTGCGTGTGCTGCTTGGCTTTTCCATCATGGCGGGGCTTTGCATCGCGAGCGATCAACCGGCCTCCATGGCCGCGCTTTCCCAGGCGGCGCTCATTCTGACGCTCGCCTCGACGGCGGCCGATACGTCGCAATTCGGTATGGGGGCCATACTTGGCCTGTCTCTCGCCGTGTTTGTCGCCATCATCATGAATTACTTCATTCTGCCGCATGTCGCGGCCTTCGGCGCGCTGGCGCTGGTCTTCCTGCCTCACACGATATTTGCGTGCCTGATGCTCATGAATGGCCGGACAAGCGCCATTGGCTTCAATTACGGCGCGTTCTTCCCGGTTATTCTCGGGCTCAGCAATCATCAGGATTACGATCCTCTGGCGTTTATTTCGCGCAATATCTTCTATCTCGTCTCGGGCGTCATCGCCTTCGTCATCCTGGTGCTCCTTTTCCCCCCGACACCCAGGAGCCGCCGCTTTCGTATTGCCGCGACCATCGGTCAGGATCTTGAGGCGCAACTCCGGGGCAATGGAAGACCCGCAGGCGCAGCATTGCTCAGCCTGAAATATGATCGTCTGGCGCAGCTCCTTACCTGGACGAAACGCATGGATGCCGAACGCTCGATCAATCGCCACGTGTTCAATCGTCTGGTCATGCTCGAGGATCTCGCAACAACACTTGCCCGTGTACGACACTATCTGGACGAGGCGAGACAGGCTCCCTGCCTCGGCGCGCTTTCGGCAGAGGCGCATTGCCTGGTCAATTCGGCCAGTTTTCCTACCCTCGCCCATGCACTGCCCCAATTGAGCGCCCGGTTCCTGCAGATTGCGCAGGAGGCGACGCCGCGGGAGCGGGCAGTCGCCATCCTCTGCGCAGGAAGCCTTGAGGCGGTGCGGTCCACCTTGCAGGATAACCGTTCGACCCTCCTCCATTTCGGCCTCGGACGCACCCGATGGTGACATCTGTCAAGACCTGCCTCGAGGGAGCCTACCGATGAGTGAAGTTGTCGATCTCGAGGGCGTGCTGGTCTCGGCGTTCATCGCCAATCTCTTTCTCGCCTTGCTGACGCTCGCGCTCATACGGTGGTGTTTCGGCAGGCTCAATCTCTGGCGGTTTTTCTGGAATCCGCCCCTCGCCCAGTTCGGCCTGCTGGTTTGTCTGCTCGGCCTCTATACCTGGCTCCTGTGAAAGAACCCTGCCCGTGCTCGCTCGCGCCTCACGCCTGATCAGATGGCTTATCACCCTGTCGATCCTCATCGTTGCCGGGGTCGTCATCGTGATCCTGTGGGACTATTACACCGCAGCCCCCTGGACCCGAAACGGGCAGGTACGCGCGCAGGTGGTGAACATGGCCCCCCGTGTCTCGGGCGAGATCCTCGAGGTACGCGTTCAGGACAATGAATTCGTTCACAAGGGGGACGTGCTCTATGTCATCGACCCTTTCGACTTCAAGGTGCGGGTAGCAACCGCAGAAGCCAATCTGGCCGAACGCAAGGCCGATCTCGATTTCCGTCTGTCGCAGTTTCAGAGACGGCGGATCATCCCGGGCGTTGCCGTATCAGGAGAGGAAAAGCAGCAATATGCCGCGGCAGCCGCGCAGGCCCACGCGCAATATGACGCGGCGCAAGCTGCGCTACGACAGGCGCGCATCGATCTCGAGCGCACCATCGTTCACAGTTCAATCGACGGCTACGTGACCAATCTCCTGATGCGCCCCGGTGATTTTGCCACGGCTGGCCATGTGAATATCCAGATCATCGATTCCGCCTCCTATTGGGTGGACGGATATTTCGAGGAAACCAAGGTCCACAACATCGAGATCGGCGATCCGGTGCGCATGGATCTCATGGGGGCGCATCATCCGGTATTCGGCCATGTGGAGAGCATCACGCGTGGTATTTCCAGCATGAACGCCAGCACGGCCACACAGGGCCTACCCTCTGTCGATCCGGTCTATACCTGGGTGCGTCTCGCCCAACGCATTCCGGTGCGCGTGCATATCGACCAGTTGCCACCCGATCTGCATCTGGCGGCTGGCATGACGGCAACCGTGACCATCGTCGCCGAGAATGGGCATAGGCGCCATATGTCGGCCAAGGACGCTCTGAATCATTTCGGCGATGACATGCGCCACGTTATCGGTCACTGATGGACGGGAATTGTCCCGGCGCCCGCGTGGTGCACCCCATGGAGCCTGTCAATGGTGCCCGCCTTGCAGAACCCGGCCAGAACGGCCCTGATCATCGTTGACGTCCAGAATGATTTCCTGCCGGGCGGCGCCTTGGCCGTACCAGAGGGGGATCTGATCCTCCCACCGATGAATCAGCTCGTGCGACAGGAGTTTGCAGCGATCATTGCGACACGGGACTGGCATCCGGCCGCACATGTCTCTTTCATTTCCGAAGGGGGACCATGGCCGGTCCATTGCGTCGCAGGCACTCCCGGGGCAGATTTTCCGAGTGGGCTCGATCAGAGCCGCATAAGTCATATCATCCATAAGGGTCTCGACCCGGCCTGTGACTCCTATTCGGGGTTTTTCGATAATGAACGACGCCACTCGACTGGCTTGGACGCGTTGCTGCATGGGCTCGATATCGAGCATGTGCTTCTGGCCGGACTGGCGCTCGATTTCTGCGTGAGGGCAACGGCGCAAGACGCGAGCCAGCTCGGTTTCAATACGACCCTGGCGCTGTCAGCCAGCCGTGGCATAGCCGCCGATCCTTGCCCCTGTCTGGAAGAATTGCGGAAGATCGGCGTGACGATCGCCACTGATTGAAACGCGCTTCGACTGTAACCGGCATTCAGAAACGTGTACGGCGCCGACTGCCGGGCGGTCAGTGCCCGATCCGCAAACCCGGCATGCGCAAGCAACGATTTCGCGTCCCGATCCCCCTCATGGTCCTTTCCAGGCCCGAAGAAGAAGAGCTTCTCACCGCCTGTCCCCGGGAGCTGTTTTTATTCCAACCCGTGATGAAAACGAGATTGAAACCGGTGCGCCACGCCTTACGCCCTGACCGTTTCAGAACCGCGCAAGGAGGACTCATGCTCGCCCATGACGCCGCCCTCGGTTTGCGCGCGCGGTGGCATCAGATCGGAGGATGGAAGCGCGACTCTCCCAGCATAGGGCGTCTGGGCCGAGCGTGTCTTTCATGAGCCAGATGCGTAAACTGGGACTGCGTTACGCGTTCCTGCTTCATCGCTGGCTGGGCATTACGCTGGGGCTGATGATGGGTCTCTGGTGCCTCTCGGGCATGGTCATGCTCTGGAAAACATGGCCAGCGCCGGAGGCCGAACGCGTTGGTCTTACCCATGAGATCCTGACTTTTAGAAATCCACCGGTAATACCCCGGCTCGAGGATCGCTATCGCAGCCTGCGCCTCACCATGGCTGGTGGGATCCCGGTTCTCGAAGCCCAGGCACTCTCGGGCGCGAGCAGACATTATGATCTGAGGAACGGCCGACCCCTCACCCTGTCTCCATTCGCCCTGCGAGCCGATGCCGAACGCTATGCAGCTTTGTCCGGCACACCGGGCGCGGCCCATTTCGAGGGACTGCGCCGAAATGATCAGTGGATACTGAACACAAAAGATCATG
>NZ_PNQZ01000077.1 GCF_003994335.1 Asaia sp. W19
CAGCGAGCGCAAACTCTTCGAAGCGGCCCAAGAGCGCTTTGTGAGCGAAGTCGCTGTTCTGGAAAACAAGGATCCGACTGCCGTGCTTCAGGCCCTGACGGATACCATGAAGGCGGCGTGACCGGCTTTCTCCGGCGTCCTGCGGGCGCCGGGAAATACCCGGAGGATGCCCGCCGCAGGAGCAACCTCCGGCCAGGGATGCTGATCCCTCATCCAACCTCTTCCCTTTCGACGCATCCTTTCTCCGCCGTCAGCGTTTCGTTTGCGATCCGGGCTGTCTTCCCCAAGGGGCTGACAGTATCTCAGCAGAAGGAACACGCCGCGTGACGGAACAGACGAGTAAGCGTTTCGCCCATAAGAAGGTCCTGGTGACAGGCGCTTCGCAGGGTATTGGCGAGGATGTCGCCATGCATTTCGCCAGCGAAGGCGCACAGGTCGCGATCAACGGGCGCAAGGCAGAAAAGCTGGAGCCGCTTCTCAACAAGCTCCCCAAACCCGTCAGCGGCGAGCATCTGATCGTGGCAGGCGACATGTCGGTTGAGGAAGACGTCGATCGCGTGATGAAGGAGACGCTCGACGGCTTTGATGGCCTCGACGTGCTGATCTGCAATGCGGGCATGCAAATCGAGTGCCCCTCAGACGAAATTTCCCTCAAAGACTTCAACATGGTGATGGCCGTCAACGTGTCGGGCGTCGTTCTGTGCGCTCGCGCTGCGCTCAAATACTGGCGCGGCAAGGATTTGCCGGGAAACATCATCGTCAATAGCTCAGTGCATCAACAAATCCCCAAGCCGCATTATCTCGGCTATTCCGCCAGCAAGGGCGCGGTGGGGAATATCGTCCGCACCCTGGCGCTCGAATATGCCCGGTTCGATATCCGTGTGAATGCGGTCGCTCCCGGTGCCATCGTGACCCCCATCAACGATGCCTGGGTCAAGGATCCCGAAAAATACGAAGCGACAGCGAAGCATATCCCGATGAAGCGTCCGGGTGAGTGTCGGGAGATCTCTGATGCGATAGCATTTCTCGCTTCGAAGGAATCGAGCTATATCACCGGACAGACCCTGTTCGTCGATGGCGGCCTGACCCTGTATGCCGATTTCGAGCAGAACTGGTCGTCCTGAATCATTCGAGATTTACGCCCCATGTCGACCCCGCCTACCGTTCTCGTCGTCGAAGATGATTTTCTCATCCGGACCTGTCTGATCGAGTTCCTGGAAGAGAGCGACGTCACGGTACTGGAAGCCGATAACTGTGCCACGGCGCGGTCGCTCATCCTTAGTGACCGCCCGCTCGACGTGCTCATCATGGACATATCGCTCCCCGATGGCAGTGGCGCGGAGCTCGGGCAGGAGAGTCGCAGATTACGTCCCGAGCTGCCGATTATCTACACCACCGGTCATGGCATGGCCGTCGACAAGACCTCGGCGCTCGACAGGGTGATGACCAAGCCCTACCAGCTCGATGCCATATTGGGCGTCGTTCAGGAACTCGCCCCGGCGAGTTAAGTCATGCCCAGTCTTCAACAAGCGTCTTACGAGGAACTTCACGCAGCGTTCCGCTCAGGCGACACGATGCGCTGCCTGGAGGCTGCACGGTTTCTGGATAGGGCCTCTTCCGGCGGTCTTCATCCGTTGGGACAGCTCATGCCTCACGCTGAGGCGGCTGATCGACGAGCGGATCTCCTCGCCCTCGTCGAGGCGCTCGCCGATCATGCCCCCTATGATTGCCGTCTGCTTGAGCTACGCGGAAGCCTGCTTCTCCAGATCGGCCGTCTTGACGAAGCGATCGACGCGCTGACACAGGCCTTGTCACGTCGCCCGGCCCATCTCCCCGCCATGGGTGTTCTTGCGAGCGCCTACACCCAGGCGGGCCGCTTTCCGGAGGCGCGAGAGGTCTTGCAGAAAATTCACGATCTCGATCCAGGCGATCCGAGTTCGGTTTCCAATATCGCCTATCTTACCGCAGCGATGGGCGACATGATTCCAGCGCTCAATCTCTATCGACGCGCCATCATGCAGAGGCCCGATCACCCGCAGATGCGGCTCAATTATTCGATCGCCTTGCTCAAGGCAGGTTTTTATCAACAGGGCTGGGCGGAACATGAGTGGCGTTTCCAGCTTCCAGGCCATACCAGTCTGCCTCTGTCACGCCTCCTCCCCACCCTGACCCCCGGCCTCGATCTGAATGGCAAGCATGTGCTCGTCACGCAGGAGGAGGGGTATGGCGATACGTTCATGTATCTGCGCTACCTCCCCCTGCTCGCACGCCATGGCGCGCGTATACGCGTCTGGGGGGCGGACATCATGGCTGATCTTTGCGCCAGGGTTGAGGGTGTGGAAGCGGTGCAGTTCGGCGGTGAGACGCCGCCCTATGACTATCACTGCCCTTTCATCAGCCTGCCCCGCGTTTTTTCGGCCAGCGAAACGCCGTTCGGAGCGGCTGTCCCCTACATTTCCGCCGACAAGGGCAAGTCAGCCCGCTTCTCGGCTCTCCTGAAAAAGGAGCCATCCCTGCGCGTCGGTCTGGTCTGGTCAGGCGCGCCGCGTCGCGACCAGACGGAGGCGTTCATGCTCGATCAGCGTCGCTCGATGGCGCTCGAGACGCTTCGTCCGCTTTTCGGCCTGGCCGATGTCTCATTCTATAGCCTTCAGAAAGGAGATGCTGCGCGGCAACTCGATGAAGGTCGGCTCAGGGGCGGCCCCAGTGACGGGCTGGACACAGGCATCACCGACCTTATGCCACATGTCGAGACCATGGATGACAGTGCGGCCCTGATCGACAATCTCGACGTCGTGGTGTCCGTCGATACCTCGATGGTCCATCTCGCTGGGGCAATGGGTAAAACGGTCCTCCTGATGGACCGGGTCAATCCCTGCTGGCGTTGGTTGACGGACCGGCAGGACAGCCCATGGTACCCGAGCCTCACCATCTACCGGCAACAGCGCGCCTGGGACTGGGGTGACGTCGTCTCCTCCGTGCGCGACCGCCTTATCGACGAAGCCAAACGGAAACGCTCATGACCCCTTCGCCCTATGCCGCAGCAAGAGCCCGGATCGACAGCCTGCTGCAACGACCCGGACGCGTCATTCTTGGTCTCGTCGGCGCGCCCGGCGGGGGTAAATCAACCCTCGCCGCGCGCCTTGCCACGGACTATCCCGGCCAGGCGCTCGTAGTGCCGATGGATGGCTTTCATCTCGCCAATTGCGAGCTGAAGCGTCTCGACCGTGCTGGCAGAAAAGGCGCTCCAGATACGTTCGACGCGCCGGGCTTCGTCTCCCTGCTCCAGCGCATCCGCAACCAGGCGCAGGAAATCGTCTACGCCCCGCTTTTCGCGCGTGAGATCGAAGAGCCCATCGCGGGTGCTATCCCGGTATTGCCCGAGCGCAAGCTGATCATAGTCGAGGGAAACTACCTGCTTTGCGACGGCCCCTGGGCGCCGGTACGGCACTATCTCGATGAGAGTTGGTTCGTCGCCACTGACGAGGTGCAGCGCAATGCCTGGCTTGAGGCACGGCACGTGCATTTCGGTCGCACGATAGAGGAGGCGCGGCACTGGATCGCCGTTACCGATGCGCCCAATGCCCAGATCATCCTGCAGACACGCGACAAGGCAGACTGGTCTTATATCCCCGAACCGATCCCGACAGCGGGATAGACCGGGGAACAGGCCCATCCCGAAGCGCCCGGATTGCGTCCCTTCGGTCTAAGTCCTTCGCCACCTACGGATGACAGGACTCCCCGGGCAAGGTACCCCGCGCAAGATACCCTGGGCAGGATCCCCCCCGGACAAACCAGCGAGCCCGCGCGAAGTCCCCTTTCGATCGGTCGCGATCCCTTGCGTCCCGAGGGAGACACGTGATCCTCAGTAGTCGAAGCCGTAGCTTAGCCCGATGCTCGATCCCGGATCATTCTCCGGGGTGGTGAAGCCGGTAACCTGACCGCCTGTGCCGACCGTGGTGTTCAGCTTGAGGCGTTTGGTGAGGTCAACCTGAACCTGAGCCTGCGTTCCTGAACCGCTGGTCGCCTGCTTGGCCCCTACATAGACGCCTTTCATGACGTATTTCCCCGCCTCGAGACTGGCTCCGCCATTATTGACGCCGCTGCCGCCCCCGACAGCGAGACGATCCAGCCCCAGAAAACCCCTCACCGTGTTGAGCGGGTCAAAACTTGAGGCACCGCTGAGTTGGGCGACCGCAGCAGCGAGGCTGGCAAGCTGGGTGGGGGAGAGCGAGGCCGTCGAACTGCCAAAGAGCAGCATCGACAGCACCTGATCGCGGGGGAGCGATGGCTGGGAGGTGAAGTCGATCTTGGGGGCGCTGGCATATCCCCCGACGACGAGGCTGGCGAGCGTCCCCTGTACATTGCGGTCCGCCCTGAAATCGAGTGAAGGATCAAGCTTGTGATCTACTCCAGATCCATCGAAAGCGACACGCCCCTTGGTAAAGTTGAGGTTCACCCCAGCGAGGTTGAAGAAGCCACGCCGCAGATCGAACCCGCCGGAGATATCGGGTGCCGTGCTCAGTCCGCCGACATGGAGCTTCCCCGACATCTCAGCGTCGAGCCCGTGCCCTCGCACGAAGAACTCGCCTGGGGAAATCACGGAGATATCCAGCCCTATCAGCAAAGCAGCGCCTGAAACCTCTTTCTTCTGCCCCGGACGGACGACCGTGAGTTGAGGAACGGATGCAGGCATTGAATTAGGGATGTTGACGATCACCGAGGGCAGACGCACCTCGCCCCCGACATCCAGCCGTGTGGAAAGCTGACCATGAATATGGAGATCGGAGTCGATCACCGCAGTCAGAAGATCGCTGGTGACAGGCTGCGCCTTGCGCGCTGTGATGGTCAGATCCACCGGCAAACCTGGGCGCAATGCGCCAATGGAGCCCGCGAGCGCGATGGACCCTCTGCCCGCATGGGCCTGGATATTCTGGAGCGTAAGTGTGTCATTGGCGGCCAGGATCGCACCGTTGATCCCGCTTAGCCTGACCCCCTGCCCGTAATGGGCAAAGCTGATATTCTCCAGGGTGATCCGACCATTCGCCATGGGGGCCGTAGCAGGCCCGCTGACGGCGAGATCAATGGCCGATTTACCCGAGAGAGCCATGCCCTGCGCCCCGATGATCGCATTCAGCATGGACAGATCGACTCCGCCGGTCAGCTTGAGACCGAGCGTACCAGAGGCTGAGAGCGGTGCCACGCCCGAAGCATGAAGTGCGAGATGAGGTCCGGCGTTCGCCTGAGCCGTGAGCTGGGCAGTCTGCCCTGCCAGAGTGGTATTGGCCTGCAGATCAAGGGGGGGCAGGGATTCTCCTCCCCCTGAGCGCATACGAAACCCGCGCAATGCGACCGAGGCCGCCCCTGAGGGATTATCGAGACGACCGCCAAGATCAGCCTGAAGCGACAGAACACCCTGCGCATCAAATCCTGGGATAAAGGGCTTCGCGAGAGCTGGGGTGACCTGAGCGACACGCAGACGCAGTTTGAGGTCCGGCTTGAGGCTTCCGGCGATATCCAGCGTCGCGGGTGCAACGCCAGGCGGTGCAATGGCAAGTTGCAACCGATCGACCGAAAGGGTCTCGCCAAAGCTGACCCGGCTTTGCCCCTGCAAGCGCAAGCTTTCCCCTTTGACCGATGCCGAGAGACGATCCAGTCTGACGGCCTTGTGGGTGAGATCGAGCAGAAGCGCCGTATCGATCGAAGCCGGTGCCGACAGGACATTCTGGAAGGCGCCATTAAGGGAGAGGGCGAGCGCCTCGAGCGGGCCCTGCGCGCGCAGCTTTGCCGCCCCCGTGATCCCTTGCGCATCGATACCCTGGATGTTCAGACCAACCGACATATCGGGGTGATTGATCGGATCCCGTATGGTTCCGCTCAGATCCAGCGCCCCGATACGGGCCTGTGGCGCCTGCGCGCCCCCTTTGAGCGAGAGCGTCACGATCGGAGGCTGGTCTGGCTGAGGGTCAGAGGTCCGCAAATCGAGGGCAAGATGGCCGCCGAGCCTCTGACCAACGAGAGCGCTGAAATCGTTCAGGTTTCCAGCCGTTACTGCCAGAGTGCCAAGGGGAAGTGCCGCGCCAGAGGGGAGTGTTAGATGGCCCTTGCCGGTTAGGCTGGCCCAGTCGAGGGCATTGAGCAACAGCTCCGCGCTGCCATCCTCATGGCGCGCAAAGGCCGAATCGAGCGAAAGCGGACGCCCGTCGAGCTTGCCCTCAGCGCGCAGCGTGCCCTCCGGCGCACGAGGAAGATGCAGCACAGCCAGATCGACCGCGAGAGGTCCCTCACTGACGTCATGCGCCCCGACCGCACCCTTCATGTGTACCCTTGCAGCGAGATCCTGCATCGGGCCCTCGGCATGGGCGCTCAGAGCAAGATTGCCGCGTATCTGTGGGGCAACGCGCTGCAAATCGGGCAGAACGAGCAGCATGTCATGATCGAGCCTGCTCTGCGCCCCGAGCACAGCAACACCCTGATCGTGCAGATGCAGGGCCTGTCCCTCGAAAGTCAGGTCATTGACGCGGATCGTCCGGCCCGATTTATCCTCCGGAGACGCCAGCAGATCGAGGGTGAGCTTTGCGTCCTTGCCAACCAACGCCACGGCCTGACGCAGACCAGAAGTGAGCGAAAGCGTATCCGAAAGCTTCAGCCGGGAATCGCCGTGCGCCTGCCAGAGAAAATCGGCATGAGCGACGTTGTGTCCTTCGAGTTCCACATGACCGATCCCGGCCAGGGGCTTCAGATCTGGCAGCACAAGATCGACTACCCCGGCAATACTCGGCTTGAGCTTCGCCGAGGCATCGAGCTGAAAGAGCGGGTGACGCAGCGCAAGGGTGAGCGGTAGTCCCTCCGCGTTGGGGAGCGCTGATAATGAGGCCTCGATGGGGGCCTGGGCAAGAAGCGCGCTGGGCACACCCGGCACCCGCACGCCATCAGCCTTGAGGGTCAGTGCGAGACGATCGGCCCGTGGTCCCTTCCCCTCATCACCGGTAAAGCGAAGCGCCAGATGGGTAAGGCCCGCCCCGGCGGCTGAGAGGGAATCGAGATCGAGCGCACCTTCCCCCGAGGGCGCCAGAAGATCGCCTCTGAGCGATGCGGAAAGGGCAAAATTTTGCCAGGCCACCCCCGCCATCGGGCTCATAGCCGGGGTCGACGCCGAGATCCCGAGCGTCCCCCGATGCACCGGGAGATTGATGGTCCCATGGACGTCAGCCTTCACCACCCCTGCCTTGAAGCGCATGGCAAGCTTGCTGGCCACGACGGGACCGGTCGTATCGAGCGTGAGCGTCAGAGGGTCGAGCATCTTGAGCCCGGCCATTTGCGTTATCAGACCCCCATCCTGCTCCTCAACGCCAACATGCAGATTGGCGATACCCGGGGGCGTCGCAAGCGTCAGCGCCACATGGCCCTGCCGGTCAAGCCGGGTCACATCGAGACCCAGATCCGTGACAGGCAGATGCCCAGGCTGCAGACCATCGATAACCGGAGCGAGATCGGACAGGGTCATATGCCCTCTCACCGCCAGGGACATGGGCATCCCGATCAGGGACTTGCCGATCTCTCCACGGTCGATAACGAGTTGTCCAAGCGCGATACGCAGGTGGAGCGTGGACGGTGTCGAAGGCGTCGGGGGCTGCTGCGGGGCGGCTGGATCGGCTTCAGGAAGACGCATAAAGCGAAGCTGCTGCGCCGAAAGTAGCGAGGCGCGGACCGTTTTATGCAGCAGTGCCAGCGGGGACCAGTGCAGATCGAGCCCGTCAATCGTGAGATAAGGGCCAAGATGATCCTGAACACTCAGATGGGCCAGATGAAGACGATAGGGAAACGTCCCTCCGAGCCCGTCGATCTTCACCATGCCCCCGGTCACGGAGGCAGTCTGCCTTTCAATGGTGCGTTGCCCATACGGAATATTGGCAAAAACCAGCACACAAGCTACCGCAAGGACAATCAGCGTCACGGGAAAGACCACTAGCAGACCAAACGCCCATTTCAGGAGGCGCCGCAGCCGGGAGGACTTCGCAGGGGCGGAAGAAGCAGAGCTGGCTTGCGTCTCTTGCGGGCGCTTCGTCATCAGAATGTTTCTCCGAGGCCGATATAGAGCTCCCATTTATCGCCATGGGGTGGCCGGTTTGCGGGCAGCGCCACGTCCAGCCGTACCGGACCGATAGGCGTATAGTAGCGGACGCCCGCGCCGTAACCGACGCGCAGCTTACCTTGGAACGGACGGCTACCCATCCCGACCTGACCGGCATCGACAAAAGCCGCCGCGCCGAAACTCTTGAGAATGCGCTGGCGATACTCGACCGACCCAGCATCGAGCGACGTGCCGCCGATACCGTATTTGCCGTTCTGCGGACCGACGCCCTGATAGCGAAAGCCGCGTACCGTGGCGGGGCCGCCCGCGTACAGACGCTGATCGGGAGGAATCTGATAGGTAGAGGCGCCCTGCACGGATCCAACGATACCGCGTATCGCGATGATGGAGCGTCCCGGATCGCTGATCCCGATACGATGCAGATCAACATAGGTCGAGGCGCCCGCACTCATGATCGTGAAGAAGGCGCTCCCGTTCTCGAGAGACTCAGACGGGGTGATGTTTACATTCGCCCGCATGCCATGTGTCGCCGGATCGATGGGATTGGACAGTTCGGTACTGTCATAGGTCGCGCCGAGCGGAGCCTGGATGATCAGATAATCCGTCGAAACACCGAATTGCTTGATGTTCTCCTGCTCTGCCAGAAGGCTACCTGAAACACTCCAGTACTTGTTCAGCTTGCGGATAAGCCCCCCACGAATCAGGATTGCCGTCTGATGATAGGAATACAGAAGCTGCCTGATGCCCTCGACACGAAGGCTCAGATTCTGGTTCCGCCGCATGAAGTCAGGCTTGAGGAAGTCGGCATAGACGTCATAACCCAGTCCCTGTTGAGCGGAGCCGCCCAGACCGGTCACAAGGGCTGTCAACTTGAGCTGCTCCGCCCCTCCCAGCAGATTACGATGGGTCCAGGTCGCTCCCACGCGGCCTCCAAGATCGGTCGAATAGCCAATTTGCGCCGAAACCGTATGGCGCTTGCCCTCCTGAACCGTGAAACGCAGGGGCATGGCCTGACTGGTGCCCGTCCCTGCGCGTCCGCGCGCCAGTACGACCAGCGGCGGGGCATCATGAACCCCTACCGAAGAAAAGATACCGACACCCGCAAGATCCTGACGGGCAGCCTCGATCTTGCTCGGTTGATAAAGCTGCCCCTCATGGATCAGCAGCCGTCGCCGCAGGAAATTCTCGCGTGTCCGGCCGAGCCCCTCAAAGCTGATCGGGCCGATATCCACCACAGGCCCTACACCGACCGCAACTTCCACATTGAGTGTCTTTGTAGCGGGCTGCAGATAGGCGATGGGCGTGCCTATATTGGCCTCGGCATGCCCCTCTTCCTGCAGGAAATTCTGCAAACGGGACTGAGCGGCGAGAACATCGGCGGCGATCGCCTTCTGACCACTCGCAAGACCAAAAGCCTTGAGTTCCGCAGCGGTGAGGGACACAGGGCTATCAACCGTACCGGGGGAAGACGCAGCTGCGCCCGGCTTTTCCCCTGACGGTGGCTTGGTCCCGGAGGCAACCGACGGCGCGGCCTCATTCTGAAGCGGCCCTCTGACAAGCGTAACGGTCCCGAGATGGAATTGCGGTCCGGTGACAGGCTTGATGGTGATACGCAGCTTTTCGCCATGCGGGACGGTAGCGAGACGATCCGGCAACGCAGGATTCTGACCGTCTATGGTCTTACCACCGGGCAACTGGACCGTAATCACGACCTTGCCCGCGTAAAATCCCCGGCTTTCGAGCGCGGATTGCACGCGTTCATAGTCCCCCCTTATTCGCCCTGCGAGCGCATAGGGATCAACGGCATGGGTCTTCTGCAGGGTCACCAGACTGGAAGAAGCCTGCACCATGGGGTCAAGTTCAGGATCGGAAGACGGTGTGATGACAACGACATAACCATCATCATGATCCGACTTCCTGCCTTTACCGCCTTTTTTCTGAACGCCCTTGCCGGGAGCGACATCTGCAGTCGATGCGGCCGGACTTACCCCTTCTGGGGCCTGAGCAGGGGATGCGACCCCGGCAGCCGGCTCGCCCGTAGATGGCGCGGCCTGGGCCGCGACCGCACAGGAAAAGGAGCCGCCAAGCGTCAGAACAGAGAGGAAGTACTGCGCATGGCGGGGTAATGAACTCTGCAAATACCGGCCGTATCGGAAAAACGACCGCGAAAAAGCTTGATTGAATGACAGCAATGGGGCTCCCGCTGTTTTTTCGATCCCGACACGTGATGCATGAAAAGAGTGTCCGGATCATGTCACGGGCGGCCAGGCATGAAAAGCTGCGGTGTGACCTGAATGTTGCGACAAGGCAGATTCGGAACAATCTTCATGAAATCGTCGCGGTAACGCGGTTGTCCAGCATGTGGATTTCGCGTTAGGTATCGGGCAATGACTGACGCGATCACGCGCCGCCGTCCCGCCAGTGACGCTTCCGGCCCCGAATCCTGGACCGCCCCGCTTGTTCAAGCCCCGGGGCACCGCCTTGTTTGTCGGCTGCGTGCAATACGGCGCATGAGCCTGTCCTGCCTGTGGACTCTGGCCGCAAGCATACCCCAGCGCCTTCTGCTGCGCCGCCCTGGTGCTGCAAAAATCCGTTTTGCCCGTTTCTACTGGGCAACGATCTGCCGCATTCTCGGATTACAGGTACGCGTGGTTGGTGAGGCAGCGGGGACGATCCGTGACAGCGCTGCCGTTCGGAACGGCGAACGGCCGATCATTTTCGTTGCCAATCATTCCTCCTGGCTGGACATCGCCGTTGCCGGTGGGGTGCTTCCTACCGTTTTCGTCGCCAAGCAGCAGATCGCCGACTGGCCCGTCATCGGCACGCTGGCACGTCTGGGTCGGACCATCTTCGTCAGCCGACAGCGCAACAATACGGGGCGCGAACTGCAGGCCATGACCGATCGCCTCAATAATGGCGACAATCTCATCCTCTTCCCCGAAGGGACCTCGACGGATGGCACCCATGTGCTGCCCTTCATGTCGTCCTTCTTCGCTATTGCCAAGCCGAGCCGCGTCGATACCTCCCTGCCCGCCCCGCCTTCCGTGCTGATTCAGCCTGTGTCGATCGTCTATGACCGGCTCGATGGCCTGCCCATCGGTCGCGCACGTCGCACAGCACTCGCATGGTATGGGGACATGGATCTGGCTCCGCATATCTGGTCGGTCACACAATGGCGCTCGCTCGGCGCGACGGCCATTCTCCATCCTCCGGTCGATCCAGCTGATTTCCCGAGCCGCAAGGAGCTGTCTCTCGCCGTTCAGCAGATCGTGGCGGAGGGCGTTGCACAGTTGCATCACAACCCCGACCATCCTGAGGCGGCGCATCACTAATAGGCGGCGGGCCCTTGCCGCAACGGCATTCTGCCTCAAGTCGACACGGCACGGGTTGAATATTAGCCATGCATTTACCGGGCCGTTCGGCTACAATGACACCAGAGCATTTTCAAAACGGGCTGCCGCGCCAGAAACCATCCTGCCTCGCAGGAGGCGGTTTCCCCTCTCGCAGCCTCGACAAGCGCCCTCGGGCAAAAGGTAAGGACACGTGACGGTCGAGACGATCACAGGCAGCAAAGCCCCCTCCCAGAAAGACATGGCCAATACGCGCGGCCTGCATGTCATCACCTGGGGCTGTCAGATGAACGTCTATGACAGCGCGCGTATGACCGACGTTCTCGCGCCGTTGGGCTATAAGCCGGTGACTTCGCCTGAGCAGGCGGAAATGGTCATTCTCAATACATGCCATATCCGGGAGCGCGCAGCCGAAAAGGTCTTTTCAGAGCTCGGGCGCCTGCGCAAGATCAGCGAAGAGCGCGAATCCGCCGGGCTCAATCGCTCGATCATCGCTGTTGCAGGCTGCGTGGCCCAGGCGGAAGGCGAGGAGATCCTCGCCCGAGCACCCTATGTGGATATCGTTCTCGGCCCGCAAACCTATCACCGCCTGCCCGAGATGGTGGCCCGCGCCGCCCGCGCCGGCGGAGCTGTGATCGACACGGACTTCCCTGTCGAGATGAAGTTCGATTTCCTGCCAGAAGCGTCAGCGCCTCAGGTGGAGGGTAATCTCACAGCGTTTCTCACAATTCAGGAAGGCTGCGACAAGTTCTGCTCGTTCTGTGTCGTGCCTTATACGCGTGGCGCCGAAACCAGTCGCTCCCTCCCCTCAGTGCTGAGCGAGGCGCGCCGCATGGTCGAGAGCGGCGTGAGGGAAATCACGCTGCTGGGCCAGAACGTGAATGCCTATCATGGCGATGACGGCGATGGCGGCACAGCCGATCTGCCCCGACTTGCCGCCGCTCTCGCGGCTCTGCCCGGGCTGGAACGCATCCGATACATGACCTCGCATCCCCGGGACATGGATCAGGCGCTAATTGACGCCCATCGCGATAACCCGGCATTGATGCCTTTCCTGCATCTGCCGGTCCAGTCGGGCTCTGACCGAATCCTGAAGGCCATGAACCGCGGCCATACCGGCGATGAATACCGTGCCCTGATCGCAAGGCTGCGTGAGGCCTGCCCCGATCTGGCGCTGTCCTCGGATTTCATCGTCGGTCATCCCGGCGAGACGGAAGAAGATTTCGAGGCGACGATGCAACTCGTGCGTGATATCGGCTTCGCGCAGGCATTCTCGTTCAAGTATTCGCCCCGTCCCGGCACACCCGCTGCGGGTCAGCCTTTCCAGGTGGACGAAGCCGTCAAGGACGTCCGTCTTCAGCGCCTGCAAGCACTGCTGCGCGAACAGCAGGACGCGTTCAACGCCGATATGGTCGGTCGTACCCTCCCCGTGCTTTTCACGGGACGCGGGCGCAAACCGGGCCAGATCACCGGGCGTTCACCCTATCTGCAACCGGTTCATGTCGAAGGCTCGGATGAGCTCATCGGCCAGACAGTGCCGGTTGTGATAACCCAGCGACTGACCAACTCGCTGGCCGGTACACTCTTACGGGAGAGAGTCTGCGCTTGAGCCACCCCACGGCACCCCAGTCGCATCCCGAATACGGGACAAATGACCGTAACTCCAGGCGGCACCTCCCGCCTGAAACCCCTCCTGACGCACAAGGCCAACGCACTTCGGCGCTGAGATTTGGAGATAATATTCTCCTGCAGCAATTGCTGGGTGATCATGACCGCCATCTTCTTCGGCTCGAACAGGGTTTCGATGTCCGCCTGACCTGCCGTGGCAACAAGATTGCCATCACGGGTGAAGCCGCGTCGGTCGCGCGCGCTCAGGCCGCCATCACCGCGCTGTACAATCAGCTCGAACATGGCGGCAAGATCGACGGCCCCGTCGTGGACAGCGTGATCCGCCTCTCGGCCCTGCCCCGCCCCGGTCGTGGCACGGAAACGCGCAGCACACCGCGTGAAACCCAGACACGTGCCATCGAGACCCCCCGCAATGATACCGAGGGGCCGACGCCTTTCCTCGATCTGCCCGCCATCAAGACCAAGCGGGGCGCCATCGCGCCACGCTCGCGCGGTCAGGCGGCCTATATGCAGATGCTGGCCAAGACCGAACTGACTTTCGGCATCGGACCTGCTGGCACTGGCAAAACCTATCTTGCCGTGGCGCAGGGTGTCGCCATGCTCCAGGCGGGTCAGGTGGACCGGATCATTCTTTCGCGTCCCGCTGTTGAGGCAGGTGAACGCCTTGGCTTTCTGCCGGGCGATCTGCGTGAGAAGATCGACCCCTATCTGCGCCCTCTCTACGATGCGCTCAATGACATGCTGCCGGGTGATCAGGTCGCGCGACGCATGGCCAATGGCGAGATCGAAGTGGCGCCGCTTGCCTTCATGCGCGGGCGCACCCTCGCCCACGCCTTCGTCATCCTCGACGAAGCCCAGAACACCACCCCGGCCCAGATGAAAATGTTCCTGACCCGTATGGGACAGGGGGCACGCATGGTCATCACCGGCGATCTCAGCCAGATCGATCTGCCCTCGGGCGTCGCATCCGGACTGCGTGAGGCGGTAGAGACCCTTGAAGGCCTGCCGGGAGTTGGTATTACGCGTTTTGAGTCCGCCGATGTCGTCCGCCACCCGCTCGTGGCGCGTATCGTGGACGCTTATGATCAACGAGTGGCTGCGGCACGGGATTACTCCCGAGGCAGGTCGCGCCGGGAATACAATGGAACCTCGAAGTAGTTTGACCCAATCCGCCGAAGAACCGTCCTCTATAACGAGGGCGGCGCTTCGCTCACGTCTGGATCTGATCGTGGCCGATCGCCGCTGGCGCGCCAGCGTGCCCAATCTGGAAGCGCTCGTTGCGCGATGCATCGAGGCAAGCTGGCCATGGCTGGATCGCGATCGCATCCCCGCCTTTCTTCTCGCGGGGGATCACGCCATCAAGGCGCTCAACGCGACATTCCGTGACAAGAACAAGCCGACCAACGTCCTCACTTTCGAAGAGAACGGGACATTCGGCGACGGCGATATCGCGCTCGCCTATGAAACGGTCCGCCGTGAGGCGCAGGTCAGCGGCAAGAAATTCCCGCACCATTTCGCGCATCTGGTCGTTCATGGTCTGCTGCATCTGGCGGGTCACGACCATCATCGCCCGGACGAAGCCCGTCTGATGGAGATGACCGAATCCCGCATCCTTGCGCGTCTGGGTATTCCCAATCCCTGGCGTCTGGGCGGGGGGCGCGGCGCATGAGCGAGAGCGACGAGCACCGCCAGCGCCCCTCGAAAGGGCTATTCGGCATCTTCAACCGCAAGGGGCGTGAACAGGGGTTGCGCCTCTCGATTGCGGCCCTGGTGGAAGAGGCCGCGGCCCCCCATCCGGAAACCGGTACGCGCCCCGAACTCGACCGGCAGGAACGCGCGCTGATCACCAACGTGCTGCATCTGCGCGAAAAGACAGCGGATGATGTGATGGTGCCGCGCGCCGATATCGTCTCGATGTCAGCCGATATCACGCTCGACGAGGCTCTGGCCTTTATGCGTCGCGAGAATCACTCGCGCGTGCCGGTCTACCGCGAGCATCTCGACAACGTCATCGGCATGATCCACGTCAAGGACCTCATTGCCTATATCGGCACCTCGGAGGCCTTCGATATCGAGCCCTTGCTGCGTCAGCCCTTACTGGTTGCCCCGCAGATTCCCGTGCTCGATCTGCTGCTCCAGATGCGTCAGAGGCGCACCCATCTGGCCCTGGTCATCGATGAATATGGCGGGGTGGATGGTCTGGTGACCATCGAAGACCTTGTGGAGACAATCGTTGGCGACATCTCGGACGAGCATGACGAGCCCGTCTCGGCCATGATTTCCGAGCGCGCCGACGGCTCTTTCGACCTCGATGCCCGTCTGCCCGTTGATGAACTCGAAGGCTTCATGGGGCCACTACTGACCGAAGCCGAGCGTGAAGCCGAGATCGAAACCGTCGGCGGTCTCGTATTCCGCCTCGCGGGGCATGTCCCGATCCGCGGGGAGGTCTTCACTCATGAGAGCGGCCTCGTCTTTCGCGTGACCGATGCCGATGCGCGTCACATACGCGCCCTCAGAATGCGTGTACCAGCCGACTGGGTTCGCAGCGACGCGGAGACGTCCCATCGCGGGGATGACAAGCACTAGCGATTCCTGGCGATCAAGAGGCCGTCCGCGCTCGTCGGGCAGGCCGCCTCTTGACGCCGCGTAGCTTCCGGTCTTCAAAACTTTGACATCATGACCCGGGAGTGTTCTTCAATGTCTCTATATCGGCGTAGTTTTCTGGCGGCCCTGCCAGCCCTCGCGCTCATCCCGAAGGCACGCGCCGAGGATAGCCGGCTGACTCCGCGCACATTGGGCAACCCCAAGGCGCCGGTTACGGTCAATGAGTGGTTTTCGCTCACATGCACCCATTGCGCGCATTTCGAGATGACCGTCTTCCAGGACGTGAAGACAAAGCTGATCGATACCGGCAAGGTCTTCTATGTCTATCATGACTTCCCGCTCGATCAGATCGCCCTGCTGGGTGCCATGGTGGCGCGCTCCCTGCCGGTTGATCGCTACGTACCCTTCGTCAACTCCATGCTTGCCAGCCAGGATCGCTGGGCCTTCGCGCGCGACGTGAACCCCAAGAAGCAGATCCAGCAGATGGCGGCGCTTGCCGGAATCTCGGCCGATCAGTTTGCCAAGATCGATGCAGATGATGCATTCCGTCAGGCGCTGGTCGCCCAGCAGGATTCGGACCAGGCCAAGTACAATATTGGCGGCACGCCGTTCTTCATGTTCAACAACCAGCCCTATAACCAGGAACTTCTGACATTCGAGGCCTTCGAGGCCGAAGTGAAGAAGGCTGGTGGCTAAGCAGAGGACCCCGCTTTTCGCGTATGTCAGCCAAGATCACGCGCCTGCGGATAGCGGGTTTCAAGAGTTTTGCCGATCCTGCCACGATTGATATCCTTCCCGGCCTGACAGGCATTGTCGGGCCGAATGGATGTGGCAAGTCCAACGTCGTCGAGGCCCTGCGTTGGGCCATGGGAGAGAGTTCCGCCCGTGCCCTCCGTGGCGGGGAACTCGACGATCTGATTTTTGCAGGCACCAGCGCCCGTTCCGCCCGTTCCCTCGCTGAGGTTACGCTCTGGCTTGAAGAGGCCACAGGGCTGGCCCCGCCCCCCTTTAGCGAGACGGATGGGCTCGAGATCTGCCGGCGGGCCGAGCGCGGCTCCGGCAGCGATTTCCGCCTCAATGGCCGCGCCCTGCGCGCGCGCGACATCACCACGATGTTCGCCGATCTGTCTTCCGGCGCACGCAGTTCCTCCATCGTGAGTCAGAACCGCGTGAGCGCGCTCATCAGCGCAAAGCCGGAGGAGCGACGCTCGCTGCTGGAAGAGGCTGCGGGTATCAGCGGGCTCCATGCCCGGCGTCATGATGCGGAACTCAAACTGCGTCAGGCTGAGGGCAATATCGCGCGCAGCGAGGATCTGCGCCAGCAGATCACAAACCGCCTCGAACAGCTCGATGCACAGTCGACGCAGGCGCGCGCCTATCGCAGCCTGTCAGAATCCATACGCGAAGACGAAAGCGCCCTCTCCTGGCTTGTGCACAGGCGCGCGGCATTGCTGGTCGAGCGCACGGAAGGGCTTTTGCAAGAGGCCGAGCGCCAGCGCGATGACGCTGGTCAAGGCGCAGACATGGCCGAGCAGGCCACAATTGCCCACAAAATGCGCGTCCAAGCGTTACGCGAGACAGTAGAATCTGTACGTGAAGCCCGCGACAAGCTGCGCCTGACGGCTGAAACATCGCGGGAATCCCTGACCCAATCGCGCGCTGCTTGCGAGCAGGCCATGACGCGTCAGGCCCAGAACAGTGCCGATCGGAGTCTGGCACAAGCGCGTCTCGATGAGGCACTGGCGCGCCAGGATGCCCTGAAGGAGAGTCTGGATCGCCTCGACATCACGCTTCGCACCCTCCCCGATACGCTGACGGTCCAGGAGAAAGCCGCAGAGCAGGCGGAACTGGCCTTGCGACAAGCCGAAAGTCAGGTCGCTTCTCTTACCGCGTCTCTGACACGCGACCGGCTCGCCGCGCAGGCCCTCGCCAAGGACCATGAGACGACCGCGCAGCGTATCCAGTCACTGGAATGCGATGAGGCCCGTCTGACCGAGGCGCTCGCCAATGTGCGCGCCCAGATGCCCGATGAGGCCGCTCTTCATGCGCTGCAAAAGGCTTTGGACGAGAAGCGCAGGACGCGGCAGGACCATGACGCGCGCGTCGAAGGACTGAACGGGCAGTGTCAGGATGCGCGCCTCTCTCTCGCCGATGCCGAGCAAAAGGCGGGGCAAGCCCGGCGAGAAGCCGAACAGGCGCGCCTCTCGCTCGAGGCCCTGCACACGCGTCAGAAAGCCCTCCTTGCGCAGATCGCCGCTCACGAGACCGAACTCGCTGCGCTTGATGAGGCGCGGCTTGGCGACGAAGCCCTGTCCCAAGAGGACGCCCGCGCCATCACCATGGGCGAGGCGCGTGACGCCGCGCGGCAGCAAGCGGACGCGCATCAGGCGGCGCATGCAGAAGCCCAACAGGCTCTGGCGGCCATCGAGGCCCAGATAGCCGGCGCTGCACGCCAGCGGGAATTGCTCACGAAGGAGCATGACCAGGCCAATCAAGCCTGCGCCCGGCATGATGCTCAGATCCAAGGCTTCGCGGCCCAGCGCGACCACCTCGTTGCCGAGATGCCCGATGATGCACTCCTGGCCGGGGCACGCCAGCAGCGTAAGGACGTTGAGGCAAGTCTCGTCACGCTCAATGCCGAACGTGAGACGCTTTCGACGGAACGCAATATCGTACGTCAGGACTGGGAACGCGCTCACAAGGCCAGCCAGACGGCAACGGCCCATATGATGGCCCTTAGGGTGCAGTACGAGGCGCTCAGGGCGACAAGGGGAGAAACCTCCCTGCCTGATCCGCTGATCGAGGCGCTGGTTATTCCGGCCGGGCTCGAGCGCGCCCTCGCCGTAGCCCTGGATCAGACGATCGAGGCGTCACTCGACGCCACACAGAGCCGTGCCTGGCTACTCCTTCCTGAGCAAGCCTCTCAACCGTTACCGCCTGGATCCACGCCGCTCAGCGCGCTTATCCGCGCACCTGAAGCGCTTGCCCGCTGCTTCTCAGCTATCGCCCTGATAGACGATCCGACGATGGGCAAGGTTCTTCAACCTTCCCTCCTCCCCGGACAATGTCTTGTCAGTCGTGATGGCGGGTTGTGGCGCTGGGACGGGTATTGCGACACCGGGAGTCTTCCGTCTCGTGCCCTGGGACCTGTCGAGACCGTCGCTCGGTTGCGCGCGCTGGAAGAAGAGATCCGGGCTTCTGAAACGGCTCTTCCTCCGCTGCAGGCCCAGACGTCAACGCTTGAAGCACGCGAGCAGACGATTGTCGCGCGTCTTGAAGCGCTGCGCGAGGCCTTGCATCGTGACGAAGCGCTTCTCCCCAAGCTCCGGCGGGAGGAAGATGCCCTTTCCTCCCGAGCGGACCGCGTGACCAGCCAACTCGCGCAGCTTGAGCAGAGGCGCGAAGAGGCCATGATCCAGCGCGAGGAAATGGGGCGCCGTGCCGACGCAGCCCGCGAGGCGCTGGCTGAGCTCCCCTCGGAAGCGAGCATGCAGGGGCAACATGCGCAGAGACAACACGCTGCAGACGCGGAAAAATTCCTGCTTACCCAAGCTCAGGGCAACCTCCGCGACGCGGATACAGCCTATGCCGAGGCGCGAGAGCGCGCGACCCGCTGCAGATTGCAGGAGGAGGCGCGCGCCGCAAAAGCCACGACGCTCACGGGCGTGCTTGCTCAGGAAAAGCGCGATCAGCAGGATATCGCCGCGCATTGCGCTCAGCTTGAGGCGCAGGATCATGAAACCGCGCTGCGCATCACCCAGGAGATGCTGCGGTCGAACCGCGCGACGTTGACCCGTGTTGAGGAAGAGCTCACCGCAGCACGCGGCGCCGGAGAGGCGCTTGGACGCGACATCGGAGCGGCGAGCCGAGACCTTCAGACGGCGCGGGATCTGAAGCTGAGCCTGACCAGCCGTCTCTCCGCACTGCTTCCTCAGCATGAGGCCCTCGTTTCAAACCTGACAGAGATGCGGGCTCATCAGACAACCCTCGCGCCGGTGCCCGATCTGACGCCCAGGGAACGAGAGCTGGACCAGTGCCGAGAACGGGAAGCCACCAGCCGTCAGAATGACCTGACCTGCCGTGAGGCGCTACGCGAAACAAAAGCCGCGCTGGAAAAGGCGCTGCAGGAAAAGGAACAGACGATCTCGCGGCGCGTCGAGACGCTGAGCACGATCGCGGCACTGGAAGAGGACCTGCAACGCCTCGCCGAACGTGTCGCCGAGGGAGAAAAAGAGATTGCCCGTGCCAGCGCTGAGGCTTCGCGGCTCGAAACCGTCACGCTAGAAACGGCCGAAGCGCTGTCGAGAGCGGAAAGCGACTTTGCATCTGCCGCCGAGGCTCTGGCCGAAATCGATTCGGCCATCGAGGCTCTCTCCCGCACACGGCGTGATGAGGAGCAGCGCTGCGCGACAGCTCGAGAAAACGCAATACGGCTGCAGGAGCGCCTCGAACAGGCGCGCGCCCAGTACGCCAAACTCGACGAGGGCCGGGCCAATACGCCGGAAGAGACATTCGACCTTCCGCTCACCGAACAGAGCGAGACGAGCTTGAAGCGTCGCCTGGCGCGCAACCAGAAGGAACGCGAGGCGCTCGGACCCGTCAATCTTCTGGCCGAGCAGGAATATGCCGAAGCCCATAGCCAGTCAGAGCATCTGGCGCGCGAACACGACGAGCTGGAATCTGCGATCAATCGCCTTCGCGGATCAATCAACGCCTTGAAAAAGGAAGGGCGGGAGCGCCTACAGGCGGTATTCGTCGAGGTCGATCGCCATTTCCAGGCGCTGTTCAGCCGCATGTTCAACGGTGGCAAGGCCCATCTCGGCCTTGTCGGCAGTGACGATCCGCTAGAGGCTGGTCTTGAGATATTCGCCCAGCCTCCCGGCAAGAAACTCTCGACGCTTTCTCTGCTCTCAGGGGGCGAGCAGGCGCTCACCGCACTTTCGCTCATATTCGCTACGTTCAAATGCCAGCCTTCCCCCCTCTGCATTCTTGATGAGGTCGACGCTCCGCTCGATGATGCCAATGTGGAACGGCTGTGCAGCCTGCTCAAGGATATGGCCGAAGAGGCCCAAACACGCTTTCTGGTTGTTACCCACCATCAACTCACCATGGCGCATATGGATCGGCTGTTCGGCGTGACCATGCAGGAGCGCGGTGTCAGTCAGGTCCTGTCCGTCGATCTGTCGCTGGCGGCCAGCTTTGCCGAGAATGGGTCACTGGCAGTGGCTCCCTGAGGCAGGAGGGTTATMACCATGTCTTTATTGTGTTTTTCTCCCGATCCTGCCCATAATGACGGK
>NZ_PNQZ01000078.1 GCF_003994335.1 Asaia sp. W19
ACCGCCACAGGCTCGATGTATGTTCAGGCGTCCATTAGGTCATGCAATGCCTTAGGCAATATGGATCTCAGAAAGATGGGAACCAGCTTTCTGACTGGCGCAAGGTGGGAAGCGCGCCACAATACTCGACATAACGAAGCCGTATGAGCGTGTCGGATGCAGGAGAGACCCATATTCGCGCTGCGGATAAGAGACCTGTTCGCCTGATCTCGAGGGAACCTGTCACGCACCTCGCGATATGAGAGGCCTGCGTCACATTACGCCAGGATGTGAGGAAGAAGGCTGCGCTAGATCCAGCAAGCAAAAACGCAGCATTGTTCTTCTAACCTCAGCGTCCCTCTTACCAGCGCTGAGAGAGTGTGATGAAGACCGCGCGCCCGGGAGCCCAGGCACAGGCGACATTGCGGGTACATGTCGCTACATATTTGCGATTGGCAATATTGGTGCCATTGAACTGGATGCGCGAGCGTCCGTAGTCCAGATGGGCCTGCAGATCCCAGACGAGTTGCGACGGAACCGAGAAAGTGAGAGGCAGCGAGCCTGCCGTATTGCCTGTGTAGCGCATTCCTGACCCGAGCCCGGCCTGGATTTTCTGCGTCAGGGCAAAGTCGCGCTTGAGGAATAGCGAGGCCATATGGGAAGGGATGGCAACCGGGCGCTGTCCAACCTGGGTCGCCGTATTGGACTTTGTGATACGCGGATCCTGATAGGTGAAACTCGCAACGAAATCGAGCCGATAGGGCAGACGCCCCATCCCTTCGAACTCGAAACCACGCGTACGCTGCTGGCCTGTCTGAACGCTGAAAGCGGTATTATTCGGATCTGCGGTCAGGACATTATTCTGGACCAGATTGAACAGATCAGCTGTAAGCATGAAATTTTCGACCCAGTGCAGGGCATGCACAGGATGGTATTTGAGCCCAACCTCAATCTGTTTTCCGGTCGTGGGGATGAAGGGCGTGTTGTCGAAGGTCGTACCGACCTGCGGCTGGAATGAGGTCGCGTAGGAGACATAGGGGTTGAGCCCGATCGTTGAGGCATAGAGCAGGCCGACACGCCCGGTGAAGGCGTTATTGGACTGGGGTGTCCGACCCTTGCCCAGATTATCGACGGTCAGACTCTCGGTGAAATCGCCACGCCCTGAAAGGGTCAGATACCAGCGCTTCCAATTGGCCTGATCCTGGATGTACAGCCCGGTATCGGTCTCTGTCTCATTGGTGCTGGAATAGGTGCCGTAGCTGGGCCAGGTAATCGCCCGATAGACGGGGGCATACAGGGAGAGTGCCGGTGCTGCGCGCTGCCCCCGCCGATTGGCTAGAAAATCGCTTCTGAAATCCACACCATTCAGCAATTCATGACGAATGCCACCGGTATGGAACGCCAGATCGGAGCGCGTATCGAGTGTGACATTGTTATAATTGCCTTCCTGACGCAGGGCGGTACGGTTCAGGCTTTTCTGGTCGGCAGAAAGCGAGGCCGTGGTCACAAAGCGGTATTCCACGTCCAGATGCGCGTAACGCATGTTTTGTGTGAGCGTCCAGTTGGGCAGGAGGTGGCGGGTGATCGCATAGCCTATTGCAGCCTGACGCTTGGAATAAACGTCGTAATCGGCATCGCTGCTCAGGAAATTGCGCGGTAACTGGCCATAGCGCGACGGGAGAACCGTGCCGATTGCCGGCAGGAATTGTGCGGTTGATCCGGCATCGAGCTGCTCGAAAGAACTGATCAGCGTCAACACCGTCTTGTCATCGGGCCTCCAGCTCAGACTGGGCGCGACATAGATCTCGTTATTCTTGATGTTCCTGGCATAGGTATCGGATTTGCGGATCAGACCGTTCAAGCGCCAGAGCACGGATTTGCTGGCGCTCAGGGCGCCTCCCAGATCGGCTGCGCCCTGAATACGTCCATAGGAGCCTGTCTGAAGGGCCAGCTCGTTGGTCTGATCCGCGCGTGGCCGTTTGCTGACGGCATTGATCAGCCCGCCAAGTTGACCCGAGCCATACAGTGCTGAGGACGCGCCACGCAGCACGTCCATTTCTTCCAGTCCCCAGGGTTCGATGCTGAAGGATTGAGAGGTGCTGGCATCAGGCGTACGGGTGCCATCCAGATAGATGTCTGGCGAAAAACCGCGGATCGTGCCGAAATAGCCGCGTGGATCGTCCTTGGAGCCGTAATCGGAAACACCTGCCGTATAGCGTATGGCCTCTGACAGCGAGCGTGCATTGAGGGTATTCATGCGCTCCTGTGTAATGACTGTTATGGCCTGGGGTGTCAGATCGAGCGGCGTACTGGTTTTTGTCGCCGCACTGCTGGCATGGGGGAGAAAGGCCGCACGTTGTGCCTTGACCCGGATGATTTCATGTCGGTCTTGCTGATGGGGCACAGACGGAGAGGCCGGTTTCCTCCCGGCTGGAGGAAGCGTCTGGGCCACTGCCCGCATTGTGTAATGATGCGAGAAGGCAATGATGGAGGAGAGGCAGAGCAGGCTACGAAAGGAGCGGGTCATCAGGGTCCGGAAAGAGGCAGGGACATTTTCTCAATTGAGAACGAATGTCATTTGCAATTCAGGGCTGAATAGGCACTCCCTTCCGTGCTGTCAACGAAAACAGGCGCAGCCACAGGGATGGCTTGCGCCAGCAGGTTCTCAGGGTGAAATCCGGCTATGGGTTGTGCCATCCATCAGGACGACGAGCATGTGGTCCCCAACCCATTCCGCCAGAAAAACCTCTTCGAGTTTCTGCAGGCCGAGCGCCCGCAATTCCCCTCTGAGCCATGTTTCGTCGCGTCCGAGGCTCTTGAGTTCCTCCTCCAGAATATCGCCGCGATGCACCAGAAAGCGTGACGGTTTCTTGGCGTCGTCTTTCATGATCACGCTGACATGGCCTGTCGTTTCGATCTGGGCGAAATCGATATTGTCGAAGCTGAAGATGTTTTGCATGCGCAGCGCGGTCGCCACATCCTTGAGATCGATGCGGCTCGCATTTTCCTCGAAATTCTCGATCAGGAAGCGTCCGTCTCGAATGAGGGTGATCGGCTCGCCAATGGTGCGTTTGCGCAGATCGGGGATCTTGCGCGAGAGGTAATTGAATAGCGCCATGAGCAGGATGCACAGGATCAGCAGGGCGATGTAATGCAGGATGGGTAGCTTGTCGTTATAGAGAATGCCCCCCACGACCCCGCCCAGAATGAAATTGCCGACCAGATCGACCGCCGACATCATGGCAATCTGGTTGCGTCCTGTGATGTTCAGATAGGAAATGATCAGCGAAAAGCCGATCACCAGCTTGAGAATAACCCAGAGATAGAGGGTGATCACGCGTTTCCTGTCCTTGTTTTCTGCCTCTTTGAAGGATCAACCCCTCTATGGGGGAGAGGTTGCTTGGGATCGGACGCCTTTCCTCCCTCCTGACCTGAGCGAGGCAGGGGCATCTGGCGGGACTCCGGTGCGTATGTGTTCTGCCTTGCGCGTCGCGGTCAGGGGCAGAATTGCCTTAAGGCGCGCCAGGGCACGTTGCGATTTCAACGCTTCCTGAAAAAAGTGGCTGACAGTTCGAAAGCATCCCGCCTGACATAAGGGCATCCAACTGTCTGATTCTGAAAAACAACCGGAGGCGTCTTGGCGGCGCCTCACGATACCGCGTCCCGATGCCATGCAACCAAGATGGTTGTTCCTGTTTTGTTCGTATGATACGGCCAGAATCGAAAGGAGGCTCCAGTCATGAAGAACAAGGCAGGCATGGCTTTGCTGCGCGACAGCGTGGCACGGATAGAGCAGCGTTATYAGAAGAAT
>NZ_PNQZ01000079.1 GCF_003994335.1 Asaia sp. W19
GACGGCTACGTGACCAATCTCCTGATGCGCCCCGGTGATTTTGCCACGGCTGGCCATGTGAATATCCAGATCATCGATTCCGCCTCCTATTGGGTGGACGGATATTTCGAGGAAACCAAGGTCCACAACATCGAGATCGGCGATCCGGTGCGCATGGATCTCATGGGGGCGCATCATCCGGTATTCGGCCATGTGGAGAGCATCACGCGTGGTATTTCCAGCATGAACGCCAGCACGGCCACACAGGGCCTACCCTCTGTCGATCCGGTCTATACCTGGGTGCGTCTCGCCCAACGCATTCCGGTGCGCGTGCATATCGACCAGTTGCCACCCGATCTGCATCTGGCGGCTGGCATGACGGCAACCGTGACCATCGTCGCCGAGAATGGGCATAGGCGCCATATGTCGGCCAAGGACGCTCTGAATCATTTCGGCGATGACATGCGCCACGTTATCGGTCACTGATGGACGGGAATTGTCCCGGCGCCCGCGTGGTGCACCCCATGGAGCCTGTCAATGGTGCCCGCCTTGCAGAACCCGGCCAGAACGGCCCTGATCATCGTTGACGTCCAGAATGATTTCCTGCCGGGCGGCGCCTTGGCCGTACCAGAGGGGGATCTGATCCTCCCACCGATGAATCAGCTCGTGCGACAGGAGTTTGCAGCGATCATTGCGACACGGGACTGGCATCCGGCCGCACATGTCTCTTTCATTTCCGAAGGGGGACCATGGCCGGTCCATTGCGTCGCAGGCACTCCCGGGGCAGATTTTCCGAGTGGGCTCGATCAGAGCCGCATAAGTCATATCATCCATAAGGGTCTCGACCCGGCCTGTGACTCCTATTCGGGGTTTTTCGATAATGAACGACGCCACTCGACTGGCTTGGACGCGTTGCTGCATGGGCTCGATATCGAGCATGTGCTTCTGGCCGGACTGGCGCTCGATTTCTGCGTGAGGGCAACGGCGCAAGACGCGAGCCAGCTCGGTTTCAATACGACCCTGGCGCTGTCAGCCAGCCGTGGCATAGCCGCCGATCCTTGCCCCTGTCTGGAAGAATTGCGGAAGATCGGCGTGACGATCGCCACTGATTGAAACGCGCTTCGACTGTAACCGGCATTCAGAAACGTGTACGGCGCCGACTGCCGGGCGGTCAGTGCCCGATCCGCAAACCCGGCATGCGCAAGCAACGATTTCGCGTCCCGATCCCCCTCATGGTCCTTTCCAGGCCCGAAGAAGAAGAGCTTCTCACCGCCTGTCCCCGGGAGCTGTTTTTATTCCAACCCGTGATGAAAACGAGATTGAAACCGGTGCGCCACGCCTTACGCCCTGACCGTTTCAGAACCGCGCAAGGAGGACTCATGCTCGCCCATGACGCCGCCCTCGGTTTGCGCGCGCGGTGGCATCAGATCGGAGGATGGAAGCGCGACTCTCCCAGCATAGGGCGTCTGGGCCGAGCGTGTCTTTCATGAGCCAGATGCGTAAACTGGGACTGCGTTACGCGTTCCTGCTTCATCGCTGGCTGGGCATTACGCTGGGGCTGATGATGGGTCTCTGGTGCCTCTCGGGCATGGTCATGCTCTGGAAAACATGGCCAGCGCCGGAGGCCGAACGCGTTGGTCTTACCCATGAGATCCTGACTTTTAGAAATCCACCGGTAATACCCCGGCTCGAGGATCGCTATCGCAGCCTGCGCCTCACCATGGCTGGTGGGATCCCGGTTCTCGAAGCCCAGGCACTCTCGGGCGCGAGCAGACATTATGATCTGAGGAACGGCCGACCCCTCACCCTGTCTCCATTCGCCCTGCGAGCCGATGCCGAACGCTATGCAGCTTTGTCCGGCACACCGGGCGCGGCCCATTTCGAGGGACTGCGCCGAAATGATCAGTGGATACTGAACACAAAAGATCATGTGCAGGGCTTCTATCGCTACGCCATTGACGGGTCGGCGCGGCGACTGCTGTACCTTTCACCGGACAACGGCGATGTGGTGCAGGACACGACGGGCCGAACGCGCTTCTGGTCCTGGCTGGGGCCTATCCCTCACTGGCTCTACCCATCCTTACTCAAACGCCATCAGAGGCTTTGGGCCAATGTGCTCATTGACCTGTCCTGCCTTGGCGTAATCCTCACCGCGCTCGGGCTCTGGATCGGTGTACGGCGTGTGCATACTGGACATCGGGTCTCGCCCTATCGCGGACTGCATCTGTGGCATCATCTCTGCGGTCTCGTTTTCGGCGGGATGCTTCTGTCGTGGATCACGACAGGGCTGCTGACGATGAACCCCGCAGGGTTGCTCGCCCGTCAGCCTAATCCGGGCTGGGTGGATCGCTTTGAGGGAAGCGTCGACATGGCGGAGCTGCGAACGGCGATAGCGGCACTAATTGCCCACCCTGAGAGACATTTCCGCGATGTCGTCCTGACGGGGCAAGGTGGCAGCCCTGCCTTGTCTGTCATGACTGAAACAGGCGCTTCGACTCGCCTATCCCTCTCCCTCGAAGCCGCGACACCTTCGGTAATCGCTTTGAAGGAAAGAGCGCTGACCAGTGGCCTTGATGCGCGTGTCGACCAGATCACCCAGGATGACTCCTACTATTTTTCGACCCGTCATCGCCTTCGGCACTTTCCCGCCTATCGCGTTATCGGGCCCGATGAAACCCGGCTCTATCTGGATTCGAGAACCGGAAACACGGTCCTCGTTGCCGAGAGCAACGCCAAGGCCACGCGCTGGGTCGTTTACGGGCCTCATGACCTGGATTTTTTTGCCTGGCTTCGGCGCCCTTTCGCAAGGCTCTTTCTCATCACGCCCCTTCTTGTCGGGGTGAGCTCGCTCTCCCTGCTAGGTGTCGCAATCGGACTTACCCGGCTGAGTCATCGGGCGAGGCGAGGGCGCGCGCAGCGAAAATCGCGAAACGCCCCTCGAGACAGGACAAGTTCATCCCGCTAGATAGTCAGGCATGATCACACCCCCATCAGCCCCCCGCCATAATCTGCCCCTCGGTGTGCTTTGCGGCGCTGGTGCAGGCGCGCTCTGGGGGCTGGTCTTTCTAGCGCCGGAGCTTGTGCGCGATTTTCCGCCGCTTGATCTCGCAGCGGGCCGCTATCTCTTTTACGGGCTTATCGCGCTCATGCTCGTAAGCCCTCGCCTGAAGCGCCTGGGCCATACCCTGCGCCGACGAGACTGGATCGTGCTTTTTTGGCTCTCTTTTTTTGGCAACAGCTTCTACTACATCATGCTCTCGACGGCGGTGCAGCAGGGCGGTATCGCGCTGACCTCGCTCGTTATCGGCTTCATGCCGGTTGCCGTTACGATCATTGGCAGTCGCGACCGCGACTCCCCGCGTTTCGTGCATCTCGCGCCGTCGCTGTTTTTCTGCATGGTCGGTGCGTTTTGCATCGGATGGCAGGCACTTTTCCAGCCAGGCTCAGCTGCGGCGTCTGGCGGGACCGCACGATTGATCGGCCTCGGCTGTGCCTGCGCGGCGCTTGCCTCATGGACCGGCTTTGCCGTGGGGAATAGTCGCGCCCTGGATCGTTTGAACGGCGTAAGCGCACATGACTGGAACCTGCTTACCGGTCTGGTCACAGGCGCACAATCATTGCTGCTGCTTCCCATCGCCCTGATCCTCGACCCCGCCCGCCACACAAGCATGGCCTGGATGGAGTTTACCGGAGTCTCCCTTGGCGTTGCGGTCATCGCATCGCTTTGCGGCAATGCCCTGTGGAACAAGATGAGCCGTCTGCTACCGCTGACGCTCACCGGGCAGATGATCCTTTTCGAAACCCTGTTTGCTCTGCTCTACGGCTTTGTTTGGGATCAGCGTGTGCCGCACCCACTCGAAATCGCCTCGTTCGGATCGATCGTTCTCAGTGTGCTCTGCTGCCTGGCAGCGCATCGCAAACCGATGTCACGATCAATGGAGACCCAAGCCTCCTGATGCACTGCTCGCCAAAGAGGCGCTCGTCAGGTGAAGAGGTGCAGGGCGTCCCGAACACGCTCCTCATTGAGCGGTTTCGGCAAAAACATCGCCCGCGCCGGAATGGTGGTGAGTTGCGGAACACCGCGACCGCTAGTCACAATGATTTCGATGGGCGGCCAGCGATCGCGAACCAGAGCGGCAAGACGCAGCCCGTCCATACTGCCGGGCATATCAACATCGGCAAGAATGATCCGGATATCGGGTCGGCTCTCGAGGATGATCAAGGCCTGATCCGCATCGGACGCCTCGGCGACCTCGTATCCCGCCTCCTCGACCAGATCCATAAGGCTCATGCGCTGTAATGGTTCGTCCTCGACAACGAGAACGGTCGGTGCCCCTGGACGGGCAAAAGCAAGCGAATGGGCCATTACGTCCTCTTGATCTTTTCTGCGTCGGCCCGGAAGCTTGCCGACAGACCTTCTGGACCATAATGCAGAGACACGCCTCCCGTTCCAATCAGACCAAAGGATATCAGGCGCGAACCAAATCCGCCCCGCAACGGGGGGGAAGCCGGAGGGCCATTCCGCTCCCGCCAAAGCAGAACAAGCTCGTTGCCTGTCTCCGTCGTTTCGACCTCCCAGACGATTTCGACGGTCCCGTCCCCCGCCGAAAGCGCCCCATGCTTGCACGCATTGGTCGTCATCTCATGAATGAGCAGGGCCGTGGACATGGCGGCGCGTGAGCCGAGCCTGATGACCGGCCCCGAAAGACGGCATCGTTCGCCCATCCCGGCATCCCCGACGATACTCGCGATCAATTCACCCAGAATGGCCGCACGCTGATCGTCGCAATGCAGCAAATCATGGGCCCGTCCGAGAGATTGGAGCCGCGCATAGAAACGGTTTGCCTCCTCCTTGGATAGGGCATCGCGCAACGTCATGCGCGCAACCGCCTGAACCATGGCAAGCGTATTGCGCAGACGGTGGGCAATCTCGCCATTGATGACGTTCTGCAGTTCCTCGGCGCGCCGGCGTGCAATGGCAAGTTCCAGCCTGTCTGCCGCATTATGGAGCCAGTGAATCTCGTCACTGGTCCAGTCATGCGGCAGAGAGAAATGCACCAGCATGAGCGCTACGTTGCGTCCATCCTCCCTGACGGGCACATTGATGACACCGCGCGCCTTAAGCGCCAACCATCCGGCGCTCTCAGCGCGCGTGCGCGGGTCGGCCATGACATCGGCAATGACCAGCGCCCTTCCCGCCAGCAGGGTTTCGCGCAGATGGCCATAATCATCGAAGCGGTAGATACCCTTGATCGGGGGCATTCCTGCGACCGACCAGCCCTCGGCGACGTTGATCGTCTCGATATCATGGTCCAGTTCGCCATAAGTGGCGCGATCGGCGCAAAGGGCTTCACCGATCACCTCCATGGCCCGACTGGTCATGATCGCAACATCACGCTCGTCACGCAGCACATCCCCCAGACGAACGAGCCCGGTCTGACGCCGCTCAGCCGAGATCTGCCCGGTTACCTCGCGGAATGTGGCAGAGAAGAAGTCCTGCCCGACGGGATGGAAGTTGCCGCAATACCAGCGCCCTGTGACCTGTACGCGCTGCAGGAACGGCACGGCCTTGTTATCGGCCACTGCCCGTGACGCCAGGCCGAGCCAGTCGGCCTCGGTCTGGTGAAACAACTCACCATAACGCTTGCCGATCACGTCAATCGCGCGGATACCGACATGGTGTTCCCAGGCCGGATTGACCTCGTGATATTCCCAATCCCTTACCTGCCCAGCATGATCGCGCACGACGCGAGCCAGGAAAAAACCTTCCTCCATGCCCTGAAAAAGACCGCGCCATCGCGTTTGCGCAGCGAGCAGCGCCTGGGTCCTGCGTGTCTTTTCGAGCAGGTCGACCGCGAGCTTGGCCAGCTTGTCGAGCGCCGCGCGCCGCGCCTGACCCAACCCTGCTCCTCGCGGTTGGTTATCGGCGACAGCAAGCGCGCCAAGCGTGCCATAAGGTGTCCTGAGCGGCGTTCCAGCATAAAAGCGCAGGCACGGTTCGCCGGTGACAAGGGGGTTGCTGGCCGTACGCGGATCAAGCGCAAGATCGGTAATCTCAACCGCTTTGTCAGATTCGACGACAAGCCGACAAAACGCCTCCTCACGGCTCGTCCCCTCCAGCAGAATGCCGGTGCGGGCCTTGAACCACTGACGATCATGGTCCAGCAGACTTATGACTGCGATCGGGACATCGCAAAGCTGCGCCGCAAGCGAAACGAGATCATCGAACCCCCGCTCTGGCGGGGTATCGAGGATGTCATAGGCCGCCAGCCCCACTGCGCTCGTCCTCTCATCGACCATGCTTCAATCCGTACGGCACCCAGTTACTGAGACGACTGCTGAAATGTCGAAGCGCAAGCCGGAATCTGTCCTGCCTTCACCGCTTCGCGCACCCCATATAAACCGCGAGCTTACCCACATGCTGGCATAAGAAAAGGCGCTGAAGCGTTGTGCTTTGAAATAGTTTTCAATCCCCAACCATGAACCAGGCGTCACCCGAGACAAAGGCTGGCAAGGCGCCCGGCGAACTCAAGCCATCTCACCGCCGGTGAAGCCCCACTCCGGCGAATCATGTTGCAGGAGGGTCGACAAAGGCTGCCTCGACAAGTCCCCTGAAAACATCGGCTTCCACGCGCCGACGCCTGGTCAGGCCAGGCAGCGAGACGAGGTTCCCCTTGACCGTCGCCTTGTTCCAGACCGCAAATTGTGCTGCCGCTTCCTCGTATTTCCCCAGATTGAGCAGGCGGATCAGCGTGGAAGAGCGCGCAGCCTGCGTGCCTATATTGAACTGCCAGGAAAGAAGCGCGCCCAGTTGGAAGGACGTCAGAGGCACCGATACCAATGCGCGCAATTGCCCCAGCAAGGTCTCGAGATTTTGGCGGAGGATATGGCGAGCCTGAACCGCTGTGATGGGGCCCGTTCTCGCCGTCACCGGCTGACCACCAGGAAGAAACCGTGCCCCATACCCGATGGTCCAGTACCCGCCCGGGCAAAGATAGGGCTCCAGACGCAGCCCTTCGAAATCAGGACGCACAATCAACGCGACCGCAACATCGATACCGCTCATGGTGAGAGATAATGCTGGCAAAGCGAGAAGAGGCCTACTGCCACACCGCCGCCGATGCCTGATCCGCCCGCGATCAGCATGGAGCGTATGCTCCGCAGATTTCTGGTTTCCTGTGTGTTCTGGGACGCAACTTCTGCCGTTCTTTTGACCTCGGAGAGGATTTCGCTGAGCATCTGGCGCGTTTCGGAATGCTGTGCGGATAAGAGAATAAGATCGCGCTGCACGGTCTTGAGATCCGCATCCACAGTGCGCATCCTTTCACCGAATTCAGCCCGAGTGATGAAATCGAGAGGGGGGCTCATCTTGCCTCCAAAATAGAAAGCCGGGCACAGGGCCTGGGTTTTGAACTAACGTTTGCTTGTCGTTCTTGCGGGTCAGGCACGACGCTGAAGCCGGAGCGCCGCTCACTCTCGTGAGCTCAGTGCAGAAGGGTCGATGACGGCAAGCCTTGCTCCCCGGCATGGGGTTAAAGAATGCGGTCTGGCCTCTGATGGAGAGCGCGTCATGCGTCCTTCCTTCCGTCTCGCCCGGCGGACATGCCTGATAGGGTTACACCTGAAACTTGACGCAAAGTCCTTGGGCCATGGGCCTATCAACCCAGGCTTCTCACGAACCCGCCCCTCACCTACCCGCCTTATTTCCCCCGATGCGGGTCGGGATACCGGCGTTATTGTACCAGCCTCCCGACACACTGAGCGGTTCGGTCGGAAGCGTCTGCAACCAGCGATCCATGGCATCGCTCGACAGGACCAGTGTGGGGGTTTGAGGTGCCTCGGGGAGAGAGACAGGGAACAGAGATGGGCGGGCGGAAATGACGATCCCGACCTCGACCTGATGCGTATTGCCGTGGCTGGTGAGCGCGCAAATAGTCACGATACGCGTCCCGGACGCCTTCCATCGCAACCAGGCTGTGGCAATCGTCCCGAACAGGTTCGTCCAGCCCAGATCGGCTGCAGCCCCAGCATCGAACAAAAAGGAGAGTATATACTCCCCTGGCGCCAGTAACCCGTCGAAGTCGACGCTGTAATCTCCTCCCCCCTCAAGGGACGCCGGTGGCCAAAGCAGGGAGGGCCTGGCTGTCGGGCATGCGCCGCCTGACGTCCCGTAGACGGGCCGGAGGATATTGGCGCTGGGTCGCCATGTCATGGAGTGTTCTCCTTGCACCCGTGCTTTCACAGGGTGCGTGATCGCTCTGAGCCTGCGTGAATGAGACACGCCGCCATACGCCCCGGCAACGGCCTCCCCTATCCGGGGAATTTCTCTGCAGGGGGAGATCGAGGCATAAGATACGCGCGAGACAGCGGGCGACGGTTTGAGGCGCGCCACGCAGGCTTGCTGAGCAGGGAATTCGTTATGTTTGGAAAAGGGCTTTAGCCCGAAGGGCTTGCTGAAGAAACCCGCGTATCAAACGGGACATTCCCGAATAATGGCAACCATAACACAAATAATCAGTATTTGTTACCTGTATGTGCAAGAAGCACGCACCTCTGCTCCGCGGAACGGGCGACGCCACTTGGCTTACACATGAAGACAGCGCTGATCGATCGCCCTCCGTTCTGGCGTGGGTCAATCGCTACGGGGGCTTGTCTCCCGCCCTTTGAATCTCGCGCTCTCCGCTTGAGATGACGGGGCCTCGAAATCACTCCTCTGAATCGAGGCCGCAGATGCGGAAGATGCAGGAGAGAGGATGAACCCGTGGCCGATGAGCCTATCGCTCACGCGCGACCGGACAGCCCAAACCAAACGACCAGCCTGTTCACGGCATGCGAGGCCCTCCCCGCCGCCCAAGTAGATCGCGTGGGAACGCGATCTCTCGATCGCCCGGGATATCGAATCAAAAGTGCAAAAAATTACAGGGGGAAGAGAGAAAAAGCAGGTCATGATTTCCGGAAATGGCGCGCCCTGCTGGATTCGAACCAGCGACCCACAGCTTAGAAGGCTGTTGCTCTATCCAACTGAGCTAAGGGCGCGTATCGCGAGACCCCTGGTGGTGGTCGGGGCGCCCGGACTCGAACCGGGGGCCTCTTGTACCCAAAACAAGCGCGCTACCAGGCTGCGCCACGCCCCGAACGCGCGGACCCTACCGCAACTCGCGGCAGGGTGAAAGGGCAGCACCACAAAAAAAGTGAAGAATTATCCGAGGTTACGTGCAAGCGGCGGTACGAAGAGCGGGGCCGTATCCCAGGGGAACAAAACCCAGGTATCCTGCGCCACTTCCATCACATACTGGTCCGTATGCGGCTTGCCGTTAGGCTTGGCATAAAGACACGCGAAATGCGCCTTGGGGAGCACGTCGCGCACGACCTTCGCCGTTTCGCCGGAATCGACCAGATCGTCGATCACCAGAAAGCCCTCGCCATCGCCCGCAGCGATCGGCGCCTTGACCACACGAGGTTCCTTCTGATCCTGCGCGCTCTCGCCTGCGTAGGAGATAACCGAGATGGATTCGACCAGACGGCAATCGAGCTCGCGCGCGATGATGGCAGCGGGAATGAGCCCGCCACGCGTCACAGCCACAATTCCCTTGAAAGCGCCACGCGCCATCAGGGCCGATGCGAGGGTGCGTGCGTCGCGATGCAGCTGGTCCCAGGTGACGGTTGCGTAATTGGTAGCCATCAGAACAGTTTTCCTCCATCTGGCACACGATGGTCCGGACAGATCAGGACCATATCACCGGAGCGATCCGGCATACCGAGGGCCAGCACTTGATTCACGGTAGTGTTATTCAGCTGCGGATTAACCACAGCACAAACCTGCCTGCCAACCAGTTGGGGGGCATGATAGCGTTTCGCCAGGGTCATTGTTGCCCGGCGGACACCCAGATGCGCCCCAAAATCGATCCAGAGGAAGGTTTTCTCTCCCTCCTCAAGCGCTGAGGCGATCGTTCCAACGCGGATATCGGGCTGGGTCGGCTCCACCGCGCCCGGCGACACGGACGATTCGGTGGACAGGTCAGGATCTGCATTCATCCCGCGGACCCTGCCTGCGCGCCATACGAAATGCAATCATCCCACCGGCTGAAGCCTAGTCGGACCGCGAAACCTTGGTCTGGAGGTCCATTGTTTTTGCCGCGCCGAAAGGGTGACTCATCCCGCCCCATACCAGAGGCGACACGCGGGCGGGATTTCGCTCTTTGGGCGTATCGTCCTGCTCATTGTTATCCGATCAGCCCGTGGCGCAGGGGAAGGCGCTCTGCTTATAGTAGAGACGATGCCCGAGCCTTCATCTCCCCCCTCCTCTTCCGCCTCGCAACCCGATGCGCTGAATGCCATCATCGGGTTGCGTCCCTTCCTCGCCGGACGGACGCTCTCCGCACTTTCAGCTCAAGTACTGGCGGTCGCCGTAGCATGGCAGACCTACGCACTCACCCACAGCGTCACCGCACTCGGCCTGATTGGCCTCGCACAATTTCTGCCCATGTTGGCTCTGGTTTTCATCTCGGGACATGTGGCCGACCGCTATAATCGCAAGCGCATCGTGCAGATCTGCCAGGCCATCGAGATCTTCGGGGCGGTGGTCATGGCCATTGCGACAATGTTGGGCCAGCTCGCCCCCTGGGCGCTTTATGTGCTGGTCGCGTGTTTTGGTGCCCTGCGCTCGTTTGAAGGCCCCTGCCAGCAGACCTTCCTGCCCTCCATCGCCACACCCGCCCAGTTTCCACGAGCGGCGGCGCTTTCGGCATCGTTGTTTCAGACAGCCTCCATCATCGGGCCGTCTCTTGGCGGCCTGCTTTACGGCCTGGGCGCGGATTTCTGCTACCTGACCTGCGCCTGCGGCTTCAGCATCGCGCTCATTTCGACCTCACTGCTCAAGCTGAAGCCCTACGCAGGCAACCGCTCTCCCATGAGCCTCGAATCGCTTTTTGGCGGCATCGCGTTTTTGCGTCGGCGTCGTGACCTGCTGGGGGCCATCTCACTCGATCTCTTCGCGGTGCTGCTCGGAGGGGCGACGGCCATGCTTCCCGTATACGCCGGTGATATCCTGCATCTCGGCCCTGTCGGTCTGGGAATTCTCAGGGCCTCTCCTGCCGTAGGAGCGCTCCTGGGGTCCCTCGTTCTGGCACGTTATCCGCTGAAGTCGCATGCAGGCCCGATCATGTTTGCCTCGGTCGGGATTTTCGGCATTGCAACGATCGTGTTCGGCGTTTCGCACTCCCTGGCGCTGTCTGTGCTCTCCCTGGCAGTGCTGGGTGCGGCCGATGTGGTGAGCGTGGTTGTGCGCGGAGCGCTCACCCAGCTCGCCACGCCCGACGGCATGCGCGGGCGTGTTTCGGCCGTGAACATGCTGTTCATCGGGTCGAGCAATCAGCTGGGGGAATTCGAGAGCGGCATGCTTGCAACGGCCATCGGCACAGAGGCTGCGGTTGTCGCAGGCGGCATCGGCACGCTGATCGTGGCCGGGCTCTGGATCAGGATGTTCCCGCGCCTGTGGACGCTGGATCGCCTCGATACGATCAGACCGGATGAGCCATGATGTGAAGGAGAAAAATGCCTGGCTCCCGAAGTAGGACTCGAACCTACGACCCAGCGATTAACAGTCGCTTGCTCTACCAACTGAGCTATTCGGGACCGGCGAGGCACTATCTAGCGAAAGCTTTTCCTGGGGTAAACCCCCCTTTGTCATTTTTTTTGCATATGGAGTTTTTCTTCTGATGGCAGCGCCTTCCCGTCGTCTTCTCCTCATGGGTGCAGGCGGCATCATTCTCGCTACAGCCTTGCAATCGCGCCATGTTTTTCACCATCGCAAGCAGATCGCGACAGACGGAAAGAAGCGCCATATCCGGCTGGCCTGGCCTGAACCCGACTATGATCCGCTGCTCTGGCTCTGCCAGCAGGGCCTCTTCGGGCGCTATGACCTGACCGTGGATATCGTCGAGACGAGCGGAGGCAACAGCGCCATCGACGCCGTGGTAAATGGTCGGGCCGATGCCGCCCTAAGCCCCCTGCTGGACTGGCTGCCGGTTCTCTATCAGGACGATGCCGACGAACTTCCCGCCCTTCTCGCTTGTGGAATTCGGGGGGGCAGTTATCGCTTGCTGGTAAGGCGCGACCTGCATCTGCACAAGGTGGCCGATCTGGCGGGCCGGAAGATCGGTGTCGTGAGTCTCGAAGGTGCTGATCGACGCTTCGTCAGTATCCAACTCAGGCGGCGCGGCCTGCACCCGACCGACTCGGTCCACTGGGTAGCAATTCCAGCCGATGATATGGCGGACGCGCTACGTGCAGGCGATCTCGACGCTGTCGCTGTCCACGACCCGATGGGATGGCGTATCCTGCAGCAAACGCGTGGCGTCAGCTGGAACATGCTCGACAGCATGACAGGTGCGGAACGCGAACGAATCGATCTGACGCTGGGTATCGCGACCAAGGCTCTGACCCAGGATCCTGGGATCGCGGCTGCGCTGACCGCCGCACTCAGCGACGCACAGCATGACTTTCCTGCCCATAGGGACGAACTCGCACAGCTCTGGCGGAAGGATCAGGACGCCCCCGAAGACGCGAACGGCATGCTGGAGCGCGAGATTGCAAGCCATCCCGTGACGGGTCATCCGCTGCGCATCCAGGTTGAGCAATATGTGGATGAGCTCAAGCTTCTAGGCCTGATGCAGGATGCGGATAACGCCACCGATATCGCACACCGGATCTGCCTGTCCGTATGAGCTCCCCTCCCTGCGCAAGAGCATCTCGACCGCAGGGAGCAGGATCAGGTTTTTTCCCGAGCCTGGCGCGCCGCGGTCGCGAGCTGATCGACCCGTTCGTTATTCACGTCGCCACTGTGACCACGCACCCAGAGCCAGGTCACCTTGTGCTGTTTTTCCGCCGCCAGGATGCGCTGCCACAGATCGAGATTCTTTACCGGATCTCCCGCAGCGTTCCGCCAGTTGCGTCTTACCCAGCCTGTATGCCAGCGCGTGATGCCATTGCGCAGATATTCGCTGTCAGTATGCAGCGTCACTTTGCAGGGGCGCTTGAGCGCTTCCAGAGCCTCGGCGGCAGCCGTCAGTTCCATGCGATTATTGGTGGTCTCGCCCTCACCGCCCGAGAGCTCGCGCTCGTGCCCCTTTGAACACAAAAGCGCCCCCCAGCCACCTGGTCCCGGATTGGGTTTGCACCCCCCATCAGTCCAGATTTCCACGACAGGCGCGTCCTCGGGCAGTTCCACCTTTGCTTCCTCAGACATGAAGCAGCCCTCTTGCATCCGCACGCCATGCTATCAGACGATGGTAATAGGCCAGCGGATCCTTGCGCGTGACGATGGCATCGACCGGCGTGTTCACCCAGTCATAGAGGCGGGTCAGAAGAAAGCGTATGGACGCTCCTTGTACCAGCGCGGGAAGTGCAGCTTTCTCTTCCGCCGCCAGTGGGCGGATAGACTGGTATCCCCCCACCAGCCCCGCCATCAGAGCTGCATCGGGCGTGCGCTCATCAGGAAAACACCAGGCATTGAGGCAGACGGCGAGGTCATAGGCCAAGAGATCAGTACAGGCGAAGTAGAAATCGATAAGGCCTGAGACATTTCCCCGCTCGAAAAACGCATTATCGGGAAAGAGATCGGCATGAATCTGGCCAACGGGCAGGCTACCCGACGCGGGCCAGGCGGCCAGAACCTCGCTGATAGCGTTCTCGAGTTCTGTGGTCAGACCGGGCTGCACCGTGTCTGCGGCACCGTGGCAGGATTCCAGCAGAGGGCGCCAAGCATCCGGACCGAGACTGTTCGGGCGATGCGCCCTGAATCCGTCACCCAGAAGATGCATGCGCGCGAGCGACTGCCCCAGGCTGAAGCAGGCCGAAGCCGTGATTGTCTGGATTGGGCGACCGGTAAGGAACGTCGTGATCGCAGCAGGTCTGTCCATCAGCCGGCGCAAGGCGACACCGTCGCGCGCGATCACCGGTGTCGGGCATTTCAGCCCGCGGCGCGCGAGATGCTGCATGAGACCAAGGAACCAGGGAAGGTCCTCCTCACGTACCCGCTTCTCGTAAAGCGTGAGAATGGCGCGACCGGCCTCGGTCTCGATCAGATAATTGGTGTTCTCGACACCTTCGGCAATCCCGTCCACCCGCTTGAGGGGGCCAAGATCGTATTCCGCCAGAAAGGTTTCGAGCGTTTCCGGCGGGATGTTTGTATAGACCGCCATGGAATCAGGCGGCGAACGGAGCGTTCATGGAAATGCCGCCAGCCCTCAGACCGGCTCGCCGAGCGGGCTCGGCAGGCGGAAGGCCACGTTTTCCTTCTTCACGATACGCTCTTCGATAGCGAGCTTGTACCGCGTCGAAAGCGCATCGACCATTTCCTGAACCAGCGATTCCGGGGCCGAGGCACCTGCCGTGATCCCGACGGTGGAAACGCCTTCGAGCACGCTCCAGTCCAGCGCCGCAAGCTTCGGCACGAGCAGGGCCCGTTTGGCGCCAGAACGCTCGGCCACTTCACGCAGACGCTGCGAATTCGAGGAATTGGGTGACCCGATCACGATCACCAGGTCGCTCTCCGGCGCAATGGCCTTGACCGCTTCCTGACGGTTCGTGGTGGCGTAGCAGATGTCTTCCTTCTTCGGTCCCTCGATGAGCGGGAAGCGCTCACGCAGGATCGCGACGATTTCGGAGGTATCATCCACAGAAAGGGTCGTCTGGGTGATGAAGGCAAGACGCGAAGGGTCTTCCGGCTGGACCGTACGGGCCTCTTCCGCATCGTTGATGAGCGTCACGGCCCCATTGGGCAGTTGCCCCATCGTGCCGACCACTTCCGGATGGCCCGCATGGCCGATCATGAGGATATGGCGCGCGTCGGGCCCGCCTCCGGCGAAATGACGTTCGGCCTCGCGATGCACCTTCGATACCAGCGGGCAGGTTGCATCCAGGTAAAGCAGATTGCGACGCTGCGCCTCGGCCGGAACCGATTTGGGCACACCATGCGCCGAGAACACGACATGGCCATCGGCAGGAACCTCATCGAGTTCCTCGACGAAGATCGCGCCCTGTTCTTCCAGGTTCTCGACAACGGTGCGGTTGTGCACGATCTCGTGGCGCACATAGACGGGCGCGCCATAGCGTCGGATGGCTTCTTCCACCACGCGAATGGCCCGGTCCACGCCAGCACAGAAGCCACGGGGCCCGGCCAGAAGAACGCGAAGCGTTTGTGCCCCGGACGCCTGCTCCGAGGTCTCTTGCGGGCGTGAAGTGGTCAAGGTGTCGGGCATGGTGTTCCCCAATCTCACGGCAGGCGGTATATGCGAACAAGCCCCAAGGCAGCACGCATGACGAATGATGCAACGTGTCGCGATATGGGCTCGCATATGGGAGCTACGCAACCCCTTGCCAGTATGCAAGCCCGCGATTGCATGTTCATTCTGCGTCGTGTCACCTTCTTACCATACCGTGCCTGGTTTGCGCACCGGTGAATAGACAAAGAGCCTTGTTGATGACCAGATCCGCCCGCCAGTTCCTTCCCCTCCTTGCCCTCATGGGCACGGGCATCGGCCTGACAGCCTGTAATCAGGATGACGAGAGCGCCTTTGCGCCCATTTGCCCGCCTGTTGAGATCCTCAGCCAGGCCGCGGACTTCTATCAATACGATGGCAAGGGCCTGGATGCTGGCAGCCTCGTGACCCATGCCGGCATGAGCGGGCTCACGGGCAATTGCGAGGCGGGACCCAAGAAGATAGTCCGCACCAAACTCAGCCTCGGGATTACGGTCGAACGTGGCCCGGCTTCGAGCGGCCAGGATATCGTGCTGCCCTATTTCGTCGCGGTGCTTCGTGACGGGAAGATCATCGACAAGAAGGAGTTCGAAGTGCCGGTATCCTTCGCGGGAAACCAGTCCACCGTATCGCTCCGTACCCCGGTGCGCCTGATCGATGTCCCTGCATCGCCTGACCTGCAGCAGACGAATTACGCGCTCAAGGTCGGCTTCCAGCTGAGCCATGAGCAGCTCGATTACAACCAGACCCATTTGCGCCCGGCCAAGTTCACGCTACACACGAACTAAATCACTATATATGAACGTGTTTATATAGAAACACGTTGTCATATTGTTTTATTCTGCTAGTCTGGGGAACCTTTCGTCTCCGGAACACTCCACATGCGCTCATCCCACGTCCTGCCCGCCTTCATTCTGCTCGCAGGCGTGGCCCCTTGTGCAGCGCAAGGCGCGACAGATACCGCGCAGGGCGTCTCGACCGACACCCCCGGGATCGTACGGCCAACAACCGGCAAACCCGGCCTGATCGACCCGACCGCAGCGGAAGAGCATGTGACCGTGAACGGTACGGCACGTCCGGAAATCCAGAACTTTCCTCATGCCGGACCGGTCGGACAGCCCCGGCGCGTCACCCCTCTCCAGAACAAGCCTCCCCATGGCACCCAGGGCGATTGGGGGGTCTTCACCCGGGGAAACGGTGAATCGGCCGGCTTCGGCCCGATCGGGCGCTATGGCGTGGCGCCCTGGGCCGAAGACTGGTCGTTCCTCCGCGACAAACGCCGTCATGACGATCTGTTCGACCCTTTGAAATTCATCCCGCTCACGCGCGATGGCCACTGGTGGCTCACCCTCTCCGGCGAAACCCGGCTGCGTAACTGGTCGGAAGAAGCTCCTTTTCTGGGGACGCGTGGCCCCGCCGGCTCCGGCCGCTTCGCCGTACGCAATCTCTATGGTGCTGATCTTCATCTGGGCGAGCATGTGCGGTTTTTCGGCCAGTTGGTGAATGGCGATGCCGCGGGCTGGGGCGGGTTTGGCTATAACGGGACGTTCCGCAAGCGACTCGATCTGCAGCAGGGTTTTGTCGAGCTCCGGTCGAAGCTGGCCGGGGCCAAAACAGGGGTGATGATCGGCAGGCAGCAATTCCTCGATGCGCCTTCCTATATTCTGTACAATCGCGAGACGCCGAATATCCCCCTCGCCTGGAACGGCGTGCGCGGCTACGCGGTCTGGCCGCGACTACGCGCCGATGTCTATGACTTCGTCGGGACGAATATCAATTTCAACAAGATGTTTCATGACCGTGTGGACTGGAGCACGCGTCTGCATGGGCTGGATCTGACCTGGGCGCCGCCCTCCTTCTCGCTGGGGGCAGAGCGCGTCTCGTCCTTCCTTGACGTATTCCTGATCGCTTTTCGCGTAGCGGGCAGCTCGGCCGCCCTCCCCTATAACCGCACCACACTGGCCGGAACGACGGCGCGTCAGAACTACGGCTTTCGCTGGTATGGCGGGGCGCCCTCTTTCGAGTTCTCAGTGGGTGGCCTGTATCAAGGGGGGAGTTTCGAGCTGAACCGTACCGGTCAGAACCGCGACGTCTCGGCTTATGCTTTCAACGCGATTGCGGGCTATCGTCATACGCCCTCCCCTCTCCATCCGTTTCTCGGCGTTCAGGCAGATCTGTATTCGGGTGGCTCCTCGCGCCGGAACAGCGGATCGGTTGGCACCTATATTGCCCCGTTCAACCCACAGACGAATTATCTGGATACCACAACCTATATCGCCCCCAGTAATCTGGTCAGTCTCTCGCCAGTCATCCGCCTCACTCCCCGCAACTGGCTCAGCCTCCAGTTCAAGGCACCGTTTTTCTGGCGAGAGTCGACGAATGACGCGATCTATGGCCCATCAGGTGCCTATAGTTTCACGAACTTGCATGGTGGCTTTGTCGGGGTCGTGCCCCAGGCGTCACTGACGCTGCAGCTCAATCGCCATCTGACATGGACGCAATATGGGGCGCGTTTCATCGGCTCGGACGGGCTGCGTGCGGCAGGGGGCAAGAGCGGGAGCTATTACCAGTCCAACTTCGTCTTTCGTTTCTGACCGCTTCGTCGTAGGACCTGTTCCTTACGCTATCGAGACAGAGAAACGGCATGAATCAGGCGACGCGTGAATTAACCATTCGGGGGCTCATTCTCGGCGCCCTGATTACCGTCATCTTCACTGCCTCCAATGTCTATCTGGGCCTCAAGATCGGCCTCACCTTCGCGTCCTCCATTCCGGCAACCGTCATTTCGATGGCGGTACTGCGTGCGCTGGGGGGCAGCACCATTCTGGAAAACAATCTGGTGCAGACGCAGGCCTCGGCGGCAGGCACGCTGAGTTGCGTGTTCGCCACCATACCGGGGCTGGTCATGATCGGATTCTGGAGCGGCTTTCCGTTCTGGCAGAGTTTTTTCATCACCCTGCTTGGCGGGGCAACGGGCGTTCTCTTTACCATCCCGCTCAGACGCGCGCTGGTTACGCATAGCGCTCTGCCCTATCCCGAGGGGGTCGCCTGCGCCGAGATCCTGCGCGTCGCCTCCCCCGAAGGTAACCAACAGGCGCTCAATGCCCTGATACGCGGCAGTGCCATTGCTGCTGCCCTGACGTTTCTGAGCACCGGATTGCGCGTCATCCGCGAGGGTTGGAGCGCGAGTTTTGCGCTCGGCCCTTCCATTTTTCGCCTGCAGGGGGCCTATTCCCTCGCGCTGGTCGGGACGGGCTATCTCGTCGGGCTGACCGGAGGGCTTGCCATGCTGGGGGGCGTCATTCTCGGGTGGGGCATCGCCGTACCCTGGCTGAGTGCAACCATACCGCATCCCGCAGGGCTGGATGACGCAAGCTTCGCCACGGGTCTCTGGGTACATAAGGTCCGATTCATGGGCGCTGGCACGATCGCGGTCGCCGCATGCTGGACGGTATTCTCACTGCTGGGCCCTGTAACACGCGGCTTGCGTGAGGCCTTTTCCCAGACCCATCGGGAAGCGTTGGAGGAGACCGATCGCGATCTGCCCCCACGCGTCATGAACGGCCTGCTTTGCGCAATCATCCTGGGGCTCGGCCTCCTCTTCTCGCTGTTCCTCTGGCCCGTAACCGGCCACGACACGCTGTTTATGGTCATGGTAGCGCTTGGTCTCGCCGCCTGTCTCTTCATCGGATTCCTGGTTGCGAGTGCCTGTGGCTATATGGCGGGGATCATCGGGTCTTCCTCCTCGCCGATCTCCGGTATCTCGATCATCAGCGTAGTGGCGCTATGCATGGCCCTGCTGGGTCTGGAAGCACTCCACCTGGTTCCAAATGCGATGACCGCCCATGAGCAGCATATTGCCATTGCGTATGTGCTTTTTGTTCTGACCGCGCTGACAGGTTCCGCTGCCATCTCGAACGACAATCTTCAGGACCTCAAGACAGGTCAGTTGGTCGGGGCCTCACCCTGGAAACAGGAAATCGTCCTGCTCATTGGGTGCGTCGTCGGAGCCCTCGTGATCCCGCCTGTTCTGAATGTACTCTACCAGGCTTATGGCTTTGTCGGGACACTGCCACGCCCTGATATGGACCCGTTACGGGCGCTGGCTGCCCCTCAGCCCGCGTTGATGGTCGACATCGCTCATGGCATTTTGCTGCATAATCTCGACTGGACCATGATCCTGACAGGAGCCGCGATTGGCGTCGCCCTCATCGCTATTGATCGACTCCTCAAAATGAGAAATCTCGCACTGCCCCCACTGGCCGTCGGCATGGGAATCTATCTGCCGGCGGACGTCTCGGTGACCATCGCCATCGGCGCGATAATCGGGCGCCTCTTCGACCGTGTGGCGCATCCGCAATCCCATGGCGATGACAGCACCGGAACCATGATCGCATCGGGATTCATTGTCGGCGAGAGCCTGGTAGGTGTGGTGATTGCCGTGCTCAGCGGGATGACCGGCCATGGCGATATTCTGGCACTGCCTGTGAGCAGCGCCTTGGCGGGCAGCCTGGGTGCCTGTGCTTTCGCGCTGTGTCTGGTGTGGTTTGTTCGGGAATTGCGCAGAGCGAGCCGGCCGATCTGAGAACAGGGCGTCTGCTTGCCGCTCACATGACCGGGATGAAAAGCGATCGCCCAGAGATCTTGGCGCACCGTAAACGCGTGCCAGAAGTCTGATTCAACAGTGCTCCGCGGCGACCGGGCGGACGGTCCATACCGCCCCTGCCCGATACCGGCGCACCAAGGTCAGTCTTTCCACCACCGGACGGGTTCCTGGTCATCTGTCCGCGTTTCCGGCTTGCGTGCCAGAGGGGGGCGTCCTGGCCCTCTCTTTTTTACCACCGGCGCCTCGGCAGCGATCACTTCACGCTCCACCGTACGCTTCTGCGATGCTGCTTCCTCACGCAGGCGAGACAGTTGGACCTGAGCCTCGAGGAGAGCCTGCTCGATTTCCGCACATTTCGTCTTGAGTTCTGTCACATGCAGTTTCTCGTGCACGAGATGGGTCTCAAGTGTGCGCATCTGAACATTCGCATCGCTCAATTCGCGTTGCGTGTCTTCCGCACGTCGCTGCTCGATCTTGAGCAGATTGCGCAAACGGCTGATCTCTTCACCCTGCTCATCCGATTGCGGAGAGGTCAGGCGCTGGGCCGTACGGGAGGACTGGTGATGCTCGACGACAACCTGCCCTTCCTGAACGAAACGCCGACGTCTCTGGTCAGGGGGAGATTTCTTGTGCGTTACGGGAGCCTGACGCCTGTTGCCTTTCGCGCCTAGCCGCTCCAGAGCCAGACGCAACGAATCTTCATTAATCTCTGTATCGGGACTTTGATCTTTATTCAAAAAATCGGAGTCTATACTCACTTCATTTCGCCCAAATTTGTCTGATGATATTTGTTGCCAACTGATGCTCTGGTCTATTTCGCCAGAAACGCTCTTATCTTACTCTGTCGAGGATGGGCGCCTTGAGCAGCGTTCGTATACCAGATCGTTCCCTTTGTCACGAGGAACGATCGTCACGACTACAATATCCATCCGCCATATTTACTTTATGTCACCTACGTTTCAGGACGTAAAAATAGGATCAATCCCTGAGGGTGACTTCTCATATTATGAAAGTACTACACTGCCTGAAATCTCCGACAGACCAGAAATGACGAGCGACAGAAGCCATTTTGGGAATAGCGGCAGACGATGCAGCGAGTTGCCGTCTTATCACAAATATTTGTGATGTCACCCCTGAGAGTACCGGTAAGGTCTTATCTTACGGCTTGGCTCTCCCAGCAGATATCCTCCCCCACCAGGCTTATCCGAGAGTTTGGGTCGGCTCCCAGAGAATATCCGTCTCACCGCGATCGTTCTCATGGCGCGCGAGTACAAAGAAATAATCGCTCAGACGGTTCATATAACGCAGCATCCCACCCAGCCGCGCCTCGTCGAGCGCAACCAGATCACGCTCGACGCGCCTTGCCACAACGCGGGCCATATGCGCCCAGGTCGCTCCCACCGAACCACCAGGCAGGATAAAGCTGCGCAAGGGCGCCTGATCGCGACGCAGCATCTCGACAGCCTCCTCGAGTACCACGCATTCACTTTGCAGAAATGCCTCGCCGCCATCGCGCTCCGGCATGCATAGAACAGCGCCCAAATCGAACAGCGTGTTCTGTATGGCCGCAAGCGTGGCGTGATGCGAACAATGCAGGCGCAAGAGGCCCAGTACTGCATTGAGCTCATCCACCGATCCCATTGCCTGGATCAGAGGATCGTCCTTGCGCACCCGGCGCCCGTCTCCCAGTGAGGTCTTGCCCGCATCGCCCCCTCGGGTGACGATGCGGTCGAGGCGTACACTCACGGGCGCAAACGCCGGACATGATCTGATATCACGCTGAAGCGACGCGCGCTCAAGTCATCTGGAACGGGGCGCCTGCGAAAGAGCGTCTTCACTGTTGGGCGGTCTTCTTGTGTTTGCGGGTAGCGAGTTGTGGCAGCCAGCTATAAGCAGACGAGATGTAACGCTGATCGAGCTTCTGCATTTCTGTTGCCGAAGCCTTCACATCGCTGTCCTTGGTCGTGGTGAAGACCGAGGCGATGGCCGTTCCCGAAGATTGGGACTCATCGCGAACGGCACTCATATAGGCGCGGTCGAATGCCCTGCCGTGTAATTTGGACAAATGATCCAGTTTCGCCTGATCATCCGCTACCAGAGTAGATGTCAGGGTTAGATCGTGTTTACTCGCCAGGGTCGAGAGCGCTGTGCGATGGGCATCGTAATCCTTCACAAGGGCCTGACCGTTCTCCTTGATCTCGGATGAGCGCGCATGATCGATCGTGAGCTTGCCCAACGCGATCTGGGCCAGATCGTGCTCATTCGCCTGCTGAAGAAACGCGGCATCAGCCGTCGTGAAAGGGGAAGCCTTGTCAGGCAAGGGCGGCAAACGCGGATAGGCCGGGGTACAGGCGCAAAGGGAGAGCATTGCTGCCATTGTCCACAAACCATGTCTCATCGTTCCAACCTCATTTTTCTTTGCATCGACGGGGTACGGAGTAAGGTGCCGAAACAGATTCCGGCCCCTGACAAGAAAGAGAGTGTCCCGCCCATGTCCAGTTGGCAACGTCTGATTTTGGGTTTCTGCGGCCTGTGCGGCTGTGGTGCTGTCATGCTCGCCGCACTCGGCGCCCATCTCCCCGACAGCAGGTTTATCCCCGGGGGCAGAGCCATGCTTGCCCATGGCGTCGAGATGCTCATGTGGCATGGTCTCGCTCTTCTGGCGCTCTGCGCCACCGGACGCGCCATGTTCCGGTTCGTTGCCTGGCCAATGGCCATTGGAACGCTACTCTTCGTCGTTCCTGTCGCCCTCAAGGCACTCGAAGGGCCGGATGTCGGTTTTCTGGCTCCTTACGGCGGCACGGTTGTCATGCTCTCATGGCTTGGCCTGACCGGACTTGCCGTGCTCATGCCACGTCTGGATCGTTCAACGCCCCGCGCGCCGTGACGAGCGGAGCCTCTCCGAAACGAACACGATCAGGGCCTGCACCCCGAGCGCAACAACGAAGCAGCTGAGCATGATGCCGACAAGAATGAGCTGCTCGCGCCCGAGGCTGCTATCGATGCCAAACAGCGCATAGAGCGCTTGCCATGCATCGGTACCCGCCACCCACTGCACTGCATGGCTCAGGAACGGCACGAAGCGAATCATGCAGGCCAGCACGAGCGTCAGCCCCACCAGGCCGATGGTGCGCAGCAGGGTTGAGGTGATCGACACCTCTCCCACGTTTCTTTCGCCCGCCTCACGCTGTGTCATCGCGTTTTTCCTGCTCTCTTGTATTTAAACGTCCGACAGAACATTTCATACTCTGTCATAATTTCAACTCCCCGGGATTTCGGGGGCGTCTCGTCTTCCAGCGCTCATCCCGACCCGGACAATCCCGACCAGAAAGGCCCGCACACGTGCTGACTCGCAAACTCGGCGTCCTGACATCTCTTGTTCTGGGCCTATCCGCTCTGACTCCTGTCGCCATCGGTCTCTCCAGCACCAGTGCTCTGGCCGAACAGGGTCCGCCTGCGCCGCCGGTCCTTGATAAGGGGGTCCAGATCACTCCCGCCAAGGATGTCTACCCTGATATCGCCCTTGCAAAGACACAAGTGGAGGAGGCGTTCGCCACGGCTGCGCGCACCAAGCGCAAGGTACTGATCGATTTCGGCGGAAACTGGTGCCCTGACTGCCGGATGCTTGCCGGTGTCTTCGAGCAGCCGGAAGTCGCTCAATGGCTTGAATCCCAGTTCGTAGTCGTGCCGGTCAATGTCGGCCGCATCGACAAGAATCTGGATATCGCCGAGCAATATGGCGTCACTATCCACGAGGTCCCAACCGTGCTGATCGTGACGCCGGGTCGCACATTGCTCAATGCCGACGGCGCCAACACGCTGGGCAACGCGCGCGCCATGTCGCCCCAGGCCGTTCTCGACCTGCTGGACAAATGGAACCGCCGCGGCTGACGCCCCCTGCTCCCCTCTGTCCAGAGGGGAGCGCCTGTTCCATACCCGTTACATCATGAGCATCTGTTCGGCTTCGTGCACGATCTCCGCCAGTGCGTCTTCCTCGAAGGGGACGATCAACCCGGCCGAGCGCACCAGCGAACAGAATGCCTGGCTCCCCCCCGCCTCGCAGAGGCCACGATAGAGATCCATAGCGCGTGACGGATCCACCTGCGCGATCAGCCAGAGCTGTAGCGCGACGCAGAGCGCCAGCGTGTAATCGATATAGTAGAACGGCGAGCCATAGATATGGCGCTGCGCCTGCCAGCGTCCACCCTTGGCCGGATAAGCCAGATCACCCCAGTCCCGCCATGGCATGTAAAGCTTCTCAAGACGCAGCCATGTCGCGTGACGTTCCTCGGCGCTCATGCCTGGCCTGGCATAGATTTCGTGCTGGAAGTGATCCACACAGGCGCCGTAGGGCAGGAAGCACAGGCTCTCGATCAGATGCAGGCGGCGATATCGCTCCCCTGCCCCTTCCTCCACCAGCAGATCGATTTTCGGCCAGGTCAGGAACTCAAGACCCATGGAATGGATCTCGGCCCCCTCCATGGTGGGCCAGAGCATATCGATGACGGGTTGATTGCGGCTCTTCCAGTTCTGAAAAGCATGACCCATCTCATGGGTGAATACGCCGATATCGCCATGGGTCCCGTTGAAATTGGCGAAGATGAAGGGCGTTCCTTCGGAGGAGAAAGAGGTACAGAACCCACCGCCAGCCTTGCCGGCGCGATTTTTCAGATCGACATAATGTTGATCGACCATAGCCGAGAAGAAAGCTGCCATCTCCCCGGTTTCATCGAGATTGGCAAACATCTCACGCGCTCGGGCGATCATGAGGTCGTAATCGCCTGCCGTTCCCGGGTTACCCTTGGGGTCTACAAGGGCTTCATCCCACGCCTTCAGGCTGTCCCAACCCATTTCGAGCTGGCGACGCTGCAGGAGTGCCTGAACCAGCGGCGTGACATGAGTGACAATACGCTCTCGATAGCGCGCGACATCCTGCGCGGTGTAGTCGGTGCGCCGCATACGGCGATATCCGAGTTCGATATAGGTATCGAATCCGAGCGCCTTCGCCATTTCGGTACGCAGGCGCACAAGATCATCGAAAATCCGATCAAGCGCCTCGCCATTTTCAGCATAAAATGCCCAGCGCGCTGCCTCGGCCTCATGGCGCGTGGTGCGATCCGCATCCTGCTGGAACGGCTCCAGCCCGGAAAGATTATGACGCTCGCCCCGGAACGGAATTTCCGCCGCTGCCAGAAGGGTCGTGTATTCGGCACTCAGCCGTGCCTCTTCCGCCAGCATGGGTTCGATGCGCTCATCGAAGGTGGTGATATCCGCTTCCCAGAGGGCGAGCACATGGGCGTCGAGATGCTGGGCGGCCTGCTCACGCAGCGAGAGGACACGCTTCTTGATGTCGGTCTCGAGCCCTGTGGCGAAGGGCGTGAGCGTGTCAGCATAGTCGCGGGCAGCCACGAAGGCGGCATTGCGCGTATCCTGGGCAAAACGCAGCTCCACAAGGGCCGACCAGGATTCGTAGGCGCGTCTTTGGGCATCAAACAGGTTCAGCGCGCAGGGCAGGTCACCCTCATCCAGTGCGGCGCCGACAGCATCATAGGCCTGGCCGAGCGTCTCGCGTGAGGGTGTCGGGAAATCAAGTGACTCGAATAAGGGGAAAGCTGTGATCATGGCACATGGTCGCACCCCGCCCCCTTTTCGTCCAGTCAGGCAAGGGTGAGGATGAACTGTCCGAGGCGTGCGCAGGCTTGCTGCAGGAGTGCATCCGAAGCGGCCACAGACAGACGGATATACCCGGCCTGACCGAAGGCGCTCCCCGGCACCACACTCACATGGGCCTCCTCCAGCAGAGCCTCGGCGAAATCGATATCTGTCATGATCGCCCTTCCCCCCGCGCTGGTCTTCCCAAGCAGGGCTCCGACTCCCGGAAAAGCATAGAATGCGCCGTCAGGCATGGCGCAGGTCACGCCCGGCATGTCTCGCAATGCCGCCACCACCAAATCACGTCGCTGCTGGTACACGTCGCGCATGGCATCGCGTCGATCCGCTGGCGTGGCAAGAGCAGCAACGGCCCCTGCCTGTGCCAGCGTGCAGATGCCTGAAGTGGCATTGCTCTGTATGCTTGTCATGGCCCTGATCAAGGGCTGAGGGCCACCGCAGAATCCGACACGCCAGCCCGTCATGGCATAAGCCTTCGCCATGCCATTGATCGTCAGGATCCGGTCTTTCAGATCCGGCGCGACAGAAGCGAGAGACACATGACGGCGTCCGTCGAAAGTCAGATGCTCATAAATCTCATCGGCCATGACCAGTACATGCGGCGCATCACGCAGCACGGCAGCGATCGCCTCCAGATCATCGCGTTCGAGAATGGCCCCGCTGGGATTGTTCGGGAAATTCAGGACCAGCCAGCGCGTGCGCGGCGTGATGGCTTCACGCAGCGCCTCGGCAGTGAGCCGGAAGCGGTCGCTCTCGAGGCAGGGCACCGGTACCGCAACACCCCCCATCATTTGCGCGATGATGGGGTAGCTCACCCAATAGGGCACAGGCACGATCACCTCGTCGCCCGGATCGATGGTCGCAGCGAAGGCGTTATAGATGAGCTGCTTGCCGCCATTGCCGATCAGGATTTCTTCCGGCGCGTAGCTCAGCCCGTTCTCGTCCTGAAATTTTCTGGCGACTGCTGCCTTGAGCGCAGGCTGGCCGCCGACGGGCGGATATTTCGTATCGCCACGCAGCCCCGCCTGATAGGCCGCCTCCACTGCCTCGGGCGGAGACGGAAAATCAGGTTCGCCCAGTGCCAGGGAGATCACATCGACCCCGGCAGCACGCAGGGCGCGCGCCTTGGCCGACATGGCAATGGTCGCGGGCTGCGGCAGACCGTACAGGCGTTGGGCAAGGCGGAAGCTCATGACCTCAGCTCAACGAGGCACAGAAGCGCTGGATCCGTGTGCAGGCTTCACGCAGGCTTTCGGTGTCGGTGGCATAGGAGATGCGGAAATAGCCCGGCGTCAGGAAGGCGCTGCCATGCACAGCGGCCACACCCGTCTCTTCGAGAAGTTCCGTGACGAAAATTTCGTCAGTCTCGATCACCTTGCCAGATGGGGTCTTTTTGCCGATCAGCCCCGCGATGGAGGGAAACACATAAAACGCTCCTTCCGGTCGCGTGCAGCTCAGACCCGGGGACTGGGCGAGCATGGACAGGACGAGATCACGTCGGCCCTGATAGACCGACACCATCTCACCGATGAATTCCTGCTGTCCGGTCACGGCTTCAAGTGCGGCGGCCTGGGCGATGGAGCAGGGATTACTCGTGCTCTGCCCCTGCAGCTTGATGAGTGCCTTGGTCAGTTCGACCGGTGCAGCCGAAAAGCCGATGCGCCACCCCGTCATCGCATAGGCCTTGGAGACACCATTCATGGTCACCACGCGGTCGCGCAGCTTCGGCTCGACCTGAACGAGAGTCTTGCTGACCAGGCCGTCATAGACCAGCTTGGCGTAGATATCGTCGGTGAGTACCCAGACACGCGGATGATCGAGCAGCACGTCGCACAGCGCGCGCAGATCGGCCTCGGAATAGACAGCGCCCGTCGGATTGCAGGGCGAATTCAGCACCAGCCACTTTGTCTTGGGTGTGATCGCTGCACGAAGGGCTTCAGCCTCGAGGCGAAAACCGTTTTCCGGTTTCGTCTGGACGATCACGGGCGTGCCGTCGGCCAGCGCCACGATGTCAGGATAGGAGACCCAGGCCGGAGCCGGAATGATCACCTCATCCCCGGCATCGAGCGTGGCCGTGAACACGTCATAAATGACCTGCTTGCCCCCCGTAGAGACCACGATCTCTTCGGCGCTGTAATCAAGCCCGAAATCGCGGTTCAACCAGCCCGCCACCGCCTTGCGCAGGGCGGGCGTTCCCGCGACGTCTGTGTAACGCGTCTCGCCGCGGGCGATGGCATCGCAGGCGGCGCGCTTCACGTTTTCAGGCGTGTCGAAATCGGGCTCCCCTGCAGAGAGGCTGATGATGTCCCGCCCCGCTTCTTTCAGGGCCCGCGCTTTCTGCGAAATGGCGATCGTCTGGCTGGGAGAGATCCGGTTGAGCCGGGCAGCGATCAGGGACATATCTTCCTCCGGCTGGCGCTCAGGCCAGCTTCTGCATTTCCTGAAGAACCGCGGCACCCATTGCCTCGGTGCCGACGCGGTTCATACCTTCGGACATGATATCGGCAGTCCGCAAGCCGCTGGCGAGCACATTCGAGACAGCCAGCTCGATCAGTGCCGCCTCTGCCTCGCGCTGGAGCGAGTAGCGCAGCAGCATGGCGAAGGAGAGGATCTGCGCGAGCGGGTTCGCGATGCCCTGCCCGGCGATGTCGGGCGCTGAGCCGTGGATCGGCTCATAAAGCGCATGACGCTTGCCACTTTCCTGTGCCGGACCAAGCGTGGCCGAAGGCAGCATGCCCAGAGAGCCAGTCAGCATGGAGGCCAGATCCGAGAGAAGGTCACCGAAAAGATTGCCGGTCACGATCACGTCGAACTGCTTGGGATTGCGGACGAGCTGCATGGCGCAATTATCGGCCAGCATATGCGTGAGCGTGACATCGCTATATTCACGCGCATGCAGTGCGGTCACGACCTGCTTCCAGAGCAGGCCACTTTCCATCACATTGCATTTCTCGACCGAGCAAACGCGATTATCGCGCAGACGTGCCAGTTCGAATGCGACGCGGGCCACGCGCTCGATTTCCGACGTCGTATAGACCTCGGTATTGATCCCGCGCTGCGAGCCGTCGGCAAGGGTCTCGATGCCGCGCGGTTCACCGAAATAGATGCCACCCACCGTCTCGCGAACGATCATGATATCGAGCCCGGCCACGAGTTCCGGCTTCAGTGATGACGCGTTGACCAGAGGCGGGAAGACCTGAGCCGGGCGCAGATTGGCGAAAAGCTCGAGTTCCTGACGCAGGCCCAGAATGGCGGCTTCGGGACGCTTGTCGAAGGAAATCTCGCTCCATTTCGGATCGCCCACCGAACCGAACAGTACCGCATCGGCCTCCTTGGCCATGGCGACGACTTCGGGGCGCAACGGTACGCCATGCACAGCCAGTGAGGCCCCTCCCACCAGTTCTTCGGTTATGTCGAAGCGAAGGCCACGGGCCTCACCCAGCCAGCGCGCAATCTTGACGACTTCGCGCATGACTTCGGGACCAATCCCGTCGCCGGGAAGAACAAGTAGCTTATGGGCCTGGCTCACGAAATCGTCTCCATCACGATGGTGGGGCGCCAGGATTCGTCTTTCTGACGCTTTTGCTCAAAGGACGCGATCGCACGGTCATGCTGCAGGGTCTGCCCGATATCATCGAGCCCCTCGATCAGCATGTGCTTGCGGAACGCATCGACTTCGAACGCAATGGTGCTGCCATCCGGGCGCTGCACGACCTGTTTTTCCAGATCGATGGTGATGCGGGCATTGGCCCCCATCTGCGCGTCTTCCATGAGGCTTTCACAGATTTCACGCGGCAGGCGGATCGGCAGGATGCCGTTCTTGAAGCAGTTATTGAAAAAGATATCGGCAAAGCTCGGCGCGATCACGCAGCGGATACCGAAATCCAGCAGCGCCCAGGGCGCATGTTCACGGGAGGAGCCGCAGCCGAAATTATCCAGCGTGACCAGAATCTCGGCCTGTCGGTAAGGCTCACGGTTCAGCACGAATTCCGGCTTTTCCGATCCGTCCTCATGATAGCGTTGAGCCGCAAAGGCATTCTTGCCCAGACCGCTGCGCTGAATGGTCTTGAGAAAACGCGCCGGGATGATCTGATCCGTGTCGATATTCTCGACCGGCATGGGGGCCGCGATGGCGGTGAGCGTTGTGAACTTGTCCATCATGCCATCTCCCGCACATCGATAAAGCAGCCCGTGACCGCCGCCGCTGCCGCCATCGCGGGCGAACAGAGATGGGTACGTCCACCCGGGCCCTGACGCCCCTCGAAATTACGGTTCGAGGTCGAGGCGCAACGCTGGCCGGAGGTCAGCTTGTCCGGGTTCATGCCCAGACACATCGAGCATCCGGCCTCCCGCCATTCGAACCCGGCCTCGCGGAAGATCTGGTCCAGCCCCTCGGCTTCGGCGGCGGCTTTCACATGGCCCGAACCTGGCACAACCATGGCGCGCACGCCCGGTGCCACGTGGCGCCCCTTGGCAATGGCGGCAGCCGAGCGCAGATCCTCGATACGGCTATTCGTGCAGGAGCCGATGAACGCCACGTCGATTTTGGTCCCGGCGATCTTCTGGCCGGCTTCGAGACCCATATAGTCGAGCATACGCTGCACCTGATGGGCACGCGCCGGATCGTTGAACTGCGCCGGATCGGGCACGATACCATCGATCGCGATCACGTCCTCAGGGCTGGTGCCCCAGGTCAGATTGGGCTGGATGGCGGCGGCGTCGAGCGTGACCTCGGTGTCGAATACGGCGCCGTCATCGGTGGCCAGCGTGCGCCAGTAGGCACAGGCCTTCTCGAAATCCTCACCCTTGGGGGCAAAGCGGCGCCCTTCGACATAGGCAAAGGTCGTCTCATCGGGCGCGACCAGACCGGCGCGGGCGCCCGCTTCGATCGACATATTACAGAGCGTCATGCGTCCGGCCATGTCGAGCGCGCGGATGGCGTCGCCTGCGAACTCCATCACATGACCCGTTCCGCCAGCGGTCCCGATCTTGCCGATGATGGCGAGCATGATGTCCTTGGCCGTCACGCCGGGGCCAACCTGGCCAGCCACCGTGATGCGCATGTTCTTGGCCGGCTTCTGCAGCAGGGTCTGCGTGGCCATGACATGCTCGACCTCGGAAGTGCCGATACCGAAGGCCAGAGCCCCCATCGCCCCATGGGTCGAGGTATGGCTGTCACCGCAGACGATGGTCATGCCAGGCAGGGAGATGCCCTGTTCGGGTCCCACCACATGCACGATCCCCTGGTCTTTCGAGCGCAGCTTGAAATAGGGAACGCCGAATTCGGCCACGTTCTTTTCGAGCGTTTCAATCTGGAGCCGGGATTCCGGCTCCTCGATCGGCAGCGAGCGGTCCGAGGTCGGCACGTTGTGATCGACCACGGCTACCGTCGCATCCGGACGACGCAGGCGCCGCCCGGACATCCGCAGGCCTTCGAAGGCCTGCGGGCTTGTCACCTCATGGAGAAGGTGCCGGTCTATGTAGAGAATGCAGGTGCCGTCCGGGAGGCGTTCGACCACATGGTCATCCCAGATCTTATCGAACAATGTTCGCGCCACCGTACTCTCCTTTGTCATGAACCGGTTTCGACTATCCTGATTTAGGAAGCCGTCTTGGCAACGTCACGGGGACGCTCGGCAATACGAGCCGACTTGCCGCTACGCTCACGCAGATAATACAGCTTTGCACGACGCACCTTGCCGCGACGGACAACAGCGATCTCGGCGATGGAGGGGGAGTAGAGCGGGAAGATACGCTCAACGCCTTCACCGTTCGAGATCTTGCGAACCGTGAAGTTGCTGTTCAGGCCCTTGTTGGAACGGGCAATCACAACGCCTTCATAGGCCTGGACGCGCTCACGCGTGCCTTCGACAACGCGCACGCCAACGCGCACGGTGTCACCGGCCTGGAATTCGGGAACCGGACGGGCGGCGGTCAGACGCTCGATTTCGCGCGCCTCATACTGCTGGACAATGTTCATGGTACTTCTCCGAGAAAACGAAAATTTATCTGTTGGTCTTGGCTTCAGCATAGGCCGCCCAGAGGTCGGGGCGTCTGGCCTGTGTCACAAGGCGGGCCTGCTCGTGACGCCAGGCCGCAATCGCAGCATGATGTCCTGAAAGCAGGATGTCCGGCACGTCCATGCCCTCCCACGAGGCGGGCTTGGTGTAGTGCGGGTATTCAAGCAGACCGTCACCGAAGCTCTCTTCGGCATCGCTCAGCTCGGACCCCATCACACCGGGCAGGAGGCGCACGCAGGAATCGAGCAGCGCATAGGCAGGGATCTCCCCGCCCGAGAGCACGAAATCGCCAAGCGAAACCTGCACGACATTGCGTCGCTCCAGAACCCGCTCATCGACGCCCTCGAAGCGCCCGCACAGCACCACAACCCCGTCACCCGACGCAAACTCGCGCGACTGCGCCTGCGTCAGGCGCGCGCCACGCGGCGTCGGGTAGATGACCGGACGGCCATCGGCCTCGATCGAGTCCAGCGCTTCGGCAACCACATCGGCCCGAAGCACCATGCCCGCACCACCGCCGAATGGCGTGTCATCCACGGCGCGATGACGCCCACGCCCGAAGTCACGCAGATCATGCACACCCAAGGACCAGACGCCTTCCTCAAGCGCCCGCCCCGCCAGGGAGAACCCCAGTGGCCCCGGAAACATGTCCGGGAACAGGGTGAGAATATCCGCGCGCCAGGTCATGAGCGCACCGCCACATCGTCCTTGCCCGACAGATCACCCTCGACTTCCACCTCATGCGGCGGCTCAACGATGATCCGACCCTGATCAAACAGGATTTCCGGCACGCAGGCATGGGTGAAGGGCACGATCAGATCCTGCCCCTTGCCGCCCTGCTCTGCGGCCGTGATTTCCAGGCTGACACCCGCGCCATAATCATGGATGACCGCAACCGTGCCGAGAACCTTACCCTCGCGGGTTTCGGCGCGCAGCCCGATCAGATCGGCATGATAAAACTCGTCCTCATCCGTATCGGGCAGGCAGTCCCGACCGACATAGAGCTTGAGGTTTACGAGGCGCGAAGCTTCATCCCGGTCGGTGACGGGGCGGCCGGACGCATCAAACAGACGTGCAATGCCGTGACCCTGCCATTCCACCCGCCAGACTGTCCCGCGCTCGTCATGCAACGTCCCGATTTCCTCGACAGAGGCCGGATCATCGGTTGCCGCAAAGAGATGCACGAGCCCCTTCACGCCGTGGGGCCTGCCCACGGTCGCGACCAGAATATCTTTCGATACGTCGAATGGGGCGCTGCCGGTCGTCATGGAATGCTGAAGCCTATCCCTGGTCTATGGCTCAGGCTGCGGCCTTGGCGGCTGCACGCTCCTGGGCGCGCTTCTTCGGCGCGGACTGCTTGGGCTGCTCGTTGTAAACGGGCTTCTCCATCAGGCCGGCATTGCCAAGGAAGCGGGCAACGCGATCGGTCGCCTGCGCGCCGTTCGACAGCCAGTGCTTGATACGCTCGTCGTTCAGACGGATGCGGTCGGCATGGTCGGAAGGCAGCATCGGGTTGTACGCGCCAACCTTTTCGATGAAACGGCCGTCGCGGGGGCTGCGGCTGTCAGCAATCACGATGTGGTAGTACGGACGCTTCTTGGCACCAGCGCGCGAAAGGCGAATCTTGAGGCTCATTGATTAACTCCAAAGTGTCGAAAACGGTGTAAAAATCATGCCGGTTGGGGTTAGCGACGCGGGCCGCCAAAGCCACCGCCGGGCCGCCCGCCGGGAGCACCGCCCGACATGAGACCGGAAAGCATCTGCTTCATGCCACCGAGGCCCATCTTGCTGATGCGCTTCATGATGGTGGACATGTCGTCAAACTGCTTGAGCAACTTGTTGACCTCCTGAACCGTCGTGCCGGAACCGGCAGCGATACGCTTCTTGCGAGAGGCCTTGATGATCGAGGGCGTCTTGCGTTCGTCCTTGGTCATCGAGGAAATGATGGCCTGATGGCGCTTGAAGATCGAGGTATCGAGATCCTGATCGCCCAGCTTGTCCTTGAGCTTGCCCATGCCGGGCAGCATGCCGAGGATGCCGGAGATGGAGCCCATCTTGCCGATCTGACGCAGCTGCGAGGCATAATCGTCGAGATCGAACTTGCCCGCCATCATCTTCTTGGCGACGCGTTCGCTCTCTTCGTGATCGAGCGTCTCGCTGGCCTTCTCGACCAGCCCGGCAATATCGCCTAGGCCGAGAATACGACCGGCCACACGCTCGGGATAGAAATCGTCCAGCGCCTCGAGCTTTTCGCCCAGACCCACCAGCTTGATAGGGGCGCCGGTGATGGCACGCATCGAGAGCGCCGCACCACCGCGCGCATCGCCATCCATACGGGTCATGACGACACCGGTAATGCCGACTGCCTCGTTGAAGCGCTGGGCGGTATTTACCGCGTCCTGACCCGTCATGGCATCGACGACGAGCAGCGTCTCGACCGGGCTGGTCGCGTCGCGCACGTCACGCACTTCCTGCATGAGGGCTTCGTCGATCGACAGACGGCCTGCCGTATCGAGAATAACCACATCATAGCCTTCGCGACGCCCCGTCTCGAGAGCGCGCTTGGCGATCTCGACGGGCTGCTGACCGGCAATAATCGGCAGCGAGCCCACGCCGACGCGCTCGGCAAGCTGCTGAAGCTGAAGCTGCGCGGCAGGGCGCTGCACGTCGAGCGAGGCGAGAAGAACCCGCTTGCGCTCGCGCGTCAGGAGACGCAGGGCGATCTTGCCGGAGGTCGTGGTCTTGCCCGAACCCTGCAAACCGACCATCAGCACCGGCACAGGCGCTGCGGCCGCAAGGTTCAGCGGCACGTTGCCCGCACCGCCAAGCGCCTCGATCAAGGCGTCATTGACGATCTTGGCAACGGCCTGGCCGGGAGAAATGCTTTCCAGCACCTCAGTCCCGACGGAGTTTTCCTTCACCTTGTTGACGAAGTCACGCACGACGGGCAGGGCCACGTCGGCATCCAGCATGGCCAGACGCACTTCGCGCATCGCTTCGGCAACATCCGCCTCGGACAGCCTGCCGCGCTTGGACAGACCCTCAAATACACCGGAAAGTTTGCCAGAAAGCGTGTCGAACACGTGGAACCCTTATAAGCAACAGAAAGACGCCACTGCGCGAGTCTTCGCGAGGTGGCGTTTCAAATCTGGACAGGGAGCTAAAGGGGCGAGACGGCAAAGTCAAGGCAAAACCGGACCGCTCCTCTGACCGCCTCACGGAACATGAGCGAACTGTCCCCCTCAAGCGGCGGGAGCGAAGCCCGTACGCGTCACCCATCCATCTCATGGGCAGGTGAAGAGGTCTGCACCGGGACCTACGGAGAGACAGGCCGCAAATGATGCCACCTGCCCTCGGCAACGATCAGCAAGCCCCGGGAATACCCCCGGGCTCATCATGAAATGGAAGCCGCTCAGGGAGCGTCGTCGTCATCCTTGTCTGCCACATTCTTGGCATGGGGGGGACGCAGCAGATCGCGGATCTGGCTCTCAAGCGCATCCAGCTTGGCCTGTGTCGTTCGGGCCTTGTCGAGTTGCTCCGGGGTCAGCACATCGTGAATCGCGACAGCATCGGCGGCCATGGCCTCCTCATCCTTGGCGTTCAGCGCCTCCTTCTGCTTGATCAGGCCGTCGAGCTTGGCCTTATCGACCGGCCCTTTGGCCAGAAGCAGGGCGCCAATCTGTCCATCAAGATCCCGACGCTGATGCATTGCCTCGCGTCGCTCCTGACGATGCGCATGCATCATCGTGTGGATCTTGTCGCGCTGCTCCTTGGTCAGATCGACCCCGCGCAGTAGTCCCATGAGCGGTGGCGGCGGCATCATGCCCATATGACCAGGCGGTGGCGGAACGGGACCGACCGGTCCCGGGGCGGGGGCCGGACCATGGGCATGAGCCAGCGCCATGAAAGAAGGTGCCGCAGCAAGAGCCAGCAGGCAGAAAGTCTTTTTCGAGATCATGCTCGTCTTCTTCCTATATTTGCAAAGACACCCAACTCGATGCCTATGACCGATCTCTAGCAAGAAGAATGCGGAGAACTAGGGCCAAAGCACTACAGAGTGTATGTATTGTTACAGAAACTCTACCATCTTTGCCGCTCCAGGGGCCCGCCGGCGAAAGCGTACGTGTCATGCTTAACACATTCATGTTACGGCATTGTCATCTTCTTGTTATTTACCGGAAAGGGTGACAGCGTGAGGGAACGCATTCCGCAAGGAGTGCCGTATGAAGAACCGGACAGACGGACCCCCATGCGCCCCATCTCAAGGCTCAGGCCTGAAATGCCCCTTCTCGATGTTGCATCTCCCATCGGCCGAAGGCGGCTCGGACAACGCCCTGCCTGTTACATTTCTTCCGGTTGCTGAGCCGCTGGAACGTGGCGGTGCCTCCCATGGGGCATCACGCCCTGCCCGACTGCACCCGTCACTGTCCCCATTCCGGCTGTTTTGGGCGCACGCTCTCATTCTTCGCCATCGCGCCAAATCGCACATGATTTTCCAAGGACTGCCTCAATGAAGAAATCCCTGCTTCTGGCCAGTGTCGCCCTCGGGCTCGGTCTCGCTGCCCAGGCCAAGGCTGATACGACGCTCACCATTGCCACCGTGAACAACGTGCAGATGATCGAGATGCGCAAGCTTTCCTCGGTATTCGAAAAGGCCCATCCCGACATTCATCTCAACTGGGTCACGCTTGAGGAGAACGTCCTGCGTCAGCGTGTCACAACCGATATCGCCACCCATGCAGGGCAGTTCGACATCCTGACAATCGGCAATTATGAAGTACCGCTCTGGGCCAAGCAGGGGTGGCTCTACAAGTTCGATAATCTGCCCGCCGCCTATGACCTCAACGACGTCATCGCGCCGGTGCGCGAGAGCGTAAGCTATGAAGGCAAGGTCTATGCCCTGCCTTTCTACGCCGAGAGCGTGATGACGCTTTACCGCAAGGACCTCTTCGCCAAGGCCGGCATCACCATGCCGGAGGCGCCGAGCTGGGACCAGATACGCGATTTCGCAACGAAGACGACTGACAAAGCGACCGATACCTATGGGATCTGCCTGCGCGGCAAGCCGGGCTGGGGTGAGAACATGACCATCGTTACCACCATGGTGACCAGTTTTGGCGGCCAATGGTTTGACATGGCCTGGAAACCCACGCTCAACACCCCCGCCTGGCATAATGCCATCAGCTATTACAGCTCGCTGCTCAAGCAGTTCGGCCCCCCTGGCGCGAGCGCAAATGGCTTCAATGAAAATCTGTCGCTTTTCGCAACCGGTCATTGCGCCATATGGGTCGACGCCACCAGCGCCGCTGGCACGGTCTATGACCCCAAGCAGAGCAGCGTGGCGGACAAGGTCGGCTTTGCGCCCCTGCCGACGGGCAGCTTCAAGGGCGGGCCGACCTGGCTCTGGTCATGGAACCTCGCGATTCCGGCATCCTCGACCCATGCCGAGGCCGCAAGCACGTTCATCCAGTGGGCGACCTCCAAGGAGTATATCCAGCTCGTCGCGAAGACCGATGGCTGGGTCAATATTCCGCCCGGCACGCGCAGCTCCTCGTACCAGTCAGCTGAGTATCAGAAGGTCGCGCCTTTCTCCTCCTTCGTGCTGAAGGCCATCGAAAGCTCAAACCCCTCGGGGCAGACGGCTCAGCCGCGGCCCTATGTCGGCGCCCAGTTTGTTGACATCACCCCCTTCCAGGGGATCGGCACCCAGGTGGGCCAGACCATCGCCTCCATCCTGGCAGGATCGACCAGCGTGGATGCCGGTCTCTCGGCCGCCAATGCTGCTACCAACCGCGTGATCCGTCAGGCCGGGTACCAGAAGTAAGACCATTCGCTGCCGGGTCGTTGCCCGGCAGCGACCGGGTATGCGTGGCAGCGAACAGGCTGGAGAGCTTCAACGCCGCCCCCTCTTCCTGGGGGCGGCAGTGCTTCCCGCTTTCGCGCCCGCCCCGCTCCCGGGCTGCAATTTAGTGTGACTGCACCAACCCGGCGTCTGCAGCGGTGTTCCTTGAGACATACCTCATGGAAAGCAGGGCTATGACACAGAACGGTTCCCATCCTCTCTGGTGGAAAGACGCGGTCATCTACCAGGTCTATCCACGCTCTTTCGCTGACTCCGATGGCGATGGTATTGGCGACCTGCCGGGTATCATCGATCACATGCCCTATCTCGAGAAACTCGGGATCGATGCGTTGTGGATCTCCCCCTGCTTTCAGTCGCCCCAGGGCGATGCGGGATATGACATTTCCGATTACCGCAAGATCGACCCACTTTTTGGCACGGTCGAAGATTACGAGGCGCTGATCAAGGAAGCGCACGACCATGGATTGCGTGTGATCGCAGACATGGTCCCGAACCATACATCCGATCAGCATGCCTGGTTCAAGGAGGCCATGGTATCGGAACCCGGCAGCGCCGCACGCGAGCGCTATCTGTTTCGCGACGGCAAGGGAAAGAGCGGCGACGAGCCCCCGAATAACTGGCAGAGCGTTTTTGGCGGCATTGCCTGGACACGCGAGCCCGAGCGCAAGGATGGCAAGCTACGCCAATGGTATCTTCACCTCTTCGATAGCTGTCAGCCTGATCTGAACTGGGACAATCCAGAGGTCCGTAGCGAATTCGAGTCCGTGCTACGCTTCTGGCTCGATCGCGGGGTGGATGGTTTTCGCATCGACGTTGCCCATGGCCTCATCAAGGAAAAAGGCCTGCCCCCCTATACCGAGCGTGCCACGATGGTGGGCGAGGATGACGACAAGACCCCCAGTGACGCGCCGATGTGGGATCGAGACGGGGTGCACGACATCTATCGCAGTTGGCACAAGCTTCTGGCCAGCTATCCCGGCGACCGGATGCTCGTGGCCGAAGCCTGGGTCAAGCCGCTCTCCCGTCTCGCGCGCTATGTGCGCCCGGATGAAATGCAGCAGACGTTCAATTTCGATTATCTGCTCTGCCGCTGGAATGCCGCGAAATATCGCGAGATCATCACCGACTCACTCGAGGCGATGCACGAGGTCGGCGCCATCACGGCCTGGGTCATGTCCAACCATGATACGGTGCGCCATGCCTCACGTCTGGGCCTCAAGGATGCGGGTGCCCGCCCCCAGGGTATTGATGCAGCCCATGAGCAGCCGAATGAAGCGCTCGGGCTGCGTCGTGCGCGGGCTGTCATTTTCATGACGCTCGGCTTGCCCGGATCGGCGACGCTGTATCAGGGTGAGGAACTTGGCTTGCCCGACCATACGACCCTAGACCGGAAATACCGGCAGGATCCGGCCTTCTTCCGTACCGAAGGGAAGGAAATCGGCCGCGATGGCTGTCGTATTCCCATGCCATGGAAAGCAGACGGCCCCTCACTCGGCTTCAATGAAAGCGGTGAATTATGGCTGCCCCAGCCGGAGCATTACAAGGATTATGCCGTCACGGTCGAGGAGAAGGACCCCCATTCCACCCTCGCCCTCTATCGCGCGCTTCTCACCCAGCGCAAGAAATTCCACCTCGGGAGGGGCGTCCTGAAATGGGCCGCGCCACGCGAGAATGTTGTCGAGTTCACGAATGGTGACGTTCGGGTGGTCCTGAACTGTGGGAATGAGCCGGTCGCTCTCCCCCCCGGTGACATTCTGGTGGCGAGTCATAAAATCGGGGAAGATAAGATGCTGCCCGCCAATGCGGCCGTTTGGATCAGCGTGAGCAAGGCCTGAACCCCTCTCCGCGCGCCTGCCCTGACAAGGCAGGCTCGACGGAGCCACCCACAGGCTATCTCCCTTGTACGGCTCAAATACTGCGCTCGACAGTCGTTAAATGAGAGTCAGTCCGATCGGCAAGCCCTCGGATGATGACCCGGTTGACATTGAATTGGCCTATGCCGTTCTAAGCCAGTCTTTTGCCATCGTGAGCTCTTGGACGAAACGACGCTCCTCCTCCTGCGCCCGCTGCGGATCAGGCAGTCGGAGTAGATAGGAGGGATGAATGGTGGCCAATGTCGCAGGGCGTCCAGGATCCTGCCGCACCCGACCTCGTGTGGCGCCCAGTCGCGCTATCCGCCCTTCAAACGCCTGGAGAGCGGTCGCTCCGAGCGTCACCACGAGACGGGGCTTCACGAGGGCCATTTCCTGCTCGAGCCAGGAGGAACAGGCAACGATCTCGTTCCGATCCGGGGTCTGATGGATACGCCGCCTCCCCTTGGATACGAACTTGAAATGCTTCACCGCATTGGTGAGATACACCTCACTGCGCATAATCCCGACTTCCCCAAGAATACGATCAAGCACCTGCCCTGCCGGTCCGACAAACGGCTTGCCCTGCAAATCCTCCTGGTCTCCAGGTTGCTCGCCAATAAGCATAAGGGGCGCGTGCTCTGGCCCCTCACCGGTCACGACCTGAGTCGCGTAGCAGCAGAGCGAGCAGCGCTGACATGACGAGAGGGCATGCGCCAGCGCAGGCAGACCGTCGAGCGCCGCCTTTTCCGCGCGCACCGCTTCTTCTCGTCTTGCCCACTCGGCCTGATGACGCTCGTGAAAGCCCGGTGCAGAGCCGTCATTCTGGAGCGCCACCATGGCGGCTACACGCTTTTCCGCTCCGGCCAGCATCTGCGGGATAAGCCGTGTCTCAGGCAGGTTCTTCCAGTATTTCGTGGGCATCTCCGAGCGCATCGCTTTGGTCTTGATACGCGCCGGATTGAAGATGGACTGATAGTAGCGATGCCACAGCGCCTCGACATCATCCTGCATGGAGGGTGGGGTACAGGGTTCTATATTGAAGGTGACCTTGCCCTTCTCATGCAGGACCGAGCCGATGGGAGTGAGAATAAGCCAGTCCATGTCCGAGAACCGCTCAGCGAAGAATGGCGCAACGCTTTCAAGGATATAGTTTTCCGGTTCGAACCAAGCGACGAAATGCCGGCGCCCGACCACCTCTTCGCCGCCCTCGGGAAGCGCCTCCCGAAAACGCAGGAATGCCTTCATCTTGTGCATGTCGCGCCGTATCTGATGCTCCATGCGCGCTGCCTCGCGGATGTCGGGATCAGTTGCAATCGCCAGAAGCGCGGGTTCGCTTTGCAAACGCCAGAGCAGGCGATAGGCGAGCGCGAAGCGCGCCGGGTCATGATGACGCAGGATCGAACGCAGCATCAAGAGGGCCGCTTTCGTCACATGGCCGACCGGGTGACCCGCGCGCTCGGTCGGCCGCGCCACAGACTCCTCCTCACCTTGTCTGACCGATGAGGCGTCTGCGGAGAAGAGCTCCGGCTGTGCAGGATCTGGGCTTACCCACTCCACGTCATCGGGTGCCAAGCCCTCCGCCAGGGCGGCACGCGCCTGAACACGCCATGCCTCGAAGCGCGCATCAGGAGGAAGCGTGATATGTCTCATAAGAGGCTCAATTGACGCGGTTGAGGCCGAAAAGCTGCCGCCAGATTATCTCGGTCTATCAGACGGCCCGGTGACCAGTCCGCCGTCACGACGAAAGGCTTGATCTTGCGCAGGGACACATGCAACCGCTCCACATCTTCGAGCCTGATCACCTTGTGTCGACGCGCTAAAAGCAGGGCGGTCACGCTGCGCGGCCCAAGTCCAGGCACACGCAACAACATTTCTCGGCTGGCGCGGTTCAGATCGAGCGGGAATTGCGCGCGGTTCTGGAGCGCCCAGGCCAGCTTGGGGTCGAGTTCGAGATCGAGCATGCCGTCCTGACGCTCGGCCACGATCTCTTCGAAAGAGAAGCCGTAGAAGCGCACCATCCAGTCAGCCTGATAGAGCCGATGCTCGCGTAGAAGCGGAGGCGCCTGCGAGGGGAGCGCGACCGACGCGTCGGGAATGGGGCTGAACGCCGAATAATAGACACGCCGCAAGGCATACCCAGAATAAAGAGCGGCGCTGCTGCGCAGAATATCCCGGTCAGTCGAGCGGTCCGCCCCAATGATCATCTGCGTGCTCTGACCACCCGGGGCGAAGCGCCGTGCCTTGCGCCCGCTCAGGGTACGGTCCCCCGCCTCCTGAATACGCAGGCGCAGCGCCCCCATGCTCTGCCTGATATGTCCGGCATCTTTCTCTGGCGCATAGGCCGCCAGTCCGGCCTCGGTGGGCATTTCCACATTGATCGACAGACGGTCGGCGTAGAGCCCGGCCTCCTCGATCAGATGGGGCGCCGCGTCAGGAATGGTCTTGAGATGAATATAGCCATGAAAATGGTGGGTCAGGCGCAGCTCACGCGCGACGCGCACCATCTCTTCCATGGTGTAATCGGAGGAACGGATGACACCGGAAGAGAGAAACAACCCTTCGATATAATTGCGCCGATAGAATTCCAGGGTAATCCATATGATCTCCTCGACCGTGAACCGTGTGCGCTCGATCTTGGAGGATGATCGGTTGATGCAATAGGCGCAGTCATAAATACAGAAATTGGTCATCAGGATCTTGAGCAGCGAGATACACCGCCCATCGGGGGTATAGGCGTGACAGATCCCGTTCGGCGCTTTAGAGCCCAATCCTTCCTCACCCGGTTTCTTCTTCGAGCGCGCGCCGCTCGACGCACAGGACGCGTCGTATTTGGCGGCATCCGAGAGAATTTCCAGACGTGCGGCGAGGGTCTTTTTCATCCTTTGGAGATGGGAAACGCCTCGGAACAAGTCAAGAACAACGCGCCTTGAAATGCAGGGTTTGTCTGGGTTTCCTACACACCGCGCCGCTGTCCGGAACCGGACCCGGATGTCGCCTCTTGCGCCCCTTCAAAGCTGGCCGTGAGCGTGAGGAGCGTGTTCCCGGGACCATACTCTAACAGTCGCGAGACCTCTGTGGGATTTACAGGGTGAGTACCGCGCGCGAAGAGCGATCCAGCAGCCTCGTTAGGCGCTGTCAGCGCAGTTTGCTCCCCCGCACACAGGATTTCGGCGCATGCAAGATCGTTACGTATCGGATACCGACGGAACCGCGCTCACGGAGCGACAGGAAAAGATCCCAGATCACTCAGGAGACTCATGAGCTCCGGAGGAGACAAGGAGAGAGGCTAGCGACGGCGCCCCTTATCTGGAACGGACAAGCGGCGCCAGTATGTGCCCGCCCGTCACTCGGAATGCCGAGATGGCCAATCTGCAGTTAAACTATGAGAAATCAGCCGATGTGGGACCGCTTAGGCGGGAAGCACCTTGAGCAACTCCTGCACCGCATTCTTGATCGAATAGGGTTTGCGCAGCACGGGCACATCCTGGAATTCGCGCGGGATCATCGTGCGATCGGCGTAGCCCGTCGCGAACAGGAACGGGATACGCTTCTTGCGCAGGAGAGTCGCGACCTCATGCGAACTCTCCTTACCCAGATTGAAGTCGAGCAAAGCCACATCGGGGGCGCGCTCGCGTATTGCCTGGAGTGCCTCGTATACCGAAGAGACCGTACGGATATTCCGCACGCCATAAGCACCCAGCGCCTGCTCGGTCTCCATCGCGATAAGCAATTGGTCTTCCACGAGCAGGACATAGGCTGAATGCAGCAATTCCGATTGTGCTGCGGTGGCGATCGGAAGGTCCTCAACCACAGGCTCGATAGCCGTCTCGGACACGAGGACCGCATGACGCACCGGGAAACTCAGACGGATGAACAAGCCTTCGGGCCGGAATTCGCGCACCGAGGTACCCCCCAGTTCGTGGGGGATCGCGCGTTCGAGCAGGATCGAGCCAAAACCATTCCCCTTGGGAGGCGTAACCGGAGGACCTCCCGTCTCGGTCCATTCCAGCACCCAGTTTCCAGGCTCCTCGTCGAGGAACCATGAGATCCGGAGGTTACCGGAGGGCTTGGACAACGCCCCGTATTTGGCGGCATTGGTCGCGAGTTCGTGCAGCGTCAGCGCCGCAACAGACAGGGCGGGTCCTGAGAGCCAGAGATTCGGCCCTTCCAGCGTCACAGCAGAGGGCTGGTGACGATACGGCTCAAGCTCGGCCTCCAGCAA
>NZ_PNQZ01000080.1 GCF_003994335.1 Asaia sp. W19
ATCGTGAAGGTTGGGCGACATGTCGGTTCAGATTATCAGAAGTGCAGCGGTCATCGGCGCGGGGTATATGGGCGGCGGTATTGCCCAGAGCCTTGCAGCTTCAGGCATGAAAGTCACGCTCGCCGATGTCTCGCCGGAGGCAACGCAGCGCTCGCTCGAGCGGCTCCTGGGCGAAGCGCGCGATTTCGAGGCGCAGGGGCTTCTGACGCCTGGAAGCTATGATCGGATCATGACCAATCTGCGTTCCGCCCCGTCCATCGAGGAGGCGGTGCGTGATGTCGACTTCATCGAGGAAGCGGTGTTCGAACGTGAGGATGTCAAGAAGGAGGTACTCGGGCGGATCAGCGCGGCGGCCCGTCCCGATGCGATCATCGGGACCAATACCTCGACCATTCCTGTCCATGTGCTCGCCCCCTTCGTGACGGGGCAGGAGCGCTTCCTGACTGTGCATTTCAGTAACCCGGCGCCGTTTATCCCGGGTGTCGAGCTGGTGTCGGGCACCGAAACGACCAAGGCCGTGGTCGAGACCGTGAAGGAAATGCTGGGCCGCGTGAACCGCCAGTCTGCCGAGGTCGCTGATCGGCCGACCTTCGTGCTGAACCGGCTGCAATATGTCCTGTTCAAGGAAGCGAATACGATCGTCGAGGAGGGGATCGCGACGCCTGAAGATGTCGATACGATCGTTCGGTCGACTTTCGGTTTCCGCCTGCCATTTTTCGGCCCCTTTGCCATCGCCGATATGGCGGGGCTGGACGTTTACGTGAATGGGTTCGTGACGGCCGAGAATGCGTTCGGGCCGCGTCTGTCCTGCCCCGATACGGTGAGGCGTCTCGTGGCCGAGGGCAAGCATGGCGTGAAGAATGGCGCGGGCTATTACGGGCAGTATTCAAAGGAGGAGGCCGAGGCGCTCGTGGCATATCGCAACAAGGCCTACGCGAAGATGGCGGAAGTCCTGCGCGAACTCGGCCCTTCTCCGCTTGAAGCCAAGAAGAATGCTAAGAGCAGGGGATAAGCGTTGAAGGCGGGGCCGGGTCAATCCCGGCTGCCGCTGCCAATCACGCATGCCGCCTCCATATGTGATCTCTGGCGAAGGCCAGCCTAAGTAGAGAGGAGACGGCTGAATGTGTTGGTGGGCACCGATGATATGGAGCAAAAGCGAGGAGTGCCACGGTTTCGCCGAGACGAAGTAATATGCGTCAAGTTGCTGGGGCATCCATGCAGGAAATCATGGCGTATCATGAAATTTCTTCGTGAGTATAGACGAATGAGTGTGATGATTTAGCAATGATGTCCCATATACTGGGCGTTAACGAAAATTCCCGACAAGTCCTTTCTTCCGAAATCTTGATGTTTACAGGCGAGATGATAATGATTTAAATGGAATGGCATTCACGTTTGTGGAACAGGACTGATAGATTATGTCTGGGCGGACGTCGTTGACTGGATTGCTGTGCTGACCGTCTCCAAGACAAGACGACACATGCTCCGGGAGCATGTTCATGAGGCCCATGAACGGCTCGATTTTTTGATCGGCCCTTTGGCGACCGCGCACGACTATGAGCGTTACCTGCGCGGCACAGCCGCTTTTCGGCTGGCCGCGGAATCCGCGTTCGAGAATGTTGCGTATCCCGGCTGGCTGCGGGGATGGCGTCCGGTCCGTACGGGGGATGCGCTCAAGAAGGATCTTTCCACCCTGCGTCTGGCTCTTCCCATTGTGCCTGTCATCACCCCGCCCTCGGGTGACTCAGCTCTGCTCGGTATGCTGTATACCCTTGAGGGCTCCGCCCTCGGGGCACGGATCATCGCGCGTCGAGCCGCTGCGATAGGATATACAGAGGCTCATGGGGCGAGCCATCTGGCGCACCAGACGGCCGCTCCTGCAAATTGGAAGGTGTTCCTTGAGAGGCTCGAGGACGCCCCCGTATTCGATCTCGACGAAGCGGGTTCTGCTGCTTCCATGCTGTTCCGGCATGCCTATGATGCTGTAACGCTGGTCGATCGAGCAGAGGATGTTCTCCATGGCTGAATTTGGTCAGGTCGATCTGACAAGCTGCGATCGCGAGCCGATCCATATCCCCGGGAGCATTCAGCCCCACGGATGCCTTGTCACCTGCACGATCAGCGATTTTGTGGTTCTGCGACATTCTGCAAATGCGGCAGAGATGCTCGGTCACGAGGCATTGGGGATCGGTAGCGATCTTGTGGCCCTTTTCGGGTCCGAAGTCATTCATGACATTCGTAATGGTCTGACGCTGAGCGTCACCCAGCGTCGGCCTGTTTTTCTGCTCAGCCAGGAACTCGCGCCGGATGCCCGCTTCGACATGGCCGTCCATGTCGTGAATGGCGAGGTGGTGCTCGAATGCGAACCCGCTGCCGCGACTCATCGGGCAACGAAATTTCTGACCCAGCTTCATGGCATGATGGATCGCGTCCGCAAGACGACGGATATCACGCGGCTTTTCGACGTAGTGACCATGCTGATGCGTGGACTGCTCGAATATGACCGGGTGATGGTCTATCGCTTTGCCGATGACTGGTCGGGGAAAGTCGTCTCGGAGGCCCGGGCGCTTTCGCTCGAGAGTTTTCTGGGTCAGCATTTTCCGAGTGCGGATATTCCTGCTCAGGCACGCGAGTTGTATCGGCGTTCACCCATACGCATGATCGGCGATGTGAAATACACGCCGGTGCCGATCATCGAGGGGGAGGGGCTTGCCCCTCTCGACATGTCGCTGGGTCAATTGCGCAGCGTGTCGCCCATCCATTGCGAGTATCTGACGAATATGGGGGTGGGTGCCTCGATGTCGATCTCGATCGTGATCGATGGTGCACTCTGGGGCATGATTGCCTGCCACCATTACTCTCCGCGCGTCCTCCCCATCGCGGAGCGCGCGGTGGTGCAGATGTTTTCGGAGTTTTTCGCGCTTCAGATCATCGTCATCCTCAAGACGACGCGTCTTCAGGTTGCCGAGCGTACCCATGGGCTGATCGAGAGCGTGCTGCGCAATGCCGCCTCGGTTTCGGACATGCCCGCCTATCTGCGCGGGCAGATCAGCCGTCTCGCTCCTTTGATCCAGTCTGACGGAATAGCGATCTGGATCGATAATGAATGGACGGGCCATGGCATCTCGGCACCCAAGGAGGTGCAGAGCGAATTCGTCGAGCTGGCACGCAGGAAGGCCGGAACCCAGATCTGGCAATCTGACCATCTGGTAAAGGACCATCCCTGGATTGCGGCGCACACGGCCCATGTGGCCGGGGTACTGATCATCCCTATCTCACCGCAGCCGGAAAACTACGTCTTCCTTTTCCGCCGCGAGATCGTCCAGACGATCAACTGGGGTGGTGATCCGCAAAAGACATATGAGCACGGGCCGCATGGTCCGCGTCTGACGCCCCGTCAGAGCTTCGCGATCTGGAAAGAGCAGGTGCATGAGCGCTGCCTTCCCTGGTCAAGCTTCGATATCGAGGCAGCCGGCCAGCTGCGTTCGGCGTTGATCGAGGTGATGGGCGTCTATCATCAGCAGCAGCTCTCAGAGCGCGCCGATGCCGATCTGCGACAACGCATGCTCAATGAAGAGCTCAATCACCGGGTGAAGAATATTCTCGCGGTGGTGCAATCCCTCATCGGTCGCCCCGTGGCCAAGGACCGCACGATAGAGGAATATGTCGAGGTTCTGCGCGGGCGCATCAAGGCGTTGGCCAGTGCCCATGATCAGGTAGCCCGGACCGATGGCGGTGGTCTGCTGCGCACCTTGCTGGAGGCCGAGCTTGAGCCGTATCGTCACCAGCCCTCTGCTGTGACGCTGGAAGGGCCGAATCTCTGGCTCTCAGGACCCGCCCTGTCTGTTGCGGCGCTGACGCTGCACGAACTCGCGACCAATGCCGCCAAATACGGGGCGTTGTCCAAGCCCTCCGGTAACCTCCGGATCTCATGGTTCCTCGACGAGGAGCCTGGAAACTGGGTGCTGGAATGGACCGAGACGGGAGGTCCTCCGGTTACGCCTCCCAAGGGGAATGGTTTTGGCTCGATCCTGCTCGAACGCGCGATCCCCCACGAACTGGGGGGTACCTCGGTGCGCGACAY
>NZ_PNQZ01000081.1 GCF_003994335.1 Asaia sp. W19
AAAGGCCGTCATTCACGGCGGACTGGCCGGAGACGTTGCCCTGCATCTGCTGCGCGATGCCGTAAGCTGCCGCGTTATCTGCAGCGCTCGACACCTTCAGGCCGGTCGAGATGGTGTTTTCTGCATTGCTCAGAGCGGTCTGGGTAGCGTTCAGGGTCTGAACGGCGACCATCGCCGAGGCATTGGTGTTGATTGAAAGGCTCATCGAGTTTCTCCTGGTGCTCGCCCAGATATCGGGCCACGCAATCACCATAAAAACCCAAATGGATAAGAGAAGATTACCAGAACGTACGAAAGGGCTTCTTGGTAGCGATCGTCAAAATGTCGTCAAGAGGTGGGCCGGCGTAGACGTGCGGGCGCAACCAATACGATTCATTAACGAATATGAAACACTTTGGTGGGCGTAATTAGTCTCTGATGTGGGGGCAACTCGTTGTCACTGGTCATTGCCTCATTCAAAGGAACACTACCCCCGCAATGAGGAGCTCGGCGCAGGGCGTCCTCTCAAACGTAAAACCCTACGACAATACGGAAAACGAACGATGGTTCTTTACGTGATCTCCAAAGCGGATGATGCCTCGCTGCGCAAGTTCAGGAAGCGGAATAATCCGGATAATAATTTTGAGATCGTCCCGTCGTTTGATACTGCCGCTCTCGACCGTAATTATATGGTGGAGAATGGCCTCCTTGATCTAGAAACTCGCGCGACCGACGAACAGGTGGCGGACATATTCTCTCACGTTGTGCAATGGAGCCAATGCGTTGCAGACGGGCTGCCACGCACGATTCTTGGTGATAAATCTTCTATTCCCGATGATTTCGAGATACAGGCCAGTCATCTTACGAAGGCGCTGACGGAACCCTGGGATTTGATCGTCTGGGGCGCAGATTATAATAGTCTCATGATTGTTCAGATGCCTAATCAGTTGGGTGATTGTATTCTCAAGTATGATGATCATCCCTCGATTGGACCTGCTGCGCCCATTGGTTCGCAGGGAGGTGGCTCACTCTTGCTGCGACTCAGCGCGATCGAGGGCATGTCAGGATACACCATTTCGCCGCGGGGTGCCTCGACCCTCATGGGCACACTGCCTATCCGCGAATATGCTTACAGGCACAAACTGGCAGGACGTGAGATAAAGGGTGTCTCGCTAAGCATCCTGTTTTCCAGTCTGATCGAACATGGAATGCTCTCAGCGCATCTTTCTTTCCCACCGCTCATCGTTGGCAGACTACCGGAGGATGTGTTCACGTCTGTTGGCGCGGTAGGCGATTCTTTCGACTATGCTCAGGTAGACATCAAGCGATTGCTGGACGACTGTTTGTCGAAGGCGGGCTGTAACCCTGTCGGCGACGCAGAACCCGGCGTTTTTCCCAAACTCATTCACTTCGTTGAGACTACGCCTGAAAAACAGGCTTATGATGAAGTGAATTATTTCTCGGAGAAAAAGCCACCCGGTGTACGGCCTTTTGGTTTCAGCCATTACATGGCTATTCTGTCGGCTGCGAAATGTCATCCCGAATTCAGGATCATCGTCTGGTGTGTCGCCGAGCGTGATGGCGTCTATTGGCGCGCGATAAAAGAAATAGCAGATATCGTCGTCGTGCCTGCACCCCAGCGTGTTTTCGCCAACCCGGTCATGCATCCCGCACATCAGTCTGATATCATCAGAATGAGCGTCTTGCGGGCATATGGTGGCATATACCTGGATCTCGACACAATCACCCTCAAGAGCCTCCTGCCGCTTTGCTCGGCAACGCACACGGTGATGGCTCGGGAGCTTGCGTCGACGCGACCGAGGGTTGAGGCCGAGAGCCTTGGGAACTCGATCATCTTGTCTCCACCAGGTGCTTCCTTCATGGACGCATGGTGGGACAGCTACAAGCATTTCGACTCGCGCTATTGGGCGCATTCATCAACGAAAATGCCTTATCTGATAAGTTTGTCGCACCCAGCATCCGTTGTCGTTCTGCCGCCCGAGGCATTCTTCGTTCCGTCTTGGGATCAGATTGGGCTCAGCAGCCTTTTTGAACAGGCTGTTACATTCCCGGAAGCCTATGTTTTCCATTTGTGGGAAAGTATGTCGTGGCCCGTTCTCAAAGAGATCGACGAACTGAATGTCTCTTCGCGGGTCGATACCTATTCACTTGCGTGCCAAGCCACTCTATCCAGCGCTGATCTAGACCGAATTTCTAAATCCCGGGAGAGCTTCGCGCCATTTCGGGCTCAGTCGGGAGGGGGCAGTGGTCTCTCGCGGGTGTTCAGTGAGATCTACAGAAATAACGACTGGGGTGGTTCTGGAAATATATATTCCGGGGTCGGCTCGGATCCGCACCGGTGCCTGGATTATATCAATTTCATTTGTCACTACATCGGTCGGTTGGGCCATCGCGTCGTGCTCGACATAGGATGCGGAGACTTTCGAGTAGGCGCAGAGATTGCCCGCCGCTGCCCAGAGACGACGTTTCTCGCAATGGACCTCGTCGCTGAAGTTATCGCCGCAAACAGGCAGGTTTATGCCTCTATCCCAAATGTACGTTTTGAAGTTCTCAATCTCGTTGATCAGGTGCCCGCTTATGAGAGCGACCTGGTGATTGTAAAGGATGTTCTTCAGCATCTGTCAAATCAATCAATCCAAAGAGCAATAAGAAATCTTTCTCGACACAAAGAAATCATCTTTGTGAATTACATGCTTACTGAATATCCAATAGTAAACGAGGACAAAGAGGACGGGAAGCATATCAGGGGAGGGCGACTCGATTTCCGAGCCGCCCCTTTCAATATTGACACCACGATGCTGGCGAAGCTCCTCATCAAGGGATCTCCTGGGATCACAGAAGTTGTGCGCTATCGTCCTTGGGATCATGCCGACGAGAGCAAGGCGTAAGACGCTCGTTAATGTTTCGAAACCGGTCGCTTCGTGAGAGATATGGCGGTCAATGTCTCGGGGAGAGCGCTCGTTCAAATTTATCTGATTCGGAGCCTTGGGATTACACGTGATGGATAAGTGGTTGATTACACTCAAGCGTACTCCAGAAAGGCTTGAGGAATTTCGTCGAGACAACCCTAAATTCTCTGATATTCGGC
>NZ_PNQZ01000082.1 GCF_003994335.1 Asaia sp. W19
GTTGACACCGTCCGAACCGATGATGGTGTCGTCACCATCGCCGGTTGCGATCGTCCAGTCGCCCTTCTGACCCTGGGCGTTGAACAGGTTATTACCCATCGTCGAGACGAACTTGCCGTCATAGCTGCCAGCGTAGAAGCTGACACCCGCCGTATTGCCAGCGAGAATGGACAGGCTGCTGCCCGTCATGCCTGCGCCATTGACCGTAACCGGGGAGGAGAGCGGCGGGACAGGCGTGTCCTGAGCCGCACCGTCGACTGCGCCGCCCTGGGCGCCAATCMCGAGATTCGTGTAGTTGCCGCTCAGCGCAAAAGCGCCCCCAGTGGTGATGACACCCTGGACAAGCGAATTCGTGCCCGTGGGCTCGTTATTCCCGCCTGCAACAAGATCAACCGAAGAGAGGTCACCGGTCGCGACTGCACCCAGGATCTGCTGTGCATAACTCGAGGCAAGAGTCTGCATCCGGGCACCTTCAACGGTGACCTGCACAGTCATGCCAGACGTACCAACTATCGTTACGATCGCCATGCGACCAGCTCCTTAATTCCTGAAGGCTTCTGACACAAACCGTTACGCCGCACCTGCGGACGAGACTGATGTCCCGTCGCTTGGCCATGCCGTCAACCAAAACCCCATTTGGGAATTCAACAATTTATAGATGTCTTAACCTTTTCTTGGAGTCAATAAATCAAAGGTATTGGAAATCATTCGATATCGTTCTGCCGCACAAGGACATCGATCCCACAGCAAAGGGAGTCAGAAATCCTTTGTCATGGAAGTTGTGGAAGGAAATGTCGGGATTCCCTCGCTTTGAGCGCCCCTGTATCTCATGATGTGGGTATTCTTCTCTTCACATTTCGGAGAGGTTTACTTTGCACCAACAATCCTTTGCGTCGAACATTGCTATTTTTTCATGTTGGAGAGGCAAGTAAAGAGCTCGAATTATGGTCCGTCCAGTGCCGGGATCGGTTACGTAAGGATAAATTTCCCGGTAAAGATCAGGTTTGTGTGAGAGGCGGACTGAAGGCGGCGCCTGATTCGTAGAGATAAATTCCTGCAGGATAAGCGATCATACGGGTCAAAAATCGCATTACCGAAAGTAATGACATTGCTTTGTTAAGGAGATCACAGTAATTGTGTGTCACTAAGTTCACAAATCTGGAAGCGCCTCTTCTGGCTCTTTTTTCGCCAGCACGTAGCTTTTCGAGCCTTGGGTGGCATTCCGTCGCGCCGCCTGGTGCTATATTATCAGAACGGCACGCTGCGCCTGTCAGAACGCGCCGCCCTTGAATTCATGCATGGCTGACTTGCAGCTGCGACATGTATGCCAGCCGTCTTCGCGGGGTTTTGCAGCGACGCATTGCGTGCCGGAAGCCGCCACGAGCTGGTTGAATCGGTAAGGCTGCATCGTCGATCGAGAGACTGCGCCGGTAGCACCGGTCCGGAACAGGGTCCGCCAAGGATATTGCAGCGAGATTCCCAAGTTGTGCAGAAAACGGCATCGAGCCTGTACTCGCAAGGGAGCATCAACTCGATTTTGTCATCGGTATCGGGCCGCGCTCCGTAAACCCCTCAGGGATGAGTCAGAAAACGAGCGCGTCGAGTTCCTGCAGCCATACATCGGCGGTGCCGTCTGAGGGCGCGCGCCATTCCCCCCTTGGGGACAGGCTGCCGCCCGGAGAAAGCTTGGGTCCGTTAGGCATCGCGGAGCGTTTGAACTGACTGAACCCGAAGAAGCGTCTCAGGAACACGCCAAGCCAGTGGCGGATCGTTTGCGCGTCATAGGCTTGCTTGCGGTCTTGCGGGTAGTGCGCAGGCCAGACGCCCTTCGTTTCATCCTCCCAGGCCATCAGGGCCAGGAAGAGGATCTTGCTGGGGCGAAACCCGTAGCGCAGCACATAAAACAAGGTGAAATCCTGAAGGGCATAAGGCCCGATCTTGTCCTCGGTCTTCTGTACCCCGGTGGAGTCGGCGGGAACCAGCTCCGGCGTGATTTCGGCAGAGACGATGCTCTCCAGAACCGGGGCGATACCCTCGCCAAGCTGTCCTTTCTGGGCGAGCCAGCGTATCAGATGCTGGATCAGGGTCTTGGGCATGCCAGCATTGACGTTGTAATGCGCCATTTGATCGCCAACGCCATAGGTGCACCATCCAAGGGCGAGTTCGGAAAGATCGCCGGTGCCGATCACGATCCCATCGCGCTGATTGGCGAGACGGAACAGAAAGTCCGTACGTAATCCGGCCTGCACGTTCTCGAATGTCACATCATGGACAGGAGTGCCGGAAGCAAAGGGATGCCCGATCGTCTCGAGCATCTGCATGGCTGTCGGGCGTATATCGAGCTCATGGGCAGCCACACCGAGTGTTCTCATCAGGTCATGGGCCAGGCCCAGACTGGTCTCCCCCGTGGCGAAACCCGGCATGGTATAAGCATCAACCTGGTCGCGTTGCCATCCCAGCTCATCGGCTGCCCGTGCGGCTACCAGCAAGGCAAGAGTCGAATCGAGTCCTCCGGAGACGCCGATCACGGCGCGTTTGACACCGCTGGTCTGGAGCCGCTGGGTGAGGGCCCGCACCTGAATGGTCCAGGCCTCGTAGCAATCGTGATCAAGTCGGGTCGCGTCGCCCGGAACGAAGGGAAAGCGCGGCACACTGCGGTGAAAGCCGATATCGCCCTGCGGGGGCGTGAGGGTGAACGCGATGCGGCGCCAGTCACCGGGATCATTGGCGCGAGCGCAGTCATGGAAGCTGCCCATGCGCATGCGCTCCTGCCGGAGCAGATCAAGATCGATGTCGGCCAAAGTCATCTGCGCCGTACGTGGAAAGCGCGCCGATTCCCCGAGCACCTGTCCCGCTTCGTAGACTGAAACCTGGCCGTCCCAGGCTACATCGGTTGTCGACTCTCCTGCGCCGGCCGCCGCGTAGACATAGGCGCAGAGTGCACGCTGAGACTGGGCGCGGCACAGGAGATGCCGATCTTCGGACTTGCCGATGGTGATGGTACTTGCCGAAGGATTGCCGATTACCGTGGCACCCGCCAACGCCAGGGTGGTGCTGGGTGGGTTCGGAACCCAGAGATCCTCGCAGATCTCGATACCAAGGCTGAATCCCGGTAAATCCTGCGCCTCGAAAATCAGATCCGTGCCGAAGGGCACAGAGCTGTCTCCTATCCGGATCGTCTCATGACGAACATCAATACCCGGCTCGAAATGCCTCGAATCATAGAACTCGCGATAATTGGGCAGGTAGGATTTGGGCACGACACCCAGCACGGACCCTCCATGGATCACCACCGCACAGTTGAAGAGACGCCCTCGCTGAACGAGGGGTGCCCCTACGACCACCACCGTTTTCCATGCAACTGAATCCGCCTTCAGCTTCTCGAGACAACTCAGAACGCCTTCGAGCAAAGCATCCTGCTGCCGCAGGTCGTCGATGGCATAACCGGAGAGACAAAGCTCGGGGAACACGGCCAGCGCGGCGCCCGCCCTGTCGCATTCATGCGCAAGCCCACTGATCTGAGCGAGATTATGGCGAGGATCGGCAAGGCGTACCGGAACCGTGCAGGCAGCCACCCGCGCAAATCCATGACGATAGAGAGAGCGGAACGCACTCATGAGATCACCTCCTGCAGCCTCTTGCCCGTGACAGCCGCTCTGGTCTCACGTGCCGATATGCCCCCCAGAGACGTCTTTCCAGATTAAAAGACAAGGGTGGATTGCGTCGGGGCAAACCGTTGCGGCTTTTGTCCGTTCACGTTGAAGTGCCGGATCATGACGATTATGTTATGTTCCCCTTTCGGAGTAACCGCCATGGACCTTTTGCGCTGGACTATTGTCTTCCTCATTCTCGCCCTTCTTGCCGGGCTTCTCGGCTTTGGCGGTATTTCAGCGGATTTCGCTTCGATCGGCAAAATCCTGTTCTTTATCTTCCTCGTCCTTTTTGTCCTCAGTTTCATCTTCGGGCGTGGGCGCACACGGTGATCTTCTGAACGTGCAGGCGGCGAGCAAGGTATTGCCGCCTGCTTCTCAGGCCTCGACGCATGGTGAAGACCCATGGCACGTCCGGTATGGAGGACCGTGTCGCCTCGAGCAGGGCTTTGTACCTCCGCTGAGCGAAAGGCCCAGGGGCGCACCCTAACGAGTGAAAGCCGCTCGCATGGAAGCTGCAGGACGTAGCGCCCTGACAGCGAAGGGGGTCATTCGTTACGCCGACCCTGACGACGCGTGCGACGTAGCGCCATATCCTTCCTATTGCGTCATATACCCGGACAGCCCATCCGCCGCCCGGCTACGCCGCTTTTTTGAGGCGATGACGCTCAGTCGGCAGGGCGGGCAGCTGCAATCAAATCCAGGTTCAGTACCCGTTGGGGTCAGGATCGCCCGGATAAGGCGCCGGATAGGCGTAGCCCTCGGCGGGCGTGCAGTTCACATAGCCGCCGCAGGCGTAGGTCGGAGCAGGAACCGCATAGGGTTGGGCGTAATAAGGTTCAGCATAATAGGGCTGCGCCACTGCAGCGCCGATCACCGCGCCCGTGGCAAGACCAAGACCGAGGCCGCCCCAGCCTCCACCCCAGCCGCCCCAGCCCCATCCGCCGCCCCAGCCAGGCATTCCCCAGCCGTAGCCCACCCATCCGGGACCGCCCCAGCCCCAGCCAGGACCGCGCCATCCGCCGCCCCACGGGCGACCCCAATAACCGCCTCCGTGCCAACCGCCACCCCAACCGGGACCACCCCAGCCGCGTCCGCCCCAGCCACGGCCACCCCAGTCTCGTCCTGGCCCGCCATACCCCGCGCCGCGATATCCACCGCCGCCCCATCCCGGGCCTCCACCATGAAAGCCCCCACCGGGACCGCCACGAAAACCGCCACCCGGTGGTCCCCCATGGAATCCACCTCCGCCGTGGAAGCCCCCACGCTGCGCATGGGCTGCGGCTGGCATCAGCAGGGGCAGGGTAAGCAGCACGGCCTTCAAGCCAATCTTCTTGCGCATGATCGGAATCTTTCTGCTGACGGCGGGCGGCACAGGCCGTCTTGTCCGGTACTCAGGATATCGTGTCGCGAGACGGCGGAATAAAGACGAAAGCGTAACTGCGTGATTTCGTTTCGTGACAAACCATCGAATGTTGCGGAAACTCCGCTTGGCACGAGCCCCAGTGCCTTTCTGCCGCTTCAGCGACGGGGGCGTGACCGGATATAGCCCCCAAGACGCGCCAGCGTGTCCTGAAGTGCCCCTTCCTTCATATCGCTGATGCGGACAGGGGAGGGAGCGGGACGGGCAGCAGGCATCACAGGGCGCATCACGGAGGGGTCCTGCACAATCCGGATCTTTCGCACCAGGATCGTCCCGTCGTCGAAGCGCAGGTCGCGCCCGCTTCGTAAGGGGCCGCAATGCGTGTTGATGCGCTCGATCAGCTGAGGCGCCAGATGCTGCAACTCGAGCGCAACCGGCCCCGTGCAGGCGATGGTCAGCGTCCCGGCGCTTACGCGTCGCGGTTCGGTCTGAGCCGCCAGGGCAGGCCCGACGATTTCCGCCCAGTCCATAATGAGCCTGACGGCGGGTGCCGCTTTCTTGTTGAAGGCTGGTCTCGTGACCTGGGGAAGGATTGCTCCCAGCGCACGGCCCGTCATGCTGCGCCGCTCGGGCGGGCCCTCCTTCTGAGCAGCCTCCATCCCCCGGCCTTTGCGTGTTCTGGTTGCAGGTGCGGAAGATGCAGGGGGCATGCGTGATATTCCCGATGCCAGGCCCTTGTCCGATGGGAAATCTCGCTTCATATCGCGCAGGTGACTCCTTCCGCTTCTGCTCTACTCGACTGGTATGCGCGCCAGAGGCGCGTCTTGCCGTGGCGCGCCCTGCCGGGCCAGAACGCCGACCCCTATTCGGTCTGGCTGAGCGAAATCATGCTGCAGCAGACCACGGTCGTGACCGTTATGCCGTATTATATGCGCTTCCTGAAGCGCTATCCCACGGTACGGGACCTTGCAGCGGCTCCGTTGCAGGATGTCCTGGCGGCGTGGGCGGGACTCGGCTACTACAGCCGCGCCCGCCATCTGCATGCCTGCGCGACGGTCGTGGCTGAAATGGGAGCGTTTCCGCAGGACGTGGCCGGGCTTCAGGCGCTACCGGGGATCGGGGCCTATACCGCGCGCGCTGTGGCCGCCATCGCTTTCGGTCTGCCCGTCGTACCGGTCGATGGCAATGTCGAGCGCATCACGGCGCGACTGCATGCCGTCGATGATCCCCTGCCCAAATCGCGACGTACACTCGATGCGCTGGCCACCAGGCTGAACGATGACCCTGCTGCGCATGAGGCGCCGAGTGATTTCGCCCAGGCCTTGTTCGATCTTGGGGCGACGCTTTGCACGCCCCGTCGCCCCTCCTGCCTCATGTGCCCCTGGCGCGATTGCTGCAAGGCTCATGCTCTGGGCATGGCCGAGCGCTTCCCCGTCAAGGCACCCCGCAAGACCAAGCCGCAGCGTTATGGCGCTGTGTTTCATCTGAGAGACGCTCAGGGGAGGGTTTGGCTGCGCCATCGCCCCGATACCGGGCTTCTGGCGGGCATGACGGAACTGCCTGGCACGCATTGGGGGGATGAGGCGCTTTCGATCGAATCAGCCCTCAACCAGGCCCCGATCGAGGCAAGCTGGGCAGTATCAGGGCAGATACGTCACATATTTACCCATTTTACGCTCACTTTAAGCGTTTTCGCGGCGCAGGTGCCGGATTTCGGATCGCTCCACAATCAGGCGGGATTTGCCTGTCCACCCGGCTTGCTGGTTAAACAGGCCTTGCCCAGTGTCATGCTCAAATGCCTGGCCCTGGCAGATCGATCATAAGAGGATTCCTCCATGTATTTTGCTTCCTCACGCTTCTGGCTGCTCGATTTCTTCGGGCATGTGGTCGATCACGACGCCCTCAGGGATTGCCTGTTTTCGGTATCTCCCCCGCCGGGGCGCTATCCGGGCCTGTTCTTCTTTGCCGACGACGTATCGACAGACCAGTTTCCGGTGATCCTGCGCAAGATCGTCTCGCTGCCCATGCCGATCCCGCCGTTACAGGCTCGTCGCCTGAATACTGGTCTCGTGACCCTTCAGCGTAGCGACGGGACAGGTCGCTATCTGCGCAGTGTGGAGAATGACGGGATAGATTTTCAGGCAACCGAGGCGAAGGACTGGGAACATTTCTTCATTCTCTCCGAGCCGATGATGCATGCCTATGCCATCCTTAGCCAGGAAGCCGTGAGTACAATCACGGATGATACGGGCGTGACGATGCCCCCGCTGGTACTTGCCCAAGGGCATAAGGGGCGTATCGGCGACTATTCTTTCTCTCTCGCGGCTAATCTCCCGGCGTTGGAAGCGCTTTCATCCCTCGAGCCCGGACATACCGTTCCCCTCACACTCAGGACCGATCATGGGCGCGAGATCACCTTCACCATCACCCGGTCATGAGCCACGGGTCTGTCGATAGGCCTTCATCGCGCGATCGCGTCCCTCATCGAGTGAGACGATTGGTTCCGGATAGTCGCGCCCCAGCTTGATCCCGGCCTTCTCGAGTGCTCCCGGCTCTGCCGCCCAGGGGGCGGCCAGGGCATCATTGGGAAGTTTCGCCAGCTCGGGTACCCAGCGGCGGATATAGTCGCCCTCGGGATCGAATTTTGCGGCCTGACGCAGCGGGTTGAAGATGCGGAAGAAAGGCGATGCCTCAATACCGGTCCCGGCGACCCATTGCCAGTTGACGGCATTCGAGGCCGGATCAGCGTCGATCAGCGTGTCCCAGAACCAGGCTTCGCCCTCTCGCCAGTCGATCAGCAGGTGCTTGGCCAGAAACGATGCGACGATCATGCGCGCACGGTTATGCATCCAGCCCGTTTCCCAGAGCTGACGCATGCCAGCATCCACCACCGGAATACCGGTTCTGCCGCGCTGCCAGGCCGCGAGTTGCTTTGGGCTGCGTCGCCAGGAGAGCTTGTCGAACTGCGCTTTCAGATTGCGCCTGGGCAGTTCCGGGTTATAGAAAAGCGTGTACCAGGAGAAATCGCGCCAGCCGAGTTCGGACAGATAGGTGTCGCGATCGGGCGCGCGTCCCTTGTCCTTGCAATAATGCCAGATCTGACGGGGTGAAAGCGTCCCCAGGCGCAGATAGGGCGACAGGCGCGAACTGTCCTCGGCGGCCATGTCGTTTCGGCCTGTGTCGTATCGTCCTAGCGCCGCATGGGCGAAATCATGCAACAGCTCGGTGGCCGCCTCCTCACCGTGCTCCCAGTATTCGCCCATCTTTTTCCCCCAGTCCGGCTTGCTCGGCAGGAGAAGCTCGTCGATGGCGCAGGGTCGAAGCGCTTTCTTCCCCTTGATGGCGATATCACGGAACGTCAGATGCTTCGGGACAGGAAGCGGCGAGGGAGGCGCGCCAAGGGCCTGGAACCCTTTCCACCACGCCGAAAAGATTTTGTAGGGCGTGCCGGATTTGGTGGTAACGGATTCTGGATTGCGTAGCACCGTTCCATGGGATTGGATGAAAGAGCAGTCGAGCGTGTCCAGTTTTTTTGAGACCGCCTCATCCTGTTCCCGCGCCTCTTTCTGGTAGCGATGATGGCAGAATACAGCGCTGGCGCCTGTGCACTGGACCAGTTCCGGAATGAGTGCGACCGGATCTCCCTGTACAATGAGACAGTCGCCGCCCTTCTCCTCCAACGCCTCCTTCAGCGCCTCCAGCGCCCCGTGCAAAAACCATTGATAAGCGCCTCCTGGCGCACGCACGACACTCGTGTTGTCGAGCACATAGACACACAGGATCTTCCCGCCTCTGTCACCCGCAGCGGAGAGCGCCGGATGATCGGCCAGACGCAGATCATCACGAAACCAGACGAGGGAGAGTGGGGCATCGGACATGGGGCGGGTACTCGGATACGGAGAAGGCGAAAGAAGGCGTCGGATACCTTCACGGTGTCGTGTTTCAGCGTGTCAGTCGGGCTCGGGTTCGCCTCGTTGGGGTTTCTGTGGCCTGCACACCACAGCGATGCCGATTCTCATTTGTAACGATGCAAACCCTTGCCGTGTCGAGACGTTCTGGGAGGCGAAACTCTTGATAGGAAATTCTTCCATGACTACGGCTTCCTTCCTCCGCACCGGTGCTCTCGCTGTTCTTCTGGCTCTGCCGGCCCTGGGCCTGTCGGCATGCAACACGGTTGACGGTGCCGGW
>NZ_PNQZ01000083.1 GCF_003994335.1 Asaia sp. W19
TGTTTGKTTTCTCCATCGKCCCGAGCTTCTSCCTCTTTGGCGAGAATGCCTCTTTTGCGGACGTTTATCTGGCTTATCCTGCCAGTGGAACTGCCGATATGGTATGGGTCTCCACCGCAACCGCGCAGAGCGGACCACTTCTCAGAAGCTCCTCCGACAATTTCTACTCTTACCCCTCGCCTACGGGTGAGCCCGTAGCCGCCATATGCTATCTGGCGGGCACGCTTATTCTGACCCCTCAGGGCGAACGGATCATCGAAACCCTGGAGCCGGGGGACGAGGTTATCGTGAGACGCAAGGGTATCGATTGTGCCGAAACGATCCGTTGGGTCGGGTCGGCACGACAAGTCGTTGACAAGCGGGAACGGCACGACGAGCGCGCCGGATATCCAGTGTGTCTGCGCACCAATGCGCTCGGCAAGGGCATGCCGCATCAGGATCTGTACGTTACGGCCGAGCATTGCCTTTTTCTCGAAGGCTGTTTCGTGCCCGCACGTATGCTGATCAATGATGACACGATCGCCTACGACAGATCACGCCATTCATTCACCTATTTCCATATCGAACTCGAAACGCACGGAATCATCCTCGCCAATGGTGTGGAGAGTGAAACCTATCTGGACACGGGCAACCGGCTGCTTTTCGCGCAGAGCGCGATAGAGGGCCCCACCCTCCTGCACCTGCCGCAAAGGCGTTCCTGGGAAAAAGATGCCTGCGCACCGCTCAATGTCGCGCCTGAATTCGTGCGTGGCCTATGGGAAAAATTTGCGTCTGTCTCTGCAGCGGAATTTGCGCGGCGTCACCCCATCAGCGTCGATCCCGCGCTTCATCTGATGCGTGACGATGGCACGGTTCTCACCCCATACCGGCATGATGGCCAGACCTATCTTTTCCGCCTGGATGCGCAACCCCGCATCTATCACCTCTGCTCACGCAGCGTGCGTCCCTGCGAGGAAACCGGACCCTTTCTCGATGATCGCCGGGAATTCGGCGTTCTCGTGTCAGCCCTTATGCTCTGGACCAGCACAGGAATGACGCCGCTCTCCGTCGAACACTGTGCTGCTACGCAACCCGGCTGGCATCGCGCATGCGATGCCACAGGGGCCTGGACCACGGGTGACGCCATGCTTGTTCTGGATGACGACGCGTTCGACGGCCTGAGCCAGGTCATTCTGTCGGTCAGACTGGCGGGGACCAGACTCTATCCGGTCCCTCTCGAAGAAATGCCGCATTTACCAGCCACAGCGTCCGGCACGATATGACCGTCAGACACAACCGCCTCTTCCCTCCGGGGAATGAATCGGGAATTTGTCGGGAAAACAGCATACATAACGAGAACGAAACGAGAAATCGATGAGACGACTTCCACATTCCTGGCTGGTTTTCTGCCTTCTGGGTCTTGTCACCACGACACCCGCTCTCGCCGACGCGCTGGATGAGAGGATCGAGACGGCCTTTGCCCCGTTGATCAGTCGCTATGATGTACCCGGTCTCGTCGTCGGCGTGACGCAAAACGGCGTTCATCATTTCTATATGACGGGTTTCGCCTCACGCGCGGACAAGCGGCCCGTCACGCCGGATACGCTTTTCGAACTCGGCTCCATGAGCAAGATCTTCACCGCAACACTCGCTGCCTTGGCTGTGGAGCGAGGCAAGGTCAAGCTCGAAGACACTGTGGCGCATTATCTGTGTGCTGATACCTGCACGATCGGCAATCACCTGACATTGCTCGATCTGGCGACGCATCACTCGGGCGGACTGCCCTTGCAAGTGCCGGATACAGTCAAGGACATCAACGGGCTGATCGCTTGGCTCAAGGCCTGGCAGCCACCTCAACCCGGCGCCCGCAGTTATTCCAATATCAGTATCGGTCTGCTCGGCTTCATCTCGGCGCACTCCCTTGGGTTGCCCTATGCCGAAGCAGTCCAAACGATCCTGTTCCCGGCTCTGGGGCTGCATCATACCTGGATCCATGTCCCTCAAGACGACATGGCCCTTTACGCCTATGGCTACGATCGCAAGACGGATGCCCCCATCCGTGTCCGGCCGGGCGTTCTGGCCGATGAGGCCTATGGCGTGAAATCGACCGCACGTGACATGCTCACCCTTCTCGATGTCGAACTCGGGCGGGGGCATCCGCCTGCCGAAATCAGGAAAGCCGTCGCACTCACCCAGAAGGGACGCTTCAAGACTGCGTTCTTCACGCAGGATATGATCTGGGAACACTATTCCTGGCCCACCCCTCTGCAACCGATGATGCTCGGGAATGGCTATGACTTCATCCTCAAGCCCCAGCCGGTCAAGGTGGTGAGCCTCGCCACACCGCAAAGTCGCGATGGGCTCTTCAACAAGACCGGATCAACGGACGGCTTTGGCGGCTATGTTGTCATGATCCCCAGCCGACAGATCGGTATCATCATGCTGGCCAACAGGAACACCCCCAACGAGGCTCGCGTCCAGGCAGCGTACACGCTGCTCAAGACACTGCTCCAGCAATAAAAAAACGGGGCGCCGTCGAGCGCCCCGGAATTGGGAATCGGAATGAAGCCCCGACCGGGATCGGCCTCGGAGGCTACCAGAGCCCTCAGAGATGCAGCGCCTGGTCGAAGGCCCCCAATGCCGCTTCCTTGAGCGCTTCGGACAAGGTCGGATGGGCATGACACGCCAGCGCCACATCCTCGGCGCTCGCCTTGAACGTCATGGCCAGCGTGGCCTCGGCGATCAGCTCGCCTGCACAGGCACCCAGGATATGCACGCCCAGAATACGGTCCGTCTTGGCGTCCGTCAGAACCTTCACGCCACCATCGGTCGCCGCAATGGCACGGGCGCGTGCACTTGCCATGAAGGGGAAGCTGCCCGTCTTGTAGGCGACACCCTCCTGCTTGAGCTGCTCCTCGGTCTTGCCGACCATCGCAAATTCCGGCTGGGTGTAAACGACTGACGGAATGGCGTCATAGGGCACATGCCCGATCCTGCCCGCCAGTTGTTCAGCCAGCGCCAGACCTTCTTCCTCGGCCTTATGGGCCAGCATCGGCCCCGCAATCACGTCGCCAATGGCATAGATGCTGGGGCAGGAGGTGCGGAAATGCCCATCTACCGGAATGCGACCCGCCTCATCTGTATCGATGCCGACAGTGCTCAGATCGAGCCCCTGCGTGTGGGGTTTGCGCCCGATCGCCACCAGAACCACATCGGCTTCCAGCGTTTCACTCTCTTCCTTGCCAACTTTCTGCACCGTAAGTGACAGCGCGCTCTGTTCGGTCGCCACCTTGGTCACGCGGGTGGACAGGCGAAATTTGAGA
>NZ_PNQZ01000084.1 GCF_003994335.1 Asaia sp. W19
CGGAGACCCCCCAACCCCCCGCCACTCTGAAGTTCCTGCCCGGTCGTGCTGTGACCGGTCATCGCGGGACCGCCGACTTCGCTGACCCGAAAGCTGCCGAGGGGCGGTCACCGCTTGCCAGCGCGCTCTTCGACGTCGAGGGCGTCTGCGGTGTGTTTCTCGGCGGTGACTTCATCTCCGTCACCAAGACTGACGAGTTCAGCTGGAATACGCTCAAGCCGGTCCTGCTCACGGCAATCACGGCACATTTCGAGTCAGGCGCAGCCTGTCTCGATTCCGTGGCGCAGACGCAGGAAGAGGCGATCGCCCCTGAAGACGAGGCTGTAGTCGCCCAGATTCGCGAGTTGCTGGACACGCGCGTCCGTCCTGCCGTTGCAGGCGACGGGGGGGATATCGTATTCAGAGGCTATCGCGACGGCATCGTGCGGCTGACCATGCAGGGAGCCTGTGCCGGATGCCCGTCATCGCGCGCTACGCTCAAGCATGGCGTCGAGAACATGCTGCGCCACTATGTTCCCGAAGTGGTTGCCGTCGAACAGGTTGAGGATTGAGAGTTTGAGCGAGAGTCATCCAGAGCCCCGTCTCCAGACGTCACTGGATGCATTGTCGCTCGATCAACTGTTTCGCGAGGCGAGAACGCCCCGGAGCTGGTCCGATCAGCCCGTCGGGCGTGAAATGCTTGTCGCGCTTTACGACTTGCTCAAACTCGGTCCGACCTCCGGCAATTGCTGTCCGGCTCGCCTCGTTTTCCTCACGGCAGATGACATGAAAGAGCGCCTGCGTCCTGCTCTGTCGCCGGGCAATGTCGAGTCCTGTCTCTCGGCGCCGGTAGTCGTCCTCGTATGCCACGACCCGCTGTTTTTCGAACATCTCCCCCGGCTGAACAGGGAAGAGGGACTGCGCAACTGGTTTGCCGCCGATGTCGGCCTGTCCGAGGAAACCGCAATGCGTAATGGCTCCCTTCAGGGGGGCTATCTCATTTTGGCCGCCCGTGCGCTCGGTCTGGCGGTTGCGCCCTATTCCGGCTTCGACGCCTATTCAGTTGAGGATGTTTTCCTCAACGACACCGGTTGGCGTGTAAATTTCATCGCGGGCCTCGGTTATCCTGGGCCCGAGAAAGCGCCTGAGCGGGCGATGCGTCTCGGATTTGACGAAGCCTGCCTGGTGCTCTGATGCCTGGCTCCGGGTCGCTCCGATGCCTCGTTCTCAATGGTGCCACTCTGGGCGCGGGGGCCAGCGGGGATATTGCACTCTTCGACGGTGCGTTCTGTGTCGCTCATGAGCGCCTTGAGGGGTTGGGAGCGACAGCTTTCCTGGCTGCTATCTGTCGGAATATGCTGCGCGCCGCCGCCTGGCTCTCCGGTCCTGATCTCATCGTGGCGGTCACCGGGCCAGGCTCGTTTACAGGATTACGGGCAAGCCTCGCATTTGCAAACGGGCTGTCCGCCGGATACGGCGCGCGGCTGCGCGGTGTCACGACTGGACAATGCTACAGGGCCAGACCGGAATGGGCGCAGGCGGTATGCGTGACCCATGCGCGTCGCAATCGCATTTTCGCCGAGTTTTCCGATGGGCGGTTCTGGGCTGGACCACCTGACAGCCTTGATCTACCAGACGAGACGCACGTGATCGGTAATGGCGTGGCGTCGCTTTCCGGCGCAGCATTGCGGC
>NZ_PNQZ01000085.1 GCF_003994335.1 Asaia sp. W19
CACTTGGTCCATGACCGTCACTAAAAACTGGCGGCTTACTTTTCGTCTCAATGAGCAGGGACAACTCTGCGATATGGCTTTGGAGGACTACCATGGCGCTTAAGATGCATTGCTCGCTCGCAGTCCATGTCGGGGACTGGATCAAAACCGAGCTTCTTGAGCCCCAGAATATCAGGGTCAACACTGTCGCCGAGCATCTGGGCGTTTCCCGTCAGGCGATCAGCGCCCTTCTGAATGGGAGGTGTGGGCTCACCGCGGAGATGGCGATCCGCTTTGAAAAGGCCTTTGGCGTACGAGCCGAGACGCTGATGCGCATGCAGAGCACCTTCGACCTTGCCCAGGCCAGAGCGCATGCGAGTGATCTGCACGTTCAGCATTTCAGTCTCCAGGATAAGGCTGATACCGTGGAGCGGCGGGTGTGAAGCAACGTTGCGACGGGTACGTGGGATAAATGTTGGCTTGGTTGCTAAACCGAACTTGCTCCGACTGACCCAGCGACACACTCGCGTCACTGTCTTGCCGCCACTGTGAAAACGTTGGCAGGAATGTCGCACTCACAGAATGAGATGGGGGCGCTTCGAGGCTATTCAGACCATGTCCGCATAAAGCCTATATCGTTGATACGGCATAGATGCTGAAGTTTCACCGTCGAGGCCACAATCGAGGGCGAGCCCCACGACAGGAGAAACCATGGACCAATATCTTGCGCTCGTAGTCCTCGTCGCCGCTATCCTGCTGCTGGAGACAGGTGCGCGACGATTGAGGCTCCCGCGAGCTGCGGTACTGATCATCGGAGGCGCGGGATTAGGAATGATGCCTGGAATCCCGGCAGTAAAAATCGAGCCCGGCCTCGTGCTGGCGATCTTCCTCCCTCCTTTGCTGACAAGCGGGGCATGGTTCACAGCATGGCGCGACTTCAGGGCGAACCTTTCTGGTATCGTTCTTCTTGCAGTCGGCGCTGTCGCCTTCACCACCTTTGCCGTTGCGTGGGTGCTTCATTGCTTCGTGCCAACATTACCATGGGCTGTTTGCGTTGCGATCGGCGCAATCGTAGCGCCCCCGGATGCGGTTGCGGCAGAGGCCGTGCTCGCGCATGTCCGTTTACCCGGGAGAGTCGTCGCTCTTCTGCAAGGTGAAAGCCTCCTGAACGACGCAGCGGGGCTCGTTCTTCTTCGGTTTGCCGTAGCAGCAGCGCTGACCGGTGTCGTCGATCCCGCAAAGGCTGCCGGAACATTTGCTGTTCTCGCGCTCGGCGGGATCGGGTTCGGGCTGATCATGGGCAATTTGTGGCGGTTGATCCTCCGAAACCTTTCCGATGCGGGCCATGCGATAGCGGCCATGCTTGTAGCAACGGCGATCTCGTATCTCGGCGCCGAGCATCTTCACCTGTCTGGAGTGCTCTCAACGGTCACCATGGGACTGGTTATCGGCTACCACCAGCATCGCGATCTGTCTGCGACAATCAGGATAAGAGCCGGAGGTTTCTGGCTCGCGCTGGTTTTTCTCATGGAATCTCTACTCTTTATCCTGATCGGACTGTCGCTCCGAGGGGTTATCGACCGTGCGCATGATACCAGCGACGTTCTCGGAGATCTGCTGCTGCCATCCTTGTTGATTGCGGCCACCGTCATCGTCACGCGGTTTCTATGGGTCTTCAGCTCGGATGTTGCCTGGCGCCTGGTGCGATCTTTTGGTTTCGGGAGGGGTCGTGCCCCGTCATTGCGTGAAGCAACAGTAATGGCCTGGGCGGGAATGCGCGGGGCGGTGACCTTGCTTGCAGCCTTATCCCTACCCGAAACCCTACCGGGACGCGATCTGGCCCTGGCGAGTGCTTTCATGGTTATCGTCGTCACCGTTCTGGTTCAGGGTGCGACACTTGCCCCCCTGATCAGATACCTCAAACTCGATAGCGAAGCAGAGATCGCCGCCGGGATTGCGGCAGAAGGAGAGGCATGGGTGATCATGTCACAAGCCCAGCAGGAGTCCCTCAAACCTGTTGCCGATGAGCATCCGCGTCTCTACGAGCAATATGGCCGCAAGCTCGAAGCGTCGATACTGTCGCGCGATGCGCGCGACGATACGCGAGGGCACGAAATCGCCCACTTCCGGACTGTTCTTATGGTGATAGCGGCGGGTCGCGAGGCGATCGTCACACTCCATCGTGCTGGCACGCTGCCGGATGCTATTCTCCGGGAGATGGAATATGAGCTCGATCTACAGCAAATGGTGGCCGAAGCCCGACTGATAGATTGACCACGCCTCGCCGACGCTCCGACGGATGAGAGCGTCCTTACCCGGCTTGCTTCGTCTCGGGCACGGAGGCGAAAAGGAGGTTCAGGCCCTCGGCAATCGTCGGATGAGCAATAATGGCATCCCGGAGCGTCTGATAGGGAAGCCCCGCGATCATGGCGATCTGCACGGAGGTCATTACCTCGCCCGCCTGAACGCCCATCATGGTAAAGCCGAGGATCCGATCGTCCTTGCCGATCAGCGCCTTCATGAAGCCTCGCGTCGCCCCCAAAGTACGCGCTCGTGGAACGGACGCCATTGGAAGTCTAGCCACGCGAAAAGTAATCCCGGCCTCGGTTGCCTGCTTCTCGTTGAGGCCGATGCGCGCCAGTTCCGGATCGATGAAGACACAGTATGGGATGGTTCGCCGCGACGCCCGATGGGGGCCACCGGACTTCACGCTCTTGATGACACGATAGTCGTCGAACGATGCATGGGTGAACATCGGGGTGCCGGCGATTTCGCCCAATGCCCAGATCTCGGCGGCGGAGGTCCGCAATGAGGCGTCGACCGTGATGAAGCCTCCTTGATCGACTGCAACCCCGGCGATATCGAGACCGATGCCCTTGGTTTGAGGCGTCCTGCCCGTTGCGACGAGAAGATGCGACCCGAAGACGGCTGCTCCGCCGTCAAGGATGACTTCCACGCCCTGACCGGACCGGCCCGAAACCCTCTCCACCCGGGCATCGAAAACGAAGGAGAGGCCTTCCTCGACGAGCGCATCCCGCAAGGCATGCGCGACGTCGTCATCTTCCTGCTTGGCTATATTGGAACCGCGCTCGACGATCGTTACCCGCGCGCCAAGGCGTCGAAACGCCTGTCCTAGCTCCAGACCGATATACCCTCCACCGAGAATGATGAGGTGTTCGGGCAACTCGGTCAGCGCGAGCGCCTCGACATGCGTGAGCGGTTGGCTCTCCGTAAGGCCCGGGATTGCGGGCATATGGGCGGACGTACCAAGATTAAGATAGATTTCGGGCGCGGTGAGACGCCGCGTCCCTTCGGTTGTCGATACCTCGATGACCCTGGGCTCGACGAAGCGGCCGGACCCTAGAATCAACTCAAGACCCGATGCCTCGAAAGCCTTCCGATTGAGCCCGACCATGTCGCCGACGACCTTCGCCGTCCTCGCGGCGACCGCGTTCATATCGAGGGTCGAGGTCGTGGCGGTCCCAAAGGCCTCAGCTTGTAAGGCCGAGGCATGGATCTCGGCGCTACGTATCAGAGCCTTGCTCGGGATGCAGGCAACGTTGATGCAGGACCCGCCGATATAGCCTCGCTCGATCATGGCGACGCGCTTGCCCGCGCGCGCCTGATCCATGGCCAACGACTTGCCCGCTTTTCCGCCGCCGAAAACGACGATGTCAAACGCTTCGGCACTCATTGTCCGTCTCCTATGCCTTGATGAAATTGAGGATATCGGCGTTCAGCACGTCGGCATTGACTGTCAGCATGCCGTGGGAGAAGCCGGGATAGGTCTTCAGCGTCCCATTGCGCAGGAGTCCGATTGCCTTGTGGGCCGAGTCCGCGATCGGGACGATCTGGTCGTCCTCGCCATGCAGCACCAGCGTCGGCACTGTGATGGCCTTGAGATCCTCGGTCTGGTCGGTCTCCGAGAAGGCCTTGATGCCGTAGTAATGCGCGAGCGCCGAACCTTTCATGCCCTGACGCCACCAGTTGCGGATCACGCCCTGCTGCACGTCTACGCCATCACGGTTGAAGCCATAAAAGGGACCCGTCGGCACGTCGAGGAAGAACTGCGCCCGGTTGGCGGCAAGCGCCGCGCGGAAGCCGTCGAACACCTCAATCGGCAGCCCCTCGGGGTTGGCGTTGGTCCTTAGCATCAAAGGCGGCACTGCGGCGACGAGGATCGCCTTGGCGGTGCGGCCCGAAGGCTCGCCGTGACGGGCCACATACCGCGTGACCTCGCCGCCACCGGTTGAGTGGCCAACATGCACCACGTCCCGAAGGTTCAGTGCCTCAACAACCGCGAAGGCATCGGCTGCGTAGTGATCCATGTCATGGCCGCCCGTCACCTGGGCTGAGCGGCCATGGCCGCGACGGTCATGCGCGATCACACGGAAACCGTGCTCGACGAAAAACAGCATCTGCGCGTCCCAGTCGTCCGACGACAGTGGCCAGCCGTGGTGGAACATGATCGGGCGCGCGTCCTTTGGGCCCCAGTCCTTGTAAAAGATCTCGGTACCATCCGTTGTTTTGACAAAACTCATGTTCATCTTCCTCCCTGTCGGTCCAAAATTATGGTCGATCTATACGTCCCGATACTCGCCGGTGATCCAGTCCGCGATCAGGGAAGCGTAGATGTCGGACGCTTCCTCCCAAACGAAATGACCGGCGTCGACAATGTCAGCCCGGCAATGCGGCATGCGTTCGGCGAGAAAGCTTCCGTTGGCAGGCGGCACGAACGGATCGTGCTTCCCCGAGATCACCAGCGTTGGTACGGTGATAGCTGGTAAAAGGGTCTCCAGCCGCGGCAGATCACGCTGGTAGGCACGCACGAAATCCGCAACCTCGTTCCAGCGCTGGCCCTGCGATGACGTCCGGTAATCCTCCAAAATCCCTTCAGGGATGGTGGCCCGGGCCATTGTCTTAACGAGCTGGTACACTTGCTCTCCGCCTTCCAAAGCGGCGAAATCATCGCGTGTTGACCCAACGATCCGTTTCAATGGGTCGCCGAGCAGATTGAGGCTGATGCCGCCACTGCCACCGACGATGCTTTCAAAACGCTCCGGCTTGCGGCTCGCCGCGTACAGGGTCGCAAGCGTGCCGATATCCGGCGCTACGAAATGCGCGCGTTCCATGCGAAGGTGATCAAGAACTTCGATGAGGAAATCGCCCATTGCGTCCGGTGACATCAGATCTGAGCGCGTTTCGGATTGCCCGAAGCCCGGAAGATCTACCGCCGTGACAGGGCCGATCGCCTGCATGCGCTCCCATACGGAGTTGAAAGCGTAAATGCTCTCCGGCCAGGGGGCCGTGAGGACAATCGGTAGTCCCGGACCGGCAGAGGATTGCATGATGCGAATGCGCAGTCCGTCCACCTCAATGAAGGATGGGGACGGCATGATGATGGCTGGGTGGGTCATAAGATTCTCCACAAAATCCGCCGGTATTCGCGTTGGTCGGCCGGTGGCACCTCTGCGATCACCGTGGCGTGCAGTTGTGACGGGTGTAATTCCAACTGAACCAGCTGTCTGACGCTGCCGGTGAAGATCTCCGCACCCACAAGCGCCCGACCGTCACACCCAGGGGATATGCGCGGTCGGAGCTGGCAAGGGACTGCCCGTCAGTCTTCTCGTCGCGGCAAGTTTCAGCGAAGCTCGATTCGATCGATGTCAATCGACACGACCAGTGATTCGGCCATTGCCTGGCCATCTGGTTGCCGGGGGAAGATACGTCGCCTAGTCGGGAACTTGATCCCCTGCACTTCGAGATAACCGGACAGGTAATGAGCACCCGGCGTATTGCCGGCGATCTCCACGTCGTAGTCGTGTCGCTTGATCAGCCCGCCCTCGTCCACAAAGAGAGTCTGGACCGTACTATGGGTCGCGATCCCTGGCGGAAAGGTCACGCGCAGGCGCTTCCAGGTCTCACCCTGCTCCTGCCAGTCCTCCAGACGTTCCACTACGACGCCGGGAGCCCCCAAAAGGAATGGTACGTTGAAGTAGGTCCACATCGCGATGCCGGCGAAATAGGCGAGCTGCGGTTCCGTCCACGGCGTTTCGAGCGTGTGACCGGCAAACGAGGATCGGGGTGCGTCCAGGATTTCCGTCACCTTGCCCAAGTCGTCCTTGATATCGACCCTGTTTGGCTGGAACAGCGTCGKMMG
>NZ_PNQZ01000009.1 GCF_003994335.1 Asaia sp. W19
AGCGAAGCGAGTGCGTCGCATCACGTGGCGGGGATCTCGCTGAGCAGCCAGGGCGCGCAGGGGACGCTGGGCTATGGCATGCGCGACGACAGATCATCGTCATCGAGCACGGTCTGGACCCCATCGGTTCTGGCCTCGCTGGGCGGCAGTGTGGCGCTCAATGCGGGCAAGGCACTTACGATGGATGGTTCAGCCCTGTCGGCTGCGAACGATCTCACGCTCTCGGGGTCGTCCGTCTCGTTGCTGGCCAAGGAGAACAGCCAGACACAGAGCACGGCGCATAAGGAGAAATCCATCGGCGCCAGAATCGGATTGTCTCCAACATCCATTGTCGGGCAGGTGGTCAATACGGGGCTTGCTGCAAGCCAGACGTCAGGTAGCGGCAGCGGGACGCTTGCTGCGCTGAATGCGATGCAGGGCGCAGCCATTATTGCCACCTCGATCATAAAAGGGGGCGATGCAGTTGCGGGCAATATTGTGGGCGTACGCCAATCCATTGGCTCGTCGTCGCTGCATCAGTCGAGCACCCAGACGCAGACCCAGGCTGTGGGCACGACGCTCAACGCCGGCAATACGCTTTCTGTCGTGGCGCGTGGCGATAACGCAGCGGATGCGCAGAACGGCTCTTTGAGTGCGACGGCGTCGAGCCTGTCTGGCAAGGATGTGGTTCTTGCTGCCAGCAAGGACATCACGCTGCAGGCGGGCTGGGATACGACCCATAGCGAAAGCAACATGAAGTCGAAATCGACTTCAGTCGGTCTCGATATTGGTGTGGGTGTTGGTGGGTATAGCGCCAGCCTGAGTGCGTCGTTTGGCAAGCAGACGCAGCATGTCGTTTCCGACAGTGCGACGGCTGTGAACACGACGGTCAATGGCGCGCAGAGTGTGACGATTGCAAGCCCGGGCAGTGTGACGCTGAACGGGGCGACGGTCACGGCCCCGCGCCTGGATCTGGCTGCGGGCAGCCTGAACATCACGAGCCCGCAGAATACGTCCGATTATCGCAGCACAGCGAGCCAGAGCGGTGGCCAACTGAGCCTTGGCTACAAGACCGGTATTGGTGGCAGTGGACTTAACCAGACAGTCACCGATCATTTTGCCACGACGGGCTCGACCCTCTCAGGACTCTATGCGGGTGAGAACGGCATCGGCGTGGATGTGGCGGGTCAGACCAGCCTGACGGCGGGTGTGATCGACAGCCAGGCGGAAGCGGCGAAGAACCACCTCAACACGGGCAGCCTTGTTGCGAACAGCGTGACGAATGTATCGCAGTGGAAGGCGACGCAGACGGGCATGTCGATGAGCCTTGGCACGGACATGCTGGGCAGCACGATGGGTATCCTTGGCGCGGTCGGCACCAACCTTGCCTCGGGTGCGTCGGGCATGATGGGCGGGGGCCGCACGCATGACGAGACGAGCGAAAGCCAGTCTGCCATCAGTGGCAATATCACGGTTAATGCCGGGAGTATCACGGGCCATTACATCACGGATGTCTCGAAGGCCAATGCAGCACTGGAAAACGCCTTCGATGCGAAAAAGCTAAGTAATCAGCTACAGGCCCAGAGGCTGGGTAGCCAACTGGCCGGAGAGATCGGCGGGCTCGTCGCTGATGAGCTCGATAACGCGGGCGTCGGCGGATTTGGAGGTAAAGATCTCTCGAATGCATGGGCGCGTATCGCATTGGAGACGGCAGGCAGTGCAGCCGTAGCGGGCATTTCAGGAGGGAACATAGCCGCGTCAGCAGCGAGCACTGCGCTGAGCGACGCGGCCACGATTGCCAGCCGTAGCTGGGTTCTGGAGATATCGAAGGGGCTGTCTAACTATCCGAGGGTGCAGCGCGCCTACGCCAATGCCATCAGCAACGCCATAGCATCGGGGACAGGGGCGGCTACGGGTGCCCTAGTGGGCGGGTATGGCGATAGCAGCGTTAACGCGCTCAGCGGTGCCGCCCTCGGTTCTGCCATGCAGCAGTTCAATCAGGCGGAAGAGGAGGATATCGAAGCAGAGCGCGCGCTTGGCAGAGTAAAGCCCCCGAGCTCACCGAGGGAAGCTGTGCGTCGCATGTTCGATTTTTTTCTTGGTCCGAGTGAGGAAGAGCAGCGCGAAGAGTGGGAAGCTGAGGTGAACCCCGGAAGATATCGGAGCGCCTACAGGAAGCTGGCGGAGGTCGACCCACATAATCTTGCTCTGCAAACGCTTACACCTGCTGACGCCACCTGGGTACCAACGGACGCCGAGATTGCGAATCTCGAGGCGGCTCTCGCACGGGCGCAGGAGGTCAACCGGCTGCTTACTACGCCAGAAGGCATGCAGGAGCTTATCGACCAGGCCCCCATCGGCACGAGTAGCGTCGAAGACCTAAGAGACGTCGCACACGAGGTGGCAAAGAAAAAATCAGGGGTGCCTATAGGAGATTTTGATCCACTTCCAAGTATCATATCTGCTTATAAGAGGCCGCTTCAGGCGACTCCGCGGAGAATCCAACATGAAAGCGTGCAGGGTAAGCCTTGTGTTGATTGTGGCGTTGTTACGCCCAAACAGATCCCAGACCATATTGATCCTCTCGTCGTAGAGTATTACCGAGACGGAAAGAATGATATTGAAAAGCAGACTCAGATTGATGCGGTTCAACCTCACTGTCCTACCTGCTCGAGAATCCAGGGTGGACAATTGAGCGCCTTTTCACGCCAGATGAAAGCAAAATTGGGATTAAAATGATATTAGATATAATGCAGAAAAGTATATGCCAGAAATATAACTCAGATTTTTTTCCGCCAATGGAAAACGATAAGGTGGGAATAAGTAAAAATGTCAGAGAGGGGGCTCGTCCATTAAATGGACTTCGAATTAAACCTGAAGGAGATACTTCAGGATGGTATATTTGGGGTGGAATGGAAATGTTAAATGATGACGATTTTTTTCTTCCCCTGCATTATTCCCATATTCCGTCATGGGAAAAGCTAATCATTCCGTACCTCGCCTTGGCTCCAGGATGGAGATTCTTAATAACTGAAAATTACGAAGATGTATGGTTCGATTTCGATACATTTCAAAGTATCTTACGTTAAACGCGATAGTTTTCACGGAGTGAAGTAGATAGTTTATCTGCATGCACTGCACTCGAGCAAAAGGCGTCTCTGACGCAGAACATCGTCTGGTATGTGCCGGTGCAGGTGAATGGTGCGACGGTGCTGGCGCCGAAGCTCTATCTGGCCCCGGGCAATGTGGCACTGAGCGGCGGCACGATTGCGGCGAAAGACGTGTCGCTTGCGGGATCGAGCGTCACGAATAGCGGGACGATTTCGGGCAGCAACAGCCTGAGCATTCTGGCGCGCAATGGCGACATCACCAATACGGGCACGCTGGCAGGTGGCTCGGTCAGCCTGGTGGCGCAGAACGGGTCGATCATCAACAGCGCGACGCTGAATGATTATCTGGTCAATGGCGGCAATCAGGGCCAGCTTGGCTCGGTCGGCACGATCACGGCGAGCGGTGCGGCGTCCCTCTCGGCCAGTAATGACATTACCTTCAATGGCGGTCTCCTGAGTTCGGG
>NZ_PNQZ01000086.1 GCF_003994335.1 Asaia sp. W19
GGCGCGCCAGGGCACGTTGCGATTTCAACGCTTCCTGAAAAAAGTGGCTGACAGTTCGAAAGCATCCCGCCTGACATAAGGGCATCCAACTGTCTGATTCTGAAAAACAACCGGAGGCGTCTTGGCGGCGCCTCACGATACCGCGTCCCGATGCCATGCAACCAAGATGGTTGTTCCTGTTTTGTTCGTATGATACGGCCAGAATCGAAAGGAGGCTCCAGTCATGAAGAACAAGGCAGGCATGGCTTTGCTGCGCGACAGCGTGGCACGGATAGAGCAGCGTTATCAGAAGAATTTTGCCGCGCTTTACCTGGAAATGGGGCTTCCGCCGGTGGATGCCGCGCTCAGGGGCGGATTGCGTCGTGGCGTCGTGCATGAATTTCTGGGAGCGGGGCATGATCGCGTGCTCTGTGCCAGGCCGACCTATTTCATTGCTCGCGTCCTGGCGCGGGCGACGGGGCCGGTCATCTGGATCGTTCCTGCGGCATCGGGGCAGGGGGCGTTGACCCTGGCCGGTCTGGAAGCCGCCGGTCTGGATTCCGGGCGTCTGCTTTGTGTCGAGGCAGAGCCCATGCGTCTGGTGGGCACCATGGAAGATGTGCTGCGTACGCGTGGCATCACGGCCGTGGTGGCCGATCTCATCGAGCCTCTTTCCCTGACAGCCTCGCGCCGTTTGCATCTGGCGGCCGAGAATTCCGCAGCAACCGGCTTCGTGCTGCATCGGCATGACCGGCCGCTCTCCCCCAATGCGTGCTGGACACGCTGGCGCGTAGGTGCGGCGCCTTCTGATCCTGTCTTTCTTGGGCGTCGTGCCCTGCTGCCTTTTGCCGAAGCCTTTTCCTTGTCCTTGCTGCGTCGTCGCGGGGGCGAGGCCCTGTCCTGGAGGATCGGTACAGATTATGCCGCGCCGTCTGCTCTCCCTCTGGCTGCCGCACTGGCACACGACGCTCTGGCACAAGGCCCATCCCCACAGCGACCCGGCCTTGCCGCTGGCGCTGTATGGGCGTGATGGCCAGAGCCGCAAGATCGTGGCGGTCAATCGGGCCGCTTTGGAGTCTGGGGTGCAAAAAGGGCAGTTTCTCGCCATGGCGCGCAGCCTTGTACCTGATCTGGCCACGCATCCCGTCACACCTGAGCGCGATGCACGTGGCTTGCAGAAGCTGGCCGAATGGTGCCGATGCTTTTCGCCACTTGTGGCAGCCGATCCACCTGAAGGGCTCTGGATCGACAGCACAGGATGCGCGCATCTTTTCGGCGGCGAGGCGCGCATGCTGGAGGCTCTGAGAGATCGTCTGGCCGAGCGCGGCCACGACATGCGTGCGGCTCTGGCCGATACTGCAGGGGCCGCTCATGCTTTGGCGCGTCATGGGGATCAGCAACTGACTTGCGTTCCGCCGGGAGAGAGTGCTCTGGCTCTGGCCGGACTACCCGTTGCCGCCCTGCGTCTGACCCCTGAGATACAGGCGGGGCTCAGTCTTATGGGGATTACGCGCGTATCAGATCTGCGCGCCGTGCCACGCGCCTCGCTGACGCGGCGTTTTGGCATGGAGCCTCTGTTCCGGCTCGATCAGGCGCTGGGGCAGGAAAAGGAGGCGCTGTGTTTCGATCGGCCTGTCGCAGCGCTGCACGTGAAACGTGCTCTGCTGGAGCCGATTGGCACAGCCGAAAGCCTGCTCCATGTCGTGACGGTTCTGTGCGATGACATGGCAGCCCTGTTGCAGAAAATGGGGCTGGGGGCACGCAGGCTTGATCTGCTCTGTCAGCGCGTGGATGACGTGACCCAGGCCATTCGTGTGGGAACCTCGGAGCCAGTCAGTGATCCGTCGCGTCTGAGTCGTCTGTTTCAGGAACGTATTGAAACGATCGATCCGGGTTTTGGCATTGAAGTGATGAGCCTGCATGTCGATCATGCGGAGCCTCGCCAGCCCGCAGATGAAACCCCCGCCCTCAATCCCTCTGCTCTCACCGACCCGGAGGAGCAACAGATGCCGGCCATGCTGGTCGAACTGGCGGAGCGTCTGCGCAACAGGCCGGGATTGCGGGGGATCTACCATCTGGCAGCAACGGATAGTCCTTTTCCGGAAGAGGCCCAGAAGCCTGTCGTCAGATTGGCGCGTCTTCCGACTGTTTCCAGAACACCGGCGTCCTCCTGGTCCGGCACGGCCCAGGACGGTTTTCCGCGCCTTTGGCCGCGTCCTGTCCGCCTTTTTGCCGCGCCTTGTGCCATTGCGCCGCCCGCCCTGGCCGAGGATGACAGCCCAAGGCGCTTTGTCTGGCAGGGGCAGATGCTGCGTGTCCGTGGGGCAGACGGACCGGAGCGGTTGCATGGGGCCTGGTGGCAGCATCCTGTTCAGGCCGGGGCCATACGCGATTACTGGATTGTGGAAACAGAAGAAGGAGACCGTTTCTGGCTTTTTCGCCGGGGTGACGGTCAGAATCCCTGGTCGGGCGACGGCGCCTGGTTCGTCCATGGGGTGTTTTGATGACGCAGGATCTCGCTTTCCTCCTGTCGCTCATGCGTCCCGCCGAGCCACGGGAAATAGCCGATGCTCTGACCCATGCGCTGCGTTTTGACGGCCGCCGCCGCGTGCATGATGCTGATGAACTCATGGCAACCCTCGTGGCCGAGCGCCTGGTGGCGCATCTGGCGCGCTGTGGTTTTGTGCTCATGAAGCGTGCCGATACCGTGGCGCATGATACGAGCGGGCACCATCATCCCCATGATTCGTCAGGAGGGAAGGGGGCATGACGACCCCGCTCCATGTGACCTCCTATTATTCCTTTTTGCGTGGCGTCAGTTCCCCGCATGACCTGTTTTCCGTTGCCCATGCGCAGGGTCACAGGGCGCTGGCTTTGACTGATCGTCATTCCGTGGCGGGCATGGTGCGTGCGCATGATGCGGCGCGGCAAAGCGGCTTGCGGCTTTTGCCCGGGTGTCGACTTGATCTGCTCGATGGATCGACGCTTCTGGCCTATCCGGTCGATCGGGTAGGATGGGGGGCGCTCTGTCGCCTGCTGACACTCGGGCATCGACGGGGTGCGCGTGAGATTTTCTCGCTTGGCTGGGACGATCTGCTCCAGGGGGCACAGAATCTGGTTCTGGTCCTGCTGCCCGATCAGCCGGATGCGCAGGCGCAGCAGCAACTCCGCCATCTTGCCCGTATGAGGGCTGCCCTTGGTCAGCCTGTCTATTGCGGGCTGGCATATCGCAGTGCGCCCGGTGATCTGCTGCGGCTGCGGGAGCTGGAGATACTGGCGACTGCCTGCAACGTGGCAGCCGTGGTCACGGGGGACGTGCTCTATCATGAGGCGCGCTGCCATGTGTTGCAGGATGTCGTGACGGCTATCCGCGAGAACTGCACATTGGAGACATTGGGCGGACAGCGCGAAATTCACGCTGACCGCGCACTCAAAACGCCAGTTTCTCTGGCGCAGCTCTATGAAGCCTTTCCCGAAGCCCTTGGGCGTGTGGCCGAGATCGAGGCGCATTGTCGCTTCTCGATGGAGGATCTTTGTTATCAATATCCGCAGGAGACCGACCGGCCGGACGAAACCCCGCAGCAGACTCTGGCCCGGCTCGTGCGCGACGCCTTGCCACGGCGCTATCCGGCCGGAGCGAGCGAGGCGGTCAGAAAACAGATCGCCCATGAACTCGCGCTCATAGGTTCGCTCGATTACGCGCCCTATTTCCTGACTGTTCACAGCATCGTACATCAGGCGCGTGCGCTCGAGATCGTTTGTCAGGGGCGGGGCTCGGCTGCCAATTCCGCCATTTGTTACGTGCTGGGCATCACGGCTATCGATCCAGTGCGCTCTGGGCTCCTGTTCGAGCGATTCATTTCCGCAGAGCGTCGCGAGCCGCCCGATATCGATGTCGATTTCGAAAGCGACCGGCGTGATGAGATCATCCAATGGATCTATCGCCGCTATGGCCGCAGCCATTCGGCGCTTTGCGCTACACTCATGCGTTATCGTCCCAAGGGCGCCCTACGTGAAACAGGCAAGGTGCTGGGGCTGAGCGAGGATCTTCTGGGTCTGCTCTCGAAATATCTCGCCTCTTCTCTGGGAGACCCCGAGCAACTCAAGGCGCGCGCGGCAGAGCTGAATCTCAATCTGTCGGACAGGCGTCTGGCCCTGACCCTGCGTGTGGCTGCCGAGCTTGTGGGCATACCGCGCCAGCTCGGCACGCATCCGGGTGGTTTCGTGCTGACGCGCGACCGGCTGGACGAACTCGTGCCCATTCAGCCTGCTGCCAAGGAGGACCGCCAGATCATCGTCTGGGACAAGGACGATATCGATATTCTCAAATTCATGAAGGTCGATGTTCTGGGTCTCGGCATGCTGGGCTGTCTGCGCCGTGGTTTCGAGCTGCTGGCCCAGCATCGCATCCGTCAGCTCGACATGGCCTCGGTGCCGCCTGAAGATCCCGCCACCTACGCCATGATCCGTCGTGCCGATACGTTGGGTACGTTCCAGATAGAGAGCCGCGCCCAGATGTCCATGCTGCCGCGCCTCAAGCCGAAGACCTTCTATGATCTGGTCATTCAGGTAGCCATCGTGCGCCCCGGTCCTATTCAGGGCGATATGGTGCATCCCTATCTGCGTCGTCGTGACGGTGTCGAACTACCGGATTATCCCAAGCCGGAACTCGAGCAGATTCTTGGCAAGACGCTGGGCGTGCCCCTTTTTCAGGAACAGGCCATGCAGGTGGCCATCGCCTGCGCCGGGTTCACCCCTGGTGAGGCCGATCAGCTACGCCGCTCCATGGCGACCTTTAAATTTACCGGTGGAGTGTCGCATTTTCGGACAAAGCTGATCGAGGGGATGGTCGCCAATCATTATGACCGCGAGTTTGCCGAGCGCACCTTCCGCCAGCTTGAGGGCTTCGGGTCCTATGGCTTTCCCGAGAGCCATGCCGCCAGTTTCGCACTTGTGGCCTATGTCTCTAACTATCTGAAATGCCATCATCCCGATGTTTTTTGTACGGCCCTGCTCAACTCGCAGCCCATGGGTTTTTACGCCCCAGCCCAGGTAGTGCGCGATGCGCGCGAGCATGGGGTGACCGTACATGCCATAGACATCAATGCCTCGCGCTGGGATTGTGCGCTCGAGCCTGACCGGGGCAGGCCGACACTGGCCGTTCGTCTGGGATTTCGCTTTGTGAAAGGCCTCTCGAACAAGCATGCGGCGAAACTGATCGCCAATCGCTTTCCAGCCTATGAATCCCTCGATGATGTCTGGCGTCGCGCGAATATTCCTGTTTCCGCGCTCGAAGCGCTGGCGGCTGCCGATGTCTTTCGCAGCCTCGACCTTGATCGTCGGGCGGCACTCTGGGCCATCAAGGGGCTAGCCGATACGGTTCTGCCGCTTTTTGCCGCGGCCGATCGCAAGCTCAACAGACCCGGGCCCGAAATGATCGAACCCGATTATACGCCCCGCCCCATGAGCGAAGGCCGTGAAGTCGTGGAAGACTACAACACGCTCGGTCTGACCCTGCGCCAGCACCCGATGGCTTTTCTGCGTCCCCGATTTTCCGCGCGTGGCATGGTTACCTGCGCCGATCTGCGTCGGTTGCGCGATGGGAGTCGCGTGGTGGTACCAGGTCTGGTGCTCATGCGACAGCGTCCTGGAACGGCCCATGGCGTGATGTTCATGACGCTGGAGGATGAGACCGGCACAGCCAACATCATCATCTGGAAAGACCGCGCCGAAGCCCAGCGTCGCATCGTGATTGGCGTCAATGCGGTGGCCTGTCATGGTATGCTCCAGCGTGAAGGAGAGGTCATTCACGTGGTGATGCAGCGTCTGGAGGATCTGACACCTCTGATGCGTTCTATTGCCGTGTCTGAGGCAGAGGAGGGATCGGTATCACCGCGGTTAAAGGCCCGCGATTTCCATTAAAACGCATAAATATTTGTAAAATTTACAAGAAGATCCCAATATCGTTTTTTTTTTGTTACTTTACTTATTCAAAAGAAAAAATGTTAGGGATGGGGTGATATGACGATTTATGATCCTGCAAATCTGCAGAAAATACTGATGATCCCGGAGCTGGCGGAATTTGATTTGTCCTTCAAGCCCATGTTCGGCGGGATCATGGGCTATGCGGGCGGCAAGGTTTTTGCCTCCCTCTCTGATATCGGTCTGGCTTTGAAGATGAGCGGCAAGGATCGTGAGGCCCTTCTGGCACTCCCCGGTGCATGTGCCCTGCGTTATGAGCCTGAAAGCGCTCCCAGCAAGACCTACGTTGTTGTGCCGGAGTCTCTGCATACGCGCCCTGATGAGCTGAAAATCTGGGTAGCGTGCTGTGTCACCGGTCTGCCTGCCAGAAAGCCGCGTCGATAGGGGAAGGAGGCATGGGCTCTTCAGGTGGCGTCTAGAAAAGGATCTGACGCCTCCAGGACTCGGTATTGGCGCGGTCTATGGGGCGTGATTGTCATCGGGTTTTTGGCCCGGTGATGATGAGTGCTTGGTGATGGTGGCCTTACTCTCCTCAAATCGGCTTGCTTAAAAGAACAAGGCAATCGTGACGATAATCGATGACCATATCGAAATGGCTCAGGACATTTGCGCCTAAAGCACCCTGAATTTCACGATCCATATACTGCCCCACGCCATGCATGCCGAAATTTCCATCCGGTCGTTCGGTGAACCACACGTGACTGATGGGATAGGGGCCGAACTTTATCTGTGGGACCTCAATCAACCGTGCAGGCATCAAGCTGTCACCATTCACGACAACGGGCCAGTCCGGATGCATCTTGTGCCATGCGTTCATGACGCTTGTTGTGATGTATGAAGTCGTTCCTTGCCCATGCATCTGCGGGGCACCGGTCGCCTTCAGGCCCGCCGCAGTCTGCATGGCAGTGGCTCCTGTATCGAGCAGCATGGCAATGGTGTGTCCGTCGACTTGCATCTCGACGCTCGGGAATGGGCCAGTATGTATTCCCTGCGCATTTTTCGGAAATCCCAGCGGGATAACTGTTTTCCCATACGGTATTTTCCAGTCGGCATCTTCAACCGAGAGGCGCCTATCAGGATAATTGAAATGCCAGGCGCGGAACTGGGGCAGATACCCTCCGCCGATTATGCCATCTTCGACGAACCTGCCTGTCTTGATGGGTACAACAAGAGCCATGGCGTTGCAGGGTGTCTGCAACGGCGGGTGAGGTAACCCCGCTGCGTCCGTGAATTCCGGCCATTTCATGATCATCCGGCCCGTAGCAATATCGTCGCAGCGATAAGTGGGAGCATAGATTTTCTCGGCAGCTTCTGGTGTGATCAACATCAAGCCCGCTCCACCTCCCCCTCCTGTATCCACAACAAAGCGAAGGGTCTGACCCTGAGCGGTGACAGGCACTGCGAAGAAATGCCCCGCCTCATACACTGTCGGAATGGTAATCTCGGCAGATCGAGCATGTTGTGAAGAGTAGAAAATCAGCAGCCACGCGGTGAGGGCGGCACGTTTTCTCTTCATGGGCTCGACGGGGCCTTTCCTGGGAGGCTGATACGGGAATTCCGTTGGGATATGCTGCACAAGATCGCTGAGGTTAGTGAGTGGATCAAAGCCTGAGCAAGAAAAATCAGCCTCCCTTCGAGGTGAGAGGCTCTGGTCCGCCATTCAGGCGCAAAATAGTAACGCTCAGGGCAGGAATTTCGAACATGGTCTGTGTTTGCAAGGTCTTGTGCAGGATTGCCCTGTGAGCGCAATGTCATGACATGCGCCTTATCTTGCCTGCTCTGATCCTTCTTTTTCCTGGCCTGGCGGCTGCCGCAGCCGCGCCAAGTCCGGCTGAGATTGTCGCCCAGGCACCGAATGCTGCCTGGCGTGATGTCGCGCCGGAGCGTCTCCTGGTCATGAAGCTGGCCGATGGCGGGCGGGTCGTGATCGAACTCGCGCCTGAATTTGCCCCTGTGCATGTGGCCAATGTCGTGCGTCTTGCCCAGTCCCATCAGTGGGACCAGGGCGCCATCATTCGTGTGCAGGATAATTATGTGGTGCAGTGGCGCGTACGCGATGAGGCGGCACCTTTGCCCAACGGATTTGTTGCGCATCCGGGCGCAGAATATGAGCGCCCCCTTGCCGGACTTGATTATATGGCGCTGCCCTATCCGGACCCTTATGCCGCACAATCTGGCATTGCCTCGGGCTGGTTGGTAGGCCGGGAGGGCGGGCAAATCTGGCCAGCTCAGTGCTATGGCGTGGTCGGTGTCGGTCGGGACATGCCCCCCGATACGGGAGACGGACGTGAGCTCTATGTGGTCAACGGTGAGGCCCCGCGTCAACTCGATCGTAACCTCGCGGTTATCGGGCGCGTGCTTGAAGGCATGGAGCGTCTGGGCGCGCTGCCACGCGGCACCGGGCCGCTCGGATTTTATACTGATTCACGTCAGAACGTGACGATTTCAGGCGTGACGCTTGCCGCCGATCTTCCCGCATCCCTGCGGCCGACCATGCAGGTCATGCGCACGGACAGCCCGTCTTTTCACGCTTATATGGCGGCTCGTGCCGCACGGCATGACCCCTTTTTCGTCCGCCCGGCAAAAGGGGTTGCGCTCTGTAATGTACCCGTTCCGGCGCGGGAGAAAAAATAAGCCCTACCTTTCGAAGGGAAGGGGCGACAGAGGATGTCACGCGAAGAGGGCTTACATGACCGCCCGCAATTTTCGCTGATATGGGGGGAGAGTTGTGGCCTCTGACCAAACACTCTCAGACGATAGAGCGGTGGGGAAGAGCGATGATGAAAGAGGGCGCGGGCAGAGAGTCCGAGTAGGGAGAGAGGCCCAAACGGAGCGCTGTGATCCGCCTGTCAGATGGCGTTCATGCTCGAGGCGCTCTCGTTCTCCCCTGGGGCAGAATATTGTTTGATCCATTATGGGATAGATAGTTGGTCGGGCTTTTTTAGCCATCAGTCCCGGCGGTAGCATCATGATCAACCCGTGAACCTGAAGTCCTGAGCCTGCTCCATATCTGGTGCAAGCCTGCAAGATGGAGAACACCGATGATGAAGCAGATAGAGGAGCTCCATAGCCAGAAATGCGCGCTCCGGCCGGGAAACCAGAGTTGCATAGGCGCGAATGCGACACCGCGTAAAAGATAGAAGGCTGTGATGGCGCAAAGCGCGGGTCGTAAGAACGGTAGCGCTGGCAGCACACCCGCGCCTGAAAGGGCGTAAGCGCCCCAGACTGTCAGTATCGTGGCGATTATCAAGGTGATTACCGTCGTGTACGAATCACCGGCGGCAGCCATCCGGGCAATGGTTTCGCCGGCACCCATGGTGCGGTACCAGCTGGGGCCAATCCAGATGCAGCCCAGATGCACCAGCGCGGCCAGAAGACTGCAACAGGCAGCGGCGATCAAAGTCCAGCTACGGTGGGTGTTCATGAATGTCTCGCGCACTATTCTTATTGGTTTTCAGAGCAGTAACCAGCTCTGGCTTTAACAGGATGGTGACATAGGGCTTCGTCTCGAAGGCTACTATGGTTTGAGAAAGATCAGTTTGATCAAAAGCACTTAAGGAGGAGATGTTCGAGAAGAGGTCAAGACATCGCCCCTGCTGCAGCGACTCAGGTCGAGCGCCAACGCATCTCCCGTGATTCCCGAATGCAACAGTATGAACGTGTCGTCGAGCCAGAATATTGGGCGTTGGGTTCGGGTTGAATCTCGCAAATAGGAAATCTGTTCGTATTGGATACGGAATGCGCGTCGTTTGCCGTACGCAGTCTATCAATGCGATCCATGGTGATGTCGTCTCGCGCCTGGACCGAGGGGGCTTTGCTCACATCGCCGTTTTCTGCTTTGACGCACTCTTCAGGCACCGAAAACTTTGCCAGCCCCGCGCGCTTGAGAACGATATGCGGCACGATAGGTGAACTGTGCCGGATGACAGTGTCTGCGCTCTCACGCATGGTTACCCCTCCGAAACGCTTGCCGATGATCCAGGCACCGATCGAGGCGGTAACGCCATCAATCCGATGATCGGCGAATTTCTGATATATCTTCGGATAGTCGCCATAGCTCCCCCCCTCCGCATGGAGAACGCCGCTGCTGTCGAGGATACGGATATTCTCACCTCCGCGTGCATGAATTGGCTTCTCGACTACAAAGTCCGGGGGGGCGACCCTGAGACGGTCGGGGCTTGTGGACGCCTCGAGCAGATTGGGATGGCCGGGAAAACGTTCCCACAAGGCAGGAAGGAGCGCCTTGTTGGAGAGCAAAGAGGTCCAGGGTGGGTTCAGGAAATGACATTTGCAGGAGCGTAGGTGGCGAACCCCTTCGTCTCTGAACATGAGTTCCCATGGATACATGCGGATCATGCCGCGCACGATCACCCCCTGGTACAGAAGCTGCCCTCCGATGGAGATCTCAAGATCCCGCAACGCGCAATGAATTGGCTCCAGACCCGCCTGAGCAACCCAGTGTTCATAGAACCGCGCATGGACAATATCTTCGAGATTGTCCGGATAAGAAACGATATGGACGACGCGGTCGAGATGCCCCCCCTTATAAAGGGCAGTCAGCCTGTCCACGATCGCGGCGGAGTCCAGAGGTGCCTGCGCATGGGTATCGCCGCATTCCACATGCCATGCCGTCTGCATAAGGGTGCTCTCCGGCAAGGTTGCCGGCGTATCGGCATTATATTCGATCAGCTTCGGCTGCCCATCGCCCCACGCGAGATCGAACCTGCCGAGGAGGAACGGGTCGCCGCGATACCATGAATCTCTCACCACATCCTGCGCCGCGCGCGGAATATGAAATGCGTCCAGACCGCCGGGACGCGGGATGATATCAGCGAGCAGTTCCAGACAAAGGCGGTGCAGTGATTCCGCCGTTTTCGCGATGAGGCTGAGCGCGGCATGGTCAAATTCGTATCGAACATCCTCGCGCCAGGCATTGCTGCCATCATCATTGCGATAATAGGTGTATCCCAGATGGTCGGCCTGGTCTGTCCAGTCCGGGCGCGGGCGTATCCTGACACGGCGCAGAAGGACCATGGTGGCTATTCGCCACCCGAAACATGGGCAGAAGCACTTTCACCGAAACCAGCATTGCCAGCGGATCGCACTTCTTCGGCGGGCATATTCTCGCGGGCTCTGCCTACGCCGCCAGCAGCGGGTCCGTTGCCCTTGTCGCATTCCTGCTGGGGCGAGGCGCCGTTGCGGTCATGGGAGCAGGATTCATCGTTGGCGGCGAAAAAGCCGATCGGATTGATGCGGGGAAAGATGATCATCAGCCCCGCAGCGATCATGAAAAGGCCCACGCCCAAACGCTCCACCGTCCTGCCTTTTATTCTCCGATGATGGAATACACTGGCTCTTAACCTAGCGTGGAGACCGAAGGCAGGGAAGGTATGGCAAGCGACCGTTCGAGACATTCAGGTAAAACCTGAGGCATCACACGGTAACCTGCCGGTGCCAAAAGGCGCGTATTGGTCAGGCTCTGCGCTGGTTATAGACATCCACGCAAACAGCACCCAGAAGCACCAGCCCCTTGAGCACCTGCTGGTAGTCGATGCCGATACCCAGGATCGACATGCCGTTATTCATGAGGCCCATGATCATGGCGCCGATCACGGCCCCGCCAACCCGGCCCACACCGCCATAGGCCGAAGCGCCGCCGATGAAGCATGCGGCAATTACATCGAGTTCGAAGCCGAGTCCCGCCTTGGGTGTGGCCGTGTTCAGGCGGGCCGCGAAAATCAGGCCGCCAAGGGCTGCGAGGACGCCCATGTTCACAAAGGTCAGGAAGGTGAGGCGTTCGGTGCGTATGCCTGAAAGCGCCGCTGCGCGTACATTGCCGCCCACCGCATAAATCTGCCTTCCCAGCGTGGTGCGGCTGGTCACGAAGCTGTAGAGCGCGATCAGCATGGCCATGATGATCAGCACATTGGGCAGACCGCGATAGCTGGAAACCAGGGTCGCCAGATAGACGATGATCCCGAACACCGCGATATTCTTGCCGATGAAGAGGGGCATGGGCTCGACATCGATTTCGTTGCGCTGGTAGCGCGCGCGGGCACGTGCTGCACCAACCACCATCGCCGCAGCAACGATGACGCCCAGAATCAGCGAGGTCGGGTTGTAGGGGCCAATCTTGGGCAGAAATTCAGGTATGAAGCCGGATGAAAGCTTCTGGAATACGGTAGAGAACGGCCCAAGGGATTGTCCGCCCAGCAGGGCCAGCGCCAGCCCCTTGAACACCAGCATGCCCGCAAGAGTCACGATAAAGGAAGGGATCTTGAAATAGGCGATCCAGTAGCCCTGCGCTGCACCGATCAGTGCCCCGGTGGCAAGGCAGGTCAGAGTGGTCACCACCACATTGCAGTGCCACTGCACCATCAGCACAGCTGCCACGGCTCCGGTAAACCCGGCGACGGATCCGACCGACAAATCGATATGACCCGAGATGATCACCAGCAACATGCCCAGCGCCATGATGACGATATAGCTGTTCTGGAGCACCAGATTGGTCAGGTTGAGGGGGCGCAGCAATGTGCCATTGGTCATGATCTCGAAAAACAGACCGATCGCGACTAGCGAAATGAACATCCCGTATTCGCGCAGATTGTTGCGTATAAACCGCCCCATCGCGCTGTTGCCCAGCTTATGGCCGCCCGGCGCTCCACCCGTTGGGCTGGTGTCACCCGCAGGAGAAAGCGGGTTGCCGGGGAGAAGGATATGCTCGCTCATGGTCATGATGCTCCCGCAGCAAGTGAGGACACAGCGAGGTTGGCTGTTTCGCTCGGGATGGTGGAAATGGGCATGGACTCTGTTGTGCTGCGCACGATGGCGCGCATGATCTTTTCCTGACTGGCCTCTTCGCGGGTGAACTCGCCTACGAAACGCCCCTCATTCATCACGCAGATACGGTCACAGATACCGAGCAACTCGGGCATTTCGGATGAGATGACCACGCAGCCGCGACCGCTATCGGCCATTTGCTGGATCAGGGCATAGATCTCGTATTTGGCCCCCACATCGATGCCGCGCGTGGGTTCGTCCAGAATGAGCACGTCTGGATTGGTGAAGAGCCATTTGGACAGCACCACCTTCTGCTGGTTGCCACCCGACAACTTGCCCGCCATCTGCTGCACATCCGGCGAGCGTATGCGCATCTTGGCGCGGTAATCCTGCGCGATACGCAGCTCGGCGATCTCGTCGATCACGCCATGACGGGCAATGCCGCGTAGCTCGGCGAGGGAGATGTTATGGCGTATCTCGTTGCTCAGATGCAGTCCGAGTTCCTTGCGATCCTCGGTGACATAGGCGAGCCCAGCCGCGATGGCGCGGCTGACGGTCGAGACATCCACCGCCTTGCCGCGCATGGTGACCTCGCCCGATATGCGCGTGCCGAAGGAGCGCCCGAACAGGCTCATGGCAAACTCTGTGCGCCCCGCACCCATGAGGCCGGCAATGCCCACGATCTCACCTGCGCGGACATGGAAATCGACATTGCGTATCACCTGGCGGTCAGCATGAAGCGGGTGCCAGGCTGACCAGTCATGCACTTCCATCAGCATTTCGCCGATCCGTGGCGTATGGGGCGGGTAGCGGTGTTCCAGATCGCGATTGACCATCAGGCGGATGATTTCGTCTTCATCTGCGGGACCGTTGCGGCAATCGATCGTGCCGACACTGCGTCCGTCACGCAGCACGGTGATACGATCTGCGACACGGGAGATCTCGTTCAGCTTGTGCGAGATGAGAATGGACGACAGCCCCTCGGCCTTGAAGGCAAGGAGCAGATCGAGCAGCGCCGCGCTGTCGCGCTCGTTCAGACTGGCTGTCGGTTCGTCCAGAATGAGCAGACGTACCTTTTTCGAGAGGGCCTTGGCGATCTCGACGAGCTGCTGCTTGGCCACGCCCAGATGAGTCACAAGCGTCTCGGGGGCCTCTGTCAGCCCGACCTGACGCATCAGATCCCGTGCTCGAACCCGCGCCACGTCGCGGTCGATCACACCAAAACGCCCTGGCGGGTGGGTTATGAAGATGTTCTCTTGCACCGAAAGCAGCGGGATGAGCGCCAGTTCCTGGTGGATGATGATGATGCCGAGCGCCTCCGAGCCGTTGATATCGGCAAAGCGGCGCTCCTCGCCATCGAAAACGATCTGCCCGTCATAGCTCCCGGCGGGGTAGACCCCGCTCAGGATTTTCATCAGGGTCGATTTGCCTGCGCCGTTCTCACCGCAAAGAGCATGAATTTCGCCGGGTTCGACCGAAAAACTGACATCGCTCAGGGCCTTTACGGGACCGAAACGCTTGGCGATGTTCCGCATTTCAAGAATGGGGCTCATGGCGCTACTCGATCTGGCTTGCGGTATAATAGCCGCTATCGATCAGGGTCGGGCGGATATTGGCCTTGGTCACGACCACAGGCGTCAGAAGATAGGCGGGCACCACCTTGACACCGTTATTATAGCTCTTGGTGTCATTCACAGGCACCGTCTTGCCCGCCAGCATGGCGTCCACCATGTCGGCGGTCACGCCGGCCAGCTTGCGCGTGTCCTTGAAGATCGAGGAGTACTGGTCGCCCGCAAGGATAGATTTGACGGAAGGAATTTCGCAATCCTGCCCGCTGACATAGGCGATCTTGGTGTCGCCACTGCCATAGCCCACGCCCTTGAGCGAGGATATGATGCCAATGGAGATGCCGTCATAAGGGGAAAGCACGGCGTCGAGATGACGGTCGGTGTAATAGGCGCTCAGCAGATTATCCATGCGTGACTGTGCGGTGGCGCCGTCCCAGCGCAGGGTCGAGACCTTGTCCATGGTCTTCTGGCCAGAAGGGATCACCAGTTTGCCGCTATCCAGATAGGGCTTGAGGACTGACATGGCGCCATTGAAGAAGAAATAGGCGTTGTTATCGTCCGGTGAGCCGCCAAAAAGCTCGATATTGAATGGTCCCTTGGCGTCGGGCAGGCCAAGCGCCTTGACCAGGGAACTCGCCTGAAGCACGCCGACCTGGAAATTGTCGAAGGTCGCATAATTGCTGACGTCGGGTGAATTGCGGATGAGACGGTCATAAGCAATGACCTTGACCCCGCGCTGCGCAGCCTTGTGCAGCGTGTCAGAGAGCGTGGTGCCGTCGATGGCAGCGATCACCAGCACCTTGTCACCTTTGGCGACCATGTTCTCGATTTGCGAAACCTGATTGGGCACGTCGTCATCGGCATATTGCAGATCGGTCCGATAACCGCGCGACTGAAGGGTTTTGACAATATTGTTGCCGTCGGCAATCCAGCGCGCGGATGATTTCGTGGGCATGGCGATACCCACAACGGGCTTGTCCTCCGCCGTGGCCGAGGCTGTGGCAAGGGGGCCAAATAGGGCCGTCGTGACCAGCGCAAAAGAGGCGAGACCAATACTGATTCTGCTCATGGTGTGACTGTCCAAAATGCAGTCGGCGGCGCGGGTAAACGGCGTTCGGCGACTGGGCAACGACATGATGTGGGCAGGGCCCGGGGGGAATTAACGATAACTGGGCGCCTATGAGGAGATGCGGAGAGCGCTGTCCGGAAAGGTGCCTTGTGGGGGTGAGCGTCCAGAGAAACAGAGGATGTTCCGACGGATCGACATAGTGCGTCGTAACATTGCATGATATAATCATATCATTACGATGTTAGAAATAACAGAATTAACGCTTCACGGGATCGTGAAAACGATCTGTCACGATGCGATCATGGCGCGCGCCTGCACACGTTCCATGGAGCGGCCCTATCACCGATTTAGGGGCGCTGGGCAGGACGAGGTCCGGCGAGCCAAGGCGGCCGATGCGCAACCTTGTCCGGCTTCAGGTTCCCCTTTTCCGTTTTGCGCCGGTGCGCCGATCCGACGCGTTCCCTTCTGCCCGCGTCGGGAAGGCTTGGAACAGAGGAGGGCACCAAAGACATGCGATGCGCGGGTTTGACAGACGGCTCCTGTCCCAAAGAGGGTGGGGGTATTCAGAACGCTCCGTCGCACGGGCCACAGACAGGGGTGATCCGACCGGCGTTGGGTGCTGACGCCCGGCTGGCCCGGTATCAACATCCAGTCATGGCGCTTCGCTTCCTCTGCGGCTTCCTGCGGGCCTAAATACGACGTCCCAGACTGTCGCTCCATTGGGCGAGGCGCGCCAGAGTGGCCGGGATGAGCGTTTCGAGAAGCGTCAGCGTATCCCGACTGAGTACCAGGCCCAGGAGAGGCCAGTGGCGTCTGATGGCTAGGCGTAGCGGATGCATGGTTTCTCCTCCTTCGATGGGCGTAACAGGGGGGGGATCGGACTGGGTATGCGTGTTCGAGCTCGGGGATAGCCGGGTTCTTCAGCCGGGAATGGGGGGCGGGGCGATGCCCGTCTGATGCAGTTGCTCATCCATCAGTACTGCCGCGAGATGAAAGGCGCGTCGTGCATGGGCATAGGGCAGCCATTGTCCCATCATGTTCCAGGGCATGCCGTTATTATAGGTTGCGATGGCCATCAGCGTCCTGCCGTTCGACGCATCGAGGGCAACCAGCTCCTCGCTTGCGCCACCCGGTGCGGGGGGTGGAATAGGCGGCAGGCCGCCGCCTGCCGCTCCTGCGGCAAAACCGGCAACGATGGGCAAGGCGTTGTAGTACCATTTGCTGCGGCGCAAATTGGTGATTGCTGCCTGGATTCTCAGCGTGCCGGGAGGAGGAGAGAGTGTCTCTGGCGGCAGGATCGTGAAGTCTTTGGCAAGCGTCTTGTGCAGTTCCTCATCGAAGGCCTGTGTCACGCGCGCTTCTGCCTTGGGGGTCAGATGGGGAGCCTTGGCAGAGGGGTGCCACTGCGCGTGATCAATCATCACGTAATGATACCGTTCCTCAGGTGAAACGGGGGCGGCATAGACCAGATCATTGCTATGTCCTTTGGGGTGAACCATCATGCCGTAGGTTTCGGGAGCGATGAAACCTGTTTTCGTCGTACCCTGTCCCGCGCAGGCGGTCAGGGCACCCATGCTGGAAATGGTGAGGGGCAGGATCAATCGGCGCCAGAAAAGCGGGGCATGAAGGGAGGGACGTCGGGAAAGGGCAAGGCAGGTCATGAACAGGGCGTCTCCATCTTTCGGGGAGCGGCCCTGTATCGAATGTTCCCGGGGCCGCAGGCTTACCCTGTTCTGACGGCCGGTTCTTGCTGCTTGATGTCCTGCATATTCCCGCGCTGAAACAATTGACGATTCATGGGCTGGCGGGAAGAAAAACCTGTACGCAGAGCCCACCTTCGGGGCGGTTCTGCATCATGATATCCCCGCCATGCGCGCGCATGATGGTGCGTGCCGAGGGCAGGCCC
>NZ_PNQZ01000087.1 GCF_003994335.1 Asaia sp. W19
TGTGCTCAGGCGCCTTTGCAGGGGCGTTCACGGAGGAAGAGGTGCTCGACAAGCGTGATCGCGCCGGAGAACGGTTTGGCGATGCGCTGGACGCCATCGCCTATCGCGGCGAGCAGCAATGCGGCGATCACCCGGTCGCGGCGTATTTCGAGTTGCATATCGAGCAGGGACCTATCCTCGAGGCCGAAGATTACGTGATCGGCTCGGTAACCGGTGTACAGGGCATGCGCTGGTACGAAGCGACCGTGACCGGGCGCGACGCCCATGCGGGCTCGACGCCCATGACCATGCGCGCCGATACCCTCTTGGCTGCTGCATCCATGATCGCAGCCGTATCGCGTGTGGCGCAGGATCACGCTCCCCTGGGACTGGGCACCGTCGGGCTGATCGAAAACCGGCCCAACAGCCATAACGTGGTACCGGGCGAAACTTTTTTCACCATCGATCTGCGCCACCCCGATGATGCCGTTCTGGCCGAGATGGAGAAAAGCCTGCTGACCACGCTCGACTCCGTGGCCGAGTCCGGCAAGGTCACGCTCTCGATCCGCCAGATCTGGGATGCCCCTGCCGTCCCGTTCGACCGGCGCTGCATCGATATCGTAACCGATTCTGCGCGAGAAGCCGGATATACCCCGAGAGAGATCGTCTCAGGCCCTGGTCATGACGCTGCCTATCTGGCACGCATCACACCCACGGCCATGATCTTCGTGCCCTGCCGCGACGGGCTGAGCCATAACGAGGCCGAGAGCATTACCCAAGCCGAGGCGGAAGCCGGCGCGAATGTGTTGCTGGGCGCCATTCTGCGCGCCGACAGGGTTTTCTGAAGTCCCGATAGTCTGTTACGTTGAGGAAACGATAGCCTATCGGAGGGAACAGGCGACATGACGGAGAGCCTCGCAACGCCGATCGACTCCCCCCCCCGACGATGCCTCTTCTGCCAAGACGCATGGCGGCTCGTCACGCCAGGTCAGCGACAGAAAGGCGGTCATTGCGCCCCGCCATAAATCCGGGCGCCCCAGAAAGCAGAGCGCTCCCCGTCAGGCCATGGTGCCGCAAATCCTGAACGCCGCAGAATGGACGTTTGGTACGAGAGGGCTGAAAGGTACGAGGCTCGAGGAGATCGCCGCCCTATGCGCCATTCCGAAAGCCAATATCCTCTATTACTATGGCTCGAAGGAGGAGCTGTACAACGCCACCCTCGCTCGCCTGCTCGATATCTGGCTGAAGGATGCCGATCACTGGCTCTCGCCCCAGCGAGACCCCCTGGAGGGTGTCGAAGGGTATCTCAGGGCAAAGATCGCTTTTTCGCGCACGCGCCCCGAAGGTTCGCGCCTCTTCGCGCAGGAGCTGCTATCGGGAGGTCAGATGGTACGGGACTTCCTCAGACACACGCTACGCGCGCATGTGGCTCGTCACGATCTGGTTTTCCGGGACTGGCAGGCGCGTGGTCTGATGACGCCCATCGACACCACGCATTTCCTTTCCCTGCTCTGGTCCGGCACGCAGGCCTATGCCGATATGCAGGTCCAGTTTGAGGCGCTTCTGGGCCATGCGCCTCTCAGGGATTCTGATTTCGAGGCAGCCGTCGAGACTTTCATGACCCTTCTCAGGCCGCTTTTCCCACGTCAGGCCTGAGAGCACTCAGCAGGAGATGAAACACGCCTCCTGCCACGAACCCGATCACCCAGGAAAAATTCTGCGCCCCATGGAGCGCGGGCAGGAAGACCACCAGAAGGCCCAGCGCGACGGAGAGGGCAAGAGCCAGAACAGCGCGAGGATTGACCCCGTTGCGATACCAGTAGCGCCCCCCCGCCCCGGCATCGTACAGGCTCGGCAGATCGAGATGCTGCTTTTGAACGCCGTAATAATCGACCAGCAGAATGCCGGTCACGGGTGCAATGAACAGGCCGAGAATATCCAGCGTCAGATGGATGAGCTCGGGATGGGCATAGAGGTTCCACGGTGTCAGCAGCACGGCGCCGAACGAGGCGATCACACCTCCCTGACGCCATGAGATGGCTGAGGGGGCGATATTGGAAAAATCGAAAGCCGCTGACACGAAATTGGCCGATATGTTGATTCCGATCGTCGCAGCAACGAGCGTGATCGTTCCCACAAGCATGATGGTCTGGTTATCGAACAGGACGATCGTTTCCGCAGGATCGAGAATGAGCCTTCCCAGAGCCGGTTGCGTCAATACAAGGGTGGTCAGAACCAGCACCACAAAGGCCATGAAGTTGACCGGCAACCCCCAGAGATTCCCGCGTTTCACATCTCGAAGGCTCATCCCGTAGCGCGCGAAATCGCCGAAATTGAGAATGATGGGCGAGAAATAGGCCAGGGTAAGAGAGGCCACGGCCAGCAACCCCGCAATCGTCCCGCCCCAGGAAAAGGCGCCTTGCGGCAGCACCGAGAAACGAACCTGCCCGTGCGTCTTGATCAGAAGTGCGCCGTCGAGCAGCAGGATCACGCCATAAATGGCGGGGCCTGCCCAGTCGATGAAATGGCGTATGGCTTCCATGCCGCGCCAGAACACCACCATCTGCAACAACCAGACGAAGAGGAACGCCCCCCATCCCAGCATAGACAGCCCAAGCGCTCCATGCCGGTGCAGATCGGCATAGCTCATGATCGCAGGGTCGAGATGCAGGAGAAAGAGCACGATGGCATTGGAAGCCAGCCAGGTCTGGATGCCATACCAGCCCACCGCAATAACACCGCGCACCAGCGCCGGAATGATTGCGCCATACACGCCAAACGCGCCGCGTATCACGACCGGAAAAGGCACGCCTGCCCTCAGGCTTGGCACCGCCACGAGATTGCACAGCAGATGCACGCAGAGAATGGCAATGAGCAATCCGGTCAGGACCACCCCCACAGGCAGGCCCATCATGAAGAAGCTGCCCAGCGTCATGTAACCCGCCACGCTGTGAACATTGGACATCCAGAGAAAAAGGAAATCCTTCCAGGCCCAGTGACGCTCGCTGACTGGAGCGAGATCGGCATTGGTGAGGGGGCCTGTCAGGCCGGTTACTTGCCCCTGGGTCATCGACACTCTTTCAGGACCGGTAGAAAACACAGCATGTCATGCAATAGATTGACCATATGGTCAGGCTAGTCCTATGATTTCGATTATACAACGATATTCTCGATCACGCCTGTGCAAGGCGCCATGCTCCAGAGGACCCCCGTCATGATCCTGATCAAGGGCGGCATCATCGTCACCGCCGAACGCCAGTATCGATCCGATATCCTCTGCGACGACGCAGGACTGATCTCCCAGATCGGGCCTGATCTGGAATGCCCGACAGGGTGCAAGATCGTGGATGCTACCGGTCTGCTGGTCATGCCGGGCGGGATCGATCCGCACACCCATATGGAAATGCCCTTCATGGGCACTACAGCGAGCGATGACTTCTATACCGGCACGGCGGCGGGTCTGGCGGGCGGCACGACGAGCCTGATCGATTTCGTCATTCCGGGCCAGGGTCAGTCATTGTACGAGGCCTGGCAGGAATGGCGCCTGAAGGCCGAGAAAGCCGCCGCCGATTATGGATTCCATGTGGCTGTGACCCATTGGGACGATCAGGTCCACGCCGATATGGAGCGGCTCGTGACCGAAGGCGGCGTCAATTCCTTCAAGCATTTTATGGCTTACAAGAACGCGTTGATGATCGACGATGCGATCTTCCTGCAGTCCATGCAGCGCGCTGCCGAACTCGGTGCGCTCTGTACGGTCCATGCCGAGAATGGCGACGCCGTTTCATTCCTTCAGGCGCAGCTTCTGGCCCAGGGCGAAACCGGGCCTCACGCCCATGCGCTCTCCCGGCCGCCCGGTGTCGAGGGAGAAGCCGCCCAGAGGGCGATCACCCTGGCAGCGCTCAGGGATACCCCGCTCTATGTCGTTCATGTCTCGACCCGCGAAGCGACCGAGGCCATTGCCGCGGCCCGACTCAAAGGCCTCAAAGTCTATGGAGAGGTTCTGCCCCAGCATCTGGTCCTCGACGAGACCGTGTATCATGACCCGGACTGGCTGATTGCGGCGCGTCACGTCATGAGCCCGCCCTTCAGAGAGAAGTCCCATCAGCAGGCACTTTGGGGCGGACTGATGTCAGGCCAGTTACAGACGACCGCCACCGATCATTGCTGCTTCTGTCGCGAGCAAAAGGAGCGCGGACGTGACGATTTCACCAGGATCCCCAACGGAGTTCCCGGCATTGAGGAACGCATGAGCGTGCTCTGGCATCATGGGGTGGTGACCGGGCGCCTGACACCCGAGCAGTTCGTTGCGCTTACCTCCACCAATACGGCACGCATCTTCAACCTCTATCCCCGCAAGGGCTGCATCGCTGTCGGGTCTGATGCCGATCTCGTTCTGTGGGATGCGCAGGCCAGCCGTAGCATCACGGTCGATGCCCTGCATCAGAATGTCGATTACACGCTCTATGAGGGCATGACCCTGACCGGACTCGCGCGCAGGACGATCAGCCAGGGCGTGGTGACCTGGGATGACGGCATGTTGCGCGCTGAGCGCGGCAAGGGGCGCTATATCAAGCGTCCGGCTTTCAACAGACCCTGATGCCAAGGGCGCTGGATACGCCGCCACATGGCGTGGACAGGGCTTCTGGCTATCGAGGGATTGTCCCGTCCTGCCTCAGAACCACACCGGCGAGGTACAGGCTGCCGCAGATCAACACACGGGCAGGCGGCCCTGCCAGGCGGGGCAGGATCGATGCGATGGTGGGACCCGAGAGCGCCACACCGCCCGACGCGCGAATGATCTCCTCCACGGGAAGGGCCAGATGCTGCCCCGCCTCGCTGACGGCATGAAGGGTCGTGGCATGACCCTGCACAGGGCGCAGGAAGCCTGAGGCATCCTTGCTCTGTTTCATGCCCACGATCACATGAAGCGGCTTGTCGTGCCACGCGGCGAGCGTCGCCGAAAGCGCCTCCCCTGCATTGGGGTTATGCCCACCATCGAGCCACAATTCCCAGCCCTGCGGCAACTGGGCGGCAAGCCGGCCCCCAAGGCGCTGCATGCGGGCGGGCCATTGCGTGTGGGCAATGCCTGCCCAGGCGCGCCCGGGAATTTCCAGCCCGGAGGCACGCAGAGCGGCCACGGCCAGAACCGCATTGTCTGCCTGATGCCTTCCCTCCAGGCCGGGAGCTGGAAGCGCCAGATTTCCCAGCGGGTCTTGATAGGCGATGGACCCATCCGGAAGCCGGGTGAAGTCGATTTCGCCCCCCACCTGCCAGAGAGGCGCGTCCAGCGCTGCGGCGCAGGCGACGATGACATCGCGTGCCTGAGCCAGTTGTCTGGCAATGACGACCGGCACACCCTGCTTGATGATACCCGCCTTCTCGGCGGCAATCAGCGCAAGCGTCTCACCCAGAAAGGCCTGATGATCGAGATCGACCGGGGTGATCACGCAGCAGGCGGGGCGCGCAACCACATTGGTCGCATCCAGACGCCCGCCGAGCCCGACTTCCAGAATGGCCAGATCGGCCGGGGTACGAGCGAAAAGAAGAAGGCCCGCAGCCGTCAGGACTTCGAAGACCGTGATTGGTGCGCCGTCATTGATCTGCTCGATTTCCTCGAGCGTTGCGACCAGAGTTTCCTCACTGACCAGTTTGCCAGCCAGGCGGAATCGCTCGGTCACATCGACCAGATGAGGGCTGGTCATGACATGAACTGCCAGTCCGGCCTCTTCGGCAATCGCGCGCAGTGTGGCGCAGGTGCTGCCCTTGCCGTTCGTTCCGGCCACATGAATCACGGGAGGCAGCTGGCGCTCGGGGTGACCGAGCTTGCCCAGAAGAGCCTCGAGACGCGCGAGCGAAAGATCGATCAGCTTGGGATAGAGGGCCTGCACCCGGGCCAGAATGGCGCCGGTCCGGCCCTCATATTCATCGCTGAGTTTGGCCGGGGCTGCCTGCGTCGTCATGATCTGTCCGGGAGTGCGGGATAAGGAGCCTGCCCGGTCCTTCCGGACAGACCTGATTTCAGGCGGCTTCGGTTTCGACCGCAACCGGCTTGTTCATCATCATGCCGATGAGACGGCCCAGCATGGTCTGCAGTTCAGGGCGCGCCACCACCATGTCCACCATCCCGTGGTCGCGCAGATATTCAGAGCGCTGGAAGCCCTCGGGCAGCTTCTCGCGTACCGTGTCCTGAATCACGCGCGGGCCGGTGAAGGCGATCAACGCCTCGGGCTCGGCAATCTGCACATCGCCCAGCATCGCGAAGGAAGCCGAGACACCGCCCGTGGTCGGGTTGGTCAGCACGACGATGTAGGGCAGGCCCGCATCCTTGAGCATCTCGACGCCGATCGTGGTGCGCGGCATCTGCATGAGCGAAAGAACGCCTTCCTGCATACGCGCGCCGCCCGAGGCGGTGTAGATCACCAGCGCGGCCTTCTGCAGCACGGCCAGACGGCATGCGGCAATGAATGCCTCACCCAGAGCGGTGCCCATGGTGCCCGCCATGAACTCATAGGCCATGACCGCAACGACGGCGTCGTGACCGCCGATCTTGCCATGGGCGACGGCCAGGGACTCATCGAGATGGGTCTTGGTCTTGGCGTCCTTCAGACGGTCGGCATATTTCTTCTGGTCGCGGAATCCGAGCGGATCGCTGGGAACCTTGGGCAGTTCGATCTTGGTATATTTGCCGCCGTCAAAGGTCCATTCGAGGCGTTCGGTTGCCTTCGCCTTGCCGTGGTGACCGCAATGGGGGCAGACGCGCTGGGCCTTCTCGAGATCCTTGATCAGGATCATCTGCGAGCACGACTCACAGCTGGTCCAGAGATTTTCCGGCACTTCGCGCTGCAGAAGGCCACGGATTTTCGGTCGAACGTATTCGGTCAGCCAGCTCATATTGATCCTACTTCTCGCCTGTTCCGCATGGTTTCCCCTGGCACGAAGGCGCTGCGGTCGGATGGGCAACAGTCATTCCGAGGCCGCTTTTAGCGATTTCTCGCGCGTAACGCCAGTTTCACAAAAAGGGGCGGCCCTCCCCCGGAAGGCCGCCCCTTATCGATCGATACGGACCCGTGTGAGCACAGGCAGGGTTCAGGCTGCCGCCTCTTCCTGAGCGTCCTCCGAGACGATGCGCGTCTGCCCCTTACTCGGGCGGAAGCGCTTCTCATGAAGCGCCAGCTCGATATCCTCCAGTGTGGCACCGGCGGTCTCGGGCACGAAGAAAAAGATGAACGCGACGGAAGCAAGATTGACGGCTGCGTAGAACCACATGGTTCCACCCAGGGTAATGAGCTGCACCAGTGTCAGCGCCGTACCCGTGACCAGGAGATCGGAGCCCCAGAGCGTTGCGGCATGAAGGCTGGTAGCCTGACCACGCATTGAAAGCGGGAACATCTCGGCGCCAAGCAGCCATCCACAGACCTGGATCCCGCCCGAGTTGAAGGCCATGAAGAGCAGCAGAAACACGATGACCAGATAGGAGCCCGCGCTGCCTGCCGCAGGATGCATGGCAAATACGATACCCAGACCGATCAGGCTCACGATGGAGCCTGGCCCCATGATCAGCATCAGACGGCGACGCCCGACCCGATCAACGATCAGGCAGCCGATGAACGTCATGATGCAGTAGGTGATGGCGACACCCAGGGAGGCCATGAGGGCAGAGGATGCACCGAACCCGGCATCGCGCAGAAAGGTCGGGGCGTAATAGATCATCATCTCCAGCCCGCCGCACTGGGTGAAGAAGGCCACACCGAGGGCTGCGACCAGAGCCGGGCGCACCCAGGGACGGAACAGCCCCTTCCAGCCACGATTGCGCGGATCAGCCGATTCCGCATTCTCGCGCATTTCGCGCACTTCCTTGCGGATCACCTTCTTTGAGGTCCGGATACGCCCAAGCTCGATGATGGCCCGTTTCATGCCTTCATTCTCTGCCGTCCAGCGCGGGCTTTTGGGCATGAAGAACATGGAGACGAATACGATGGCAGCAGGAATGGCGGCGAGACCCACCATCGGTCGCCAGCCCCAGGCCTCACGCTCTGTAAAACCGATGATGTTGGCGAGTAGGATACCCAGCCCGATCGCCACATTGAACATGGTGACCAGCGTACCGCGCTTTTCCGCCGGAGCGAGCTCGGAGATGTACATCGGCACGACCTGCGTGGACCCACCGACCGCAAAGCCGAGAAACACGCGCGAGATGATCAGCAGCCAGACATCCGGAGAAAAGGCACAGGCGAGCGCCCCCAGAACGAACACCCCGCTTACCAGGGTCACGCAGGCGCGCCTTCCGTATTTTTCTGAAAAAGACCCGGCCGCCAGAGCGCCCAGGATTGCGCCAGCCAGGATGGCAGAGGCCACCATTTCCTGCATGGTGCTGCTCAGATGAAAGTCATCCGAGATCAATAGCAGCGCGCCGGAAATGATGCCCGTATCATAGCCGTAAAGACCGCCGCATATGGCGGCC
>NZ_PNQZ01000088.1 GCF_003994335.1 Asaia sp. W19
GGGGGGAGGCGGGCTCGCCTGGTCGGCCATCGCTGACGGTGATGCTGTTGATGGGCTGCGAAGGAGCGGGCAGGTGCTGCCATATCCCCGCCGCGTCGAGCATGCGGCGCGAGCCCTCGGTGATGGCATAGGCGCGTCCGTCAAGCGATGGATGCTCCATGCCGGGCAGGGGCGCGCGGTCGATGAGCAGAACCCGAAGCCCCGATGCCGCGAGACGACAGGCCAGAGTCGCCCCGACAGGACCCGCGCCATTGATGCAGATATCGACCTGGTTCATGGGGCTTTCTTCTCCACAGCTCTTGTGACCGTGGCTTTTTTAATGCAGCCGCAGGAAATGGGAAATGGAGCTCTCTAGGCTCTTGCCAATCTCGTTATGAAACTGGCACGATTTGGTCTTACGAGAACTGGCAGGACTGTTTGCAGAAACAGGGGCCTCTTGCGGTGCGGAGGAATGTAATGAAGCTCATTACGGCGATTATCAAGCCGTTCAAACTGGATGACGTTCGCGAAGCCCTGACCCCATTGGGGGTACAGGGCCTAACGGTTACCGAGATCAAGGGTTTCGGTCGTCAGAAAGGTCAGACGGAGATTTATCGAGGCGCGGAATATCAGGTCAGCTTCCTGCCCAAGGTCAAGATCGAGATCGCCGTTACCGACGATATCGTCGATGAGGTGGTCGATGCGATCCTGAATGCCGCCCGCACCGGCAAGATTGGCGACGGCAAGATCTTCGTCTCGCCGCTCGATACTGTCATCCGCATCCGCACCGGCGAAACGGGAGAAACCGCCATATGAGCCGTATCCTCAAGGCGATTGCACCTCTCACCGTCGCACTGATGCCTCTTCCCGCCCTTGCAGCGCCTCCGGCCATCGACACGGGCGATACCGCATGGATGCTGGTCAGCACGGCGCTCGTCCTGCTGATGACTATTCCCGGCGTCGGCCTGTTCTACGCGGGCATGGTTCGCAAGAAGAACGTGCTGGCAACGCTGATCCAGTCGGTCGCCATCTGCTGTATTGCCAGCATCGTCTGGATGGTCGTCGGCTACAGCCTGGCCTTCGGTACGGGCACGCCCTGGATCGGCGACATGTCGCGCTTCATGCTGAACGGCGTGGCCGAGCATATCAGCAAGGGGGCCGATCAGGCCTTCGTCATGGGGGCGAACTCCGCCAATCCCGTGGCAATGACCATTCCCGAGAGCGTCTGGGTCATGTTCCAGATGACCTTCGCCATCATCACTCCGGCTCTGATCGCAGGCAGCTTTGCCGAGCGTATGAAGTTCTCGGCGCTCTGTGCCTTCACGGTGTTGTGGTCCATTCTCGTCTATGCGCCGATCGCGCATTGGGTCTGGAGCCCTCTCGGCTGGGTAGCCGGTATCGGTGCCGTCGACTTCGCCGGTGGTACGGTCGTGCATATCAATTCCGGTGTGGCCGGTCTGGTGGCCGCTCTGGTTCTCGGCAAGCGTCGCGGTCTTGGGCATGAGGATTTCTCGCCCTTCAACCTGACCTACGCCATCATCGGTGCCTCCCTGCTCTGGGTTGGCTGGTTCGGATTCAATGCAGGCTCGGCCGGTGGCGCCAATGGCCGTGCAGGCATGGCCATGCTGACCACGCAGGTAGCAACGGCAGGCGGTGCCATGGCCTGGATGGTTGCGGAGTGGATCCACTCGCGCAAGCCGACCGCACTCGGCATCATTTCCGGAGCCGTGGCCGGTCTCGTGGCCATTACG
>NZ_PNQZ01000089.1 GCF_003994335.1 Asaia sp. W19
GCGCTCTTCGAGGCGGCGGATGATTTCGTACCCGTGGGCCGGGCTTTCCTCCAGCAGCGCCATGATGACCAGTTGCAGCTCTTCAGCGCTGAGTTTGCGCCCTCCCGGAATATCCCCACCACGATGGCGACCGAACCGACCACCAAAACGGGAAGAATGCCCTGCACCAAAGCCGTCATGGCGGCTGAAGGCATGGCGAAGCGAATGACGAAAGAACATGATGTATCTCCTGCTATATCTTAAGACTGTACTATCGTAAGATATAACACAAGATTTTTATGCCGTGATCTGATGCATCGTCCGAAGGGAGGTCGAATGATATCGCGCTCGAACTCCGGTCAAGCTACGGGACCCTATGGCCGAAAAGGCGACCCTCCCTCGGGGTGAGGGAGGGGGAGAAGGTCTCAGGCGGCCCAGACGGTCTTGATATTCATGAACTCGTGCAGCCCGAGCTCGGTCAGCTCCCGGCCATAGCCGCTCGCCTTGACGCCACCAATGGGCAGGGCTGGGTCCGAGGCGGTAATGCGATTGATGAACACCCCGCCCGACTCGATACGACGTGCCAGGCTTTGGGCCCGAGTCGCATCCTGCGTCCAGAGGCTCGCACCAAGCCCATAGGCGCTGTCATTGGCCAGAGCGACCGCGTGATCGGCGTCCCTCGCGGTGATGAGACAGGCAACCGGACCGAAGAGCTCTTCGCGGAAGGCGGTCATCTGGGGCGTTACGCCTGTCAGCACCGTCGGGGCATACCAGGCGCCGGGTCGGCTGATCGGTTCGCCGCCCAAGGCGAGCTTCGCCCCCTCTGCCAGGCTGCGCCGGACCTGTTCATGCAGTCCGTCGCGTAGATCGCTGCGGGCCATGGGCCCAATGAAGGCATGTTCCTCCATAGGATCTTCGAGAGCCAGCGCACGTGCCCTGGCCATGAATCTCTCGGTGAAGGCCTCGGCAATCGGGGCTTCGAGAATGATACGCTTCGCCGCGATGCAAACCTGACCGCAATTCGCAAAGCGTGCCGTGATGGCCGAGTCGACTGCCTTGTCGAGATCGGCATCGGCCAGCACGATGAACGGATCGGAGCCGCCGAGTTCGAGCAAGGATTTCTTGCCGTTATGCCCGGCAATCCCGGCGATGATGCGCCCGGCTCGCACGCTTCCGGTGACCGTCACCCCAGTGATGCGCGGATCGGCAATGATCTGTGCTGTCTGCTCACGGGACAGATTGGCGCTCATGAAGACGTCATCGAGGTCGCAGTCACGCGCGATCTCGTTCAGGATCAGCCCGCAGCCCAGCGTACATTCCGCTGGTTTCACGAGAAAGGCGTTGCCACCCACCAAAATCGGCACCGCGGCGCGCATAATCTGCCAGTAGGGGAAATTCCACGGCATAACGGCCAGAACAATGCCGGTCGGATCGTAACTCAGATGAGCCTCCCCAGTCGGCACGGCCATCGGCTTGTCACGCAGCAGAGCGGGGGCGTGTTTGCCGTACCAGTCGATGACTGCGGCGCATTTCTCGATTTCTGCCCTKGCCGAGGGGAGTGTCTTGCCCATTTCCTGCGTGG
>NZ_PNQZ01000090.1 GCF_003994335.1 Asaia sp. W19
TCGTGTTGCGAAAGACGGCTGCATGGCTCTGCATGATGCGTTGCAGACGTTCGCGCAGCTCTGCCACCGTGAATTTTCCCGAAGCTTCGCGTGTTTTGTCGAAGCCGTCGAGAATGGCCTCTCCGGCATTTTTCGGCAAAGGCGGCAAGGGCACGTTCGGGTCGATGATCTCGGCGGCGCGCTTGCCCGCTGCGCGACCGAAGACGATGAGATCGAGCAGTGAATTTGTGCCGAGACGGTTGGCACCATGCACGGAAACGCAGGCGGCTTCGCCCACGGCCATGAGGCCGGGTACGACGGCTTCGGGATTTTCGGCGGTGGGGCGGAGCACTTCGCCATGCAGATTGGTCGGCACGCCGCCCATGTTGTAATGGACCGTCGGCAGAACCGGTGCGGGCTCCTTGGTCACATCTACGCCTGCGAAGATACGCGCGGTTTCGGAAATGCCGGGCAGGCGCTGATGCAGCAATTCCGGGCCAAGATGCTCCAGATGCAGCATGATATGGTCCTTTTTGGGACCACAGCCACGGCCTTCATTGATCTCGATGGTCATGGCGCGGGATACGACATCGCGCGAGGCCAGATCCTTGGCGGTCGGCGCGTAGCGCTCCATGAAGCGCTCGCCTTCGGAATTGGTCAGATACCCGCCTTCACCGCGACAGCCTTCCGTCAGGAGACATCCTGCCGGGAAAATACCGGTCGGGTGAAACTGGACGAATTCCATGTCCTGTGTCGGCACACCGGCGCGCATGGCCAGTCCGCCACCATCGCCCGTGCAGGAATGGGCCGAGGTGCAGCTCTGGAAGGCACGCCCGTAACCGCCGGTTGCGAGCACGACCATCTTGGCGCTGAAGCGATGGATGGAGCCGTCATCGAGGCACCAGGCCACAATGCCGCGACAGACGCCTTCATCATCCATGATCAGGTCGAGTACGTAATACTCGACATAGAAATCGACCCGGTGCTTGAGGCATTGCTGATAGAGCGTATGCAGGATGGCGTGGCCGGTCCGGTCGGCAGCGGCGCAGGCGCGGGCCACAGGGGCCTTGCCATATTCGCTCATATGGCCACCAAAGGGACGCTGATAGATCTTGCCATCTTCGGTGCGCGAGAAGGGCACGCCGAAATGCTCGAGCTCCATCACGGCGCTTTCGGCCTCGCGACACATGAACTCGATCGCGTCCTGATCGCCCAGCCAATCCGAGCCCTTGACGGTGTCGTACATGTGCCAGCGCCAGTTATCCTCGGACATATTGCCCAGCGAGGCACCAATTCCGCCCTGCGCCGCCACGGTATGGCTGCGTGTGGGGAAGACCTTGGTGACGCAGGCCGTGCGCAGACCGCCTGCGCCCATGCCCAGCGTGGCGCGCAGACCCGAGCCCCCGGCACCGACCACCACGACATCATAGGCGTGATCGACGATGCGGTATTTCTTTGCGGATTCCGCGCTCATGAGCGTCCCTCCTTCGGGCGGGTGATGAGGATACGGGCGAGCGAGGCACAGCCGAGCGCCACGAAAAGAAGGGTGCTGAGACGAATGACCAGGCGCAGGCCGAAACGCCGCCAGCCCCGCGAGTAATCGGAGGCCACGACCTCAAGCCCAAGCTGGGCATGGCGCGCGGTCAGCGCGATCAGCAGGCCCAGAGGGGCGGCATTCTGCACACGCCCCGCCCAGGCCAGAATGGCCTCGCGGTCGCGCCCGGCGAGACGGAGGATCTGGGCAACACCCCAGATGGAAAGCGGGCCAAGAAGCACGGCCGAGATGCGCTCGGCGGTCCAGTGCTCGGCGCCATCGGCCATGCCCCCAAGCCCCTTGGCGCGCGCCAGAGGCGTGCGCATGTCGGAAGAGCGGTTCATGCGCGTGTTCCCTTGCTGCGGCGACGGGAGAGGGCGACAAAGGCGGTGGCCAGCGTGAGCGACAGCCCGGCGGTCACGAAGACCGAGCGTTTGCCATCCTCGTCGATTTCCTTCTTCTCGAAGCGCGCACCGCTATCCCAGATCAGATGGCGGATGCTGGCGATAAAATGATAGAGCGTGGCAACGCCCCAGCCGAGAAAGATCAGGCGCCCGAGCGGGTGCGTCGCGACGCGCTGGGCGCGGGCAAAAGCACGCGGGCCCTGGGCGAGGGCAGCCAGCCAGGCGACCGCCAGACCAGCGCCGAGAGACGAGGCGACGCCCGCCATGCGATTGCCGATCGAAAGCGCCATGGAAAGGCGGAAACG
>NZ_PNQZ01000091.1 GCF_003994335.1 Asaia sp. W19
TCGGGAATGCGCCCTTTGGCGGCACGATCGGCTTTGAACCCCGCACCCCCGCCAATCGCTTCGGGGTGACGCCTTATGGCACCTATGGCAGTTTCAATACGCGTGCAGGCGGTGTCGAGGTCGATTCAGGCAAGACGCGCTTCGGCTCCATGGTGCTCGATCTGCAGCACGAGGAAACGGATGGATATCTGACCGGCTCGGGCGAGCGGCGTAACAATCTGCTTTTCAAGGACGTCGCAAGACTAGGGGAGAACACGACCCTGACTGTGCTGACCACCTATAACTGGGAAAATCAGAATACCACTCAGGGGGCGACGCTGGCGCAGTATCGCAAGTATGGCAAGGATTACGGGTTGTGCTTTAACGCGACATTGCAGTGCTATGCCGGGTATCAGCCGAGCACCTATACCTCCGACTTCGATTATGTCGACATCAAGAGCAAGGTTCTGCCCTGGCTCACCGTCGAGAACCGGCTCTACACGAACGGCTTCGAGCATGATTACACGGAATCGATCGATGCCAGCTCGGATGATCCAGGCGCCAATGGCGTGACCTTCTATTCTGCGAGCGGCAAGAAGCTTGCGACGTACAAGAGCGACGTGCCCGGCAAATATGCTGATGCCAAGTTCCGCGATTACGGCGATACCCTGACCTTCAAGGCGCATACCTCTCAGGGCGATGTGCTGCTCGGTGCCTGGGCTGATCTGCAGGATGATCGGCGCTATACCTATGCACTCGACCTGACAAAGGGCGGGATCATGGTGCCTGGCAAGAATGGCTCGGCCTATAGCTATGACATCTCGGATTTTAATACGACGGTGCAGCCCTATCTCGAATTCGACTGGAAGCCGTTCAAAAACACTATCATCAAGCCCGGCATCAAATATTCCTATTTCCGGCGAGACTATGATGCTGCGGTCAATAAATCGACCAAAGTGCCGCTGAACGCGACCCAGAAATTCACCTCATGGCAGCCGTCGATTTCTGCCAATCAGATTATTCTGCCGGGTTGGAGCGCCTACGCCCAGATTGCGCGCGGCTTTCTGGCACCACCCATGAGCGTGTTTCAGACTCAGAATGTCGGCAATGTCAGCCCCGAAACGACGCTGAACTATCAGCTCGGTACAGTGGTGCAGCAGAAGCGCTGGACGGTGTCGTTTGACGCCTATTACATCAATTTCTCCAATTTCATTGCCTCGGCTCAGATCAAGGTGCCGGGCTTCGGCACCCAAAGCACTTCGGTCAATAGCGGTGGTGCGATCTACAAGGGGCTCGAAGTCGAAGGGCAATACGCCATCGGGCATGGCGTGTCTCTCTACGGCAATTACAGCGTGAATGACGCGCAATACAAGCACAGCTCTGTCCGTGTTGCGGCGACTCCCAATGTGCTCGCGTCTTTCGGCGTGCTCTATGACGATAACAAAGGCCCCTATGCCTCGCTCATCGGTAAGTTTGTGGGGAATCATTATGGGCTCGACAGCACCACCAACAGCAGCGGCAACACGGTCTTTGCCAATCAGTACCGTATCGGAAGCACCACTACGGCCGATCTCGCTTTGGGGTGGCATTTCAAGAAGCTGGGCGGCTTCATGCGGGACGTGACGCCCAGCCTCAAGATTTCGAACCTGTTCAATAATCGCGCGATCAGTGATTTCGCTGGAAATCAATCAGCAGCCAGCGCGGGTTATCCCGATGGTGCGCCGCTTTACTGGCGTCTGGCAGGGCGCTCCGTGTTCTTCAACCTGACCGTCACCCTCCCATGAGAAGAGCGCTCCTTCTCTCTTCGTTGATCGTGCTCGGGTCGAGCCTGGCGCCTTGTGAGGCTTCCCCTGCAGGGCTGAGCGTGTCGGCTTCCTCGCCTGGCGCGCAGGACAGGCTCGATCGCGTGGTGCTTGTTGCACGGCACGGCATACGCAGCCCTACGCAGGACCCGGCCACATTGGCCCGGGAAACCGGGGTGATCTGGCCTGAATGGCCTGTCGTTGCGGGGCAGTTGACCGATCACGGTCGGGCTACGCTGCGGGTCATGATGGAGGATATCGCCCGATTCTATGATCTGGCCTGCAAGACGATCAGACACTCCGCACAGCAGAGACCCTGCCTGTCGCGGCCCGCTCCCGTCATCTGGGCCGACTCAGCCGATGAACGCACGATGCAGAGCGGCGAGATCATGGCGGCTGCCTTTACGCGTAACGACGCCATCGGGGCGCAGGGTCTCTTCCTAGGGAAGCGTGATCCTCTGTTCGAGGGTGCATCCCCCGGCTTCATCACGCAGAATTACGGGGCCATCCATCAGGACGTCGAGGGCGCGCGGGAGGAAGACCGCGATCACCGGTCCGCAGCAGTAAGCGAGGGACTTGCATCCCTTCAGGCCTTCCTCGCGCCGCGAGGATGCGCAGACAACACCGAGCCTTGTTTTGCCGAAGCGCTTACGACCGGGCAGAAAAAAGGCCGCCCAGTGCTGGAGGGGGGAGGCGTTCTGGCGGCATCTCTCGCTGAAAATCTGCTTCTGATCTACGTCGAGGGCCTCGATCGGTCACACCGGGAGCAGACTAGTCCAGACTGGGTAAAGCGGATCGATCCTCGGCTCCTGTCTCGCGTCCTTCCCGTGCATGAGGCCATGGCGCGTCTCACACGGCGCCGGGGTGTGCTCGTACAGGAGAAGGCGCATCTGCTGGCAGAAGTGATTGAGCGTTTTCTCTCTGGTGAGGCGGTGAGGCTGTCCGACACCATGCCGCTGGGGCGCACCACCCGCTTCCTGGCTTTTGCCGGGCACGACACGACACTGGATGCCCTTGCCGCTCGTTACGGTCTGGACTGGCATTTCAGCGATCAGCCAGATGGCACAGCGCCTGACACTACAATGGCATTCGAGCGCTGGCTGAGCCCGTCCGGGGTGGTGTCGTATCGGGTGCGTTTGTTCCATCAATCCCTGGCGGCGTTGCGCGAGGGCAGGGGGCTCGACCTGCGTCATGGCGGGGCCGTCCTGCTCGCGCCGGGCCGCCTGTGAGGTCGGTCCGCACGCGTCGAAATCCGTGAGCCAGGTCCTGGACAGGTACCGTAGAATATCCCTCTTGGCGGAGTCGATAAAAATAGCATAGATCGCAGATCATGACGACCGCGCTTCTCTCACTTCCACTCTGGATGCAGTTCCTGGCAGGATTTGTCCT
>NZ_PNQZ01000092.1 GCF_003994335.1 Asaia sp. W19
TGCGCCCCAACAGACAGGTGACCGATCCGGGCTCGGCCTTGAGCGAGACACCGCGCAGGGCGATCGCAGCACCGTAATGCAATTCGATCTGATCGACATTCAGCATGACTGATCCCTCACCGTCCGAGATAGACTTCAATGACGCGCGGATCATTGCTGACCGTATCGAGCGGCCCTTCCGCCAGAACCGCGCCTTCGTGAAGCACCGTCACGGTCACATCCAGCGCCCGCACGAAATCCATGTCATGCTCCACCACCACAACGCTGCGCGTACGATTGATCTCGCGCAGCAACTCGGCCGTTTCGGCAGTCTCTGCATCGGTCATACCGGCGACAGGTTCGTCCACAAGGAGCAGATCGGGCTCCTGTGCCAGCAGCATGCCAATCTCGAGCCATTGCTTCTGGCCGTGACTGAGCCCACCCGCAGCGCGCGTACTTTCGGCACCGAGGCGAATGGTGGCGAGAAGCCCTTCGATACGCCGGATCTCATCAGGGGTCAGCCGGGCGAAAAGCAGCCTGTGCGGGCGTCGGAGGCCCTTGAGGGCGAGCAGAAGATTATCCCAGACGCTCAGGGCCTCGAACACGGTCGGTTTCTGGAATTTGCGCCCGATCCCTAGTTCGGCAATGGCAGGTTCGTCCAGACGGGTCAGGTCATGACCCCGAAAGGTGACGCTCCCCGTATCAGGACGGGTCTTGCCGGTGATGATATCCATCATTGTCGTTTTGCCAGCGCCATTAGGGCCCACGATCGCGCGCATTTCGCCCGGTGCAAGGGTGAGCGAGAGGCCGTTGATGGCCCTGAACCCATCGAAGCTGACGGAAACATCCCGCAAGTCGAGAAGAGCGGCGGTCGTCATGCATTCGATCCTTCAGGATTGGTGATTTCGGGCGTTACCTCCTCGTCGCGCTTGCGTGGCACATGGCGCAAAAGCCCCATGACGCCATTCGGCAGGAAAAGCGTGGTGGCGAGAAACAGGGCGCCGAGCCCGTAGAGCCAGAATTCAGGCAGGATGGCGGTGAAGAGGGTCTTGCCGAAATTGACCAGAACTGCCCCGATCACAGCGCCCGTCAGCGTGCCACGTCCCCCGACCGCTACCCAGATCACGGCCTCGATCGAGTTGGCCGGAGCGAACTCGCCCGGATTGACGATCCCGATCTGAAGCACATAGAGCGCGCCACCCAGCGCTGCGATAAGGGCCGAGACGATCCAGACCACAAGCTTGACCTGCTCCGGACGATAGCCAAGAAAGCGCGTGCGCGATTCAGTATCGCGTACTGCCACCAGAACCCGGCCGTAGCGTCCTCCCATCAGAGCGCGCGCACCCATCAACACGGCGCCGAGGATCACGCCGGTCAGCGCCAGAAGCACGGCCCGCGTGCTTGGCGCGGTGAGGTCGAAACCCAGCACATCCTTGAATCCGGTCAGACCGTTATTGCCGCCGAAGCCAAGCCCGTTCTGGAAGAAGGCGAGCATGAGCGCATAGGTCAGCGCCTGGGTGATGATCGAGAGATACACCCCTGAGACGCGGGAGCGGAAGGCGAGCCAGCCGAACAGCCCCGCCAGCACAGCCGGGACACCCAGCATAAGCACCACGCCAACCAGAAAATGGTCTGATCCCCACCAATACCAGGGGAGGCGATGCCAGGAGAGGAACACCATGAAATCGGGCAGGTCTGCATTGCCATAGACCCCGCGTGCGCCGATGGCGCGCGTCAGGTACATGCCCATGCCATAGGCCCCGAGGGCGAAGAACGCGGCGTGACCGAGGGTGAGAATACCCGCAAACCCCCAGACCAGATCGACCGCAAGGGCAAGCAGGGCATAGGAGAGATATTTTCCGCAAAGCGTCACGACGAAAGGTGAGACGCTGAGTGCGCTGCCCTGGGGCAGCAGGCTGGTCAGCGCCAGAACGAGGGCGAGAACGACTACGAGGAGCGCCGTCCAACGCGCGCTGCGGAAGCTGAAATCGGTGCTCATGATTCGATCCCCCGACCGCGCATCGGGAACATGCCGCGTGGATGGCGCTGAATGAACAGGATGACGAGGACCAGCAGCAGGATCTTGCCCGAGACCGCACCGATCAGCGGTTCGAGTCCCTTGCCGCCAAGTCCAAGTGCGAGCGCCGCCGCCAGACTGCCCCAGAGATTGCCAACCCCGCCGAAGACAACGACGAGGAAGCTGTCGATGATATAACCCTGCCCGAGATTGGGGCTGACATTATCGATCTGACTGACCGCAACACCGGCCAGACCGGCAATGCCCGAGCCCAGACCAAAAGTAAGCGCGTCGACACGCGCCGTGCGGATCCCCATCAGGGCGGCCATGCGTCGGTTCTGGGTGACGGCACGCATATGCAGTCCGAGCGGGGTGCGTCGAAGCACCAGCATCAGGGCGGCCATGACAGCTATGGCGAACAGGAAGATGGCAAGGCGCACCGTGGTGATTTCAAGCCCCCCCAGTGCGAAGGCACCCCCGAGCCAGCCCGGTGTGGTGACGGCCACATTACTCGGGCCGAAAACGGAGCGCACGGCCTGCTGCAGAATGAGTGAAACGCCCCAGCTTGCAAGAAGCGTCTCGAGCGGTCGCCCATACAGGAAGCGGATCACGCCGCGCTCGATCAGGATACCCAGCCCGCCGCTAACGACGAAGGCAGCGGGCAGAGCGAGAATCAGACTGAACGGCGAGAGCGCCGGGATATAAGCGGCAATCAGACGCTCGACGACGAAGGTCGTATAGGCGCCCACCATCATCAATTCACCATGGGCCATGTTGATTACGCCCATCACCCCGAAGGTGATGGCGAGCCCCATGGCCGAGAGCAGCAGGACGGAGCTCAGGCTCAC
>NZ_PNQZ01000093.1 GCF_003994335.1 Asaia sp. W19
CCCCGCGCGCCATGGACGATCTCGACCAGCTCGAGGCGCAGAGCATCTTCATTCTGCGTGAGGCCTATCGCAAGCTGCGTCCGCTCTCTCTGCTCTGGTCTCTGGGCAAGGACAGCAATGTCATGGTCTGGCTGGCGCGCAAGGCCTTCATGGGGCGTGTGCCGTTCCCGGTCATGCATGTCGATACGGGCAAGAAATTCCCCGAAATGTATGCGTTCCGCGAGGAATACACCAAGAGGTGGAATCTCGATCTGATGCTTGGCGACTGCCCGCCGGTCGAGGAGATCGATCCGTCGCTCCCGCCTGCGGCGCGCTCTGCCGCGCGCAAGACCGCCGGACTGGCCAGCCTGATCGAGAAGCACAAGCTTCGCGGCGTTATCGCCGGTATCCGTCGTGACGAGCAGGCAACGCGCGCCAAGGAGCGTGTGTTCAGCCCGCGTGGTGCCGGGCATCGCTGGGATGTGCGCAACCAGCCGCCGGAATTCTGGGACCAGTACGCCACCCCTTATGAGGATGGCATGCATATCCGTGTGCATCCGCTGCTTTCATGGCGTGAAATCGATATCTGGCGCTATATAGAGCGCGAGAACATTCCCCTGGTCGATCTGTATTTCGCCAAGAACGGCAAGCGCTATCGCTCATTGGGTGATCAGGACATCACGAGCCCCATCGACAGCAATGCCTCGACTCTGGCCGAGGTGATTGCCGAGCTCGAAAGCAGCAAGACCTCCGAGCGCGCCGGTCGCGCCATGGATCATGAATCCGAAGACGCTTTCGAGCGTCTGCGCGTTGCGGGCTATCTCTGAGTTATGGGCGACAACATGACAACCAACGACCTTCCCGCCTCGCTGCGCGCGGCTGCTACCCCCATCGTGATTGTGGGCCATGTCGACCATGGCAAATCGACCCTGATCGGTCGTCTGCTCTATGACACGGATAGTCTGCAGGACGGCAAGCTGGCCCAGATCGTCGAGAGCAGCCGCAAGCGCGGTCTGGCTGTGGAGTGGAGCTTCCTGCTCGACTCGCTTCAGATTGAACGCGACCAGGGCGTGACGGTCGATTCCACGCGCATCCCCTTCCATCTGGGCGGGCGTGAATTCGTCATTGTCGACGCACCGGGCCACCGCCAGTTTCTGCGCAACATGATCACGGGCGCTGCCGATGCCGAGGCCGCCGTCCTGGTGGTGGACGCGCTTGAAGGCGCGCAGGAGCAGACGCGCCGCCATGCCATGTTGCTGCGTCTCATCGGCATTCGCCATGTGATCGTGCTGCTCAACAAATCCGATCTGCTCGATTTCGATCAGGCCAGGATTGGCCAGGCTGAAGCCGATGTGCGCGACCTGCTTGGCCGTCTGGAAATCACGGTTGAGGCTTTTGTGCCGGCTTCTGCGCGTGATGGCGATAATATCGCCACGCGCTCTGAGCGCGCGCCCTGGTATACCGGCCCGACGCTGGTTGAGGCGCTGGCTTCCGTGCCCGCTCCGGCGTCGCGCCTTGCGCTCGATTTCCGCATGCCTGTCCAGGATGTCTATCGCTTCGATGACGTGCGCTATGTCGCAGGACGTATCGAGCGCGGTGTCATCCGTGCAGGCGACCGGATCATGATCGGCTCGCAGGGGCAGCAGGCGACCGTGGCAGAGATCTGCCGCTGGCATACGCCGGAAAATCCGGTGGCGGGAGCCGGAGAGTCGATCGCCCTGCGCCTTGAGCCCGATTTGGTGCCTGATCGTGGTGATCTGCTCTTTCCGGCGCAAGAGACGGGCGCGGCTCCTATTCGCACTGCGCGCCTGCGTACGCGTCTGTTCTGGCTGCGTGGCGAGCCGCTGCGCGTTGGCGAGAGCTTTACCCTGCGTCTGGCAACGGCCGAACATGACGTCACGGTCGCCTCGATCGACGCCGTGGTGAATCTTGACGATCTGACGTTGTCGCCCGGCGATGAGGTGCCGCCCGACGGCTTCGCCGAGATCACGCTCGTGGCGTCCCACGCCATTCTCTTCGACCCGTTCTCGCCCGGTTACAGCGATGGCAGGGGTGTTCTGGTCGATCGTTTCCAGCGCATTGTGGGCGGAGCGCCGCTTCTGGGCGCGGCAGAACTGCCAGATGGCGCCCATGCCATTCATCCGACGGCCAGCAAGGTCACCTCGGGCCAGCGTCGCGCGCTGCATGGCCATGATGGAGGCGTCTTCTGGCTCACGGGCCTGCCCGGCTCGGGCAAGAGCACTATCGCCCGTGCGGTGGAGAGCGAGCTTGTCGCAGAGGGACTGCGCACGACTGTACTCGATGGCGATACGCTGCGTGCCGGTCTGTGCAGTGATCTCGGCTTCTCTCCCGAGGATCGTCGAGAGAATATCCGCCGCACCGCACACGTGGCGCGCCTTCTCGCTGAGAGTGGTCAGGCCGTGATCGTCGCACTCGTGTCACCCCTGATCGAGGATCGCGCCCTTGCAGCCCAGATCATAGGAGAGGGATTCCACGAGGTGCATGTGGATACGGCTCTTGCGGTATGTGAAACCCGCGATCCGAAGGGGCTTTACGCCGCAGCGCGCGCAGGCCGGATCAAGGATTTCACCGGGGTGAGCGCGCCTTATGAGGCGCCATTGACGCCAGGGCTGCGTCTGGAGACTGCTGGGGCTCTGGATGGCACAGTCACTGCTTTCCGTGAGTTCATTCAGGGGCGCCTGTCGCGCTGAAGGTCTGAATAATCTCGATGCGCGTTGAAAAGGGCGGGCCGCAAGGCACGCCCTTTTTCGTCGAGCTGCGTCGCCCTGTATTCGTTGCCGTGCTGGCGGCACGTCCGATCATCTCTTCCGGTATAAGGCACTGTATGTGTCTGTTGCAGTGACCGCGATCTCCCGAACAGGGGGCGAAGGCTATCGGCCCTCGATTGACGACAGCGCCTGGTCGGGAGTTGGAAACGCTATGGCCAGGATCAGTAAAGGGGAAAGACGCGATCGTATCGTTCCCCCCTATCCTGTGCGCCGTCAGTCGGATGCGCTGTTCCGCCGGACGGGCCGGGTGAGCCTTGGGGCAATCGGATCTGTCCGGTTGCCCTGAATAGGGTGCCTAGTCTTCCGAGAAGGGCGAGTGCGCTGCGGCATCGGCCTCCAGCGCGCAGCGTTCTGTCTCGGGATGAACGCCTGTCGCTTTCATGGCGAGCAATTCTTCCCGGGCCTTTGGTAACAGCGCGCGTATTTCCGGGTTCTCCAGTGTCGCAACCGCGAACGCACCGGCCGCCTGATACCCTGACGCAACGTCAGACGCCCAGTGAACGCCACAAATAATGCGACTTTCTCCGATCACGCGGCCGCGCTGCAGCAGCTCCGCGCTGCGCTCGGGCAGGAGTGCCGATAGAACGAGGGCGGTGGAGTATCCGGCAATGGTATGTCCTGACGGATAGGATGGGCTCTTGCGCAGATCGCCCTCGCGCGAGACGCAGATCGGCAGGTCATTGCCGATGAAGGGGCGCTGGCGCTTCCAGTAGTGCTTCTCTTCTGACGTGCGGCCCGTTTCGGCCCTGGCCATCAGGGTGAGGATCTGCTCGAGATGCGGGGCTTTGTCCAGATCGATCAGGAAGCCCGCCGCGCAGGAGAAGCCGCGCAGGAAAGGCTCTGGGCGCAAATCGGCATCGCTCTGCGCAAGTTTCCAGCGCGGCGTGTCCTTGAGGGCGCGCGTGACGGCGAAGATCCGGTCATCATTGGCCTGAGAGGCTGCTGAGGCGGGAGGTGCGGCCAGTGAAAGCCGCGCATCGGGGAGGGAAGAGGCCTTGAGCGGTGCGGTGGGCGCCGTCGAGCAACTGGCCAGAAGGCTGGCGAGCGCGATGGCCCAGGCGGAGCGGGTGCGCATGGCAGGATCGCGTGTCATGGAATCCGTTTCACTGGGGTGGGAAGACGGGCGACCATGGCATGGGTGCAGCGCAACGGGCAGGGGGCAGGCGGGAACGTTGTATTAACTTGATGCAATGTCGATATGAAGAACCGCTCCTGCCCCACTGGCTGATGCATTCGTCTTCACGCAGTAAAGGCGCTGGCGCGCATCCGGCCTGGGCAAGATTTCGTTGCTCTCAGTCAGGCAGGATCGCCGCAAAATGTGCCCCGCCACGTGCGGGAAAACGGATTGCTGCGGGATTGACGTTTTGCGGCAGGGCCGGATCGAGCAGGGTGAGGATGATGATGGCCCGTGCACGCTCCGCGCTGGATGCAAAATCATAGATGACTTCACGCGCTATGCGGGTCGAGGCGATGATGCCTGCCCGTCGCAATTCCCCGAGTTGCTGAGACAAGGCGGGCTGTCCGATACCGGTCTCGCGCTCGATGGCCGACACGCTGCAGGCATCGCGGGCCAGAAGGGACAGGATGGCAAGGCGTTGTGGCTGACCATAGAGACGCAATCTCTCGATCAGCGTGTCCTGCTGGGAACGATCTGAGCGGCTCATGGGGCGCTGTCTTCTTCGAGGTCGTGATACCAGACGCCCCCCGGGGAAGCGCATAGCCCCTCCAGCGTCTGAGCGGGAGGGTGGAACAGCTTTCCCCCCGGTTGCCACCCTTCCGGTGTGAGGGCGTCGCCTTGCATGGCACGTTGCAGCGCCTGCACCGTACGCAGGATTTCTGCCACGGACCGACCGACGCTGAGGGGATAGGTCAGGATCGACTGGATCGTGCCATCGGGGGCGATGATGAATGTAGAACGCACGGTGCTGCTGTCCTGCGCATGCGCATCGAGCATGCCGTAGGCGCGCGCGATGGCCATCGAGGGATCTTCGATGATCGGGAAGCCGATTTCGACCCCAAGGTCACGTCTGATCGCCTCGATCCAGCCGAAATGCGAAGGCAGGCTGTCCACGGACAGGCCGAGCAGTTTGCAATCCAGCGCATCGAACCGGGATTGCGCCTTCGCGAAAGCGATGAATTCGCTGGTGCATACCGGGGTGAAATCCGCTGGATGAGAGAAGAGTACGATCCAGTGCCCGCGAAGCGTGCTCAGCGTCAGTTCTCCACGTGTGGTTCTGGCACGAAAATTCGGTGCCATCATCCCGAGGCGGAGCGGAGGCATCCCTTCTGGATCATTCATGAACGATCTTCCCGTCTAGCATGTCATTCTTGACGCGGGGCTCTATCACAATTACACAGAATGAGAAATAACACATTCGAGAAATATGAAAGTCATGGAGTGAGCAACATGGTCGACTCTCCGGTAGCGAAGGCCACTGCCCTGATTGACGCCACATATGCGGGTCGGGCGCCTCTGCCTGTCATACGCAGTTTCTTCGATGAGACGACGTTTACGGCATCGCATGTGGTTCATGATCCTGCCACGCGTGAGGCAGCGATCATCGACAGCGTGCTGGATTACGACCCCGCTTCGGGGCGGACCAACGCGACCAGCGCGCAGGCCATCCTGGATTACATAAAAAGCGAAAATCTTACCGTGGTGTGGCAGCTGGAAACCCACGCCCATGCGGACCATCTTTCCGCGGCACCATGGTTGCAGGAACATCTCGGCGGCAAGCTCGCCATAGGGGCCGAGATCACCCATGTGCAGGAGGTCTTCGGCAAGATCTTCAATGCGGGGACGCGCTTTGCGCGCGACGGGTCCCAGTTCGATCATCTGTTCAAGGATGGCGATGTCTTTCACATCGGCACGATTCAGGCCATCGCCTTGCATGTTCCGGGACACACCCCGGCCGATATGGCTTTCGTGATCGGGGATGCCGCTTTCATCGGCGATACGTTGTTCATGCCCGATTTCGGGACGGCGCGGGCTGATTTTCCGGGCGGGGATGCCCGACAGCTCTACCAGTCCATACGGCGTCTTCTTTCCCTGCCACGCGAGACGCGGCTTTTTCTGTGTCATGACTACAAGGCGCCGGGGCGCGATCACTATGCGTGGGAGACGACAATCGGCGCTCAGCGTGATCACAACCTCCATGTGCATGACGGTGTCAGTGAGGATGAGTTTGTGACCATGCGCACGAAACGTGATGCGACATTGTCACTGCCCAACCTCATCATGCCATCAGTCCAGATCAATATGCGTGGCGGGCGTCTGCCGGAACCGGAAGAAAACGGCACACGCTATATCAAGATACCCCTCGACACGCTCTGACCTCCAGGGACCGCGACCGGTGGGCTCATCAGGCCTCCGGCGCGCAACCAGCCCGCAAGCGGTCGAGAGCCGTGCGCCGGTTCGATGCTAGTCTGACGACAGAAAGGTACGCTCATGTCCCTTCGCTTCCTGACGGCCCATTTCGCCGTCTCGCCCCAGATCCGGGCGGAAGATCTGCCCGCGCTCAAGGAGCAGGGCTTCACCGGTATCATCTCGACTCGTCCGGATGGCGAGGAAAAGGATCAGCCAGGCGTGGCCGATCTGGGTGTGGCCGCCGAGAAATGCGGGCTCGCCTTTGCCTATATTCCCGTGCGTATGGGCGCGACACCCGATGCCCATAGCGTGTCGGTCATGCGGCGCACCCTGTCGGAAATGATCGGGCCGGATCATACGGGAAAGGTTCTGGCTTATTGCCGCTCGGGCCGTCGCGCGTCGGATCTGTTCGAACTGGCCTCCACCCAGCCGGAAGAGACCGCTCCGAAATCCCAGCACTACGATGTGGTGGTGGTGGGCGGCGGCGCGGGTGGTCTGGCCTGCGCGGCCAGCCTGTTGCGACGCAGGCCGGAATTGCTGGTGGCCGTCATCGAGCCTTCGACCGAGCATTATTATCAGCCTGGCTGGACCCTTGTGGGGGGCGGCGTGTTTCAGGCGGGTCAGACGAGGCGTTCGGAAGTCGGGCTTATTCCTGCGCGTGCCAACTGGATCCGTCAGGCAGTGACGGGCTTCCAGCCGGATCAGAATCAGGTCGCGCTGGGCGACGGCAGCGTGGTGCATTACGAGGCACTGGTGGTCGCAACCGGCCTCAAGCTCGATTGGGCGGCCATTCCGGGCCTGACCGAGACGCTGGGCAAGAACGGCGTCACCTCGAATTACCGCTATGATCTGGCTCCCTATACCTGGGAGCTGGTGAATAAGCTGGAAGAGGGGACCGCTCTGTTTACCCAGCCGCCCATGCCCATCAAATGTGCGGGCGCACCGCAGAAGGCGATGTATCTCTCCTGCGATGCCTGGCGTCGACGCGGTGTGCTGGGTCGTGTTCAGGTGGGTTTTGATACGGCTACGCCAAGTCTTTTCGGCGTTGCCGATTTCGTGCCGGCGCTCATGGATTACATCAAGGGCTATGGTATCGATCTGCATCTCAAATCTCGCCTCGTGGCTGTGGATGGCGAGAAGAAGATCGCAACGTTCGAGCGCGTGACCGAGACAGGCACGGAGCGAGTCGAGCGTGCTTTTGACATGCTGCACGTCGTGCCACCTCAGACGGCGCCGGATGTCATTCGCACATCACCTCTTGCTGGTCAGGACGGCTTCGTGTCGGTGCATCCCGATACGATGCAGCATACGCAATTTGCGAATGTCTTCGCCGTGGGCGACGTGGCCGGAACGAGCAATGCCAAGACGGCAGCGGCCGCGCGCAAGCAGGCCCCAGTGGTGGTTGAAAATCTGATTGCGCAGCTTTCAGGGCGCAAGCTGGAGGCGGCTTATGACGGTTATGGCGGCTGCCCGCTGACGGTCGAGCGTGGCAAGATCGTGCTCGCCGAATTCGGCTATGGCGGAAAGCTGCTTCCGACCCTGCCGAGCTGGATTCTGGACGGCAAGAAACCAACCCGTCTGGCGTGGTTCCTCAAGGAAAAGATCATGCCTCTCCTGTACTGGGAGTTCATGCTCAAGGGGCGTGAGTTTCTCGTGCGCCCGGGAAAGAAGAGCGAGGGCTGAGCCTCTCTCATGGTCGCGTCCTCTCTCACGCCTGACCTGATTCTGTCAGGCGGCGTCCTGTCGGCCCCGATTGTGCCCGCTCTGGCCTCAGGCAGTCTGGTCGGGCTCGTTCTCGGGCTTATCGGCGGCGGCGGGTCGATTCTCGCGGTCCCGTTGCTCATCTATCTGGTGGGGGTACGCAACCCCCATGTCGCCATCGGCACGAGTGCCTTCGCCGTTGCCATCAATGCACTGGCGGGGCTCGTGACCCATGCGCGAGAGCACACTGTCAAATGGCGGTGCGCCGGATTTTTTGCGCCCGCCGGAATGATTGGCGCGGCCCTGGGGGCGCATCTGGGCAAGGCGATGGATGGTCAGCGCCTTTTGCTCCTCTTTGCGGCTCTGATGGTTCTTGTTGGCATCGCCATGATCCGTGGACGTCATGATCAGGGCATACCCGGGGCAGCCTGCAACCGGGATAATGTCTGGAAGGTCGGGCTGTTCGGCCTGTGCACCGGCGGGTTGTCCGGGTTTTTTGGCATTGGGGGCGGATTTCTGATCGTACCGGCCCTGATGGCGGCTACCCATATGCCGGTGCTGAATGCGGTCGGGACGTCTCTTGTTGCCGTCGCGGCCTTCGGGGTCACGACAGCGGCAAGCTATGCCCTATCGGGTCTGGTCGACTGGTCACTGGCATTATGGTTCATTCTTGGCGGCGTAGCCGGATGCGTGATCGGCACGAGGCTGGCGCGCGCGATGGGGCAGGGATCGGGCGCAACATTGAAGCTGGTCTTTGCAGCCCTTATCTTTGTCGTCGCGGGGTATATCGTCTTCAAGACGGTATGACAGGTTGCGGTCACGGTGCCGGATCTGGGAGGCCCGCCCTTAAATCTCAAGACCAGAAAGTGACCGTGCAATGAGCGCCCCTGACCTGAAACTGACCCAGGCCGATATTCTTTCCTCAGTCGAGGGGCTCGTGGCCGCAGAGAGCGATCTCATTGCCAATATGGCCAATATCGCTGCCGTTCTTTTCGAGGCTCTACCGCGTATCAACTGGGCCGGGTTCTACCTTATGAAAGAGGGTGAACTCGTGCTCGGCCCGTTTCAGGGGCGTGTGGCCTGCACGCGCATTGCATTGGGGCGTGGGGTGTGTGGTACGGCTGCAGCCGAGAAGCGTATCCAGCGGATCGATGACGTACATAGCTTCCCCGGGCATATTGCCTGCGATGCGGCGTCGGCGTCGGAAATCGTTCTGCCTCTGATCAAGGACGACGTTTTGCTGGGTGTGCTGGATATCGACAGTCCCGAACCCGCCAGGTTCGGAGAGGCCGAGCAGGCCCTTCTGGAGCAGGTCGTCTCCTCTCTCCTCAAATCCTGAGATTTCGTTGAGGGTTTCCAAAGGGCGACGGCCCTTTGGCAGGGAATGGGGCAGCGCCCCATGATCAACCCGACCACGATCTTTGTCGCTGCAGGATATGGATCCATTCATGGGCGGACGATAACCCGGCTTACTCAGGAGGCGGGCAGGGAAGATTCCTCTCTGGCGGACAATCTGTCCGTCATCCTCTCATTCACTTGGTCCGTGCAACGTCGATCCTCCTGGGATCGCGCCCCTTACGCCTGACCCCCGCCCATGCCTGTTCCATGGGGCGGAAGCGCCTCAATGATTCTCCTTCGCTTCTCCAAGCGTCTGAGCCGCGATGATGGACCAGTCCTTTTCTCCATGTCCGGCGGCGATAGCTTCTCTCATCCGTTTGAAGACCGCTGCCAGCATTGGCAGTTCATGCCCTGCTGCGGCGCCTGCCTCTGTCGCTAATCTCAGATCCTTCAGGCCAAGGCTGGCCCGGAAGCCGGGTTCATAGACCCGTTTCGCAATATTCCCGGAATAGACCTGATAGGATCTGCTGCCGAACAACGTGTTGAGAATCAGGTCGAAAAATGCCTCACGCGAGACACCGCTGGCCTCGGTCAGCACGACAGCCTCGGCCATTGCCTGGATGGCCATGGTAATCATCATATTGCAGGCGATCTTGGCCGCGTAAGCTCCGGAGGGATCTTCCCCCATTGGCCAGACACGCCTGCCCAGAACCGCAAATACGGGTGCAAGCCTGTCCAGATGGACTGCGCCGCCAGCCGCAAGTATCTGCAATGCGCCTGCTGCCGCAACATCGGGCCTGCCAAGGACAGGGCTCGCTACGTAGGCCATTCCATATAGGGCGTGAAGCTCT
>NZ_PNQZ01000094.1 GCF_003994335.1 Asaia sp. W19
CGACTGCCTGMGCAAAGGCGGCCGAAAAGGGCGGAAACACGCCGCTTTCGTAGTTCTGCGCGGCCGTCGCAAGCATCCGGAGCGCGCCGTTCATGTCCTCTCCGAACATGAATGACCCCCCGGCTTCAGGCGCCACGAACGTTGCCGGAGGGAAGCCAAGGTTAAGGGAAGCCCGGCCAAGCGCGTTGGAAGTACCGGGGATTGGATACTGCAGGTGCGTGCTATCGGCCCCGGCCCCCCAGACAGTGGGGAACTGCGGTGAGAAGTCGGTTTTCTTCATTGGTTTCCTGCCCGGCTGCTGCCGTCATTCCTCGAAGGAGTAGGAGACGTTCACGCCCGAAGGCTGGGGCAGAACCCCGGAACGATAGATGATCGACAACTGCACCGGTGTCGGCACGAAGTCGAAGCGATAAGTCATCGTCATGTTCTGACCGTCGATGACGTAACAGCGCCCGGAATCACCGAAGAGCGTCATGAGGATGTTGTTCAGCGACGTGATCGAGCAGTCGGTGATATTCGCGGCTGCCTTGGCGAAGATCAGCTTGCGATAGGCATCATCCGTGAGCGCGACATTCGTGGTCGTCGTCTGGCCGCTGTACCAAATGCCTGCGTTGAATTCGCGGATCGCTGTCGATGTGCCGTTGGCAGCCGCTTCATCGAAGCCGATATACCCGCTCTCTGTAACCTGCAAGACGCGCCCGACACCGACAATGCGGCCCCACACGTCGAGGCCCCAGCCAGTCGCAGTTGAGGGGTTCCAAACCTGATTATACS
>NZ_PNQZ01000095.1 GCF_003994335.1 Asaia sp. W19
TGTGCTCTTCCGATCTCGAGATCGAGGCGGGAAGCCACGACTTCCTCGGCGCAGAGTGCGCCCAGACGGCCCGTTATGCCCGCGATGCCGATACGCATGGGTGTTACTTTCCTTCGAAGAAGTCCCGGACCTTGGCGAAGAAGCCGGTATGTTCCGGATTGGCCTTTTCCTGATCCTGTGTCTCGCCCGCCTCCGCCTCGAACTCTTCCAGCAATTCGCGCTGGCGTGGGCTCAGATGATGCGGGGTTTCGACGGCGACCTGAATATACATGTCACCGCGCGCGCTCGAGCGCAGAACCGAGAAGCCCTTGCCGCGCAGTCGGAAGTTCTCGCCCGATTGCGTCCCGGCAGGGATCTTCACCTTGGCGCGGCTGCCATCGATAACAGGAACCTCAATCTCGGTGCCGAGCGCAGCCTGCGTCATGCGCAGCGGCACGCGGCAATAGATATTGGCCCCGTCACGCTGGAAGATGTCGCTGCCGCCCACCGCAACATGCACGTAGAGATCGCCTGGCTGTACGCCACTGCCACCAGCCTCGCCTTCACCTGTCAGACGGATGCGCGTGCCGTCCTCGACACCGGCCGGAATGGCGATATCGAGCGAGCGCGTCTGCTCTGTCGTGCCAGCGCCCTTGCAGCTCTGGCAGGGGTTTCGCACCACCTTGCCCGAGCCCTTGCAGGTGGGGCAGGGACGCTCGACCAGAAAAAAGCCCTGCTGGGCCCGCACAGCGCCTGCGCCGTGACAGGTGGGGCAGGTGGCGTCGGAAGGATTGCTGTCGGCCGAACCCGTGCCATGACAGCTCTCGCAGGTCACGCGCGTGCGGATTTCGACCGGCTTCTTGACTCCGGCATAGGCTTCGCTCAGCGAGATCTCGACCTGAACCTGAATGTCGTTGCCCGTTCGACGGCGACCGCCCCCGCCGCGACGACCGCCCATCATGTCGCCGAACATCTCGAAGATATCGTCGAGACCTCCGCCGCCAAAGCCACCGAAGCCGCCGCCCATACCGCCCATGCCCCCGTTTTCGAAGGCGGCATGACCGAAGCGGTCATAGGCAGCGCGTTTCTGTTCGTCTTTCAGAACATCATAGGCTTCGTTGATTTCCTTGAACTTGTGCTCGGCTGTTTCATCGCCCGGATTACGATCGGGATGAAAGCGCATGGCCTGCTTGCGGTAGGCTTTTTTCAGCTCATCGGCGGAGGCCGTGCGGGAGACTTCGAGAACGGCGTAGAAATCGATCTTGGTGGCCATGGGAGTCCATCCTGGTGTCGAGAGGCAGCGGATCAGGGCTCTGCAAGGCAGAGGGGCGATCTAGACGGGGGCAGGCTATCCAGATCATACAAAACGCAATCCGAATGCCGAAACGCCCGCCCTCCCGAGGGAAGGACGGGCGCTGCGAGAAACAAGCCTTCAGGGAGAGGTGGCTACCCCTCCCATCCGGGTGATCAGTGCTTCTTGTTGTCGTCCACGTCCTCGAAATCGGCATCGACGACGTTTTCATCCTTGGCAGCATGAGCCTCGCCACCAGCGGCGCCCTCTTCTGCCTGACCGGCGGCGTAGACAGCCTGACCGATCTTCATGGCCGACTGCGTCAGACGCTCGGTAGCGGATTTCAGCGCCTCGACGTCCGTGCCGTTCATGGCCTCGCGCACGGCAGCCACAGCGGACTCGGCTTCAGCCTTGTCTGCAGCAGGTACCTTGTCACCAGCTTCCGTCAGCGACTTCTCGGTCTGATGGATCAGGGCCTCGGCGTTGTTGCGCTGCTCGACCAGTTCGCGCTTGGCCTTGTCTGCCGTGGCATTGGCCTCGGCTTCCTTGACCATGCGGTCGATATCGGCATCGTTCAGACCACCAGAAGCCTGGATCTTGATCTGCTGTTCCTTGTTGGTCGCCTTGTCCTTGGCCGACACATTGACGATGCCGTTGGCGTCGATGTCGAAGGTGACTTCGATCTGCGGCACGCCACGCGGGGCCGGGGCAATCCCGGTGAGGTCGAAATTACCGAGCAGCTTGTTGTCTGCCGCCATTTCGCGCTCGCCCTGATAGACCTTGATGGTCACGGCGTTCTGGTTGTCTTCTGCCGTCGAGAAGGTCTGGCTCTTCTTGGTCGGGATCGTCGTGTTGCGATCGATCAGACGGGTGAAGACACCGCCCAGCGTCTCGATGCCCAGCGAGAGCGGGGTCACGTCGAGCAGCAGAACGTCCTT